>CAWFPR010000009.1:0-134961 GCA_963817635.1 uncultured Acidobacteriota bacterium | reverse complement strand
TCAGACCGACAAAGGTATCGCCATCGGCGACGTGTCCGGGCGCAGTTGATCAGCGCGTCCTGGCCTCTGACAAGGTCGAGAGCATGATGGCACCGAGGTTACCAGTGTGAACGGACACTCGTTCCCGCACTTCGGGCGGCAGCTTGGACAGCGTGCGGACGAACACCGTGACCTCATGGCGGGCGGCGAGCGCCTGGCGCAGCAGCATGTGCGACCGAGGGACCCGGTCGCGCTGAGGATCAACAGGCGGGACATAGCAGTGCTCGCGCGCTATGCAACGGCGCGGCCATGAGGTGTCTCTGTCTCTCTCGAGCCGATGACAGCGAGGTCACCGCACGCACCCGCGGCTCCCGCTGACGCCCGCACGTCTCGTGCCTCGATTTCGTCACGACTGTGGTCCGTGTTCGCCACCACCCGGTACACCTGTCGGTGACAACAGGATCGGAGCGTGGTGTGTTGGGACGCGCTCGGGAATGGCATTCGCCAATCCTCCACGTAGCCGAATTCAGAAGCTGTTCATGAACATCGACGAGTCTCTGCCGGCACCTTCACCAGTCCATTTCCCCTAAACACGGACCGGCTGACGCCTTGGGCGCGCTCACCGCACAGATCCTGCCGACGGCTACGCCGTCGTCGCACACGTGCTTGCGACCTGTGCCGGGTACGCATATGCCGACGCGAATACCCTGGCCACGGTGATGGCCAGGATGGGGCTGGAGGCCAACGCCTGCGTGCGGATCTCTCAGACTGTCGACGCGATGTTGGTCTTCTCGACTGCGTCCCTGGTGCAGAGCCGATGCGGCCGGGTCGTCATGCTGTGCTATCGGGGGACCGAGCCAGCGACGCTCGGCAACTGGCTTGGGGATATCGACGTCGGTTCCGAATCGTCCATCATCGCCGCAGCCGATGGTGACCAGCCGATCAAGGTTCACGCGGGATTCCATCTGAACCTGCGTGCCACGTGGCTGGGCGTGCTCGAGAACCTGGAGCTCGCCCTGCAAGGCAAGTCCGTGGCCCGCCATCGACACCGTTGCGCATCCGATGCAGGCCCTGTATGTCACGGGACACAGCCTTGGCGGCGCGATGGCGGTCCTGTTTGCGTTGTCCATCGCGGGCCGCCAGCCGCTGCGCGCCATCAGCGACACATTGCGCGGGGTCTACACGTTCGGTCAACCGATGGCCGCGTGCACGCCGTTGCCGCCCTGGACGGATGCGGTCGCAGGGAGGATTTTCAGTTATGTCATCGACCGCGACCTGATTCCCGGGCTCCCGCCTGTCGCCTGGGGACCGTTCATCCATTTCGGGCGGGAGTATCGATACCGCGATGACGTATGGCGTCGTGCGCGGACGCCCATGGTTCAGCTGAAGAGCATCCGCGAGATTCCGAAGGCGATGCTTGCGCTTTTCGCGCGCGAAAAACAGCGAGCATCGTTCCGATACTCATTCACCGACCATCAGCCGCATCGTTACATCTCGGCATTGCGGCCGAAGGGAATGGTGACCGAGCTGGGCTGATTACGCGGACAGCACACCGGGCCAGTACCCGCATCCAGCAGCGGCGCTCGGCCCGCTGCTGCCAATCGGGATCGTCCGGATCAACCCGCCGCGACGCGGCGAGCAGCTCGTCAAACCGCGCTTCGACCGCCGGCGAGGGACCGGTCCTCCACGACGAGGAGCAGCTCGCTTTCCCAGTAGCCAGCGGTGACGTCCAGGTTGGCGCTGCCGACGGCACACATCCGTCCATCGACGCTCATCGTCTTCGCATGGACATGCGGCCGGATGTCGCCCACCGCCCGTCCCAGCCAGGCTGATTCGGCACGACGACTCGTAACATTCGCCTCCGGCGGCGACGATCGGGTCCATCCGCGAATGCACGAGCGAGGTCGCCATTGTCCGCGCGGCCGACCACGGGCCGGAGAACGGCCTGTCACCGTGCCTTGGTGTGAGGTTACCGAAGAGCGTTCGGACCCGGACGCCGCGCCGGAACGCCCGGAACAGCGCATGCTGAATTTCGAGCAGAAGCGGGAAGCCGTTCATGGCGTAGACGTGGGATCGGCACTGTCGATCAGCCCGATGTACGCGTCCACGGTGTACGCATCCCGCAGCCCGCGGTGGACGATCACCGCGCTGCCGCCGTGCCGACCTGCGGCATGCCGGATGTCGAACGGCGGCCACCGGCATCGGTCCACGCCTGCAGGAATGCTCGCTCCAGGGCGGCCACGGCAGGGCCCTCGAGACGCGCCCCGGCATCCAGCCACGGCACCGTACGCCACGTTATGCTGGGAGTGAGGGGCTCCTCGTCGAACCCGGTGTAGTACTCGTGCGACAGGTTCCGTCCGCCGACGAGCGCGACCCGCCCGTCGACGACGACGAGCTTGCGATGGTCCCGCTGTTTGAGCTCCTCCAGCGACGACCGCCCGTGATCGGCTTGCAGACGCGAAGCTCGACGCCGGGACGCGACGAGAGGCGATCGAGAATCGCATTGTGCGCCCAACGAGCCATGCAGGCCGTGCAGCGAATCTACGAGCACCCGCACCGTGACGCCGCGGCCCCCCGCGGCGGTCAGCGCCGCCTCGACGGAGCGTCCGACGTCATCATCGAGCGCCATGTACACCTGGAAGTGCACGCGGCGTTCGCTGCCCTCAATGGCGCGCAGCAGCCAGTTGCGTGCCTTCTAGTTGTCCAGCTCCACCTCGATGCGATTCCCCGCGATCAGTTCGCTGCCGGTCGTCGCGTTGAGCGGCGAGGCGATGACCGCCGGGCCGGGCGAATTGCCGGGATCGGGGGGCACGAACGTCGAGAGTTCCTGGGGCTGCAGCGCCATAAAGCCGGTGACCGACGGTCGATGCGACCCTCGATACACGATCGCCGGCACATGAAAGCCACACGCGCGCAGGCGCGCGGCGGTGCGCGCCAGCCGCACGGCGTCGAGGATTGGTGCGATGTCGTTCGCGTCTCCCTCATCGAGCACCGCGCCGATATCGATCACGATCGGCGGGAGACCGGCGGCGCGCAGCCTCGCGCGCAGCGAACGGCAACTGCGTGTCGCGCGGACCCGCACCCCGACCGGATCCGCCCAGGTCGCGCGGCGCACCGCACCCAGACCTGGGACATCAAGCTCGGCGTCGAACAACAGGCGTGGTCGCGAGGACGCCCGGAGGACCGACACCCGCGACTCGATCGACGACGTCGAGTGCGCGCTGGGATGGTCGCGGAAGCGAAGAACGCGCAGTGAATCGCCAAGCCCGGACGGCAGCTCGCAGGCGCCGCCGCGGCTGAATGACCGGGCCACCACGCTGCCGCCGCCGACGAACGCGAGCGCCTGGTCGGCGATGGGCGTTCGGCGACCCACACCTCCCGCGTACTCGGCGCGAACCCGAATGGAGCGGCCATCGTCGACGAGATCCGGTACGTCCATGGACCGCTCCCGTTCAGGGCGGGCCGTGCGAAGCGGCGGGCGGGGGTTGCTCATCTCATCTGCTCACATTCCGCGACCGATGCACCGCGTTTCGAAGCCGCCGCGACCCGGGTCGAGCACATGGGCCTCGACCGAGGCCAGACCGCCACCGTCGTCCACCACGTAGAGGTTGAATCCAGCACGAATCGCCGGACTCGGATGATCCAGTGCCGCGCCGCTTGCGCTGATGACATCAATGGTTCCCGCTGGCGTGCGCAGCGTGCACCGTTGGCGGACGTGGACATGGCCGAAGAGCACGATGCCACGCGTCAGTGGCGCGAGCACGGCCCGCAACGGCGCGGCGTCCACGAGTCCGTCACGGTGCTGCATCAGGCGAGGCCGCCCGTCCACAGGGGGATGGTGGATCAAGACGACTGGCGTGCGCTGCCGCACGGCCGGGTGCGCGAGCAGGTGTTGGAGCGCGTCCAGTTGTTCGCGGCCGACGCGTCCGGCCGCGATGAAGGGAGGACGCGGTACGGCGCTCGACAGCGCGATGATCGCCACCGGGCCGCGCAGCTTGACACAGGGAAACGGGCCGGCCGGAAGATCGCACGCGAACTCCGGCAGGTCGCTCGCGAGGAATCGATCGAAATGGTGCGGAAAGCGACGGCCGTCATGCGTCGCGGGCAGATACACGTCGTGGTTGCCCGGAACGACCGTGACCTCCGTCCGCCGTGCCACATCGGCGAGCAGCGCACCGGCTTCCTCATATTCGTGTTCGAGCGACAGGTTGGTGACGTCGCCGGTCACGACCACATGGTCCGATTGCTCCGCCGCCGCGGCGAGCACGGATAACAGGTATTCGCGCCGGTGCACGCGCCCGCGTCGCAGGAGGAGGTTGGCATAGCCCGTCACGCGCTTGTTGAAGACGACGCTGCTCCACTCGGCGGCCGTGCGCGAGAGGACGTGGGGATCCGACACGTGGGCGATTCTGATCACCCGGGCAGCCACAGCAAGGGACGTTCCCTGGCGGAGGGTGCGAATTCCCGGGGCACCGGATCGCGGGCCTGAGCCGGAGAGGCGCTTCCGCTGACGGTAGCGCGTCTCGTGCCTTGATTTCGTCACCGCGCTGGCGGCCATGGCGGCGCGGGCGCCAGACCAACCTGCGCGCGAGAACGAGATTCAGCGGTTTTCTCGCGCAGAGCCATGTGGAGCGGCGTTTGCGATTGCGAGCGCGACGAGGTTAGCCATGTTCGCATTGAATACCGTCGCGTCGATCACCACTGCGTTGCTCATCCCGTTCTGGTGGGCCCTGGGCCTGTTCATCCTGGCGTTGCTCGCGGACGTGTGGCCCCGGTGGCGACCGCATGTTGCCCGGTTGTTCGACTGGCTGGAACGCACGGGAGTGAAATCGCCGAACGAGCCGGCGATGTCACGGACCGCCGCCGCATGACAGGAGAGCCCATGCCTGCTTCACGACTGCTTCAACCGCCGTCTGCGCATCGTCGCGGGCCCAAGGCAGGACCGACTGGTCCGGACGATCACTCGCCGCGAAAGAGCCAGATCCCCGGCTGGCTCCCGTACGCCGCCGCCGCGCTGATGGGCGTCTGGCTGCTGCAGGCGGCGGTGGCCCCGCTGCTGCCTCGCGCGGCGGAGATCCCGTACAGCGAGTTCAAGGTGAAGCTGGCGGCGGGCCAGGTCACGGACGTTACGCTGGGGACGCCGATTGAGGGGGTGATGAAGAACCCTGAGGGCCAGACACCCGGACCGGTGACACCTCGATTCACGACGCTGCCGCCGCCCGACGGCGATCCTGATCTCGTCAGAGAGCTCGGCGCCGCGCACGTCACGTATCGTGCCAAGACGCCGCCCAGTCCGATTGCGACCTTCATGCTCAGCTGGGTGTTGCCGCTGTTTGTGATGATGGGGCTCTGGTCACTCGCCGGTCGCAGCCTCCGGACGCGCACTGGAGGCGGCACGTTCGGGGGCGGCGTCTTCGGCGTCGGCAAGAGCAAGGCGACCGAGGTGCAACCCCAGGACGTTGGCGTCACGTTCAAGGACGTCGGCGGGGCCGACGAGGCGATTGCTGAACTGAGGGAGATCATCGAATTCCTGAAAGCGCCGCAGCGATTCGCGAAGCTGGGCGGCCGGATTCCGAAGGGCGTCTCCTCGTCGGCCCTCCAGGGACCGGCAAGACGCTGATCGCCAAGGCCACCGCTGGTGAAGCCGGCGTCCGCTTCTTCGAAACCAGCGGTTCGGAGTTCGTCGAGATGTTCGTCGGCGTTGGCGCGGCCCGGGTGCGGGACCTGTTCGAACAGGCCCGCGCCGCCGCGCCGCGATTGTCTTCATCGACGAGATCGACGCAATTGGCCAGAGCCGCAGCGGCGGCGCCCGTGTCATGACGAATGACGAGCGCGAACAGACGCTGAATCAGCTGCTCGCAGAGATCGACGGTTTCAACAGCGACGCCGAGAATCCGGTCATCATCATGGCGGCGACCAACCGCCCCGAAATTCTCGATCCCGCGCTGCTGCGGGCGGGTCGGTTCGATCGGCAGGTCGTGCTCGGCAATCCGGATCCCATTGGCCGGCTGCAGATCCTCAAGATTCACAGCCGCCGCGTCGCGCTTGCGCCGGATTTCGATCTGGAACGGGCCGCGCGCATTACACCGGGGTTCAGCGGCGCCGACCTGGCGAACGTCATCAACGAGGCCGCCCTGCTCGCGGCGCGCCGTCAAGGCGCGGGCGTGACGTTCGCCGACTTCGAGGCGGCGATCGAGCGCGTCCTCGGCGGCCTCGAGCAGCGCACCCGCGTGATGAACCCCAAGGAACGCGAGACTGTGGCGTACCACGAATGCGGCCATGCCATCGTCGCCAGCCTGGTCCCAACCGGCGATCCGGTCAGCAAGATCAGCATTATCCCGCGCAGCCGCGGCTCGCTGGGCTACACGATGCAGATGCCGAAGGAGGACCGATACCTGCTCTCGATGGAGGAGCTCGACGATCAGATTGCGGTGATGATGGGAGGCCGGGCTGCCGAACAGGTCATGCTCGCCACGATCAGCACCGGTGCGGTCGACGACATTCAGCGCGCGACGCAACTCGCCAGGCGCATGGTGACGGAATTCGGCATGAGCGACAAGCTCGGGTCCGTGCGGTATGCCGGGCCACACCTGCAGTACCTGGGAGCCGCGGTCGCGGAGAGCAGCGATGTCAGCGCCGCGACACACGAGACGATCGATGCCGAAGTGCGCCGCATTGTCGGCGATCAGTTCGAGCGGGCCGTGGCGCTCCTCGCCGCCCATCGTGACGCACTCAGTGATCTGTCGGCGCGGCTGCTGAAGGCCGAAAGCCTCGACGGCGGCGCCGTGCGGGAGGCGTTGTCGAGCATCGGGCAGGCGGCGGCATCATGAATCTCGCCTCCGTGCGCGACCGTGTGGAGCGCCGCCGCCGACGCCGGCGCAATGCGCTCCGCTTTCGGCAGGTCGCCGGTGTCGCAGTTCGATACGGCCTCGCCGATCGGCTCCGCAACCTGCCCGGCAAGCGGATGCAACAATGGCTTCGCGGGTCCGCGGAGCAGCGCATCGTCGATCTCAGCACGCCGGTCCGCATCCGGCTCGCCCTGAGCGAGCTGGGCACCACGTTCATCAAGTTCGGTCAGATGCTGAGCACGCGGCCGGATCTGGTCGGGAACGATGTCGCGGGCGAGTTGACGCACCTGCAGAGCCACGCGCCGCCGGATCCGCCAGGCGTGGCGGAAGCGACCATTCAAAGGGAGCTCGGGAGCCCGCCCGCGACCCTCTTCGCGTCGTTCGAGCCGACGCCGTTTGCGTCAGCCTCCATCGCGCAGGTGCACTACGCCCGCCTGCACAGCGGCGAGCACGTCGTCGTCAAGATTCAGAAGGACGGCCTCGAGAGCCGGGTCGAAGCCGACCTGAACATGCTCGCCGATCTCGCGGCGCTGGCCGAACGGCATGTCGACGACCTGAGGCCGTACCATCCAGTCGCCGTCGTCGGTCAGTTCACGAAGATGATGCGCGGCGAGCTCGACTTCCGGCGCGAGCTGCGCAACATCCAGCAGTTTCGTACGAACTTCGCCAAGGACGACACCGTCCATTTTCCGGTCCCGTTTCCCGAGCTGTGCTCCCGACGCGTCCTGACGATGGAGCGACTCGAAGGCGTGCTGGTGTCCCGGATCAAGGTACTTCCCGGCCCGAATGCCGAGATGGACGAGTTCGCGCGGCGCGGCGCGAACATGTACCTCGAGATGATCTTCCGCGACGCCTTCTACCACGCGGACCCCCATCCCGGGAACCTCATGCTTCTGCCGACCGGCGTCGTGGGTGTGCTCGATTGCGGCATGGTGCAACGGCTGGATGACGACCTGCGCGACGCGATCGAGGACCTGCTACTCGCCGTCGTGCACGGCGACGCCAGGACCGTCACCGACGCCGTCTGGGATCTGTCCACTGCACCGCCCACCACCGAGCGCCAGCAGTTGCAGGCCGACATCACGGATCTGGTCACGGAGTACGCGCATCAGAGCATCGGCAGCCTCGATCTCGGCGGGCTGCTCAGGAGCCTGACCGCCGTCATTTACGAGAACCACCTGTTCCTGCCGCCCGGCGCGATGCTGCTGTTGCGGGTGCTGGGTGAGCTCGAAGGCACCGCCAAGCAGGTCAACCCCTCGTTCGGCCTGTGGGAGCTGATTGAGCCGTACGCGGAAGCAGCCGTCAGGCGCAGGTTTGCCCCGAGCCGTGTCTGGGGACAGGTGCGGCGCGGCGTGCGGGCGTGGGAGCGCCTCCTGGGCGCGCTGCCGGGCGACCTGAACGACATGGTGGCAAGCATCCGCGCGGGCACCCTCAGCGTGCACCTGGAGCATCGGCGCCTCGACCCTGTCGTCAATCGTCTGGTGCTGGGCCTGCTCACGTCGTCGCTCCTGCTTGGATCATCTCTCCTCTGGAGCCTGCACGCTGAACCGGTCGTCCGAGGCGTGTCGCTGTTCGGCGCCATAGGCTACCTGGTCGCGTGCTTCATGGGCGTCATCCTGTTTCGTGACATCAGGTCTTCCGAACGTGCCCCTGAGAACAGTTGACTCGGGTTGGCGGCCGCCGCGATGGCCGAGCGGCAGCTGACTGTATTTCGTCACGCCGACTGGGCACAGCGCGGCGCCCACGACGCCCAACCTCCTTAACATCAATCACATCGCAGAGCAGCGCGAGTGGAACCGAAGTTGCCTCTTCAGGGAGCAGCAATGATGCGGCGCACGGCGCACTGTCGCGCACGCGCGATCCGCACGGGAAGGGACCAGATCATGCCTGCGAGAGACACGAACGTCGCCCCGGAAAAGGCGCAGCCACCTGCGCGCCAGGATTCGAGTAGCGCCGCTCCATTCCGGGCGCTCGAACGGCTCGCTGACGAAGTCACGCGAATCTTCGACGACTTCGGACTGGGACGCGGCTGGAGCCGCGTGCCGGCGTCCGGCGAACTCATGACGTGGGCGCCGCGCGTCGACGTCACGCAACACAAGGACGAACTCGTGCTCCGTGTCGACCTGCCCGGCGTTGAGAAAGCCGACGTCAAGGTCAAGGTCGCGGAGGACACCATCACGATTTACGGTGAGCGGCATCGCGAGCAGGACGAGCAGCGCGATGGCGTCTACAGGACCGAGCGCAACTACGGCGCGTTTTATCGAACCATCGCCTTGCCGGCTGGCGCGATTACCGATCGGGCCGCGGCGTCCTTCACCAACGGCGTCCTCGAGATCCGAATGCCGGCGGCGCCGAGCGCCGACGGGCGTCCGCTCGAAATCGCGTGATGGGAGGAAGACAGACATGATCCTCTGGGCAATTCAAATTCTCCTCGCGCTCGCCTTCGGAGCCGCGGGGACGATGAAGCTGGTGCGGTCGAAAGCCCAACTTGCCGTCAATCCGCACATGCAGTGGGTGCACTCGGTACCGGAGGCTCAGATCAGGCTGCTGGGTATCGCAGAGATACTGGGCGCCATCGGCCTGATAGCTCCGATGGCCACCGGTATCGCGCCTTTCCTGACGCCCGCTGCCGCGGCTTGTCTGGCCGCAGTGATGGGTGGAGCGGTGGCAACGCACATGAACCGCCGGGAACCAGCGGCCGCGGCAACCGCCCTGGCGGTATTGACAATCGTCGTGGCAACGCTCCGGTGATGGTGTTGCTGCCGGAGGTTCAATGTCAATCTCGGGCGCCGGCGTTGGAGACGGTCAGGGACAAGGTGACGCGGTGTCCGCGCACCAGAGCATGCGCGACAACACCGCCGGCACCGAGGTCCGCAACGCCACGGTCGTCGGCGCGCTGATCGGACTCTCGATCTCGGTGGTGAGTGCCGTCGTCCTGGTCGTCCTGATCGGTTCGTGGCTATCGAGCTGGGCGATGGCGTTGCGCCGCCTGCTCGGGTACCCGTGACGCCGCAGCGTCACGGCTGCCAGCGCAGGCCGACAGCGTTGGACGTTAAGAGGAGGAAGACATGTTCGTCACGATCATCGACAACCGGGTACACGTGAGGCTTTCGCGGCGCAACCTGCGTCAATTGGACGCCATCCTCGACAACCCGGACGTTCGTAACGGGTGCCTGGCGCGGAGGGACGAAAGCGGCGTGTCTCTCGTCGTGCAAATCGAGGACGACGCGGACCATTACGACGGACGCGATCCGGGTCCCGGGATTCCGGAACTTCGCCCATGACCGCAGCACTCCAGGTATCTGACGAGCACTTGCAGCCACGGACGCAGCGGCGTCAGGCGGCGACGAGTGGAGGAGGCGTCCGACACGTACCGCCGACCACTCGGGGAGTACTCGCCAAAGTGCCGTTCAGAACTGTGTAGAAACTGTGTAAGGTCGCCCCGAAACCGCAGACAAACACCGACGTTTACGGGCTCACATTGAGGAGCATTCTGTGGTGGGAAGTCGTTGAATCGACTGTGTGAAGAGGTGTTTAGGCGTTGGTCGATACAGCTCGCCGGAATCGCTTTCCAAGCGTGCTCCTTCAACCACTCGGACATCTCTCCGGTTGAGTGGAATCAACAGTTTACCGGAAGGCGGAGACCCGCTCAACAGCAGACTGTGACGTGACTGTGACGTGAGGTCGTCGGGGACCTCCACGATCGTCTCGATTTCGGCGTCGTTTGCTGGCTTTCCGCTGCCGTTTTCGGTGTCGCTGGCTCGCCGCAGGTTGTCCAGCCCATCGAGCGCCTGCCGCTTCGCGTCGATCCGGATGTGGGAATAGTGCTCGAGCATCCGGCGCGAGAGATGCCCGCTGATCGATTCGAGCACGTGATCGGCCACGCCCATCTCGGCAAGCTCGGTGATGACCGTGTGCCGCAGATCGTGAAAGCGCAAGCCGTGCAGGCCCGCCTCGTCACGCAGCGCTCGCCAGGCTGTGTCCCACTTCAGCATCGGCCTGGTCGCGTCGTAGCGGCCCCACTGACAGGCCGGCCAGAGGTAATGCTCCGGCTCGGTGTGCCCGAGCAGATCCGCGCGCTCGAACATCCGCGCCGCCGCTTCGATGGCCGACGCGTTGAGCGGGATGACGCGGTGACTCGTCTCGTTCTTGCTCCGCCGGACGTGCAGGAGGCGCTTGACGAGATCGACATCGCACCGGCGCAGATGCTTGACCTCGACCGGGCGCATCGACGTGTTGGCCGCGACGATCGCGGCGCAGTACACGTGCTCCCATTCCGAATTCGACGCGGCTGCGTGGAAGAGCCGCGTCCGTTCCTCTGCTGTCAAGGCGCGCCCGACGGGATGCTGTCGCTCCGGGAGATTGTGGACGTGGTCCGCGAGCGCCCGCCACCGGCCACAGGACTTGAGCACGCGCGACAGCACACCGACGTCCATGTTGATCGTGCGGTTCGCGATGCCGGCCTCGTGACGCCTGCGCTGGAAGTCGGCGATCGCCGTCGCGGTGATCGCCGAGAGCGGCACGTCGCCGAAGTGCTTCGTGACGAGGCTGAGCCGTTCCTCCTCGCAGCTCGATCGTGCGCGGGGCGCACCGGATCCGCTTGGCAGCCAGGTAGGCGTCGATCGCATCCGAGAGCCGCTTCGGCCCTTGTTCGTCGGCTGACAGCCGGCCGTGTCCAGCCTCTTCTACGAGTTCCCGTTCCCGGCGCGTCGCCGTTCGCAGATTCGTCGTGCCCAGGCGCTTCCGGTATCGACGGCCGGCAACGGTGAAGTCCGTCCAGGTACTGGCGACCGCGTGTCCAGAGACTCATAGCGGCAACTCCCCGAGCTGCGAACCACCATCTGACGAGGAAACCGGCGTGGTGTCAACTGCGCTCGCCCGGACGAAGTCCGCCACGTCGGCTGGCAGGTACCGAACGGACCGTCCGAGCCGCAGGAAACGTGGCCCCTTCCCTCTGTGCCTCCACGCACGCAGCGTGGCGACCGACAGCCCCAGCCGCTCGGCGACCTCGCGTTCGGTCAGCGCGCGCGGCGCATCCGATCTCGTCGCCCGCGGGTTCATGACGCCGCTCCGTTCTGCGTGTCACCGATGCGCCGGCGATCGTGAACATCCGGCGCATGCCGTTCCAGCCAGGCATCGATCCACGCCGGCCGAATGCGAATGGCGCGTCGTCCGCTGACGCGCGCGCTTCGCAGCTCCGCCTGCTCGCATGCGGTGTAGATCGTGTCCCGGCTCACGCCGGCGTACTCCGCAGCCTCGGACACATTCAACCAGGGCTTCATGGCGCACCTCCTGACAACTGTTGCCGAACGTCCATGGAGTGGCGCGCTCTGGCGCGCTGGCCTGTGGCCGGCGCGCCGGGAACAGTGGCGCGAGATGCGGGCTGATGTTGCCGGCATCGAAGACCGAGACGCTGAGCGTCGCGGCCGTCGCACGACACGTGGTCATGCGTTCCGAAGCCGTGGGTCATGCTGGCCGCGCTGTTCTCTCGAACGGCCAGGCGATACAACCACGCCTCGGTGGTGCACCGCAGCCGCATGCCCTGAGGGCGACGGCGGTATGCGGTTGCGAGTCTCTGATCTCGAAATAGCCCTGTGAGCGATCTCGATTCAGAACCGTGCTGAAGTCAGGAAGTAGGCTGTCAGTCGTGCCCTGAGGGCGGCGACCTTCAGCGCTCCGCGCGAAGTGACCTCTCGCGGAGGGTGTGCAGTGAGCACGGAGGATCGGAACAGGCCAACGCCGCTTCGAATCGAGGTCAAGAGGCAAGATCGGTCCAGCTAAGCGTCCTCACACCGCCGGCCATCACGTAATGGCCAAGACATGATCTGGGCGCAGGCACCGTCAAGGCCCGCAGGCCGCGCGCCCGGTGGCCCCCGACGCGGGTTCTGTGCGCGTTGGGGTGGGCGTTTGCGCGGGCGGAGCGAAGCGACGAGCCTTGCACGGTGTCGAGCACAGATCGAACATCAATTGCGTGATGGCCAGCGCGTCCAACGTGGCCCGGATCATTGACATGTCGCGCGCTTCGAAGTGGCCAACGACGAACGCGGCATCTAGCTGTGTCATCGAGTGCGGAACACGTGCAGTTCCGGGGCCAGGAATTGCCGGACGAGGGGGACCGGATTGTCCGGAGGATCCGCGTTCCGTTCCGCGCGCACAAGTGGACCTGATTCGCGGCGTTTCCGCGACTGACCACAGACGCGCAGACGACCAACACGGGACACCGACAGCCATGGCGTGAGCGACCCCTCCGGACACGCGCGGGGCCATTTCCGGCGCGCGCACCGGGGTCGCTCACGCCATGTCTTCCTGCTCTGATCGCGCCACCGGTGCCTGCGCAGTGGGCGGCAAAGAGCGCCGCCCCATCGTGCTGGTGTCGCGCGCTCACGGTGGCACTTGCGGCCAGAGAATCGGTTACCGCCTGTGCTGGCGGGGGCCGGGTCGCTGGCGTCGTTGCTGCCGGGGATCTTCTCGGACGTGCTCGGGGGGGACAACCTCGATTTCCGAGGTCGTCCCCCAGGTCGTCCTCTGCTGTTGCTTGTCAGGCGACGTCAACGAGCGGGGAGAGATGCAGGTACTGCCGAGACAGCTCGACGCATTCAACCCGTCCGTGCTCCCGGCCGATGGCGTCGGCAACGACGGAAGAACCGGCCATCCAGAGCGTGTTGCGGGGCTCGTCCAACCACTGTCGGTACAGCGCTCGGTAGACCGGCGTGTGGTACCCGCCGGAGATTCTCAGATACCGTGCGTCGGCGGGCGCGGCATCGGGTTCGGCGAGCCGCTTCCGTTCGGGGAAGAGCCACTCCACGTCTCGACAATTGACGGGTGCAAGGGTGTCGCGAGCTGCTCCCGGGCGGCATGCAGGTAGGCCAGTCTCGCCTTGACGAGCTTACGTGGAAGCAGCAGCCGGATTGTCCATCGGACGAGCACACGGAGCAGCGCCACGTGCCGCAGCAGGAACAGCCGGAAGTCCATCGGCGACGGACGCGTGACGAGGTAGACGAAGACGTGGTGGTCCGCGTGCGGCTGCATCCCAATCGGCAGCTTGTCTGGGAAGCGGCGGACCGCTTGCTCGGGGCCTTCACCGAACGTCAGGTGCGGGTAGTCCCGGAGCTCCAGCCGGTTGCCGACGTGCCGGACGAAATGACGATGCTTGTCGCCTGACGGACCGAGCCAGACGAACTCGCGATCGTCGAGCACGGCGTCCAGAAGCTTGATCCGCTCGATCATCCGTCCCTGTGCGGCCGGCTTCCGGAAGCGGTTGTCGGGCTGCCCGATGGCCGCCCAGAGCGGCTTGTAATGGAGGTGGAACATCCGGCCGCGATGGAGCTTCCCGGGTGATCGGGGTCGCGAATCGTCGCTCGACGAGCGTCTTGAGGAAGTCCGTACTCTTTTGGCCGTGGACGATGCCGGCGTGGGCGCAGGTACCTGCCGCTCGACGAACACGCCCGAGTGGAGGAGCACGTTGAGCAGAAACCGCGCCTGGCGCTCGGTGAAGCCGAACGCCGCGATGGCTTCCGTGCGTTCCGTGTTCGCCAGGTCGATGGTCCAGCGGTCCGGCGCGGGCGGCAGCGTCATCGGATTAGCTCCTCCACGATCCGCGGATGTGGTGTCCGCCGGCCCCCGCCGCCGCGCCCGCCGACCGAGCCTCCGATCGAGAGATAGCAGGTGAATCCTGACTTGGCGGTGCTGGCGGAGTGGGCGCCGCGATAGTGGGCGGTCACGACCTCGAGATCCTCGTGCCGCGAGCGGCCGTCTCGGTCCTCGTACTCGATCCGCGCGTCCGGGAACCGGACGTGCCCCTCGTCGTAGGGCAGCTCGTGTTCCCGCGCCCAGCGTGCAATCTCTTCCGGCTCACGGTCCGGCCGGCCGTCGCAGTCCTTCTTGCCGCGATTGCGCTCGTGGAGGAATCGCTGATAGTCGCGCTTCAGCTCGTAGTCGAGGACGACGCGCCGAACCCGACCGCCCTGGCCGCGGAGACGCTCCTCGGCGCGCTGGTAGGCGCGATAGACGTTGGTGTCGTGCGTCAGCTCGCGAGGCTTTCTGATGCCGGCGTGGAAGGTCTGGCGGGGCTCGTAGGTGCGGTCGTGACGCTCGTAGCGGTTGGCCTCGAGCAGGTCACGTCCGCGGTCCGTCAGCGTGACGGCGCGATCGTCCGAGCTGAGCGGCGACGTGCGAATCAGCCCTTCGTTCTCGAGATGCTTGAGGGTTCGGCGTGAGCTCTGTGAGTCGTCGCGAATGTCGTGAAGGTCGCTCTCAGCGATCACTCGAAACGCGCCAATCGTCGCCAGCGCGCGGCTCTCCGCGCCGTCGATCTCGTAGACGCGGTCGCGGTCGCCCGCTGGCCGGCGCTCCCGTCCGCGCGGCAGGTCGAGATCCCTGGTGAAGATGTCTCGCGGATCGCGTTCGTCATTGCGGTCGCGCTCACTCGTGCCGCCGCGGCTGCCGAAATTGCGGTCCCATGAGTCTGCTCGGTCGCCGACGTCGCGCGGGTCGTATCTGTCCATTCGGCTGCGTCCAGGACATGTTCGGCAACCGCGCTGATTCGATATGCTTGGTCGCGCTGTCGCCCCACAAATTGTCTTTTCGCAGTATGAGCGACGCCGCTCATATCGACAATCGACCGTCTGGTGCGTTAGGGCGCAGTCAGGTAGTGGGTGTTGTTGTTGCGGAATCTGGCAGCCTAGGAGGCGTGACGATCCCAGAGCACTACGCGCGACATCGTTGAACGCCGGGGAGATCCAGTGCATCGCCTCAAGAACGCGCGTGAGAATGGCCCCTCGGCTGGAATGACAGTCGCCACGTGACGCACCATGGTCCGGCAGCAGCGACCAGTCGCGCCGCCCGTTTTCCTAGCCGCTCAGACTCGCGTCGACAAGCATGCGTCGCGCGGATCGGCAGCTGCAAATCCTAGATTACCGGAAGGGACCGAGCTGAACCCGACGCTGGCGTGGTTCGTTACAACTGATTGGGGACCGAAGTAGAGACGGACCGGATGCTTGGTTGGAACTACGGATTTCGTCACGGTGCCCTCGACGGCATCGGCGGATCTTTCAATCGCGCAGCGGTCGTCCTCTACGGCGTTTCGTTCCACACATACAAGAAATTACCATCGCTCGCGGTCGCGACAGTGCGTCCGCCTTTCCGGGTCGCGCGATTCAACGCTGACCGTACGTTCTCCTTGCCGGCTGTCAATTGTGCCACTGGCACCTTGAGCGCGACGCCCTCCTGTATCTGATCGAGATCCGAGAGGATCTTGGTCACAATCGCTTTGTGCTTTCCATTGCGACCTTGCGGAACATCCGCCTGGGCCATGCCCTTGAAGTTCATCGGCACCGTCTTGTTCCGACCACTCATCGCCCATACTCCTTTCGGGCAAGCACAAACGTTAAACTAACGTGACGTAATAGTATGCTTATAATGACGAGAGCCGTTAGTATACACCCGACCCGCTAAATAGCCCCCCCCCCTTCTCTCACGAGGCGCTTGGACGACGTCGCGTACAGGTCCCGCAAATCGAACACAGTGGCCAACGCTAAAGAGGCGGATCGGTTTCCCTAAAGAGGTGACCCGCATGACGTGCGCTCAGGTACTGTTCATCGATGAGAAAAACGAACGGTGCCACGCGAAAGTCGCGAACGCATTTCGAGCAGGTTCCCATCGATGTCGTGAAGAGGGTTGTCGAGGGAGACGTTTCCAGAGCAGAAAACGCAGCGACGCTGATTCGTGAGCCGGCGCCTGGAAAGAGTCGGCCCCCGACCGTGCCCGCACGTTCGCTCCCCAGAAAGCGACGTTGAGCCCTCGGTACCGTCAGCCTCCAGAGAAGAGGCACAAACCGTCAGAGCGAACAGCGTTTCTTGAGCAGCAGGGATGAGGCTTCAATGCTCCACGAATTCATCACGACCTATCGAGACGCGATCATGACGAGGACGAGGGAGAAACTGACCGATCGGCCCTGGCCGCTTGTGTCAACGAGCGAGCTCGAGCACGGAGTACCGCTGTTCCTGAGTCAGCTCTCCGAGACGCTGCGGTGGGAGACGACGCCAACGCCGTTTTCGCAGAAGGCCATCGCGGCGTCAGCGGTGAAGCACGGGCGTGAGTTGCGGGCACTCGGGTTCAACATTTCTCAGGTCGTCCACGATTACGGCGATATCTGTCAAGCCATCACCGAGGTCGCCGTCGAGCAGCGCGTTCCGATCACGACCGAAGAATTTCACACGCTGAACCGTTGCCTCGACACCGCGATCGCGGGAGCCGTGACGGAACACGCGCGCATCACCAGCGAATCGAGATCAAGTGAAGAAATCGAGCGATCCGGACAACTGGCTCACGAAATTCGCGACATCCTCAACACCGCGCTCCTCGCGTTCCACGCGTTGAAACAGGGAACCGTTGCCGTCAACGGCAGTACGGGAACCGTACTCGGCCGCAGCCTCACGCGACTGCACGACCTTGTCGACAACACTCTGGCCGACGTGCGAATGGCCGCTAACCTCCAACGGAGCGAGCGGGTGTCGGTCGCCGCTTTCCTGAGCGAAATCGCCGTGGTCGCCAACCTGCACGCCGAGTCCCGTGCCCTGCGGTTCGCCCTCGAGCACGTGGACCCTCAGCTCGCCGTGAACGCCGATCCGCAGCTCCTCGCGTCCGCCGTGATGAACCTGTTGAACAACGCGTTTAAGTACACGCCGGCGGACGGGCGCGTGGTGCTCCGGGCACTGGGCGACGACGGGCGCCTGAGGATCGAAATTGAAGACGAGTGCGGCGGCATTCCGGACAGCACTGTCGACCCGTTCAAGGTGTTCGCCGACCGGCGCAGGAACGACCGGACCGGTCTCGGCCTCGGCCTCTCGATCGCCCGAAAGGCCGTCAGAATGCACGGTGGGGACATCGATTTTCGCAACCTGCCTGGTAAGGGCTGCGTTTTTGTCATCGAGATGCCCTTGGCTGTAGAAGGCACGCCCGTTCTGGACGCAGTCGTATGATTGCCCGCGTGCGCAGCTTGTCGGCCGCCTGGCTGACGCCGCGGGCAATGTCCCACTGCCATACATGAAATGAGCGGGCCCACCGGGCCTCTAGAGGGATCGCACTCGGGTCGTCCCACCTACCCCATCAAATATCGCAGCAATGCGCCGCTCGCGCTTGTGCCGCCGCGTTCGCTGCTTCCAGATCGGGAAGCAAGCCAATGCGCTTTGTCCTCTGTTGCCAAACTGTTACCTCATGTGGTAACATCTTACATCGGTGGGCAAGCACCGGCGGGGCGGGTACGTCTTCATCACGTGGAAAGGCGATCACCCGCCGCGGCATGTGCACGTTTATTGCGACGGCAAGCTGATCGTGAAGTGGGATTTGGACAACCAGAAACCGATGAAGGGCGCGGCGACGCGGCGCATTCTGGAGCTGATCCACCAGCTCGAAGCTGAGGGCCTGCTGTGAAGATCCGCTCTGTCAGGCATAACAATCGGAAGAAGGTGTTTGAGGTCGCCACCTCGACGAAGACGCTCGTCTTCCCGTTCTCGAAGGCGGCGCCGGGACCCACGACCGAGGACCCGGTCACGGAGCTCTCCGTTGACGCAGAGGCTGGCCGGGAGGCGTTTACCTACGTCCTCCACTCCGGCCGCACCGGCACAGTGCACGTCGAGCAGGTGCTCGAGTACAACCAGGATCCAACCTACCTCCGCGATCTCCTCTTGTACCGACTGACACTCGAAGCACAGAAGCGAGTCGCGGAGAGCCCGCTCTCGAAGCGCGAGATCGTGCGCCGGCTGGGGACGTCGGCGGCGCAGTTGTATCGCCTGCTCGATCAGACGAACTACCGCAAATCTGTCGATCAGCTGCTCGCGCTGCTGCAAGTGCTCAACTGTGACGTTGACCTGGTCGTTCGAACGAAGACCGCCTGACGCGACACGCCTGAACGCGTGCTGCTTCAAGCCTGCGTGGACTGTGACGTAACCGTGACGTGACCCTGTCGATTCCGCGAGATCTACAGAGGTTTACGGTGATCGACCGAGTGTGACGCGATCGCGGTTAAGTGGTTGGCTTCGCAACGGTAATCGAAATCTGCAGCACGCCATCGCAGACCGTCAGAGCAATTTCCAAGCGTGCTCCTTCAACCGCCTCCGCTCGCGTCTGAGGCCAGCGCGAGCTACGACGAGATGTCCCGCCGAAGCGGCGAAGCCGCGAAGGAGGACAACCACTCGGACATCTCTCCGTGTCTTCCGAATCAGCAGTTTGCAGGCTAGTGGCCGAGCCGGTAAACCCGAATTGTGATACCGATCGTGATACACCCCCGAATGTGCCGCGATCACTTTCGGGGATACGGCCTGCTCGGCGACCCAAGCCTCCGAAGCAGAACCGTCCGATTCCGGCCCTCCAGTCTAGAACGCAAAGGAACGCCGATGGTAGATCGCTTTCAGGCGCTCCCCGAACACGGCCTCGACCTCCTCGCCGGTCCGCACGCGGTGTGACCCAGCGGCCGGGTGCTTGGTCGTGCAGCTGGTCGTTGTTGAAGCCGAGGGCTTGCGCCTCGGCGGGGTGGCCCAACGCCCCGGCGGTTTCCCCGACCATGTCCATCAACTCCGCGCGCAGGGGCGCGCGGGCCGTCAGCCATTTCTCATACTCGCGCAGCACTCGCCAACGAAACCCCGGAAACGTTGGACGCCGGCGCTGGGTCGATCTCAACCTTGGCGGCGGCGAGTGCTACCAGGTTGTCCTCGATCGCCAGCGGACGCCGGCCGGCGCGGAGGCCTCCGCCGAGCTGGCGGGCGCGCGCCGCGGCGGCCGGTCGGGCTACGGGGTCGCCGGCGCGCCCGGCCTCCCCGGGTCCGCCCCCCGCTTGGCGGAGAGCACGAAGGCGGCGATGGACGCCGGCACGGGCGTGTCGTGCACCACCACCACCGGCAGCAGCCGGGTGACGGTGATGAAGACGGCCGCGCCGATGGCGGCCATGCCCACCGTGACCGCGATCTCGCCCCAGGACGGCCAGTAGTGGAAGGACTCGCCGCCGTTGTAGCAGGTGAGGAAGGCGTCCACCCGCCAGAGCGCGCCCGCCCCTACCGCCGACAGCGCGGCGACGAACCGGGCGCGGGCGTTCTCGACCCGCTCGCTGAGGAAGACGAAGGCGGGGATGAGGAAGAGCGCCATCTCCAGCACGAAGACGATGAGGAAGAAGTCCGGCACGGCCAGGAGCTCCAGCTTCCCGGCGGCCATCAGGTCGGCAAACCGTAGCCCGGTGAAGAGGACCAGCAGGCCGCCGTTCACCCGGCACATCTCCACCAGCAGCTCGTGGTCGTGCCGCGCGTTCCAGGAGTGCTTCATCATGGCCGTGAGGACCACCACCGTGCCCAGGCCCATGGACAGGCAGGAGACCAGCGCCAGCAGCGGCAGCAGCGTCGTCTGCCAGAGCGGATGGAGCTTGGGGCCGGCCACGATCATGAGCCCGCCCAGCGAGCTCTGGTGCATCGTGGGCAGGAGCATGGCCAGCGCGAGGATGAAGGGCATGGCGCCGGCCAGCCGCGCGCCCCAGCGCCGGCCCAAGGCCGACAAGCGCGGATGGCGGCTCGTGGCGGCCCGGTCCAGCGCCGCCGGGAGCACCTCGATCCAGAGCACGCTCACGTAGGCAATCACGCAGACCGCCACCTCGAGCAGGACCGAGGACAGGTTCCACATGGGCGGCATGGCCAGCCAGTACATGTTCCAGGGCCGGCCCAGGGCCACGATGATGGAGGCGCCGCCCAGCGAGTACGCGATGGCGCCCACCAGCACCGAAGGCCGGACCAGCGGGTGGTACTGGCCGCGGTTGAGGAGGTAGCAGAGCAGGCCGACGGAGTAGGCGCCGGCGCCGATCCCGGTGAAGACCACCACGTTGATGGGTTCCCAGATGCCCCAGGCATACCCGTCGTTCATGTTGCTGACCGGGCCGATGCCGGCCAGGAACCGCCAGATGATGACGCCCTCGGCGATTCCGAAGAGCGCCAGCAGCGTGATCATGCCGCGGTCGAGCAGGGGGCCGCCGATGGGCCTGGGGTGCGCATGCAGGGTCATTTCGGCTCCTCGCGGCGGTGGGTGGGCTCCTCTTCGCCGCGCTTGCGGTTCCGCACCATGATGGCGGCGGCGGCGGCGTAGAGGGCGATGGGGGTGAGGCCGTGCAGGTACGGCGTGTGGGAGACCGTCTCCGACAGGCTGGCCGGGGACTGACTGGGCAGCTCCGGCAGGCCGAGGTCCTGGAAGGAGACGCCCGCGGCGGCCAGGTAGAGCACCTGGGTGCCGCCGCCGTCGCTCTCGCCGTAGACCCGGGGCGCGTATCTGTCCGGCTCGGCGGAGATGCGCCGCCACGCCTCGGCCAGCAGGTCGGCGCGCCGGCCGAACATCACCGCCTCGGCCGGGCAGACCTCGGCGCAGGCTGGGTTGGCGACGGCCCGGGGGCCGCCCTGGGCGGGATCGGCGCGGTGCCGGCAGAGCTCGCACTTCACGATGCGTGGATTGGTCGCCTGCCATTCGAACTTGGGGATGGAGAAGGCGCAGGCGATCTGGCAGTAGCGGCAGCCCAGACAGAGATCCGCGTCCCAGGCCACGATGCCGGTGCCCTGGGGCTCGCCGGCTACGCGCTTGCTGTTCCCCAGCTTGTGGAGCGCGCCCAGCATGCAGGCCGAGACGCAGGAGGGATCGACGCAGTGCATGCACTGGCGCTTCACGAAGGCGGTGTCGGCCCCGGCGGCGGAGGGCTGTCGGAGGTGGCGCGTCTTCACCACGTTCTTGGTGGTGCAGTCGAGCTCCCTGGGCTCGCCGTCCCAGGGCAGGCCGTTGGACTCCTTGCACGCGGCGGCGCAACCGCCGCAGCCGACGCAGCGGGTGGAGTCGTAGAGCAGCCCCAACGCTTCGGGCTCAACCGCGACGGTGGCGGCCTCGGTGCGGCCGGGGATCGCGGCGGCGCAGGTCGCCGCGGCCACGCCGAACCACGCGCGGCGGGAGAA
This sequence comes from uncultured Acidobacteriota bacterium, assembly GCA_963817635.1. GTDB lineage: Bacteria > Acidobacteriota > Vicinamibacteria > Vicinamibacterales > 2-12-FULL-66-21 > CAWFPR01. Next base: position 113,168 of record CAWFPR010000009.1, on the reverse strand, counting down.
TCGGGGGGCCATTCAACGCCTCGGGACAGGCGGGTAGACGGTGGTGAGGTACTGGGCCAGGACGAACATTGCGACCCACACACCGACGGCGGAGAAGAAGGCGCCGCGGCGGAAGGGGTCGGCCACGCCCAGTGCGGCGCTGCCGGCCAGCAGCAGTGGCACGGCCAAGGGGAAGGTCAGGATGCCCACGACGCAGCACTTCACTGAGAGGACTGCCCAAGGGGGTGGCGCGGTGCGGGCGCGTGCCGGCATAAGCCCGATCTGATTGGCGAACATGAAAGCCTCGCTTCCTGTGGATTAGAGGGACGTTCCACGGTTGAGCAAGGCGGGCGCCACCGGCGGAGCGCCCGGAAGTGCTTGATGTTCAAGAGAGAAGGACGCGGCGAACGCGAGGCGGGGTGATAAGTCCGTTGGCACCTGTCAACGGCCTTGTCACTTTGGAATCAGGGACTGTCCGGCTCGGCTCGGAGTCCGTCTACACGCCGGGTGCACGCTGGGCCGGCGGCGGCTCGGCCTCAATCCCCAGGCGCTTCAGCTTCCCGAGGAGCCCGACGCGGGAGATGCCCAGAATGCGGGCGGCGGCGCTGCGGTTGCCGCTCGTGTAGCTCGATCACCGCGCGGATGTGCTCGTCCTCCAGATCGGCGAGGGTCTTGCGCACGTCCCGCGGCACCCGCGCCTCAGTGCGGGTGGCCGCCGCGCGGAGGTTGGCGGGGAGGGAGGACAGGCCCAGAACCGAGTCGGGCTCGAGGACCACCGCGCCGGCAATCACGTTCTCCAGCTCACGCAGGTTGCCCGGGAAGTCGTAGGCCTCCAGCACCTCCATCACCGGCTCGGAGATGGACTGGATGGTCTTGCCGTTCTGGTGGCAGTAGCGGTCGAGGAAGAAGTAGGCGAGGAGCTCCACATCGCCGCGCCGCTCGCGCAGGGGCGGCACGTAGATGGTGGAGATGGAGATGCGGTAGTAGAGGTCGTCGCGGAACCTGCCGGCCTCGATCTCCCGCTCGAGGTCCTTGTTGGTGGCGGAGATGAGGCGCACGTCGGCGTCGCGTTTCCGAGTGGAGCCGAGCCGGTGGTACTCCCCGCTCTGCAGCGCCCGCAGCAGCTTGCCCTGCACCGGGAGCTCGATGTCGGCAATCTCGTCCAGGAACAGCGTCCCGCCATCAGCCTCCTCGAAGATGCCGGGTCGGGCCGCGTCGGCGCCGGTGAAGGCCCCGCGCTCGTGGCCGAAGAACTGCGCCTCGAACAGCGACGAGGCGAAGGCTGCGGCGTTGACCGGGATGAAGGGCTTGCCGGCCCGGGTCCCGAGCTGGTGGAGGGCCCGCGCCACCAGCTCCTTCCCGGTGCCGCTCTCGCCCCGGATCAGCACGCTGTTGTTGCTGAGGGCGATCCGCTCCACGTCTCCCAGCGTGCGCATGAGCGCCTTGTCCTGAGTGACGAAGTCCTTGAACGCCTCCCGGAAGCGCGGGCCCGCCGTCCCGCCGGCCTGGAGCTGGTGCAGCTCCCCGCGGCGGCGCGAGCCCTCCAGGGCGCGGTCGAGGCACGTCACCAGCCGCTCGTTGTTCACCGGCTTGCAGAGATAGTCGAAGGCGCCGAGCTTCATCGACTCGACGGCGAGCTCGACGTCTCCCACGCCGGTGATCACCACCACCGCCACGTCGGGGTGGTGAAGCCGCACGTGGCGGAGCACCTCACTCCCGCTCACCACCGGCATGTCCATGTCCAGCAGCACCAGGTCGAACCGGCCGGTGGCGATCCGGTCCCCGGCCTGAGTGCTGTCGGCCAGCACTTCGGTCTCGTAGCGGCCGGTCTGCGCCAGCAGCGTCTCGAAGGAGTTCAGGACCGCCCGGTCGTCGTCGAGGATGAGGATGCGGTTCACGCGGCACTCCCTCCCTTCACCGGCAGCAGGAAGCGGAAGATCGTCCCCTGGCCCACCCCGCTCTCCACCTCGATCCGTCCGCGGTGCTGCTTCACGATGTCCTCGATGATGGCCAGGCCCAGCCCCGTGCCGCCGGAGGCCTGACGGGTGGTGAAGAAGGGGTCGAAGATTCGGTCGCGGTGCTCGGGCGCGATGCCGCAGCCGTTGTCCTCGACGGTGAACTCGATGACCTTGCCGCCCCTGGCCGGGTGGGCGCGCACGGCGATGTGGCCCGTCCCGTCCGTGGGGAGCGCCTGGACCGCGTTCTCCAGCGCGTTCACCACCACCTGCTGGAGCTGGGCTCCGTTGCCCTGCAGCGCGGGCAGCGCCGGATCGAGGTCCTCGTCCACGTGGTAGTGCTTGAGCCGGTTGTGGAGGAGCCGTGTGGAGGCCCGGACCACGGCGGCGATGTCCACGTCCTGGTCGAGCCGCCCCTCGTCGCGCCGCGCGTAGGTCCGCAGCTCGCGGACGATGATGCCGATGCGATCGGCGCCGTCGCTCAAATCCTGCAGCAGCACCGGGACCTGCCTGCGAAAGAACGGGTAGTCGAGCCGCGCCAGGCGCAGGTCCGGCCGGCGCCCGGCCTCGGCGTCCAGGATGGGCAGGGCGTCGGTGAAGGCCTCGGCGAGCAGGCCCATGTTGCAGTGGATGAATTGGATGGGGTTGTTGATCTCGTGGGCGATGCCGGCCACCAGTCGCCCCAGCGAGGCCTGCTTCTCGGTCTGGACCAGCTGCATCTGCTTTTCGGAGAGGCTGGTCAGCGCCTCCTCCAGTTGCCGCTCGCGCGTCCGCAGCCCCCGCACGATGGTGCTGGTGATGGCCATCGAGGCGCTCATCGTGACGAGCAGCGAGAGGGCCAGCACCGCCCGGAACTGGGTCTGGGCCCCGACCACGGCCGAGACGCCGGTGAGGGCGTCGCTGGGCAGGACCGCGCCCCACTCCAGCACCATCAGCGAGAGGAACAACCCGAAGGCGCCAGCGCCGATCGCCCACGCCGCGCGCCTCGGGAGGAGCATCACCCCGGCGTTCGCGTGGATGAGGTAGAGGCAGACGAGCGGGCTCGTGCCGCCCCCCATGAAGTGGAGGAGCACGGTGAGGGCGACGAGGTCGAGGCCGATTTGCAGGCCCGCCTCGAGGCCGCCGCCGGCAGGGCCCGGGCTCAGCCGCCGCTGGTAGCGGTGGTACGCGGCGAAGAGGACGTTGTACGAGGCGATGACCACCGCCACGGCCAGGGCTTTGCCTTCGGCCAGCTCGATCCCGAAGACGTGGACCGCGAAGACCACGGCGAGCACCAGCCCGCAGACGAAGAGCCAGCGCACGCCGATGAACCAGCCCAGCAGCCGCTGGAGCTCGGGCATGCGCGGCGGCTCGGGCCTCGACGCTTCCGCGTCGGCCGCCGGTTGGGTCGGCCCGAACACGACGGAGCCAGCGCGGCGCCTCGGCTCCGGTTCACGCTTCAACGATCCCACGAACTGGCCCACCTGGGCCGATCAACAGAGGTCAAGAGAACGAGATCCATTGGGCGATGGTGCGCTTATGTGGTTTGCGCACCATGGGTTAGCCCAACAATATTATCACGGTCCTGACCTCCTTGGCGCGACCTGCCGACCGACCAGCACGCGCGTCGTCCAATCCGATTCCGGTGAGACCGGCGCGGACGCCTTTGCGACGACCCGCCGGAACGCATCATCCTCGGCAACCTCCACCGTGAGCACACGTCGGCCGCCCGACTCGAACGGCCGCCGAGTCCAGAGGATAACGCTGCTCGGATCGGGATCGCCGGACGCGACGCCCTCCGGATAAAGGTCGCGCCGCTCATGCCAGCCGGTGGTTGACGCTCGAGCCGAGCCGCCCCACGCCAGCGAGGCCCCCATCGCCGCGGCCAATTGAACGAACGCGCGTCGATTGAGCCTCATCGTCTATCTCCTTCGCGATCTCTCCGCATGCCAAGCAACGTGATCGGGCACGAACTTCGAGATGAAACAATAGCTGTGATCGTACCTCGGCTGGTGCGCAATGAGAGCGCGATGCCCGCCGGGACGCACGGTGCTTCCAGCAATTCGGGCCGCAACTCCTTTTCGACGAACGGATCGGAGTCGCCGATATCCACGGAGGATAAGCGATATTAGCGCTGGCGAAGATTGACTGAATGCCTGCTAATGCGACCTCGGCCGCGCGCCGCGTAGGGTTGCGGCGGGCGCATCACGCAGCGCTGAGGGCGAATGTGCGACCCGGCAAGGTGGCCGCGGCCGTTGGTGATGGCGCGGTGGGTCTCTGGGGCGTCATCGCCGCCCGTCGTCTCGGTGCGGAGCAGATCATCATGCTCGGCCGTCACCCCGCCCGCATTGCCCCGGCCCGCCGGTTCGGGGCGACTGACGTCGTCAGCGAGCGGGGAGACGCTGCGATCGAGCGCGCGCGCGAGCTGGCCGGTGGGCTCGGCGCCCATTCCGTTCTCGAGTGCGTCGGCCGCAGCGAATCGATGCGCACCGCGGTGGGCATCGCGCGTGCCGGCGGTGCCGTCGGCCGCGTCGGCGTGCCTCAAGAGACGACGATCCCGAATGCGCAGCCGACGTTCTACGCCAACATCACCATTGCCGGCGGCCCGGCGCCGGTCCGTGCCTACATGCACGAGCTCATGCCCGACGTGCTGGAAGGCCGAATCGAGCCGGGCTGGTGTTCGATTGCATCACGAACATCGACGGTGTTCCCGATGGGTACCGTGATGAATGACCGCGAAGCCATCAAGGTGATGATCGAGTTCTGAGGGCCGCCAATGAAAATCCGACACTCACTCAGCTCGCGAGGTCGCTGCCACCCGTACCGACGAACACGGCGGAGTACGCGAATAAGTGGCGCTCAGAACTGTGTAGAAACTGTGTAAGGTCGCCCCGGAACCGCTGGCAAACACCGACGGTTGCGGGTTCACATCGAGAAGTAATCTGTGGCGGGAAGCCGTTGAATCGATTCCGCGAAGAAGTGTTTTTGTACTGCTTGATGCAGCCGCTCTGAGCCTCCCGCCGCCGCGAGGACGCAAATCGCGGGGGCAACCAACAGTACTTGGAGTTCTGGTGGTCCGCCGCGTGACGCGGCAGGCCTACCGCGACGGGCTGCTGATCAGAACCAGGGCGCGGCCTGGCGACGCAGGTGCCGGTGACGCGTCCCCTACCCGCCGACCTTCAGGTCGCTCGGGGGGATCTTCGAGTCGAAGATCAGGCACGTCGCGGACCCGGTCGCGCACACCTCGCCGCGCGAGTCGATGATGCGCCCCTCGGCCGTCGCAATCTGGCGGCCGGCCGACACCACCTTGCCCTCCGCCATGATCTCGCCGCTCCGATCGAACACCGGCCGGAGGAAGTTCACCTTCATCTCGATCGTGAGGTAGGCGCGCCCGGCCGGCAGCACCGTGTGGACGGCCCCGGACATCACCGAGTCCAGCAACGTCGCGAGAATCCCGCCGTGCACGCAGCCCATCGGGTTGTAGTGGCACTCGTCCGGCGACAGGCTCATCTGAAACATGCCCTGCCCCGCGTCGAACAGGTCGATGCCGATCAACTGCGTGAACGGTGGCTTCGGAATCTTTCCGCGGCGCATCGCATCGAAGAACGCCGCACCCGACAGCCGCCTCGCTTCCCGCGCCACGCCCGTCTGGTCTTCCCATTCGATCGTTCTCTTGCGCGTCTTCGCTTGCTCAGCCATCGCTCACGCTCTCCTCCTGGGCACTGACGGCCACACGCGTCGGGGCAAAGCTCGCGTGGAAACCGGGATGTATCTGCCGGCCGAGCGGCAACCGTGCGATGGGTCCGCGTCGGATGTCGAATGCGTCGAGAAGGACCACCGTCGCCGCACGGGCGCGCGCGTCGAGCAACTGCACGATGACGACGGCATCGGCGTCGTTCAAGGGGTCGTGCACGAAGACCGGCTCACCGGCGACGTACTCGCCTGGCGGGCATTGATAGACGTCCGCGGCGTCGGGGTGCGCCCACGACACCCGAGCGACCTGGTCGAAGAACTTCCGGCCGTCCTCACCGGCGTGCGACATGCCCAGCATCCAGCTGTCGGTGTACGGGCGGCCGAGCAGCCGGCCATCGATCGCGGGGAAATCCGGCGTGCGATCGTACGGGAGCGCCGTGCGCTCGACGATCGAGCGCGAGGTCAGCTCGATCCGATGACGCACCGGGCGGCCGAGCGGCGCCGCCCGGAAGAGATCGGGGACTGGTTCGGTACTCCGGGTAGATGGGCGAGTCGAGCTCGAGGATGTCGACCGTCAGCACGCCGTCGGCCTCGAAGCAGTTGATCATGTGCAGGCAGAACCCCGCGCCCACGGCGACGGAAAAGGCCTCGCCGTGGCCCGGCGCCCGGGGGACCACGAGAATCTCGCCGCCGGAGTCCGGAACCCATTCGAGCGATGCCATCACCGACGCCCCGGCAAGGAACCGGTCGAAGTCCATCAGCAGCGGGCTCAGGTAGAAGACGACGTGCTCCGGCGTGACCCCGCAGTCGTGGTTCGCGTACGGGCGCGAGATCCGATGGCGCCGGCGGTGCGCGAGCGTGCCATCGCGTTCGAACTCGTACACGATGATGCCCGGCTGTTTCGGCGAGTAGGCCATGCCGAAGTTCACGAGTCGCCCGCTCCTGGGATCGATCTTGGCGTGAGCGGCAAACGGGCTCACTTCGTTGAGCCGGCCGTGAAAGTCGTACACGCCCCGCGTGTCCAGCGTATGCGGGTCGAGTTCGACGGGAAGCGACTGCTCACCGAACGCGAGCAGCGTGCCGGCGAACGGGTAGACGCTCACGTTGACCGGCGATGAGAGCATCATCCGATAACGCAGCAGGTCGCCTGGAAACGCGGTGCCGAACGTGCGGTAGAGCGGTGCGCCCGCGGCCTCCTCGTCCTCGAGCTTGCGCGTGCGCACGAAGCGGTTGACGAACTCCACGCCGTCGTCGGAGAAGTGCATCGCGCAGACCATCCCGTCGCCGTCGAGCCAGTGCCGATAGCGCAGCCCTCCGCGCGAGAATCGGGCCGGCCCGTTGGCGTAGTAGGAGCCGCGCAGCCATGGCGGCACGGCACCGACGATTCCCCGGACGGGCCGCGCTCCCTCCACGGCGTCGAAGAGAAAGCAGTGTTCCAAAAGCGGCGCGTGGTCGGGCGTGTTCGACGGCATCATGCGGACGCGAGCGCCAGGCTGTCGCTCGGAGGAAAACCGGCGAGGGCCGACGGGTCCAGGCTCCACCGGGACCGTTTCGCTGCGCCCGCGAAGGGCGTGTTCCACTTGTCGAGGAGGAAAACGGACGTGTCCGTCTGCAGGAGGAGCTGCCGCGCGAGGGACAGTCCCGCGAGGCCGGCACCGACGATCACGACGTCGTCGCGTTCGCGCGGAACCGCCTCCACCGCCGTCGGATTCCCGCTCATACCAGTCCGCCGTCCACGGCGTACACCTGCCCGGTGATGTACGACGCGGACTCGCCCGCGAGGAACAGAGCGAGGTCTGCCACGGCCCGGGGTCGTCCCGGCACACCCATGGGGATGGACGCGTACAGCTTCTTCTTCGCGACGTCGCTCAGCGACGCGGTCATGTCCGATTCGATGAACCCGGGCGCGATGGCATTCACCCGCACGCCGAGGCGCGCCACCTCCTTGGCCAGCGCCTTCGTGAATCCGATGACGCCGGCCTTCGATGCGCTGTAGTTGACCTGCCCGGGAAGCCCGACGAGCCCGCTGGTGCTGGTGATGTTGATGATCGACCCGCCGGCGCCGAGCATGCCGCGAACGACGAGCCTCGCGTAGTTGAACGGCCCCGTGAGGTTCGTGTCGATCACGGCCTGCCAATCCTCGGGGCTCATGAACCCGAAGGCGCCGTCCCGCCTGATGCCCGCGTTGTTCACGAGCACGGCAATCGGGCCCAGCGTCTCCTCCACGCTCGCAACGACGTGCCCGGCGCGGGCGAAGTCCCGGACGTCCGCCTGGTACGCCGCCGCCGCGCCGTCTTCGGCCGCGAGGGCGGCCACCACCTCGTCAGCCGCGTCCCGGTTCGTCGCGTACGTGAACGCGACGCGATATCCGCTCCGGGCGAAGGTGTCGACGATGGCACGGCCGATGCCACGCGACCCGCCCGTGACGAGTGCGACCTTCACGACGTCCTCCACGCGGAAGGACCGCGCATCTCAGCGATCCGCCGAAGAGCGATGCAGGACCAGGGCGGCGTTGCTGCCGTCGCAGCCCGAGATGTTGACCAGCGCATAGTCTCCACGAACCTCCTGGGCCACCGGTGCGATCCCGATGCCGTACTCGTCGTTCCCGCGGCTTCCAGGGGTTGGCGGGAGCCGCTGCCCGGAGAGCGCGGCACTCGCCACCAGCGTAGCCATTGCACCGGCGCCGCCGAGGCACTCCCCGAACGATGCCTTCGGCGCGCAGGCAGGGATCTCCATCAACCGTTCGCCGAAGACGGTGCGCAGCGCGGCGGCCTCCATCACATCCCCCAGCCGGTGACCGGATCCGCCCGAGACGATGCAGGCCACCCGTTCCGGCCGGATTCCCGCCTGCTCCAGCGCCAGCCGGATGGCCTCCGAAGCACCTCGCCCCGCATCACGGCCGGCGACCTGCCCGGTGGGGTCGCGGGTGGCACCGAAGCCGGCGAGCGCGATGCTCGGCTCCTTCCCCCGTGCGCGTGCGTCTGCTTCGCGTTCGAGGACCAGCATCGCAGAGCCCTCGCCGGGAACGCAACCGTCGCGCCCTCGCGCGAACGGGCGAGCCTCTCCCGCGACCGACAGTGCCCCGGACTTCTGCAGGCCGGCCAGCAGTTCCTCGCACAGTTCGTCGACGCCGCCGGCGAGCACGCGCCGCACGCGACCCAGGCGAACGAAGTCGGCCGCATAGCCCAGCGCGAACACTCCGGAGGCCAGGCCGGCGCAGAGCGTGGAGTTGATCCCTCGCAGCGAGAACCTGATGGCCGCGTGCGCGGCGGCCGAATTGATCACCGTGTTCGGAAACGCCAGGGGGCTCACGTACTGCGGGCCCTCGGTGATCCCGTCCCAGTCGAAGCTCGCGATGCTGTGCACGCTCCCGAGCATCGTCCCGCAGACGAGGCCGAGATCGGCCTCGCCTCCTGCTGCCGGCCCGTCGAGGCCCGCGTCGACCATCGCCAGGCAGGTGGCCACGCACAGGAGCCGGGCGGTGCGGTCCAGCGCGCGAACCGCGGTGCCGAGCCACGGCTCGGGGCTGAAGTCGGCGATTTCCGCGGTCACGTACGCGTTGCCAAATCGCGCGCTCGGTGCGCCCGCGGGGACGCCGTCGAGCAGGGCACGCGAGAACGCCGCTGCGCCGATGCCGATCGGCGAGACAACGCCCGCACCGGTGATGACAACGCGCTCGCTCATCTCGCGCGCGCCCCGTGCTCGAATCGCGCCATGCAGAGCGACGCGTTGTTCCCCCCGAACGCGTACGCATTGTTCAGCACGACGCGTGGATGGAGTTCACGCGCCTGGTTGGGCACGCAGTCGATCGGACACTCGGGATCGGGCGATTCGAAGTTGATGGTCGGCGGCACGAAGCCGGTCGACAGCGCGAGCGCGCAGACCGCGGCCTCGATGGCGCTCGCTGCGCCCATCGTGTGGCCGATCATCGACTTGATGGAACTCACGGGGAGCCGCCCGGCTCGGGCGCCAAACACCGACCGCAGGGCCAGGGCCTCCACGCGGTCGTTGGCGGGCGTGCCGGTGCCGTGCGCGCTGACGTAGTCGACGGCGTCGGTGCCAACGCCACTGTCTGCCAGCGCCGCGGTCATGGCACGCGCCGCCCCGTCGCCCAGCGGGTGACCGGCCGTCATGTGATGGGCGTCGCAGGTGAGGCCGTACCCGAGGATTTCGGCGTAGATCGGCGCCCGCCGCGCCAAGGCCCGGTCGAGCGACTCGAGGACGACGACAGCAGCACCTTCGCCCGGGATCATTCCCTTCCGGTTGCGGTCGAAGGGCTGGCAACGTTCCGGAGCGATGGCCCCGAGCCGCGCGAAGCCGGAATACGTGATGCGGGAGAACGGGTCGGCGCCACCCGTCAACGCGATCTCCAGCCGACCGGCCCGCACCAGGTCGAACCCGTAGCCGATCGCGTAGTTCCCGGCCGCACATGCCGTCGGAATCATCAGGCACGGCCCGAGTGCGCCGAATTCGGTCGCGACCCGGCCCGGGATGAGGTGCGACGGGTACTGCCCGGGCAGGTCGTCTGGAATCGAGGGGACGCCCGACGCCTTGCGGATGTCGTTGTACTGCTGGACGACCTGGGCCTCACCCGAGGTGGTTCCCAGCACGACACCGACGCGAGACGGCCTCCAGGACCCGGGTTCGAGGCGCGCATCGTCGATGGCGAGCCTGGCTGCGGCGACAGCCAGCTGCGACGCCCGACCCATGCGGTGCGGATCCTGCCGGCGGAAGTAGGCGGCTGGACTGAAGGCCTTGACCTCCGCCCCGACATGGACCGGGTACTCCGCCGTGTCGAACGAGGTGACCGGTCCAATGCCGGAGCGGCCGTCGAGCAGGGCTTGCCACGCCTCGTCACGTCCACTGCCGACAGGGGTGACCAGCCCGACGCCGGTCACGACCACTCTCGTCATCGCGGAGTCTCGATGAACGGTGGCCCGCTAGCTGCCCGCGAGTTGGCGCTGAACCGCCGCGACAGCCTGGTCCACGTTGGCGATGTTGATGAACTGGTCTTCCGGAATCTTGATCCTGTACTTCTTGTCCACTGCGACCATCAGTTCCATCGCGCGGAGGGAGTCCATACCGAGCTGGTCCATGAAGCTTGCGGTGTCGGTCACGTCGGCGAGCGGGACCTCCGCGATGTCCGCCACCATTTGCCTCACCGAGGTGCGAATGTAGTCGGCTGTGTACTGCTCGCTCACGGTCTGCCTCCCTGTGCGAGGGGCGTGGAGCCCCGACACCACGCGCGTAGGCGCGCCAGTATGCCCGCTCGGCGCGTCCGGTGTCAATCGCTGCCTGACGAGAGGAACCATGACGATAGCAACGTTTGCTCGCACGTTGGCAGCACCGGGCCGAATTTCTGAGGGACACCATGGCCATCGAAGTAGAGATTCTCCGCAACGATCGATCGACGCCCGCTGGGAAGCTTGCGGACGCCGACATTCACTTCATCGATGGAGGGCTCGCCGGTCTGAAGCTGGTGGGCTTCTCCGTTTGGGAGCGGCGGGACGGGGACGGCCTCAGCGTGACGTTTTCCAGCCCGGCGGGTTCTTCTTCCACGGCGACACGCGCAACTTCGCATTGCTCACTCGCCTATCCAGACGTGCTAGCATGCGCGCTACATGGGCTCGTACCGCATAGGCTCCGGCTTCACCTGATAACCCCGCCAGAATGGCGCGTCGCGCCACCCGTTCGCTGATCCAGACATCTGTCTGTGCCGGGCTGCCTCGAAGCCCCGCGACCATACACGCATGACCACCATCACCATCTCGCTGCGGGTGACGGCGCCGGGACCCGCGGCCGCGCGCGTCTCGGTCGGCCGCCGCCAGTTTTCGATCGGCCGTCCCGTCGAGTTCGACGACGCGTCGCCGGACGTGGCCGCACTCGAATACGCGCTCGGCGCCGTCGGTGGCGAGGTCGTCAACGGGCTGCGCGAGTTCGCAAGGCGCCGACGCCTCCCGATCGACGCGGTCGAGGCGCTCGTCACGGGCGAGCTGCAAGACGGGCTCGCGTACCTGGAAGTGATCGGCGAGACCGGGCGGCCGCGCATCCGCCGGATCGCCATCAAGGTTTTCGTCGCGGCGGAGGACGACACCGCCGTCCACGCGATGTTCGACGAGATGATCGAACGCCTCCCGCTCGTCTGTACCCTGCGCGAGGCCCTCGATCTCGACGTGGAACTCGTCCTGACGTCGTAAGCACAAGGAGGAGTGGCAATGTATCGATTGAATGACGAGCAACAGCGGATCGCTGCCACCGCTGCAGCGGTCGCCGAGCGGGAACTCGCGCCGCGGGCGGCGGGCGTCGATCGCGACGCGGAGTTCCCGAAAGACTCGATTGCCGCGCTGGGCGCGCACGGGCTCCTCGGATTGACCGTGCCGAAGGCGCATGGCGGACTCGGGCAGGGTCCGCGAACCGCTGCCGCAGTGATCGACGCCCTGGCGCAGCGGTGCCCGTCCACCGCGATGGTCTATCTGATGCACCTGTGCGGCGTCGCCTGCTACGCCGCAGCACCGGACAAGACGGCGCCGTTGCTCGAGGCCGCCGCAACAGGACGCCACCTCTCGACGCTCGCCTTCAGCGAGAAGGGATCGCGCAGCCACTTCTGGGCGCCGGTGAGCCGCGCCAGCGGCTCGGGCAACGGCGCCGTGTCGATCAGCGCGCACAAATCGTTCGTCACGTCGGCTGGCCACGCCGACGGCTACGTCGTGTCGACACAGTCGGCCGGCGCGACGCAGCCACTCGAGATGTCGATCTACCTCGTCCTCAAAGACGACGCGGGCGTGGCGGTGTCGGGAGCGTGGCGCGGACTGGGTCTCCGCGGCAACGCCAGCGCACCGATGACGCTTTCGAACGTGTCGGTCGGCGCCGACCGCGCGCTGACGGCTGACGGAAAAGGGCTCGACATGATGCTCGGCGTCGTCCTTCCGCTCTTCCAGGTGGGAACAGCGGCGGTCGGCATCGGCATCGCCGAAGCCTCTGTGCGGGCGACGATCGGCCACGTCACCCACGCGAGGTTCGAGGAATCGAACAGTTCGCTCGCGGACCTGCCGACGCTGCGCGCCCAGATCGCCAGGATGCGCATCGACACGGATCGCGCGCGGGCGCACCTCGGCGCCGTCCTCGATTCGCTGGAGTCACCGGGTCCGGCGACACAGTTGATGGTGCTCGAGGCCAAGGTATCGGGCACCGAAACGGCGGCGGCCGTCACCGAAATGGCGATGCGGACCTGCGGCGGCGCGGCCTTCGGCGGGGCGCACGGCATCGAGCGCCTGTTCCGCGACGCGCGGGCGCCGATCGTGATGGCGCCGACGAGCGACGTCGCCTACGAGTTCATCGGCCGGGCCCTGTGCGGCATGGAGGTGTTCTGATGTCGCGCCCGCTGAAGGTCGGCGCGGTGATGTACGACCCCAAGGTCTCGGTGATCTGGGAAATCATCCGCGACTTCTTCGACGCGCAGGGGGCGCCGATCGACGTCGCGTTCTACTCGACCTACGAGGATCAGAACGCCGGACTGCTGTCCGGCGCGATCGACATCGCCTGGAACTCGCCGCTCGCGTGGGTCGACGCGCAGCGGCGATCCGGCAACGGCTGCCGCGCCATCGCCATGCGAGACACGGATCGCGATCGCATCTCCTACGTCGTGGCGCGGCGAAGCGGTCCGGTGCAGACGCTCGCGGACCTGAGGGGCCGCACGATTGCCACCGGCGCGATCGACTCGCCGCAGGCCACGCTCATCCCGCTCGGCCGCCTGCGCCGCGAGGGGCTCAGGCCCGGAGTGGACGTCACGGTCCGGCGGTTCGACGTCCTCGTCGGCAAGCACGGCGATCACGTCGGCGGCGAGCGCGACGCGCTGGCCTGCCTCACACAGGGCGACGCCGCGGCGTGCGCGATGCTCGACCTGAACTGGGAAGGCTGGATCAAGGACGGCACGATCGACGCGAACGAGTTCGGCATTGTCGGGGAAACGGATCGTTTCGACCACTGCGTCTTCACGGTCCGCCAGGCGCTCGACCCCTCGGCCGAGAAGGCTTGGCTCGACGCGCTCTTTGCCATGCGCTACGACAACCCCGCGCACCGCGAGATGATGGACCTCGAAGGCCTCAAGGCCTGGCTGCCAGGGCGAACGACGGGCTTCGGCCCGCTGACGGCAGCGGTCGAGTCTGAGCGGTTCTTCGCGCGGGCCTCGTCGTGAGTCTGCCGCTCTTTCCTGTCACGACCGTCGGCAGCTGGCCGCGGCCGCCGAAGGTCGCCGAGGCGATGCGCGCCTATCGCCACCGTCGGATCGACCGCTCGGAACTCGATCGCATCGCCGACGCGGCGGTGGTGGATCTGCTGCGCCTGCAAGAGACCCTCGGCTGCGACATCGTGACGGACGGCGAGCTGCGGCGCGACAACTTCTACTCGTTCGTCGCCGGGAAGCTGTCCGGCGTACGGCTCATGACCCTCGCCGAGATGCTCGACGTCGTCGAGGACAAGGCCGGCTTCGAGCAGCTCCTCCAGACGCTCGACGTTCCCGCCTATTCGATCAGCAGCCCGATCTGCACGGGGCGCGTCGAGCGGCGGGAGCCGCTGGCGGTCGACGACCTGGCGTTCGCGCGCTCCCACACGGATCTCCCGATCAAGGTCACGCTGCCCGGACCTTATCTCCTGACGCGGGCGATGTTCGTGCCGGAACTGACGCGCGCGTACTGCCCCGACAAGGAGGCGCTCGCGGAGGACGTGGTCGCGATCCTCCGCGCCGAGCTCGAGGAACTGCGATCCGCCGGCGTGGACTTCGTACAGTTCGACGAGCCGGTCCTGACGGAGGTTGCCTTCTCGCCGGGGCGGACGCGGACGTTCATGTGCGCGGCGCTCGCCGCGCGCAGGGATCCGGCCGAGGAGCTCGAGTTCGCCGTCTCGCTGATCAATAGAGTGGTGGCGGGCATCGACGACCTGCGGATCGGCCTCCACGTCTGCCGCGGCAACTGGAGCCGCGACGAGACGACGCTCTTGAGCGGAGGCTATCAGGCGCTCCGGACGTATCTCGACCGGCTGCAGATTACGCAGCTCGTCCTGGAATACGCCACCGAGCGGGCCGGCACGCTCGTCGGCTTCGAGGGCAAGGAGATCGGGCTGGGCGTCGTCAACCCTCGCACCGACCAGATCGAGGCGCCGGAGCAGATTCGTGCGGCCGTCGAAGAGGCGCTCCGTCTCTATCCCGCCGAGCGGGTGTTTCTGAATCCTGACTGCGGATTCGGCACCTTCTCGAACCGTCCGATGAACACGCTCGAGATCGCGTCCGCCAAGGTTGCGGCCATGGCCGCAGCGGCCCGCGACCTGCGCGGCCGTTCGTGAGGCGCGAGCTTGTGCTCCGGAGATCGTCTTCAACGAAGCAGGCGTGCGCAGGCTGATTCCAACGGTCACTTGACACGGGATTCAGACCCTATATAGAGTTGCGACCATGCCGCGGACAGTCCGGCTTTCACATCAGGGCCTGCGGATTCTGCGCACCTTTCTGGCTGCGTTCAACGAGGACGTCCGCGCCGAGATGGCCGGGGCGGAGCTGATGCGCGTGGCGCGTGTGTCTTCCGGCACGCTCTACCCCATCCTGTTGCGCTTCGAGAAGGCGGGCCTGCTGCAGAGCCGGTGGGAGGAAGAAATGCCCGAACTGCTCGGCCGGCCACGACGCCGCTTTTATCGCATGACGCAGGCCGGCGCTCAGGTCGCTCACGAAGCCCTCGGCGAGCTGTCACCGCCGATCGCCGGCGCTGCGTTCAAGAGAGCGTGATGCGGCGACGCGAGGGTTCAAGCCGTGAATGAACTGGTCAGCGCTGCCATCGTCCTGGCCGCTGTCGTCGGTGGCCTGCTCGCGCTCGCGCCTCGCCTTTCGGAGTCGCTGGTGAGCTTGAGGGCACGCCGCCTGCCGCACACGCTGTCGGCACGGATGCGCGAAGAATGGCTTGCGGAGCTCGGTGCGCTGCCGGGCCGTCCGTCACAGCTCGCGTTCGCGATCGCCCTGACGCTGACGCGGCAGCACTCCTTCGCGATCGAAGACGGGGGCCTCCTTGCCGCTCCCACGCGATCGCCGCTCACGGTCGCGTCGGCTGGCGGCTGGCCATCGGTCGTGGCGTTCACGACCGTCGTCGCGGCGGCAATCGCCTACGCCGCGTCGTTTCTCATCCCGCCCGTCTACCGGGCCGACGCACAGATACTCCGCGTACCACAGCGGATACCGGCACGGTTTGTCGAACCTGCTGCCCGCATCACGCTCGACGAGCGTGTGCGCGCCGTCAGGTCGATGCTTCTGAGCCGCCGGAATCTGGAAGAGACAATTCTCAGCTTCGATCTCTACAAATCGGACCGCGGTCTTCGGACCGGCGAACGCGGCACCGATGCGGCGATCGAGAGGATGCGGCGGGATATCAGCGTCGAGATGCAGGCCGACGGCCAGTCGTTCGAGGTCGCGTACGCCTCCACCGACCCGCGCATGGCCCTGACGGTGACCGAACGCCTGATCGGTCTCTTCTTCAGGGCGAACGCGCACGACCCCGATGACATCCGCCGATCGGCAACCCAGTTCCTCGACAGCGAGATCGAGAACGTCCGATTGAGACTCTTGAAGCGGGCCGCCCACACGGGGCCGTCACCGTCGAGCGATTCAGATGCCGATGTGCAGGCGCTGGAGCACGAGAGCCTGAAAGCGACGTATCGCGATCTGCTGATGAAGAAGGAACAGGCGCTCCTTTCGGAGAGCATGGAAGCGGCGCAGATCGGCGAACAGTTCATGGTGGTTGAAGGAGCACGCCTGCCGGAGGCGCCCGTCAGTCCCGATCGCACCCGCCTGACGCTGCTGGGCGCGGTCATCGGGTTCTGCCTCGGCATCGCGGCGAGGCTGGCTGGACGCGATCGATCGCTCCGACGGCCGAAGAAGATGCTGGCACAGGCATGAGCACGAACGACGACCACGCACGTCCGGAGTCCGGGGCCGCTCGCCGACGCCGCTGGACGTCGTGGATACTCGGGCCGGCGATCCTTGGTGCGGTGATTGGCGGGGCGCTCGCCGCGCGGGTGACGCCGGTCTACCGGTCGGAAACGCTACTCCGCGTCGTGCCTCAACAGATTTCCGAATCGCTCGTCCCGCCGGCCACCAGCGCCGAGCCCGACGGTCGCTTCCAGATGATCTCGCAGGCGATTATGAGCCGGACGCGCCTCGAACGCCTCATCGAGGAGTTCGACTTGTACAAGGAGGAACGCCGCAGGGGCGCGGATCTTCAGGAGATTGTCGAAAACATGCGCAGGAACGTCGAGACGAACGTCGCGGTGAACGAGCGAGGCGATGCTGTGGCGTGGCGCATCGGATTCACCGGGACAGAGCCGGGCACGGTGATGAGGGTCGCCGAACGCCTGACGGCGCTGGTCGTGCAGGAGAATTCGCGCATCAGAGCGCGGCTGGCGGAGGGGGCACATGATTTTCTCGCCGCTCGCCTCGGAGACACGCGCCCCCGGCTCGTGGAAAAAGACAAGCAGCTGCGCGCCGCCAGGGAGAAGCGGCAACCGGAGTCGGAAACGCTGGCGATCGAACTCGAAGTCCTGCAGACAACGTTCAAGGATCTGTCCGCGAAGACGGAAGAGTCCCGCATGACCGCGGAGCTTGAAGGGCGCCAGAGTGGCGGCGAGTTGACGCTCGTCGAGCCGGCCCGTCTGCCGGAGCGGCCGATCGCTCCCGATTGGCGCGAATACGTTGGACGCGGCGCCGGGGCCGGCGTCGCGGCTGGTGTCCTGGTTCTACTGCTCGGTCCCACACGATCCTTTCGAAAACGCCGCGAATCACTTCACGCCGAGGCGGCTTCCGACGAATCGCCATCCGAAGCGCCGGCGTCTTCGAACTGACCCACGCGCTCACGACGTTACACGGCGCCCCGGGTCCGCCCATCGGAGCAATTGTTGCCGGAGAACGGGCTCAGCACCGCTCTATTCGCCATCAAGCACCTGACGGAGCTTGGCCGCCATGTCGTGCCGGGTGAACGGCTTGCTGATGAAATGCCCGTCCGCGGCCAGTTCACCCCTCCGCGTGATGACGTCAGCGGCATAGCCGGACATGAAAAGACACCTGATAGCCGGCCTCAACGCGACGATCTGCCTGGCGAGTTCCTGGCCGTTCATCGCGGGCATCACCACGTCAGTCATCAGCAGCTGAATCACACCCGCGTGTTCCCGGGCCAGGCGAACCGCTTCCTCCGGGGCGCATGACGCGAGCACCGTGTATCCCTCGCGTTCGAGCATCTTGGTCGTAAGTCTGAGGATAGCCGGCTCGTCCTCGACGACCAGGATGGTTTCGCCGTCGGCCCGGGGTGCCTTCACCTCCACCGGCGCCAGTGCCTCGCCGATCTCGCTGCCGTGGCGGGGCAAGTAGATCCTGAACGTCGTGCCGGTGCCGACTTCGCTGGAAACGGTGACGAAACCGGCGTTCTGCCTGACGATGCCGTAGACGGTGGAGAGTCCGAGGCCCGTGCCTTGTCCTACATCCTTGGTGGTGGTGAACGGCTCGAACAGGGTCGGCAGTATCGCCGGGTCCATCCCGCAACCGTTGTCGCTGACCGTCAGAACCGCATACTGTCCGGCGACGGCGTCAGGCTGCGTGGCGCAGAAGGCATCGGCAACGCTCGTGTTTTCAGTCGCGATGAGAAGTTGGCCGGTGCCGCCGATGGCGTCGCGGGCGTTGACGCACAGCGTGGATAGAATCTGGTAGAGCTGTGACGGGTCCATCTTGACGGGCCACAGTTGCGCCGCCGGCTGCCACGTCAGACTGATATCCTCGCCGATCAGCTTGCCGAGGATTCTCACCGAGCTGGACACGGTTTCGTTGATGTCGAGGACCCTGGGCGCGACGATCTGCTTGCGCGCGTAGGCCAGCAGCTGACGGGTGACGTCTGCGGAGTGGGTGGCGGCCTTGTGGATCTCCTCGAGGTCAGCGTGGAGCGGCTGGGACGGATCCACCTGGCTCAACGCCATTTCCGCGGTGCCGAGGATGACGGTCAGCATGTTGTTGAACTCGTGGGCCACGCCGCCGGCCAGCCGGCCCACAGATTCCATCCTCTGGGACTGCCGGAGCTGGCCCTCGAGACGCGCCGTCTCTGCTTCGGCCTGCTTGCGCGTGGTGATGTCCTGGATGGCGCCCGTTACCTTGACGATCCGTCCGTCGCGCCGATGGCCATACCCCAGCGCACGCACCCAGCGCCGTTTCCCGGTCGTCGTGATGATTTCCAGCTCCTTGTCGAACGCCTCGCCCTGCTCGACGGCGCGCTGCACGGCCTCGGCGATCGCGGGCCGGCTCTCGGGGGCGTAATAGGCCAGCGCGGCATCGACGGTCGGCCGGACGTCGCCGTCCACTTCCTGGATGCGATAGGTTTCCCGCGTCCACTTGAGCGTCCCGGATTCGACGTCGATTTCCCAGCCGCCTATCTGGGCCACTTCGCCCATCGCATTCAGCGAGGCTTCGCTCTCGCGCAACGCGTCCTCGGTCCGCCTGCGCTCGGCGACCTCGACGCGGAGCCGCTCGGCGGCTGCGGCAAGGGCCTCGGACTCGCGCGCGGCGTCGAGTTGCAGCTGAGCGTAGGTCGATCGCGCCGCCTGGGACTGCAGCTGACGCAGGAGGGCTTCGGACAAATCGCGCTCGAGCGCCTGCGTTGACGCGTCTCGCACCGCCCCGGGGGTCGCCAGGCCGAACATGTCGAGCGCGGGCCGGCCGGCGTAGGCGGCTTCCATCGCCCGGAGCTTGGCGGTGGCTCCCCACTGGTCGTAGCAGACGTAGGCCCGCTGCCAGCACCCGCTCGCCAGGCGGCCCTGGCCGCGCGTCTCCCAGAAGGCCGCTGCGCGTTCATTGGCCAGGCCTTCCCACTGGAGGAAGCCGCCGGCACCGGCCGATTGGGCCGCGTCGTGATACAGGCGCGCCGCTTCCTGCGCCCGGCCGTCCAATCGCGCCATCTCCGCCGCGACCAGCGCGTGCTTGTGGGCGAAATTCGCCGGGCCGTGGTCGGCCCAGAGACGAAGCTGCTCCAGCATCCGATCGAGCTCGGCGCGCCAGGCCGCCTGGCGCGCAGCCGGCGCGTCGGCGTACAGCGCCGTCAGCATCAGGCAGCGCGCGAAGACGTGCTCCGGCCACGGCAGCAGTCCCTGGGTACCGACCGTGTAGATGAGCGGCGCCGCCTTCTCGGACCAGACGAGGGCGCGCTCGCACTGCCCGAGGATCAGCAGGGAGAAGGCCCGGAGGACTTTGTAGATGCAGTCAATCTGGATGTTGTGGTGCGTTTCGACCCGGAGGAGGAAATCCGCTTCCAGGACTTCAGTGTCGTCGGCCTCCGCGGCGACGTCAGTCAGCGCGGTGACAATCATCAAGCCGCCTTCGAGAAGATCGATCGCCCACTGGTTGCCGCGCGTGCGGCTGAAGGCCAGTGACCGCTGCAGCTCCGGCTGCAGCTCCCGGAGCGGAGTGCCTTGATACAGCCGGCAGTACATGTTGTGCCCGAAGGCGTAGGCCGCGTACTGCAGGTTGCCGGATCGCGAGCCGGCCTCGTACGCCAGCGAGTAATCCCGGCTGCCGGACCTGAGCGGCTCGAACCAGTGCCGCACCGAGCTCCCGATCATCAGATGGAACACGCTCTGATCGGATGGTGATTGAAAGGTTCCTTCCATCAGCCGCGTTGCCAGGAGGGCAAAGAGCGCGGCGGTTCCAAAGTCGCCGGCCACCCAGATCAGCAGACCGCCGAAGGCGGTGTGGCTGTAGCCGATTTGCGGGATGTGGCCGTAGCGCAGCGTCAGGTTGACCACGGTGGGAACGATCACGCCCCAGAGGCGCTGGTGCGACCGGTAGCACGGCGGTCCGAGGGCGATCAGAAGCTGCGCCGCGGCGCGTGTCCGTGGATCGCTCATGGCCGGCACCGCGGTCAAGTCCTCCAGGGAGCGGCCGTCCATCGCCTGGCGCACGCGCGCGATCTCCGCGTCGCGCGACGCCTCGTAATCCGTATCGGGCAGGACAATGCCGAGCGCCGCCAGCCCCTCGCGTCCGGCGGCGATCGCTTCAGGGTACCTGGCCTCCAACGTGAAGTGCACGATCAGCACGTTCAGGCACTCGGCCTTCTCAATGGCGCTGCCGGCGCGCGCGACCGCCTCGCGAACGCAGAGCTCGGCCTGCTGGCGGTCTCCCTCGAGGAATTCGCTGTCAGCCCACTCCAGGAACAGATGGCGGGCCAACTCGTGGTGGTCGCGCCAGAGTCGCTCGGCGAACCCCGGTCGATCCAGGAATCGCGCGGCCGCGCGATGGAAGTGCAGCGCCGCCCCGTAGGCGGCACCGGCACGCGCGTCCCGCGCCGCCCGCACGTTCAACGTCACCAGCACGACGAACTCGGCCGGGTCCTGGACGAGCACCTGCCCGGCGTTGAAGTGATCCACGACCTGGAAGATCCGCTCGGCCAGTTGGTCCGGGTCGAGGTGCGCGAGCAGGAGCCGCCCCAGCTCCAGCCGGATCTCGGGCAACCGCGCGGGTTCGATGAGGCCGTACGCCGCCTGCTGCACTCGATCGTGCAGGAACTGGAGGTCCAGGGGTGCCCGAACCTCGTCCACGGCGATGACCAGGCCTTCGGCTGAATGTCCCGTCAAGGCGCGCTGGCACTCATCGACCGTGCGATCGCTGACGCGCGCGAGCGTCTCCAGGTCGAAGCGGCTGCCCAGGCACGCGGCCCTGGAGAGCAGTTCGCGCTTGGCCGGTTCCAGCCGCGTCAGCTTCTGCGCAAACAACTCCACGACGTCCGCCGGCAACCCGCGCCCGCCGCCGTCTCCCACGCTCCACGTCCAACGGTCCACGGCCGGCTCGAACCGCAGCCGTCCCTGCTCGTACAGCCACTCGATGAACAGCCGGAGGAAGAATGGATTCCCCGCCGTGCGCCGGTGCAGGAACGCCGTCAGGCCATCGAGGTCCTCGGCGTCCGGTCCGATCGTTTCCACGAGCATGGTGCGCACGTCCGCCGGGGCGAGGTTGTGAACCTCCAGGACGACGACGGGCAGATCGTGGCGCCGCAGATCCTCCAATGCCGCGGTCAATGGGTGGGCCGCATCGACCTCGTCGTCACGATACGAGGCCGCCACCAGCAGGTGGTCCAGTCCCGCGCCGCCCTGGAGGCTTGCGAGCAGTTCGAGCGATGCGGTGTCGGCCCATTGCCAGTCGTCGATGAACAGCACCACGGGGTGTTCCGGCCGGGCCACCACCTTCAGGAATTCACGAAGCACCTTGACGAACCGATGGCGCGCTTCAAGCGGGTTGATGTCCGCCACCGCCGGCTGCGGACCGAGCAGCGTCGCCAGGCCGGGAACCACCTCCAGCAGCAGCTGGCCAAGGGTTCCGACCGCCTGTCGCAGCTCCGATCTCCAGTGCTCGAGATGCTGGTCGTCGCGTTCGAGCTGGTGGCAGAGGGCGGTCAACGCCTGCCGGATCGCGAAATACGGAAGACCCTGCTGGTACTGGTTGAACTTGCCCGCCAGGAAGAAACCGTTGCGGTCTTCCACGGGCCGGCGGAGTGTCTCAACCAGGGCCGTCTTGCCGGCACCCGAAGCCCCTGGAATCAGCAGCACGCCGCCGCGGCCGCGACACGCCCGATCGAAGGCCGCTCCCAGGCTGGCAATCGCGCGATCGCGGCCATACAGCTTGTCCGGGATGCGCAGCCTCATGGCGTCGGGCTGTCCTGGATCGGGGAACCCGGTTTGCGGCGTATTCATGTCGTGTCGCTGGACCTGGTCGATGGCTCGCGAATACGAACGGGAGCTGCCGCCGCTGCGCGGCCGCGACTACCGACACGGTTGGTCAGTATGCGACCGGCCGGAGCGGTGCTGTAACCCTGGGCGATCCTGTCGGGCTGCAATAACGCGGCCAGTCGAGTCCCCCGATGCCCCGCCAGCACATTTAAATTGTCGAGCTGCATTTGTGAACTGTATTCACATCCCCATGCCGATTTGACGGACTTCTCAGTGGCACCCCTGGAGGCTACTCTGACTGAGTGGCGAAAGGGTCGGACATGCGCGGCGTGACGTTCTTCGATACAGCGGAAGCCTGCGATCCCGGAACAGCACGCCGGCTGTTCCCCGATGTGGAAGTGGTCGTCGGTGACCTCACACGTCCCGGCACGCTGGGTGCCGCGGTCGATCGCGTGGACGCGATCGTGTTCACGCACGGCTCGGACGGCGGCGGCAAGGCCGGAGCGGAGCGAGTCGACTACGGCGGAGTCCGAAGCGTGCTCGCCGCGCTGGGCGGCACAGTCCGCATTCGTCCATCCCAGCCACTCCGATGTTCGGAATCCCGGAGGCGCGCGTTTATCTGGATAGGCGCCGAACACGCCGCGTGACCGTCCAGTCGGGAGGGTCACAGTCGCCGGGATCCAATGGCTGGGCTTCACAGTTCGCGTCGCTCGCGCGGCACTGTGGCCGTGTGCGGAATCGCACTCGCGCTCACGGTCGTCTTCGTATGCCTCGCGCCCGCCTACGGTGCCACATTCGACGAACGGGCACGCCATACCCACGGCGAACAGGTGCTCGAATTCCTGCGCGGCAGGCTCCCCTTCTCGGCATTCACGCCGGACGAGACCGGACGTCACCTGTACGGCGCGCTCTTCGACACCTCGGCCGCCTGGCTCCACGAACGGCTCGGCGGGAACGTCTGGGAGGAGCGCCACTATCTCGGGGCGGCCTTCGCCGGTGCGGGGCTGCTCGCAACAGGACTCCTCGCCCTCCGGCTGGCGGGTGCGCCTGCCGGCGTACTTGCGATGGCGCTGCTGGCGCTCTCGCCGAGATACGTGGGGCACGCGGCGAACAACCCGAAGGACATGCCGTTTGCCGTCCTCTGCGCCTTCGCGCTGCTGGCCTTCACGCTCGTCCGCGCCGCGCCGCCGTTCCTCTCCTGGCCACGGGCCACGCTCGTCGGCTTGGCGCTCGCGCTGCCATTGAACGTCAGGCCGGGCGGCCTGCTCTTCGTGGCGTATTTTGGATGTCTCCTCGCGGCGCTGACGATCCGGGCGCGCGCCTGGGCGCCGCGGGAGCTCGCGGCCAGCCTCTCGCGCCTGACGCTCGTCGTCATCGTCGCGCTCACGGCGGGCACCATCTTCTGGCCGTGGGCACAACAGAACCCGCTCGTGCGGCCGGTCGAAGCGTTGTTCCAGGTGTCGCACTTCAGTTGGGACGGCGACGTCCTCTTCGCCGGCGAACAGGTGAAAGCCACGGCTCTGCCATGGACGTATGCGCCGGTATGGATGACCATCACGACACCGCTCGTGGTTCTGTGCGGGCTGCTGTCGGCGGCAGGTGCCACGTGCCTGGCACGGGGCGAAGAGCGACTGTGGCGCGCCGGACTGTGGGCGATCGGCCTGTGTCCCCTGGTGCTGGTGATCGCGCGACACGCGACGCTCTACGACGGCTGGCGCCACCTGCTGTTCGTCTATCCGCCGCTGGTGATCCTGGCCGCGGCCGGCTGGTGCGACCTCATCGTCGCCTCCTCCGTGCACCGCCTTCTCGGAGGCGCTGCGGTTGCCGCGTTGGTGGCCGGCAGCGCCGAGCCGCTGGTCTTCATGCTGAAGAACCATCCGAACGAGGCGGTGTACTTCAACGGCCTGGTTGGCGGGCCGCACGGCGCCTTCAAGCACTACGAGCTGGACTACTGGGGCAACAGCCTGCTGCAGGCCACGCGCTGGACGGCGGATGTCGCAGAGTGCGCGGGACGTCCGGTCGCCGTGTCCGGGTGGCCTTCAGACATCGTCAACGACGACGTCTCACGCTTTGGGTCGGTATATCCGACGCAGCCTGGCGAGGAGGCTCACCTGGAAGTTCACCTTCTGCGCGACACCCGCGCGGGACTGAGAGAAATGATGGAACGGCGCGACATCCTTCACGTCGTTCGCACGGACGACGGCGCCCCGCTGGCGCTGGTGCTGCCGGGTCCGCGTTTCCGCGAGATCGAGGCCACGGTCACGGCCGGAGGACGGGAGCCTCATCGATCCGGCGCCACGCATCTGTGCGCGGGGATCCGGAGCGAGGTCGGACGCGCGGTGGCAGCAGCCGGCAGCGCCGGCCTGAACATGGATCGCCGCGCCGAGTTTTCGCCCTCTCAATAGGCTGGCGGCTGGCCGCGATCTGGCGCGCACCCGACCGCCAATGCCCACGGGTGGTCAGGCACCCGCCAGCCGAGACGCGGCTCGAAGGGCACACGCGGATTCTGACAGGGCCGTCGGGCGCGAGGTTCAACACCTCGAAGACGATCGGGTTTTGCCGAATGGCGACCGTGGAGCTTCGGGACCGGAATGCTTCGTGCGATTCCGATGATGCAGAAGAACAGGTCGCGCGGCGGGCCGGAGCCAGCCCGTCATGCGGGAAGATCGAGGGCAGGAACAAACATTGCTTCGCCCAGCGCGCACTCACGGGAGGACCAGGTCCCAACAGCATCGGTAAGCTCCTGCGAGTGAGTTGCTTGGCGCCATTTCTGACACGGCTCCCGGTGACGTTTGGCGAAACAGAGTCTGGTGGGCGGGCGACTTTAGTCAGGCTGCCGCCTCCGCTCACTCGAGGGGGAGATGTTCCATGAGATCCAGAGTCCGGGTGTTTGCCGCCGTAGTGGTAGCCGTCGCAGCCTTCGCGACACGAGCCAACGCAAGCCTCATCACTTTTGAAGACATCGCTGTCGCGCCGGGCACCAGTCTCATAGAAGCATCCGAGGTCTCGGGTGGGTTTCTCTTTACTGCGCCCAGCGACCACATCCACCGCACGAACGCCGGCAACGCCAGTTTCGCCGACGACGGTTCGACTTATCTGTTCACCCACGACAACGGTGGTCAAAATGCCGACAACGCCCTGACCATGGCGATGGTGACCGGCGGCACGTTCAGCCTCAACAGCCTGGACCTGTCGGAAGGGTTCGTTGGCTTCGGCGCCACGACCGTTCATGCGCTCGGCAACCTGTTCGGCGGCGGCACGATCGTGGCGGACTTCCTGCTCGATGGTGTCATCGACGGAATCGGCCCGCTGAACGATTTCCAGAATGTTGCTTTCGGGGCGGGATGGAACAACCTCCTCAACGTCACGTTCTCAGGCGTTGGCGGGACTGTCAACGAGCACGCGTTCGCCGTTGACAATATCCGTGTCAACGAACGAAGCGTTCCGGAGCCCTCGCTTCTCGCACTGCTCGGGCTCGGCCTCGCGGGCCTTCGCCTGCGCAAACAGCGTCGGGCGTAGTTTCCATCCGCCGTCTTCCCTAAACCCCCCGCCATGGCGGGGGGTTTTTCTTTGAGAAGCGGGGCGCGGTCCGCGCCTGCCCCGTGACGGCGCGAGCGCGCCAGCGTTGCGTCACGGCAAGGCAAGCGGTCGAGCGATGTCGTTACATGGCGCGCGCCGCTTCCTTCCCGTCGATCAGCCGGGCGCGCCACGCGAAGCGGCTCTTCCAGGGATTCGGCCGGTGCTCCAGGACGTCCGCGATCAGTCCGCCGAGCACCGGCGCGAACTTGAAGCCGTGACCGCTGTCGCCGGCCGCCACCATCAGGCCCGGGCGATCCGGATCGTGGTCGATCCAGAAGTCGCCATCGAACGTGTCGCAGTACAGGCAGAGACGGGTGGCGGCGATCGGCGCGCTCGTCAGCGCCGGAAGGCTCTCCGCCAGAAAACGCCTGACCGCGCCCAGTTCCCGGGCATCCACCACCCGCGGTTCGTCCGGATGCACGCGCCGGCCCGGGCCGTGGTGGCCGATCTTCAGCCGGCCGTCCGCCAGGGCGGGGAAGCCGTACCAGCCGGTTCGCGCGATGTCGGCTCCCCAGACCGGAAAGTGCGGCGCCTGCCACCGCTCCGGGTCCTCTACGCTGATGTGCACGACAGGCTGCCCGGTGGCCCACATGACGTTGCCGAGGTGGGGCAGCAGCGTCGGTGTCCATGCGCCAGCGGCGATGACGACGCGATCGGCGAGCAGCTCCGTTCCGTCCGCCAGCCGCACGCCGACAACGCGTGAGGTGTGTTCAAGCAGCCGGTCGAAACCGGATCCGGTGCACAGCTGAACGCCGGCCGCGCTCGCGCGTCGCACCAGGCGCGCGAGGACGTCACCGCTCTGCGCCCACCCTCCACGTGGATTGAAGTAGCCGTCGCGGTAGATCGATGTCGGCCACGCCGTGAACCGCCGGGCGATTTCTCCCGGCGTCAGGCGTTGCACGCGATGGCCCCTGGCTGTCAGCAGCGTGCAGCTGTCGTATTCGAATCCCCCCGGCCGCAGCTCGCCTGCCGAGAGCAGAAGGAACCCGTCTTCGTGGTAGAGCGGCGGCTCTTCCGACACGTTCCACCGGTCCCAGCCGTCGAGCGCGGCTTCCGCCATCCCGGTGTAGAGCGCGTCGGCGCCGTAGTCCATGCGGATCACCTTGCTGATGTCCGTGCTGGCCGCCTCGGGCCGTGGCACCGGAGCCGCATCGACAAGGCTTACCCGCCAGTCTCTGGCGGCCAGAGCAACAGCCGCCGTCACCCCAAAGATACCGGCGCCGACGATGATCACGGAACGACGGGCGCCCGCGGGCGTGACGTACTGGTTCATTCCACAGGATACCGGTCGTCCGGGTCGTCAGCAGTGCTGATTGCGTGCGAGCGCCTGGCCGTGCCCGGAACCCTCTATGACTTCGGGACCGCTACCGTGACCTCCGTCCTGAGCTTGATGTCGCGCGACGAGGCGCCCACCATGAAGGTCCGCTTGCCGCCGGCCGCCACCCACTTGTGGTCCCCGGTGGACCAGTAGGACAGGGCACGCGCATCGACGTGCAGCGTCAACAGCTTCGACGCGCCGGGCGCGAGCGTCACGGCCTCGAAGCCCGCCAGCGACTTCACGGCCATCGGCACGGGCGGGTTCGCCGGGGCGCCAACGTAGAGCTGCGGCACCTCGACGCCGGCGCGCGTGCCGGTGTTCTTCAGCGTGAACGTCACGTCGTAGCCGTCGCCCGCGCGCTTCGCGGCCACATTCGTGTACGCGAACGTCGTGTACCGACAGGCCGAAGCCGAACGGGAAGAGCGGCTCGATCTTCTCCTGGTCGTACCAGCGGTAGCCGACGAAAATGCCTTCGGAGTATTCGCCCTTGCCGTTCACGCCGGGATACCGCTCCGCCTTCGCGGCCGGCGCATCCTCTGCGCGCATGGGGAACGTCACGGGCAGGCGTCCGCCCGGCGCCGCTTCGCCGAGGAGAATCGCCGCGGTCGCGTCTGCGCCTTCCTGGCCCGGGTACCACATCTGCAGGATCGCGGCGACCTGGCTGGCCCACGGCATCAGCACCGGCGCGCCGTTGTTCATCACGACCACGGTGCGCGGGTTCGCGGCGGCCACAGCCGCCACCAGCTTGTCCTGGATGCCCGGCAGCGCGAGCGACGTCCGGTCGCGGCCCTCTGTCCCCTCGTCGTACACGAACACCACGGCCACGCGCGCCGCCTTCGCGGCCGCCACCGCCTCGTCGATCCGCGCCTTCTCGATGTCGGGCGTCACCCAGGCCAGGCGCACCTGCACCGGCATCGGACCGCCGCGCCCGGCGCCGCCCGCGGTGATGCTGATCGGCATCGGCACTCCGGCCTCGAGGTGAATCGGCGTGCTCGCGTTGCTCAGCCCGTCGGCCGTCGGCAGAAGCGCAGCTCTGCCGAACCCGGGACCGCCCCCCGGAATAGCGCCCGTCGGAGCGCCGCCGCGTGCCGGACCTGCCGGCGCCGCCGCCTGACCGCCCGCGCGCCCACGGTTCCCCGCGGCTGCCTGCTGCGCGGCGGCGGCCTCGGCGCCGAGCAACAACGTGCCCCGGCCGCCGGCCGACTGCAGATTCAGGATGTAATCACCCGTCTTCGGCGCCACCACGGTGCCGTTCCAGCTAAACGTCGTCCCGGCCGGCAGCGCGGCGGCGCCGACAATGTCGATCGTCGCTTCCGGCTTCAGTGCAGTCGACGGCACCACGTCGCCATCGAGCTCGTAGCCCTTCGCGTAGGTGATGCGCGCGCCGGGACCCGCCCTCTTCTGCAGCACCTCGAGTGGAATCTCCGTGTGCATCGGGCGAACGGCGGAACTGCCGCCGCCGCCAACGAGCAGCACCTTCGCGACCGGGCCGATCACGGCCATCGACTGCGCGTCTTCCTTCGACAGGGGCAGCACGTCGCCCTGGTTCTTCAGCAGCACGGCCCCCGCAATCGCGACATCACGAGCCACCACCGACACCGCCGGGATCTCCGGCACCGGCCTGGTGTCGGGCGCAAGCAGGCCCGCCGCGTCCATCGCGGTCAGGATCCGCTTCACGGCTTCGTTGATGACGTCCTCCGACAGTTCTCCCCTCTTCAGCGCCTCGGTCAACGTCCCGTAGTACCGGCCGTTGGGCATCTCCATCTCCATGCCGGCTTTGAGCGCGGGGGCCGCGCTGTGCGTGGCGCCCCAGTCCGACATGACGAATCCCCTGAAGCCCCAGTCCCTGCGAAGGACGTCGGTCAGCAACTGCGGATTCTCGGCCGCGTAGGTGCCGTTGACCTTGTTGTACGACGCCATCACCGAACCGGCGCCGGCCTTGATCGACGCCTCGAACCCCTGGAGATAGATCTCGCGCCCGACCCGCTCGTCGACCTCGGCGCTCACCGAGTTGCGCGCGTTCTCCTGGTTGTTGAAGGCGTAGTGCTTGACGGTGGCAATCGTGCCTTCGCCCTGGATGCCCC
This sequence comes from uncultured Acidobacteriota bacterium, assembly GCA_963817635.1. Lineage (GTDB taxonomy): Bacteria > Acidobacteriota > Vicinamibacteria > Vicinamibacterales > 2-12-FULL-66-21 > CAWFPR01. The sequence continues at coordinate 83,856 of CAWFPR010000009.1, read as the reverse complement.
GGGTTTCAGCCGCCACGAGACGGCTCGCCAGCAGCGGGTCCTCGCCGAGCGTCTCGAAGTTGCGGCCGCCCTGCGGCACGCGGACGATGTTGACCATCGGCCCGAGCACGACGTTCTGATGCCGCGCACGGGCGTCGTGGCCGAGCACTGTCCCGTATTGCCCGGCGAGTGCGACCGAGAAGGTGGATGCCATCGCGACGGGCGCCGGCAGCGCCGTCGCGGGCTGCGCGGTGCGGATCCCTGCCGGACCGTCGGTCAGCCGCAGCGGCGGGACGTTCAGGCGCGGCACGCCGGGAATGTACCCCGCCTGGCCGTAGCCGGCCGGATCGGTGGCGCCGTGGAGCATGCTGATCTTCTCGTCCAGCGTCATTGCCGCGACGAGACTCTCGACCCTTGACGGCGCTCCCGCCTGCGTCACGACGCTGCCCTTCCCCCTGGCCGTCTGGCCTTCGCCCTGGGCCACGACGACTGCCGTGGCCAGCGCGGCCGCACACCCAAGCATGGTAAATGAAGCCAGCGGTGTTCCCGCGATGCGTATCATTGGAATCTCCTCGGGTGAAGCGCAGCGACGAGATCGACCCGGCACGTCCGTGCGGATTCGAACCTCAAGAATAATACCGGCGCTCTCGTCGCCGTCGCTAGACGATGCGGGGAAACGCTCCGCGGATCGAGCCGCTGTGGTAACGCAGGGCGCCGACCGCGAGTGCCTCGCGAAGCGCCTCCTCGCCGCCGCGGAACAATCGTCCCGATTCGTCCAGCACCGCCCGCCCCGCTTCCTCGGCCGGCAACGTCGCGACCATCGCGCGCGCCGCGGCGAGCTGGACGCGCCAGGTGCGCGACAGTTCCTGGGGATCGGGAGGATCACCGGCGAAGTCGAGCGCCCGAATCTCAGCGTCGGCGTAGTGCGCCGTCCGTGCCGCTTCTTCGAGGATGCTCAATGGGCTGAACCCGGGGTCCTTGCCGCACGCCGCCCAGGCCAGATACCCCAGCGGCTGCACGTCTCTGTCACAGGTCAGCGTGTCGACAAAATCGCGCGCCTCGACGCGGCCGACCAGCGCGAGAACCTTGGACGTGGCGAGGTCGAAGGGGTGAAGCGTCAGCCCGAACTCCTCATGCTCGACCAGCGGAAAGAAGCGATACGCGCTGTCGCGGGCCCACTGCATCAGCACGGCGTCGCCGCCGCGACGAATCTCCGCCTCGACGAACCCCTGGCGTTCGCGGAACGCCCGCACCTCGTAGCCCGCTTCGTCGAACAGGGCGCGATCGGCCTGCCACGAGACGGACAGGGCTTCCTCGGTATCGTGGAAGATGTCCAGATCGCGCGAAAGGCGCGGCGCACCGAGCAGCTCGTTCAGGGCTGCCGCGCCCGCGAGATAGCTCTCGCCGTTCTGCAGGCGATTCCGAGCTACGAGCTGACAGATTTCGCGCTGGAAGGCGCTAAGAGCCATTGCTTCAGTGCTCCCGCCCGTTGGAACGCCTCGACGTCGCCGTGGCGCTGGATGGCGTCGAGCACGCGCAGTGCCTCCGCCGGTGTCCCGGGATAGTATCCCTCGCGCAGAAACCACAGGCAGCGCGCACGATACCGGTCGACCAGCCGGCAGAGCGTTTCGTTGTCCCGCGGATGGACGAGATCCATGGCCCATCATAACGCCTCGCGGTATCCATGCCGCGGCCAGGTAGGGCACGCCTGGACTTGCGGTGCGTCCGGCGGGAACGTCCGAGTGCCTGGCAGACCTGTTCGGACACGCTGAAGAGCCGTGCCCTACATGCCGAGTCGCAAATCGGTGAAGACGAATCCGTCCCGCTCGAGCGTCTCGCCGATCGTCACCTCGATCCGTTTCGAGAACATCGGGCCGCCAACGACACAGGTGTGAAACTCCCCGCGCTCGGCGCACGGATCGACATCAGCCGGCAACTCCGCCAGCAGCGCCTCGTCGAACGCGCGGCCGGCAAACTCGCGCGGCAGCACTCGCGGATCGAGGCAGGTGATGCGTGCCTCGACGCCGCCTGCGATCATGGCGTGCGCCAGCGGCGCGGTCGGCATCCCCCACAGCGGGAACAGCGGCTCGAGGCCCGTTCCGGCGAGCCGATCCTCGCGATAGCGTCGGACGTCCTCCAGGAACAGATCGCCGAAGGCCACGTGCGTGAAACCCTGCGCGACGACCTCCCGCACGGCGGCGCCCATCCGCTCTTCGTAGATCTCGTTGGAACACGGCCACGGCAGCGGCACGATCACGAGCGGCAGCCCGGCGGCGTCGGCCTGCGCCCGGAGCAGTTCGGCGCGCACCGCGTGCATCGACACACGATCGGCCGCCTCGTTGATCGACGTCAGGAGCGCGGCCGGCGGCGTGCCCTGCTGACGCAGCAGGTGCACGGTCCACGCACTGTCTTTCCCGCTGCTCCAGGACATGAGAATCTTCATGGGCGTCTCCGACTTCCGGCTGACGCCGGAAGCTGCGGGATTGTTGCCGACGACGTCAGGCTGACGCCGGCGGCGACGGAATTCCTACGGACGATTTCCGGTCGACGCGTGCGGGACGGGTGTCGCCATGACACGCCTCGCCATACAGGCCGCCTTCGATGAGCGGGATGTCGTGGCAGCCAGGCAGCCCCGCGAGCGCGCGGACGCTGATCGCCGCTGTCACGCACTCAGCCGTTCGTGATACGGCACGCGCTCGCCGTGCTCGAGGTACCGCCGCAGAATGCGCAGGTACAGCGCCCAGCAGTGCGACGAGATGCGGAAGTGCTCGTCGGCCTCCGGCCATCCCTGATGGCTGAAGCGCACCCAGGTGTCGCGGCCGCGGTCTTCCAGATGAAATCCGACGCGCGTGTGCAGCCAGTCCGGCATGGCGGCCGTCAGTTCGAGCTCGAAGACGCGGTCCGGCTCGCACGCGACGACCGTTGCCGTCCACTGATACTCCGGACCGAAATCGAGCGCGTACTCGGCACCGGGCGCGGGCTTGCCGGACGAGTGGATGGTCCACCACTCGTCGAGGCCGCGCGGCGTCGCGATCGCGGCGAACACAGCCGCTATGGGAGCCGCGATTGGGAAGTCCTGGACGATGTCCGCCATGCATCACCTCCCGAGCACGCGGGCCACGGCGGCGGCCCACTCAGCCATCATCGCGTCGAACCCCGCGTCGAACGCCTGGACGGCGGCGTTGCCGTCCGGCGACAGGGCCGTCACCCGATACGTCACATGAACGACCGTCGTCGCTTCGTCTGCCGCCGCGGCTCGGATCGACACGGTGCCCATGCGTGAGCCGGGCGTCACCCTGACGTACTCGGCGGAGCCGGCTTCGGGGTCGAAGCGCGTCACCATCCAGAGCGTCTCCTCGCCGTCGGCGTTCGTGCGGAACACGGCGCCGCCGCGCTGCGGCCCGCCCTGGGGGTGCAGGTACTCAGGCGACCAGCCGGGCACCCACAGGCGCTCGCCGTCGGGCGTGAAGAAGTGAAAGGCCGGGCTCAACGGCGCTGCGACTCGCACGGTGCCGCTCCGCTCGACGTGGGTGGCCGCCAATCTGCTCATCATGTTGTCTCCGGCGCACACTCATCATAGTCAAGACGCTCGGCCGGCATCAGGGAGCCTGCGGACCGGAGGGCGGGCACCCCGGGCGTTCATCACACAACCGGTCCCATTCGGGTTGACGGTCGGTGACCGACGAGTCACGATGAGCGCGCCAAGGCCTGTCTGTCCACCCGAGGCTCCGATCATGAGACTTGTCACGGCTGCGACCTGTGTCCTCCTGTCGTCCGTCGCGGCAGCTCCGACTGCCCGTGCTCAGCAGGCAGCGGGATTCGTCAGCGTCAACGCGGCCATCCAGGAAGGTTCGCAGCGGCTCGCGGTCGCGGTGCCCGTCGAGATCTTCGACGGTGCCGGTACGCTGACCGTGGACGACGGCGTGATCGGAGGGTCGATGTTCGACGTGAGCGCCGGGGTACGCGGGCGTCGGTTCGCCTTCGGCGCCGGCTACTCGCGAAGCCGCACGCACGACGCGCACGACTTCACCGCGTCCACGGTTTCGGCGGGACCTGGGAGCTTCACCCGGTCGGCCAACGGCATCACACCGAATCTCGAGCACTCCGAACGGGTGCTGTACCTCTTCGCGGCCGCCACCCGGCAGGTGACCAATCGATTCGACGTGATGGCGTCGGCTGGACCTGCTTTCCTGCAGGTGACGCAGGACGTTCCGACGGACGTCACGTTGAGCCCCATCTTCGGCGAAGTGCAGCATGTCTCGGCCGCTCCCGTGGACGATTCGGCGCTCGGCGTCCGGATCGCGCTCGATCTGAACTACATGTTCCGCCCACGGATCGGGATCGGCGTGCTCGCGGGGTTCACGTGGGGATCGGTGAACCTGCCGAACAGCACGAAAGCCATGACGCTCGGCGGCGTGCAGCTGGGCGCCGGGGTGCGAGCGAGATTCTAGCCTGCGCCTCAGGGCGGCTAGCGCGACCAGGTCAACGACAGATCGATGACCTGTTCCTTTCCGTCATCCGGCGCCGCGATCGGCCGCGCGATCGTCCCATCCTCGTCGAGCGCGAATCCCTCGGCGGCGAGGAACCGGCCGTCGGTGAGAACGATGCGGTAGGTGGACAGGTCGTCCACCAGGTTCAACACCGGGCTCGTGTTGCTCGTCGTCCTGCTCCAGGCCGCGAAAATCAAGGTGGATGTGCAGGGTGATGGCGTCGCCATCGCGCGTGACGTAGGCGTCGCCCTGGATCCGGAACGCCGCGATGATGCCGTTGGCCAGCGACTCCGCGCTGGGGAACCACGCCTCGGTGAGCACGGTGAACGGACGCTCGCGTCGCAGGATCCGCGTCCGGACGCGGATCGGCTCGAGGGCCGCCAGCCCGCTGGCCACGTCGCCGGTGCCTGCGGTTGCCGCCGCAAGGTAGTCTGATTCCTCGGCAGCCGCCTTGAGGGCGTCCGTCGCGTCCGAGCGGACGCCGTCTTCCAGCGTCCTCCACGCGACCGCGCCGTCCGGCGACAGATAGAGGGTGTGGGTCGTTTCCTTGTTGAGACAGGCCCCCAGGGACAGCGTCGCCACGAGCAGCCCCGTCATTTCGAGCAGTTTCCGCATGTCAGTGCCTCCTGGTCTGTAGACGGCACCCCCGGCCCGAACCGAACGGCCCCCCCGGGCCGGGGTCTGACCCCGGGCGCCGGGGGGTGGGGTCTGACCCCAGGGGAATGACCGCGTGATAACGTTCTGGCGCATGGACGGGGGGTCTGGCGCGGAGCTGCTGCGGCAGGCGAAGGCGGGATCGCCCGAAGCGGTCAACGCGCTGTACGCGCGCTACGCGGGGCGTCTCCTCGCGTTCATCCGCCTCCGCCTGGGACGCGACCTTCGGGCACGACTCGAATCGCGCGACATCCTCCAGTCGGCGCTCCTCAAATCGCTTCAGCACCTCGACGACCTGAAAGCCAACGACACACGGTCGCTGATGGCCTGGCTCGCGCGCATCGCCGAGCACGAGATCCGCGATCGGGCAGACTTCCACCACCGCCAGCGGCGCGAAGCCGCGCGCGAGGTCGCGCTCGAAGACGAGACGCCGCTCGCGGCGCTGTCGAGATCCGCGCTCTCGCGCGTGATCCTCGACGAAGAGGCGCAGCGCCTCGAGGAGGCGATCGAATCGCTGTCGGCCGAGCATCGCGAGGTGATCGTGCTGCGGAAGTTCGAGGACCTGTCGTTCGCCGAGATCGGCCGCCGCATGGACCGCAGCGAGGACGCCTGCCGCATGCTGCTCGCGCGCGCCATGACGGCCCTGACGCTCCGGATGTCGTCGGTGGAGCGATGACCACAAGCGCCGAGATCGAGACGCGCTTCGCGGCGTTCGTCGAGCACCACGTGCTCCGGGGCGAGCGCCTGCCGCTCGCGACCCTCTGCGAGGGGCGGCCCGAACTCGCGGCCCCCCTCGGCACGCTCGTCGATCGCTACCTCGCGCTGACGCTGACCCTCGCGGGCCCCTCCGACGCCGCGCCCGACGCTCCGGCGCCCGACGCGCCGCTGCCCCGATTCGACGGCTTCCAGACCATCGAACGCATCGGCGCGGGCGGCATGGGCGAGGTCTTCAAGCTTCGCGACCTCCGGCTCGATCGCATCGTCGCCGCCAAGGTGGTGCGGCGCGGCGGAGCCGACCGCACGGATCGCCTCCAGGAATTCCTCCGCGAGGCAAAGACGCTCGCGCTCTTTTCGGATCGGCGGATCGTGCAGGTCTTCGAATACCGGCCGGAGGCGGACCCGCCGGTCATCATCATGGAATTCGTGGACGGCTTCGAGCTGGGCCGCCTCGGACCCTCGCTCGAGTATTCGCAGCGCGCGCGGATCATGCTCGACGTCTGCGAGGCCGTGCACCACGCCCACACGCTCGGCCTCCAGCATCGCGACCTGAAACCGTCGAACATCATGCTCGATGCCGGGCTCGCCCCGCACATCCTGGATTTCGGCCTGAGCGGCGGCGATCCGTCGCGCGGACACCTCAAGGGGACGCTCCCCTACGTCGCGCCCGAGCAGCTCGATCGGACGCGGGCGATCGACGATCGAACGGACATCTACGCGCTCGGCGTGATCTTCTACGAACTGCTGGCCGGGCGGGCGCCGTTCACGGGAGCAGACGACGCGCTCGTCGCGCAGATCCGCGCGGGGCAGCCACGGCTGCCGGTGGAAATCGACCCTCGCGTGCCCGAGCCGCTCCAGGCGGTCGCGCTCACGGCCATGGACGTCGACCCCGCCGCCCGCTACCAGTCGGCGAGCGACATGGCGGCGGACCTCAGGCGGTTCCTGGACGGCCGGCCCGTCCTCGCCCGGCCGTCGGTGTATGCGACCACGCTCGGCGCCCGCGTGAGGCCGCACCTCGATCAACTTGGCGAATGGCTGCGGCTTCGGCTGATCTATCCCCACGAAGCCGAGCGCCTGCACGCCGCCTATCGCGCGCTCGACGCGCGGGAAGACGACTGGATCGTCGAGAGCCGCGCGCTGTCGTTCTCGCAGATCGCGCTGTACCTCGGCGCGTTCCTGCTCGTCTGCGGCAGCCTCTTCTACTTCGCCGCCGACCGCTGGTACGGCGCCGTCGAGGGAGTCGGCCGGCCGTTCGCCGTGCTCGGACTGCCGTTTCTCGGCCTGAACGCCGCGGCGCACCTGCTCTACCGCCGCGATCACAAGGCGGTCGCCGTCGCGTTCTACCTGGCCGCGGTCGCGCTGCTGCCGCTCTTCCTGCTGATCCTCTTCCACGAAACCGGCTTCCTCGTGGCCGCCGCCGGCACCGCCGGACAGCTCTTCGACGATGGCACGGTGTCGAACCGCCAGCTGCAGCTCACGAGCGTCGTGGGATGGGCGTGGTGCGGCTGGCTCGCGCTGCGTACCCGCACGACGGCGCTCAGCAGCGTGTTCACCGCGCTCGCGCTGATCGTCACGCTGTCGCTGTTGTCCGATATGGGCCTGCGGGAATGGCTGGTGGACGGACAATGGGACAAGCTCGCGCTGCACGTGCTGCCGCTCGTCGGCGTGTACGCGGCGTTCGGCGTGGCCGGCGAGCGCACCGGGCGATCGTGGTTCAGCCGGCCGGCCTATCTCGCGGCAGCCCTGCTGCTGGTCGCGGCGCTGGAACTCCTGGCCCTGAACGGCCGCGCGCTGCACTACCTCGGGCTCTCGCTCCAGCCGCTCCAGCCGAGCGGGGTCGGCGATCCGCTGCTCCTCGACACGGTGGCGGCCATGACGCTGAACGGCGCCGTGTTCTACCTGGCTGCCGTCGTGTTGAACCATCGCGGCTCCGACGCCGTACGGACCGCCGCGCAGCTCCTGTTCACCCTCGCGCCCTTCGCCTTGCTGCACCCGCTCGGGTACCTGGTGCGGACGGCCGAATACTCGCCGCGCATCGACTGGGTGTACGCGGCGATGGCGTGCACGATCATCGCGCTCAGCCAGCGGAGGCAGCGCCGGAGCTTCTACTATGCCGGCCTGCTGAATCTCGGCATCGCGCTGTTCGACATCGCGAACCATCGCGAGTGGTTCGGCCGTCCCTCGTGGGCGATCGCGGTCATCGCCGCGGGGCTCGCGGCGCTGGCGGCCGGGTTCGCGCTGGACGCGCGAAGCCGACGTTGAGCGCCGGGCGCCCGGCGGGTGTATGCTCTCGGCCACCCTCGGGCGGAGTCAGGGAGGTCACCCATGTTGAAGCCGGTTCTCGTGGCGGCGCTTCTGGCAGTCAGCGGCCTGTACCTCCCCGCGCAGGAACCCACGGCCTCCGCGGCGCGGCTGTCGGATGCGCAGATCGAGCAGTTCCTGCTGCACGCCAAGGTGCTCAGCGCGCACGGCGCGGGCAAGGGCATCACCGGTTCGAAGCGCGCCACGCTCAGCGACGGCACGCTCACCCACGACGCACAGATCCAGTCCGTCGACGAGTTCCACAGCCAGTTCGAGACCGGCCAGGGCACCGAGCTCAATTTCCGCGACTCGTGGGCGTACAACGTGGCCGCCTACCGGGTGGACCGCCTGATCGGCCTGAACCTTGTCCCGGTGTCCATCGCCCGCGGCTACAACGGGAAGCGCGCCGCGTTCACCTGGTGGGTGGACAACGTGCTGATGGACGAGCAGGCACGGCTCGAGCGGCACATCGAGGCGCCGGACCCGGATCGCTGGAACCACCAGATGTACCTGCTTCGCGTCTTCGACCAGTTGATCGGCAACACGGACCGCAACCTCGGCAACCTGCTGATCACCACCGACTGGCGCATCTGGGCGATCGACCACACGCGAGCCTTCCGCCTCGCACCGTCCGTGCGCAGCCCGCAGAACGTGACCCGGTGCGACCGCCGCGTGCTCGAGCGGATCAAGGCGCTCGACAAGGCCTCGCTCCAGCGCGCTATCGGCTCCTTCATGTACACGAACGAGATGTCAGGCGTGCTGTCCCGCCGGGACCAGATCGTGGCGATCCTCGAGAAGGCGGGCCCGTCCGCGTTGTTCGATCGCTGACGGACCCGCTCCCCGCCGTCCGCTAACCGCCGAAGGCGATGCGCAGACCCACGAACGTCTCGCGGGTTGGTCCGGGCTGGAACGAGTTGCCGTCCGGATCGGGCTCGGTGAAGGCGAGATACCGGTGTCCCATGACGTTGCGCGACTGCAGCGTGAGTTCGGCCCGGTAGCCGCTCCCCGCCCATCGATATCCGACGCGCGGATTGAGCAGCGCGAAGCCGTCTGCCGTCATCGTGTTGCCCGGGTCCACGTACTGCATCGACTGACCGAACACGTTCGCGCCCGCCGCCCAGTGCGCTCCCAGCCGGTATTCGCCGTCCAGCGAGACCTGATGGCGCGGCGAGTTCGGCATGACGGTGTCGGTGAAGCTGTCGAACATGAACTGGATGTTCGGATACTGGAAGTCCGAGAACGTGTAGGCGCCGCGAATCGCCACGCGCGCGTTCGGGTAGTAGCCGAGCTCCGCTTCGAGGCCGTTGCGGCGGCTGTCGCCGAGATTGCCGTAGAACGTCTCGAGCGGCCGTGACGCGACCCTGTAGCGGCCGAAGTCGTTGCGGGTCGCCAGGTGGAAGAACCCGATGTCGTACGCCAGGCCATGCGCGCCGCCGCGGACGCCAACTTCCGCGCCGCGCGACGTCGAGGGAACGAGGTGGGTGTTGAAACCGCCCATCTGGTCGGGATTGTTCGCCAGCTCCTCGGTCGCAGGCGGCAGGAATCCCTGTCCCCACGACGCATAGAAGCCGAGGTCCGCAACCGGATTGAACGACATCCCGAACCGGCTGGTCGCCTTCGAGAACGCCCGGTCGCCGGACAGATCGACCCCGCCCGACTTCAGCAGATCCGTCAGGCTGTTGTCGATGCGATCGGCGCGGGCGCCGGCCATCACCCCCCACCGCGAGCCAAGCTCGATGCGATCGAGGACGTACAGGCCCGCGCCGCGCTGACTGATGGTCTGGTTCGACAGCAGGTCGGGTCCCTCGCGCGCCTCGCCCAGATTGGGGTGTCGATAGTCGTCGAACCCCTGCCACGACACGTCGGATCCGATCGACAGGTGCTGCTTCACCGACGCCTGCCCGGCGTGCTTCGTGTACTGCACGCTGGCACCCGGCGAGTCGTACGCCCGGTGGTTGACCGAGCTCGGCACGGCTTCGGTCCAATAGGTGCGCCGGTAGAACACCGTGAACGACAGATCCTGGTTCGCGCCCAGGTCGGTTCGGCCGCTGACGCCGGCCGTGAGGCGATTGGTTCGCTGGTACTCGTTGTAGGTGAGCGCGTCCGGGTTCGCCTGGCGCGCCCACTCGACACCCTGACCGAGCAAGGGATGCGCCCACCCGAGGTTCAGCCCTTCGGCATTTTCATTGTAGAAGTGCGTGCCGGCCACGACGGCGGTCACGTGGGTGCGCGCCGAGGGCGTCCAGCGGAACTTCCCGTACAGGTTGTAGGCGTCGAAGGCGGTGTGCAGGCGGTAGCCGTCGCCGCGACTGAGCGACGCAGACATCCGGTAGTTCACGCGGCCCCTGGTGCCGCCCACTTCGGCGAACGGCTTCCAGAAGTTGTAGTCGCCGAGCGAGAGCGACGCCCGGCCCGTCGCCGATCCGGCGGCGCCGTCGCGCGTCGTGATGTTGATGATGCCGCCCGCCGACCCGCCGCCGTAGAACGCGGAGGCGACACCCCGGAACACTTCGACGCGCTCGACCGACGACCAGTCGACGTCGAAGAGATCGGGCGCAAAGCCTGTCGGATCGTTGAGCGGCAGGCCGTCGAGCAGCACCGCGATCCCGCGGATCCCTCGCTCGGTGAGCAGGCCCTGGCCGCGAATCGACAGGTGCACACGCTCGCCGTCCGCCTGGTTGTCCACCTTGAGTCCCGGCACGCCGCCGAGCACTTCCTCGGCGCCGATCCCGCGCGGGATCGACTGCAACTCGCGCTCGCCGACGACGGTCGTGGCGCTGGGATTGTCCTTGAGGGGAATCTCGAGGCGGGGGGCGGTGACGAAGACTTCAGCGTCGATGCGAGGCGGTTGCTCCTCCGGCGGCTTCTGCGGGTCGGCCGCGGGCGGTTTCTGCGGAGTGGCCGGCGCGCCCTGCGCCGCCATGTTCGAGGCGCCCGACGGCGCGTCCTGCCCCCGGGCGCGAACGCCGGCCGGCAACAGAAGACACAGCATCGCGACGATCGCACCCGTCTGGAGGCTGCGTCGCCCGAAACGTGATTTCAGACGTGGCATGGTATGACTCCGTGTGGAGGATATGAGGTATGTGACCCCTTCACGCTACAGCGAACGGTCATCTACTACCAGCGCCGTAGATGGCGGGAGCGGGCGATGGGGCGTCGCGAGTTCCGGTTGCGCGCCGGACGACGATTGTCGTTGACCGCAATACTGGACCATAATCGCAGGGTAAGGACCTAAGGAGCGAGAATGACCCAACCCTGGCGGCTGCTGACTGCGGCGGCCGTATTGAGCGCGACATTCGGCGGAACCGCGGCGGCGCAGACCGTGATGGCGAGACGCGTGCCGGCGGGCGATCAGGTCGAAGTGATGCTGAACGGCACGTCGGTCGGAACGGCCCGGCCCGACGAGGCCGGCGACGCGAAGGTCGCCTTCAGCCTGCGCGACGCGATCGGCAAATCCGAGATCGACGCCAACTTCTACGTCGACACGTGCGAGACGACCCACCGCGTGTGGATCGTCGAAGTCGGACGGCCGCTCCCGTCCGAGGGCACGTGTGACCTGAAGAGCGTCTCGGGCCTGTACTGGTTCCGCCCGGCCAACACGCTCGTCGTCAATGACGTGACGGCGTCGGCGCCGACCGTGTTGCTGCTCAAAGGCTCCTACACGCCGCCCGCTCCGGGCGAAGAGCGCGAACCGGGTGCCCCGGCTCGCGAACTGCCCGCCGGACTGGTGCTGTTCGGCGGCGCTGGAATCACGAAGACGAACGATGCCACCTCGATCCAGTGCGGCGACGTGTCCAGCTGCTCGGGCAAGGAGGGCGGACTGGGCTTCATCGCCGGCGGCGAGTTCCGGTTCAACCGCGTGCTGTCCGCGGAGGTCGGCTACACCCGCCCCTCGACGGTGACCACCAACGGCAGTGAGCCGACGTTCCGATTCTCGACCAGCCAGAAGGTCCACCTGTTCTCGATCGCCGGAAAGGTGGGCGTACCGTTCGGCATCGCAAAGCTGTACGGCAAGGGCGGAGCGGTCTACCACCAGTCGAAAATCGTCACTTCGCAGACGCAGGACGATCGGACCGTCACGGTCGGCGACGTGGTGCAGACCATCCCGGGCGGCACGCAGACCTTCGAGCTGAAGACGAACGGATGGGGCTGGCTTGCCGGCGGCGGCCTCGAGCTGTGGGTCTCGCCAGGGGTCGCCATCTACGGCGAGTTCAACTACGGCTCAGTGAAGGGCAAGGACGTCAACGGCGGCGAGGGTCGGATCGACAATCACGTGGGGTCGGTGCTCATGGGGCTCAGAGTGCACCTGGGCTAGCCTACGAACCTGCCGCACGCCTACTGCACGTCGAGCAGTTCGATGTCGAACACCAGCGTCGAGTACCGGCGGGATCGTCGCCCGCCGCGTCCCGCCGTACGCGAGCGACGACGGGATGACGAGCCGGCGCACGCCCCCGACTCTCATGCCGACCAGCCCCTGATCCCATCCCGGAATCACCGCTCCGGCGCCCAGCGTGAACGCAATCGGCGAGCTGCCGGTTGACGTGTCGATGATGAGCCCCTTGTGGTCAGCGGCGGCCGGATCGTAGAGCCAGCCGGTGTAGTCGACCGTCAGTGTGCTTCCCGCGGTCGCCGCGGTGCCCGTCCCGACGAGCACGTCGGTCTGCGTGAACTCGACGGCGCTCGGGTTCGTGGGGGAATTGCTGCACGCGGCGAAGGCGGCCAGGGCCAGAAGGCACCCGGCGACGACGGCTGTCCGGCGGAACGGCTGTATGGGACTCACGGGATCTCCTGGTCGAGGACGTACCTCTGATTATCTTACGAAACGTCAGCCGCGCGGCGGCCGGCACGTCCGGGGGACGACGCGCTCATCCCGGCGGCGGATCGTCCTTTTCCTGTCCTGCATGACGGCCAGGTGGGAGCGGTACCGGGCGCGCACTGCGATGTAGTCGGAATGTTCGAGCGTCAGCTCGTTGGCGACCCGTCGAATCTCGTTGTCCTCGACGGTCAGGATCGACTGGTCCACGCCGGAAACGGCAAAGAGTGAATCGAGCAGCGCGAGCTTCTGGTCGCGGGTCGCCAGCCGGTTGAACTCGCGCGTGACGATGAAATCCTCGGTCCCGCCGGAGCGCAGCGCCTGCGCACGGGCGACGTCGATGACGCCCGCGGCCTGCTCGGGCGTGACGCCCCCCTGCGCGGCGACGATCCGTTCCATTTCCCGCGCTTCGGCTTCGGTGACTTCGTGATCGGCCCGGGCGCTGCGGGTCAGGATGTAGGCAAAGCAGGCCACGTAGCGCGATTTCACCGGGTCCAGTCCGGCCAGGACCTGCTCGACCCGGTCAACCCCATCCGGCTCGTCGCGGCTCGGACGGATTGTCGAGGCCGAGCCATTTCCAGAACGACATAGGATCAGTGTATCGCGCAGCCAACCCGCGGGTCACATGGCCGGCTTGCTGCGCAGCACCCCCAGCTGGATCAGGACGCCGGTGAAGTCGTAGATCCGCCGTTCGCTGGCGATGCGGCCGTCGGCGATCTCCATGACGAGCACGCATTCGAACTCGATGTGCTTGCCGGTCCCGGGGATGCCCATGAACTCGCCGAGCTGGGTCGCCCGTACGCGGCAGGCCTGCATCACGCGATGGCCGTCGACGCACGCCGGTTCGCACGTCATGTCCCAGTCGGGAAAGACCCGGAAGAGCGAGGCGAACGATTTCTCGATCGCGGCGCGTCCTTCGGCCCCCGGGAACATCGGACTGGTGACCACGGCATCGTCCACGTAGTCGGCCGCCAGGGCCACCGGGTCACGCTGCCGCCACGCCGTGTTCCGCTTGTCGAACAGCGTCCGGATGTCAGCCATACCGCCCTCCCTGAGGGGGCCATACTACGACGGATTCGCCCGGGGGGCGTCAGGCTTCTGGCTTCTGGCTTGCGCCCTGGCCCTGAGCCCTGAGCCCTCAAGCCCCAAGCCTGAAGCCCCAAGCCCCTTCAGGCGTGTACGCCGGGCGCTTCGTGCCCCGTTCGCTCGACGTATTCGACGTAGGAGCCGGGATAGGCATGCGGCTGGGCGTCCGTACCGCTCTCGCCGCCCAGTTCGAGGACGCGATTGCTGAGGCCGCGCAGGAACGCGCGGTCGTGCGACACGAACAGCATCGTCCCCTCGAAGTCCTTCAGGGCCTTGACGAGCATCTCCTTCGTGGCGAGATCGAGGTGGTTCGTCGGTTCGTCGAGCACGAGGAAGTTCGGCGGGTCCAGCAGCATGCGGGCCATGACGAGCCGCGTTTTCTCCCCGCCCGACAGCGCGCGAATCCGCTTCTCCACGTCGTCACCCGAAAACTGGAACGCCCCGAGCAGCGTGCGCAGGACGCCGATCGACTCGTGCGGGTAGTCCTGCTCGAATCTGCTCCCATACCGTCAGGTTTGGGTCGAGCAGGTCGAGCGCCTGTTGCGCGAAGTACCCCAGCTTCAGGCTGGCGCCGAGGCGGATTTCGCCGGAGTCCGGCGCGAGCGCGCCGGCGACCATCTTGAGCAGCGTGGTCTTACCCGCGCCGTTGCGTCCCATGACCGACCACCGCTCGCCGCGGCGGATCGTCAGGTTCAGCCCCTCGTAGATCTGCCGCCTGCCGTACGACTTGTGGACGTCTTCGATGACGACCACCTGCTCGCCCGAGCGCGCCGGCTGGCGGAAGTCGAATTCGACCACGCGGCGCCGCCGCGGCGGCTCGACCTTCTCGATCTTGTCCAGCGCCTTGATGCGGCTCTGCACCTGCGCGGCTTTCGCCGCCTGCGCCTTGAAGCGATCGATGAACCGCTGTTCCTTGGCGAGCATCGCCTGCTGCCGCGCGTACGCCGCTTCCTGGTTGGTCTCGCGGATTGCCCGCTCGCGCTCGTAGAAGTCGTAGTTGCCCGAGTAGGTCGTGATCTCGCCGCCGTCGATCTCGGCGATTTTCGAGACGATGCGGTTCATGAAGTCGCGATCGTGCGAGGTCATGAGGAGCGAACTGGCCGTCGTCGTGAGGAACGCCTCGAGCCAGATGATCGACTCGATGTCGAGGTGGTTCGTCGGCTCGTCCATGAGGAGGACGTCGGGGCGCCCGAGCAGGACGCGGGCCATCGCGACGCGCATCTTCCATCCGCCCGACAGATCGCCCACGTCGCCGTCGATCCGCTCGTCGTCGAAGCCGAGGCCGTGGAGCACCTCTCGCGCCTGGCTCTCGAGCGCGTAGCCGCCGAGATGCTCGTATTCCTCCTGCACCTCGCCGAAGCGGGCGAGGACCCGGTCCATGTCGCCCGCGCGCGCCGGATCCGCCATCGCGGCGTTCAGATCCTCCAGCTCGTGGTGCAGGTCGCCGACGCGCCCGCTGCCCGCGATGGCCTCGTCAATGACGGAGCGCCCGGACATCTCCTCGACGTCCTGCCGGAAGTAGCCGATCGTCAGCTTCTTCGGCACCGACACGTCCCCTTCGTCTGGCGTCTCTTCGCCGACGATCATGCGGAACAGCGTCGTCTTGCCGGCGCCGTTCGGTCCGACGAGGCCGACTTTCTCGCCCGGGTTCAACTGGAACGAGGTGTCGACGAACAGGACCTGCCGGCCGTACTGCTTGGAGACGTGGGAGAAAGAGATCATGGGAAGGGATCAAGGGTAACACGCCGGAAGCCTCGAGCCTGACGCCCGGGACCCAGCCGCCGTGCTATACTGACCGTCCGGTCAGTTCGCTGAACGGCCGGTATACTCCGGGTTGCCATTGATGTCCCCCGCCCTCAAACCCAGCAAGGAAGACGTTCTCTCGGCGTTCCGCCGCTCGGCGCTGCTCGAGTCGGCTCGCCATGTCTTCGGCGAGTGCGGCTTCGAGGGCGCGACGATGGAGAAGATCGCGCAGCGGGCGGGCGTGGCGAAGGGCACGATCTACCTCTACTACTCCTCGAAGCAGTGCATCTACGACGAGGCGCTCAACGAAGGCCTTGCCGAACTCGACGAACTGACGAGCGCGCCGTTGGAAGAGGCCGGGACCCTCCGCGAGGCCGTGCTGGCGTTCATTCGCGCGCGCAGTGAATATTTCCTCGCGCGCCGCGAGTTCTTCCGGATGTACGTGGCGGCGATTTCCGGCCACGTGACCGAACGCCGCGGACGGGCCGACGAGTTCTGGTCCCTGATCGATCGGCAGACCCGGCGCCTCGAGGCCGTCATCGCCAGGGCCGTGAGCCGTCGCGAAATCCGCCACGTCGATCCGTCGGCGACTGCCCTGGCGATTTTCGACCTGACGCGCGGCCTGGTGGCGCGCAGGCTGATGCTCCCTCGGGCGTCCGAAGGGGCCGGGCAGGCTGAAGACGCCGATTTCCTGGCGGAGCTGATCTGCAGCGGGCTCGGCCGCCGCGGCGCGGCGACAACGAAGACACCGACGAAGAGGAAACGATGAAGGTCACGATTCTGCTGGCGCTGCTGGCGGCCGCCGGCACCACGCCGGCACGCGCGCAGTCGCTCCAGCCGCAGGGAAGCGGCACGAACCCGTTCCTTGGCAGCGTGCCGCAGGGAACCGCGTCCTCCACGGCCCTTCCCCTGTCGCTCGAGGATGCCGTGTCGCGGGCACTGCAGCACAACCTGGGACTGCTGCTGCAGGAGGAAGCGGTCAACGCGGCGCACGGCGCGCGCTGGCGGGCGCTCGCCGACCTGCTGCCGAACGCGAGCGCGAGCTTCGGGGGCATCCGGCAGGTCATCAACCTCGAGGCGTACGGCTTTCCCGCCGAGCCCTCGATTGTCGGCCCGTTCAACGTCGTCGACGCGCGCGTCTCTGTGTCGCAGCCGATCGTCGATCTGCGCGCACTGAACGACGCGCGCGCGGCCTCGGCGAACGAGCGGGCGGAAGCCCACGGGATCCGATCGGCCCGCGATCTGGTCACGCTCGTCGCGGTGAACCTGTATCTCCAGACCGTCGCGGCGTCGAGCCGCGTGGAGGCGGCGCGGGCGCAGATGGACACGGCCGAGGCGCTCCAGCAGCAGGCGTC
Organism: uncultured Acidobacteriota bacterium; assembly: GCA_963817635.1. Lineage (GTDB taxonomy): Bacteria > Acidobacteriota > Vicinamibacteria > Vicinamibacterales > 2-12-FULL-66-21 > CAWFPR01. Next base: position 66,718 of record CAWFPR010000009.1, on the reverse strand, counting down.
CGACCTCAAGACGTCCGGCATCGTCGCCGGGATCGACGTGCTGCGCGCGCAGGTGCAGGTGCAGAACCAGCGGCAACGGCGCATCGTCGCCGAGAACGAATTCGAGCGGTCGAAGCTCGAGCTGGCGCGGGCGATTGGCGTCCCGGTCGGACAGCCCATCACGCTGACCGACGCGATTCCCTATGCGCCGCTGCCGGACGTGAATCTCGACACGGCGCTGTCGCGCGCCCTGGAGTCGCGCGCGGACTATCTCGCGGCCCAGGATCACGTGAAGGCGGCCGAGGCGGCGGTGGCGGCGGCACGCGGGTCGCTGATGCCCAGCCTGCACGCCGACGCGGACTACGGGACGATCGGACAGACGCTGGCCGGCGCGCATCCGACCTTCCGCATCGCCGCCACCGTGCGCGTGCCGATCTTCGAAGCCGGCCGCGCGACGGCCCGGCGCGTGGAAGCCGGCGCCCAGCTCGCGCGGCGGCAGGCAGAGCTCGCCGACTTCAGGGAGCGCGTCGAGTACCGAGGTGCGCAGCGCCCTGCTCGATCTGCGCGCCGCAGGCCAGCGGCTCGAGGCGGCGCAGACCAGCGTGACGCTGGCCGGGCAGGAGCTGACGCAGGCGCGCGATCGCTTCGCCGCCGGCGTCGCGAACAACATCGAAGTCAGCCAGGCGCAGGATGCCGTCGCGTCGGCGTCGGAAAACTACATCGCGGCGCTCTACGCCCACAACCTCGCGAAGGCGCTGCTCGCCCAGGCGGTCGGCACCGCTGAAGAATCGGTCATGACATTCCTCGGAGGATCGAAGTAATGGCGGACGTGGAAGCAGGAGGGGGCGGCAGGCTCGGCGGGCGCGGCAAGTGGCTCGGCCTGGCGGCGCTGGTCATTCTGGCGGCCGTGCTCCTCGTCATGTGGCACTACTCGGGGCGCCAGTCCACGGACGACGCGCAGATCGACGGCCACATCACGCAGGTGTCGGCGCGCGTAGCCGGCACGGTCTCGGACGTCCACGTGAAGGAGAACGAGGTCGTCGTGGCGGGGACCGTTCTGGCGGAAATCGATTCGCGGGACTACCAGGTCGCCGTCGACCGCGCCGAGGCCGAACTGGCCGATGCCCGGGCCAACGCGACAGCCGCGTCCACCGGCGTCCCGATCAGTGAAGTGACGACGCGCAGCGGCGTGCGCACGGCGAGCGGCAGCGTCGAGGAGGCGCAGGCCGGCATCGGCATGGCGGAACAGCAGGTTGCCGCCGCGCGCGCCCAGCTCACGTCCGCCGAGGCCCGCCTGCGCGAACGCGAATCCACGGCGGTCAAGACCGCGCGCGACGTCGAGCGATTGAAGGGGCTCGTCGCGAAGGAAGAAGTCGCCCAGCAGCAGTACGATTCCGCGGTCGCGGCGGCCGACGCCGCGCGGGCGGCGGCCGATGCCGCGCGCGCCGACGTGACCGCGGCCCAGGCCACCATCTCCACTGCCGAACAGCGTGCGCGGCAGGCGCGAGGCTCCGCGACGCAGGCGCAGGCCGCGCTCCAGCAGGCGCGCACTGCCCCGCAGCAACTCCAGGTGATGAAGGCGCGCGCCGCCGTCGCGCAGGCGCAGGTGCAGCGCGCCGAGGCGATGCTGGAGCAGGCGACGCTGAACCTGGAGCGCACGAAGATCCGCGCACCCGCCGCCGGCGTCGTCAGCCGCAAATCCGTGGAGATCGGCCAGGTCATCCAGGCCGGGCAGCCGATTCTCGCGCTGGTGTCGCTCGAGGACGTCTGGGTGACGGCGAACTTCAAGGAGACGCAACTGAAGGACATGCGGCCGGGCCAGACCGCCGCGATCGACGTGGACGGGCTGGGCGGACGCGAATTCAGGGGGCACGTGGACAGCATCTCCGCGGCGACGGGCGCGAAGTTCAGCCTGCTGCCCGCCGAGAACGCGACGGGCAACTACGTCAAGGTCGTGCAGCGGGTGCCCGTCAAGATCCTGCTCGAGCCCGGCCAGGATCCCGATCGCCGGCTCCGCCCCGGCATGTCGGTCACTCCGACCGTGTTCACGAAATAGCCGATGGCCGCAGCGGAACCCCGCCACGTCAATCCGTGGATCGTCGCGATTGCCGTCATGTTCGCGACCTTCATGGAAGTGCTCGACACGACCGTCGTCAACGTGTCGCTGCCGCACATCGCGGGCAGCCTGTCGGCGACGATCGACGAGTCCACGTGGGTGCTCACCTCGTACCTCGTGGCCAACGCGATCGTGCTGCCGCTGACCGGATGGCTGGCGAGCACCTTCGGGCGCAAGCGCCTGCTGATGACGTCGGTGGCCGGGTTCACGATTTCGTCGCTGCTCTGCGGCATCGCGCCGAACCTGCCGCTGCTCGTCGCGTTCCGCCTCATGCAGGGGGCCACGGGAGGAGCGATGCAGCCGCTTTCGCAGGCGGTCCTCCTCGAGGCGTTCCCGCCGCACGAGCGGGGCAAGGCGATGGGCTTCTGGGGCGTCGGGATCGTCGTCGCGCCGATCCTCGGCCCCGTGCTGGGCGGATGGCTGACCGACACCTACAGCTGGCGGTGGGTCTTCTACATCAACCTGCCGGTGGGCATCGTCTCGCTGATCATGACGAGCCTCTACGTGTGGGACCCGCCCTACCTTCGGCGCGAGACCCAGAGCATCGACTACATCGGCATCGGCCTGCTCGCCCTGTGGGTCGGCTCGCTGCAGCTGGCACTCGACCTTGGACAACAGCACGACTGGTTGTCGTCGCCCTTCATCACGACGCTCGTCGTGACATCGGGGTGCGGAGTGGTCGCGTTTCTCGCACGCGAGTGGTTCACGGAGCACCCGGTCGTCGATCTGCGCGTCTTCAAGCTGCGGAGCTACGCCACGGGCGTGTTCCTGATGACGACGCTTGGCTTCGTGCTCTACGGGAGCCTCGTGCTGCTGCCGATCATGCTCCAGACCCTGCTGGGGTACTCGTCGCTGGAGGCGGGGATCGCGATGGCGCCGCGCGGGCTGGGGTCGCTCATCGGCATGCCCGTCATCGGCCTGCTGATCGGAAAGATCGACGCACGCAAAATGGTGACCGCGGGCCTCGTGCTCGGGGCGCTGACGTTGTTCTGGCTTGGCGAGCTGAATCTGAACGCCGGCTACTGGGATATCTTCTGGCCGCAGTTCTTCCAGGGCCTGGGTCTGTCGATGCTCTTCGTGCCGCTGACGACGATCAGCATGGATCCGATCCCGAAAGAACGGATGGGGAACGCGACGAGCCTCTTCAACCTGATGCGCAATCTCGGAGGCAGCGTCGGCATCGCGACCACCGGCACGCTGCTCGCACGCAAGCAGCAGGAGTACATCAACGTGCTCGGCAGCCACGTCACCGCGTATTCGCCGACCGCCCAGCACGCGCTCGAATCGGCGCGCCAGGGCTTCCTGGCGTCAGGCTCCGATCCGGTGACCGCCGCCCAGCGCGCCTACGCCGCTATATTCGGCGCCGTCGCCCGCCAGGCGGCCATGGTGTCGTTCGTCGATCTCTTCCGGCTGCTCGGGATGATCTTCGTGCTGCTCGTTCCGCTCGTGCTCTTGATGAAGCGGCCGCGCGGCAAGGCGCCCGCAGGGGCGCACTAGAGGCCTAGACGGCACGATGCCGGCGCGTGAGTCAGGGTTTCCGGTCAAGGCGTCCACGCGACCGCACCCGCCGCGTGTCAAAAAACACCGCACGGCGTCATTTGACAACCGCAGCACGGGCCGATAGCCTACCCACACACAAACCCAGCGACCTGCCCACCGGTCGGTAGTTCCAGATGCAAACGGCTGGCGTCCTTCGCGCGCCCCGCGACATGGCTCCTGACGCCGGACGACTGTCCGCGCGGCTGTTGGCCGTGCGCGCCGCGGCGCCGGGCGCGCGTGCCGCGCATCGGTCGGCTCTCGTCTTTGCCTGTGCGCTGATCGGCATCTTTGGAGCGCTCTGGCCGTGGGCCGAGGCAAGCGTCGGTTCCTCGATACGACTGCAGGCCGCGCGCGCTTCAGGACCGGCCCTGATTAGCGCCGACGCCGACAGAACCGCGCTGGCATCGCCGGACGTTCCGCGGCCGACGTCTCCAGACGACGACCTGGCCATCCTGAGAGACTGGCTGAACCACCTGTTCCTCAGGCCCGCAACTCCCTTCGACCCTGTCGCACATCTTCGGCCGGTCAGGCGTCGCGCCCTCGTTCCTCCGATCGCGGCGCTGGTCGCCCGGCCGGGATCGGCGCCCTCTTCACGGTATCTGCGTGTCGGCTCATCCTCTGTTCTCTCTCTCGGAGTGATTCATGTTCATCCATCGTCGTCACGCGCGCCTCCGCGAACGCCTGACAGTGACTTGTCTCGTCGTGTCCTCGGCATTCGTCGCGTCGGCGTCCGGCCAGACGCCGGCCGACCCCGCTCAATCGGCCGCATCCCCGGCTCCTTCCGCCAGACCCTGGTACGAGGACCTTTCGTTCAACGGCTTCCTGTCAACGTCCCTGGTCGCCAACCTCAATACGCCGGCCTCCCGCACCAATCAGTTCCGGGTATTCGACATCGACGATCGCAGCTTCACGCTCGAGGTCCTCGAGCTGGTCGTACAGCGCGAGGTTTCGTCCGGCCAGGTCGGGTTTCGATCCGATCTCGAGTTCGGCAGCTCGGTGCCGAAGGCTACCGCCGCCGCGGGTCTGTTCCGGGACGATGACGGACGGGCCGGCAACTTCGACCTCCAGCAGGCGTTTGCCTCCTACATCGCGCCAATGGGCAAGGGCCTCCGGTTCGACGCCGGCAAGTTCGTCACGCACGTGGGATACGAGGCCATCGAAGGATACGACGGGTTCAACGACAACCACTCGCGTTCTCTGTTGTTCGGCTATGCAGAACCGGCCACGCACACCGGCCTGCGGCTGTCGTACCCCTTCAGCGACACGGTGGCGGTCCAGTTCCACGTAGTCAACGGGTGGGACAACGCGAAGGACAACAACCGCGGAAAGTCCTTCGGGGGCCAGCTTGCCGTCACGCCGACGCCGCGCATCGCCGTCACAGCCAACTACGTCGGCGGACCCGAGCAGGCGGACAACGACCACAACCTCCGCCATCTCTTCGATGTGATCGCAAGCGTCAAGGCCACCGCGGCGATGACCCTGACCGCGAACTACGACAACGGCCGCGAGGCGCACGTGACGCTGGCCGACACGGCGGGCGGCGGCGTGGCGGACGTGACGTGGCAGGGCCTGGCGGGCTACGTCCGCGGCGCGTTGTCGCCGCGACTTGCGCTCATCGCTCCGCGCGGAGTGGTTCGACGATCCGCAGGGCGCCCGCACCGGGGTGGTGCAGCGGCTCAGCGAGTTCACGATCACTCCGGAATTCCGCGTGGACCAGAAGCTGGTCCTCCGGGGCGACCTGCGCCGCGATCACTCGAACCGCGCGGTGTTCGAGAAACGCGACGGCGCCGTCACCACAAGCCAGGTGACGATCAGCATCAATGGCTTGTTGATCTTCTGACACTGACTGTACGTGGGCTCTGCAGCACACCAGGGAGATTGGTTATGAACTGGGATACAGGAAACATCGGATTCATGCTCGTTTCGACCAGCCTCGTCATGCTCATGACGCCGGGGCTGGCGTTCTTCTACGGGGGCCTGGTCGGACGCAAGAACGTGCTCACCATCATGATTCAGAGTTTTGTCTCGATGGGCGTGACGACCGTGCTCTGGGCGATTTGCGGATACTCGATGTGCTTCAGCGGGAGCTATGGGGATGCGGCGAACCCGGATCACTGGGGCATCATCGGCAATTTCGACCATGCGTTCCTGATGAACATCGGGCCGACGACCACCTTCCCGGCGTCGCCGACGCTGCCGCTCATCGTGTTCGTCGCCTACCAGATGATGTTCGCGCAGATCACGCCGGCCCTCATCACCGGCGCGTTCGCCAACCGTGTACGGTTCAGAGCGTACCTGCTGTTTCTGGTGGCCTGGCTGCTGCTCGTCTACTTCCCGTTTGCGCACATGGTCTGGGGTGGCGGTATTCTGCAGAAGAACGGGGTGCTGGACTTCGCCGGCGGCATCGTCGTGCACTGCATCGCCGGCATGGCCGCGCTGGCGGCCGTGTTCTTCGTGGGGCGCCGCAAGGTGCAGGACAAGGGGCCGCACAGCATTCCGCTCGTCGCGCTGGGCACCGGGCTGCTGTGGTTCGGCTGGTACGGCTTCAACGCGGGCAGCGAGTTGAAGGTCGATCCGGTGACGGCCCTGGCGTTCCTCAACACGGACGTGGCTGCGTCGTTTGCCGCCATCACCTGGCTGATTCTGGCGTGGATCATCGAGAAGAAACCGAAGTTCGTCGGCCTGCTGACCGGCTCGATCGCGGGCCTGGCGGCGGTGACGCCGGCAGCCGGCTACGTCAGCACGCCGACCGCGATCCTGATCGGCATTCTCGCCAGCTTCGTGTGCTACTACGCTATCTGGCTGAAGAACCGGCTCGACTGGGACGACGCGCTCGACGTGTGGGGCGTGCACGGCGTCGGCGGGATTCTGGGAGTCGTCTGCCTGGGGCTGTTCGCCTTCAAAGCCGTCAATCCGGATGGAGGCGCCGACGGCCTGCTGCACGGCAACCCGGCGTTCTTCCTCAAGGAGGTCGGCTCGGTGATCTTCGCCGCCGGCTATGCCTTCGTCTTCACGTATCTCATGCTGGTCGTCATCGACAAGATCACGCCGGTCAAGGTCACCGCGGGTGACGAAGAACTCGGGCTCGACGAGGTCGAGCACGGAGAGGTGGCGTACCTGTAGGCGGCCGGCCGGAACTCACGTGGTCTGGCGAGGCTCGAAGGCCCTCGCCAGACGTCACGTCGCTGGCGGCGACGCGAAGCTCCTCGAACGCCTCGAGCATGTCGGCGTAGCTGAAGTTCGCGTTGCGGCCGCTCGGATTCGGCAGCACGAACACACGCGCGCCGTGGACGACGAGCGGCTGTGGCCCGATGGCGGTAGAAGCCCCCGCGCGCTGACGTCGCGGAGGCAAATCTTCGTCAGCGGCGAGCAGCGGCAGTACCGCGCGATAGACCGTCACGCCGACGAGCGCGAGTACGCGCGGCCTGAACTTCTCGATCGTCCGCTCGAGCACCTTCCAGCCCGCCACGTACTCGGCCCGCCTCAGGACGTCGATGCCCGGGCTCGGGCGCGCGATGATGTTCGTGATGCCGAACCCGAACTCGGGCAGGCGGCTGTCGTCTTCGTATGTCAGCGGCTCGGGAACGAGGCCGGATTCCGACAGCAGCTTCCAGAACCGGTTCGAAGGCCCGGCGAAGTGATGACCGGTTTCGGCTGACCGCACGCCCGGGTTGATTCCGACGAAGAGCACGCGCACGCCAGGCGCGATGCGGTCGGTCAGTCGGAGCCGCGCCCAGGGCGGCTGTCGCGGCGGTACTTCCGCGGAATGTGAACGCGCCATGGCCCGAGTCAATCAAGCCTCTTCGGGCGGGCAGAGCCCGTCAGTCAGTCGACCTTCGGCTCACACGCCGGGCTTGAGCAGCAAGAAGCCGAGCGGCGGAAGAGTGAGGCGCAGCGAGTCGGCGTGGCCGTGCGACTCGATCGGCTCGGTGAACGCCACGCCGCCGTTGCCCAGGTTGCTGCCGCCGTAGATCGCACTGTCGCTGTTGATGAGCTCCGTGTAGCCGCCGGCCGCAGGCACGCCGATGCGGTACCCGTCGCGAGGCACCGGCGTGAAGTTCACGATTGCGACGACGAACGACCCGTCGTCCGCGCGGCGGATGAACGCGACGACGCTGTTCTCGCTGTCGTTGCAGTCGATCCACGAGAAGCCGGCGCCGTCGAAGTCAAGGGTGTACAGCGGCGGTTCGGCGGCGTAGGCGCGGTTGAGATCCTGGACGAACCGGCGCAGCCCGCCGTGCAGCGGCTGCTCGAGCAGGTCCCAGTCGAGGCTCCGGTCGAAGTTCCACTCGCGGCCCTGCCCGAACTCGCAGCCCATGAACATCAGCTTCTTGCCGGGATGCGCGTACATGAACCCGTAGAGCGCGCGCAGCGTCGCGGCCTTCTGCCAGTCGTCGCCAGGGATCTTCCCGAACATGGACCCCTTGCCGTGGACGACCTCGTCGTGCGAGAACGGCAGGATGAAGTTCTCGGAGAAGGCGTAGAGGAGCGAGAAGGTCAGGTGCGAATGGTGCCACCGGCGATGAATCGGATCCTGCTTCACGAACTCGAGGATGTCGTTCATCCAGCCCATGTTCCACTTGTAGGTGAAGCCGAGGCCGCCAACGTAGGTCGGACGGCTCACCGAGGGCCATGCCGTCGATTCCTCCGCGACCGTGATCGAGCCAGGATGTTCGGCGTGCGTCAGGGTGTTCAACTGCCGGATGAAGTCGATCGCCTCGAGGTTTTCGCGGCCGCCGAAGCGATTGGGCACCCATTCGTCCGCCTGGCGTGAATAGTCGAGATAGAGCATCGACGCCACGGCATCCACGCGCAGGCCGTCCACGTGATACTCCTTCAGCCAGAACAGCGCGTTGGCGAGCAGGAAATTGCGCACTTCGTTCCGGCCGTAGTTGAACACCAGCGTGCCCCAGTCGCGATGTTCCCCCTGCCGCGGATCCGCATGCTCGAAGAGCGCCGTGCCGTCGAACTTCGCCAGCGCGAAGGCGTCCTTCGGAAAATGTCCCGGCACCCAGTCGAGGATGACGCCGATGCCGGCCTGGTGACACGCATCGACGAACGCCTTGAACCCCTCCGGCGGGCCGAACCGGCTCGTCGGGGCGAAGAACCCCGTGACCTGGTAGCCCCACGACCCGGAGAACGGATGCTCCATCACCGGGAGCAGCTCGATGTGCGTGTAGCCCATCTCCCTGACGTAAGGAATCAGGCGCTCCGCCAGCTCGCCGTACGAGAGGTACCGCTCGTTCTCCTCCGGAACCCGCGCCCACGATCCAAGATGCACTTCGTACACGGACATCGGGCGCGTATACCAGGAGCCTTGTGCCTGCCGCTGCTGCATCCACCCGGCGTCCTGCCACCTGTGTGACGGACTGCAGATGATCGACGCCGAAAGCGGCGGCACTTCGAAGGCGAAGCCGAACGGATCGGTCTTGACCAGCAGCTCGCCGGCCTGCGTGACAATCTCGAACTTGTAGCGCTGCCCCACCTGCGCCGCGGGAATGAAAATCTCCCGCACGCCGCTCGCGCCGAGCGACCGCATCGGGTGCACGCGTCCGTCCCAGCCGTTGAAGTCGCCGACGACGCTGACGCGCAGTCCGTTGGGGGCCCAGACGCCGAAGTGCACGCCGTCCGCGTCGCCAATCCGCATCGGATGCGCGCCCAGCCGATCGTAGATGTGCGTGTGCTTGCCTTCGCCGAACAGGTACAGGTCGTAGTCGGAGATGACGCGCCCGTAGCGGTAGGGATCGTCGACCTCGCCGGTCACCCCGCCGGCGTAGGTCACGCGCAGCCGGTAGTCCGGCACGCCATCGGCGGCGGGCAGGGTCGCTTCGAAGACGCCGGCCTTGTGCAGCCGGTCCATGGGCACGTCCGCCGCGCCGTCGCGCGCGACCGCGACCGTCCGGGCGGCGGGAAGTATCGTGCGGATGACGAGGCGATCGCCCTCGAGGTGGGGACCGAGCACGGCAAACGGATCGGGATGGCGACCGAGCGCGAGGGCATCGAATGAGGTAGTTGGTGTGCCCGTCACTTCGCGGCCTCCGCTTCCGCGGCGACCGCATCGGGAACCGCCTGACGCGGAGCCAGCCACGTGGTGCGGCGCGCTTCATCGGGACGATCGCCAGGACCGTCCATCGAGGTGACGCCAGCCTTCTGGTAGATCGGGCAAAAGCCGGTGATCCCCGACAGGGCCATCGTCGCGCCGGCGAGGCGGAGCGGCCAGCGGAGGCCGCGCGGGGCCGCCGACCCCGCGAGCACCAGCGCGGCGCCCGCGCCGGTGCGGAGCACGCGTTCGAAGTCGCCGACGTTCTGCACGCTCAGCCGTTCGTGCGCATCCGCCTCGGTGAGCAGGTCCACCTCGACGAGCGCGGCGGTGAGCGTGTCGTTGTCCGGCTCGACGAGCGCGTCGCCGCCCAGGCCGAGATCGATCGTCGGAGTGCGACGGTGTCCGCCGTTGATGTCTTTCGCTCGAGCGAGGGCTTCGAGATCTTCGTCAATGTTGAGGTAGCGGTACGCGACGCCAAGCCGCCTCAACTGGCGCAGCGAGCGCCGCGTGTCCTCGCACCAATCCGCGCCGTAGACGGTGATCATCCCTTCAGCTTATGGAGTTGGGGCAAGAGAACGCAAGCCCGGCCGCGGCGTCAGCGCAGACAGGGATCTGTTGACCGTCGCGTTCCGCGCGCGACACTTTCAAGCTGGGCCATATTCGTTTGCAAGGGACGGCGGGTCCTACAGTGCCACCAGCAGACTGGCGCCGGCCAGCGCGACAGCCATCAGCAGCAGCCACGGCGCTGCCGCGCCGGTCGGGTTCTCGGGAAGCGTGGCCGCGGCATCGGCCGCCGCGGCGCTGGCGGTCCAGTTGGAGACCGCCTGACCGGCCATGAAGGCGCAGCCGAGCGCGCCCAGCGCGCACGCCCACGCGGCCGCGAGCACGATCCGCGGGAGAATCGCGCGCATGCCGGGCAGCCAGACCGCCAGCGCGGCCGAGAGCATCCAGGTCGCGATCGCCATCATGGCGATGACACGGTAGTGTCCATGAGCCCGTTCGGCGGCCTGGCGACGCAGCTCGGCGTTGAGCAGCTGCTCGGCGCGCCGGCGTTCCGAGTCCACCTGCTCGCGCTCGAGCTCCATGCGCGCGCGGTCGCGGTCGAACGCTTCCTTCAGCGCAGCCACGAGGACGCCCGCCAGTCGGGCCTCCAGCGGGCCGCCAGCCGACGGGTTCGATTCCACCCCATCGGGCGATCGGGGTTTGAAGCGGTCCGCGAGCCTCGTCAGGTTGTTGACGGTGTCGAACACGCGCATCCACTGGACAGCACCCATGGGGCCCAGTCTATGGAATTCCCGTGCCCGGTGGAATCACTGACGTCAATCGTAGTGCTTCACCTGCGCCCAGAGCCGATCGATGGGCCCGTTCAGACGGCGGCAGATGTAGATCCCGACATGATTTTCGTACGGCATGCAGTCGCCGCAGTCCGTTTCGCCGGCGCGCTGCACGCTGTCGAACGTGTTCAGCAGCCGCTCGGGGTGGCTGCTGAGGACGATGAGCACGTCTCCGGTGCGGCCGCGGGGCCCCCAGAGCCAGTAGTTGTTGTGGCCGCTGATCGCGACGAGTCCGCGACCGGCGCCGAGGCGCTCGATCGCGCCCGCTTCGCCGTAGTTGCCCGTGAAGATGGCGGCCGACGCGCGTTCCGCGAGCGTCAACTGGTCCCAGGCGGCGGCGACCTGATCGACGAACGCATCCCAGCCCTGGCGGTCCGCGAGGCCCTGCGGCAGGCGGCCGACGGTCTTCTTCTCTTCAGTCGAGGGAGCGATACCCAGTGCGCTCGCGTAGCGGACGTAGGCGCCGATCGGGAGGATCGGCACCGCGAGCGGCGCCGTCACGGCGCCAGCCGCTGCCAGCGTCGCGATGATGGCCGTCCGTGCCGCGCGCGAGCGGACCAGTGATTCCCACAGCACACCGCCAGCCGCGAACAGCGGGGGAACGCGGCCGTGAGATATCCCGCGCGGCTCGTGCGATTGACGATCAGGATCGCCATGACCGTGAGAAAGACGATCGCGAGCGCCCGATACCGCCGCAGCCGCGGGTGCACGAACAGGGCGATGAGCGCGCCGCCCCAGATCGGGAGCGTCACCGGGTGCTGGTTCATCACCTGGTCCGCGAGGAACGACAGCGGCGTCTTCACCTGCATCTTCCCGCTGCTCGCGTTCCGGATGAACTCCAGCGTCGGCCATCCGTTCGCGAGTTGCCAGATCACGTACGGCAGGAACATCAGGCCGGCAATCGCCGCGGCGACGTAGGGTCCGCGGGTGAGAAGTTGACGGCGCGCGGGCGTGAGGACCAGCGCCGCGGCCAAGCCGGCGCCGAGCCACAGCACGCTGATCTTGTTCAGCAGGCCCAGGCCCAGCAGCACGCCAAGCACCACCCACGGGCCCGCGCGTTCGGTGTCGAGGCACTCGATGAACACCCGCAGCGCGAGCGACCAGAGCAGCAGGTCGAAGACGTTCATCGAGTAGTAGCTTCCGGTGCCCAGGACCGCGGGCGCCACGGCGGCCGCCGTCATGGCGAGCAGTTCCGCGAACGCGCCGCCGCCGAGACGGCGCGCGATGCTGCCCGTCACGAGGATCGTTCCCGCGAGCGTGACCGCCGCGACCAGCCGCAGGGTCAGGAGGGACTCTCCGGCCACGTGGCGCACGAGCCACAGGATGGCGATCGACAGCGGCGGCTGATCCACGTAGCCCCACGCGAGGCGATGGCTGCAGGCCAGGTAGTAGAACTCGTCGCGGAAGTAGTGATCGACGAATGCCGCCGCCACCAGGAGGAGGACGACCAGGGCGGGAACGATCAGGCGCGCCGAACGGGTCATCGAACGAGCCGGGCCCAGAATGGCCCGGCTGGCCGTACCCCGCGTGGTTGCTCACGCACGTTCATGTTGAAATCCGGAGCTTGATGATAGCGGAGTCCGGGCGCGGATCTGAAGAGCCTGCGGGATCGGCGAACGACCCGTTCGCCTTGAGCTCAGCCGTTCGAGCGTGCCGGCCGCCGAGCAGACCGACACCAGCCACGACGACGCGCGGGCGGGCGATCGGACGCGCGCGTGGTGACGAATGGCCAAATACATGGAGCGCTCGCCATCCTGTGTGTTACCTTTGCGCCCGCTCCCCGTCCGTACAGCCAATGCCGTCAGCGCTTCGTATATCTGGCTGAGAACTGATGGCCTACAACGCCTTCATCTCTTACACCCACACAGTCGACGGCGGCCTTGCAGCCGCTCTTCAATCGGCTCTGCATTCTTTCGCCAGGCCCTGGTACAAGCTGCGGGCCTTACACATCTTTCGAGATCAAACCAACCTCGCTGTGAATCCCGATCTTTGGTCGAGTATTCGCGAGGCCCTCGAATCAATCCCAATTCTTCATCTTGTTTGCATCGCCTGAAGCCGCCGCCTCACCCTGGGTTGCGAAGGAGTCCGAGTATTGGATTGGCAGAAACGGAACGTCGCGCGTGCTGATTGTGCTCACTGGCGGAACTCTGAAATGGGATCATCTGGCCGGCTCTTTCACGTCTGAGAGCACGAACTCTCTCCCGGCAAGTCTTATGCGCTCCTTTGCCGAGGAGCCACTTTTCCTCGATCTTCATTGGGCACGAGACGGAGCTGCTCGCTTCCGCATGCGCGAGCCGCGCTTTCACGAAGCCGTCCTGCAACTCGCGGCCACGCTGCACCACCGGCCCAAAGACGAACTCGACGGTGCAGATATTCGCATGCGGCGTCACGCCCGCTTGCTCGCCGCTTCGGGCCTTATCGCCATTCTCCTTATCGCACTCATTGCCGTGCGTCAAAATCAGGGCGTGAAAGTGGCCTCGGTCCACAATCTCGCCGCCAGCCTCGCAGCGAACTCTGCCAAAGTCCTCGCCGACAATCCGGATCGAGCCCGGGAGGCTGCGCTCCTCGCCATTGAATCGACCCGTCTGAGCCCTTCCTTCGAAGGCAATCAGGCGTTGCGGGCAGCGGTTTCCCTTTTGCCGGCAAACGCGCAAGTGTTCCCGCCAGACGACTCAAACCCATCGGAGCGCGTTCGCGACATGGCCTTCTCACACGATGGTGCCATCCTGGCCGTAGGACGCGATGACGGTTCCACGCAGCTCATGGATGTCGGGAACCACAAATCGATCGGATATTTCATGCCGGACGACCAGCCCGCGGTCCATATCGAACTTCCACGCGATCCCCAGGGCGCGTCGTCGGATGACAACGCGGCCGTTTCGGTGGCTTTCAACTTCTCCGACTCGATGCTTGCGACCGCCACCCGCACTGGCATTACTCATGTCTGGGCCATGCCAGGCGGTCGTGAATTGCTGCGCATTTCCCATGGCGCACCGGTTGCCCAATTAGCGTTCCACCCAAAGGCCAACCAACTTGTGACGGCCAGTGACGATGGCCATGTGCGTATCTTCGATGCCGCTCGTGGAGCACTCGTGGCGGATTTCACATGTCCGGGCAAAGCCGTGTCCGTAGCTTTCAGTCCCGGCGGCGACCTTCTCGCGGCGTCATCTTCTGAAGGTGTCGTTTTACTCTTTGATCCATTGCGTCGAAAGCTTCTTCGCACTCTCGTTGGCGGTGAAGCTGCCTTCAATCTGGCATTCAGCAGAAGCGGCAGGCGTTTGGCTAGTTCGAGCGGAGATTTTGCTTTTGTGTGGGATGTGACGACGGGCCAACAGCTGCTGAAAGCCACTCATGCTGCTTCGGCTGAAACGCTGACTCCGATGCAGTGGATCTACAACGCCGCCATCACTCCAGATGGGACGCTGCTGGCTTACGCGGCGCGCGGCGACAGTGTGGCGCATGTGTGGAACGTGGAGACTGGCCGCCAGGTTCTGGAGCTCAAACATGATTCGGCTGTGGCAGTCGTCGCCTTTGATGCCGATGGAACAAAACTGGGCACGGGCTCCTACGACGGCACTTCACGCGTATGGGAACTCCCTTCCGGCAGAGAGCTGGTGCGCGAGCCGGTTGGCGGGGGCGCCGAAGTTGTCGCTTTCGGCTCTGGTAGCGCCCTATTCGCCGCTGGCGGCGTGGAAGGCTCGGTGGTCGTCTCTGAAACGCGCCGCGCCGACCGGCCTGCTTACTTCGAGCTCCCCGCAGACAGCGGCAGCGTTGTGTTCAGCCCGGACGGCCGGCGTCTCGGCATGGCCACGAGATCGGCTCACCGGTTATCTCTGGTGAGAATCGCTGACCTCGATGGGAAGATTCTCCGCGACATCGAATTCCAAGGCGCTCCAGTGATCGACAAGCTGTTTTTTCTTGATCCCAATCACGTGGTTGCCCAATGGAGCGACAAGTTGTTTCTCATTGCGATCGACCAATCGTCGGTGACTGTGTTGCCTGGCGTTTCGGGAAAATTGCGAATCGACCCATCGGGTAAGGTGTTCGCTGTCCAACGTGATGGCGTTAGCCGGTTGTATACCTTGCCGGGCCTTCAGCCGATCTCGTCTGTGGACGGTACGCCTCCTAATTTACTGCGCACGGCTGACGAAGGCAGACTATTGGCCTTCGAGACAAACACACCGCCAGACGAGGTCTTCGTCGATATCTGGAGTGTCGCCAGCAAGGCCCGCCTCTGCCATATCCCAATGCCCTCCGAGTTGAATCGACTCGCGTTCAACCCATCTGGGACGGTCCTTTTCACCGCGCAAGGCGACAACCTGCAAGCGTGGGACATACCTTCCGGCAAGCGACGATTCTCGCTCACAGCCAGTGGGGAAATCGAACAGATCGTTCCCAGCCCGTCTTCTGAGGCCTTCGCTACCGTCACTCACGGACGCTTGACAGTATGGGATGCCGTGACCGGCGTTCACCTGGCACAGCTTCCTGATGCGGGCTATCTCCGCTCGGCCGCTTTCAGTCCCGACGGCCGCTTCCTGTTGACTGGATATGACGAACACGCCGCAGCGCTTTGGCTTTGGCGCTCGGGCGATCTCCGAGACCAAGCCTGTGCACGCCTGACAAGCAACTTGTCTCACGATGAATGGAGGCGTTGGTTTCCCAAACAGCCCTATCGCCAAATCTGCCGATTAGACCCCCAGTCCTGGCCGAGATCGAACGCATCCAGGTAGCGGCCGAGCAGGTTGTTGTCGTCGCTCCGCGTGTAGTCTCGCTGACGAGCTCCTGCGTCCGCCGTCTGTACCGCTTCTCTAGCTTGACGTAGACGCGCCTTGTAGTCAGCGACCCGGTCGACTCGTTCCTATCTACCCTCCCGAACGTGTTGTTCAATCGGACGCTGCGTGATCTATTCTCTTATCTTTGTTGTCTAATATTTTCCTATCTTTTTTCTTGTCCTTTTACTCTTCTTTCTCTTTCTACTCCAGTTCTCCCGTCTATTTGTTTCTACATACCCACTCTGTACTGTTTCTAGTATTTCTGACATAGTCTTTCGCCCGCACCGTGATGTTAGCCGTCTTCTAGACGATGAAGTCCGTTTTAATCTCTACCCCCGTACTATTCCTTTTCGACGGGTTGGTGATGTTTACTCTGAATCTATTTGTATTTTCTTAACTCTTTCATTTTCCCGAGCCCCTAAGATGGCGTCCGCGAGCGCCTGGCCGTATCTTTTCGAGCCGCGGTAGTTGACCATCAGGACCTCGAAGCAGTGAGCCGCATAGATCTGCGCCTTTCGCATTGAATGTCGGTCCCTGCTGGACGTGTTATCCTCCCTTGATCTTCTCGACCATTATTACTTGCGAGCCGGGTCCACGTGCAGCGGCATGCGCGCGGGATGCCTCTATGTCTAGTCCGTAGTCTCTCGCAACTCTCAGCGCCTCCACCTGCGCTATTGTCACGGCTCTCCATCATATCCTCATTGACGGACGTGATCGCCCGGGACACGCTGGTTTCGCCGCGAATGTACACTGTGCTGGCCCCCTTGCGTCTCCAGCGCATAGGCTATCAATCCTTTCTATCCATCCTACCACTCACCTATCCATCCCCTCTTTTCCTCCTCTTTTTCTACCATCACCTTATCTCTCCCTCTCATTTTCTTACCTTACATCCTCTTTCTTCCCCGCTTCTGAGACGGTTGCCAGCACCGCCGCCAATCCTCTCTATCAGACCTCGCTGCGCTGCCCTTTGTCGAGCACGGTTCACCTCCCTTCTTTCCGGAGCCGATCGGCTTCAGATTAGTCACACTTTCGTATCATCCATCGTCGAGTCGGACTACTTGCTGTTGCGCTCGACCCGAGGTCCACGATTCGTCCTGCAATCGGGCGAACAGACTGGACATTATTCAGCGATATACGTGTTTCTTATCCGCCATATGGTACCGTCGGCCGACCGCAACCTTGCCGATGTCGTAGTCGAAGAATCGATCAGTATCCGAGCTCACGTTCGAGACCAAGGCGATCACGTCGCCGCGCGGCGTCTTGTCGATCTATTGCTCGTCATACTCGTCCTAGATCAGCTTCCGCACCGCGCGCGTCGCGAGATCCACCTTTTAATATGTGCAGTCAACATTCTTCTTTTTACCTCTTATCTCCCTCATAATCCTTTATCTTTTACATTTACCAATTTATCACCATTATATCACCGTTGCCCAACTTGCTCTCCGCTAACTGAGTCACTCGCGCGATGCGTCAGACAAACGCGTCACACACGATCAGAACGCGAACGACAGCCAGAAGTTATTGGAGGCAGGGGACTTGGACGATGAGCCAACAGGGATGGCGGTGAGGGGAGAATTTGTCGGCCTTCGCGGCTGACGCCGCTTCGGCGGACAACCTCGCATGCTGCTCGCGTGACACGGCCTGCCAGCCGGAGCCGCGCGCGAAGCGAGCGTTGGCGAAGGTTGGCGGAGAGGGAGGGATTCGAACCCCCGTGCCGGTTACCCGACAAGACGCTTTCGAGGCGCCCCCGTTACGACCACTTCGGTACCTCTCCGTTTATTACTACGCTCGCGGCCAAGCCGCTCGAGTCTTGACACTCGCGGCCAAGCCGCTCGTCGGCGCGCTCGGGGTGCCGCTCCGCGGCACTGCCCTCCGGCCCTCGCTTGCGGCCGCAGGCGCCTTATTACTACGCGACCGCAGGCGCCCCATTTCTACGCGGCCGCAGGGGCTTTATTAGCTACGCCTTCTCGCGACGCTCCTGGAAGAACCCCTGCATGACGGCCCGGCACTCGTCGGCCAGCACCCCGCCGTCAGCCGTCATCCGGTGATTCAGCGACGGATGCTCGTGCGCGCGCATCGCCGATTCGATCGCGCCCGCTCTCGGCTCCGTCGCGCCGTAGACGACCCGCGCGATCCGCGCGTGGATCATCGCGCCCACGCACATCTGGCACGGTTCGATCGTGACGTACAGCGTCGCGCCCGTGAGCCGGTAGTTCCCCGTCCGCCGGCCCGCGTCGCGGATCGCGACGATTTCCGCGTGCGCGGTCGGATCGTGCGATCCGATGGGCTGGTTGAATCCCTCGCCCACGACCGCGCCGTCCTGGACCACCACGGCCCCAACCGGCACTTCCCCGCGCCGCCGCGCCTCCCGGGCCTCGCTGAGGGCGGTGCGCATGAAGGATTCGTCCGTCACGGTCGAAACCTCGATTTTAGCACAGCCGCCAGACTCAGCCTTCGCGCTCCAACTCCGCCAGCCGGGCCAGCGCCCGGGCCCTCAGGGAGGCCGCCTCCCGCGCGATCACGACCTCACCCTGGCGCTCGAAGTTCGGCACGCGCCGATCGAGCGCCGCGATGAGTTCGCGCAGATGCTGGACGAGCGCGTCCGAATTTTCACGTGTGGGTGCGCTCATGCCGCCCTCCCGCCCCGGATACCGCTACAATATCGAATGACCAGCCTCACGACATCCCTCAAGCACGTCGCCTCCCAGAACGACCAGCGCTGCTCTGCCTGTTCGGCGGTGTTCATTCCAGCCGAAGACTCCGGCTCCCGGGTATTGTCCATCAAAGCGCCGGACCAGGAGCCAGTTTTGGCATTGATGTGCGGCGGCTGCCATTCCAAGTGGTCCCATGGAACGACGATGACCCTGCGCGCGTGAGGGGCTTGGGGCTTCAGGCTTAGGGCTTGGGAGCTCAGGGGCTTAGGGCTTCAGGCTTAGGGCTTGGGAGCTCAGGGATGAGACGGGCCGGCGGGAACATCCGGCCGGCCCAGTCGCTGCTCGCCAGTCGCCAATCGCCAATCGCCAATCGCCAATCGCCAATCGACAATCCGTCAATCATCACTCGGCAATCCTCAATCCGTCAGTCTGCAATCTGCAATCTGCAATCTGCAGTTTCGGGGGCGGCCCTTCCGCGATGTACTCGCGCTCGGCCGCCCGGAGCTGTTTGTATCGCCGGAACACGTCCCGCTCGCTCTCGAGGCCCAGCACCGATCGCCACGAACTGCCCCTGAACGTGTGGGCGCACATGCGCGGCGCGTTGCGGAGGACGAACCCGGGGTACCGGCGGAGGACGACCGGCATGTGCCGGAGCTTCATCCAGCGCTCCGCGCGCCAGCGCAGGAACTCCACCTCGTCGGCCTCGAGGTGGGCGGTGCGGACGACGGCGGTCGTGCCGTCGTATTCCTCGACGCGGTCGTTCACGACGAGACCGCGCCGGCGGAAGTCCTCGGTCATCGGCGTACCCGGATACGGCGTCGGGTGCTGGATGTACGGCCAGTCCACGTAACGCCGGGCAAACGCCAGGTTCGCCTCGACCGAGGCGCGCGTGTCGTCGGGATTTCCGACGATGATGCCGCCCACCACCGACAGGCCGGCCCGATGCAGGTGCTCGATCGCGCGGAGGGTGGCGTTCCCGGTCTGGCGCCCGCCCTCGCGCGTCGCGTTCTTGGCCGCGGCGCGCAGGAACGCGAGATCCTCGTCGAGCACGTTCTCGATCCCCAGGAACACGTACAGAAATCCGGCCTTGCGCATCAGCGGCGCAAGCGTCTCCCCGTGATCCGCGATCGACGACGTCATCGCCTGGACGATGTAGTGGAGGTCGTTCAGGCCGGCATCGATGATCGCCTGGCACAGGCCCTCGAACCGGCGGACGTTCAGCGTGATGTTGTCGTCAACGAGGAAGATCGCCCGCGCGCCGCGGCGCCTCGCGTCGCCGATGTCCGCGAGCACGCGGCTGAAGTCGAACGTGTGGAAGTTGCGCCCCCGCATCTCGATGATCGAGCAGAAGCTGCAATCGTAGGTGCAGCCTCTCGATGTCTCGACGATGTCGATCGCACGTCCAAGGAACGTGTACCCGGTGAGGACCCGTGCACCGCGATCGGGCAGCGCGATCGACCCGTCGTCCAGGCCGTTCACCGGCCGGGCCGGCGTGTGCCTGAAGCCCCCGCCGTCGGGCGCAGCGGCTCGGAACGTCAACCCCGGGATTCGCGTCCACCGGCTCATCCCGCGACAGCGCCCGGAGGAGCGCGCGGAAGGTCAACTCGCCCTCGCCGCGCACGATGAAGTCGACGCCCGAGGACGGCGGCTCGTAGGCCTCGGGCGCCAGGCTCGGGTCGTAGCCGCCCGCCACGATCCGCACGCCAGGCTTGATCTCCCGAATCAGGCGAATCACCCGCAGCGCCGTGCGGCGCTGGAAGGTCATGATCGACAGCCCGACGACATCGGGATCGTGCTCGCGTACGAGCCGCTCGACCGTCGCCGCGACGCTGTCCTGGGCCAGGATCAGATCGGCCACCGCGACCACGTGCCCGGGCCCCGCATTGCCCGCAAGCGACGCAAGCGCGCCGTTCGGCATGCGCATCGTCAGTGCAGGTGTGTGCTCGAAGGAATCGGGCATCGAGAGGAGCAGGACTCTCACGTGTCGCCCTCCTAAATCCGCGGGACCTTGATCAATCGAGATCGCGGCGCGCCATTCCTGGCAGGCGCGAAGCCGGGATTATCGCACCTTGCGCCGATTTCGCAGCAGGCGCGCGCCACGGTTTTTCGCTGTGTTCGCGGGCAAGCCCGTCCGTTCAACGAAGGTGGTAGCTGATCCGGTCGAGCGCGTGCCCGACGTGCTCCGGCTTGATCCAGTAGTGCGTGACGAAGCGAAACCCGTTGCCGCGGCGCATGACGAGGATGCCGTCCGGCTTCAGCCTGGCCTCGAGGTCAGCCGCCGTCATCGGCGCGCCACCCGCCATGTCGCAGAAGAACATGTTGGTTCGCACCCGGGCGAGATCCAGATCGAAGCAGCCGGTCCTGGCCAGCCCGTCCGCGAGGGCGCGCGCCGTCGCGTGATCCTCGTGCAGCCGGCCGCTCATCTCCTCGAGCGCGATGATGCCGGCGGCCGCAATCACGCCGGCCTGGCGCATGCCGCCGCCGAGCGCCTTCCTGAGGCGGCGCACGCGATCGGCAAAGGCGGCGTCGCCGACGACGATCGAGCCGATGGGTGCGCAGAGCCCCTTCGACAGGCAGAACATCACCGAGTCGGCGTCCGCGGTCAGCTCGCGCACGTCAACACCGAGGGCGGCTGCGGCATTGAAGATACGCGCGCCGTCGATGTGCAGGCGGAGGTCGTGCTCGCGGCAGAGCGCCTTGACGGCGCCGATCCAGCCGGCAGCCACCGGCTGCCCCCCGACGCCGGCCTGCGTGTTTTCGATCGCGATCAACCGCGCCAGCGGAAAGTGATAGTCGTCGGTGGGAGAAATGCCGCCGCGCAGATCCTCGATGCGCATCGTCCCGTCGGGTTGAACCGGGACGGGCCACGCCTGCACCGATCCGATCGTGGCGGGGTTGCCCCCTTCGGATCCGAACGTGTGCGTGCGGTCCCCCATGATCACGCGCTCGCCGCGGGCGCAGTGCGCGAGGATCGCCGCGACGTTGCCCATGGTGCCCGTCGGTACCAGGACGGCCGCCTCCTTCCCGAAGCGCCGCGCCGCGCGCGCCTCGAGGTCGAGCACCGTCGGGTCGTCGCCGAACACGTCGTCGCCGACGCGCGCCTCTGCCATTGCCCGGCGCATGGACTCTGTTGGCCAGGTGACGGTGTCGCTTCGCAGGTCGATGTGATCCATGACTCGCTCTGAAGGCCGGCGGCGCGATCGCCCGGCCGGCGGCTCCCTCATTCGTAGCTTAACGCAGGCGCGTTGAGAGTCGTTCACGGATGGGAGATGATGCCCGGCCCCTCGAAACCCCGCCTTCGACACGCCGAGAAGCGCCGGGGCGAGACCCCGGGCTACCGTTCCCGCATGAGCACACGCCGATCGATTTCCGCCCTGCTCGCCGTGAGCGCCGTGCTGGGCCTGGCGTCCGCCACCGCCCTCGGCGGCCAGCAGCCGCCATCGGCGTGCGCCGGCGAATCGTTTCATCAACTCGACTTCTGGCTGGGCCGGTGGAACGTGAAGACCGGGAACGGCCAGCCCGGCGGCACGAGCGAGGTCCGGTCCATCTCGGGCGGATGCGCGCTGCTCGAACAGTACGCCGGGCCCGGGCCCTACCGCGGGTCGGGCGTTCACGTGTTCAGCGCCAGCGACCAGTCGTGGCATCAGTTCTGGACCGACAACCGGCCCGCGATTGTGGACGACATGCGCGGACGGAAGACCGCAACGGGCTTCGTCTACACGTGGGACGTGATGATGACGCCGCAAGGCCGCGCTGCCGCCTCCGGTGACGCAACGGCCGTGAAGGTGCCGAAGCGGTACACGCTGTCCGTGCTCGAGGGAGGCAACGTCCGACAGCTCGGCGAGCGCACGATGGACGGCGGCAGAACCTGGATCACCGAGTTCGACTACGTCTACACGAAAGTGAAGTAGCTCATCGTCCCGGATACCATCACTTCGGCACGTGTGCCCAGAGCTCTTTCAGGAGTTCGTCCGCGTCGCGGCCGGCGGCAAGATGGTATTGCCACCACGGATCGGCGCTGAAGACTGCCGTCCGCACGCCCAGGCGCTCGACAGGCGCGAGAGTAGCGGGGACGTCGGATTGAAGCAGCGCGAGCTGGCTCGACGCGAGGAGCGCCGATTGCGCGTCGGGAAACAGGGCGAGGCCGTCGTGGTAGTGACCTGAGGCCTCGGCGGCGTGTCCGAGCGCCTGCGCGACGCGGCCCGCGAACAGCTGGGCATAGAATCCGACGGCCCCGGTGGGATTCGACGCCAGCGCGGTCTTCAACTCGGCCGCCGCCTCCTCGTGCCGGTTGCGCAAATCCAGCAACCGGGCCAGACGGACGCGCGCTTCGACGAGCGTCGGATCGACCGCGAGCGCACGGCGAAACAACTGCTCTGCTTCGGCGTTCGTCTTTCCGGCGGAAGGAATGCGAAGCGGCTCGGAACCCGGTGTCGTCCACGTCGGCGGGCCGCCCGCGGCATTGCTTCGCGCCCGCCGGCCGGCATCCTGATCGGGTGCCAGCGCCTGGTGCATCGGCAACCCGAGGATCTCCGCATAGCATCCGCGGTCGAACAGCGCCAGCGCATCGTCCGGCAAGAGCATGGACGCGTGATGCAGGTGCGGCGTGGCATCGCCGTACAGGCCGCTCGCGAACATGTACGCCGTGGTCGCGTGGTACCACGCGCTGACGAAGGGATCGGTCGCGCGCTCGGGACGTCCGTCCGAGAAGATCTTCCGGATGCGTCCGGCGCTGAGCAGATCGAGGAGACTCCTCGCGAACGGCCAGTTCCAAGTCGAAACCACCTCGCCCTACGACTTGACCGTCTCTATCCAGGACGAACACGGTCCGCTCGTAGGAGTGGAGGCGGAGGATCGATCATAGCAAGCCGCTGCTGATCCAGCGCCATGACCTAGCTGCAGCTCCTGAGTGTGCGCCCCCGGTCGACGGGCAACACCAGCTATGCGATGTGGAAGCAGATCGCCATACGCGGCAACGTCCGAATGCAGGACGGCCGCTTGCTTAAGAAACTCCTTTCCTGAAGCGCGGCCCATATGCGGCGATCTGTTCGGCAGCCTTGTTCCTACCTGTGCTGATTTGCCACCCCATGAGCGCACTGAGAAAGAGATCGATCCCGGTGTTCAGATCTTCGCGCATCTCATAAGACCACCCGGCAACCGTTGCGACGGCGGCGTCAGCGCGGCCCGGCGCATGACTCCGGACCGCATCTATCCAGACACGGAGCGCAACGACCGATGCTTCGTTGATATTTTTGCGCGGCCTCTGCTGGCCGCTTGCTTACGACCACAGCGGACACGACGACAGCTAGCTATGATGAGGCCATTCGTCGACTTCATCTGGGAGCTCCACACCAATGTAGCCTGGGCGTGCCCTGACCGTCAGCCCGCGGCGCTTCACCCTGACGTCGAGCGTGTGGAAGCCGCCCGGCAGTCACGCCGCTCGGCGTGTAAGCCAGGATGTAGCGGCTGCGAAACTCCTGGAGGATCGCCTGAAAGGCGCCTCGCAGGTCCGCGCTCGACGCGACGCGGAGCATGTCGCCGCCCGTCGCGTCGGTCAGTTTCTCGAGCGACGACACGCGTTGCACATCCGCCGACGTCACCGCGTAGATCACGGCGTTCGATCGTTTCGCGCTTTCGACGACATCTTCGGGGCGCAGCCAGCTCGAGATGTCGGAGCCGTCGGTGCAGACGACGACCAGCGAACGTCCAGGCTGAGCGAGGGTGCTCGTCAGCGCCACATACACGCCGTCCATGACGGCCGTCCGGCCGGACGGCGTGATACGCAGCAGGCCCTGCCGAACGCTGGCAGAGATCGGCGGTCAGGGCGATTTCCGGCGTGACGGCGTGGTTGAACGTCGTCAAGGCGGCGCGATCCATCGGTTTGAGGCCGTCGAGCAGCGCCTGGCTCGCGGCGACGAGGTCCGCCTGGCGCGTTCCAGTCGTGCTCCCGCTGGTGTCGAGCGCGAGCACCACGTTCAGCGGGACATCCGTCGCGTCAACCACCTCGATTGATTGCGCGACCCCGTTGTCGCGGAGGTCGAAGTCCGCCGCGGTGAGCCCGCCCACCGGTTTGCGCCCGTCCGTGACGAGCACATCGACACGGACGCCGAGCGTGCCCGACCGGAATGTCTGCTGGAAGGCGTGAAGGAGACCCGCGGGCGGGATCGCGGGCAGCAGCAGCGCGAACGCGAGGGCAAGTCGCCGCGTCACCCCTTCAGTCTAGCAAGGCGACGGGTCAGCCGGATACGCCGGGACCTGGGGCGGCGCCTTTCCTGTCGAGTGAGAGCCGGCCGGCCTTCAGCCGAGCCGGATCCCGGGCCCGAGCACGAACACGAACAGCAGGGCAACGACGAGGGCGGCGACGATGGCGCGCGCGTCGCGCGGGATGCGCACCGGAGCGTCGGTCTCAACGCCCGGGCTCGCACCCTTCATGAGCTGCGGCCCCCACGCGAGGCCTGACGTGCCGCCGAGCGACGCCGCCGCTGCGGAGATCGCCAGCAGCAGCAGCCCGCCCGGGTTGAGCATGCCCGACAGAAGGTAGAGCGCGGCGCCCGTGAAGTACGACACGAGGGCCAGCCGATTGCCGAGGGGATACCGGTCCGACGCGCGACCGCCGATGAACCGGCCGAGCGCGGCGAACGCGCGTCCGGTCGCGAGCCAGTACAGCGCGCCGCCCGCGACCGCCAGGCCTATCCGCCACGCCCAGACCGGCTGGATCGGCGCCATGACCGCGGCCCAGTCGCCGATGCGGCCGACGCCCGAGAAGAGGAAGTAGCCGAACGCCTGCAGCAGGTTCACCGTGGCGAACAGCCAGAGGAAGAACCGGGTGACGGGCGATCCGTCCCGACCGCGCGCGTAGGCCAGCGCCGCGAGGCCGCCGGCGACCAGGTTCACGATGGTCCCGGCGGCCGCGACGATCCGTGACGCGGTCGACGCCCCGGCAGTCACGTCGCACTCGAAGCTCACGGAGGTGAGCAGGCGCGGCGTGCCGCCGACCAGCACGCACGCGCCGCCGTGGCCGAGCCCTTCGTGCAGGACGTTGGCCGCGGCGTAGGCCAGGACGGCGAGTGAAGCGACGGTCACCAGGTCGCTCGGCAGGGCCCGGCGGGGCTTGTCGACGACGCCGGTGGCAGAGGCGGCGGGGCGCTCGGTCGGCTCTGTCATGAGGGTGCCATTCTACGCGCCCTCCCGCCTGATGCGCCCGGTCGCGGGTCAACCAGATGACAGTCATCTCTTGACAATCAAGATATCAGCCGCTACGCTCCTCGGGAACCCCGAGGAGAACCCCGTGGACGAAGCCAGCACGGACGTCATTCAGGGCACGCTCGACATGCTCATCCTCAAGACGCTGAGCCTCGAGCCGATGCACGGCTACGGCATCGCGCGGCGCGTCGAGCAGGTGTCGCGCGGCGTGTTCAAGGTCAATCCGGGATTGCTGCTGACCGCGATGCAGCGCCTCGAGCGCGCCGGCTCGGTGGACGCCGAGTGGCGGCAGACCGAGCGCGGCCGCCGCGCGCGCGTGTACACGCTCACGCGCGCGGGGCGCAAGCGCCTCGATGCCGCCACCGCCGACTGGAAACGCCGCGTGTCGGCCGTCGCGCGGTTGCTCGACGCCGGGAGCTGAACCGATGGCTGTGTGGCGGCAGTTGAGCCGTGGGCTGCGCGTGCTGGCGCGACGATCCGCGGCGGATCGGGACATCGACGAAGAGGTGCAGCAGTTTCTCGAGGAGGCGAGCGCCGAGGCCCTCGAGCGCGGAGCATCGCCGGCCGAGGCGCGGCGCGCCTCGCGCCTCGCTTTCGGTGATGCCATGGCCATTCGCGAGGAGGTCCGCTCGCACGGCTGGGAGCACATCGTCGACACCGCGCTCGCCGACCTGCGCTACGCCGTGCGCGGGCTCGGCCGCCGGCCCGGCTTCGCGGCCGCTGGCGCGCTCACGCTGGCGCTGGGCATCGGCGCCAGCACGGCCATCTTCAGCGCGGTGAATCCCGTCCTCTTCGAGCCGCTCCCCTATCCGCACGCCAATCGCATCGTGACGCTCTCCGACTACGGCGTTGGCAGCGGGCAATCTCGACGTCACGTTTGGCACGTATCGCGAGGTGGCCGGGCGGAGCCGCTCGTTCGCCGCGCTTGCCGCGGCCGACCGGTGGCAGCCCGCGCTCATGGGGCTGGCCGAGCCCGAACGGCTGGCGGGCGCCGTCGTGACCGCGGAGTACTTCCAGGCGCTCGGCGTGGCGCCGGCCGAGGGGCGCGACTTCGACGCGGCCGACGACCAGCCCGGCGCGCCGCGCGTGGCCATCCTGAGCGACGGCCTGGTCCGCCGCCGCTTCGGCGCCGCCGGCCAGATCATCGGAAGGCCGGTGACGCTCGATGGCGACGAGTACATCGTCATCGGCGTCATGCCCGCGGGCTTCGACGACGTGCTCTCCTCGTCAGCCGACGTGTGGGCGCCCCGCCGCTACCGCGCGGACGCGCCGTTCCAGAGCGCCGAGTGGGGGCACCACATGCGGATGGTGGGCCGGCTCGCGCCCGGCGTCTCCACGGCACAGGCGCTCGGCGAGATCGCGGCCATCGGCGGTACGCCCGTCGCTGCCTTCCCGCGCCCGCCGTGGGCGGCCATGGCGGAAGGGCTCGACGTCGAATCGCTGCAGGCGGCCGTCACGCGCGGCGTGCGGCCGGCGCTGCTGGCCACGCTCGCCGCCGTCGCGTTCGTGCTCCTGATCGCCGGGGTCAACGTCACCAATCTCCTGCTCGCGCGCGGCGCCGAGCGGCACGGCGAGCTCGCCATGCGCGCGGCGCTCGGCGCCGGTCGCGGCCGGCTCGTGCGGCAGCTGCTCACCGAGAGTCTCGTCCTCGGCCTCGCGGGCGGCGCGCTCGGGCTCGGCGTGGCGGCGTGGGGTGTGCGCGCGCTGGTGGCGCTCGCGCCCGCCGGGCTGCCGCGCGCCGGCGCCATCGGCCTCGACGCCTCCGCGTTCGCGTTCGCCGCCGTGCTCACCTCCGTCATCGGGCTCGCCGTCGGCCTCGTGCCGGCGCTCCAGGGCGCGCGCCGCGATCTTCGCGCGGGTGTCGAGTCCGGCACACGAGCCACCGGCGCGGCCCACCACGCGTTGCGCCGCGGGCTCGTCGTCGCGGAAATCTCGCTTGCGCTCGTCCTGCTCGTGGGCGCCGGGTTGATGCTGCGCAGCCTCACGCGGCTGTTCGCCACCGCGCCCGGCTTCGACGCGTCGCAGGTGCTCACCATGCAGGTGGTGGCCGCCGGTCATCGGTACGACGCGGACGCCGTGCGGCGCCAGTTCTTCGAGCAGGCGCTCGAGGCCGTTCGTCAGGTGCCCGGCGTCGTTGCCGCCGCGTTCACCAGCCAGTTGCCGCTCAGCGGCGACCTCGACGCCTACGGCGTCAGGTTCGAGCCGGCGCCGGGAAGCCAGCCGAACGACCCCCAGAACGCACTGCGCTATGCCGTGACCCCGCAGTGGTTCCAGGCGATGCGCATCCCGCTCGTTCGCGGACGCCTGCTCGACGCGAGCGACCGCCCCGGCTCGCCCGAGGCCATCGTCATCAGTGAGTCGTTGGCCAGGCACCTCTTCCCGGACCGGGATCCCATCGGCCAGCGCCTGCGTGCCGGTCCCGAGATCGGCGCGGCCGACCGTCCGTGGGACATCGTCGTGGGCGTCGTCGGCGACGTGAAGCAGACATCCCTCGCGCCTGGCGCGGAAGACGCGTTCTATGTGTCGATGGGGCAATGGTGGTGGGTGGACAACGTGCAGTCGCTCGTCGTGCGGAGCGCGGGCGACCCGGCGGCGCTGGCGCCGGCCGTCCGGCGCGCGATCTGGTCGGTCGATCGCAACCAGCCGATCAGCCGCGTGGCGACGATGGATGCGCTCGTGGCCCGATCCGAGGCCCAGCGGCGCTTCGTCCTCACCGTGTTCGAGGCGTTCGGCCTGGCGGCGCTCGCGCTCGCGGCCATCGGCGTCTTCGGCATGATGTCTGGCAGCGTCACCGAGCGGATGCGCGAACTGGGCGTGCGGGCGGCGCTCGGCGCGTCGCGCGGCCGCCTGCTCGTGCTGGTGCTTCGCCAGGGCCTGGCGCTCGCGGCGGCAGGCATTGCCGCGGGCCTCGTCGGCGCGGTCTTCCTGAGCGGCGCGCTCCGCACGCTGCTCTTCGGCATCTCCCCCACGGACACCGCGACCTACGTCGGCGCCGGCGCGCTGGTCCTGGTGGTCGCGCTCGTCGCGTCCGCGTTTCCCGCCTGGCGGGCCGCGCGCGTCGATCCGTCCGTCACCCTCAGGGCGTGATGGTCCGGCGACAATCCAGTCCGCGCACCACACGCTGGTCCGCGCACCGAGCGGCGACGTGGCCGAACGTTCCAAAATGCGGATCGGTGATGGGCCGCCTTGTCACCCTTCGAGCAGGACCGTGCTGTGGCGGCTCATGGTCACACGCAAGGCCGATTTCCCGTTCCGGAGCGTCGACGGGCATTGAGCCGCGCCGCCAGGAGAAGCGCGGCGATCGCCACACCGAACAGAAGCCCCATGATCCCGTCGGTCAAGTCGCGCAAGGGAGCGGCCTCCGGATGGACGAACCACTTCGCAAGGCTGGCGAGCAGGAGAGACGCCGACCCGATCCGGATCAATGTGGAGGGTTCGTTGATTGTGTGCTTGAAAGTCATCGATTCATCTCCAGGGGCTCAGTCCGTCGTCAGGTACCAGACGAGGACGGCCAGCTTGACCGCGATGATGGTGCCGGCGACCGCGAGAAGATCCCAGCTCCAGACGTGACCGATGTAGTAGCGGTAGGCGAAGAGACCCGTGGCGAGGGCGCCGCCAGTCATCCCGCCCCAGCTCGTGGATTTCAGTCGATGATTCAGGAAGCGCTCATCGATCAGCCTGCCCACGATGGGAATGTTCATCGTCCTTTCTCCAGCGAGAAGATCTCGTCCGTGGGGCAACCGTAGACCTTGGCGAACGTGAGAGCGAGCTGCAGGCTCGGCACGTAGCGGTTTCGCTCTATGGAATTGATGCTCTGCCGCGAGACCCCTACCGCGCCGGCAAGCTCCGCCTGAGTCCAGCCCCGGCGATCGCGAAGCTCCCTGACCCGGTTCTTCACCTCGATGGCCATGTCAAGCATACTTTACATTCACCACGTCCGGGATGTCAAGCATACTTGTCTACTCGGCGGCCTCGAGGCCTGGGCCCGACGGACCGGGGCGGCGCTGTCGTGTACGGTTTTGATACACGGCGAGACGTCGCGCCGAGCGGATCGGGAGCCGGGAGGCCGAAAGGAGTGCAATACCTGGCAGATTTGACCACCCGCTGTTCGGATGGCGCCGGCGAGACGTTAGCTAGTGGTAGGGCTGGTTACGAATGGACGCTGAGGTCGACGCATTCGCGAACGCATGCCAGGCTGCCGTCGCCCATCTCGGTCTGGGCCACGCTCAGCAGGGATTGCGGCTGCTCATGCAGGCGCTGCTGCGCACGCCTTCCACCTCGTGTGCGCGAGATCAACTCGTCATTGCCCGGATGGTTGAGGCACTGCTCTCCGGGCTTCGCGCGCGCGGCTATCCGATCGCAAAAGTAGACGTCTCCACCCTGGCCGTATTCGTGGACAGCCGCATGACACTCGAAGAACGGTACACCTTTCTTTCCGCGCTCCTCTCCCACACGCCCGCCGACCGCCCGCCACACGTTGCAGAGGGCGATCAACGGGATGTCGTTCCGTACCTTCGTGCGGAATACCTCGCCCTCAGGATCCCGCGAGGGTAGACGGGACGAATCAGCGGACGGCCGCGGTGCGGAACTCAGCAGCGCGGGCAGGTTTCCCCCACGCGTCATACAGATCGATCAGGCGGGTGACATTCACCTTCACGTCGAGGGCGGATGCGCGCGGCAGCGCGTCGAGCTCTTTTCGTGCGTCGAGCAGCATGGCCTCGGCCTCGTCGTAGCGCCCGAGTCCGGTGAGCGCAGCGCCGAGCAGGCTTTTCGTCGCGCCGATGCTCCAGTCATCTTCGGGAAGGGTGCGCCGCCTGCCGGGGACGACACCGGGCATCCCTCTCCGGATGGGCAGCGCCCGGCGCAGCAGCGCTTCCGCCTCGGCGGCGTGCCTGCGCGCCAGTTGCACCGATGCGAGGTTGGTTGTGTAGATCGCGACCAGTTGATGATCCTCGCCAAGGGCCGGGCCGGCGATCTCGAGTGCCTTCGTCAGCGCAACCGCCGCCTCGTCGTACCGGCCCTCGCGGGCGAGCACACGCGCCAGGTTGTTGAGCACGGCGGCGACGAGCGGATGCCGTTCGCCCACCGTGTCGGGCAGGCTGGCGAGCACCCGTCTGAAGATCGATTCGGCGGAGGCGTAGTCCCCGCGCATGACGGAGATCAGCGCAAGATCGTGCACGCTCGTCAATGTGTTCGGGTGGGAGTCGCCGCGCGTCTTCCGGTTGATGTCCACGGACTGCTGCAGGAGCGACTCGGCGCCCGCGAGATCGCCGTTCAGCCGCAGCACCGACGCCAGATCGCTCAGGCTGACGGCGATTTCCGGGTCATCCGCTCCGAGCGCCTCCCGCCTGATGCGAAGCGCCTCCCGCTGCAGCGGCTCGGCCCGTTCGTTGAACCCTTCGTCCTGGTACACGCGCCCGAGTTCCGAGAGCGTGACGGCGACGTCCGGATGCTGTTCGCCGAGAAGCTTGCGCCGCATGGCGAGCGACCGCTCCAGGCTGAACCCGGCACCTGCGTAGTTCCCCTTGTCGGCCTGCACCGTGCCGAGGTCGTGAAGCGTCTGTGCGATCTGGAGGTGTTCGGCGCCGAAAGCCGCCGAGCCGCTGGCGAGCGCCTGCTCGAGCAGCGGCTGCGCCTTGTCGTAGAGTCCCATCCGCCGGTAGATCCGTCCGATCACGGTCAGGATCTCCGCCTGCAAATCCGGCTGGCCGGCCAGCTCCGCCTGCACCTGTGACGTGCGGGCCTCGAGCAGGGTGGCCACGGTGGGCTCCTGCTTCGTGCTGCGAATCTCGTACGGATCGGCGGCCGTCAGGAGTCCCGTCAGGAGATCGCTCACCTTCGACGCCTTCGCGGCCTCTCGCTGCGCTCGGTCACGTTCGGCTTCGAGCCGGTTCGTGTGGTAGACCGCCGAGCCGCCGAGCACCACGAGAACCGCTGCCGACGCCGCGACGCCGCGTGCGTGTCTCCGCACGAATCTCGCCGCGCGGTAGCGCAGCGTGTCTGGGCGCGCCCCGATCGGCTCGTGCCGGAGGAAGCGCCGGAGATCGTCTGCGAGCGCCGTCACGGAGCGATAGCGTTCAGTCGCGTCCTTCTTCAACGCCTTGGCGACAATGAGGTCGAGATCGCCGCGCAGCAAGCGCTGGAGCCGCGCCGGCGTCGTGCCGCACTGCTCGGCGTGGCGCGTCAGCGCTTCCGCGGTCTCGGTCCTCCCGACCACGGCGTCGGACACGCGCCGCGGCTCCACCTCGACGATCGCCCGCATGAGGGGCGCGGGCGAGCGCACGGCCGCCCCGGCGGGATGCTGCCCGCTGAGCAGCACGTAGAGCAGGACCCCCAGCGCGTAGACGTCGGTCGCGGTCGTGACCAGCCCGCCAGCCAGCTGCTCCGGTGCCGCATACTCCGGCGTCAGCGCCGCGCCGGCCTCACGCGTGAGCGCGCTCATTCCGCCGGCAGCCTCGTCGCTCCAGTCCGCATCCGGCTCGATCAGCTTGGCGATGCCGAAGTCGAGCAGCTTGACGCGGCCGTCCACGCTGACGATCACGTTGGCCGGCTTGATGTCCCGGTGCACGACGAGCTGGGCATGTGCATGGGCGACCGCCTCCAGGACGTCGAGGAACAGACGCACGCGGCCCTCGATCCCGAGTGCGTGCTCGTCGCAGTACAGATCGATGTTCTGCCCGTCGACGTGCTCGAGCACGAGATACGGCTGGCCGGCCGGCGAAACGCCGGCATCGATGAGGTGGGCGATATTCGGATGCGTCAGCCGCGCCAGGATCGTGCCTTCGCGGCGGAAGCGCTCCTCTCCCGCGCGGCCGACGAGCGCGATGTTCAGCAGCTTGACCGCAGCTCGCCCGTCGAACCGGCCGTCGCACCGTTCCGCGAGCCAGACGCTGCCCATGCCGCCCCGCCCGATCGGACCGATCAGGCGATAGGCGCCCAGGATCTGCCCCACGAGCGACGGCTCCTGCGGCGGGCGCGCGATCGCCGGGACGTCGCGTTCGAGGAAGTGCGTCTCCCGGATGGCGTCGTGCTCGGCGAGGAGCATCCGGAGGTCGGCCGCGATCGTGGCGTCGTCTGCCCCGATGAGTCCGAGCCAGTCCGAACGCTCGTCCGCGGCGATGTCAAGCCCCTCGTCCAGCAGGGCGCTCAGCTTCCGCCAGTAGTCAGGGCTGAATGCCGGCATGGTGTGGCGTGTCGCGCCGCCCGGCCTCGCCCATCGAGCAGCGCAGGTAGAGGCGCGCCTTCTCCCAGCTGCGCTGAACCGTCCGTTCCGACACGCCGCGCATCGCGGCGATATCCATGAACGAGAAGCCGCAGAAGAACTTCAGGTCCACGACCTCGGCGAGGTCCGGGTCCACCTCGGCAAGCTCGTCGAGCACGTCGCCGATGCGCATCAGGTCGCGCGGATCGCCCGCGTCGAACACCCGGTCGTCATCGAGCGCGGTGATCTCGAAGAGACCTCCCCGCTTCTGCGATCGGCGGCGCCGTACGTCGTCGATGATCAACCCCCGCATGACGCGGGCCGCATATCCCATGAAGCGTGCATGATCCACGAAAACGGCCCCGTCGGCGCCGGATATTTTCAGGTAGGCCTCGTGCAGGACGGTCGTCACGCCCAGGCCGGCCACGCCCCGCCCGCGCCGGTAGAGCTCCCGCCGGGCCAGGCGGTGTAACTCCGAGTACAGCTCATCGAACATCGCGTCCGCGACAACAGGTTGCTCTGCGTTCATTCCTATCCTTCCTGATGTCAAAGATCGGAAACCTGCGGCAAAAGACGACACGGCTGAGTCGGCTCCCGGCCGGAAGCCTCCACCACCGTCCTCTTTTCCGGTCCGTGGCGGGTTCTTC
Source organism: uncultured Acidobacteriota bacterium (assembly GCA_963817635.1). Taxonomy (GTDB): domain Bacteria; phylum Acidobacteriota; class Vicinamibacteria; order Vicinamibacterales; family 2-12-FULL-66-21; genus CAWFPR01. The sequence goes on along the minus strand of CAWFPR010000009.1, from coordinate 33,230 downwards.
CCGTTGTTGACGTTATCCCCTTTGGAACGGGCAGAAATCCCGACCTGACAGGAGATCACCATGACAAGTGTGCAGACGACAGACCCGAAGCCCCGCGTGCGCGTGCCGCTGAACGGCGTGGACACGCCGACGCTCTTCGCGACGCTCGACGCCGTCAAGGGACAGCCCGAGCTGGCGAAATTCCAGTTCCGCGCCACGAACACCTGGATCACGGGCACGCACAGCCGCAGCAGCCTCGAGACGTTCAGCGGCGCCGGCGGCGAACACCGCCACACCGGCACCGTCCAGTTCGACGCCGACCACCCGCAGGTGCTGGTTGGCAAAGATCACGCACCGACGCCTGCGGAGTTCCTGCTCCATGCGATCGCCGCGTGCCTGACCTCCGGCATCGGCAACATCGCCGCCGCGCGCGGCGTGAAACTCACCGAAGTCGAGTCCACCGTCGAAGGCGACATCGACCTGCTGGGCATCCTCGGGCTGTCGAAGGAGGTCCGCAACGGGTACACGCAGATCCGCGTCAACTTCCGCGTGAAGGGAGACGCGCCGCCGGAGACGCTGCGCCAGATCGTCGAGCAGTCGAAGGCGCGCTCGGCGGTGTTCGACGTGTTGACCAACGGAACCGCGGTCAACGTCACGGCCGATTGCGCGACCGCGTAATCGATTCGGGGAGGACGAGGGGGCGTGGACGTGAAGCGCATCGACACACTGATCGTCGGCGGGGGACAGGCTGGGCTCGCGTTGAGCCGCTGCCTGTCCGACCGATCGGTGGACCACGTCGTCATTGAACGTGGCCGTGTGGCCGAGCGCTGGCGCAGCGAACGCTGGGATTCGCTGCGGCTGCTGACGCCGAACTGGCAGACGCGCCTCCCCGGCTTTCGCTACGAGGGGTCCGACCCGCACGGCTACATGACGATGCCGGAGCTGATTCGATTCTTCGAGCGGTACGCGACGTCGTTCGCTGCACCTGTTGAATCGGAGACGGCGGTGCTCGGCGTCGAGCACAGCGGCGGCCGATTCAGGGTGGACACGACCCGGGGCGCGTGGCTGGCGAGGACCGTCGTCGTCGCCACCGGTTACAACGACTTGCCGCTCGTGCCGGCCGCCGCGTCGAAGCTCGCGCCGCGTGTGGAACAAGTCGTGCCGAGCCGGTACCGAAGTCCCGGACAGCTTCCGCCAGGCGGCGTGCTCGTCGTCGGCGCATCGTCCACGGGCATCCAGCTTGCCGAGGAGATCCAGGCGTCGGGCCGTCCGGTCACGCTGGCCGTGGGCCGGCACCTGCGGATGCCGCGCCTGTACCGCGGGCGCGACGTGCTCTGGTGGCTCGAGGCGATGGGAGTGTTCGACGACACGCTCGACTGCGTCGCCGACGCTCGTGCGTCGCGCGATCAGCCTTCGCTCCAGTTGATCGGCCACCCCGATCGGCGGTCGCTCGACGTCGCCGCGTTGCACAGCCAGGGCGTGAGCCTGGCGGGCCGCCTGCTGGGCGCGGACGGCGAGACGGTCACGTTCGACGACGACCTGATCGCGACGACGGTGGCGTCGGATGTGAAGCTGGCGGACGTGCTCGGGCGGATCGATGGCTTCATCGCTCGCTCGGAGTGGGCGTCGGAGGCTCCGGCCCGCGAACCCTTCGAGCCGACATGGCCGGTCGCGATGAACATCGGCCGGCGGACGGTCAATCTGCGGTCGGCCGGGATCAGGACCGTCATCTGGGCCACCGGGTTCCGGCGCGCGTACCCGTGGCTCAAGGTGCCGGTGTTCGACGAGAACGGAGATATCCGCCATCGATTCGGCGTGACGCCTGTGGCTGGGTTGTACGTGCTGGGCATGCACTTCCAGCGCCGCCGGAAGTCCGCCTTCATCGATGGCGTCGGCGAAGACGCGGCGTTCGTCGCGCGTCGAATCGCGGGCGCCGGCCGGGCGCCCGCGGCAGTGCTCGCAGGAGGAGCGTTTCCATGGCCAGCTCCGCAGACGATTTGAAACCCTCGTACGATGCCATCGTCGTCGGCGCTCGCTGCGCCGGCGCCGCGACGGCCATGCTGCTGGCCCGGCGCGGCCTCGACGTGCTCGTCGTCGAACAGGCCGAGCGCGGCGCGGATACGCTCTCGACGCTCGCGCTGATGCGCGGCGGCGTGACGCAGCTCTCGCGCTGGGGCCTGCTCGATCGTGTTCGAGACAGCGCGCCCGCAATCCACACGACGACGTTCCACTACGGCGAGGACGCGCCGGTCGAGATTCGCATCAAGCCGCGCGACGGCGTGGACGCGCTGTATGCGCCGCGGCGCACGGTGCTGGATCCGCTGCTGGCCGACGCCGCGGAAGCGGCGGGGGCCGACATCATGTACCGCACGCGCCTGGCCGATCTCCAGCGGGATCGCCACGGCCGTGTGCGCGGCGCCTTCGTCGAAGGTCGCGACGGGGTGGCGCGCCCGATCGGCGCGGGCATCGTCATTGGCGCCGATGGAATCCACTCGGTCGTCGCCCGCCTGGGCGGCGCCGAGCCGCGCCGGGTCGGCTTACATGCGGGCGCAGTCATCTATCGGTTCTGCCCAGAGCTCGACGTCGAGGGCTATCACTGGCATTACGCTCCCGGCGTGAGCGCCGGCGCCATCCCGACGGGCGGCGGCGACGTGCTCGTGTTCGCGGCGTTCCCGCGTGCCCGCTTCATGAGCGAGCTGCGCTTCAACCTGCCGGCGGCGTTCGACGCGGTCGTCGCGGCGGCCGCGCCCCGCCTCGCCCCGGCGGTGCGGGCAGCGGAGCCTCACAGAGCCCATCGCGGTTTCGCTGGGCAGACGGGCTACATGCGAGCGGCGTGGGGCCAAGGCTGGGCGCTCGTCGGGGACGCCAGCCACTTCAAGGACCCGATTACGGCCCACGGCATCACCGACGCGCTGCGCGATGCCGAGCTGCTCGCGCGCGCCGTCGAAGGAGGGACAGAGGCCGATTTCGCCGCCTACGAGGCGACACGAGACGAGCTGTCCCGCCCGCTATTCGAGTACACGGACGAGATTGCCTCCTTCGCGTGGGATTTCGCGCGGCTGCAAACCCTGCACAAGAATATCAGCGACGAGATGGCGAAAGAGGTTCGCTATCTGGGCGCGGAAATGGAAAATGGAAAATGGAAAATGGAAAAGGTGGCGAATGAGTGACGACTTGAAGGTCGGGCAGCGGGCGTCGCGGACCGCGACGCTCACGGCGGACCACGTGCGCGCCTACAGCGAGCTGACGGGCGATCGCAATCCCCTGCACAACGACCCGGCGTTCACGGCGCGGACCCGGTTCGGAAAGCTGATCGTGCAGGGAGGCCTGACGACGGGCCTGCTGCACGCGCTGGTGGCGATGGATCTGCCGGGGCCGGGGTCCGTATTCCTCGAGCAGAACTGGCGCTTCACGAACCCGGTGTTCATCGGCGACACGATCACGGCGACGGTGGAGGTCCAGGAGGTGCACGCGTCGAAGCCGGTCTCGAAGCTGGGCGTGCGCGTCACACGCCAGACCGGCGAGACGGTGCTCGAGGGGTACGCCTGGTGCTACCGCGCGCAGCCGGCCTGACGAGTCGTCGCGGCCGCGAGAGTTCACGACAGTCACGCCCCGCCAGGTAAACCCTCCTGCAGGTCGCCCCGCCAGGGAATTGTGTGACCCAGCACGCTTTCAGGGGACTAGAATGCCAGCGACACGATTCCAGATGGAGGCGACGATGACGTCCAGACGTGGATGGTGGCTGGCTGCGTGGATGGCGGTGGTGACCGCGGGGCTGACGGTACCGGTGAGCGGTCAACGCGGTGGTCCCGGAATCACGCCGCTGCCGTCGTTCAGCGAGCCGGCCATCTCTCCTGACCGCTCGGAGATCGCGTTCGTCTCAGGCGGGGACGTCTGGACCGTGCCGGCCGCCGGAGGGGAAGCACGTCTCCTCGTCGCGCACGAGGCGACCGAATCGCGGCCGATCTACTCCCCCGACGGGAAGCGCCTCGCCTTCATCTCGGATCGGACCGGCGGCGGGGACATCTACGTCCTCACGTTCGCGACCGGCGCGCTCGCGCAGTTGACCTTCGACGGCGGGCTCGACCGGCTCGACGGCTGGTCGCGCGACGGCGCCTGGATCTACTTCTCCTCCACGAGCGGCGATATCGCAGGCATGAACGACATCTACCGCGTGCGCGTCAAGGGCGGCACGCCGATGAAGGTCAGCGCCGACAGCTACACCGGCGAGTTCTTCGCCGCGCCCTCGCCCGACGGCCGCGAGGTGGCGTTCAGCGCGCGCGGCAACGGAGCGGCGCAGTGGTGGCGCCACGGCCGGTCGCACCTGGACGAATCCGAGCTGTGGCTGCTGCACGACGGCCCCGAGCCGCGCTACGAGCGGCTCACCACCATGGGCGCGAAGCAGCTGTGGCCGATGTGGAGCGCCGACGGCAAGAGCCTCTTCTACGTCTCGGACCGCACCGGCCCCCAGAACATCTGGGTGCTCCCGATTGGCGGCGTCGAGCGTCAGGTGACGCAGTTCAAGGACGGCCGCGTGCTGTGGCCCACGATCTCGTACGACGGCCGGACGATCGTCTTCGAGCGCGATTTCGAGGTGTGGTCGCTCGACACGGCGAGCGGCAAGGCGGCCCACGTGCCGATCACCAAGCGCGGGGCCCCCTCGTCTCCGGCAACCGAGCACGTCTCGATGACCAACGGCTTCCAGGACCTCGCGCTCTCGCCGGACGGCCGCAAGGTGGCCTTCGCCGCCCGCGGCGAGATCTGGGCGGCGCCCGCCCGCGACGGCGGCGACGCCGTGCGCGTGACCCAGACCTACGCGCGCGAATCCCAGATCGAATGGCTCCCCGACAGCAAGCGGATCGTCTACGTCTCGGAGCGCGACGGCATCGGCCACCTCTTCACCTATGACTTCACGGCGAACGAAGAGACGCAGCTCACGCGAACCGCGAAGGGAGATGCGGCGCCGCGCGTTTCTCCCGACGGCAAGTCGGTCGCGTTCGTGCGCGACGGCGCCGAGCTGCGCGTCCTCGATCTCCAGTCGAAGCAGGAGCGCGTGCTGGCGTCCGGGAACCTCACGCGCAGCAGCAGCGGCGTGGCCTGGTCGCCCGACAGCCGGTGGGTCGCCTATGTGGGGCTCTCAACGCGAGCCTTCCGCAACGTCTACGCCGTGCCGGCCGCCGGCGGCGAGAGCCGTGCCGTCAGCTCGATGCCCAACGGCAGCGCCAACAACATCTCCTGGAGTCCCGACGGCACGTACATCATCTACAACACCAGCCAGCGCACTGAAGAGAGCCAGACCGTGCGCGTGGACCTCGTGCTCCGCACGCCGCTCTTCCGCGAGGATCGCTTCCGCGATCTGTTCCGCGAGCAGCCGGCTCGCACGCCGGCCGAGCGCCGGACCGAGACGCCGGCGGAGCCGGCGCAGGCTGAACGGCCGGCCCGCGAACAGGCCGCGGGACGCGACACGGCCGCGCCGCCGCGTCGTGAACCGGTGAAGCCGGTCGAGATCGTCTTCGAGGACATCCGTCAGCGGCTGAGCATCCTGCCGGTCGGCGTCGACGTCTCGACCCAGACGATCAGTCCCGACGGCCGCTCTCTGCTGCTCACCGCGAGCGCGGCCGGGCAGCAGAACCTGTACGTCTATTCGCTCGACGAGCTGGCGCGCGAGCCGGCCGTGGCCCGGCAGCTCACGTCTTCGTCCGGCAACAAGTCGGACGCGCAGTTCACCCCCGACAGCCGCGAGGTCTTCTACCTGGAGCAGGGACGCATCTCGGTAATCCCCGTCGATAGCCGTCAGGCCCGCACGATCAGCGTCACGGCCGAACTGGACGTCAACTTCGACGAGGAGAAGATGGAGGTCTTCCGCCAGGCGTGGACCTACATGCGGGACGGCTTCTACGACGACAAGTACCACGGCGCGGACTGGAACGCGGTCCGCGAAACCTACGCCCCGCGCATCGCCGGCGCCCAGACACCTGACGAAATGCGGCGGCTGCTGAACCTGATGGTCGGCGAGCTGAACTCGTCGCACAGCGGCGTGTCGGCCGGCCGCGGCGGCGGCGGCGGCCGGGGCGGCGGCACCGCGCCCGCCCGCATCGGCCTCGATTTCGACCGCGCCGAGTACGAGCAGCACGGCAAGCTCAAGGTGTCGCATGTCATTCCGCTCGGCCCCGCCGCGATCACCAGGCAGGTCTCGGCCGGCGATTACGTCCTCGCCGTCAACGGCACGACCGTCTCCGGCGATACGAACCTCGACGAACTCCTGGCGCATGCCGCCAACCGCCGCACCGAGCTGAAGGTCGCCGCCGGGCCCGACGGAAGCAACGCCCGCGACGTCGTCGTCCGGCCGATCAGCAACGGGGCGGAGAAGAACCTGCGGTATCGCGAGTGGGTCGAGTGGAACCGCGCGTACGTGGACAAGGCGAGCGGCGGCCGCCTCGGCTACGTCCACATGAACGACATGTCCGAGGGGGCGCTGCAGCGGTTGTATCTCGATCTCGACGCCGACAATCGCGCGAAGGAAGGCGTGGTCGTGGACGTGCGCAACAACAACGGCGGCTTCGTCAACGCCTATGCGCTCGACGTGCTCGCCCGCCGCGGCTACATGATGATGACGCCGCGCGGCCTGCCGACGGCGCCGGCGCGCAGCGTCCTCGGGCAGCGCGCGCTCGAGCTGCCGACGATCCTCGTCACCAACCAGCACTCGCTCTCCGACGCCGAGGACTTCACCGAAGGCTATCGCGCGCTCAAGCTCGGTAAGGTCGTCGGCGAGCCCACTGCCGGCTGGATCATCTACACCGGCAGCCAGACGCTCGTGGACGGATCGACGATGAGGATGCCTGGGACGCGCATCACGTCGCTCGACGGCAAGACGATGGAGCTGGTGCCACGGCCGGTGGACATCGCGGTGACGCGGCCGATCGGCGAGAGCCTGCAGGGCAAGGACTCGCAGCTCGATCGCGCGGTCGCCGAGCTGCTCAAACAGCTGCAGGGTAAGTCGTCGTCGTCGCGGTAAGCCGTCTCACGCCGGGGTCAGACCCTACCCCGCCGACCGCTCGCCGCTACTCGGGATCACTCCGGCGCGGCGGTCGGCCAGGCGACCCGGAAGCCAAAATTGATGCTGGGATAAACCGGAAGTCCGTGTCCGCGGCGAGCGGCGCGAAGGTCGTTCGGAGGGCTGTTGAAGGCGCCTCCTCGCAGGACCCGTCTCAACCCGGCGGAATACTCCGGCGCCTCTGTTTCCCCGGGAACCGGATACAGCCTCGCCAGATCACGCGTCCATTCCCAGACGTTGCCGGCCAGGTCGTACACGCCCGCCGGTGTCCGTCCACGCTCGCGGCCGATCGACACAGGCAGCAGCCGCGCAGGCGCTCCAGCGTCAGAGCAGTCGACGAAGTTGGCCCGGTCACACGTTGGGGGTTCCTCGCCCCAGGGATACGTGCGCCCCTCCGTCCCGCGCGCGGTGAACTCCCACTGCGCCTCGGTCGGCAGCGAGCCGCCAAGCCAGGCTGCATACGCCATGGCATCGTGCCACGTCACCAGCACGACCGGCAGCGTGTCGGGCGCATCCGGAGCGTGCCTCGGATCGAAGCGGCGGTATTCCGCGTTCGTGACTTCGTGTTCCTGGATGCCGAACGGCGGCACGGCCACCTGATGCCTCGGGCCCTCGTCGAGATCTCCCCCTTCCCAGCGCGCTCGCGGTCCAGCGTCGCTGGCAGGGCTCCCCATCAGGAAGCTGCCTCCCTGGATCGCAATCCGGCGATTGAACCGTTCGTCGTCCGCCGGCGAAGGCGGCGCGGCGATGCGTCTGGCCTGACTCATCCGGCCCGCCAGCAGCGCACGGACGGTTTGCACCCATTCGCCGCCGGGACCGCCGGTCTCGCTCGACTGGTCCAGTGCCTGAGACACAGAGGCGACCCAATCGTTCGATCTCGCATTCGACAGTGGAATCCCGTCGAACAATGGCTCCACGCTTCCGCCGTGGCTCAGTTGATCGAGGGCGAAGACGACGAGTGCGCCATCCGAGCTTTCCAGTTGACTGTGAAGCCGCTCGGTCATCCGGTTCTGCCAGACCTGCGCGGTCCGCTGGGCACGCACCGCCAGGATTGCTGCACCAATCGCGGCGACGGTGAGCACGAGGAAGAGGCCGGCCGCGAGACGAAACCTGCGGAGATCCCGCTGGTCTCTTTCTGCCTTCTCCCGTTGTCGTTCCAGCCTCTCGTTGGCCTCCCTTTCCCGTTCGGCGCGCTCGGCATCGCGTGCGTTGCTGCTTTTGGTGAGGAACGCCGCGGCGAGCGCGAATCCGGGATGGTACCGCGATGCCCACGTCTCGTTGGGCTGCGCCTGGTCGCGCCAGTTGAGGGCGAGTTGCAGGTCGGGGTCGCGCCAGAGGCTGGCGCTGCCCGCGGCGTGGAGGGTGGCCGTGTCCGCGACGCGGCGGTACATGCGTGCCGATCGGGCTTCCTCGTCCGCCCACGTATTCAGCCGCCGCCACACGCGCATCAGGCTCTCGTGCGAGATATCGATCACCGAATCCGCATCGAGCGGTTCGCCGGCCGGGGGCATCAGGAAGGATCGGCTCGCCTTGCGGAACACGCCGATGACGTCGGCAACCTCCGCTTCCGTGGCGCCAGCCAGCGCACACAGGGTGCCGAGGCGGGTCGGACGCCGGATGCCCCTCGAGTCCGTCGCCTTGTCGGTGAGCGCCTTGAAAACCTTCTCGCAGATCTGGCGCTGCCGCGGCGTGGTGAGCTCGCCGTAGGCCTTCTCGGCGTGCAGGTCCAGCGCGTGGGCCATTGTCCCGATGGCTTCGTAGTGCAGCAGGTCCAGCGGGCCCGCACTTCCGTGCTGGTTCTCCCACCGCGCCCAGGTTCGGTTCAGCGCGTGCTGGAGGATCGACAACTGATCGGGGTTGTCTCCGACATCATTGACCAGCCGCGTAATCAGGACCGGCGACATCGCCGCGCCGCCCACGCCGACCGGGCCGACGATCGCCGCGCGACGCTCGTCGCGGGTCATCCTCGGCACCAGGTACTGTCCGGCATTGATCGCCTCGGCGAGGCCGGGGAACTGCACGCAGTCGCCGAGGAAGTCGGAGCGCATCGTAAGGACGACGAAAATCGCACACCCCGGGTGGTCCCGCACCTCCAGCAGCAGGTTCACGAAGGCGGCGGCCTCCTCGCTGATGCTCCGGCCGCCTGCCCGACCGTCGCCAGTCACCTGCCGGTACCGGAACAGCTCCTCGAACTGATCCACGACCACCAGCAGGTTGACGCCGTCAGGGAGCGCGGCCTGCTCGTAGATGTCGATCAGCCCCAGCCTGCTCATGCGCAGCGTTGTCTCGACGATCTCGGCGAGCGTGAGGCCCGGCGTCGAACGCGCGTTGAACAGCACGCCGTCGGACGCGAGCGCGTGCGCCATCGCCGCGATGGGATCGCCGCCCGGCCGGAACTGGGCGATGCGCCACGATGTGCCGGCCCGGGCCATCAGGCCCTGACGGAGGGCCGGGCGGAGGCCGCAGTTGACGAGCGACGACTTGCCGCTGCCCGACGTGCCGACGACCGCCAGGAAGCGCGTCGCGGCCAGCTTGTCGACCATCGCGTCGATCTGGTTCTCCCGGCCGAAGAACAGATGATCCTCGTCTTCGCGGAAGGGCCGCAGCCCCGGAAAGGGGTTCATGGCCGGCCTCCCACAATCGCGCCGAGCGCGGCCGTGAATTTCTGCATCGCCGTTTCGTCGGCTCCGCCGAGGGCCGCAATCAGGTTGGGCTCCTCGATCTCGATCAGGTCTTCCTTGTCGCGCGTCGCTGGCTCGGCGAGCCACGTATACCTGACAGGAGCCGGCCCCTGCCGATGGCCCGCCGTTTTCTTCAGCTCGTTGTCGATCGTCCGTTTCCACGCCTCGTCGCCGGCTCCGTAGAAGACGAGAACGGCATCGCACGTGGCGAGAAGTTGCTGATTGGCCCGGCGAACCTCTGAGGCGTCTCCGTCGAACGCCGGGAGCTCGACGTCGAGCGCGTGCTCCCTGCACGCCTTCCGGAGGGGAATCGTCGCCTTGCGATCCTTTTCGTTGCAGATGATGTAGAGCAGCTTCGTGCTTCTCTCCGGGGCCCTGCTGCCCGGCCGCCTGGCTGGCCGGCCGCGGCGCCGGCTGCTCGATCTTCTTCAGCGTCGCGTGTACCGCGGCCCTGAGCTGTTCGAGATCTCCGGTAATCAGGTCCGCGCCGAACTGCGACATCGCCGTTCTGGTGCAGCGCGTCGATGAACGCCTGCTGCGGCGGATGCGCCGAGTGGGTGCCGTCCGGCAGCCAGATCAGCCGGACGAGGCCGCCGCTCTTCGCGCGCGCCACCGCCAGTTCGTTCTGCAGCACCGCGGCCGACTTCATCGTCGGGCCGTCGGGCACGGCGCCGTAGTGTTCCCCGATCAGATGGATCGAGAGCGCCGAACGAGCCAGGAGGCTGTCCACGGCCGCGACGTATTCCGCCTCGCCGGCTGGCAGCCGCGAATCCGGGAGCACCGGATATCCGAGGCGCTTCAGTTCGCCTTCGACGACGTCCCACGCCTGCTTCCGGTCGTAGCTGCACTCGGCGAGGTAGACCGTCGGCTTCACGACCGGCGGCTCGCCGCCGCGATTGTCCGTGGCAGCGCCGTCGCCCACCCCGACGCTCAGGGCCTTGAACAGCTGCGCGACGTCCCACGCGAGCTTCGCGACGCGCTGGTTGTAGAGCTGCGCGTACTCCTGTCCGTAGGCCGGATCCAGTTCGAGCGGGGTGCCTTCCTTGATGGCAAAGAAGTCGTAGCCCAGGACGTCTCTCATCGGAGCCGGCAGCGCGTCCAGCGTGTCTATCGGCGTCTTGACGACCTTGAAGATCCGGCACTTGTTGCCGACGGAGAGTCCGCCGCTCAGCGTTGCGGTCTCGCAGAACTCGCGGACCTCGCGCGTGCACCACTCGGACGCGACATAGCGCGACGACAGGATGGAGACGAGGGCGCCGGTCTTCCTGAACTGCGCGAGGATCTCGTCTGAAAACATGTCGTTGCCCTGGAGCTTTTCATCCCTCCAGATCTTTGCCTCCCGCCCCAGGCGCATGCTCAGGAGCGCCTGAAGGGTCGCGTGGAACCGCGTGATCCAGCCCTGCTGCCCTGGCGTGAGCGGCTGATCGTCGATATGTGCGTAGCTGATGAAGAGATTCTGTTCGAACGTCACTGGGATTGCGGCCTCTCTGGTCCGCCGATTATGGTTCCAGCGGGCGGATTGTCAAAGCCATGACACGGCGCACCGGCCGAAGTGCTGAGCGTGCCCAAGCGGTTCACACTGTCCGTGCTGGAAGGTGGACGTCCGCCGTCGCGGCGATTCGCGTTTCAAGGACCGGGATCGGGGCGCGCGATCCGGGGGCCGGCGCTCGCGTCCGGTCCGACAAAAGTCCGCTCTGCAGTTGACTGTGCTGCCTTTTGGATGCGCGCTTTGTAAGCACTCCCACCATCGCCCTGCGCTCGACGAGACCCTTCACTATTTTTCGCATGCATTCGCGACATCTTGACAGCCTGGACGGCCGGCACAGGAAATGCTGTCGGGCGGCCCGATCACGAAAGGAGTCCAGATGAGGCGATGGGTTTCGGTGACGGTCACGGGGCTGGCGGTTCTGGCGCTCGGTGCATCGGCACAGGCGGCGATAATCACCTTCGATTTCACGACGCTGAACGGCGGCGCGAACAACACGGCCTTGGCCAGCACCGTGGTGGTCAACGGTATTCAGGCGGATGGCACTGACGCGGGCCTGGCAAGCGCCTACCCGCTCTGGCTTCGCAACCAGAGCAACGATCATGGTCTCGGCGTTTGCTCGGAAGGGAACAACGCCTGCTCGACTGGCGGCGGGGATGTGAACGAGCTGAGCAACCAGAGTGTCCCTGAAGTCATCCGGTTGACCCGGCCCGACAACACCGTCTGGACGTCACTGTGGATCTCCTCGCTCGACGCCGGCGGCACCGGTGGCGCGGAGAAGGGACTCCTGTTCTGGAGCAACAACGCGAATGGTGCCGTCTCGAGCGCGCCTTTCCAGTACGGCGACTTCGGCACCGGGGGGGAAGGAGATATCCTGACCCTGGGTGCGGTCAACAGCCTGTTCGATCCGAGCGCGAAGTACGTGTTCTTCGTGAACAGCTTTGCGAACGGGGAGAACAACGACTACCTGGTGTGGAAGGGCGCGGTTGAGACGGTGCCGGAGCCGGTGACCCTTGCGCTGCTGGGGACCGGTCTGGCGGGTCTCGGGCTGGCGCGCCGCCGCCGCCGCGTCTGAGAGATCAGCGCTCGATCGTGGGGCGGCCGTCCGCGTCGCCTCGATTTCGACCGCTGCAGATCAGAAACAGTCCGCTCCGCAGGTGACCGTTGCGGCCCTTCCGGATGTGCACGAAGCTCGCGATGCCTGGCCCTGGCTTCGACAGGCTACAATCTGGCCCGGACAGGGGGACGTCCATGATTCGCATCTTGCGTCCGTCTGTTCTCGTCGCCTTCACGCTTTACGTTGCCGGTGTCACGTCGCTCACGCCTTTGGCGCAGACAGCCAGCCCTCTCGACGCTTACAAGGCCTATCTGGACGCGGCGAGCACAGCCACGACACCCGACGCGCTCTTTCCTTTCGTCTCGAAAGACTACACGGCCATGCTCCAACAGGCGCCCAGGGCCGAAGTGGACAAGATGATCAAGATGAGCATCGCGAAAGACAAGCTCACCGACATCGCAGTCACGAGTCAGAAGGTCGACGGGGCGAAGGCGGTGCTCGAACTCACGGCGAAGACCGGCGACGGCCGCGCAACCTCCGGCAAGGTGACGATGGTCAAGGAGGGCGGCGCGTGGAAGCTGGACGATGACGCCTGGGCGACACCGGCCAGGAAGTAACCGGCGCGCGTTGCCGCGCGCGAGCCGCGTCAGGTCTGTCGGAGCCCATGAATGAGGCGGGCTAGAAGCTGATTTTCAGAATGCGGCCGTCGGTGCCCACGAGCCATCCGGCTTTCGGGCTCGCAAACGCCACCGCCCAATATCCGGTCACACCGGGCAGAGTGAACCAGGTGGTTCCTTCATTGGGGGTCCAGGCTGCCCCGCCCGCATTGGCCGTGATCACCACGGTGCGGCTCCCGGCGCCGTTGCCAACCCCATGCGCGTAAGCCAGTCCGAAAATGGCCCCGGTCACCGGAGGCGGATTCGTCAGCGTCCACGTCGGCGCCGCCATCGACGGTCTTGTAGATTCGGAAGTCTGTGGGGTCGTTGCCAATCGACTGGAGGTACGCGACCTTGGCGCTCACGCCCTCAACATCGCGGAACTGAAGCGCCTCGGCGCCCGGCACCACGCCGGCCTTCCACGTGTTGCCGCCGTCTGTTGTGACCACGAACGTGCCCGCGCGCCCGGAAGCCCAGACCACCTGCGGATTGACCGGACTGACCGCAATCAGTCCGTTGGTCGTGCCGCTGTCCTGTGGAGTCAGGGTGGGTTGAAGACTCTGCGACTGCCCCTCTGCGCCCAGTGCCGCAAAGGCCGCCACCACGAACACAACCAGCGAACGTCTCAACATGCGCCACCTCCCCGTGGTTTTCTGCGGGGAGCATGAGTTGTGCCGCCGAGGGTGTCAACGCCGCGGATCTCGAGCTTCACCCTCTCCCGGGCCGTTGCCATTTCGACCCGCTCGCCCTCACGGCCGGCCGGGCCGTCGCATGCGGCCGATGCGGTCAGCCGCGGCGGGGTACAGCGCTTCGAGCTCCGGTCCCTCCGCCAGTTCGAAGTCGGCGAATTCGAATCCCGGCGCCACCGTGCAGCCGACGAGGCAATGCGAGGCGCCGCTGGCGAGCTCCGTACCGAACCACGTGCCTGCCGGAATTACGATCTGCGGCCGCTCTCCGGCGGCGAGATCGAGACCGAGCCGCGCAACGTCCCACTGGCCGCCTTCGCAGAGCCGGAGGATATCGAGTGGACCGCCTTCGTACAGGTGAAACACTTCGTCTGATTTCAGGCGGTGGAGCGACGTCATCGGCTCTTCGGCCGTCACCAGAAAGTAGATCGCGGTCGAGGCCACCCGTTCGCCGCCGTGGGACGCCGCCACCACGCGCGCGCCGGCGCGATAGGTCTCAGCGTAAAAGCCGCGCTCCGGATGCGGCGCAAGGCCGAGGGTGTCAATCAGCACGCGTGCGCGAGGCGTCATCCGGCGATTATGTGCGATCGGCTGCCGGCGGTGAGACTTCGGAGCGGCCGTTCATCGGTGACGCCTCGAGCTGCGCGTGCCAGACAGAGCGCGCGAGGTGGCCAATTGACATTCTCCATAATTGGAGACAAAATAAGTCATATATGAAGAGCCGCCGGGCTGCCCTGCTCGATGGCGCTGTAACGGGGTTCACCACTCCCGGCGCTCCCGACTTGTCGCGACGGGAGGCCCAGGAGCGGCTCAGCGGGCCGGCGATGTCGGCGTTTTTCAAGCTGGTGGCCGCCTGGAACGTGCGGGATGAGTCCGCGCGGCAATTGCTCGGCGGCGTCTCGAACGGCGTCTACTACCAGCTCAAACGTGGACAGGCGAAGACCCTCGACCAGGACAAGCTGACGCGCATCTCTCTGCTCCTCGGCATCTTCAAGGCGCTGAACGTGCTCTATAGTCGCGCCCTCGCCGACGCCTGGGTCAACCTGCCGAATACGAACCCGATGTTCGAGGGCGAGTGTCCGCTGGCCTACGTGATCAAAGGCGGTGTGCCGGCGCTCATGCGGGTCCGGCAGCTTCTTGACGCGCGTCGAGGCGGTCGTTGATCCCGCGAGTCAGCGCAGTCCGCCGCGATGATACGCACCGGCTGATTCCGTCCCGCTACAGCGACGAGAGTGTTCTGAACCGGCTCGCGGACGACGGCCAGGCGCTGCAGGATCTTTTCGAGCTCGACAGCGCCACCAACGATCGCGTGCTCGGCGAGGCGAACCAGCTCCCCGGCATCAGCGTGCACGAGCTGGTGTTCGGCGTGGCGTACGCGCACATCGTGAATGCCGCGTTCACGCACGCGCACCCCACCGGCAGCCGCTTCAACGGCCCGGACCGCGGGGCCTGGTACGCGGCGTTCGAGAGGAAGACGGCGGAGGCGGAAGTCGCCTTTCACAAGGCCGAGGAGCTCCGGGAAGTCGCGTGGGACCAGCCGGAGTCGTTCACCTTCGACGACTACCTCGCCGACTTCCGCGGCAGTTTTCACGACATCAGGAAGGACGGCTCGTACGTCGAGTGCCTTGCCCCGACCGGCAGCTACGCGACGTCACGGTCGCTCGCGGCGGAGCTGCTGGCCCTGGGTTCTCCGGGGATTGTCTATCCCAGCGTCCGTCGCAAGGTGGGCACCTGCATCGTCTGCTTCCGGCCGGCGCTCGTCACCAACGTTCGCAAGGGGAGCGCAGTGACGATCGCGATTCATGGACCGGGATCGGGGCGCGCGCTCGTGTAGCCGGTACGAGGTCGGCGGACCCCAGGAGAACTCCAACGAGTGGACCGCTGGCGTCAGCTACTCCGGCGTGGACAGCAAGGTCGGCGTGGGCGTCGAGATACAGCTTGCGCTCCTGAACGCGCCCGAATCCCGCGGCCATCGAGGCGTTCGCGAAGAAGCCCTGATCGACTTCGCGCCGCTCTTCGGTGTCACCAGCGACGCGCCGCGCGCCAAGGTGTACGTCTTGCTGGGCTGGGAGTTCTAGGGAACGCGGATCTCGAAGCGTATGACCAAAGGCTGCCCCCGGAGTACTTCGCGGGTCGACAACCAGGAATCAATTGGAAATGGGCCATCCTCCCGTGGCAATAGTCTTGCACCTGCGCGGCGCTTGCCGGCTCGGCCCCTGTCGCACTCGTCCTCTCGCCCCGGAGCTTATAGGAGGGTTGGAATGGTCAGACGCTACGTGCTTCTCCTCGCGGCGGCAGCTTGCTTGTCCGCCACGCCCGCGTTCGCCGCGACGATCACGCTGACGCCGCCCATCAGCGCTCTGCTTGCGTACGCGGCCGGCGGTACGCGCGGCGACATCATCACGATGACCGGCGACTTCGCGCTGACGTCGATTGGCATTCAGGCGCAGATCGACGCCGGGTTCGCTGAGACGTTCAGCGCGTACGTGTACGACGACACGGGCACAACGCTGTTGGCGGTCGGGGCCAACACGGGCTTCGTCGGCACCGGCACGGAGCAGTTCTATACCGTCCCGATTTCCTACACGCTGCTCGCAGGACTCAGCTACGACGTTGGCATCGACTTCCACTCGTTCAACGATCCGCACCTGCAGGTGCACTATTACTCCTTCGATTCCGGCACCGACGCGCCGTTCTCGGTCGGGCCGGTGACGGTCATCGACGGTGAAGAGAGCCTCTGCGGCGCCTGCAACATCTTTACGCCGAACCTTCAGCTGAATGGCACGCCATCGGTACCCGAGCCGGGAATCATGACTCTGCTCGCGACGGGGGCGTTCGGCCTCATCGGCTCGGTGCGCCGCCGATTCCTGCGCTAGCTGTTTGCCAGGTACGTTGTTCATCCGGAGCGCCGCACATCAGCCCGTCGACGTGTGCCCGCCCGCTCAGGTTCGCGCCTGCGGCCGCCCCCGCCAGAGATGCGCCGTGCGGATCCGATTCCTTGATAACGACCGGACGTTGAACGACGTGGCTCGGCTGAGCCGAACGACCTCGCCGCCGTTTTACGGGCGAGAGGCCGCGGTCGCGCGAGCAGACGACAAACTGCGAGGGTGGCTTTCGTCAGGTCTTCCGGCGCGGTGCAGGTCGTCGCCGTTTCCCCGTCGGCGCGCAGTTCCCGGCTGACCCGCCCGCAGATCGCGATCCCATGAGGTCCGCTTGCCGTTCGCGTCGATCAGCGCGTTCAGGCTGCCACGCGGGCACCAGTCCTGGGTCACGACCCGGCCGGCCGGGTCGCGCGTCGCCGTCAGCCGCCGCAGCGCGATGTTGAAGCTGTGCAGACTTCACTTCTTCACCGGTGCCGGTGCCGGCGATGGCCCGAACGTGCACGTCGCCGGGCCTGATATCCTGGTCGGCGCGATCGTCACGGGCGACACCTTGCCTTTGGCCGCAAAGGCATTGAACGCGGGCAGATCGGTCGCCTGTACAGCCTTCCACGCGGCGAGCGTCGCGGTGAAGTCCTTGCACGCCGCTTCGTACGTGTGGACCATCGCCGGTGTCGGCGCCATGTCGATGCCGTTCTGTGCCAGCGCCACAACCGTGTTGTAGCTGTTGTTGATGGCATTGAACGGACGAGTGGCCGCACCTGCGCCAGCAGCGCCCCCGCGTCCTCCACCCGGCCCACCCGGACCGCCGCGCCGGCCACCACGTCCGCCCCCAGCGGCACCGATCGCCGCCAGCTTCGTGTCGAGCGCCGCCGCCGCGGAGGAGACCTCTGGCGGTGTCGAACTCGAAGTCAGCGCGGCCACCTGTGCGCGCACTGCCGTCACCTCGTCGTTCGCCGCGTAGGCGTCCTTCATGCCCTGGTAGGCCAGCATCATGAGCTTGTGCTGGCTGCGCATCGCGTTCATCGCTGCCGCACCCTCGCCGATCCGCGGATCGTTGCGCACGACGAGCGGCTGCGTGTAGGTCTGCCCGTCCACGATCAGCTTGACGGTGTAGTTGCCCGGCAAAGCGAGCGGTCCGTGCGGAGCGGGCGTCACCGTGCCCGGCGCCGAGTTCATCTGGTTGTTGATGTCGGGGTTGTAGCCGGGCGGATCGTCGTACCGGAGATCCCAGTTGATCCGGTCCGTCCCGACCTCGGTCGACAGGGCGCGTTCCGACGGCGGCATCAGCCAGTACTCGGGATACGGCGGACGATCGTAGAGCTGCGGCTGCGTGCTCGTGATCGTGCGCACGAGCGCGTTCGCCGAATCGAAGATCTGCAGTTTGATCTCACCAGCCGGCTTCCTGCTCAAGTGGTAGTAGATGAGCGCGCCGTACGGCGGGTTGGGCGCGTGCGCGATCTCGACATTCATCGGCTGGTCCCAGTTCGAGCTCATGCGTGCGCGAATCGCATCGCCCGGCTTGAACAGGTATGCCGGCGCCGCCGTGATTTCCGCTCGCTTCGCCGCCACCTCGCGCAGCGGGCTCATGTCGTCGAGTACGTAGAATCCGCGCCCGTACGTTCCGATCACCAGGTCGTTCATGTGATCGTCGGTGTGGAACACCATGTCCCTGATCGACGTGCTCGGCAGGTTCAGCCGCAGCGGCTGCCAGTGATCCCCATCGTCGAACGACACGTACACCGTCGTTTCGGTCCCGATGAAGAGCAGCCCCTTCTGCTTGGGATCCTCACGAATCACGTGCACCTGGCTTCCTGTACGCTCGTCGGTCGGCAGGCCGTTGACGATACGCGTCCAGGTCTTGCCCGCGTCGTGCGTGCGATAGACCCAGTGCTGATCCGCGGGGTTCGGCCCGGTGGCCGGGGCGGTCGCGGCGCCGGGACCGGCACCACGACCGGCCGAGACATTGGCGACGACATATGCGGTGTCGATCGATGTGTGGCTCGCTTCGACGGTGGCGACGGTGGCATTCTGCGGCAGATCGGCGAAGTTCGTCACGTTCGTCCAGGTCTTGCCGCCGTCCACCGTGTTGTACACCTGCCCGTTGCTGCTCCCCGTCCACACGACGCCTTTGCGGATCGTCGAGAGCGAAAAGTCGGTGACGTTCGGTGGTCCGCCGCGGCCGCCCCCTGGTGCGCCTGCGGGCGCGCTCGCTGCCGGCGGTGGCGGCGCAACGCCGCACGGCTTGAGCGCCGCTCCCTTCGGGGACGTCAGGTCGGGGCTGAACTTCGTCCACGACAGCCCGCCGTCACGCGTGACGAGGATGCAGTTGTAGCCGACGTACAGCGCGCCGGGTTCGAACGTCGTGTCGAAGCGCTTCCAGAAATCGCGGGCTGCGGAATAGAGCGGCGCATCCGCGCCGAAGTTCGGGGCGACGTTGCCCCATTGCCCGGTCGCCAGGTCGATCTTGATCATGCCGTTGCCCTGTCCCGCGCCGTAGCCAACGCCGTAGATCGTCGTCGGCTTCTGTGGATCCGGGACGAGCGTGCCGAACTCGGAGGAGGGCACTGGCATCCAGTCCACGCTCGTGATCTGTCCCTGGTCGCTGCGGCTGCGCGTCATCACGGCTCCGGTGTCCTGCTGCGCGGCAATCACCCAGTACGGATACCGGTTGTCGGTGGCGACGTGGTACACCTGCGCGATCGAAATCTGGTAGTAACCGCTCCAGGTCTTGCCGCCGTCGAGCGTGATCGCCGGTCCCTGGTCGAAGCCGAAGAACATGCGCTGGCCATTGGTCGGATCGATCCATGCGACGTGCGGATCCTCGCCGCCGGGCGCTCCCTTGAACGCGCTGAACGTCTTGCCGCCGTCGGTCGAGCGATACACGGTGGTGCTGATCGTGTAGACGATGTCGGGGTTCTGCGGGTCGACCCAGACGCCGGAGCTGTAGGCGCCCTGGCCGTTGGTGATGCGCGTGTCGTCGCCGCCCATGTGCTGCCACGTCGCGCCCTGGTCGTCGGAACGAAAGAGGCCCGAGCCCCCCTGCATGCCGGTGCCGATCACGTACACGCGCTGGCCGTTGGTGTGCATGGCGATCGCCACGCTGATGCGGCCGGTGTACGGCGGCAGCGACGTGACCTTCGCCCACGTCTTGCCTGAATCGAGCGACTTGTAGAGCGCCGTGCCGTTGGCGACCGGCTGGGCAGGTGTCGCTGCAGCGCCTCCCCCGCCGCCTCCGCCGAAGCCGCCAAGCGCTCCCTGGGAGGTGGCGAAGACGACGTTCGGCATGTCGAAGGCGGACTCGACGTCACGCGTGCCGTTGGCGTTCTCGGGGCGCAGCGTGTTCTCCCACGTCCTGCCGCCGTCGGTCGTGCGGTAGATGCCCTGGCCCGTGTGTTTGGCGTCACCCTGCGTCGAGGCAATGACGACGTTGGGATCGTTCGGGTCGACGACCATCTTGTTGATCTTGACGGTCTCGTCGAGGCCGACATGCGTCCACGTATTGCCCGCGTCGGTCGACTTGTACATCCCGTCGCCGAGCGAGCCCTGCACGGAGTCGCCCGTGCCGACGTAAACAATGTTAGGAGCCGACGGGGCGACCTGCACCGCGCCGATGCTGTCCACACCCGTGAACTGGTCGAAAATCGGAAACCAGGTGACGCCGCCGCTCGTGGTTTTCCACACCCCGCCAGCCGGCGAGCCGGCGTAGAAGACGCCGGGCTGGCCGATGGCGCCCGTGGCCGCCGAGATGCGGCCCCCGTGGAACGGTCCCATATTGCGCCAGCGCAAGCCGGAGAAAAGGTCGGGATTGACGGCTGTGTCTTGCGCCGTCATACGGATGGACGAACCTGCCACGGCGACCACCGCTGCCCCCAGGAGAACCGTCCGACGAATGGACCATCGCATCATCAAGGCACCTCGAAGCAGACGATTATCGCGCGGGAATACCCCCCAAAGGCGACGATTTGGCGCCTGTCACGCGTTGACGCAGTCAATTGATGAGCATAGGCCCATCCCGCGCTGTCTCCGACCCCGATGCCATAATCGACCAGTGCCGTCGGCTGGCTGGCGTCGGACGCGGTCGTGATCGAGAAGACAAATGGCCGATCCTGCGCGGACACGACCGGCGCGATCAGGCTCATCAAGGTTGTGGCGGCGAGCAGGTGGACGCTGCGCACGTTGAGCTCTCTGGGAAACAGTGCGCCATCATACCAGTGCCGAGTCCTGTCGTCTCAAAGGTCCGAACACTCGCTGCTCGTGCTCAGGTTGCGCAGCGATCGCTGAATTTCACCCCATAAGCCTGCAGGACCGCCAGGGTGAGTCCGATCGCCAACACCAGGAGCAGCGCCTCGAGAACGCCGGCCCAGGTCCGGCCGAGAACGCTCGCGATCCGGGTGAAGTCACCTGACCGTGGCTGAATCCCTGACGCGAGCGGAGGCGAGTGAGCGCAGCGAACGAGCCAGCCGAACGGAGCGAGGCGGCGAAGCGCCGAGCGAGTGAGGCTGTAGGGGGGTCCGGCGGGGCGAAGCCCCCCGGTTGAGCCGGTTGAGTATGGCGCGCCCTGCAAGACTCGAACGTGCGACCTCCTGGTTCGTAGGCTAATGCAGGTCTGATTTCTCGTTGGTTCTTCGCTGGTTCAGCCCCTCTGAGGATCTGCTGTTACCCGGTGTTCGGGAGCACATTGTTCACGGATTGTTCACAGGGCTCGCCGGTTCCTGGCATTTGTCGATGGCAAGGTGATTGGCGAGCGCATCCGCAGTTGCGCCAGCGCCGGGGGATGTGGCAAGGGGACCGCCGTCTCCGACTACGAGACCGGCGCGGCGCGCAGCCGTGCTGGCCCGCGTGCTCCGCACCTCGGCCGGCGGGATGCTCGGCCTGTCGCCGGCGCGCACGCCTTCATTGCCTCACGGCCATTGCTGTGCTCCGTGGAGAATGCGAACGACGAAGACAACGTCGGCCCGAACGGTGTACACGACAATGTAGGGCAACGGGGCGAGGACGAGTTCACGCGTACCGCCCTTCTTTCCAGGACGGCCGCGGTTCGGGAACGTGAGAAGCGCGGTCGGTGCGTTGTAGATGCGCTCGATGAGTTCCTGCGCCCGACCTGGTGCGTGAATCAGAAGGTAATCAGCGATGCGCTCCAGATCGTTGGCGGCTTCCTCCGTCCAGCGAAGCTGCATCAGCGCCGGGGCTGTTTGCCCGCCAGATGTTTGCTGAGACGTGCGCCGACTTCTTCGTGCGTCAGCGTGTGACCGTTCTCGATCTGCGCCAGGCCCTTCCCGACCTCGCGCACGAACCAATCGTCGTAGTCGACCAGACGCTCGATCGCCTCACGCGCCAGGTCCTGCGGATTCGTGCCGCGGTCCTGTGCCAGGCGCGCGAGTTTGGCCTGCAGTTCGGCCGACAGCGTCACGTCCATCGCTGCAAGTCTACCGGAAAACGTCCAACGTGGACGCCCGGGCGACGGCCCGCGGCCATTCACAGCGCCAGCCGCCGCCCGGCAGCCAACACTGGTCGTCCGTGCACGGCGGAGACGATGGGGGGGACCCGGGGGGCAGAGATTGTTCACAACTGTTCACCGAGCGCAGATCGGCGGGTGGGGGTGACAGCGAGGCCGATGTGAGGTCCGCCTGCGCGCTGGCGCGCTTCGGCGCGACAACCTTCGCACTTGGCCTGCCAGCCGTAGCTCACGCCGCGTTGGCAAGCGTGAGCGAAGTTTGGCGCGCCCTGCAAGACTCGAACTTGCGACCTCCTGGTTCGTAGGCTAATGCAGGTCTCATTTCTCGTTGGTTCTTCGCTGGTTCAGCCCCTCTGAGACCCTGCTGATACCCGGTGTTCGGGAGCACATTGTTCACGGATTGTTCATTCGCCAGCCGCTCGGCAAAGGTGCGACAATGGACCGCAGGAGCAGCCAATGACGCCCCTGACCAGAATCACACTCGACCCCGATGTGATGGGCGGCAAGCCCTGTATTCGCGGCCTGCGTGTGACCGTCGGCACAATCGTGGGCCTCGTGGCCAGTGGCCGGAGACCAGGCGCGGCAGGAGGGGACGGGCCTTCGCCTGACGACCTTCCAGCAGGACGGGGTCTGGCGGGCGAAGCGGATCCTCGACGCCTACCACGGCGTGCTCGTGGCCGACGGCGTCGGGCTCGGCAAGAGCTTCATCGCGGGCGAGCTGATCCGCGAGGCGGTCGTCGAGCGCCGCCAGCGGGTCCTCCTCATCACCCCCGCGACCCTGCGCGACGGCCCGTGGCGCAAGTTCCTCGCCGACCATCAGCTCGGCGTCGAGTCGGTCTCCTACGAGGAGCTGACCGCCGACCCGAACCTGAACCCCGGCGCGAACGGGACGGGCCTGCGGTACGCCCCGAACGACTACGCCCTGGTCGTGATCGACGAGGCGCACGCCTACCGGAACCCCGAGACGCAGCGGGCCGGCGTCCTCCGGCGGCTCCTCGCCGGCTCGCCGCCCAAGCAGCTCGTCCTCCTGACCGCGACCCCGGTGAACAACAGCCTCTGGGACCTGTTCTACCTGCTCGGCTACTTCATCTCCAACGATGCCGAGTTCGCGGCCAGCGGGATCCCGAGCCTCAAGACCCACTTCGCCGAGGCGATGGCGACCGATCCCGAGGACCTCTCGCCGGACAAGCTGTTCGACGTCCTCGACGGGGTCGCCGTCCGCCGGACGCGGCACTTCGTGAAGAAGTACTACCCCCACGACACGGTGACGATCGGCGGCGTCGAGGTCCCGATCACCTTCCCGAAGCCCGAGCCGATCACGGTCACCTACGACCTCGATGCGGTGCTCCCGGGGTTCTTCGACGCGCTTCGCCCACGCGCTCGACTGCGTCGATCTCGACGAGTGCGAGCACGGGATGGCGCCGGACGCCCCGACGCTCCGACTCGCCCGCTACACCCCGTCCCTGTACCGGACCGTCGACCGGCCCGACGATGCCGACGGCGAGCAGGTCCAGCGCGAGGTGAATCTCGCGGGCCTCCTCCGGTCCGGCCTCCTCAAGCGGTTCGAGTCGAGCGCCGCGGCGTTCGCCCAGACCTGCCGGCGGATGGCCCAGAGCCACGACGGGTTCGTCGCCTTCCTCGACGTCGGCCTGGTCCCCGAACCCGAGGCCCTGACGGAGTGGCTGACCGGCGAGTCGGACGGCGAGTACCGCGCCGCGGTCGAGTCCGCGGTGAAGCGCGGGGCCGGCGCGCCGATCGCCGACTTCGACGCGGACGCCCTCCGAGCAGGCCGTCACGAGCGACCGGGACCTCCTGCTCGCGTTCGCGGCCGAGGCGGAGTCCGTCGATCGAGCCCACGACCCGAAGCTGCTGCGGCTCGCCGACGAGCTCGCGAAGATCGCCAGCGAGGCCGCGGCCGAGGCGTACGGCCCGGACGACGAGCGCGACAAGCGGAAGGTGCTGGTCTTCAGCTACTTCGCCGACACCGTCGCCTGGGTCAACGGGTTCCTCGAGGACCAGGTCGGCGAAGGACCCGCGGCTCGCCGCCTATCGGGGCCGGGTCGCCGCGGTCTCGGGCGACGACGCGCTCGCGACGATCGGACGCAACTCCGCGGTGTGGGGGTTCGCGCCGGTCTCCAGCGAGGCGCCTCCGGGCCGCGACGCGGACCGCTTCGACATCCTCGTGACCGACCGACGTCCTCGCCGAGGGCGTCAACCTCCAGCAGGCCCGGCACATCATCAACTACGACCTGCCCTGGAACCCGATGCGGCTCGTGCAGCGCCACGGCCGCATCGACCGCATCGGCTCGCGCCACGCACCGGGTGTTCATCCGCACGCTACTTCCCCGACGAGGCGCTCGACGCCCTGCTCGGCCTCGAGGAACGGCTCCGGCGCAAGATCGCCCAGGCGGCCGTCCGCGATCGGCGTCGAGGACGAGATCCTGCCCGGGTCCAGGACGAGCGACCTCGTCTTCGCCCAGACCCGCGAGGAGATCGAACGCATCCGCGAGGAGGACGCGACGCTGTTCGAGCGGGCGGCGAAGTCGGCGACGCCCACAGCGGCGAGGAGTACCGCCAGGACCTTCGCGCGGCCCTCGTGAACCCGCGGCTCGCGGAGCAGATCCGGGCGCTTCCCTGGGGTTCCGGGAGCGGCATGGCCGCGCGGGACGGCGCGGAGGGTTTCGTCTTCTGCGCCCGGGTCGGCGACCACCCGCTGGTCCAGTACCGCTTCGTGAGCGCTCGAGGACCCGACCGTCATCGTCGGCGACACGCTTACCGGCTCTGGCCCGCGCACGCGCCGATGCCACCACGGTGCGGGTCCTGCCCGAGGACATGCGGCGCGCCGCCTATGGTGCCTGGACCGTCGCGAAGCAGGACATCCTCGACTCCTGGAAGCGCGGCGAGGACCCGCGAACCTCCAGCCGCCGGTCCCGAAGGCGATGCGGGACGCGGCCGCCCTCCTGCGCCGCACCCCGCCGCCGGCCGGCATGAGCCAGGACGCCGTCGACGAGGCGATCGACGCGATCGAGGCCCCGTACGGCGCCCGGATCTTGCGGATGTTCCGCGACGTGCTGGCGAACGGCCAGAGCGACATCGACGAGGCCGGCCGTCTTGACGCTCGTCCGCGAGCTGGGCCTTCGCCCTGCGCCGGCGCCGGAGCCGTTGCCGGTGATCGCCGAGGACGACATCCACCTCGTCTGCTGGATGGCCCTGGTGCCTGGCGGCGAGCCGGACGAAGCAGCACGTCGTAGCCGCGATCGACGGCACCCACCCCAGATGGCTGGGCGAAGCACACCACCACCTCCCAAGTTCGGTCAGCGACGGTTCGGCGTTTGAACGTACGGGACCCGTATCTTGGTTTCGACAAGACGACCGACATGCGCCGTCCCTGGACGCAGTCCCCCGACGTGGGCCCACGCTCAACCTGGTGGCGCCCCACGATTGAGGCGATGAGGCAGCCAAGCTCGGTCAGCCCCAACCAGGCGGTTCCGGTGTGTTGATGGCCCGCAGGACACAAGGTCAGCACGATGATCCGAGCCGCGTCTTGCGACGGAACGAGTGGTGGCGTGGCGACGCTCGATGCAGGACGGGCAAGCTCGGTATGCCTGTCGTCTACGAGCCGCCCGTTCGGCCGCCGCCCTGGTTGGATGAGGCCGATCGGACTGGCTCCAGGCGCTTGGCGATGAAGGCGCCGCCGTGATCCTCCACCAGGAGCTCACGGCCACTGAGCGGGTCGTGGCAGGCCCGGACGGCCTCGGCCCCACCCGCAGCGGTGCAGTGGGCGCCGTCGGCTTTCCGATGTGAGCCACCCTTTCGACGTACGGATGGCGATGACCGTGGTCCTTGTCGATGCCGCGAACCCAATGTGGGGAGCGTGGGTCAGAAGTCGTCGGGAGACGCGCCGAGGAGCTCAACGTAGAGAGTGTCGAGAGGCTCGGCCAGGCCATAGAGACGAACGGCCTCAGACCACGTGCTGAGCGGCGGCGCACAGTCACGGTCCTCGGACCAGCCGCCGACCGCGACGCCGTCGCGAACGGCCGTTGCGCCCACGACCCGCACCACGTGGTGTTGGCTGGGTTGGACCCGGTCGTGATGGCGACCAACCCAAGTGAGGTCCAGAGACCCTTTGCGGGCGACGGGTCAGCGGCGTGGTGAGGAGCCCTCGCGCAATGTCGGTGGCCGGCTCGATCGCGGCTGACTTCCAGCTCGTGGGCGGCCCATCGCTGCCAGCCATCGCCGCACCTGTCGTGCCACCCGGCGCCACGATCCGCGCCACGGAGCCCGCGTAGCCCACCTGGATGGGCTTTCCGTGGCCATCGCGGAACCGCGTGAACGGGAAGAGCATGGTTGGCTGGGTGCCTGCGTTCTGAATGAGCGCGAAGGCGAACCCGCCGATGACCGTCACCTGGCCAGCCCTGAAGCCCTCACTGACCTCGCCAGCCGGCGCACGGAAGCTGCGGGGCCAAACCGGGCGCCGGCTCGCAGGCGGCCTCTATCGCATCTCCTGTCAGGTCGCCGGCGGACGCAGGGTGATAGTTGAGGACGATGTCGATGAACGCCTCCACCGGGTCTGTGACCGGCCCCAAGCTCCGCGAGGGACCCGCGAGCAGCTCCATCGACAGCTCGGGCGCGACGGTGCCCATCCACTTGTACGCCGAGTCGTAGAGCGCGGCGACGCGGCCCCAGCAGCCGGGCGCCCACGGTCGGTTGCTCGGGCCAGCGGGCGGGGTGTAACGGATATTGCGCGCCTGCTTCAGGGCGTCCGACCAGCGCCCGAGCGCACCGTACGTCGCCCCGAGATCGCCGCTGTTGTAAGCCGTGACCGCCTGAGCGAGGGTACGAGCCACATCCGAGTCGACGGCGTTGAGCTGCCGAAGCCAGTCCGCCATGTTGGCGCGTTCCTCATCACCCATCGCGGGCACTGGTGCCACCGTAGGGCGCCGGGGTCGGTGTGGGTGAGCACCGCGGTGGCGAACGTGATTGGCGGGGTCGGCGAGGGTTCTCGCGGGCTAAGGGTCACCGGCGGTGCAGCGGCGCACGATGCGACGATCATGGCGATGACGAGCGAGGCTGCGGCTCGTCCCCACCGATCGAGGGCGAGCGTGAGTGCACTTGCGCGCGACATTTACCCTTTCCCCTCGGGGTGCGCTTACGTCAGGCGGTCGCTGACGGGAAGGGCTGCGAGCAATATCGGCATGCGAGCGCGGCTGACTTGACCCGTTCGGCACATCGCGGGCAGACCTTCAATTCCGCACCCCGCCATTCGACGTAGAAGCGCCACGTCATGTAGATCGCGACCGGGTAAAGGATCACCGTGAACACGCCCGCGATCCACGCGATCACCAAGCCGATCACACTCGGGTGGCGGACTGACGACGGAAGTCGCTCAAGCCAGGGTCGCGTGTCGACCGTCCGCTCCAGAAAGCGCCGGGCGAGCACCTGGTACATCGCCCAGCTGAAGCCGACGGTGTAGATGAGCACCTCCGCCCCACCGTACGTGGTGTACTGCGACCACGTCGTGGCGAGCGCGGCTGGTATGTTCAGCCCGGCCATGTGGAGGACCACAGCGAGCGCAGTCGCAAAGAGCCCAGCCCGCGACGATGCTGACGATGGCGAGAATGGATTGCCTCACAAGGCACCTCGGAAGTCGATGAACACTCTGCGGACGCCACAGCCATCCTGTGGTCACTCAGACGCCATTCCCATTGGTCGGTAGTCGCGCAGACAACGCCATTGGTCCTGCCCGCGGCGCGCCGGCTGGACTGCCGCGAGATTGCCGGCGCCGGTCTCGGCAGCGGCGATTGCCCAAAGGGGGATTAGCGTGAACGGCCGGCCGACCCGCCGTTGCGCTTGCCGCCCGCCGCGGCGTCAATGA
Organism: uncultured Acidobacteriota bacterium; assembly: GCA_963817635.1. Lineage (GTDB taxonomy): Bacteria > Acidobacteriota > Vicinamibacteria > Vicinamibacterales > 2-12-FULL-66-21 > CAWFPR01. Next base: position 5,419 of record CAWFPR010000009.1, on the reverse strand, counting down.
GACGATGCTTGGCCCCGACCCGCGCGTCGAGCCAGATCATGAGGTCCATCAGCCACCTCGCCACGACCGCGCTCCACCTTGGCAAACGCCACGGTAGGTTGGCTCGGGCGAGGAGTGACTCCGGGGCAAACAGCTCCGGCGCAACGGCTGGATCCACCTTGGTGAGCGGGGCCCCGAACAGCAGCCGTTCCTCCTGCTTGTCAAGCGCGGTGAACACCCGGTCCATGGCGCGGGCCGAACGCACGACGTAGTCCGGTGGGAGGCCGCGAGACCGAAGCGGTCTCGCAGCTCGAAGACCACGTTCTGCCAGGCGCGGATTGCCGTGTCGTCCCCGACAAGCGCGATGTCGAAGTCGAGCCCCTCGATCGCCAGCTCGTGTCGATGACTCGTCTCGAGATCACCGAGCGTGACCGCCTCAAGCTGCGCGAGCTGGCGACGAAGCGCCATGCGGGTGGCTCTCAGGCGATCCCGATGCCACGCGGCGATTGCCGCTTGTGTGGCTCGACGCGTTGCCCGCCGCTCCGCAAGCCACACTCGAACCTCTGACAGTGCGGCGCCGATCAGAATGCCGGCGAGTCCGACGAAGACGGCTGAGTCAACGTGCATCGTGTTCCCCGGGGCGCGACGGCTTAGATCGATTGCCTGCCCGCGGTTCGTCCCGCGGGAGCGACGCCCGCGCCGCTGACTTGACGGACCAAGCTCGGTCGGGAGCTCGCCGCGGCAGCCGCATCGCGCAGCAAGAGCCAGGCGCGCAGTCCACCGGGCTATGCGGCCACGTTGAGTCGGCGGCTCGCCGCGACGATCAGTGGCGCAATCTCACGATGACTCCGCTCGAGTTGCGCCCACAGCGCGGCCAACTCTGGATCACCGATGTCGTCGGCTCTGAGCCCGTACTCAAGGGCTGAAAGGAGGCCACCCTCCCAACGAACCTTCTGAGCGAGCTGCTGCTCGTCTAGCTTCCGGTATAACCATCAACCGCTCCTTTGTGGTCGTACCCTATGACCGCACATTGACACCTTTGGTGTCACGAGCAGCTGGCCCGGGTGGGGGGACTGTGAATGAGAAGCGAGCCTAAGCGCCGATTGCGCGTACTGCGCCTCAGGGCGGGCGCCACCGTTGAAGCAGCCCTCCGGATGGAGCGATTGCAGGAGCTTGCGAGCGACCCTGGCCTCGGACCTGATGCGCGAGTCTTCATCGTCGATCCGGATGCCCCTCCCGCACGCGCCCGCGTGGGTGCCATTGGTCGAAGAGGCCGCGGCGACCGCTCCCCAGCATCACGACGGCGCTAAACGGAGCAATCCTCGTTCTTTCCCGGGACGGCCGACTCTGGGTTCTGACATTTGGCACGGGGCACCTGTTCGTCAACGAGGATTACGCCGAGCCCAGAATTCGGCCTGAAGACGGTCCTCAATCTGGTCGACGCCGAGCAGCTTCGATCTGTCGGCAGTCGCGTATACGAAGACGTCGTCGTCCGCACTGTGAAGCAAGTGAGCAGGCGAACGGGGCGTGGCGCGTTCACGATCGACGACACGCGGGACATCTCCGAGACGTCACCAGGGTGCGCCCCGTGATCACGCGGCATGGGGGACAGAGTTGACGGGCGGGACCGCTTTCTCGTTGACCGTTCCGATCGCCGTCCCTGACCTTCCTGACCTCCTTGGCGAAATCGAGACAGAGCGCCGACGGCGACACCTACAAGCTCGCCTTTGGCTTTGTCGACTCGGTACTGGCGGTAAGTGACCCCGTGCTGCGTCGGGAACTTGATAACGACTTGCTCGCAGCGGTACTGGGACGGATACCGTCAGATGTCTATCTAGCTCCGCCCGAACCGATCGTCTATGAGGACGTCGGGGGTTTTCTCTACTTTCGGGAGCGCCACGCCGATGCTCACGACGAGATGGACCTCCAGGACTATCGACAACGAGTCGATCCAAACACGCTCACGCTACGTGACCTCCGCAGCCACACAGTTCGCTTAGTCGGCGCAAGCACGGGGACAGAACGCGACTGGTCGATCTACAGGTGTCTCGTCTACGAAACACACCTCCGCGGCCGCACCTACCTGCTGTCCGAGGGGGACTGGTTTGAGCTCGATCCGAGCTTCGTCGAACGTATTGACGGCGGCGTCGCCTCCATCCCCACGGGGACCCTGGCCTTGCCCGCCGCCATCGAGGGCGAGGAGGAGCGGGCGTACAACGAGCGTGCCGCAGCCGAGGCTGGCCTGGCCTTGCTCGACCGCAAACTGGTCTCGATCGGGGGCACTTCGATTGAGGTGGCGGACCTTGTCAGCGCGTCGGGCGACCTGATCCATGTGAAGCGCAAGACGCAGTCGGCAACGCTGCGTCACCTGTTCGCGCAGGGCCGCATCTCGGCTGAGGCGCTCGAAGAAGTTGACGCCGCGGTCAGGGAGGCGGCTGCAGCCCACATGGACACCGATGGCCGCGTTGGCGGCGCGCTACTCCGCGGGCCGTACGAGGCGCGATCGAAGACGGTCGTCTACGCGGTCGTCGCAAGCAACGCCGCCGAGCTGCCGGGCAAGCTGCCCTTCTTCAGTCGCCTGAATCTCTGGCAGGCCCATAGGTTCTTGACCGCAACTCTCGACTACCGCGTCGCGTTCGTCGGAATTGCGTACGCATAGTCGGATTCGGCGTCGCAACGGGCCGCTACGCGAGCTCGACAGCGTGCTGATCCAGAACTTCCACTTGAATAGGCTGGCGTCGATGCGGCTCTCGAACTGCTGGATGATCTGCGGGTTCGCCACGTCCTCCTCGTCGTGGATCAGGAGGTCGGCGTCGACGGTCGTGGCTGCAACGCCGATGAGTTGCGTCCTGTCACTGATGCGACCTGCCTCCGTGGGTGCGGCCGGATGCGTCCATGCAACGCGTACGGGTCCGACTACGTCGTTCGCGTGGGCTTACTGAGTCGTGGTCCCGGGAAGACTGACTTATCGAACACACGAGCGGGTCGTCCCGACCCGGTTCGACGGTCCGCTGAAGGCCCCGAAGAAAGGGACACGTCGTCGATCGGATTGGCGGCGATACCCTTCATTCCATTGGCTTGGGAAGCGGAGTCGGCGCGGGGAGGGCAGGAAATGGCGAACTGCAGCACGTGCGGAACATCAACGGGGATCATCGGGCCCGAGGAGTGAGCGTCGCCTGCCGTGACAAGCGAGAGGCGCAGGAGAGCGCGACCAGTGAGCGCCAACGTGCCAGCCCGAGGTCGCCGAGGCCCAACAGGAACTCCTCGCGATCCGGCAGGAAATCTTTGACGACGAGTACGAGCAGGTCGCAGCCACGGTCGCCGGCGGCGCTGACGCCTTCTTGTACCGCTCCGTCTACGTGGCGGTGGACTCGATCCATGACGAGCAGGAGATCGCCGACGAGTTCGACATCGAGCCCGTTCGCATGCTCGGCCGCATGGGGTGGGAGGCAGTCTCCGTTGTTCCGCGAACGCTCGGCACTTCGCTCCAGAACATCTCGATCGGCGCCAGCAGCGAAAAGCATCCGGCGGTGGGATCGGCGGCACGGTTGTCGGCGTGCATGTTCTGCTCCGGTACCGGATTACGCTGGCGAACCTGTCGGCCGCGATCGGCATCTTGGCTGGCAGCAGCGGACTCGACGAGTTCCCCGAGGCGCCAGGGGCTTCAGGCTCCGTCCTGATGTCTCTCGGGTTGCCCCAAAGCGGGGCGTCGGAAGGCGCAGCGGGCACGTCGAGGGAGCACGGATGGGGACAAGTGCGCTTCCATGCGCGGAGGTTCGATCTCGGGCTCCGTGCTCGCATACAACGGCCCACATGCCCCGAGCTTCCCCAACCTGGCCTCGCCGCTGACCGGGCGCCATGGCGGCGTTACGCTGGCGCCATGTCGTTCATCGACCCCTGCCCCGGCTGTCCGTACCAGGGCGTGGCCATCGGCTCGCGGGGCAACCCTGCCAGCCGCATCGTGCTCGTCGGCGAGGCTCCGGGCGCGACCGAGATCGACGAGGGGATGCCTTTCGTCGGCACAGCAGGCACAAAGGTGCTGTGGCCCGCTGTGGCCGAGGCGGACCTCAACGAGGCGGACCTCTACGTCGTCAACTCGGTTGCGTGCCGTCCGTACAACCCTGCCAATCCGAGGGTCCGAGCGCCGTCGCCGGACGCCATCGCTGCTTGCCACCGACGGTTCGTCGACGAGATCAGGACGCATCCCCGTGCGGTGATCGTCGCCCTCGGCGCAACGGCTGTCCGAGCCCTGACCGGACGGCGTGCCTATCCGGTCACGAAGGGTGAACCGGGCACCGAACTTCCCAGCATCTGGGGTCCTGTCGTCCCGACGCTTCACCCGGCCTATGTTCTCCGTCGAGGACTCGATGGACCTGAGATGCGGCGGCTCGTTGAGGACCTCAGGCGTGCGCGGCAACTTGCCTCGGTGCACGTGAGTGGGTCGGGCGAGTGAGCGGGTCCAGCGTTCCCGCCTTCCGCCTTCGGTTCCCGCTCGCCGAGGTCGGCTGTTGGGCGGACCGCTATCAGTACGCGGACGACGCAGAGGTAGAGCTGATCGGGAAGCGCGCCGGACAAACCGGCCGCGCTTCTGCCCACGGCACCCTCCTGTCCCGGGCTTCGGTTGGATTGTCTTTCCCGGCGCGGCGGTCGGGGTGCGGGGTCTTGGGGGCCCACGGGGTGCGGCCGTCGAGACCCACGCCTCTCCGCTGGCCCCCACGCTAGGATCGCCGCCTCGCGTCGGGAGCCCGATGCGAGGCCCCAACCCTAGTCGAAGGCGCGGAGTTCAGGGTGCGCGCGCAGGAAGGTGACGACCTGCAGGGCGCGCTCCACGAGGAGAGCCTGCAGCCCGGCTCGAGAGACGTGCTGCTCGTCCGTGTACTGGAGGCGGCGCGAGGGGGTCGGCTCAAACTCCATGTCGCCGATGAGGACGCGCTGCTCTCGGAGGAGCGCCCTCCATGCCCGCACAACCTCGGGCGGCTTGTCAGCCGCGTCCCTCAGCCCGAAGTGGGTGATTAGCCTCACGCGGACGACGTCGTCGACCACGACGTCGTGGAGGAGACTCGACCCCTCGTCCACGGGGAAGACGACGGTGACCCAGATCGGTGAGCATCCCGCCGGGCTTGTAGATGGCCTCCTGATCCTTACTGCGCCACGGAACGAACGGATCCCCCGGAGCGGCGCTGTCGAGGTCGGAGACCGCGGCGTCAACGATCCTGCGGATGGCGTCGCGCTGCTCGGTGTTCGAGGACGGAGGGGAGGGTGCTTGATGGCGCTCAGAACCTCGTCGATGCCGCTCGCGACGAACCCGTCGGCTGCGCTCGGGAGCCCGCGGATGATGGGGGCCACATCGTTCTCCCAGTCGATAGCGAAGACCTCGTCCGCGTTCGGGTGCCCGCCGCCCCGGGCGAGGTACTCCTCGGTGGCCCTGACCTGCCCGATC
>CAWFPR010000008.1:0-84841 GCA_963817635.1 uncultured Acidobacteriota bacterium | reverse complement strand
GGCCATTTGGGGCGGCTTGCGCAGGGCGACGGCAGCCGCGGCGCTGGCCACGGAGGAACGGAACCTGGGGACGCGGCGCCTGCGCACCGCGTCCCTTCCGGATGCTATACGGCCTGCGTCGCCCTGGTCGGACCCGCCGCCACTACCTCGCGCGGACAACCGTCGGCGAAGAGCTTGAAGTTCGCGATGAAGCGCGCGGCGAGCGCATCGTACTTCGAGTCGTACTCGGCCCGGCTCGGCCACGTGCTGCCGGGATCCAGGATGTCGGCCGGGACGCCCTCGCAGGCGAGCGGCACCTCGAATCCGAACACCGGGTCCTTGCGGAACTGCACGGACTGGAGCGCTCCGCTCAACGCGGCGTTGAGCAGCGCGCGGGTGTGGCGGATGCTGAAGCGCTTGCCGACGCCGAACGGCCCGCCCGTCCATCCCGTGTTCACCAGCCAGCAGGTCGCGTTGTGCCGCAGCATCTTCGCGCGCAGCATGTCCGCGTAGACGAGCGGCTTGTGCACCATGAAGGGCGCACCGAAGCAGGTGCTGAACGTGATCTCGGGCTCGATGCCGAGGCCCACTTCCGTGCCGGCAATCTTGCTCGTGTAGCCCGAGATGAAGTGATACATCGCCTGCTCGGGCGTGAGCCGCGCGATCGGCGGCATGACGCCCGTGGCGTCGCACGTCAGGAAGATGACGTTCTTCGGATGCCCCGCCATCTTCTCGGGCAGGGCGTTGCCGATGAACGTGAGCGGATAGGCCCCGCGCGTGTTCTCCGTCACCGAGGCGTCGTTCAGGTCGAGCCTCCGCGTGAGCGGGTCGAGCGTGACGTTCTCGAGAATCGTCCCGAAGCGCCGCGTGGTCGCGTAGATCTCCGGCTCGGCGTCCGGCGAGAGGCGGATGACCTTCGCGTAGCAGCCGTCCTCGATGTTGAAGACACCGTTGTCGCTCCACCCGTGCTCGTCGTCTCCGATGAGCTGCCGCGCCGGATCCGCCGAGAGCGTCGTCTTGCCGGTGCCGGACAGTCCGAAGAACAGCGCCGAGTCCCCCTCCGCGCTGACGTTGGCCGAGCAGTGCATCGACATCACGCCGTCGAGCGGCAGGAGGAAGTTCATGACGGTGAAGATCGTCTTCTTGATTTCGCCCGCGTAGCTCGAGCCGCCGATGATCGCGATCCGCTCGGCGAAATTCGCGATGATGAACGTCTCGCTGCGCGTGCTGTCGATGATCGGCGAGGCCTGGAATCCCGGGGCGCAGATGACGGTGAACTCCGGCACGTGCTTCCGATAGCCGTCGAGTCCCTTCGGCTTGAGCAGCATCGTCCGCGCGAACAGGCTGTGCCAGGCGTCTTCCGTGATGATCCGCACCGCCAGCCGGTGCTCCGGATCCGCGCCGGCGAAGCAGTCCTGCACGAAGACGTCGCGTCCCTGGAGGTAGCCCTGGAGCCGCGTCAGGAGCGTATTGAAGTTGGCTGGCGTGAACGGGCGGTTGTATTCGCCCCACCAGACCTTCTCCTCGGTGGTGGCTTCCATCGTGATGAATTTGTCGGCCGCGGCGCGCGCCGTGTGCTTGCCGGTGCTCACGACGAAGGGACCGTCGGCCGCGACACGGCCTTCGCGGCGGAAGACCGCCTCCTCGTAGAGCGCCGCCTCCGGCAGGTTCCAGTAGATACGGTGCAGGCGCGTGAGGCCGTGGTTCTCGAGGCCGAACACGCTCGCGGCGAGGCCGGCTTCTTTCTGGGCCGGCGTCGAGATGTTCAGGTAGTCGTTCATACCGCGTCCCTCACAAGCTTGCGCGAGCCGAGGTACAGTTCGTTCGGCGCGTTCGGATCGATCGCCCACTGGATGCGTTCGAGCCCTTCGCGGATGTCCTTCTGCGCGCCGCAGAAGCTGATCCGCAAGTGACCTTCCATGCCGAAATCCTTCCCGGGGAGCACCGCCACCCGTACCGTCTCGAGCAGGTAGCTGGCGAGCCGCTGCGAGTTGGGATCGTAGGCGCTGAAGTCCGGGAACGTGTAGAAGGTGCCGGCGGGCTTCACGACCTTGACGCCCGGAATCGCCTGCAGCCGGGCGACGAGCACGTTGCGGTTGTTCTCGAGCGTCGTCCGCAGCGCCTCGATCGAGTTCTGCACGCCGTTGAGCGCGCCGACCGCGGCCCACTGCGACGGCGCGGCCGGTCCGGACGTCTGCTGCGACTGGATGTTGGCCATCGCGCGGATCAGCTCCCGGTTGCCGACCCCCCAGCCGATGCGGAAGCCGGTCATCGCATACATCTTTGACACGCAATTGACGACGAGGAGCTTCGAGCTTTCGATGTCCTCCTTCGAGAACGCGTAGACGTTGGTCGGCGCACGGCCGTCGAACACGAGGCGGTTGTAGGTATCGTCCATCAACAGCCAGATGTCCTTCCGCGCGCACAGCTCGACGATGCGCTCGACGAAGTGGTCCGGATACATGGCGCCGGTCGGATTGTTCGGGCTGTTGAGGATGATCGCCCGCGTGTAGGATCCGACCGCCGCGGCGATGTCTTCGAAGCTCGGGCAGAACGTGCCATCGGAGGCTTCGATCGGCACGGGGACCCCGCCGGCGAGCTTGACCATCTCGGGGTAGCTCACCCAGTAGGGCACCGGGAAGATCACTTCGTCCTTCGGATCGAGAATCGCGTGCAACGCCACCATCAGGGTCTGCTTCGCGCCGCTCGAAATGATGACGTTCTCGGGCTTGACGATGCGGTCGTAGTGCTCTTCGGTGTAGCGGATGACGGCCTTCTTCAGCGCAGGGATGCCGTCCGACGGCGTATAGCGGATCTCGCCGGTGGCGAGCATCGACGAGCAACTGATGATGGCGTCGATGGGGGTGCGGCTCTTCGGCTCTCCCCCACCTAGGTGGATGACGGGTTCGCCTTTGTCCTTCAGCAGGGCCGCCGTCTCATTGAGCTTGAGCGTCGGCGATTCCTTGATCGATAGCGCGAGCTGGCTGAGCATAGATTCCTCGAGTGGGGCCGGAATCCCGGCGCTTTTGGGGGATCGTTGCATTTCCCACGCCCGCCGGTCCCGGTACCGGACGCACCGGGCCGGCGCGAGACCCCGCCCTGGAGAACCGCCAAGGGCCGCACGCCGCCCACGATGCCGGTTTTCCGGCATCGTGGGCGGCGTCGGGCGCCCTTCTGGGAATCGATGGCGAGGGAATCCAGGGTCGGCGGCGCGGTCCGGTCGCTGGCGCCGCGTCCCGGGGCCCCGTCCACCGCGTTCCGCGCGGGGTCGATCTCAGGCCAGGTGCGACCGGATCTCGCGGTTGAGCGCGTGCATCTGTCGCCGGACGTTCTTCAGCGTCTCGCGATCGTGCGACGCGAGCGCATCGTCGCGGCGCTTCCTGAGCTCGCGCATCTTCGCCTTGATGGCGGGCTTGTCTATCCCCATGGCGACGTGGTGTTCGGCCATGTCGATGTTGAGCGCGCGGCAGATGGCCGGCAGCAGCCGATCCTTGTTCATCTGCGAGTAGCCCTGGACTGCGGCGTGCTGGATGGTTTTCGCGAGCTCGCGCAGCTCGGCAACGGTCTTGTCCTTCAGCTCATGGTAGGTCTGCGCCATGTCGAACCTCCAAACGCCGGATTCTAGCGCAAGGCGCCCGGGTCTGCCACTCCGGGCGGCGGGACATCATCGCCACTCGGGATCGTAGTCGCGGCTGCGGCGGTGTTCTTCGACCCAGAGGCTGAAGGAGAAGATGGCAAACACTTCGGCGAGCGCGATGAAGCCGTAGATCGCGAACCGGGTGAAAGCGCTCGGCTCCGGGAAGCAGACCGTCCCAGCCTCGAGGCACGCCTTGGTGACCCGGTCGATCACGATGTACTCGCGCCAGATCAGGCCGAACCCTGTGCCGAAGATCAGGGCGGTGGCGACGATGTTGCCGAAGATGATCTCGTTCTTGCGCCAGAAGGGCCAGGCGAACAATACGGCGACCAGCGGCATCAGCGTCACTTCGAGCCCAATCCAGTTCCAGCTCAGGCTTGTCACCGGTGCAGTGTATCGCGACATCCGGCCCGGCTCGCCTCGAATCCGTCACTTCCTGCCGTTCAGGACAGTCGGAACGGCGTAGCATTCGGCGATGTCGCTCTGGTGTCTGGTGATCGTGGCGACCTTGTTCCTGCAGCCGGCCACCGGCTCGCCCGGTGAGCGCTACATCGCGAAGATGACCGCGGCGATGCAGGACGGCGCGACCCCCGCCGACGTCGAACGTGTGCTGACGCTCTTCACGGCGGACGCGGTGTACGAGCATCCTGCGTTCGGGGTGCGAATTGACGGCATCGCGGCGATGCGGGCGGGACGCCTCGCTCAGCTGGGCATCACGCGACACGCGCACGCCGACATCCGCGGTCGGACCGGGCTCGCGGGGGTTGAAGCGATCACCCTGGAGCTCAGTTTCGAGGCGCGGACCAGGGACGGCTGGCGGCGTGTCACTCGCGCGCAGCTGCTGCTGTTCGAGTACCGGGACGGCCGGATTGCCCGCCTCGTCGGTACCTGGCAGACCTGACCTCGCCCCCCAGAGCCCGAGCCGCTCCCGGCGGGAGCTTCACCCCAGCTTCGACCCGGCTTCGACCCAGCTTCGACCCAGCTTCGACCCAGCTTCGACCCGGCTTCGACCCGGCTTCGACCCAGCTTCGACCCAGCTTCGACCCAGCTTCGACCCAGCTTCCCTTCGACCCGGCTTCGACCCGGCTTCGACCCGCTCGGCCGTTTCGGCGCAACCTGCCTCGACGACTGCTGCCAAATCCTGCCACGGCAGGTCGTCTTGACCATGGTAAAAGGCGCGAACTTTCGTTGGCTGCGCAGCGGCGGCGTTTGGTTTTCCGAAGAAAAGGGCTCCGGCGCGGCTTGTGAATATGCCCTGGACCATGGGAGACCGAAGGCGCATTCGCACACCCGGGTTGATTCGTCACGTGATGGCACGCGGCAACGGCCGAATGCGCATCTTCAACGACGAGGTGGACTATCGGCTGTTCTTGTACCTGTTGGGAGAAGTCGTCGAGGAGTACAGACCTCGATTGCTGGAACTACTGCCTGATGCCGAACCACTATCACGCCACGCTCCGCCCCAGTCGCGCGAACCTCCCCGACGCGATACGACGATTGAACAGCAAGTACGCGCAAGCGTGGAACCGGCGACACAGTCGCGTGGGGCACGTCTTCCAGGGGCGCTACAAGGATCAGATCGTGCAAAACGACACGTACCTGGCGGCGTTGGGACGCTACGTAGCCTTGAACCCGGTCAGGGGGCAACTGGCGGAACGGCCCGAAGACTGGCCCTGGAGCAGCTACGCAGCGATCTGCGGGCTCAGGGAGCCCTCGCCTTTCCTCACCGTCGCGCTGACCCTGAATCAGTTTGGCGAGACCGAACCGCAGGTCCAACGCGCCCGATTCTCCAAGTTCGTGCTTGGAACGGTCAGCGATGAAGACCCATACGAGAGGATTCAATCCAACGAACACATCCTCGGCGACGCGGCGTTCAGGGCGTCTGTGCGCGCCGGTGCTCCGAGGGCCACACGTCGGTCCTGGGCCCACTCAGAACCGGGGTCCGCTCAGGACGCCGAAGCGCCGTAGGGCCGCCTCAATCTGAGGATATCGGCACGGCTGTTTCGAGGCTCGGTCGAAGCTGGGTCGAAGCTGGGTTGAAGCTCGGTCGGAGCTGGGTCGAAGCTGGGTCGAAGCTCGGTCGGAGCTGGGTCGAAGCTGGGTCGAAGCTCGGTCGGAGCTGGGTCGAAGCTCGGTCGGAGCTGGGTCGAAGCTGGGGTGAAGCTCGGTTGAAGCTCGGTCGGAGCTGGGTTGAAGCTCGGTCGGAGCTGGGTCGAAGCTCGGTCGAAGCCGGGTCGAAGCTGGGTTGAAGCTCGGAGGGGGCGAGAGGCGGGACGCGCAGGGTTGCGGCTGAACCGGGGCCGTGACAGCATGGGGACTTTCCAGGAGCCTCCCACGTGGCCGAGCTGCGTTCCTACGTCTTTCTCGATTCGCTCCAACCTCAGCACGCGGCCTTCCTCGGCACCGTCGCGCAGGGATTCCTGCCGCTGCCGGGTGACGCCTCGCTCTGGGTCGAAATCGCACCCGGCATCGAAATCAACCGGATCACCGACGTCGCCGTCAAAGCCACCAGCGTCCGCCCCGGCATGCAGGTCATCGAACGCCTGTACGGGCTGCTCGAAGTGCACTCCCCGTCGCAGGCGGACGTGCTCGCCGCAGGCGCCGCGATCCTCGACGCGCTCGGACTGAAGGAACAGGATCGCTGGAAGCCGCGCATCCTCTCCAGCCAGGTCATTCACAACATCGATCCGCACCACGCGCAACTCATCAACCGGATGCGACACGGCGCGCTGCTGATCGCGCGCCAGAGCCTCTTCGTGCTCGAGGTGGAGCCGGCGGCCTACGCGGTCATCGCCGCCAACGAGGCCGAGAAGCACGCGAACATCAACATCCTCGAAGTCCGCGCGTTCGGCTCGTTCGGGCGCATCTACCTGGGCGGCGAGGAGCGCGACGTCGTCGCCGGACACGAGGCCGCGATCGCCGCGATCGAAGCCACGACCGGCAAGGACCCCGCTTCGAGCAGCAAGCGGGCGTAACTCAGCCTGCCCGCGCGATCGGAGCCTCCGGCGGCAAGGATCCCGCCTCAGGCAGCAAGCCGGCGTGTCCAGGGCGGTTCACGAATCGCTCCCGCATCTGGCTCGGTCCCGCCATCACCGCGATCGAGGATCGCCTCGAGCAATCCGGCAGCAGCTCACTCCGCCCAGACGCGGGCGATCTGCGCGATCACCTCGACGGCCTTCTCCATGTCCTGCACCGACACCCACTCGAGCCGCGAGTGGAAATTCTGCTCGCCCGCGAACACGTTCGGTGTCGGCAGGCCCATGAACGACAGTCGCGAGCCGTCGGTGCCGCCGCGAATCGCGCGCTCGCGGATCGGCACGCCGGCGCGCTCGAACGCCTGACGCGCCCGCTCGACGACCAGCGGATGCTGGTCGATGACCTCGCGCATATTGCGATACGACTCGTCGACGACGCACTCGACGCTGGCCCCGGCGACGCCTCGCACCACCTCGTTCGCCAGCGTCTCGAGCCAGGCTTCCTTGTCCTTCAGCCCGGCTGTCACGAAGTCGCGGATCAGCAGCTTCACCATGGTCTGATCCACGCTGGCCTGCACGACATACGGGTGGACGAAGCCCTCCAGGCCTTCGGTGGTTTCCGGCGACAGGCGGTCGGCCGGGAGGCGAGCCAGAAAGCTCGCCGCCAGCTTGATCGCGTTGACCATCCGGCCTTTCGCAAACCCGGGGTGGGTGTTGAACCCGCGGAACGTGATCGACATCGCGTCGGCGGAAAACGTCTCGAACTCGAACTCGCCGCGCTCGCCGCCATCCACCGTGTAGGCGTAGCGCGCTCCGAACCGCTCGACGTCGAAATACCGCGTGCCCTGCCCAACTTCCTCGTCCGGCGTGAAGCCGAGGCGAATCGCACCGTGCGGAATCTCCGGATGCGCGAGCAGGTACTCCGCCGCGGTGACGATCTCCGCGACGCCAGCCTTGTTGTCGGCACCGAGCAGCGTCGTGCCCGACGCGGTCACGATGTCGTGGCCGACGCACTCGCCCAGATAGGGGGAATCCCGCGGCCGCAGCACGACCTCGGGATCGTCCGGCAACACGATGTCGCGGCCGTCGTAGCCGCGATGCACGATTGGCTTGACGCCGGCGCCGCTCATCTCCGGCGACGTGTCCACGTGGGCAATGAAGGCGATCACGGGCACGTCCGCATTGCCCGTCGTCGGCGGGACGGTCGCCATGACATAGCCGTGATCGTCGATGGCGGCGTCGGCCAGACCGATGGCCTTCAGCTCCGTCACGAGTTCCCGCAGCAGCACGAGCTGCCCGGGCGTGCTCGGATACGTGTCGGCACCCTCCCGCGACTGCGTGTCGTACGACACGTACTTCAGGAATCGATCGAGCACTGAGGTCATTCGCCTTCTCCCGCCGGCACACGCGTCGCCTTGCGCCAGATGTACACACAGAACAATGTGAAGCCGATGATCGAGACGGTCTGCGAGATCCAGTCGATCCCGAAGAACGGCGTCTGCACCAGATCTTCGCGATACCAGGGAAACAGCCGCAGTCCCGCGCCGATCACCCCACCGAGCGCACCGCCGGCCATGAAGCCGGAAGCGACAATCACGCCGCGCTCGCGCACGGTCCGCCCGCGGCTGCCCTCGCGTTCGGACCGGACATTGACATAGTGCGACAGGATGCCGCCGACGAGCGCCGGCAGGTTCAGCTCGAGCGGCAGGTACATGCCGAGCGCGAAGATCAGCGCCGGCACCTGCAGCATTTCCATGCCGACGGCAACCATGGCGCCAACGCTGAAGAGGACCCACGCGACCGGCTGCCGGCTCATGAAACCCTGGACGAGCGCCTGCATGATGGACGCCTGCGGCGCGGCCAGCACGGCGCGGGTATCGCCAGGTACCGCCTCGCCAAACTGAAACGCCTGGGCCAGCATCACGATCGCCAGGCCCACGGCGGCCGCCGAGGCGATCACGCCGAGAAACTTCACCCGCTCCTGGACGCCGGGCGTCGATCCGAGCCAGTAGCCCGTCTTCAGGTCCGTCACGGTCTGGCCCGAGACCGACAGCGCCGTACAGACCATCCCGGCAATCGCCATCACGAAGAACATCCCGGACTGTCCGCTCACGCCGAAGCGCAGGAGCACGACCGACGAGATGATCACCGTCAGCATCGTCATGCCCGAAACCGGGTTGCGCGCGGTCGTCGCGATGGCCGTCGCGGCAACCGACGTGAAGAAGAAGGAGAAGACGAGCGTCAGGACGAGCGCGACCCCGATCTGCAGCGCGCTCGGGAGGAGCGTGCCGAAGAACACCGCCACGCCGAGCGCCCCCAGCACCACGCCGGCCAGCTGCGCCATCACGGGAATGTCGCGATCGGTGCGCTCGCCAGACGCTTCCCCGTGCCGGAACGCGCGCAGCGCGATCCCGAACGACGCCGCCACGATCCGCAGCGACTTGATGATCCCGAAGATGCCGGCGGTCGCGATGGCACCCACGCCGATGAAGCGGACGTACCCCCGGAAGATCTGCGTGGCCGTCATCTGCGCAATCGGAATCGTGCCCGGATAGACGGGGGCGTCCGGCAGGTGCTGGCCGATCATCCAGATGAGCGGCACGAGCACGAGATTGGACAGGACGCCGCCGGCCACGAGCACCATCGACGACCGCAGGCCCATGACGTAGCCCAGCCCGAGGATGAACGCGACCGCGTCGAACGAGAGGGCGATCCGCGCCCGCTCAGCCAGATCCCGCACCGGCCCGATGAACTGCAGGTCCACGAACTCGCGCCAGACCTGAAACGTCGTCACGAAGAAGTCATACACGCCCGCCAGCGCGGTGGCCTGAAGGAGCAGCTTGGCCTGCGACCCGCCGCGCTCGCCCGTGACCAGCACTTCGGTGATGGCCGTCGCCTCGGGATACGGGAACTCGCCGTGCGTCTCTCGCACGAAGTAGCGACGCAGTGGAATGAGGAACAGCACGCCGAGACATCCACCCGCCAGGCAGATGAAGATCGTCTGCG
Source organism: uncultured Acidobacteriota bacterium (assembly GCA_963817635.1). Classification (GTDB taxonomy): domain Bacteria; phylum Acidobacteriota; class Vicinamibacteria; order Vicinamibacterales; family 2-12-FULL-66-21; genus CAWFPR01. Next base: position 75,244 of record CAWFPR010000008.1, on the reverse strand, counting down.
CGGGGTGCGGCTGAAGACCGAGCGTGTACAAGGCCGGGAGCGTGAAGATCGCGCCCGCGACGACGGCCCCGGATGTGCCGCCGATCCCGGTGAGGATGACGTTCTCGAGCAGTGTGGACCGTCGCTTGTACACCCGTGCCAGGCCGATCGCCAGGATCGAGATCGGGATGGCCGCCTCCATGACCTGCCCGACCTTCAGACCCGAGTAGGCCGACGCCAGGGTGAAGATTACGCACAGCAGCAGGCCCCAGAGTACCGAACGCCAGGTGGATTCGGGCGGCGCGCTGGACGCGGGCACGATCGGGACGTACACCTCGCGGCATCGGCGAGGCGGGTATAAGCGTTGGCCGGCAGGCGCACGGGATCTCCCGTACCGGCCGGCGCGGAGCGATCCGTCGGGTCAATGGTCAGAGGCAAGCGGGTACCTCCTTGTGAATGAACGAGCGGGCGCCGGGAGGGAGAGGACTCGGGGGCCGGAAAAGTATGCTGTGCGCCCGCGAGGGTGTCAATCACATTGACGGCGACTCGCGATGACGACGGGTTCCCGCCGGACGGCTGCCGATCTTCTGTCATCGCCGCGGAAACGATCCCGGATTCAGGATCGCGTTCCACTGGCAGCACCGTTGCTGCAGCGATCCGGTTCCGACGGGAAGAAGATGCGACCCTCCGCGATCCGTGAGCGGTCTTTCGTCGTCCTCGCCATCGCCGCCGCGACAGCCTGCGGCCACCGCGCGTCCACGCCACCGACCCCCCTGCCCTGCACCTACGCCGTGGCCGCCGCAGCGACATCGTTCGGTGCCGCCGGCGGCGCTGGTTCGGTTGCGGTGACGACGGCGGCCGGGTGCTCCTGGAACGGAGGGTCGGATACGGCCTGGGTGGCGATAACCTCGGGAACGTCCGGAAGCGGCGCCGGCACCGTGGCATTCACCGTCGCGCCGAACACGGAGCCGACCCGGCGAGTCAGCACCCTGACCATCGCGGGACACTCCATGACGATCGACCAGGAAGCCGCGGCGGTCGTGTGCACCTACACCCTCGACCCGGCGGGCGCCTCGATGGACCGACATGCTGAGATCGGGCTCGTTCGCCCTGAAGACGGGAGACTCCTGCGCCTGGACGGCGTCGGCCGAGGTCGGCTGGCTGACGGTGACGGGCAGCGGCGCCGGAACGGGAGCGCCACGGTGAGCTTTAACGCCGCGTCGAACAGCGCTCCCCAGGCCAGGACCGGCACGATTCGGATCGGCGGCCAGGCGTTCACGCTCACGCAGGCGGGCGACACGGGCGCCTGCCAGTACACGGTAGACCCCGTCGAGTTCGCGCCCTGCATGACATCGCCGGAACTCACCAGCCAGATGACCACCACGCCGGGGTGCCCGTGGACTGCGGCGCCCGGGCCATCCTGGATCACGCTAACCAGTGGCGCGTCCGGTGCGGGGCCTGGCATCGGTGACGTTCAGGGTCTCGGACAACTGGGACCCACCCCGGACCGGCACCGTCATGATCCGCTGGCCAACCCCTACCGCAGGCCAGAACCTGCAGGTCTCGCAGGCCGGGTGCCACTACGGGGTGAGCCGCGACAGCCTGACCTTCACGGCGGCTGGCGGCACCTCCACGTTCGACGTCGTCCAGCAGAGCGAGCCCTACACGTGTGGGGGACCGCTCCAGAATGCCTGCGTGTGGACGGCGGTGGCCGATTCCGCCTGGATCACCGTCACGGGTAGCATGCCACGCGTCGGCGACGACCGTGTGACGGTCGTCGTGGCCCCGAACAGCACGGGGACCGCACCGTACGGGCACGATCAGCGTTCGCAACGAGATCGTCCGCGTCACCCAGGGCGGATGAACGACACGGCGGACGACCGACAACCCCTCAGCAGGCACCCGGCCCGCGGCCAGACCCTCAAGTAAAGCGCGGCGCCGCCGCCGGACCGGTCGATCCAGACGAGCTGCGGGCGCCGAAGGTCGAGTGGCGTTTCTCGAGTTCCTCGGAGGCGCACCTGGGGCACGCCGCGCGCCGGCTGCCCAGCACGAGCGCCTCGAACTGATGTCCGCACTTGCCGCAGGTGTATTCGAAGAGTGGCATGGATTCCTCTACTGAACAGGATGCACGAGGCGCGCCATTGGTTACACCCCGGGTGGTCAGACCTGGCTGAAACAAATCGCTTCACAGAGGATCGCTCCGGCCGGACAGCTACAATGTGCGGCATGAGGCGATATCGCCTGCTGTTCGTGCCCTTCGTCGCGGCGCTGGCCGCCGGGCTGGCGCCACAGGGGACGCCGGCGTATCGCAACGCCAGCCTCCCGGTCGCCGTCCGCGTCCAGGACCTGCTCGGACGGATGACGCTCGAAGAGAAGTTCTGGCAGCTCTTCATGATTCCCGGCAACCTCGACGACCCGGCCGACGACTATTCCCACGGGATCTTCGGCCTGCAGATTTCGCCGGGCGACCTTCCGGGCGCCACTGCGCACGCCGAGCGGATCAACGCGATTCAGCGCTACTTCGTCGAATCCACGCGTCTCGGTATCCCGATTATTCCGTTCGACGAGGCCGTGCACGGCCTCGCGCGCGATGGCGCGACGATGTTCCCCCAGGCGATTGCGCTCGCGGCCACGTGGGACCCCGCGCTGGTGGCGCGCGTCGCGGCGGCCGCCGCGCGCGAGACCGGCAGCCGCGGCATCCGCCAGGTCCTCTCCCCGGTCGTCAACATCGCAGACGACGTGCGCTGGGGACGCGTCGAGGAAACCTACGGCGAGGATCCCTTTCTGGCGTCGGCGATGGCCAGGGCCTTCGTCGGTGCCTTCGAGCGCGCCGGCATCATCACGACGCCAAAGCACTTCGTGGCCAACGTCGGAGAGGGCGGGCGCGACAGTTACCCGATCGAGTTCAGCGAACGCCGGCTGGCGGAGCGCTACTTTCCGCCGTTCGAGGCGGCGATACGCGAGGCCGGCGCCCGCTCGGTGATGACGGCCTACAACTCGGTGGACGGTTCCCCCGCCACGCAGAACCACCACCTGCTCACCGACATCCTGAAGGTCCAGTGGGGCTTCGAGGGCTTCGTGATTTCCGATGCGGCCGCGACCGGCGGAGCGACGGTGCTGCACATGACCGAGCCGGACACCCCCACCGCCGCCGCCCATGCCTTTGCCGCCGGGCTCGACGTCGTATTCCAGTCGTCCTACGGCCAGCAGCGGCCGTACCTCGCCGCGTTTCAGCGCGGCCTGATTCCTCCGGCGGTCATCGACCAGGCGGTCGCGCGCGTGCTGCGAGCCAAGTTCGAGCTGGGACTCTTCGAGCGGCCGTACGTCGATCCGGCCGAGGCCGGGCGGTGGAACGGTCACGCCGATCACCTGGCCCTCGCGCGCGACGCGGCGACACAGTCGATCGTGCTGCTCAGAAACGAGCGGCAGCGGCTGCCGCTGTCGAAATCGATCGCGTCCCTCGCGGTGATCGGAGCCGACGCCGTCGAGGCCCGGCTCGGCGGTTACAGTGCCGCGGGCGTGCATCCCATCGGAATCCTCGACGGGATCAGGCAGACACTCGCGCCCGCGGCACGCCTGCGCTTCCTCCCAGGCCCGGGACGGGTCACGCGTTCGATGACGGTCGTTCCGTCCGGGTTCCTGCGATCCCCGGACCCGGCAGACGCGGCGACCGGCCTTCGCGGCGAATACTTCGACGACATCACGCTGACGGGCACGCCCCGGCTCGTGCGCCGCGACGCCAGCATCGACTTCCGCTGGACGCTCAATTCGCCTGGACGGGGCATTCCGTTCGACTGGTACTCCGCGCGGTGGACGGGCTCGATCGTCGCGCCGCCGGACGGCGTCCGCAGGATCGGGATCGAAGGCAATGACGGCTACCGCCTGTATCTCGACGGCCGGCTCGTCATCGACAACTGGAAGAAGCAGTCGTACGGCACACGCATCGCCGACATCGCGTGGGCAGCGGGCTCGTCACATCAGGTGCGCCTGGAGTACTTCGAGGCCACGGGCAACGCCCGCCTGAAGCTGCTGTGGGACGGCGGCGTCGTGGACGAGAGCGACCGGCAGATCGCCGAGGCGGTCGCGCTGGCGAAGGACAAGCGACGCGGCCATCGTCGTCGCGGGAATCGAAGAAGGCGAGTTTCGCGATCGCGCGTCGCTTGGCCTTCCCGGACGGCAGGAAGAACTGATTCGGGCGGTCGCCGCGACGGGCACGCCCGTGATCGTCGTGCTCGTCGGCGGCAGCGCCATCACGATGTCGCCGTGGATCGATCGCGTCGGACGCCGTGCTTGGACGCGTGGTATCCCGGCGAACAGGGTGGGCCGGCGCTGGCCGACATCCTGTTCGGCGATGCGAATCCGTCGGGCCGCCTGCCGATCACCTTCCCGATGGCGGAAGGCCAGCTGCCGCTCTCCTACGATCACAAACCGACCGGCCGCGGCGACGACTACGTGGACCTGACGGGCATGCCGCTCTTTCCGTTCGGATTCGGGCTGAGCTACACGACCTTCGAGTACTCGGCACTTCGGATTGAACCCGCGACGATCGACGCCGCCGGCACGGTCACCGTTCGCTGCACCGTGCGCAACACCGGCGCGCGCGCTGGCGACGAAGTCGTGCAGCTCTACATCCGCGACGAGCTGACCTCGGTCGCACAGCCTGTGATGGAGCTGCGAGGTTTCCACCGCATCGCGCTGGCGCCGGGCGAGTCGAGAGACATCACGTTCCGGCTGGGACCTGCCGAACTGCGCATGCTCGACGCCGGCATGCACCCGGTCGTCGAGCCCGGCACGTTCCGCGTGATGATTGGCGCCTCGTCGAAGGACATCCGCCTCAGGGGCGAGTTCACGGTGCGCTGACCGGCATCGGGCATGCCCGCGGGCTACGACACGTCCAGCACGGTCCAGGCCGCGGGATCGATCAGCGCCATGCGCGCCCGGCCCGCGGGCACGTCGAAGCTGACGCGTGGGTCGGCGCCGCGCCGGCGCGCCACGACCCGGCTGGGCGCCGATGATTCGTTGATCCCGACGAGCAGCCATGCGTCGTGGAACGGAATCGTGACGACGAGCAGACCGGCACCGGCACCCTCCAGCTCGACGTCGCGCCCGACCTCCAGTCCCTTCATCGCCGACTCGTAGAAGCGCGCGAGCGCCGGCGTAGGCTCCGCCCATTCGATCGGCAGCGGGTGATGGACGATGGCGCCCGCTCCGCGCGCGATCCGCCGCGGGGCGGAAGCGGCCGCCGCATACCAGGACTCCGGCGTCGTCCCGGGAAAACGAAACACGGTGGCTGGCCCGCCATCCAGGCCCGGCATCGCTTCGACCATCCGGAGCGGTCGCGACCCTGCTCCCAGCCGTCCCGCCGGCAGGCCCGCATCGTCGGTCTCGAACCAGCCGGAGCAAATCAGTGTCGCGCCACGCTCGACAGCGCCGGCGATCGCCTGCCAGCCCTCGTCCGACACGGAACGGCACGCTGGCAGGACGATCACCCGAGGCTGCCCGAGGTCGCGGGCGGCGCGGTGATCGGCAACCGCCCGCAGGCGGAGGCCAAGCTCCTCGTAGAACGCGCGAACCGTCGCGCGCACGGACAGCGCCGCGAGGCTGCGCGGCGACAACTGCTCGGCGGTCGGCACGATGACCGCGATCTCGGGCGGGACGTACCCGTCGAAGCGTGCGCGGTTGCGCACGACGAACGCCGCCGCCGCAGCCAGCACGCCGTGTTCGGGCTTGACGCTTCCGTCCACCCGCTTCAGTCCAATGGCCGCCTCGTTGTCGGAGTTGATGAACGGGTTCGTCTCGTAGCACCACTGGATGACCCCGAAGGCGCCGGAGGCGAACGCGTATCCGATCTTGCGCGAGAGGATCGCGGCGAAATCGTCAGGCGAACGAACGGCCTCGCCGGACGGCAACTGGCGCTGCATGATGCCGGTTTCGCTCACGAGCAGCGGCGTGCCGCTGCCCTTCGACGCCAGGCCGTCCCACAGGAGCGCGTCGGTGTTCCACCACGTATGCATCGAAGTGAAGTCCACCGCCGCGTGGTGGAAGAGCGGCGCCGGGCTCGTGCCGAGGCCGGCTTCGTCCTGCCCCACCGTGATCGGCGTACCCGATCCGCCCTCCCGGATCGCCGACCGCATCTCGCCGATCCAGCGCTCGAACCGGTCCTGCGCAAACAGCGCGTAGTCGAGCGCGCGATACGGCCGGCGCGCGCCCATCACCCAGACATCGGTGAAGTCTTCGTTGGCGGGCAGGCCGATTGGCTCATCGGGACGCAGGCGCCACCGCCGCCGGACCACGTCCTGCCACGCGCCGGGGCGCGTCCGGCGCCTGATACCGCGCCGCCAGCCACGAGAGAAACGCGCGGCGTTCGTCCGGTGTGCGCACGGGCCGCAGCGACCAGAGATCACGCGGAGAAGCGAAAGACGGCTCGTTGATGAGATCCCAGATGATCTGTCGCGCGGGCGCCATCCGGCGCGAGATCGCCGACACGAAAGCGCGCTGGCCTTCGAGTGCCCGCGGGGCGAAATACGGATCGCCTGAGCCGAAGTCCTCCGGCACGAACGCGAACAGCGTGAAGATGACCGGAAGTGCGTGTTTGCGTGCCGTCAGGTAGAACGCCTCCATCGCGCGGAGCACGGCTTCGTCGACGACGTTGGCGTCCACGGTGATCTTGCGCCAGCCGGACCACAGCCCGGTGCGAATCATGTTCAGGTGCAGCGAGGCGATTTCCGCGAACCCGTCGTCCCACGCGGCGGCGTTCGGCTCGAACAGGAAGTCGCGGTGAACGGTCGACGACATCGTCGTCGTGCCGACCACCGGTTCGGGGAGGCCGTTGCGCCGAAGCGTGTAGCGGTCGAAGGTGAGCGCCTCACCCGACGCGAAGAGCGCTTCGTCGAAGATCCAGAAGCCGGTCGTGGCGCGGCCAAGCGGCCCGGCGTCGACCGTGACCCGGTGAAGACCGGGACGAAACGAACCCGACAGGCCCACGCGAGCCGTGCCATGTTCTCCCACGCTCAGATCCACGGACGGTACGCGTCGCGGGGCGCCGGGGCCGTCAATCGTGATCGCGCAGCTGACCGTCAGCGCGCCGGTCGCGCGCGGACGGTGCGCGCGCAGGATGAGCGACGGGCGTTCACCGTCGTGAAAGCAGCCGAACGTCGGATCGACGCGAAGGTCCACCGGCGCCCGCATGGCCTCGGCCAGCAGCCACGCCCATTCATCGTCCTCGGCGGGAGTGGAGGCGAGCCAGAACACCCAGCGCCCGCCGGCAAACGGCCCGCGCAGGCGATCGATCGCGAAGGCCACGGCGGCAATCGGCAGCCGCGGATCTGCGCCGGGAACGTGCGCGTACGCCAGAGGACGCAGCAGCGCGTCGCGGGCGCCGGGCGAACCGGATTCGGACGGAAAGTCCTGGGTCTCGGTGAACCGGGGCTCGAGCGCGGCCACCCACGCGCCGGTGGGAAGCACCCGGGCCGCCGCGTCGGGCGCGCCGACGCGGCGCAGCGCCGCTCCAGCGGCCTCGACCCGGTACGACTGGTTCAGCCTGAGCGCCTGCAACTGCGCGACAGTTCGCGGCTCGATACGCCGGCTCCCAGGCGCGCCGGTCACCGGCCGCGTCCAGGGCTCGCCGCCGCCGTAGAGCAGCGCGCCGCCCTCGTCCAGGAACGTGAAAATACCGGCCCACGCGTCGGCCGGGAACGTCGACCCGTGACGCCAGACGAGCAGCGCCCCCGGGCGCAGCGCCTCGATCAGTTCGGCCACGCTCGCCGTCGCGCGCGCGCCGGGAACGCCGCGAAGGGGCGCGGCATCGACGGTGGGAAACCCCGGCTCGTCGAACGTGACGATCGCGCGCGGCTCCGGCTGGCCGGCGGGCGCGCTCCAGGCAAGGTCGAGATGACGCACGACGGGCCACGCGAGAGTGCCCCGGCTCGTTGCCGACAGAAATGTCCTGCGGGTAACGTCGGTCACGTTGGCGTCCTCAGCGCACCGGCTCGCGCGGCACGCCCGTTTGCGTGATCACCACCGGGACGATCGATCCGTCCGCGGCGAATCGCAGCTCGTCGATGCAGACCACGCGGTGGTTGCGATCGGTGTCGCCCAGCGGACGCCGGTGATAGACGATGTACCATTTTTCCGAGCCGGGCGCGTGCAGGATGGAATGGTGACCCGCGCCGGTCGCGACCGACGGGTCCTGCTGCAGAATCTTCCCCACGCGCGTGAATGGCCCGAAGGGCGTCGTCCCGACCGCATAGGCGACAGCGTAGTTCGGTCCGGTCCAGCCGCCCTCCGACCACATGAAGTAGTACTTGCCGTCCTTTATCAGCATGAAGGCCCCTTCGACGTAGCCTTCGGGTGTGATCTCCTTGAAGGTCGTGCCGTCGGGAAACGGCACGAAGCCGGTGAAGTCGCCGTTCAGCCGCGCGATGTTGCAGTGACGCCAGCCGCCGTACGCGATGTAGTAGGCGCCATCGACGTCCTTGAACACCGCCTGGTCGATCGGCTGGGCGCCGTTGTGGAATCGATCGATCAGCGGCCGGCCGAGATAGTCCTCGAACGGCCCCTCGGGGCGGCGCGCGCGCGCGACGCCGATGCCGCCGATCTGCTGGTCGTTCTGGATGTCGTTCGCGCCGAAGAACAGGTAGTACCAGCCGTCCTTCTCGACGATGGACGGGGCCCACACCGCGCGCCTGGCCCAGGTGACGGCGGAGATGTCGAGCACGCGCGGGTGCTTCGTCCAGGTGATCAGGTCGGTTGACGAGAACGCGTCGAGGAACGTCTGCTGGTCGTACGGCGCCGAGTAGGTCGGATAGATCCAGTAGCGATCCCCGAAGACGTGCGCTTCGGGATCAGCGTACCAGCCCGCCAGGATGGGATTGCCGGACATCGGCGCCTGGCCGGAGATCCGTCCGTTGTTCCCCAGCGCGAGAAGGCCGACGCAGGCGAGGAGGCTCGCTCGCCGGAAGCCATGCATCATGATGAGTTGGGAGCTTCGGGCCCGGGAGCGGATCATACCACGACGGCTCACCGGAGCGCTCAGCGGCTCCAGGCTCGGGCTCAGGAGGGCACTCGGGTTTCGGCTGGAGCAGAATCCTCGACCTCGTCCCCTCGCTCCCCGGCTGTCGCGAACCCCTCCGATGGCTTCCAGTCGGCGGGCAATCGGCGGAAAACGGCCAACGCCCGGCGCAGGTCGCCGGTTCCGTCGCCCGTGCCTTCAATCATCGCCTGCGCGCCGATGAGATACAGCAGCTCGCCGACCAGCCAGAGCCTCGGCTGATCGACGTCGTGGCCGGGGGCCAGCCAGATCAGCAGCGAGTCCGGATCCAGCCGGCGGGCGATGTCCATGTCGATCCCCGCCTCCCGCGCCATCTCGGAGATATTCGAAATCACTTCCGGGGCACCGCCTCCCGGCGCAGAATCCGGTCGCGGAGTGCCAGGAGCATGCGTCCAAAACGCTCGATGATGCGCAGGATATAGTCACGGCGGTACATAGGGGAGGGGAGGGGGGCGGGGCGGCGGGGACGGGGGACCCCAAGGATAAACAGTTAACCACACTCGCATCTCCCTTTAGCTATGTCCGAGCCCGTATTATGCCCGTGCTCCCCCTCCTGAGCCCTGAGCCTTGAGCCCTGCCCCCTGAGCCCTGCCCCCCTTGAGCCTTGAGCCCTGCCCCCTGAGCCTTGTAGACTGGCACCCACCATGGCAGCCCTGTCGATTGCCCTCTTCGCCGGCCTGGCCTTCATCGTCGGCTACCACACCTATGGCCGCTGGCTCGCGCGGCGGATCTTTGCGCTCGACCCGAACGCGATCGTGCCGAGCGTGGAGATGAACGACGACTGCGACTACGTGCCGACGAACAAGAGCATCGTGTTCGGGCACCATTTCACGAGCATTGCCGGAACGGGGCCGATCGTCGGGCCGGCGCTGGCGATCACGTGGGGGTGGGTGCCGGCACTCGTCTGGGTCCTGCTGGGTTCGATTTTCATCGGCGCCATGCACGATCTCGGCACGCTCGTCGTCAGCCTGCGCAATCGCGGCCAGACGGTCGGCGACATCGCCGGGCGCGTCCTGAACCGCCGCGTGCGGTTCCTGTTCCTCGGTGTCCTGCTGCTGGCGCTCTGGGTGGTGCTCGGGGTGTTCGGCTGGGTGATCGCCACCGTCTTCAGGATGTTCCCGGAGGCGATCCTGCCGGTGTTCCTGCAGATACCGATCGCGATCTGGATCGGCGTGAAGGTGCATCGGCGGGGCCGGAACCTGCTGTGGCCGAGCGCCGCGGCCCTGGCGCTGATGTATGCGACGGTGTGGTTCGGGGCCGGGTGCCCGGGTCTCGAATGGACGGGCGGCGGGCTCGGCGCGAGCATTCAGTCGCTCAACACGACGATGGCGGCGTGGCCGATCTGGATCTGGGTGGCCGTCCTGCTGGCGTACTGCTACGCGGCAAGCGTGCTGCCCGTCTGGGCGCTGCTGCAGCCGCGCGACTACATCAACAGCCTCCAGTTGATCAGCAGCCTGGGGCTGGTCGTGGTGGGACTGTTCACGGCGGCGATCCTGGGCGGGATCGCGCCGGTCACGCACGTCCGCGTCCCGCTCCAGCTCGTCGCGCCGGCGCTGAACCTGCATCCGCTGAACGCCCCGCCGATCGTGCCGTTCCTCTTCGTGATCATCGCGTGCGGCGCCGTATCGGGATTCCATTGCCTGGTCTCGAGCGGCACGTCCAGCAAGCAGCTGAAGAACGAGGCCGACGCGCAGTTCGTCGGCTACGGCTCGATGCTGACCGAGGGGTTCCTGGCGACGCTGGTGATTCTGTCGGTCGGCGCGGGGATCGGACTGGGCTGGGAGGCGCGGCACGGCGCGGTCGCCGGCACCGAGCTGTGGGGCCAGTTGTACGGCAACTGGAACTCGATCACGAGCGGCGCCGCGATCGCGGCGTTCGTTGTCGGTTCGGCGAACTTCCTCGAGGCGATGCGCATCGACCACACGATGGCGACTGCGCTGATGGGTGTGCTGGTCGCGTCGTTCGCCGGGACGACCCTCGATACCGCGACGCGGCTGCAACGCTACGTCACGCAGGAACTGAGCGAGGCCGCCGGCGCCAGCATCCCGGTGCTGCGTCCGCTCACGGCCCTCACCGCCAACCGGCACGGCGCGACGCTGTTCGCCGTGCTGACCGCATTCGTCCTCGCGATCCTTCCGCGCCCCGGCATGCCGTGGAACGCGGAGACGCTCGGTACGGGCGGCCTCATCCTGTGGCCGGTCTTCGGCGCGACCAACCAGTTGCTTGCCGGGCTGGCGCTGCTCGTCGTCGCTTTCTGGCTCTGGCGCAGGCGTCTGCCGACATGGTTCGTGATCGTCCCGGCGGTGTTCATGCTGATCGTGCCGGCCTGGGCGCTCATCTACCAGGTGTTCGTCGCCGACGGCAGCAACCCCGGCTGGCTCTTCCAGGACAACCCGAACTGGCCGTTGATCCTCGTCTCGGTGCTGTCGCTCATCCTGCAGGTCTGGCTGGTAATCGAAGCGATACTGCTCTGGCCAAAGGCGCGCGGTGTGCTGGAGGAGGCGCTCCCGCGCCTCGCTCCCGCGTCGCGCGTGATGAAGAGCGCGTAGCGTCAGACCTGCCGGGCGCCGGCCGGCAGGTCAGTCGGCGCAGCCCACAGCGACGGCCAGCGCGCGGCAGATCTCACGCATCCTGGCGGGACCTGCGCGACCCAAGCGCCTGACCAGCCGGGACTGTTCGACCGTCTGCACATGATCCAGGTTGACCGCCGATTCATGCTTCAGCCCCTCGGCGACGCCGACAATCACTTCGCTGGGAGCACCGCGGACGGTCGACGTGATCGGCGCCACCATGACGCTGCGCAGCAGGCCGATGACTTCCTGCCGGGTGATCACGAGCACAGGCCGGCGCTTGTCCGGGCTGGCGAGGGTGTACATCCAGATGTCGCCCCGGGCTACTTCCCGGACCATGCACCCTCGCCGGACCAGTCGGCGTATTCGCCGTCGATTCCGTCCCGGGATGCGCCGTAGGCCCGCCGGTACGCCTCCGCGGTGCCTCGCGCGCGCCGGCGGCGCAGGTACTCGGACGCCGCCCGGCGCAGTACCGCCGAACGTCCATTCGCGCGCACCTCGGCGTCGGCGTCGAGTCGCGCGAGCAGGGCCTCGTCGAACAGGACCTGTACTGCTTTCATGTTGATAGTTTATCGCCACTGTGGCGCCGCAGCCTTCGTCGACGCGCAGCAGGTGCGCGAAGCTGGCAAGGAAGAGGGCTCCCGATCTCCAGCCGGGCGGCACGAGCGGCCGCTTCGGGGACATTCCGCGACGCGCGCATCACACCTCGCCCGGGCGCGCCTTGAGAATCCGGGTGATGGCGCCCGTCTGCGTTTCCCACTGCTCCGTCTGGGCCTTGAGGGCGGCTTTGCCGCTGGAGGTCAGCGCGTCAGTACTTCGCGCGGCGGTTGTTCTCGGTCGCGCGCCATTCCGCCTTGACGAGCCCGCTGCGTTCGAGGCGGCGAAACGCCGGAAAGAGCGAGCCGGCGTTCACGTTGAACACGCCGCGGCTGATTTGGGTCAGGCGCACGCCGATGCCGTATCCGTGCATCGGCTCGAGCGCCAGCGTCTTCAGGATCAGCATGTCCAGGGTGCCCTGGACCAGACCCAGTTCCTCGGGGGGCATGCGCCAACTCCTCTAGATGGACTAGCGCTGCTCAGTATGCCGCGCGTTTCTCTAGATTGTCAAGATGAAGGAGCGCCGCCCTTCGCGTCCACCGCCGGCTCCACCTCGACGCCCAGGCCGTCCGCGATCCGGTTCACGAATGCGAAATACCCAACGATGGCACAGGCGTCGTGGATCGCCCGGTCGTCGAGCGCGGCGCCGCGAAGCGCGTCGAGGTCGGCCTCACGAATCTCACCCGGCGTTCGCGTGAGCTTGTCGGCGTAGGCGATCAACGCGCGATCGACATCGTCCCACCCTGCGCGGTCGAACGTCTCGGCGGAGAGTCCGTCGATCAGGCGCTCCTGCTCGCTTGCGCTCACGCCGGCGGCCGTCAGAATCCTGCGGAGACCCGCTCCGTGATGGTGCAGTCAATAGTGGCAGTGGTTGAGCGCCGAGACGCGCACCGCCAGCATCTCGCGCTGCCGTCGGGTGAGCGGCCCCGGCCGGTGCATCAGCTCGAGATAGAGCTCGTAGTGCTGGCGCATCACCTGCGGGTGGACGCCGTGGATCTGGATGATGTTGTCGTTGTCGGGCACTCGTTCGGAGGCCGGCATTTCCGACGCGCTCACATATCGAATGAAGGCCATGGTCGTCCTCAGAGGTCGTTGCGCCGGTGATAGATCCGGCGGGGCGAGCTCGAGCGCTGGCGGCGTGGGTCGCCAGGTACTACGGCACGGTCTCCTCCCGCGCTTACCGGAGTCGTCGCTCAGCGAGCGGTCGGGATCACGCGCCCGGCAGCGTCGGGCGTGACGAAGTAGATTGCGCCGTCGGCCGCGACAGCGACCAGGCGGATCGGACCGACCTGGTCCTCCAGCAGCCGCTCAACCGTGATCTGCCGCGGGCGCGCCTCGTCTGGTGTGTGCAGACGCAGCAGGCAATTGCCCCGCTCGGAGGCGACGAGGACATCGCCTCGAAACGCCGGCAGCAGTTCGCCGTCGTACACCGACACGGCACCAGTGTCGCGCGCCGCCATCCGCCGGATCATCACCGGGGCCGAGGCCGTCTCCGGAGCCACGACCACCCGGGAAAGTGTGCCGATCTGATTGTCGCGATCCATCAGCCAGACCGACGACCGCGCGGCGTCCCACGCCATGCCGGCCGGCTGCTGGACTCCAGCGACGACGACGGGCGTCCCGTTCTGATCGCGCGGCGTCGCGCCGCTGGCTTCCAGCCGCAGGAGCTTGCCGTCGAACGACGATGCCGAGGCAGCCCCGCTGTTCCCGAGGGCGAGCAGCAGTCGCCCATCCGCAGCAAATCGGAGCGCGGCGGCCGGGGACGCCGTGGCCGCGGCAAGTTCGTTGACGAGTACGGCGCGTTCGCCCAGCACGCCGCCGATCTCCCGGAATCGAACGAGCCGATACACCGGCCGCTCCGCACCGGACGTCGCGTAGACGACGTAGACGTAGTGCGTGCGTTCGAACGCCGGATCGAGCGCCAGCGAGAGCACCGCGCCCCCTTCGACGTCGAATGCCACCGAGGCCGCGGGACGGCGATCGCGAGCATCCACCGTGCGCAGTCGGCCTTGCCGCTCGACGACGAACAGCCTGCTGTCTGGCGCGACCGCCGCATCGGCAGGATCGACCAGTCCATCGGCGAGGCGCTCGATCGCGATTGCGACGCCATCGGCCGTCACGCCGGCCTGACCGTCGGACCAGACGGCACGAGACTCGTCGGCGCCCGCCGTCGCCCCACCCTGCACGGTCACCAGGAGCGGCGCCGACCGTGCACTCTCGAACACCCCGCCGTTGTTGACAATGGTCGCCAGCTCCAGCGTGTGCGAACCGGGCGTCAGGGGTGGCAGGTTGGCGCTGCACGCGAACCCGGCGGCGCTGGCCGTGGCGGCGCACGACACGGCGGTGAGGTTCACCGGCGCGCCGTCGACGTACATCTCGTAGCGGTAAGTGGCAAGCTCGGATGCGCTCGGCGCCTGCTGGTCCCAGCCAATGCGCTCGGTGCCGGTGATCGTGCCGGCGGACGCGCCGCCCGACGACGAGGGTGGAGCGCTCTTGCCTTGACAGGCGACGACGGCCAGCGCGATGAACACGAGGCACGGCAGCGCGCGCGGCATCGGCGCTACCTTAGCATGGACATTTGCGAAACCAGCTCAGCTGCACGACGTGTGCGGCGCGGGCCGATCCCGGTGAAGCGGTCAGCCCTCCGGACGCGGGGACGAGTCACGCGCCGTCCGGCCCCACCCAGTCGTATCGCTGCTCTTCCCCTCCGAACCGCCACCGCGTCGGCCAGATGACATGCTGCCAGTCGAGCGGTTCGCCAGGCGGCTGCGGGCGCGCGGCACGCGCGAGCGCCGTCCGCAGGTCGCGCGCCTGCTCCGGCCCCACCGCGCCAGGCGCCAGCGAAACGAACAGCGCCGTTCCGCTGCGCGACACGAGATCGAGCCATTGACGGTTGAACTCCCACCGGATGGCGTCCGTCACACCCACGCAGTCGGCGTCGGCCACGTAGAACGCTTCATGCTGCACGCCGCGAAACGCGAGGGTATTCACACCCATCTTGCGCGCCCTGGCCCAGTCCGTCCCGCTCGTGTCGTCGCCGATGCGGCTGATCTCGAAAACGCCCGCCGAGAGATGTCCAACCGTATTGCACCCGATGATCGCCGCGCGGCCGGCAGCCTGCCGGATCGCGTCGTACAAGCCTCCGATCGCTTCGGCGGTCGTGCGACCCGGGCCTGTGGCGAACGTCCAGCCGTCCTTCGTCATCGCCGCGCCCATCTGGAATCCCCATCGGCCGAACACGTCGAACGTGCTGTAGTCGTGCTTGATGAGATCGAACCCCCACCGGCTCAGACGCGCGATGTCTTCCGTTACCTTCGCAAGCGCTTCGGGGACCGTGGGATCCAGGAATGCGGGATCGCGAGGGAGCCGCCACGCATCGGGCGTGTCGGCCGAGGCGAGAAGCGGTCTGATCCAGATGCCCGGACGAGCGCCGGCGCGGCGCACGTCGGCGGCGGCCTTCGCCATGTCGCCGAACCTCGCGTTGCCGCGATCCCACGCGCCCGTCTGGCTCTTGTCCTCACGCCCCGGCTGCCAGCCGTCATCCGCGACCGCGAACGGACGGTTGCTGTCGGCGGGTGACAGATCGACGATGCGCCTGGCGTCGTCCAGGAACGAGGCGGCGCTGTTCTTGCCGTACGCCCAGTACCAGTCGTTGCTGCCATAAACCGGCGGTATCGCCCGGCTCGCTTCCGGGCACATCTGCCGGCAGAACGCGTGAAGCGCCGAGTAGGGCGACTCGCCTGGTCGTCCCCGGCGTGCCACGACGTCGCAGACATCCAAAACGCGTTCGCCGAGCACCACGCCCGTGCCGCCGCTGCGCACGTCGGTGAACAGGCTGATGCCGGCATCGTCCAGGTGCCAGTAGCAGAACGCCTTCGGCCTCGTGCGGACGCCGTACGCGTGCGTGATCCGGCCGTCGTACGCAGCGAAGTACCAAGGCATCACCCGGTCCGGAACGATGCCGCGCCATTCGAGATCGCCATAGCCTCGCTCCCAGGCGTCGCCGAGTACCAGTCCGATACCACGCATGTCGCCGCGCCAGCGCAGGTGCAGCCGCGTCACCGCCATCGCCGCTGACAGGCGAACGCGCAGCGCGTCGCCCGCGGGCTGCGCCGAGAGGACCGCGCCGTCGCCGCGCCATTCATCGCCCTGACGCGCCAGGCGCCGTTCACCGGCAGCGGTCTGCACGATAACGGAGTCCGGCGCGCGATGCAGATCCAGGAATGTGGCGGACGCCGACGTGCGCGCCTGGGCCCTCCGGGCGGCGGCGGGGGCCGGAAGCGACAGGCCGACACCCGCGGCACTCACACGCTGGAGAAACTGACGGCGTGAGGGACGGGATGGCATGTGTCAGCGCATCGGAAATCAGGACGGCGTCACTGGTGACGCATCAGATAGTCGACGATGACGTAGCTCATCGTCCTGATGCCCACCGGAATCGCGGTGTCGTCGGCCCGGTACGTCGGTGTGTGATGATCGCCGGAGGTCGTCCCGGGCCTGATCTGTCCGAGACGAAAGTAGAACCCGGGCACTTCGTTGGAGAAGTACGAGAAGTCCTCGGACACCATCGCCGGAGGCGTCCGGACGAGATGGTCCTTGCCGACGGCGCGTTCAATCGCCGGGAGCGATTCGCGCGTGAGCTCGACGTTGTTCGTCGTGGCCGGGGCGCCCCGCTCGTAGCGCACGACTTCGCCGGTCGCGCCGGCCGCCTCGGTGACGCCCTTCAGAATCGCGCGCAGGCGGGCCTCGGCGAGCTGGCTCATCTCGGCGCGGAACGTCCTGATCGTCCCCGTCAGCGTCACATCAGCCGGGATGATGTTGTGGCGGGTGCCGCCGTGAATCGTCCCCACCGTGACGACGCCCGGCTCGATCCCCGGGAAGGTGCGAGAGCGAATCGTCTGGAGCGCCTCGACGAACTGGGCGGCGGTCACGATGGGATCGATCGACAACTCGGGCCGCGCACCGTGCGACTGCCTGCCGACGATCTTCACTTCCCACGTGTCTGCCGCCGAGAACGCCGGCCCCTCGGCATAGCCGATGTCGCCGACCTTCATCTCCGCGAACGTGTGCAGCCCGAACACGACCTGTGGCTTCGGGTCCTGCAGCGCGCCCTCCTTCACCATCAGTGAGGCCCCGCCTTCCTCCCCCGGAGGCGCGCCTTCCTCGGCAGGCTGGAAGAGGAACTTCACCGTGCCGGGCAGATCCGCCTTCATCGCGGCGAGGACGCTGGCGACGCCGAGCTGCACCGACGTGTGGATGTCGTGGCCGCAGGCGTGCATCACGCCGACCTCCTGCCCCAGATACGTCGTGCGTACGTGCGATGCGAACGGCAGATCCGTGGCTTCGGTCACCGGCAGCGCGTCCATGTCGGCGCGCACCGCGACGACGGGCCCGGGACGGCCTCCCTTCAGGATCGCCACGACGCCGGTGTGCGCCACGCCGGTCCGCACGTCGAGCCCGAGCTTGCGGAGGTAGTCGGCGACGAGCGCGGCCGTCTTCACCTCGCGGTTCGACAGCTCGGGGTTCTGGTGAATCTGATGCCGAATCTCCGTGATCGCCGGCGCCACCTTCGCGGTTTCGCTCTCGACCCGCGCGAGCGCATCCTGGGGTGACGCGGATGCGGCTGCCGCGAACGAAAGAAACAGGACGAGTGGAGCAAGCGGGGTGATTTTCATGTGAGTGGCCCGTTGAATGCCGGTTCTCCGTTCGCTGTGTCTGTCGAGGCGGATGCTACCACGAGGCCGTTTCCCTGCCCATGGCCTGCGAGGTAGAATGGGGACGCCCAATCGATGTCCCTGGGCCCCTCCCTCCGGCCACGGGTCCTCCACCCCCATGAAAAGTCTTTGTTCTGTACATTCGGTACTTATGTCCCTGCTCGCGCTGGGCCTGTTGTTCGCGGGCGACGCCCGGGGACAGCAGCCCCCGATCTCGAGCGCGCCACCAGCCAGCGCGGCGCCCGCGCAGCCCTTCATCATTCAGCAACTGATCACTCGGTTTCACCTCGAGTCCGACGGCAGCGGCACGAGGGATGCGAGCATTGTCGTCAGAATCGAGAGCGATCTCGGCATCCGCCGCTGGGGCCAGCTTGCCTTCGTGTACACGCCAGAATCGCAGGCGTTTACGGTGTCGTCGCTCGAAGTCCGCAAGATCGACGGCAGCGTCGTGCGGCCCGCGAGCGACGCGATCGCGGATTCGGCCGTGCAGCCAGGTGCCGGAATCAACATGTTGCAGGACCTCCGCCAGGTGCTGATTACGGTTCCGTCGCTCGGCGTCGGGGACTCGCTGGCGCTCAACGTGCGCTGGAAGACCCACACACCGGTGGTCACCGGGCAGTTCTGGATCGAGCACACGTTCACAAAGGACGCGGTGGTCCTCGACGAGCAGCTCGACGTCGACATGCCGGAAGGCCTGGCGCCCGTCATCCGCGTCGCCCCCGATGCGCCAGCCGAGACAACGGGACTGAAGGGGACCGTCGTAAACGGACGCCGGCTGCTGCGCTGGAAGCGCGTCAACCTGGAGCTGCCGAAGGACCAGACGCCGGAGGCGGTCGATGACGACGAAGGCGCTCCACCAGCGGACGTGCGCATGTCGAGTTTTCCCAACTGGGAAAGCATCGTCGCGTGGTACGACGGTCTCGCGTCCCGCGCGCTCGTCACCGACGACCGGGTTCGCGCGAAGGCCCTGGAGCTGACGAAGGGTGCGACCACTGCCGACGAGCGAATCCAGTCCTTGTACGATTTCGTGTCGAAGGACATCCGCTACGTCAGCCTCTCGTTCGGCCTCGGACGCTACGCTCCTCATCCTGCGCCGGAGGTCCTGACGAATCAGTACGGCGACTGCAAGGACAAGCACACGCTGTTGGCGGCAATGCTGAAAGTCGTTGGCATCGACGCCAGGCCGGTTCTGGCGAACGTAGCCCGGCGGATCGATCCCGACATGCCGTCGCCCGCGGAATTCAACCACCTGTTCACCGTCGTCCCCAGAGGCGCCTCGATGGCGGACTGGCTCTGGCTCGACACGACCCCGGGCGTCGCACCAATCGGAATGCTGGTTCCACAGCTTCGGGGCCGGGATGTATTGGTGGTCGCGCCACGGATTCAGGGGCGCGCCGCGGCGATCGCGCGCACGCCCGCCGACCCGCCCTTCACGGCCAGCACGGTCGTTGAGATCGCGGGACGAATCGACACGGTGGGCTCGCTCAGCGCACAGATTCGCTACACCCTCCGCAGCGACGAAGAGCTGACATTGCGGGCCATCCTCATGAACATTCCGCCGGACAAAATGAACGACATCGGAAAAGGCGTATCGACGGCGATGGGATTCGGCGATGACACTCGAGACTTCAAGGTCGTCAATCTCGAATCGACCCGGCAGCCGCTTCGGCTGGAATTCACCGTCAGGAAACCCGGGCTGTTCAAGTGGACGAAAGACGGAGCGACGCTGACGCTGCCGCTGCAGCCGATGACCTTCCCGAATGGGACCGCTGCGGAATGGAAGGACCGGACGCGGGCGCGGCTCGGCCCCCCTGCCAGCTGGACGCTGAAGGCATCCCTGGAATTGCCTGCGGGCTACAGGCCGACGCTGCCGGTCGGCATCGACCTTCCTCGCGACGGATTTGCCTTCTCGTCAACGTATCGATTCGAATCCGGCCGGGTGCTGGCCGAGCGGACGTTCCGCACCACACACGATGAGGTGCCGGCCGGATCCGCCCCGGAGTACATCGCATTCGTGCGCGCCGTCCGGACCGACGAACAGCAGACGGTCGGACTCACATTCGACACGGCCGGCACACCCGAGATTCCGCCCGACGCCGCCCCGGACGAGCTCTATGCGGCCGGCCTGGCGGCCTACGACGCCACGCGCTATGAGATCGCGATCGCCTACTGGGAAGCGGTGGCGAAGCTCGCCCCGAAGCACGATTCCGCGTGGGACGCGATTGGGCTCGCCAATGAGAAGCTCCATCGACCCGATCGGGCCATCGAGGCGCTCCGAACGCAGACGACGGTGAGCCCGTTTCACAAGCAGGCATTCAAGGACCTGGCTCGCGTGCTGCACGCACAACACCTGGACGAGGAGGCGCGCGCCGCTCTCGGCAAGCACGTCGACAACGCGCCGCTCGACGGCGACGCGCTGGACGACCTGGGCTCGTGGCTTCTCGATGTCAACCGTGACGCCGAAGCCCTCCCCTATCTGGAACGCGCCGCAGCGCTGAAGAAGACGAGCGCGTTCACCCACGGTCGCCTCGGTGCGGCCTACGCCAGGATCAAGCAGGCAGCCAAAGCACGTGCATCGTTCGAACGGGCGATCGCGATCTCACCCGCACCGGGGATCTGGACCTTCGCGGCTTGGGAACTCTCGACGAATGGCCTCGAGCTGCCGTGGGCGGAGGAACTGGCGCGCAAGACGCTCGCGAGCGTCGGCGAGCACATGAAAACGATCGACGTGAACCGCGTCACGAAGGACGACTGGTACCTCGTCGAACGCGTGGGCTGGAGCTGGGATGCCCTCGGCTGGCTGTTGTCGCAGCGTGGGGACACGCAGGCGGCCGAACGCTACACGATGGCGGCTTGGATGCTCGTGGGCGAGGCAGAGATGATCAGCCACCTGGCTCGGATCTACGAGAAGCAGAACCGCCTCAGCGACGCTGGCAGCGCGTACGTGACAGCGCTCGCCTTCGGCGATGCGTCGAGCGACACATCCGAGCGTGCGCGACGGCTGCTCGGCGTCAAGGCTGAGGAGTTGTCGGACCTTTT
Source organism: uncultured Acidobacteriota bacterium (assembly GCA_963817635.1). Taxonomy (GTDB): domain Bacteria; phylum Acidobacteriota; class Vicinamibacteria; order Vicinamibacterales; family 2-12-FULL-66-21; genus CAWFPR01. The sequence continues at coordinate 54,296 of CAWFPR010000008.1, read as the reverse complement.
CGATGGCGCCCGGAAGACGGTCGCCCTGCAGCGGAGCGCGTTCCTGACCGCAGGCGATCCCCTCGCGTCCATGGTGCGGATGACCGGCATGGTCATGGCCGACGGTACGATCGGCACGCTGCAACAGGGCCCCGACGTCGCACCGGAAGCGCTGGCAGCGGTGCGGCGCGCCACCCTGCCGCTGAAGTTTCCGGACGATGCGATCGGTCAGCTGCCGGCGGAGCTTGCCGTCGAGTGCCACCAAGCTCCTGCGCAGTGCGTGGTGGCGTTTGCCCCGGCAGGTGCAACGCGGCGATGACAGCCCTCATGTGCTGGTCGGCGGCACGTCGGTAAACCACCCTGTCGATCCCCGGCACATGACGAGTCCGGAACCACCTCCAGCCGGGCACGCAGGCCTGACGAAAAAGGGCGGTGGCCCTCACGGAACCACCGCCCAATCTGCAAACTGCCGCGGAATTCAGCGCTCCGCCGTCACGAGCGCCAACTGCGTGTACTCGTGACCGCCGACGCTGAGCACCACGCGGTACTCACCCGGGGCCACGGTCGCCACCACGGTGTTCGGCGCCGGCGACGGGAACCGTCGCGACGTCGCGGGCTCCTGCGCACCGCCGCGTCCGCCGAATCCGCCGAATCCGCCGCCGCGTCCACCGCGGCCGGCGGCCTGCTGTTCCGCCGGCGTCGTCGGGCGGGCCGACTGCATCGTCCAGCGCACGGTGTTGAGGCCGGCGCTGCCCGGAGCGTTCGGCAGTTCGGCAATCATGCGCGCGCCGTCGAAGACGCGGACGGTGACGCCGCTCGCTGCCGACCTCAGGTAGTAGTTGATGTGCACGCCAGGCAGCCGGCTCTGGCCGTTGTAGTTCAGCGAAGCCAGCATCGGACGCAGCCCCGCGATGTACTGCACGGTCGGGACGATCGGCGCCAGATGCGCCTCGGACGCGAGCACCTCCGGGGTCAGCGACTGGAGGCCGGAAATGTCGGCGATGTAGATGCCGCGTCCGTGAGTCGCGACGATCAACTCCTGCTCACGCGGATGGATGGCGAGGTCGTGGACCGGGCTGGTCGTCAGCCCGTTCTTCATCCGGTGCCAGGCCTTGCCGCCGTCGAGCGACGCATACAGGCTGAAATCGGTGCCGACGAACAGCAGATTCGGGTTCCAGCGGTCTTCACGAATCACGTTGACGGCTTCGTCGGGCAGGTTGCCCGCGATTGACGTCCAGGTCGCGCCGTAGTCGGTGGTCTTCCAGACGAATGGCTTGAAGTCGTCCTGGCGATAACCGGTGACGGAGACGTATGCGGTGCCTGCGTCGTGGTACGAGGCCAGCACCCGGCTCACCCAGTAGCCCGGGTGGCCTGGGATCTTGTCGGCGACGTTGGTCCAGGTCTTTCCGCCGTCCCGCGTCACCTGCACGTTGCCGTCGTCGGTGCCCACCCAGATCACTCCGCCGACGACGGGAGACTCGTCGACCGTGGTGATCGTCGCGAACTGGATGTTGCCCGACCCTCCGCGGTGCTCGGGCACGTTCTTCGTCAGGTCCGGGCTGATCTCGGTCCAGGTGTCGCCGCGGTTCGCGGAGCGCAGGAGCACGTTGGCGCCGTGGTAGATGACCTCCGGGTTCTGCGGCGAAATCAGGATCGGCGACGACCAGTTCCAGCGGAGCTGATCCTGCCCCTGCGGACGGCTATAGCCGATGGAACGGCTCTGGCCCGTCTGCTGATCCAGCCGCTGGGCCGATCCGAACTGGCTCTCGTTGTAGAGCCACCGCGAATCGGTCGGATCGACGACGTTGTAGAGGCCGTCGCCGCCACCCACGCGGTACCACGCCTCGAAGGGAATCGACCCGCCGTTCTTCATCGTGCTGGGCCCGCGGGCCGACCCGTTGTCCTGGATGCCGCCATACACGTTGTAGGGCTGCTCCATGTCGTACCCGATCGCGTAGAACTGCGCGAGCGGCAGGTTGTCCGGCCGGAGCCAGTTCCGGCCGCCGTCGAACGTGACGCCCATGCCGTGGTCGAACCCGAGCAGCATGTGATCGCTCTCGGCCGGATCGATCCACAGCGCGTGGTTGTCACCGCCGAAGTTGAACGCGCTCGACCAGGTCTTGCCGCCGTCGGTCGTGTGGGTGACGCCGACGCTGAGGAGATAGACGTGCTCCTTGTTCTTCGGGTCCACCCGGATTTGCGCGTAGTAGTACGGCGGGTTGCCGCCGGACCAGCCGCCGCGCCCGCGGCCCCCGCCCTGCGGCGCGTCCTGGCCGGCGCTCGCGGCGCCACGATCGCCCCCGGGCGCCGGTTCCGGCGGCGCCACTTTTCGCCACGTCGCGCCGGCGTCGTCCGAGCGGTAGAGTTCATCGCCGATCGAGCCGTCGCCGAACCCCTCGGCCAGCTTCTTGCGCCGCTCCTCGGCTGACACCGTGCGCGAGTTCGCGTTCTCCACGACGGCGTAGACGGTCTTGGGATTGCTGCGCGCGATGGCGAGCCCGATCCGGCCGAGCATGCCGGTCGGGAGCCCGTTGGTGAGCTGACGCCACGTCGTCCCGCCGTCGGTGGACTTGAAGATCCCGCTGCCGGGGCCTCCCTCGCCGAACGTCCACGGCCGTCGAACCTTGTCGTAGGTGGCCGCGTACAGGACCTGCGGATTGGAAGGGTCCATCGCGAGGTCGATCGCGCCGATTTCGCGTCCGTCCACCTTGTGGTCCAGCGTCTTGATCCACGTCTTCCCGCCGTCGGTCGAGCGGTAGACGCCGCGATCCGGGTTCTCGGAATAAAGGCGTCCGCTCGCCGCTGACCAGCACGACGTCCGGATTCTTCGGGTGCACGATGATGCGCCCGATGCGGCCGGCGTTGGGCAGACCTGACGGCGTCCATGTCAGGCCGCCGTCAACCGACTTGTAGACACCGTGGCCGTTGTACGTCGAGCGCGAGTTGTTGGCCTCGCCGGTGCCCACGAAGATCACGTCGGGCCGGCTCTGCGCGACCGCTACGGCGCCGATGGCGTAATCGGGCTGGTTGTCGAAGATCGGCGTGAAGCTGATGCCGTTGTTGACGGTCTTCCACAGGCCGCCCGTCGCGGTGGCCGCGTAGAAGATGCGGGGAGTGGCCTCGACGACCGCAAAATCCACGAATCGGCCTCCCTGGGCCGTCGGGCCGATTTCGCGGAAGTGGATCGTGTCGACGATCGAGGCGTCGGACTGGCCGCCGGACTGGGCGGGGATCGGGATGGTCGCCCACCCCAGCAAAGCAAGAAACAGACACAGGCCGAGCGTGCGGCGCTGGCGAAGGCGCATGGTGATGGCTCCCTTGCGTAAGTGAAGAGGCTCGCGTTCAGCGAAGCATGATTGCGGAGATTATATGGGAACCTCGAGGCCGGGCATCGGATCGGCGGCAAACAGGCGACGGCACGGCCGCGCGATCAGCCGCGCCACGCGAACGGATCGGTCGTGCCGCGCGGAATCGGTCGCGATGCCCGTGTTCGCGTACATCAGCCGGTACAGCTTGGAGATCAGCACGAAGGCCAGCCGTCCCTTGAGCGACCGCACGGTCCGCGAACGGGCCCAGACGCGCGGCAGCGCGTAGAACCGATCCCACACCGCCTGCGTGCGCTGCCGGATTTCGTCGGGGGACATCACAGGGTGCGGCGAATAGACCTTCGGCCGACGCGCCTGGGGAATCAGCCAGTGGCGCGCGATCGGCACGCCGTCGATCGTCGCCGCGGACACGGCCGCGTCGCGCTCCCATTTTTCGAAATCCACGGTGCCGGGAAACGGCGTCAGCATCACGAACTGCGCGAACGTGACGCCGGCGCGGTCCGCGAGGTCCGCGGTCGCCTCGAACGTGTCGGGACGATCGGAGGGGAGGCCGAAAATGAACGACCCGAGCACATGGACGCCGTGCGCGCGGAACACCTGCAGCCGCTCGACGAGGGCCTCCCCGGTGAAGTTGAACCCCTTGAACACGTCCTTCAGCCCCTCGGGCGTCACCGACTCCACGCCGACGAGCGCGCCACGGATGCGTGCGCGGCTCATCGCGTCCAGGAACTCGGGGTCCTCGGCCGCCTCCATCGTGATCTGCGTGAAGAACACCATGTCGTCGGGCAGCTTCGCCAGCCGCTGCATCAGCGTGAAACGCTCGGATCGGAGGGCTTCGAGCTCCTGGAGGCGCGTCTTGTCGGTGCGCCGCCGTGCCTGCTCGAGATCGGCGAGCGACACCGGATAAAAATTGTCGTCCGCGAGCGCGATGAACCGGAAGCCGCGCCGGCGCAGTTCCACCACCTCGCGGACCACCGCGTCCACGCCCGCCTGACGCGGCGCCTGTCCATCGGTCCGCCACACCGAGCAGAACGAGCAGTGCTTCGGACAGCCGCGCACCGTCTGCACCGACGCCCACATGTAGCGCCCCTCGGGCAGGAGATCCCAGCGCGCGACGCGGAACCGGTCGCCGCCAATCCGCCCGGCCTCGTAGACCCGCTTCGGATTGCCCGCGACACAATCGTCCAGCACGGCCGGCCAGATGCCGTCGCCGTCGCCCTTGACGACCGCGTGGGCTCCGCCAAGCGCGAGAACTTCTTCCGGAAAGAGCGTCGCGTGGATGCCGCCGAATATCACGTGAGCGCCGCGCGCGCGCGCCTCCATGCCGACTTCATATCCGCGCAGGGCGTTGCCGGTGTGGATGCCGATGCCCACGACATCGCCCGGCGACACGTCCGACAGGTCGCACGGATCGAGCGTCTCGTCCAGCAGCACCGGGTCGCCCCAGCGGGAAGGAGTCGCCGCCGCCAGGACGTACATCCAGCGAGGCGTGATGACGGCGGTGCCGAACGAGACATGACTCGGGTTGACCAGGAAGACACGCATAGCGAAGCCTCCGCGCGGAAGCGAATGAAACCGCGGAAAACAGGACTGACGGTTAGGAGCCGCCGGCGATCGCCTTGCCGGCCCGCCTGAAGAAACGACCGATCGAGGTACCGGCCGTCTTCGCTCCGCTGCCGGTCGCCTTGCCGGCCGACGTCGCGGAGCGTGCGATGCCCATCCAGGGATTTGCCCACCCGGACGGTGGACTCGCGGTGAGCGCCGGCGCGGCAGAGGCCGGGATGGACGCCAGTTCGAGATCGGTTTCCACAGCCCGAGCCGAGACCGGCACCGTAGCGAGCGGCGCGTCCACGGGGCCGTTGGCCGCCGCCGGGGCGGCAGGGAATGGAACGCTCACGAGTGGCGGAGGCGGCGCGGTCTGCTTTGGTGCGGACTGCGGCGGCACGTCCCTGGCGCCGCCGGGCAGCGCCGTTTGCGCAGCGGCCCGGACAGGTGCAACGCTCGCAGACGGGAGCGGCAGCAGTCGTGCCGAGCGCGTGAACGCCCGCGCCAGAGCCGCGACCGGAGGCGAGGGCACGTCGCTTTCGACGAACACGACGAGTCCCGGTGTCTTGGCCGCCAACCCGACGGCGAGGATCAACGCCAGCGCGCAGCCCGCCACCGCGGGAACCGCCAGCCGCAGCTCACGCGGCCTCGACGCATCGAGCAGCCGCCGCACGCGGTGGTGCAGTTCGGAGCGCGAGCGGGTCGCGCCGGGAATCGCTGCCGCAGCGCGCGCGTCGAAGCGGGTGGCGTCGGCGAGTTCGACGAGCGATCGCGCGTAGGCGGAGGCGGTCGCCCCGCGCGCCACGACGGCATCGTCGCAGGCCGCCTCGCGTTCCAGCCGGATGTGCCGGCCGATGAACCACGCCGCCGGATGGAGCGCGAGCACGGCGCCGACGAGCGCCTGTGCGAGCTGCGTCCAGTCGTCGTAGCGGGCCAGGTGCGCGTGCTCGTGCATGACGATCGCGTCCAGGCTTTCGTCCCCGAGGGCCAGGACCGCCGGTGAAAGCAGAATCACGGGACGGCCGAGTCCGAGCGCCGCTGCCGCGCGGACGTCGTTCGACACGCGGAGCTGCGGCAGGCGACGCGTCGCCCCGAGCGCGTTCCACATCGGCAGAGCCGCCGCACGCGCGGGATCCAGCGGCATCGATTCGGCCTTCAGCCGTTTGAGCGCACGCAGGCTGAGCGCAATCCGCGCCAGCGACCAGACCGTCACGGCCAGCCAGACGACGGCCAGGACGGCGAGCATGGCCTCGGGCGCCGCCGGCAGCGGAACAGCAGCGGCGGCGGGCGGCAGATCGGGCACGAGCGCCGCGGAACTGGACGTCGCGAACCCGGACAACACCGGCGCCAGCGGGAGGAGCGCAACAGCCACGAGCGCCATCCACCAGAGCGCGTGCCGGGTGGCCGCGCCAAACCAGCGGCGGCGCGACACGACCACGCCGGTCGCGCACGCGATCGCCATCCCCTGCCACAGCCAGGTCGCCAGGAGGATCATCGGCCGCTCCGTTTCGTCGCCGCGGCAGGCGCCTCGCCGGCCTTGGCGACAGCATCGAGCAGTTCGCGGATTTCGGCCGGATCGACCTGCTCGTGGCCGAGCAGATCCTGCACGAGGAGCGCGGGCGAATCGTTGAAGAGGCGCCGCAGCATCTGCGACACCGCGCGACGCCGCTCCTGGCCGCGATCGACGAGCGCCGCGTAGACGAACGCCCGCCCTGCCTTCTCGTGCGCGACGTACCCCTTGCGTTCGAGAATGCGGAGAATCGTCAGGACCGAGTTGTACGCCGGCTTCCCCGAGCCGGGAAGCGCGTCGACGACGTCCCCGACGCTCGCGCGGCCGCGCGCCCACAGGACGTTCATCACGCGCAGCTCGGCATCGGTAAGTCCCTGCGAACGCGGCCTCGGCATCACGGCTTCCTCTGGCTTTTTCGTGAACTCTTAAGTAATTAGGAGTTCGAGAGCACACTCTACGCCCAGGGCGCTACGCCGTCAACTAATTAATTAAGAATTGGGACCCCGGCGGCCGGAGGGCCGCCGGGTCTCGTGGGCAAACGGCACGTCGCGAGAGCCCGAGGGCTACTTCAGATCGGGCTTAGGCGTCGCCGGGGTGCTCGGTGGAAGCGCGGGCTCCTTGATGTAGTCGGTCGGCAACTGGCCGGTCAGCGCACGCAGGAACGCGACGATGTCGCCCGTTTCCTGTTCGGTGAGCGTCCGCCCCAGCTGGTACTCGCCCATCTGCTGCACGGCATCCCAGAGCGTCACCGTCTTTCCATCGTGGAAGTACGGGCTCGTCTTCTGCACGTTGCGCAGCGACGGCACCTTGAACACCGAACGGTCCGCTTCCGCCTTGGTCACCTTGAAGCGGCCGGGGTCCTCGGTTCGCGGGAACGGCTTCACCAACCCGAGGCGCTGGAAGGAAGCGCCGCCAAGGAGCGGACCGGCGTGGCAGGTCTGGCATCCCGCCGAGGTGAACATCCGGAGCCCCGCCTTCTCTTCCGCCGTCAGCGCCGTGTCGTCTCCCTTCAGGAACGCGTCCCATCGCGACGGCGTCACGAGCTTGCGCTCGAACGCCCCGATTGCCCTGCCGACGTTGTCGTAGGAAATCGGCTTCGGCTCGTCCGGGAACGCCTTCTGGAACGCCTCGACGTACGCCGGCATCGATGTGAGCACGGCGATGACGATGTGCTCGGATGGCATCGCCATTTCGACGGGGTTCAGCACCGGCCCCTTCGCCTGCGCCTCGACATCCGGCGCGCGCCCGTCCCAGAACTGCGCGACGTGGGCGGCCGCGTTGTAGACCGTCGGTGAATTGCGCTCGCCGAGCTGGCCCTTGTGACCCGTGGACGTCATCTGGTTGTCGACGCCGAATGCCGCGAGGTCGTGACAACTGTTGCAGGACAACTGCTGGCTCTTCGACAGCCGCTTCTCGAAATACAGCATGCGCCCGAGATCGACGAGCGGCTCGCTGGCCGGTCCGCTCGCGGCCGGCATCACTTCGGGCAGCGGCGCGAACACCGCGAGCTGCGCCCGGTCCACCTTGTTGGGATTGTCTGGCGGCGCCTGCCTGGTGCACGCGACGACGAACACCGTGAGCAGGAGTGCTGAGGAAACACCGAGGAATGATGTGCGCATGGGGACCGCTCCTACAGAGGATGCGTGTTGACGAATGAGAGCCGCCTCCGACGGCCGCTGGAGAGAGGATACCTCCGATCGACCGCCGGAATCCCGGCACTCGCCGGAGCGGGGCGTCAGGGACGCACCCGGTATTTCCCGGCGCCGGAGTGTGGTACTTCTGGCGCAATCAATGCTCATGTTCGCGCGCCGCGCCTCGTGAACGGGTGTGGCGCGCCCCGATTCCATCCACATCGACTCGACTGAGGTGATGCGTGGCGACGATATCGACTGTCGAAACCAAGGACGCCGCCTGGAGTTCCACGGCGCCGCTCAGTGACTTTCGTCCGTACGTGCCCGAACAGGCGAACGTGCCGGAGTTCACGTTCAAGGCGATCCTCTTCGGCGCCATCTTCGGCGTCATCTTCGGCGCCGTCACGGTCTACGTCGGGTTGCGCGCGGGCCTGACGGTGTCGGCGTCGATTCCCATCGCGGTGCTGAGCATCAGCCTGCTGCGGGCGTTCGGCAAGGCGTCGATTCTCGAGAACAACATCGTCCAGACCACGGGCTCGGCCGGCGAGTCGGTCGCGGCCGGCGCGATCTTCACGCTGCCGGCGCTCATCTTCATGGGGTTCCCCTTCGAGTACTCGCGCATCTTCCTGCTCGCCCTCATCGGCGGCTGGATCGGCGTGCTGTTCATGATTCCGCTGCGGCGTCAGCTCATCGTGCAGGAGCACGGGAACCTCCTGTACCCGGAGGGCACGGCGTGCGCCGACGTGCTCGTGGCCGGCGAGAAGGGCGGCTCCTTTGCGAGCCGTGTGTTCTGGGGGCTCGGCCTCGGCGGCGCGTACACGTTCCTGATGGCGACCGTGCAGGTCTGGAAGCAGCGTCCGCTCTACGAGCCGAGCTGGCTGCCGGGCGCGTCGTTCCGCGCCGAGGTCACCAGCGAATACCTGGGCGTCGGCTACATCATCGGCCCGCGCATTGCCGGAACGATCTTCGCCGGCGGCGTGTTCTCGTGGCTGGTGCTGATGCCCGCGATCAAGTTCTTCGGCGAAGGCGTGGTCGCGCCGCTCTACCCGAGCACAATCCCGATTGGCGCGATGACGCCGAGCCAGATGTGGGAAAGCTACATCCGACCGATGGGCGCCGGCGCGGTCGCGATGGCCGGCCTGATCACGCTCGCCAAGACCATGCCGACCATCATCAACGCGCTGCGCGGCGGCATCAAGGACATCCGCGCGCAGCAAGGCGGCGCAGCCACTGGCGCCCGCCGGCTCGATCGTGACATCTCGATGAAATGGGTCATCCTCGGCTCGCTCGCCATCGTCGTCTCGATGTGGCTGATGCTCACGTTCAACCCGGTCGCCGGCGCCAGGACGAGCGGCTTCGAGAACCTGATCGCGTCGACCTTCGTCGTCGTGTTCGGGTTTCTCTTCGTGACCGTCTCGTCGCGCATCTGCGGGCTGATCGGCACGTCGGCCAACCCGGTGAGCGGCATGACGATCGCGACCCTGATGGCCACCTGCGCGATGTTCCTCGCCATGGGCTGGACGGCGCCCGCTTACGCGGCGCTCGCCATCGCGATCGGCGGAGTCGTCTGCGTCGCGGCGGCGAACGCCGGCGCCACGTCGCAGGATCTGAAAACCGGGTTCCTGGTGGGAGCGACGCCCTATCGCCAGCAGGTGGCGCTGATGATCGGCGTCATGGTGTCGGTGTTCGTGATCGGCGGCACGCTGATGCTGATGAACTTCGGGCTGTCCGAGTTCCGTCCGGTCCAGCTCCCGCTCAACATCGAGCAGGTGCGCGCCGAGCAGGGGCAGCGCGGCGCCGCCATCCGGATCGAGAAAGAGCTGGACAACCCTCACCCGCAGACCTACCACGACAAGCAGTACGTCCTGGTGAACGCGCTCGGGTCGCGCGAGCTGCCGGACGGCAAGTATCTCTACGACCCCGACACGAAGCAGATCGAGGTGCAGTGGATCACGGGGATCGGCAGCGACAAGGCGGCCGCGCCGCAGGGTCGCCTGATGGCGACCGTCATCACCGGCATCCTGAATCAGCGGCTGCCGTGGCGCCTCGTCGCGATGGGCGTGTTCCTCGTCATCGCCGTGGAACTGCTCGGTATTCGATCGCTGTCGTTTGCCGTCGGGTCGTACCTCGGCCTCCACACGACGCTGGCCATCTTCTGCGGCGGCCTCGTCCGGTGGGCCGCCGAGCGCGGACGCGAGAAATCAGGTGGGCACGCCGAGAGTGAAGTGAGCCCGGGTTCGCTCTTCGCGAGCGGCCTCATCGCGGCGGGCGGTGTGGTCGGCCTCATCGCCATCATCATCAACGTGCTTGGCGATCCGGAGCTGGGCATCAAGCTGATTCCGTCGGGGATCCTGGCGTTCGGACCGCGGATCGCCCCCGGCCTCGCAACGTCGAACGTCTTTGCCGTGGTGATGTTCGGGCTGCTGGCATACTCCCTGTACCACTTCGCGCGGAAGAAGCTGGACTAGTCCCTGGCGGCGAAGAAATTGGACGTTTGCTGACGAAAGTGTGAGCCGGGAATCCGGCAACTGGCGGGCTACACGCGATTTTTCGCGATTCTCCCAGTGGCCCGCCGTTTGCGCTCCACGAAGCGCATGCTCGCGGACTGGAATGAAACGCTGGTGCTGGTCGTCGAGGACGATCCCGAAACGCTTGCCGGGTACGTGGAATTCCTCACCACGGGCGGATTTGTCGCCATCGGACGCAAGGATGGCGCGTCCGCCCTCGATTTCGCGCGTGAGACCACTCCCGATATCGTCGTCACCGATATCGCGATGCCAGGGATGAACGGGTTCGCCCTGGCGACCGCGCTCCACGCCGACGAGCTGACGCGCGCCGTACCGGTGGTCGGCATGACAGGCTGCTGGAACGCCGAGATGCAAAGCCAGGCGGTCGCGGCCGGCCTGTCGGCGATGCTCGCCAAGCCCTGCGTGCCGTCGCACCTGGTCGCCGAGATCACCCGCGTCGTCCGCCGGTCGAGGCTCATGGCGGCGGTCCTGACGTCGATGGACGTCGGCCCGCCGCGGACCGTCGCGCCGCTACCGCTCGCCGGGTTGCGCAACGCGGTGCTCAGGCGCCGCAGCACGCAGTGATTCGCCTGTCTCTCTAATCCCCCTCGTACGGACGACGGTCAATCCGCCCGGTGCGGAACCGGCCGTCGACCCAGGCAAGTGGATCCGCGCATTCCTCCGGCGGTGCGGCCGGGGTCCTCAACGCCGGCCGCGCGCCTGCACGCCGCGAACAGCCGCCGCGATCATGCGATTGACGGCGGCAATCGACAGCCCGCCCTCGTCCACCGCGGGAATCGTGGCGAACCCGATGGCCGAGGCCTTGTCGTAGCGCCGGAAGATCTGTTCGAAGAGCCGCGCGAGTTCTTCGCTCGTCGGTCCGCCGGGGACCTTGTTGCCGTGCCCCATCACCTCGTGCGGGTCGAGCACGTCCAGGTCGATATGGACGTAGATGTGGTCGTTCGCGCCGGCGAGCCGGTCGAGCTGCCGGAAGACTGCGGCGCTGCCCGTCCGCAGGTCGTCCACGCTGAGCTGTTCGATCCGCGATTCGTCGAGGATGTGCTGCTCGAGCGGATCGGTCAGCCGCACGCCGCCCATCACGACCTGGCGATCGGCGAGCGGCGGGTCGAGCGTCGCGTCGAGCCGCATGCGCTGGAGCGCCCGGCCGGTCGCGACCGCCACGGGCATGCCGCCGAGCGACCCGCTGCGTGTGGTTTCCGGCGTGTTGATGTCGGGATGCGCGTCGAGCCAGAGCAGCCCTACGCGGAGCGGCTCGAGTGACGGCCCGGCGTGCTGGAGGCCGGCGACCAGGCCCGGCATCGACGGACAGGTCGCGAGCAGGCCGATCGTGAAATACCCGTCGCGCTCGTTCTTCGTGACGAGTCCGGCAAAATGACCGAGCGCCATTCCCAGCCGCTTCCAGCCGCCGTACTCCTTGTCCTCTTCGGCCGTCAGGCCGGCTTCCTGCACGCGGACCTCGGCACCAAGGTCACCGAGAATTTTCTGGATTCCACCGTTCGCCATCGTCGCCGGTCCGGGCGACACGCCGTTGGGCAGGAACGGCTGCTTGACCAGCGCGACGCGCACGTGCCCGTCCGGCGCGACGTACTTCTGGGTGGGGAGGAAAATGGCGAAGGCAATTGCGATGGTGAGCAGTAGTCGGGTGGGCATGATACGGGGAGTATACGCACGTTCGGCCGGGACGGGCGGCCGTCGATCGACCGCCGGCTATCGGCACGCTGGCAGGCCCTATCCATCCCTGGCGCCGTGCGACGGGCTGACGGCCACTCGCGAAGCGGCACGCGGACCTGATGGCATCGGCGCGAACACAGAGAGGACACACTGTCGCCAAACGCGGACGCGCCGCTACGACGGGCCGGCTATCTGTGCCACACATCTGCCGTCACTCGAGTCAGCGCTGCGGTTTTTGCGTGGATCCTGCAGCCGGGCGCTGCCCTCGTCCTGTCACATCCCCAGGGCATATCGCTTGCTGTCCGTCGCCCGGGATTGCCATCCACCGGGAGCGGCATGCTGGAAAACGACGAGCGTGTCGACGGGATTCACGGCCGCCCTTACCCGTCGCGGTGTAGACACATGAGAGTCCAGACACTTCCCACGCACCATCTGGAGTTCGGCCTCACGCGGCCACTGCTGGTCGTCGGCGGGGTGCTCCTCGCGCGCCTGGCGTGGGGCGCCGCGGCGCCGTATGCCGCGACGCTGGCAAAGATCGCCTATCTCTACTTCAAGACCGGGATGCAGGGGTAGCGCTCGGGACTCGGCGCTCGGTCCCCGGCCGTCCGCGCTCGGCCGAAGGTCCTACCGCGCGCCGGATTGCATCTCGTAAATCCTGCCGCCCGCCCAGCATTGCGGTATCGCCAGCACCGTCAGGGCGATCGGGTACCACCTCGGCCCGAGCCCCAGGTTCCACGTCGCCACCACGCCGACAAGTCCCAGCAGCACCCCGACGCCGCCCAGGATCATCGCGTGCGTCATCGGTTTGCCGGGCGCGAGCCGGGCGGTGAGCCACGCGCCGCCGACGCCAATCACGATGCGATACGAGGTCGCCAGCAGGGACAGGCGGTCGTCGAGCGGCTGGTCCATCGGCGGGAAGACGGAGACCGCATGCAGCACGATGTCGACGAGCGTCGTGACGATGATGATGAACAGCACGCCTGCTACGACCGACCAGACTGACTTCCATTTCATGATTTGGCCAGCCGATAGCCTGCACGCGTCTGGTGAAACCGTCAAGCGGTCTTCTGTCTGTGGAGAGACCGGCGGCCGGCGATCGTGATCTATCCGAGCGGAGGCGTCATGAAGGTCGCCTGCGTTCACGAGTCGGCGAGCCGCCGCCGCGTGTCATTGCACCGCTCAGTCCGGGCTGGGCCATGGCCCGCTCGATATCCGCGATCTCGATCGGCACGAACTGCGACAGGTTCTCGTAGCCGGTGTCGGTGATCAGGATCATGTCCTCGAGCCTGATCGCCACGTGCTCCTCCTCGATGCGCATCATCGGCTCGATCGTGAAGACGCGGCCCGGTTCGAAGGTCTCCGCCTGCAGGCCGCCCGGGTCGTGCACCTCGAGGCCGACGTTGTGTCCGAGCCCGTTCGCCTGCCGGCGGGCGCGGAAGCCCTCGACGAACGTCGCCGCCGCCGCTTTGATGCGCTCGTCGGTGAACCGGTAGGACGCCATGATTCCGTCCATCTTCCGGACGGCTGCCTGGATCGCGTCGATCGGCCGCTCATGGACTTTGATCGACGTCATGAGCGCTCGGTACAGGGCCAGGTAGATACCGTAGAACTCGCGCTGGCGCGGCGTAAAATGCCCGTTTGCCGGAAAGACGCGCGTCACGTCCGACTGGTAGTACTTGTAGTCGGGCGCGTAGTCGAACTGGACGAGATCGCCGTCCTCGAGCACCGCGGTATCGCGGTTGTAGTGCGTGTAGTAGGTGTTCTTGCCCGTCGCGACGAGCGCGAAGTACGACGGCCCGAGCGCGCCGAGCTTCTTGAAGACGAACTCGGCGTCAGCCTGCAGTTCGTATTCCCGCATGCCGGGCCTGGCGTCGCGCATGGCCTCCATGATGCCGAGCCCGGCGATGCGCGTCGCCTCGCGGATCACCGCGATCTCGCGCGGGCTCTTGACCGCGCGGAGCGCGTTGAGGGCCGGATCGAGGTCGCGGATCTCGGCGCCCGGCGCGGCAGCCTTCAGCTTCTCGACGAACGCCGCTTCACGCGACGTGCGGCCGTCCCATGGATCCGCCGCATTCGCAGTCCAGAAGCGCGTGGGATCCCCCTGTGACTGGCTCCCGAGCACTTCCGCCGCGAACGGCGTGTAGATGACGCGATGTTCCGCCGCCAGCGCGTTGATGGCCGCCGTGAACTCCGCATCCGGGAGCGCCGCGTCCACCCCGAGCGCCTTGGCGGTGTCGGCACCAGGCGCCAGCGCCGGACCGAACATGCTGGTGTCGCGCCGCTCGTTCGCGGGCTGCAGAAAGACCGTCGTCGTCTTCGCGCGGCCGTCGATGATGGCGCGGGCCCGCGGCTCGCCTATCCCGGTGAGATAGAAGAACTGGCTGTTCTGCCGGAAAGGCATCTCCCCCGGCGGACCTGGCGTCCCGAGCACGATCGCGACCGCGTCGCCGATCTGCGCCGTGAGCTTCGCGCGGCGCGCGGCGAATTCCTCGGGCGGGAAGATCTCGTCGCCGCGAAACACGGGCTGTGCGCGCGGGACAGCGACGACCGCCCACACGAGCATCAGCCCGGCACCAGACCTGACGAACCAGCGCATGCCTTGTCCTCCGTGACCGGCTCATCCGCGGCCGCTCCTGTCGAGACGTTTCTTCCGCGACGTGCGCGGCGCGATCGATCACAGCAAGCCCGAACGGTCCGGCGATCATCGCACGACTTGCGGGAGTCCCGTCGCCGATACAGGGATCACGATCTGCGGCAGGCCGAGCGCGGCAAGCTGCCGGTTGAGCGCGGGGAGATCCGTCGTCACGATCGCCTTCCAGCGAGCCTCCTCGGCGTCGAGCGCCGTGCGGTACTCCGAGGTCATCTGTCGGAACTGCTCCGTCGGCGCGCCGTCGCCGTAGTCCACCTCGTCCTCGAGATAGGCGATGCGCACGTTGAGGCGCATCGGAAAATTGAGCAGGTCGTTGTTCGACTTCGCGTCGGGCTCGTAGAGCTGGTTGAGGACGCGGCCGGTCGCCTCGTCGAGCCGCTCGAGCGTGCGGCCGGCGTCCGACGTGCCGGCGACCCGCGGCTTCAGACCGTCGATCTGGGTGCGGACCCCCTGGATCTGGCGCACGACGGTGTGCAACTCGCCGAGCATCCCCATCAACCGCGCCGCCAGATCGAACTCCGCGGTCATGTCCTCCGCCGTGGCGCTCGACCGCGGGTCCTTGACGACGGCGAGCGGCGCCGAGAGCACGCGATTGCCAGCCGTCAGCGTGACGGTATACCGGCCCGGCACGGCGAGCACGCCGCGCGGATCACGTTCGTTGTACGCCGTGCCCGGGATCAGATCCGGCAGCGGATATCGAAGATTCCAGACGACTCGGTGCATGCCCGGGGCCAGCGAGAGGCGCGGCGACGAGCCGGCCGCGCTCGAGGCGCTGAAGGCGGTGCGGCCGGCCGCATCGACGACGTCGAGACGGATCACGGCGCCGGCGGATGCGCCGAGCACGTAGTTCACGATCGCGCCATCCGGCGGATTGTCCCCCAGGCCGCCGACCGGGATGACGTAGGTTTCGCGCTCGTGCACGCGGACGGCCGGCGCCGGGGTGAACAGATGCGCCGGCGCCTCGGCCACATCCGCCGTGGCTTCACGCAGCGGAGTGATGTCGTCCAGAATCCAGAAGGACCGGCCGTGCGTCGCGACCGCGAGATCGTCGCCGTGGAACCCGATGTCGCGCACCGAGGTCGGCGGCAGATTCAGCTGCAGCGACTGCCACTGGTCGCCGTCGTCGAACGACACGAAGATGCCGGTCTCGGTCCCCGCGAAGAGCAGGCCCTGCCGGGTCGGATCCTCCCGCACGGCGTAGACGTGCGACGGCGCGTGCAGCCCCTGGGTGATGAGCGTCCACGTCCTGCCGCGATCGTGCGTCCGGTAGATGTACGGCGTCAGATCGTCGAGCTTGTGTGCGTCGACGGCGACGTACGCCGTGCCGGCGTCGAAGTGCGACGGCTCGACGAGCGAGACCTTGGCCCACTCCTTCAGGCCCGGCGGCGTGACCTTCGTCCAGTGCGCTCCGGCGTCCGATGAGAGCTGCACCAGGCCGTCGTCGGTCCCCACCCAGATCAGGCCGGGGACCACCGGCGACGGGGCGATCGAGAAGATGACGTCGTAGTACTCGACCGACGCGTTGTCCTGCGTCAGCGGGCCGCCCGAGGACGTCTGCTTCGCTGAATCGTTCCGCGTGAGGTCGGGGCTGACGACCTTCCAGCTGTGGCCGAGGTCGCGCGATTCCATCAGGTACTGGGAGCCCATGTAGAGCAGGTGGGGATCGGTGGGCGAGAACACGACGGGGGACGTCCAGGTGAACCGGTACTTCAGATCGGCAGCCGGGTGGCCGCCGCTCGCATTGGACCACGGCGCGATGTCACGGATCTGGTGGCTGCGCGTGTCGAAGAGCGTCAGCGCGCCATTGTAGCCGCCGGCAACGATCAAATGGTTGTCGAACGGGACCGGCCACACCCAGCCGCATTCCCCGTCGTCGCCCCCGACGTCGAACCAGTCCTTGTCGTCGATGCCGCCCCAGCCGCGGCTGGCGATGCCGAGCGCGCCCATGTCCTGCTCTCCGCCGAACAGGTGATACGGGAACCCGGTGTCGGTGGACACATGGTAGAACTGCCCGATTGGCAGGTTGTCACGCTTGTCCCACGTGGTCCCGCCGTTGACGCTCAGGATGACGCCCTGATCGTTGCCCTCGATCATGCGCGACGGATTCTGCGGGTTGATCCACAGGTCGTGGTTGTCGGCCCCGGGGACGGTCACGCGCGCAAAGGTGCGGCCGCCGTCCGACGATCGCCAGAGGGCATTGCCCACCACGTAGACGACGTCCGGATTCGTCGGATGGGCGAAGACCTTCGTGAAATACCACGCGCGCGTGTAGAGCGGATGCGAGTCGCTCGTCTGTGTCCACGTCGTGCCGCCGTCGTCCGACCGGAAGAGACCGCCGTGCGCCGCCTCGACGAGCGCATACACGCGCTTGCCGCCCGTGCCGGCCGCCACCGAGATGCCGATCTTGCCCAGGACGGTTTCGGGCAGGCCGTGGCCGGTGACCCTGGTCCACGTCGCGCCCTCGTCGGTGGACTTGTAGAGACCGCTGCCGGGGCCGCCGCTCTCCAGGTGCCAGGGCTGGCGCTGCACCTGCCACAGCGCCGCGAAGACTGTCGAGGGGTTGTCGGGATCGGCGGCCAGCTCGATGGCGCCGCTCAGCGCGTCCTTGTACAGGACCTTCGTCCAGGTGCGGCCGCCGTCGGTCGAACGGAACACACCGCGCTCGTCGTTCGGACCGTAGACGTGACCCTGGGCCGCGACCAGGACGAGATCGGGGTTGTGCGGGTCGATCACGATGCGCGCGATGTGCCGGCTGTCCTCGAGCCCGACGTGCGTCCAGGTGCTGCCGGCGTCACTCGACTTCCAGACCCCATCGCCGAACGACGCGTCCTCGCGCGGGGCCGATTCGCCGGTGCCGACGTAGATGACCTCCGGGTTCGAGGCCGACACGGCGACGGCGCCGATCGACCCGAGCGGGCCCGCGTGGTCGAAGATCGGCGTCCAGCGGTTGCCGCCATCAGTGGTCTTCCAGACGCCACCCAGCGCGGCGCCGATGTAGTACGTCTCCGGCGAGGACGCAACGCCGGTGACCGCCGCGAGACGTCCTCCCCGAAACGGACCGATCTGACGCCAGGAGAGACCGCCGAAGAGGGACGGGGGGATGGGGCCCGTCGCCTGGGCCGGAATGAAGGCACTGGCGAATCCCAGCGCGAGCACGACGAACGATCGCAGCATCTATGAGACCTCGGAGATGAGCGCGTATCGAGGAACGCCCGCGCGCCAGGCGACGCTCGAGCGGACAACCGCTCCCCGGAGCCAGACTCATCGAGGCCGCCAATTATAGACTATGGCCGGGCCAGCTCATCGGCAGCCGTGTGACCCGCTCCAGTGTGTCGCGCCCCAACCGCCGGTGCTGCCTTTTCTCGAACGGCTCTACGGCAGCCTGGTACGGCCCAGATCAGAATTGAATAATCAACTTGGTCTGGGCCGGAGTTAGCAGTTCCAATCACCACGGGCAAGCTAGTTGCTCGATTTCGATCGGAGGTCTCAGCCGCCGCCAGCCAGGCGGAGCAGGCGACGCGCGACGCGGTTATGCGGCTCCGAACTCAGCACCGTCTTCAGTTGTTCGGCGGCATCATGGCGTCGCCCCTCCCGAAGAAGGAGCACGGCCAGGTTGACGCGACTCTCGGCATCAGACGGGGAAATCTGGACTGCCCGCTCGAACGCTTCTATCGCCTCCGTCGTTCGGTTCACAGCCGCCAGCGACAGCCCACGATTCACGATAGCCTCGGCGTAATTCGGATCCAGGCGCAGGGCAAGTGCGAATGCGGCCAACGCCTCCTCATGCCGGCCGGACTCTGCGCATACAACGCCCAGGTTGTTGTACGGTTTCGGCTGCGAGGGATCGAGACGGATCGCGTTGGAGTACTCGGCGATCGCCTCGGCGGTTCTGCCGCCGGCAGCCAGCGCATCCGCCCGCGCGGCGTGCATCGCAGCGTCGCCCGGCAAGGCGCCGATGCCTCGGTCCAGCCAGGGCATGGCGTCCTCTGGATGGCCGGACGCTGCAAAGAGGCTCGCGATATTCAGATACGCGTCGCGATCGGCGGGAATCAGCCGCACCGCTGCCGTGAACTCCGACAGCGCACCGGCGCGGTCCCCGAGGCTGGCGAGAACGGTACCGAGACTGTTGTGGAGGTTCGCGTCCTCCGGCGAGTTCGCGAGTGCGCTCCGGAGAAGAGGCTCGCTCTCTCGCCACCGCCCCTGTGCGGACAGCAGAAGCGCGAGATCGGTTGAGGCCTTCTTGTGACGGGGATCGATCGTCAGGGCTTCACGATACTCGCGTTCCGCCTCGCGAACTTGCCCCGACAGCCGCAGCGCCACCCCCAGGTTGTACCGCGCCTCAACGAGATCGGGCTTCGCGTAGAGCGCTTCCCGGAACTGCGTCATCGCCTCCGGCAGCGCCACAGACCCCTGCTCCAACAGGAGAGCGCCCAGATTGGTATGCGCCATCCACGAGCCGGGATCTCTGGTGATGGTGACGCGATACAGCGTCTCGGCGTCACGGTATGTTGCACTTTCGTGCCACGTGAGAACGCCGAGAAGCCCGATGACGAGGGCGCCTGGAAGACCTCGAACTCGGTGCGGCACGAACCGGAACCCGGGTACCGCGGACAGCAAGACGATGGGACCAAGCGCCGCCAGGTACACAAAGTGATTCGCGACGAACGAGTACCCGGAAGGGGTACACGTTCACAAAGCCGATAGCCGGCGCAAGCGTAATGGAGAAGAACAGCAGCGCAGCCAGCGGCGCCCGCGTCCGATGGCGCAACGACCACGCGAGCGCGAAAACGACCGCGACCAATACCGGATAGACGTATTGCGCGGGCGACAGAGGATCAATCGTCCATCGCGGATAGATGAACGACAGGTTCACAGGCACGAGGAGTCGCCATACGTAGAAACATGTCGCCCGTCCCGCGATCAGGATGCGCCCGACGGCCCCATACGGGTAGTACTCATTTCGCGCGCCAACGAGACTGTATTCGACCCAGACCGTCAACAGCCCCAGGATCACGCCGACCAGGAAGAAGGGCACTAACGGCAGGGTATCTCGCCTCCAATGAAGATGACCGCGTCGGTACCACAGAATGACGAGCAGCGCCGCCGGCAGTGTCACCGTCACTGACTTGGACAGAACCGCAAGAGTGAAGAGAAGGAGCGCTGCGGCGTACTGCCGTCGACTCCGGCTGCTGTCGAATCCGAGGTACAGGAGTACGCCGCCCAGGTAAAGAACGCCGGACAAGGTGTTCTTGAGCTCTGAAATCCAAGCGACCGACTCCACCTGCATGGGATGCAGCGCGAACACACCGGCGGCAAGCCAGCCACCACGGATGCCAAGGCGATCGACTACGCGCGCAACGAGGAATGCTGACGTCGCATGCAGGAGGATATTCAGGAGATGGTACGGCCACAGCGCACTCCCGGCAACGCGTGCCATCAACCAGAACCCTGTGTGAAGGACCGGATAGTACCTGCTGCGTCGCACCCAGATCGAACCAGATGCGGCCCAGTCCCCC
Organism: uncultured Acidobacteriota bacterium; assembly: GCA_963817635.1. GTDB lineage: Bacteria > Acidobacteriota > Vicinamibacteria > Vicinamibacterales > 2-12-FULL-66-21 > CAWFPR01. The sequence goes on along the minus strand of CAWFPR010000008.1, from coordinate 33,940 downwards.
GATCGATTGCAGATCGATGCGCGTCAGGTGCGCCCGATCGTCCCAGAGAATGCCGCCATTCCACACGGGCGCGTAGGCCACGAGGGTCGTGGTCAGCAGCGCGATGAACAACAACACGGGGTGTGTTCCGCTCGTCTCGGAGGACGGTCGGCTCGTGGCACTACCCGAGCGCGCTGCGTGGACTCCTGCCATGGCGATTGACGAGCGTAGAAGTGAACGATGAAGGCGCGGCTGCCGGTGCCAGCCGAAACGCCCCATCGTAACGCCTTCGAGCGTACAAACGAAAGGGACGACGCCACGAATGCGACATCGTCCCTCAAAGTCGGCGACATAAGCGCCGTTCTCAGACCCAAGCCCCGCGCACCGGACCCAAGCCGCACAACGGCGCGGATTGGCACCGCCCGACTGGCGCTTCTCCCCCCCGAAGCCCAGATCGACTCATTCAGCAGTTCTTCACTGCTTCTCAGCCGTCACTCACGACTTGGAGGCGTTCAGGCCGGTATCGTGGCTGCGTCGTGCGACAGATCGTCGTGTGCGCCGTCTCCTTGGCGATGCTTGTCGCCGCGGCGTGCGCCCCACCCGTGGCGCGGAGGTCTTCGCAGCATCCCGGGGTGCCCCCGGCGCCCCGCCACCCCAAAACCGCGACGTTCGCCGCGCTCGGCGAGCGTATCCACCCGGGCGACCGGCTGCGCATCAGCGTCGGCGGCCAGGTGCTCACCGGGAAGTTGAGCAGGGTGTCGTCCTTTGAGCTTGTGATCCGACGTGGCCACGAGGAGTCCGCGTTCGCGTGCGAGTCGGTCGAGCGGATCGAGACGGACCGCGACTCAGTGGCAAGCGGCGCGATCATCGGGGGCATCCTGGCCGCGGTGCCCGCCTGGAATGCCTGCAACAACAAGAAGCGGGATCTTCCATGCGTCGCGGTCGGCATTGGAGCCTATGCCGCAATTGGCGCGCTGCTCGACCGAGCGCATTCCCCCGTTCGCCTCGTCTACGTGGCCTCGACAGGTAGCTGCGACCTCGGCAAGTAGCTTGTCGCCTTCCACCGCGGGAGGTAGACGATGGTGGTGGGTCGCGTCGCGCTGCTCGCGATCATCGCCGTGATGGGCGCCGCCTGAATCCGCTCGTGGCCAGTTCGGAGACGAGCGCCTGTCGAGGAACGCCCGCGCGCCAGGCGACGATCGAGCGGACCGCCGCCGAGCATCGGGGCGGTCATGATTCCGCGCGTATCATACCCGTTCCACCGTGCTGCCGCTGAGCCGGGCGCCCTGCTGCAACGCCTTGGGGTCAGCGCAATCTTCGCATCCCGTGGCCCGCGCGCTGGGCTTCCCGGCCTTCGAATGTAGACGGGGCGTGGGGCTTGCCAATCCAAAAATGTACATCTAAACTCCTGAAATGGACATTTCAGTCACCGACTTCAAACAACGCTGCCTGAAGATCATCCGCCAGGTCGAGCGCACCGGCGCGCCGGTGACGATCACGCGCCGGGGCCGGGTGGTTGCCCAGCTGCGCCGGCCGGGACCGCCACAGTCCGTCGCGGACCAGCCAATCTGGAAGCGGCTGCGCGCGGCGGGAGGCCGGTTACTGGCGAAGCCTTCGGAGTCGATGGTGACAGACGAGGAGTTCGAGGCCCTTCGGTGACGGTGCTGCTCGACACCCACGTCTGGGTATGGTGGCTGACGCCCCGCTCGCCGTTGTCGCGTCGCGAGCGCGACGCGCTCGACGCGCTGGCCGCGCGCCGCGACGTGTGCCTGTCGGCGATCAGTCTCTGGGAAGCGCAGATGCTCCACCGCAAGGGCCGCCTCGAGGTACCGTTCTCGTTTGCGGACTGGCTCGAGCAGGCCGCCGACGAACGGATGCTTCGAGTCTTGCCGCTCGATACGCAGGTGGTGATGGCCCTCGACGCGCTGCCGGCCTCGTTCCATGGCGATCCGGCCGACAGGCTGATTGTCGCGACGGCAAGAGCGCATTCGCTCCCGCTGGCCACTCGAGACGCGGCGATTCGCCGCTCCCGAGCCGTGCCCCTCTGGAAGGCGTGACCGAAGGCGCCTGCATGTTCCATATCCCTGGCCCTCGAGTTGAAGACTGGGGAGCGAGCCTGGTCGAGACCGAGCGCCGTTCATAGCGGACGGTCGCCCCTGCGGTGATCCGTACGCACCCCACGACCGTTTTGGCGTGCACATCCAACCCGGCACACCGCGGATACAGGACCTCCAGGCCTCGCACGCAGTGGTTGAGGCCGTATCACGCCGCGCGCGTCAGGGCGCCCGCCCGCCCTCTGTGCCTTCGCCGCTCGCTCCGCCCCGGGCGTTGCCGATGTCCGCAACGTAGTAGATCGGGAACTCCGGGCTGCTGTTCGGGAAGGTCACGTGGACGGCATACCGCTCGAAGAGACGTGCCGGATCGACGGCGTCCACGTAGACATGGATCCCACGGTACGCGCAATAGCGGTCCGTGGACCAGTGCGCCCGTGTCGAGCGCGCCACTTCGTCGTTGGCCAGCCCATCGAGATTCACGACAGTCCCTGTTGAGAACCACCCGAGAAGCCCCGCGCTGAAAGCGCCGACGCGATCGTCGCGAGTCAGGTGGAACTCGCGATTGCTCCAGAGCGTTGCGCGCAGCGTCACGTCCTGCCACCGTCCCTGGTCCGTGTAGATCAGGCTTGGCTTGCCCAGGGCCGCTGTCTGACCCGCCGCGCCCCAGAGCCAGGCGAAAAAGAGCGCCGCCAGCCACGCCCGCACGATGCCCGGCGCGCGCCGAACCGACGCCGCCAGCACCCCGCCGCCGACACCGGCAAGAAGAGCCGCGAGCACGGGCAGCTCCACGATGTACCACCGCCGGTCAGGTACATGTCCGCGGGGTCCCGCGAGAGGAGTATCGGGATGACAGCGGACGCCGCGACAATGGCGCCCAGCAGCGCGACTACGTACGCGTCCGGCTCGTTCGTCGTGACCTGGCCCTGGGAACGCCGCGGTGCCGCAACGACGACCCACGCGAGGCCTGTCAGCACGAGAAGCGGCACGGCGATCCGGCCCAGCCCGTCGAGCTGGTGAGGCGCATCCCAGAACTGCGATGCAAGCCCGAGGGAGAAGCGGCCACACGCGTTCAGATACTCCAGCACGACCTGCGCCGAGCCTCGAAAACCGGGCCCGCCACTCGCAAGGTATGCCCCCAGGCCCTCTGTCCGGACGAACGCGGATGTCGGCACCGGCGATCCGAACGCCGCGATCGCATACCCGGCCCAAGGCGCCACGACCAATGTCGCGGCGGCCGCGTACCGCGCCGTGAATGCGACGCGCGAGCGTCGCCAGGCCGGCATCAGCGGCTGGATTGCCACAACCGCAAGCGACATCGGGGTGAGTCGCGCGAGCAGAATCAACCCGGCCAGGCCTCCGGCCAGGAACGGAAACCTGGGCCGGCTCGCGACGCGCTCGCTCAGACCCAGGTTCAGCAGCAGCACGAACAACAAGCCGTACAGCGCGTTTTCCTTCCCGGTCAGGTTGGACGCCTGTACCGGTGTGTTCACCAAGAAGACGATGGCGGCCACGGCCGCGGCCCACGCGCCGCCGGACCTTCCCGCGCGGCACCAGAGCAGGGTTGCCGCCCTGGCGACGCCGACCGCGGTCAGCGCATAGCAAACAGCACCGAGAAAGAGCGACGACCGCAGCAAGGCCTCGCGCGACGGCAGCCCCATCGCAACCGAGGCCAGACACAGTTCCCACAACGGCTGGAAGCCGTACGCCGATGTGAGGCCGTCGAATGTGAACCAGCCGGCCCTGGAGAAGTTCCAGGCCGGAAGCAGGTAGTAATAGGTGTCATCCTGCACCAGGGTCGCCAGCGCGAGGTAGTGAGACCTGTAGATGTAGATGCCCCACAGGAGGAGCCACGCCGCCGCAAGCAGCGCCGCCGGCCCCCAGATTCTGCGCCCGAGGTGAGCCGCCGGTGCTGGCACCGGCCCGGCGCTCACCCGCCGCTCCGGGCGACGAACAATTCCTGCGGTCTGGTCCGCAAGCCCGTCCTTGGCATGAAGAGCGTGGCGTCATCGAACAGGCGCCCCTGGTACTTGTACCCGGAGTTGATTGCATCGGCAAAGCCCCAGTCCGGACCGTCCAGGATAACCGCGTCGAAACGGCCCTCACTGAGCGAGGTTCCCACCTCGGTCTCGAGGTCACGGATGATGGACTCGTCGCGCCCGCGGCGGACATCGTCGAACGCCATTCCGCCGGTGAACGCGCGCTTTCCAGCGCGCTGCGCGAGGTAGCCGTGCATCGGGATGAACACGTCGCCCTGGAATCCCGCGATCGTTGCGACGAGCCGGTCGCCGGCCTCACGGTCACGCGCGGGCGGAACCTGGTTTGCGGGCGCATAGGCCAGCAACCCGAACTGGATCAGGCATGCGAGCGCCGCGGCTGACTCGAACCTGGTCCCGCGCATGGATGCGACGCCGAGCCCACCGCCAATCGCGAGCGCCGCGTGGAGCGGCATCAGCACGTTGTCGTAGCCCCCGGAATGGATCCGCGACAGCCAGGCGATTCCGATCAGCCCGCCAACGAGCGCCAGATAGAACGACAGCTCACCCGCGCGCCGCGCGGCCACGCGGTACAGGAAGACGCCGGTGAGTAACGCCGCGATCGTCAGCGGCCGGAACACGTCATGGGACCAGAAGCCCAGCAGCAGCGGATGCTCGATCGTGTGCTCGGCCGGAAGCCTGAAGACGTAGTACCAAAACCACCCGGCGGTGGCGGCATCGAAGCCGGCGACAGCCAAACCAGCCATGCCGGCAAACACCGCCGGGAACGCCAGCCGGGCCCACCCTGACCGCATCGGAAGACAGCCGGCGGCCATCGCGGCCGCCAGGACGGCCGCGGGCTGTTTTGTCATGAACGACAGGAAGAACAGCGTCGCCGCGAGCGCCGACCCGGCAATCGTCGGACGCAGCCTGAGCGCCAGCACGCCGCCGAGCAGCAGCGCCATGAACAATGAGTCCACCCGCGCGAGGTCGAACCAGCCGCCGCCGAGCCTGAACGTGGCCGCGAAGAGTCCCGCCGCTATCAGGCCGTAGAGCCCGCTCCGGCTTTCGTGACGGACGAGGGCGAAGACAAGCGCGAAGCAGCAGAGCGACGACAGGAGGGACACGACTCTCAACGGCGTGAATCCGGCGCCGCCGATCCACGACGCGGCGGCGGCCACGTAGAAGTAGGCCGGCGTGTAGATGTAGGGGATGAACTCCAGCGACGGCTTCACGTAGAGCGGCTGACCGGCCAGGATGCGTCCAACCTGCTCCAGGCTGCCGCCTTCCATCCATTCCAGCTCGTACGGGTAGGTGATCCTCGAAAGCGCGATGTAAAGGTAGAGGCCGACGAACCAGCCGGCAGAGCCGGCCAGCGCAAGGCGGGCCGTCCATTGCAAGACCGCCCTACGCCGCGTTGGTGGCAATCATCCCTCCGGACCGCTGGTATGATGCACCGTCAACAGCCCCATGGACAACGTTTTCGCGCTCTTCTCATCGGTTGCGGAGCGGGCAGAACTCGACGCCACAGGGACCGCCAGTGGGACACCAGGTGCGTCGTGCGCAGTCACCGTGGCCTCCTCGAAGAGCGCAATGAGACGCAGGCCCTACTTCTTCTTCGTGACCGACTCGATGAGCGTCTTGGACGTCTCGTCATCGGTCTTGAAGTCGCGCGCAGCCTGGCCGACCCGCGTGATCCGGATACTCCGGATCGCATCCCCCTTCTTGATGTCGTTCAGTGACCCGAGGCTGGCGATCACCCTCCCGATCGCGGTGAACTTCTTGTCGAGCGCGGCGTTCTTCGCGAGCGTGATGTAGAACGCGTTCGGAGCCGACACGCCGACCACGCCGGCCGCGTCGTGCATCAGCGCGGCGTTGGTCACCTTCGGCAGGCTGGGCACGGCCATCGCCTTCTGGGTGGGCGACGAGATGACAGTCTGAATCTGACCCTTCACGACGTCGAATGCGCCGATGGGTGGGGCCTCGGGCTGCCCGCCGGCGATTCGCCGCTCCCGAGCCGTGCCCCTCTGGAAGGCGTGGCCGAAGGCGCCTGCATGTCCCATATCCCCGGCCCTCGAGTTGAAGACTGGGGAGCGAGCCTGGTCGAGACCGAGCGCCGTTCATAGCGGACGGTCGCCCCTTCGGTGATCCGGTACGCACCCCACGACCGTTTTGGCGTGCACATCGAACCCGGCACACCGCGGATACAGGACCTCCAGGCCTCGCCTCCTTCTGAAGCGGCACGGGCGTGGAGTCCCCGGATGCGGAATCTACAGAACGCGCTGCCCGGCGCGGCGCTGGCGTCGCAATACGGGGTGGACGATGATGCTATGTAGGCACCGAGCGAGCGGCTGAAAAGTAAAGTCCGGGCCGCCGCGTTAAGCTCCCCGCCATGTGCTCTGTCGGCACAACAAGGAGGGTCGAACCGGCTCGACAACCGGGATAAAGAGTTCGTGCTCAGACCTGACGGCGGCGCATCAGCCAGACCAGCGGAGCCGTTGACAGCAGCAGCATCGAGAGGCCCCTGAATCCGTCCAGGTAAGGGCCCGTTCGGAAATACCTGCGCCATTCACTCATTTCCGGGCAGTCCCTAACTGAGCGCGAGCGCCTGCTGGTTGATGAGGCCCGACACCAGCGCGAGCTCGCCGTTGCCGGCGGCCGCGCCCGACTCGTCGCGCGGGCATCGCTCAGCGCCGCGCCGCGTGCGTGGCGAGCCGCCGCCACATCGCCGGCCAGGCGCGGAGGCCGGTCCGGAAGCGCTCCGGCCGGTAGAACTCGTTCGGCGCGTGGATGTCCTCGTCGGCGACGCTGAACGAGAAGAACACCGTGTCGACGCCGAGCGTCTCCCGGAGCATCGCCGCGATCGGCACCGTCCCGCCCATGCCGACGACGTCGACCGGCTGGCCGAACGCCTCTTCGAACGTCTCGATCGCGGCGTGTACCGCCGGACTCGCGGTCGACACGCGGTACGCGGGCGATCCTCGGTCGCCCTCCTCGATCGTCAGCGTCACACCCGGCGGGCAGCGGCGTTCGAGATGCAGGCGCACCCGTGCGGCGATCTCCTCCGGTTGCTGATTCTCGACCAGGCGGCAGGTGATCTTGGCGTGCGCCTCGCCCGGCAGCACGGTCTTCCGGCCCGGCCCCTGATAGCCGCCGTAGAGGCCGTTCACTTCGAGCGTCGGGCGATACCACTGGCGCGCGAGCGTGCCGAATCCAGGCTCGCCGAACGCCGCGGGCGCGCCGACGGCGCGCAGGTACGCCGCCTCGTCGAAGGTCAGGCGCGCGAGAGATTCGGTGACGGCCGGTTCGAGCGGCGCCACATCGTCGTAGAACCCGTCGACCGCGACGCGGCCATCGTCGTCGTGCAACGACGCGATCAGCGCGGCGGCCGCGTGCAGCGGGTTGGCCACGCCGCCGCCGTGGCGGCCCGAGTGCAGGTCCCTGGCCGCGCCGCGCACGGTGAAGTCGAGCGAGCAGAGGCCGCGCGCGCTGACGGTGACGCTCGGCGACTCGGCGCGCCACATGCCGCCGTCGGCGGACAGCACGACGTCGCACGCGAGCGCGTCGCGCCGATCGCGCACGAGCGCGGCGAGGCTCGGGCTGCCGATCTCCTCTTCGGCTTCGATGAGGAAGCGCAGGTTCACCGGCGGCCGCGACCCGGACGCGAAGAACGCCTCCGCCGCGAGGATCGGCAGCAGCATGGACGCCTTGTCGTCGCTGACGCCGCGGCCGTACAGCCGGCCGTTGCGCTCGGTCAGCTCGAACGGCGGCGACACCCAGGCGTCGACCGGATCGGGCGGCTGCACGTCCGCGTGGCCGTAGACGAGGACGGTCGGCGCGCCCGGCGCGCCGTTCCACCCGCCGTAGACCGCCGGGTGCCGCGGCGTTTCCCAGATCTCGACGTCGACGTCGCCCGTGCGGCCGAGCCGAGCCGCGACCCATTCGACCGCGCGCCGCACGTCGGCCGCGCGCGCGGGATCAGTGCTGACCGAGGGAATCGCGACGAGCTCGGCGAGCTCGCGGAAGTATCGAGGCTCGTTCGCGGCGAGAAACTCGAAGACGCGATCGCCCATCAGGCGCCGACCGCGAGCAGCGGATCGTTGTCGTTGATCGCGAGCGACGCGACGATGAAGAGGACGCAGCCGTCGGCCGGGGCGATCGCCTCCTGCAGCACGCGGCCTTCGACATCCTCGACGCAGCCGAGCGTCTGCCCTTTGCGCACCGTTTCGCCGACCGGGACGGAAGGGTACCAGAAGCCCTGGTGTGCGCTGCGCAGCCAGAAGAACTGATCGAGGAGCGTGAACCGCGCCGGATCGAGCGCACGGCCGAGATCCCGCGCGGCGGCGATGCTCGCGTACTCGGCCGCGTGGACGCCGGCGGTCACGACGAGCCTCGGGCCGTCGGCCGCGCCGTTGACGAGCCACATGGGCAGGCGGTACGGCTGGCCCTGCACGATGAATTCGTTCACGCCGTGGCGTTTCTCGCCCGGCGCCGTGGTCAGCCCGCCCACGGTCAGCGTCCGGTCCGGCACGTCGCGTCTCCTTCGATGCGACCGATTGTAAATCGGCGGACCGGCCCGGCTGCAGCAAAAATGGCGACCGGATCCCTCGGGGATGACGCGGATGCAGGAACGCACGGGGCCGTCGCGTCCTCATGCGGCAGGTAACGTGCGAGGTGCCCGCGCAGGATCTCGCGATCGACCGCGCGCGCCCGCCCGCGCTTCCACGAAGCGGGATGGTGATTCGAAACGTGCGGGTCGTCGGCTCGCACGGGGCTACTTGCCGCCGTCGATCGACAGCGTCTGGCCCGTGATCCACCCGGCGTAGTCGCTCGCGAAGAACAGGACGCCGTTCGCGATGTCGTCCGGCGATCCGAGGCGGCGGAGCGCAATGTTCCCGACCAGGCGGCGCTGTCCCTCTTCCCCGTACGACTGCCACTGCTTCTCGGTGGTCGGATTCGATCGCACGAAGCCGGGCGCGACGCTGTTGACCGTGATGCCCCAGGGCCCCAACTCGTGCGCGAGTTGACGCGTCAGGCCGATCTGCCCGGCCTTCGCCGACGCATACGCCTGGATCCCGGTGAGGCTGATGCCGAGGCCCGCGCCGCTCGAGATATTGACGATCCGGCCGGAGTGCGCCGCCTTCATCGCCGGGGCGACCGCCTGGCTGCAGTAGAACGCGCCGTCGAGGTTCACGGCGAAGATCGCGCGCCAGTCGGTCTCGGCGATCTCCTCGAGCGGCCGCCCGGTCTGTCCGAGCACGCCGCCCGCGTCGTTGACCAGGATGTCGATGCGCCCGTACGCCGCGAGCGTGTCGCGCGCCATGGCCTGCACGGCTTCGCGATCCGACACGTCCAGCGCGCGGATCTCGATCGGATGGTTCCGCTCGCCCGCGATCCGGGCGGTCTCGTCCAGCTCGGCCCGCGCGACGTCGCAGGCGACCACGCGCGCGCCGAGCCGCGCGAACGCGAGCGCGATGGCGCGGCCGAAGCCGTGCGCCGCACCGGTGACGATCGCCGTCCGCCCGTCAAACCGCAAGTGCATCGATGTTCTTTCGCGCCTGCGGCTGCTTGCCGCGCTCCACCCGGCGCATCACTTTCACCAGCCGCTCGAGGTGCGGCACCGGCACGTCGGCGGCCTCGGCCAGCTTCAGGATCGGCTTGAACTGCGCGTCGCACTCGGTCTTGCGATGGTGCACGGCGATGTCGCGCCACACGCCGGTGTGCGTCTTCGCCGACCGGCGGTTGAAGGCGACCATCGCGTCGAACGAGGAGTCGATCGCCTCGGGCGTGCCGTCGGGCCCGAATGCCGCCGGATCGTAGCCGTTGAATCCCATCGTCTTGATGCTGGCCGCGGCCGCGACCGCCATCACCTCGCGAGCCAGCGCGGTGAGCACGGGCCGCGCCTCGCGCGACTCGAGCACCTCGACGATGCTGTCGGGCGTGAGCGCGGTCGCGAAGAGCAGTGCGCCGTAGGCCATCTTGCCCCAGAGATAGCCCCAGATGTTGTCGGTGGTCATCGTGTCCGGCTCGAATCGCTGCAGGAGCCGAAGGATCCGATCCAGCCGTTCCGTCCGCGCACCGTCCAGCTCGCCCAGCACCACGGCGCCGCGGCCGCCGAAGTGCACGACCCCCGGCTGGACCACGTCCGCGCCGAAGTTGATGAACGCGCCAATGGTCCGCGACGCGCCGACGACGTCCGCGATGGCGATCTCGTTGAAGCCGTTCTGCAGCGAGACGACGACGCCGTCCGGCACGAGATGCGGCTCCAGCTGCCGCACGGCCTGCTCGGTGTGCAGCGCCTTGACCGCGAGCACGATCAGGTCCCACTGCCCCGCGATCGTGCCCGGCGTGAACGCCGGCAGCGGCTGCGTGAACGTCTCGATCGGGCCGGTCACCGCGACGCCGCGGCTGCGAATCGCACGGACGTGCGCCTCGCTCGCGTCGACGGCCACCACCTCGCAGCCCGCGCGCGCGAGATACGCGGCGACGGTGCCGCCGATGGCGCCGGCGCCCCACACGAGCACGCGGTCGCGCCGCGTGAGATCTACGACCATGGCCCCTCGAGCGCCTCGCGCGTCTCCTCGACGCCGGCGCGCCACATCTCCATCATGTGATCGTCCGGCTTCTGGTAGTCGCCGCCGAAGTTGCCGTCGCCGAGCGCCGCGCGGACGGCGGCGGCGTCCATCAGGCGCATGCGCCCGAGGTTGATCATCGGCTTCTGCCCGTCGGGCATGGCGACGCCCGGGAGCCGCGTCCACGGAAAATTCTCCATCCAGGACGCGTGCGACGCCACCGGATCGATGGCCGCCACGGCGGCCGCGGTCCTCGGCGCGTTCCACCAGTTGTGCCACTTCACGGCAACGCCGGGGTGCTCGTTCATCCATTCCTGGAGAATCGATCCGCCGGGACTGTTGCCGCCGTGGCCGTTGACGAACAGGATCCGCGTGAAGCCGGTGCCCGCGAGGCTGTCGAGGATGTCGGCGACGATCCGCTGGTACGTGTCCAGGCGGAGGCTGATGGTGCCCGGATAGCTGCGGAAGTACGGCGTGATGCCGTAGGCGAGCACCGGGAACACCGGCACGCCGAGCGGTTCGGCCGCCTCGATCGCGACGCGCTCGGCGAGGATGGCGTCGACCGAGAGGCTCAGGTACCCGTGCTGCTCGGTGCTGCCGGCCGGCACGACGGCCCGGCGGTCGCGCCCCAGCGAGGCATCGACCTGCATCCAGTTCATTTTCGAGATATGCATGACTGAGTAATCCTAAGCGGAACGGCATGTCACGGGCGACGCCTCCGCGCCGTCTGCGCGACTGCCGCTCGGTCAGTGCGCCGTGATCGTCTCCAGGCCGTGCGCGTGCGGCCCGGCCTCCGCCTTCCACAGCGCCGTGGCGCAGACGACCGCGGGCACCGCGATGCCGGTGAAGATCCACATGCTCGCATGATACCCCGCCGGGTTCGCCTCGCTGGCGAGCCACCGGTCGTTCGTGAATCCGGTGAGCAGGTTGATCACGACGAGGCCGATCTGCCGAATCGTGTCGAGCTGTTCAGCGCGGAGCTCTTCGGCACGCGTTTCGCAATGGCCGGCAGATCGGGGCGGTGCTGGGGTTCGTGCCTGTGCCCTATCGGAGCGACCAACGCGTGCAGGACCAGGGGATCAGCACAGCCGGCCGCGCAGAGTTGCGGCGGATCGGTCTGCAACTGGCGTGGTGTTAGGTGCGCTGGCAACCCATGAGTGCCTTGACGCAAGGGTCTCTGACCCGCTGTGGCCCGGCTGGCGGCCGGAGTCAACGCATCGGCATTGTGGCGCTGTCCCGGAAACTAGTCGTCGCGCTCTGGCGAGATGTGGAGTACGGGATCGTGCCCGAGGGCGCCACGCTGAAGGCGTAACGACATGTGCCGCGCACCGGCGCGCGTGCACGCGCGGGTGGCGAGCCGCTCGCAGCGAGCGCCAGGACGACGGCCAATCCGACCACGCTCGCTTGCGGTTCGCCCACCTGGGAATTCCGGGCGTCATCTGCAATCGGCGCGGCCTGCCGAGTCTCACGGGAATGCCTGAAAAGAGATGGCGAGAGGGCGTGCAGCTTTCGGAATCGGTAACGACCTACGGGCGAGGTAAGGCCGGGGTCACCGCGCTCGGAGGAGCAGCACCGGGACACTGACCTGGTGCTGCACCTTCGACGCGGTGGTCCCCAGGAACAAGTCCGCCAGGAAGCGGTGGCCGTGCGTACTCATCGCAACCAGATCACAGCCTTTCTCACGAATCCATCTGACGATTTCGTCCGCCGGCTCGCCGTAGGCGAGGACGGTCTCGGCGTGAATACCTGCCGTTTCGAACTCGGCCTGCACCTCGTTGAGGTAGCGCTGGTCGTCGCTGACCTCGGGACTCACGGCGTCAGGGCCGAACGTGCGCGCCGCCCAGCCGTCCGCGACGTGCAGCAGGACGACCCGGCTGCCCATCACGTGCGCCAGCGCCTTGACGTGATCGATGATCCCGCGATCGGTGGGCGTGCTGTCGAGCGGGACGAGGATCGTGACGTACATCTAGCCGCCTGTCACGATCTGCCAGGCAGCCCTGAGCGAGTCCGGGAGACCGTAGAGATCCATCACGGTAATGAGTAGCGCGCTTCCCCAGCCGGCCGCAAGCAGAAACCACCCATTCTTCCATTCGCCCATCCGGCGCCGCGAGCTGGTGAAGTGGAGCAGCGGAAACATCGCGAAGGGGAGCTGGAGCGCGAGGATCACCTGACTGAGGGTCAGGAGATCGGTCACGCTGCTCTCGCCGCGGATGCCGATGATCAGGATCGCGGGCAGAATCGCCAGCGATCGGGTGATGAGACGGCGCACCCACGGCTGCATCCGCCAGTGCATGAACCCTTCCATGACCACCTGGCCGGCGAGCGTGCCGGTGATCGTGCTGCTCTGGCCGCTGGCCAGGAGCGCGACGGCGAACAGCGTGCTGCCGATGGCGGTGCCGAGGAGTGGCGCGAGCGTGAGGTAGGCGACGCGGATCCAGTCGCTGTCGGGGCTGAAGGCGATGACCTGGCCCCCGGGGACCGTCACGCTGCTCCGGCCGTAGAACACGATCGCCGCCAGCACGAGGATCGCCGCGTTCACGAAGAACGCGATGATGAGCGCCACGGTCGAGTCGATGGTGTTGAACTTGACGGCGCGCTTGACCGACGCGCGGTCCTGCTGCAGCTTCCGGCTCTGCACGAGCGCGGAGTGCAGGTACAGGTTGTGGGGCATGACGGTGGCGCCGATGATGCCGATCGCGATGTAGAGCATGCCGGCCTGCCGGAGGCCCGGCGTCAGCAGTGCGGCCCCCATTTCGCCGAAGGCCGGACGCGTCGCGGGCAGGATGAAGATCTCGATGAAATAGCAGACCGAGATCGTCGTCACGAGCAGCAGGACGACGGCTTCGATGGCGCGCATGCCGAAGCGCTGCAGCGCGAGCAGGGCGAACACGTCGAGCGCGGTGATGATCACGGCCCAGAGCAGCGGGACGTGAAACAGGAGATTGATCGCGACCGCGCTCCCGAGGACCTCGGCCAGGTCGCAGGCGCCGATGGCGAGTTCGCAGAGGAGCCAGTTGGGCCAGCGGGTCCAGCGCGGATACCAGTCGCGGCAGCACTGCGCGAGGTCCTTGCCGGTGACGACGCCGAGGCGCGCGGCGATGACCTGCAGGAAGATCGCCATGAGGCTGGCCAGGGCGACGACCCAGAGCAGCGCGTACCTTGAACTGCGCGCCTCCCTGGAGGTCGGTGCCCCAGTTGCCGGGGTCCATGTAGCCGACGCTGACGAGCAGGGCGGGGCCGGCAAACGCGCGCCAGTGCTGCCAGAACCCAGCTTCGTGATGGGGGACGGCGACGGTGGAGTGGATGCCTTCGAGACTCCGCATCATGCAGTACGCACGACATAATGTAGCATATGCTACACTATGTCAAATCCTGTATCATCGTTCGGATTCCATGACACGCCAGGCCCCACGGCGCCTTGCGCCGCTCGCGCGCGATCCCAAGCGTACCCGGCAGGAGCATGCTCAGGAGACGGCCCAGGACTACGTCGAGATGATTGCCGAGCTCATCGACACCACCGGCGAGGCGCGCGTCATCGATCTCGCCCGTCGCCTTGGCGTGACCCACGTGACGGTCAGCCGCACGCTCCAGCGCCTGCGCCGCGAAGGGTTCGTGACGTCGCTGCCCTACCGGTCGATCTTCCTGACGGCCACCGGCCGCCGCCTGTCGGAGGAGTCGCGACACCGCCATGAGGTCGTCGTCGCGTTCCTGCAGGCCATCGGCGTGCCGGCCAAGGTCGCGCACTCCGACGCCGAAGGGATCGAGCACCACGTCAGCCGCGAGACGCTCGACGCCTTCGAGCGGCACCTCCAGCGCCGTCCGGCCCGGCGGCCCACGCCCACTCGGGCCCAGCCCTAGGCGCGCCGGCCTGGCGATACCTCCTCGCCGTCGTCTGGGTGATCGGTCTGGCGACTCCCGTGACGCCGATGGCACGCGCGGCGCTGGCACGCCCATCCTGCTGAAAACCGGCCTGGCGCGGCACGTCCAGCTCGGCGTGCAGGCCTCCGGCGCGCGCGGCGTGGCGATCGATCTCAACGCCGGCTACACGTGGCGCAGTGGCGACGGGAGCGTCGTGTCGCGCCAGGGTGCGGCATGGACCGCCTCGTTCGGCGGCGCCGCCCTCGGGCGCGTGGGGTGGTGCGCGGAGATCTACGGCTATCGGGCGGTCGGCCGGTGCGGGCCGGCCGCCGAGCAGCGCCAGGATCTCCTCGCCATACGCTTGTTCAGAGCGACTCGTGTTCGGTTCTGGCGATGATCTCGTCCTGGAGCGCGATGAGACGCAGGCGGCCGCCGCACCGGGGACACGCCAACACATCAAAGCCGCCCGCCTTCGCGCAATGCGCTACGGCGCGGCCTCGCCGTAGCCGACGGGCGGGGGCGGGAAGGTGCGCCGCATCAGATCCGCCCACCGCTGGCCACGCGCCTGGCGCCGCACGGTGTCCGGCCCGGCGGCGAAACCGCCGCCGTCCACGGGATCGTCCGTCGCCGGATCCGGACCTGATGTGCGGCGCGGCACGACCTCTGGCTCCAGGACGCCCGGGCCCCCGGGACGAAGTCGGTTGACCCTACTTCTTCTTCGAGACCGATTCGATGAGCGTCTTGAACGTCTCGTCATCGGTCTTGAAGTCGCGCGCAGCCTGGCCGACCCGCGTGATCCGGATACTCCGGATCGCATCCCCCTTCTTGATGTCGTTCAGTGACCCGAGGCTGGCGATCACCCTCCCGATCGCGGTGAACTTCTTGTCGAGCGCGGCGTTCTTCGCGAGCGTGATGTAGAACGCGTTCGGAGCCGACACGCCGACCACGCCGGCCGCGTCGTGCATCAGCGCGGCGTTGGTCACCTTCGGCAGGCTGGGCACGGCCATCGCCTTCTGGGTGGGCGACGAGATGACAGTCTGAATCTGACCCTTCACGACGTCGAATGCGCCGATGGGTGGGGCCTCGGGCTGCCCGCCGCGGCCGCCGCCTCCCCGGCCACCACCCGCCGGGGGCGTGTTCCCCTCGACGATGCGGATGAAGTTGGCCACCTGCAGCGGTGCGTTCGCATAGTCCAGCGTCGTCATAATCTGTTTCTGCGCGTCGCCGGCGCCGACTGTGATGGTGGCGTAGAGCCCATCAGCCAGGTACACGCCGTCGCGCGTCGGCGGTTTGTCGAGGTTCGCCACGCCGTAGGCCACCACGGCGGTCACGAGCGCGGATTCCTGCTGATGTTCGGTATAGGGCACCAGTTCGCTGTAGAGATCGTTCAGCGTGTGCCACGCGTAGCTGTACTGGTAGGTGACGTCCTTGCCGTCTGGCCCCGGCCTGGCTGTCGTGGTCGCGAAGTTCAGCGTCGGCACACTCATCATCTCGAACGACGACGAGTCGGTGCCGCCAGGGCTCGTGGCGTGGGCGCGCGGCAGCGCCTTCTGCAGCCTGAACGGCCACTTCGGATGGAGGTTCGCGAGCGGCGCGACGATCTGCTCGAAATCCGCGTACCACGTCTCTGGCACGCTCGCGCCGGTGATGGCGCTCGGGCTGCCGTCGCGGTTGATCATCATGACGATCTTCGGCAGCATCTCCGGGTGCTTCTTCAGCCACGACTGCGACCCCACCAGGCCGTTTTCTTCCGCCGCAAAGCCAATGAAGATGATCGAGCGCTTCGGTTTGGCGCCCGATGCGGCAATCAGGCGAATCGCTTCCATCCCGGGTCCGTATCCGGATCCATCGTCGACGCCGCCGGTCCCGCTGCTGAAGGAGTCGAAGTGGCCGCCGATGACGACGTATTCGTCCGGATAGGTCGTGCCGCGCAGCGTGGCCACGACGTTGTGGTACTTGATCGGGCCCATCTTGAACCAGTTGCGGATGTCGAACTCGAGTTCGACGGGCTCGTTCTTCGCGACCAGCGCCGCGATCTCTTTGAACTGGGTGTCGAGCAACTTGATGTCGGGCAGCACCGGCAGCCGGTCCCACGACGCGGCGTAGCCGTCGAGCATGCTGAGCGGCGGCTCCGAGTTGTTGTTCGGCTGCGCGGGCGCGGGCGGCGTAGACGACTGGATCGTCCCGAGCGCGCCAGCATCAACAAGGGCCTTGGTGAGCGGTGGAATCGCGTCGGCATCCAGGTACTCGGGCGACCCATCGGGAAGCCTGGTGGCGCGCCGGCCGTCACGGCCGAAGCCGGAGTTGCCGCCAATCAGCACCCACGCGCCCTTGAAGGCGGCCTTATTGGCGTTGATTTCAGCAATGCCTTCCAGCACGGCGGCGCGTTTCTTGTCCACGTTCTCCTTGGCCACGGGCTGGCCGCCGGTGGCTCGGCCGGGCACCGAAAACGGGTCGGCCTTGAGCAGGACGACGCGTCCGCGCTGGATGCCTTTGGTGCCGGCGGTAAAGCTGGGCGTCCCGAACCGCAGCGCTTTCTCGGTGGGCTTGAGCATCTTGCCGAACCAGGGGCCGCGGTTGAAGCCGACCGGGACCTCGCCCACCTCTTCGAGTTGCGCATCGAGCCCGAACTGTTTGAACTGCCAGACGGCCCACTGGGTGGCGTCGGTGTACGCGTTGGTGCCCGTCTCGCGCCCGCCGAACCGGTTGCTGGCGAAGTCGTTCCAGGTCATGACCTGGTTGTCCCTGGTGCCAAGCTCGATGATCCGGGCGACCACCGGGTCGGTTTGCTCCTGCGCGAGTGCCTGGATACCGATCGCGGCGCTGGCCACGATCAAGAGATAGATCAGCCATTTCGGCGTGCGTGTTCTCACAAGTCCTCCGATGCCATGAGTGCGGTAGGTGGATGCGCCGACGTGATCAGAGCATAGCCGACTCGGCAGGGCGATGTCCTCGAGTGCCTCGAGGCAAACCTGTTGCGGCAAGCTACGAACCCCGTCGTCCCGCCGGCAGCATCCTGCACCGGATCGTCGCGAGGATCGACCTCGAGACCCCCCCGGTCCAGGCGGCCCGTCTGCGCGACGGTGACGGCCCCGGCAGACAGGGGGGCCGGGTCCCAGCAGCCTTCGGAAGTCGTGACAGGATTCAGAACGCGTTACGTCCTGACGTGCTGTCCGACCTGCGTGTCCGATGAGTCTCGGCCCCGCACGTTGGCGTCACAGCCGGTGTGCACCGTCAATCCTGCCAAGATCGCCGGTCGAAGGTGCCGAGCGGGCCGTGGCCGGCCTTCCGGCTGATCTCGACCATGAGGCAATCCGAGAAGCCGACGGCCGGTCTCCGCCGAAATTGCGCAACCGCCGCAGCGACGACGTCAGGGTCCTGCACCGTCAGATGCTGGTGACTCAGGAGCATCTCGACCGCCGACGCGATCGCCTCGGCGCTGCGGTCGTAGACCGATGCCAGCACCCACGTCGCTTCAGCCAGGGCCAGGTGTGGCACCCAGGCCCCTGCCGCGACGAACGCCTCGGCGGCCGCCACCTGCTTGGCGTCATCGCGAGTGACGAGCCGGACCAGCACGTTCGTGTCGACGGCGGCATGGCGCTTCTCCGGAGATCGACGTCACACCAAACCACTGCCACACGCCATTCTTCTCATCCTCTTCGAACTCCTTCAGATCGCCTTCATCTCCCGGCGGTCACGTGGTGCTCCCTGACATGCCGCTTGAGGATCGAGGCAAACTCCAGTCGCGCCAGCTCACAGATGAAGGCCGTCCGCGCCGTAGGCCACTTCGCGGACTCGATCCGCGCCCGGCTCATTGAGGTAACACTTGGCGATGTACGCCGCGTCGAAGTAGATCACCGGTCCTCGCGCAGCTCGGACTGGTACACGGCAGAATCGACCGGGACCTTCGACCGTTCCGTATCGCCGCCTCGCGGTTGGGGAGAGGCCGGCCGGTCACGGATGCGTCAAATGGTGAAGCGCCGCGACGCGGCGACCGCGATAGGTGACCACGGTAATGCCCGACTGGAGCGTGGCGAACCCGCGGGCCGGTCTTCGTCACTTCAGCGATGGATTGGATTCGAGCAGCTTCCTCGATCCTCACACTGTTCTCGAGACCGCTACCATCGACAAAAGAAAAGGCGGTGGCACTCTTGCGCCACCGCCCAATCATCAATCGTCAATACGGCAATCGGCAATCGCCAATCGCCAATCGGCAATCGGCACTCCGTCAATCGGCAGTCTGCACTCTGCAGTCTGCAATCGACGCGTCTGACGGCGCCGGCGCAAACCCGGGCTCAGCCCGTTGCGAGCCGGCGCCCCGCGCGCGAACGCTCACGCCGCACCAGCCACAGCGCCGGCACCGCCAGGAGCCACACCACGCCCGGCTCCGGGACCGGCTTGAGTTGCCCGCGCAGTTCGCCCGACGGAAACATCTCGGTGTGGATGTCGAGGTAGATGATGTCGTTGAGCGCCATGTAGACAAGCCTGTCCACGGAGCACACTTCACCCGTCGGGTCACAGGACGGGTCCAGATCAATGAAGTCCGTGAAGGCCTGAACGAAGTGCAAGGTGCCTGCAGCCGGCACGCAGGTGTCAAAGACACCCCATGGCGTGCAGTCGATCGTCCGCAGGGGGTTGTCGGTGTAGAACACCTCGTCGAAGAATGCAGAGAAGGGGTCGTACACCAGCCGACTCTCGCCCGCCGGTGCGTCATGCAGGTGCGACCGGTCAGCCGGACCAGTGAGCCCCGACCAGGTGAAGTCCAGCGTCATGCTCATGGCATCGAGCGTGCCGGTGGCCGCACCGGTGTTGATGTACAGCGTGGCGAACCCTGTCGCAGTGGAGGTGCTTCCGCCGCCGTCAACCACCTGGTCGGCCGTCAGTGCCCCGCTGAGCGTGATGACGGCCGCGTTCGCCGGCAACGCCAGCAGGAGTGTGGCCGCCGCAGCGGCCAGCAGGCCAAGAGCGACTGACTTGACGCTGGTGTTCATCAATGTGCCCTCCCTTGAGTCTTGCGCAACGGGAAATGAGTTTCTATCAGGACTCGACGCCATCTGCAACCCAAATAGGTCGTGGCGGTGGCATGGGGTGCAGTTGTGTCGGGCCAATCGCTAGAAGGGTCCCGCCCTGGTCGGCAACGGTTGGGGGCGCCCACCCGCGGGCGACAGAGCCAAGCGGGAGACGCGCAAGGTACGTGCCCTACGTGCGGCATTCACCTCCTGGTGAATCTCTTGAGCCGGAAACAGCTCATGTGTATGGAGTTACCGACGGCTGGATCGGACGGCGGCACCGATGCAGTTAAGAAGGGTGGTTGCAAGTCGTCTACGCGGCCCACATTACTCTTCACGTCAGCGACCTTGCTTGAAACGGATCCCCGCTGGCGTGCCGCGCCGTGTAATGCGCCGTGACGCTGCAGATACTTTTTCCGGCGAGGCGAGCGTCGTCTTGCCGCCTGCCGGAAGCGCCGGACCTTGGCGCTTCCGGAACGTGCACGCGTCAGGTTCCGGCCCGGTTGGTGCCCTCGCTCATGCTAAGATCCCCGTTTCCGAACAAGGCGACGTGTCACAATCAGCGATGTCCGGAGCAGTCCAGCGGCCGACCCCGCTTGGTCCGACTCCCACCGACGGCACTGCGACCCAGGCGGCTTCCCAGTCGTTCCCAGGGCGGATGCGGCACGTTGCCGCCGTTCTCCTCACGCACGCCGTCGCGGCCGCGGCCGACCGGTTGGGCTGGGGCTGGCTCTCGCGCCGCTTCGCGACGGCCGGGTTCTCGGGGGCGATGCGATTTCGCACCCTCCTCGAAGATCTGGGCGGGAGCTTCGTGAAATTCGGGCAGGTGCTGGCCGTCCAGCCGGACCTGCTGCCCCCCGGGTACGCCACGCAGTTGCTCGACCTGCTCGACCGGGTCGCCCCGGTGCCGCTCGCCGCCGTGATGCAGACGATTGTCGCCGAACTCGGGCCGGCTGCCGCCCGGCTGCAGGCCATCGATCCCGAGCCGCTCGCCACGGCGTCGATCGCGCAGGTGCACCGCGCGCGGGTCGACGAACGCGCCGTCGTGGTCAAGGTCCAGCGCCCCGGCGTCGAACAGCAGTTTCGGTCCGACGTCAGGATGATGCTGCTGCTGCTGCGCCTCGTCCAGACCTTCCGCGTGCGGGCGCTCTACTGGCTCGACGAGCCCATCCGGGAGTTCGCCGGGTGGACGGACGAGGAGCTCGACTTCCGCCGCGAAGCCCGGCACCTGACGCTCGTGCGGCGCCAATCGGTCGGCCGCCGAGGCGTACGCGTGCCGGAGGTGATGCTCGGGCTGACCACCAGACGCGTGCTCGTCACCGAATACCTCGATGGCGTCACGATGGCCGCCTACATGCGGGCCGTTTCGTCGAACGACCAGGCGCTGTCCGAACGGCTCAAGGGCCAGGGCTTCGACCCCGCCGCCTTCGGGCGGCAGATCATCTTCAACTTCACGACCGATTCGTTTCGCCACGGGCTCTTCCACGCCGACCTGCACCCCGCGAACCTCCTCATCCTGCCGGACAACGTCGTCGGCTACGTGGACTTCGGCATCACGGGCACCGTCGGCCCCTACACTCGAACCTGGCTCGCCGCCATGACGCTCGCGCTCGTGCGTCGCGACATCGACGATCTCTACCGCGCCTTCGTCAAGCTGGTGGTGCCACGGCCCGACGCGGATCCCGCGGCGTTTCGCGACGGCCTCGCGGAGCTCGCAGACGGCTGGTACGGAGGCCCCGGGGGCACGCGGCTCACCAAGCCCGCGGCGCTCACGATGGTTGAAATGCTGGCGCTGTCGCGCAAGACCGCGATGCTGCCGGAGCGTGAGGTCGTGAAGTACATCCGCTCGGTCATGACCCTGGACGGCGTGATCCACCGCTTCGCGCCCGTTCTCGACCTTGGTCAAGAGATCGAGCAGGCCTCCATGATGACGCTGGAGGCCGAGTCCGGCCGCCAGCTCCTGTTCGCGGCGTGGGCCGGCGGGCTGCGCGCGGTCGAATCGGGCCGCGCCCTCGCGAGCCGGGGCCTCAGCGGGGTCGCCCGTCTCCGGCTCCTCCGGGCGCGGGCAGGCGCGGCGTCGTTGCAGCTCGGCGCCACGGCGTTGGCCTGCGCCGTGTGCGTGTCGAAGGCGCCGGAACCGCTCCAGGCCGGTGTCAATCTCGGAACCGCCGAACTGGCCGTGGGATCCATTGCGCTCGTCGCGCTCGTGATCGACCTGGTGCGGCATTCATGAGCGACACGCTCGACGCGTTATCCGCATCACCCGTCGGGCCGCAGAGCCACGGCGACGCGAGGCAGCGGCTCGAGGCTGCCGCCCGTGACGTTCGCGAGCTCGCCAGCACCGAAGGTGCGTCCGAGGAACTGCTGCGGACGCTGGCCGACCTCGGTCCGGTGTTCTCCGGCTTCGCGCGTTTCCTCGCGACGCGCGCGGACGTGGTGCCGGCTGGATTACGGGCGGATCTCGCCGACGTGCCGGACGGGCCAGCGCCGGCGCCATCATCGGAAATCCTGGCGCTCCTGGAAGCGGAGTGGCGCAGCCCGGTCCGGGACGTGTGCTACGCGTTCGACGAGACGCCCGGCGACACGCGATTCCCGACCCAGTCGCACCGGGCATGGTTGACGCCCACCGATGCAGTGACCGTCAGCTGCGTGCCCCCGTCGTTCGAGGCGCGGGCCGAACGCGAGCTGCCGATGCTGTCGGTGCTCTCGGAGGCGCTCGCGCGCACGGTCGGCGGTCCGGACATGTTCGCGGGCCTGGTCGAGGACTACCGCGCGCTCCTGCGCCGTCGGCTGGATTTGTCCGGCGACGTCGCCGCCGGCCAGGTGCTCGTGGCCGACGCGCGCCGGTTTCCGCCGCTGCGGGCGCGCCGGCCGCATCCCGGCTTGTCGTCGAGACGCGTGGCGGTCTGGGATGAGATCGCGTCCGTGCCCCCGGACACACCGGGCTTCGGTCACGAGGAGGCCGGCCCCAGCGCCTGTCGCGCCTGGCTGCGCCAGGCACTGCTCGGGCGGACCTTCCCGGAAGAACCCACTCCGAACGATTTCATTCTCGCGGGACGACGCGAGGTCGCCCTCGGGGGCCGGCTGTTCACCAGCCTTCCGACAGACGCCCAGGTGACCATTCAGGGCTATCTGGTTGCCGTGGCCGGCGGCGATCCGGATCTGGCGATCCGGTACCTGATGCGCGAGCTCGTGCCAGGGCGATCGGCCGACGCCGCGGGCCTCGAGCGGCGGATCCGTCACTCCTGGAGTGCGGATTCGGACGCCGCGGGTGGCAGCGAGCTCATGGCGCAGCTGCTGGCGCACTGGCGCATTGCCGTCGAACACGGCTACCAGCCGAAGGCGCGCCTGGTGTCCTTCTACCGCGGCTGCCTCGCGGCGGTCAGGGCCGCCACGATCATGGGTGCGGAAGCCGACGTGCTCCGCGACACGCTCGAAGCCCTCCAACTCCGGCTCGTCGCCTTCCAGGTGGAAGCGTTCACCGGCGTATCGCCGTCCACCGCTCGATCCTTCCGCGAGGCCGCGTGGCGGTTCGTGACCGCGCTCGCCTCGGGGCCGATCGGGTCCGATCACGGTGGCGCCGGGTCGGGGGCATCGATTGTGGTCGTCGGGTCGTTGCTGCTGGCGCTCACCGCGATCGGGATTGCGTCGCCCGTCCTGGTGGCGTCCGGCGTGGCGTGGGCCGATCCGGTGGCCGCCTGCCTGTTCGCGGCGATTGGGGCCGTCACGTTGTTCTCCATCGTCTTCCGGAGGCAGGCGCCCTGAAGGTGACACCCGCAGCGGCGCGGTCTCTCGTCGGCGCACGCGGCTGGCACGCTTACGTCATCCTGTGGATCGTCACGTGGGCCGTGCTGGTGTCGCGCCCAGGCGCATGGCTGGTCGCGCTCGCCCACTGGCCGATGGCGCTCGTCATGATTGCAGGGTCGCTCGTCGCCGGCTCGACCCCGATGGGCGGCGGAACGGTCGCGTTTCCCGCGCTGGTCCTGGGTTTTGGCCACACGCCGGCGATGGCACGCGACTTCGGTCTGGCCATTCAGTCGGTGGGAATGACCTCCGCCCTGTTGTTCATCGTGGCCCGTGGCATTCCGCTCGAGCGGCGGTTGTTGGCCTGGTCGTGTGCAGGCGCCGTCGTCGGGCTCGCGCTCGGCACGTGGCTCCTGGCGGGCCGCGTGCCCGCGGATTGGGTGAAGCTGCTGTTCGCGACCCTGTGGATCACGTTCGGCGTGTGGCTCGTGACCGGCGCCGCGAGCGAGCCCGCGAATCCGCCCGAAACGGCCGAGGACAGGGACGTGGCCGCGATCGGACTCGCGGTTGGCGTCATCGGAGGCGCCGTCGCATCGCTCATCGGCGTGGGACTCGAAATGGTCGTGTACGCGACGCTCGTGCTGAGGCTCGGCTGGGGACCGAAGGCCGCGGTGCCGACGGCGGTCTGCGCGACGGCCCTCGCGTCTCCCGTTGGCCTGGCGCTTCGCTTCGCGACGTCGGGTATCGACCCCGGCGTGTTCCCCGACTGGCTGGCCGCCGTGCCAATCGTGATCGTGGGCGCGCCGGCCGGCGCCTATGTCGCGACCCGGATGCCCCGGGCCACGCTCCTGCGCATCATCGGGGCGCTCTGCTTGATACAATTCGGGGCGACCGTCGTGCAGGTCCGGCCCACTCTCGCGCAGGGAGCCGGTATCATCGCGCTGGCGGCGTCCAGCGCCCTCGGGCTCTGGCTGTTGGCGCCCTCGGATCGCCGCGCAGTCGCGGCGCCTGGCGCGTGACGACGATCGGTGGCTCGTGAGGAAGCAGGAGGGAATGCCGCATGTCGACCGAGGAACGATCTGAGCAACGCATCGGAACCGTGCTGCCCGACATCTCGCTCCCGTCCGTCAACTCGCCACAGGAGACATGGCGGCTCCACGAGCGGGCCGCCGGTGCGCGCGGCGCGGTCCTGATGTTCTGGTCGAGCGTGTGCTCGCACTGCGAGCGATACGACCAATACCTGAACACCTTTTCCGCGCGGCATCCCGAGCTGGCGTTCGCGGCCATTGCGTCTCGTCAGGGCGAATCGGCCGACGATGTGCGGGCGGCGCAGACGGCCCGTCACCTGGTATTTCCAACGCTCTACGATGCCGGGTCCGTCGTCGCCCTCCAGTTGTTCACGCAGCAGACCCCGCGCGTGTTCCTGGCGGACGCGCAAAGCCGGCTGGTCTACCGGGGGGCCATCGATAATTTCAAGTACCCGGAAGACCCGGAGTTCGAGCCGTACCTCGAGCCGGCGGTGGAGAGCCTGCTCGCGGGGCGCCCAATCGCTCGCCCCGAAACGCCGAGCTTCGGTTGCTCGATCACGTCCGTGTACTACACCATGTCGAAGCCGTTCAAGGCCATTCCCGTCACCCTGAAGAAGGTCTGAGCTGCAGGGCATGGCCAACCACTTCGACACGACGATACGCGAATCGACCGATCTGATCGAGACCGGACTCAAGCTCCTGGACGGCGTGGTTCGACAGCTCCGGTCCGGGCTGCAGCCTGATGGCGAACGGCAACCCGTGGCGGTTGACGCATCCGGTCCGCGCAACATCGACGGCGCCTTGTCGGAGCTGGGCAATCGCCTCGCGCGTTTCGGCCTCATGACGGCGCCCGAAGACATGCCGGCCGCGTGGCGGGACGTCCTGGAGGACGTGCGCCACTGCTTCGCGGACGCCGACGGGCCGCGTGGCGGCGGGCGTCGCGCGGCCGACGTGCTCCTGTCCTCGGGCTCGCTCGCCATCCAGCAGGCGCTTCGGGGGCTGGCCAGCTACTACACGTCCCCGCGGGGTGCCTTCGGCACCTTTGCCGACAACGTGCGCGAGGTGTTCGACGACGCCCACGTCTATGCGACGCTGCAGTACCGCGAGGTGCTCGAGCGCTACCGTCAGCGCCTCGAGCGCGTGCCCGGCGACGCCGCGACCCGAGTCGCGCTGGCGCGGACCTACATCAAGTGCGGCCTGTATCTGGAAGCCATTCGCGAGCTCCAGGTGGCCCGGGAGGATCCCGGGGTCCTGCCCGGAGCGCTGCACGAGCTGTCCGTCGCGTCGTTCCGCGCGGGGCGCCACGCCGACGCCGCCGCCTATGCGCGCGAGGCCATGGAGACGGCCGGGGGCAATGAGCGGACGCGTCTGCTGTTGTGGCTGGCCTCCGAGAAGAGCGGGGGCTACGCGCTGGACGTGCCGCCGGAGATGCGCATGCAGGTGCGTTCCGGACGTCAGCCGACGACACTGGCGCTCGAAGACCTGGCCGCGCGTGTCGGCCTCGACAAGACGAGCGGCGGCCGTGGCACCGCGGTGTTCGACTACGACGGCGACGGGTGGCTCGACGTCCTCGTGGCCGCAGCGTACGGCGGCTGCACGCTCTACCGGAACAACGGCGACGGCAGCTTCACGGACGTGTCGATCCCGTCCGGCATGGACACCTGCCAGACGGCCTTCATCACCACCATCGGCGACTACGACAACGACGGTCACCCCGATATCTTCGTCACGAGAAACGGGTTCTTCAGCGGCGACTGTTCGCTCTACCACAACAACGGCGACGGGACGTTCACCGACGTGACGGAGCGGGCCGGGCTCGCGGGATGGGGACCGGCGTTCACGGCGTCCTGGGTGGACTACGACCTCGACGGGCGCCTGGACCTGTTCGTCGCCTACAACCTCGGGTCCCTGTTCGAGCGCAAGACGAAGAACACGCTGTTCCACAACAACGGCGACGGCACGTTCACCGACGTCACCGACCGCTCGGGCCTCGTGACCGAGTGGCCGACAATCGGATCCACGTGGGGCGACTACGACAACGACGGTCGCCCGGACCTCTTCCTCAGCAATTCCATCGGCCGCTCGCAGCTGTTCCACAACAACGGTGATGGCACGTTCACCGATGTCAGCCGCGAGTCCGGCCTCGACGGATATGCCATCGGCAGCATCTGCTACTGGATCGACTACGACGACGACGGGTGGCTGGACCTGGTGCAGAACGTCTGGTCCGATGCCGAAGACGTGATTCACACGCTGCGGCACGGCGAAGGGCCGCCCGATGGCCAGCCGGCGCGCCTCTGGCGCAACAACCGCGACGGGACGTTCACGCTGCGCAGCCGTGAGCTCGGCGTCACCGGCTGCTGGGGCAGCATGAGCGGCAATGCCGGCGACCTCAACAACGACGGCCACCAGGACCTCGTCTTCGGCAACGGCAGCCCGCGGATGGAACGCGTCGAGCCGCTGACCCTGCTCGAGAGCGACGGACGCGGATTCCGCGACGTGACCTTCACGGCCGGCCTGCCGATCACGGGCAAGTCCCACGGCGTCAATCTGGCCGACCTGTACGGCGACGGCCGTCTCACCCTGATCGTCGCCAGCGGCGGAGCGTATCCGGGAGACCTGTTGACGGTTGGCGCCTTCTGCCCGAAGGAGCGCCCGGGGCATTACCTGAACGTCCGGCTCGTGGGCGCGCGGAGCAACCGGAGCGCCATCGGCGCGCGAATCCGGCTCGAGGCCGGCGGGCGGTCACAGCATCGCCTCGTTTCCGGCGGGTCGCAATTCGGCTGCCTGCCGCTCGAACAGCACTTCGGCCTGGGCACCGACGCGCTGGTGGTGGACGCGATCGAGATCTGGTGGCCGAGCGGCGCCCGTCAACGCGTGGCGGGGCCGATCGCCGCGAACAACACGATTCGCATCACCGAGGGCGACGAGCGGGTCGAGGACGTCTATGCCCGCGCGGGACGCGAGACTGCCGGGCGCCCGCCGACGGAACTCGCGTGATGCCGGGACCCTCGGCCGGCGCCTCGGGCTATCGAGCCGACCCGCTGCCGGGCACGTACTTCCAGGCGGTCTGAATCGTCGCGCGATCGGAAAACCGCACGTCGGTGTATTCCTCGAACTCGATCTTCCGGTCGAGCACGCCGGTTTCGATCATCAGGTCGCGCACCATGTCGAAATCCGCCTTGCGGGGCGCGAGCGGCGAGTAGGTGACGCGAGTCAGCGGCTTGGTGAGCGCCCACCGGAGCAGCGCCGGCTTCTGGTTGTAGTAGAACCGTCCGACGAAGTCGGCCGCGTCCTCGCGGTTCCGCTGGCCCTCTTCGAGCCAGAGGCCCGAGCGGGCCACGCCGTCGACGAGCAGCTGTACCGCGTCGGGCCGCCGGTCGATCATGTCCTGCCGCACCACGAGCACGCACGACATGTAGTCCGGCCAGTACTCGCGGGCGGAGAACAGCACCCGCCCGAAGCCGCCCATTTCGGCCTGCGACGGAAACGGCTCGCCCATCGAGAACGCGTCGATCGCCTTCGCCGCGAGCGCGCCGACGACGTCGGGCGGAGCCATTTCGATCAGCTTGATTTCGCCGGGCTTGATCCCGAACACCTTCATCGCTCGGAACAGGATCAGCCGTTCGTCGGAGAACCGGCTCGGAATCGCGACCACCTTGCCCCGCAAATCCGCGAACGTCTTCACGGGCCCGTCCTTGTGGACGACTACCGCGCTGCCGTACCGGTGGCCCAGGTAGACAATCTTGATGGGCACGCCCTGGGACTTCAAGGCGATGGCGAGCGGTGCGACGATGAAGGCCGCCTGCATCTTGTTGGCGATCAGGGCCTCCTTGATTTCCGGAAATCCCTGGAACATGGTCGGGAGGAAGATCTCGCCGGCCTCCGAGAACTTCGAGATGTAGTCGGTCACCGGGCACGCCAGGTGGCACGTGACCGGGATGTACGCGACGTTGAACTTGCGCCGTTCCTCCGGCACGTAGCCGTTGAGGATGGCCGCCCAGTTGACGTTCAGATAGCCGTGGAGCCCGGACACCAGCCCCGTCCATCCGAGCGTCCCGAGCAGCGCGCGTCGGCTAACCCGCATCCCGGAACCCCCATCGAATCGACTTCAGGGTTTCCGCGCGGCGGAGCCCCATGTCCAGTGCCAGTCCGATGACGCCGATCAGGATCATCGCGGCGACCACCAGATCGTATCGCTTACCCGAATTGCGCGCGTCGATCACGAGATAGCCGAGGCCCGAGTCGGACCGCGATCATCTCCGCCGCCACCACGACCAGCCAGGCGATCCCGAGCGCCAGGCGAAGGCCGACGAGCATCTGTGGGAGGGCGGCCGGAAGGACAACCTTCGCGAGCAGCGTCGCTGGCGACAACCCGAAATTGCGTCCCGCGCGTCGGTACATGGACGGCACGTTGCGCACGCCGTTCATGGTGGAGACCACGATGGGGAAGAATGCGGCCAGGAAAATCAGGTAGATCGCGGCCATGTCGCCCACACCGAACAGGACGATGGCCACCGGAATCCAGGCGATCGGGCTGATGGGGCGCATCATCTGGATGACCGGGTTGACGACCCGGGCCGCGGCCGCATACCACCCGAGCAGCAGACCTCCAGGAACGCCGAGCGCGA
Source organism: uncultured Acidobacteriota bacterium (assembly GCA_963817635.1). Lineage (GTDB taxonomy): Bacteria > Acidobacteriota > Vicinamibacteria > Vicinamibacterales > 2-12-FULL-66-21 > CAWFPR01. The sequence continues at coordinate 5,092 of CAWFPR010000008.1, read as the reverse complement.
TGGCGATCAGATAGCCGGCGCCGACCCGTCTCAACGAATCGAACACGTAGCGCCAGAGCAGGCCGCCCTCGACCAGTTGGGCCAGGCCGCGCTCCACGTCGAGCGGCGAGGGGAACACGTCGGTGTGGGACAGCCGCACGGACACGTGCCAGCAGACGAGCAGCAGCGAAGCCGCGAGCAGCGGCCACGCGACGGCCTCCCACCGGCGAGTGCGCGTCAATGCCGTCATACTTTGTGCGCCAGACCGATCGCGTCGAAGATGCCGTCCCGCAAACCGAGATACTTCGGCGAGCTGATGTCTCGCGGGTGGGCGATATCGATGTCCACGATACGCTGAATCCGGGCCGGACGCGCGGTCATGACAATCACCCGGTCGGCCAACTGCACGGCTTCGTCGATGTCGTGGGTCACGAAGATGATCGTCTGGCGTTCCGCCTCCCAGATGCGCAACAGCTCGCCGCGCATGATGAGGCGGGTGATGGAATCGAGCGCGCCGAACGGCTCATCCAGGAAGAGCATGTCCGGATTGACCGCGAGCGCCCGAGCCACCTCGACGCGCTGCTTCATGCCGCCGGAGAGCTCCCTCGGATAGGTCTTCTCGAAGCCCTCGAGGCCCACGAGCTCGACGTAATGGGCCACGCGTTCCCGACGCTCCGCCTCCGGCAGCTTGAACAGGCCGAAGCCGATGTTCCCCTCGACCGTGAGCCACGGGAACACGCCGCGCTCCTGGAACACGAAGATGCGGCGCGGGTCCGGTCCGGTGACCGGCGCTCCGTCGATGGTGACCCGCCCGCTGGTCGGCGAGATGAAGCCGGCGATCACATTCAGCAGGGTGGACTTGCCGCAGCCCGACGGCCCCAGCAGGCAGACGAACTCTCCTTCGCCCACCTCGAGGCTGACATCGTCCAGCACGTTGACCTTGGTGCCGTCGCGCTCGAACACCACGTTGATGCCGTCGGCGCGCAGCTTGGCCTTGAGCACGGCTGACCGTTGAGGAGCCGATGAGGGCCGAACCTCGCTAGTCATCCGAGTAACCCCAGCTGATGGACGGAATCTTCTCGAGCCATCGAATGCCGATATCGAGCAGCAGCCCGATGACCCCGATCATCACCATGCCGGCCACGACGAGGTCGTAACGGTTTCCCGCGTTGCGCGCGTCCACGATCAGGAATCCGAGACCCGAGTTGACCGCGATCATCTCCGCGGCGACGACGACCAGCCACGCAATGCCGAGCGTGATTCGGAGGCCAATGATGAGCTGCGGCATCACGGCAGGATACAGGACCCGATACACGACCTGTGAATGGCGCAGGCCGAAATTGCGGCCGGCATTCACGTAGACCTCGGGGATGCTCGCGACCGCGTTCATGGCCGTCACCGCCAGCGGAAGAAACGACGCCAGGAAGATCAGGAAGATCGCCGCCATGTCCCCCACGCCGAACCAGAAGATGGCAATGGGAATCCAGGCGAGGGGGGAGATGGGACGAAGGACCTGCAGCAACGGATTCATCGCCAGCTCCAGCCGCCGGTGCCACCCGATGGCCAGTCCGATCGGAATCGCCAGTGCCGCCGCCGTGACGAACCCCCACGTCACCCGGAACAGGGAGGCGACGACATACTTCAGCAGGAGGCCGTGGGTCGTCAACTCGAGCAGACCCGACGCCACGGCCAGCGGGCCCGGAAGAAGGGGATTCGTCTGGAACCTGATGGCGACGTGCCAGGCGACGAGAAGGGCCACCACGAATGCGGCCGGGCCCAGCCGGGCCGCATTCGTGAACGATCGCGTGCGCATCGTCGGCGGCCTCACGCGGCGAACAGGGCATGAACGCGCGTGCGCTGCGGAGGGCCGTCGAACCTGCCAGCCGGAGAGATATGGAACATGTCGTTCGGAGAAGGCGCGACGGACACACGCGACGAGGTCATGCGCAGCATCAAGCCGTCAATTTTCAGGCGTCGGTTGCATTCTTCCACTCCCGAGCGAGTCCGTCAGCACGGTTCCTGCATTCTATACTGGACCCGTTCGCTCACGAGTGAGTTCCTGATCGAGTTCCCGATCCAGGGGCATCGTGCCCCACGCGGCATCCCCTGCCCGGTCCTCGCACTGATTCCTTTACGGGCAATCCCCAATTCCCAAATCACCAAATCACGTCATCCCCCATAATGACGTATGTCTCCCCTGCCTCCTCCCCTACTCGTCGCCGACGCACGCAGCCTGAGCCGCCTGGTCGATGAGCTCGCCGGTCATCCCGTCATCGCGGTCGATACCGAGTCCAACAGCCTGCATGCGTATCGCGAGCGCGTGTGCCTGATTCAGTTCTCGACGCGAGACACCGACTACATCGTCGATCCGATCAAGCTGGCGGATCTGAGCCCGCTCGGGTCGCTCTTCGCGAATCCGGCGCAGCAGAAGATCTTCCATGCGGCCGAGTACGACATCATCTGTCTGCGGCGCGACTACGGCTTCGAGTTCATGAACCTGTTCGACACGATGAGCGCCGCGCGAACGCTGGGGTGGCCGCAGGTCGGGCTCGCCGCGATTCTCGAGACGCAGTTCGGCGTGAAGATGGACAAGAAGCACCAGCGCGCGGACTGGAAGCGGCGGCCGCTCACGCCGGATCAGCTCGACTACGCGAGGCTCGACACGCACTATCTTCCTGCCCTGCGCGTGAAGCAGCTCGAGACGCTGACGGCGACAGGGTGGCTCGCGGAGGCGGAGGAGGAATTCGAGCGTCTCGCGCGGCTGCGCGCCGATCCCGACGCCCCTCGGCCGGATCCGGCGACGGCATTCTGGCGCGTAAAGGGCGCGCGCGACCTGGCGCCCACGCAGGCCGCGGTACTCCGGCCGCTCTACGCGTACCGCGAGCAACAGGCGGAGCGCCAGGATCGGCCGCCCTTCAAGGTGATGGGTGAGGCGGTGCTGCTGGAGCTCGCGCGCCGCGCCCCCCGCACGGCCGAAGAACTCCGGGCGGTTCCGGGCCTGTCGCCGGAGCAGCAGCGGCGCTACGGCCAGGGCCTCCTGCAGGCCATTCAGGCCGGACTCGAGGCGCCGCCACAGCGCTACCAGCCGCCGCAGTCGGAGCCGGAAGACGTCGTCGAGCGGTACGACCGGCTGCACGCGTGGCGCAAGGCGAAAGCGCGCGCGCGCGGAGTCGAGTCGGACGTGATCCTGCCGCGGACGGTGCTCTGGGAGCTGGCCCGCCGGCCGGCGCGGACGCCCGACGACCTCGCCGCCGTCACCGATTTCGGCCCCTGGCGCCGCGAGGCGTACGGGAAGGAAATCCTTGCGCTGCTGGGCGACTGATCACCGCCGCGCACTTGAGTGCGAGGAAAGTATTCTGATCCGAGCGCCGTCTCGTGGGATAGGATGCAACCCACCAAATCGGAAATGCCGGTTGCAGGCTCCGGGCCTCGGAGGGTAGCGCATGGTGTCATCGACCCCGTCCTTCGCTGGCTGGCCGGAAGCGGCAAAGCGGCTCGTACTTGCGGCCATCGAGCGACACGGCGGTTCGGAGGCCTGGCAGCGATTCGGCCGGCTCCGCGTGGAATGCACGCACTTCGACGGCCTCGTCGGCGTGGTCAAGGGCGCTCATCGCACCTACACGATGCCGCGGACGTTGCTCGTCGATCCAAAGGCCGGGAGTACGGCGCTTCTGGAACATCCAGCGGCCGGGCGATCGACGCTGTTCCACGGCGGCGCGATCACGGTCATCAACGCGGACACGCCGGGCGCGCCGGAACAGCATCCGCACTACCGCGCGGAGTTCCGCACGTTGAGACGCCAGTTTGGCTCGTGGTCGGACCTGGATATCGCGTATTTCCTTGGCTACTCGCAAGCCAACTATCTCTCCTACCCCTTCGCGCTCCCCGAGCTGCGCTACGTCGCGCATCGCCGCTGGGACGGAGGCCGGGGACAGGCGGTGACGCTCGACTATCCTCCGGGTGCCGACTGCCATTCGACGCGTCAGACCTACCACTTCGACTCGACGGCGTTGCTGCGTCGCGTCGACTACAGCGTGGCCATCGTCGGACCTGGTTCCACGACGACGCAGCACTACGAGAACTACACGAGCGTTGGGGGCGTCCTCTACCCCAAGCGGCGCCGCGTCAACTTCCGGATCTACAGGTTCGTGACCAGTCTCAACCTGCTCACCCTGGACTTCGAGCTTTCGCACCAGGCGGCGTGACGACCGCTCGACCGAATCGTCACGGGCGGCCGGGTTCCGGCGGCGCCTGTCCACGTACGGAATCGAGCGAGCGCCGCAGGCCAAGGCTGCTCTGAGAAAGGTCTTGGAGGCAGACCGGCAGCAACCCAAGACTGCGGACGCAACCGCGCGTGCGCTTCAGGACAATATCGCTCGTCTAATTGAATCCGAGTCGGACGACTTCTCAGCGCAGCTCCAGAAGATGCTGGCTGGTCCTCCGCGCCTTCGTGGCGCACTGAATAATGCGGGCTAGTTCGCCCGGACGCCCTTCAGATCCACGCCAAGTTTCCAAAGTTCATCGAAGATGGCCCCGTAGGCCTCTCCGTCCTCCGGGCGTACCGCGGTGTTTACGAACATAATCACCCCGATCTGTTTGGCGACATCCGAGAGCATCATCGTGACCAGGCCGGGATCGGCTCCATTGTGGCCGATCCTGAAGACCGACGATCCTGGCGTCCTGCATCCGCTGCTCGATGGAGCGATCAATCGATTCCAAGGGACTGGCGGGCACAGGTTGAACTCCGCTTCCGGCTGTCGCCGGCCCGGCAAGCACGACAGTGCCAGCCACTGCGATGGCGATGAACATTTTCTTGAGGAACATGTGACCTCGATTATTACTGACAGGAATGACTATGAGAAGAAACAGCTGCCGCTTTGACGCCAGGAGAGATCGCCGAAGAGAGACGAAGAAATGGGGCCCGTCGCCTGGGCCGGGATGAAGACACCGGCCCGTCCCAGGGCGAGCTCACCGGCGGCCGTGTGTACCGGCCGTCTCCCCAAAAACAAAGGGCGGTGACGCCTAGCGCCACCGCCCAATCATCAATCGTCAATCCGTCAATCGTCAATCCGTCAATCGGCAATCCGTCAATCGGCAATCCGTCAATCGGCAA
>CAWFPR010000007.1:0-113050 GCA_963817635.1 uncultured Acidobacteriota bacterium | reverse complement strand
GCCTCTTACTGCCCTGCGCCCGTTCCGCGCCGTCCGCCACCGGCCGTCGGCAGCGGCTTGCGCGGCAGCTTCTCGTCGCGGTTGGCAGCCAGATAGGCGAAGGCGGCCGCGATGGTCGCGTTTTTCATCATGTCGTTCGGCTGCAGCCGTTCGTACATGTCCAGATTGGTGTGGTGCGTCATCTGGTTGTACTCGATCTCGTCCTGGATGAACTGGAAGCCCGGAAGCCCCACCCCATCGAACGACTGGTGATCCGTGCCCCCCGTGTTCCGGATCGTCAACGTCGTCATGCCCATGCTGCGGAACGGTTCCATCCACTCGCGGAAGATCGGCGCGACGGCTTCGTTCCCCTGCAGGTACACGCCGCGGATCGCGCCGGTGCCGTTGTCGATGTTGAAGTAGCCGGCGAACTTGGCGTGCTCAGGCTTGAGCTCGAGCGGACCCTGCGGACCGCGTCCGCCGCCACGTTGTCCGGGGGCAACCGCCGCGGGCGGCGCGCCGGCCGGCGGAGCGGGCGCCGGGCCGCGCGTCGCGTAGTGTGCTTCGACGTACTGGTGCGAGCCGATGAGGCCCTGCTCTTCACCCGTCCAGAGCCCGATGCGGACGGTGCGGCGCAGCGGCACGCCGGTCGCCTTCAGGATGCGCATCGCCTCGAGCATCGCGGCCGAACCCGCGCTGTTGTCGGTCGCGCCCGTGCCCGCATGCCACGTATCGAAGTGGCCGCCGAGCATCACGACTTCGTCCGCCTTGTCGGTGCCGGGAATTTCGCCGACCACGTTGAACATGGGCGGGTCGGGCGTGAAGGTGTTCTTGATGTCCGCCTCGATGGTGACCGGCATGTTCTTCTCGAGGATCCGCACCATGCGGCCGTACTGCTCGGCCGGAATGACGACCGCGGGCAGCGTCGTTGCCGGATCGGCGTTCCGGTTGCCGCTGATCGTGTAGATGCCGTGGCCGCGCGGCGCCGTGGAGAGCGTGCCGAGCGCGCCTTCGGCGAAGAAGAAGTCGTTGCGGTTGAACGCCGCCGGGCCGCCGCGCCCGCCGCCGCGGCCGCCGCGCCCCACAGCCGCCGGAGCCGGTACGCCGAACTCGCGGCCCGCCGGCGGGTTCAGTTCCATCGCCTCGAGCGCCTCCGGCGTTTCCCGGCTGGCCGGCGCCGTCCAGTACGCCGCCACGTCGGGCGCGGGCTGCGTGAGAATCCACTTGCCCTTCAGCTTGCCCGCGTACTTCTGGAGATCTTCCTGCGTCGTCTCGGTGACGAGGATGACGTCGCCCCGGACGAGGCCGTTGGTGCCCGGCGTCCAGCCGGTCGGCGTCCCGGGGATCGGGAACGCGTCGGGTGCGACGGCCTCCATGTAGAACTTGTCGTTGGTCCAGCCGCGCGTGAAGCCGTTGATGTCGTGCCAGTTCTCGATGTGCACGTTCTGGAGGCCCCAGGACTTCATCTGCTGCATCGCCCACTCGGCGCCCTTCATCATCATGGGCGCACCCGTCAGGCGCGGGCCGTAGACGTCGGTCAGCCAGCTCGCGATCTCCATGACCTGCGAGTTCTGCATCCCTTCCTGCTTGATCTTGTTGATGGCCTCGTAGTCGATCTTCTCGCCGGCCGCGCCGAGCGGCAGCGTCGCGAGAAGGCCGGCGGCGGCCGCGGCAAGCGCCAGACGCCGAAGCTGTAGCTGTTTCATTCGATTTCTCCCGGGCAAGACAAGTAAAACGAGAGGGTGACTATACTACGGCGGCCGCCCGCAGAGGACGCCAATGAGCCACCTCCGCCGGGCAGGGCCGTCCCTGTCCTTCTCACGGCCGGCTGCTGTCACTTACGCTCGACGCTGCTGTTTCGTTACGCGCGGCGACGGCCCGATCCAACCCCGACCGGCCGCGCCCCCGCATTCCAGGGCCGCCGGTGTTATAATGACAAGTTCCCCCTCGACGGATTTACCTGGAGTACGGGTCCGAGATGATTGCAGTCAACGGCGTCTCAATGCGGTACGGCTCGAAGGTGCTCTTCGAAGAGGTCAGCACCACCTTCTCGGCCGGCCGGCGCTACGGCCTGACCGGCCCGAACGGCGCGGGCAAATCCACGTTCATGAAGCTGCTGACCGGCGAACTCACGCCGCAGGCCGGCTCGGTCGTCGCGCCTCCCAAACTGGGCGTCCTCAAGCAGGATCAGTTCGCCTTCGACACCTTCCGCGTCATCGACACCGTCATCATGGGCAACGCGCGCCTGTGGGCCGCCCTCGAGGAACGCGAGCGCCTCTACGCCAAGCTCGACATGAGCCACGACGACGGGATGCGGCTCGGGGAACTCGAGGGCATCGTCGGCGAGGAGGACGGGTACACGGCCGAGACCGACGCGGCCATTCTCCTCCAGGGGCTGGACATTCCGGACGATCTGCACGAGCGCACCATGGGCGAACTCCAGGGGGGCCAGAAGGTGCGCGTCCTGCTCGCGCAGGCGCTCTTCGGTCATCCGCAGGCGCTCCTGCTCGACGAGCCGACCAATCACCTCGACCTCGATTCGATCCACTGGCTCCGGGACTTCTTCGTGCGCTATGACGGCACGCTGATCGTCATCTCCCACGACCGGCACTTCCTGAACGCGATCTGCACGCATATCGCCGACATCGACTACGAGACGATCATCACCTACACCGGCGGGTATGACGACATGGTGATGGCCAAGACGCAGATCCGCACGCGCGTCGAGTCCCAGAACGCGCAGCGCGAAAAGAAGATCGCCCAATTGAACGACTTCATCGCCCGGTTTTCGGCCGGCACCCGATCGAGCCAGGTGCAGTCGCGCCGCAAGGAGGTCGAGCGGCTCCAGACGACCGAGCTGGCGCGCTCGAACATCCAGCGCCCGTACATCCGGTTCCTGATGAACCGGCCGTCGGGCAGGACGGCGATGGAAATCAAGGGCGTCTCGAAGGCTCATGGCGGCCGGCCGATCGTGTCCGGCTTCAGCGCCATCGTGAACCGCGGCGAGAAGATCGTCCTCGTCGGACGCAACGGTCTCGGCAAGACGACGCTGCTGCGCGCGCTGCTCGCCGACGCGCCAGGGCTGCCCGCCGCGCCCGGCGACGTGGACAGCGGGTCGGTGCGCTGGGGCCACGAAGTCTCGGTCGGCTACTTCGCACAGGATCACACCGGCGCGATCGTCCGGGGCATGACGGCCGTCGAGTGGCTGCATCAGTTCGATCCGGACGCGGCGCGCCAGGATATCCACGGCCTGCTCGGCCAGATGCTCTTCAGCGGCGAGGAAGGGCTGAAGCCGACCGACGCCCTGTCCGGCGGCGAGACCGCGCGACTGCTGTTCTGCCGCATCATGCTGCAGAAGCCGAACCTGCTCGTCCTCGACGAGCCGACCAACCACCTCGATCTCGAGTCCATCAACGCGCTCAACGTGGCGCTCCAGAAGTTCGACGGGACCGTTCTGCTCGTGACGCACGACCAGGACCTGATGGAAGAAGTCGGGACGCGCGTCTGGCACTTCGACGGCCGGTCGATTACCGACTTCAAGGGCACCTACGAGGAATACGCGGCGACACTCGCCTGACCACGGATTGCACGGATTTCACGGATTCGACCCGGCATGGGTCGGGACTCTCACAGCATGACCACAACGACCTCATCCCCGTTCGCGGCGCTCGGTCTCCGCAAGGCGCTCGTCACGGCCGTCACCGGGCTCGGGTACGAAGAACCCACGCCGGTGCAGCGCGAGACGATCCCCGTGCTCATCGAGGGGCGCGACGTCCTCTGCCAGGCCGCGACCGGCACGGGCAAGACCGCCGCCTTCGCGCTGCCGATGCTGCATCGATTCTCCGCGGCGGGCGGGGCGACGGGCCGGACGCGCGGGCTGGTGCTCGTGCCGACGCGCGAGCTGGCCATGCAGGTGGCGGAGGCCATCCACAAGTACGCGCACGGCGTCGGCCTCGGCGTCGTGCCGATCTACGGCGGCGCGCCGATGTTCCAGCAGATTCGCGCGCTCGAGCGAGGACCCGAAATCGTCATCGCCACGCCGGGCCGCGCGCTCGACCACCTCCGAAGGGGGACGCTGAAGCTCGACGCGCTCGAGATGCTGGTGCTCGACGAAGCGGACGAGATGCTGGACATGGGCTTTGCCGAGGATCTGGACGCGATCCTCGAGGCCACGCCCGCCGGACGCCAGACCGCGCTCTTTTCGGCAACCATCCCGGCGCGCATCACCGCCATCGCCGGGCGCCACCTGAAGAATCCCGCGCAAATCTTCATCGCGCGCGAAAAGGCGGCGGCCGGCAAGCTTCCCCGCGTCCGCCAGGTCGCCTACATCGTCGGGCGGCCCCACAAGCCGGCGGCGCTCGAGCGCGTGCTCGAGATGGAGGACCCGCAATCGGCCCTGGTCTTCTGCCGGACCCGCGTCGAGGTGGACACGCTGGTCGAGATGCTCAACGCCCACGGCCACAGTGCCGAGGCGCTGCACGGCGGGATGGAACAGCGCCTGCGCGACCGCGTGATGGGACGGTTCCGCGACGGCACGGTGGACCTGCTCGTCGCGACCGACGTCGCGGCGCGCGGGCTCGATATCGAGCGGCTGTCGCACGTGGTGAACTACGACGTTCCGGCAGCGGCTGACGACTACGTGCACCGGATCGGCCGGACGGGCCGCGCGGGCCGCGGCGGCACGGCCATCACGCTCGCCGAGCCGCGCGAGCATCGGCTGCTGCGCAGCATCGAAGCGACCACGAAGCAGAAAATCGAGGTCGCCACGGTGCCGACGGTGGCCGACCTTCGCGCCCGAAGGCTCGACATCACGCGCGCATCCCTGCGCGAGCGGCTGCTTGCCGGCAACCTCGACACCACGCGGGTCGTCGTGGATTCGCTTGCCGCGGAGTTCGACATCGTCGAGATCGCCGCCGCGGCGATCGAGATCGCGCACGCCGCCCTGACGGGCGACGCCGACGAGCACGACATCCCCGCCGCGCCGACGCATGCCCGCACCGAGCAGCCGCTCAAGGCGGCGCGCGGCCGCGCCCCCCGGGGCGCGCACCCCGATCTCGGGAAGACCGCGCGCATCTTCGTGAGCGCCGGGCGGCGGGCCGGCATCCGCCCGGGCGATCTCGTGGGCGCCATCACCGGCGAGGCCGGGATCGAATCCCGCTCGATTGGGGCCATCGAAATCGCCGACGGCTTCTCCCTGGTCGAGGTCCCGGACGACCTGGCCGACGACATCATCACGGCGCTGCGCGCGACGAAGATCCGCGGTCTGAAGCCGACGGTACGGCGGGACCACTGAACCCTGGCTCAGGGCTCAGGGCTCAGGGCTCAGGGCTCAGGGCTCAGGGAAGACGACCACAAGGTACCTCGGCGCACTGCCGGATTTCCGTCGATTCCTGCCGGTGTTCTCCCGTAAACCTTCCTGATTCCGCGACTTACTGCTCAGCACGATAGTTGCTCCGCTTACGGGTATTTACGTCCGGCGCCCGGGTATCCGGTGGCCGTGACGCCCGTCGCGCAACGCTCATACGCGGAGTTCATATGCCCTCTCGGGTCCTCCTGGGCGACGAAGCCGTCGCGCTTGCCGCCCTGCACGCGGGAATCACCGCCGCGTACGCCTATCCCGGCACCCCATCGACAGAGATCCTCGAGTACATCCTCCGGCAGGCGGGCACCAACAGCGGCCCAGGCGCACCGCGCGCCGCATGGTGCGCGAACGAGAAGACCGCCTACGAGCAGGCGCTCGGGGTCTCGCTGGCCGGACGACGGTCGCTCGTGGCGATGAAGCACGTGGGCCTGAACGTGGCGGCCGATCCGTTCGTGAATTCGGCGCTCGTCGCGATCAACGGTGGCCTTGTCGTCGCCGTCGCGGACGACCCTGGCATGCACAGCTCGCAGAACGAGCAGGACAGCCGGGTCCTGGCCGACTTCGCGCGCATCGTCTGCCTCGAGCCCCGGAACCAGCAGGAAGCGTACGACATGACGCGCGAGGCGTTCGATCTGTCCGAACGCTTCCACGTGCCGGTCATGCTGCGGCTGGTGACGCGGCTGGCACACAGCCGGGCCGTGGTGGAGGTGGGCGATCCGATCGCACAGCGGCCGCTCTCGAAAGCGGACCGCCAGGAAGACTGGATCCTTCTCCCCTCGAACGCGCGGCGGCGCTGGCGCGACCTGCTGGCCCGGCAGACCACCTTCGTCGACTACACGGAGCACTCGCCCCACAACCTGCTCTCGCTCGCGAGCCGAGAGGTCGGCGTCATCACGGCCGGAATCGGCCGGAACTACCTGGCGGAGAACGTCGCCGACCTGCCGGAGGCTCCGTCGCACCTGCACCTGGGCGCGTACCCGATTCCCGTGTCGCTCGTGCGCGGGCTGGCCGATCACGTGAAGCGGGTCATTGTGCTCGAGGACGGCTATCCGTACGTCGAGCGCGCCCTCAAGGGACTGCTGGCGCAGACGCTCGAGGTGCGCGGCCGCGAATCGGGCCATCTGCCGCCCGACGGCGAGTTGACGCCCGACACCGTGCGCGCCGCGCTCGGGCTCCCGCCTCACGCCCGCTCGGTCACAACCGACTTCGCGGTGCCGGAACGTCCGCCGCAGTTGTGCGCCGGCTGTCCGCACCTCGACTCATTCCATGCCCTGCAGCAGGCGCTCGAGGGCCGCCCGACGAGCTTCGTGGCGTCCGACATCGGCTGCTACACGCTGGCGGCGCTGCCTCCCCTTTCCGCGATCGAATCCTGCGTCTGCATGGGCGCCTCGATCGGCATGGCCAAGGGCGCGAGCGACGCGGGCCTGCGCCCCGCCGTCGCGGTCATCGGCGACAGCACGTTCCTCCACTCGGGAGTGACGCCGCTCATGGATGCGGTTGCGGCCAACGCCGACATGACGCTCATCATCGTCGACAACGAGGTCGTCGGGATGACGGGCGCGCAGCCGACGCTGCTCAATTCCTCCAGGCTCGAGCCCCTGATTCTCGGTCTCGGCGTCGACCCGGCGCACTGTCACGTGCTCGATGCCCATCCGAAGCACGCCGCGAACAATGCCGCCGTGATCCGCCGTGAGCTCGACCATCCGGGGCTGTCGGTGATCGTCGCGGTGCGTGTGTGCGTCGAGGCCGCGCGCGCGAAGAAGTCGGCGGCCCGTGCCGCCGAAGGGGTGCCCGCATGAAGTTCGACATCATTCTTGCCGGCGTGGGAGGCCAGGGCGTCCTGTCGCTCTCGAGCATCATCGCGTCGGCCGCCCTCGACGAGGGGCTCTTCGTCAAGCAGTCGGAGGTCCACGGGATGGCGCAGCGCGGCGGCGCGGTCACCGCGCATCTTCGGCTGTCCGACCTGCCGATTGAAAGCGACCTGGTGCCGCTCGGTACGGCGTCGCTGGTGCTGAGCCTCGAACCGCTGGAGTGCCTCCGGTATCTCGACTGGCTCGCCCCAGACGGCGCTGTCGTCACGGCCACCCAGCCGGTCGCGAACATCGACAACTACCCCGCGCTGGGCGACCTCACGGCCGTCATCGGCCGCCTGCCGCACGCCGTGCTGGTGGACGCTGCCGGGATCGCGAAGCGCTCAGGGCTGGCCCAGGCCACCAACATGGTCATGGCCGGGGCAGCCGCTGCGCTCCTCCCGCTCGGCGCGGAGACGATCGAGCGCGCCGTTCGATCGCGATTCGCGCGCAAGGGTCCCACGGTCATCGACCAGAATCTCGCGGCGTTCCGCGCGGGGCAGGAGGTAGCGGCATGTACGGCGAGGCGGTGAGCACGGCCACGGCCCTGGTCGACGAGGCGCGCGGCCGAGGAGAGGCCACGCTGCTCGAGTCCGGCGGATTCCAGGTGCTTGAAGCGGCCGGGATCCGCTGCCCGCGCAGGCTGTTCGTCGAGGATGCGGCCGCGGCGGCTCGCGTGACGCTCGACGCGCTCGGCTCCGACCGCGCCGTCGTCAAGGTGGTGGCGGGACACATCGCGCACAAGAGCGACGTCGGCGGCGTCGCCATCGTCGCGAACACGCGCGACGCCGTCGCCGCGGCGATTCAGGACATGGAGCGCACGTTCGCCGGGCAGAGGATTGCCGGCTACTCCATCAACGAGTTCATTCCCTACGATCCCTCACCCGGCGGCGAGTGGCTCCTCGGGCTGCGCTGGACGGAGGAATTCGGGCCGGTGATCACGCTCGGTCCCGGCGGGGTCGCCACGGAATTTCTCGCCGCGGCATTCCGCCCCGGCCGTGACCTCGCGATCTTCTCGCCGCGCCGATCGTCGCGCGAGGACATCGAAGCCGGCATCGCGCGCCTGGCGCTGACGCCGCTCGCGACGGGCGGCGTCCGGCGTCAGCCCGCGCGCACCAGCGTGGCCAGGCTCTGCGACGTGGTCGAGAAGTTCGGCTGGCTCTCGTCAGTGTGCCGTCCCGACTGCATCAGCGACCTCGAGATCAACCCGCTGGTCCCGTGCGGCGGCGAGCTGGTCGCGCTCGATGTGCTGGCGACGATCGGCACCGGGCACATGCCGGACGTCACGCCCCGCCCCGTGCGCAAGCTGCGCAACCTGCTCGCGCCCCAGTCGATCGCGATTGCGGGCGTCTCGTCGCAGATGAACCCCGGCCACGTGATCCTGAACAACGTGATCCGCGAAGGGTTCGATCGAAAATCGATTTTCGTGATCAAACCGGGCGTCTCGGAGATCGAAGGCTGCCAGGCCGTTCCGACGATCCGCTCGCTGCCCGCGCCGGTAGACCTGCTGATTCTCAGCGTCTCGGCGGCGCAGATTCCCGATTCGCTCATCGACGTCGTGGAGCACCGCAAGGCGGAAAGCGTGATCGTGATTCCCGGCGGGCTCGAGGAGAAGGCCGGCACGAGCGGACTCGTGAGCCAGATGCACGAGACGTTGCGCGCCGCGCGCTCCACTGACTGGAAAGGGCCCGTCGTCAACGGCGGCAACTGCCTCGGCGTGCGGTCGGTGCCGGGGCGGTACGACACGATGTTCATCCCCGGCTACAAGCTCGGCGCCACGCCGGGGCCGCCCTCTCCCGTCGCCCTGATCTCGCAAAGCGGGGCGTTTGCCGTCTCGCGGACGACGCGGCTCAAGGGCATCCGGCCGCGGGTACTCGATCACGGTCGGCAACCAGATGGACCTCACGGTCGGCGACTATCTCCGATACCTCGAGGCCGACACCGAGATCAAGGTCTTCGCGGTCTACGTCGAAGGTTTCCGTCCGCTCGACGGCCGCGCGGCGTTCGATGTGATCGCCCGCATCACGGCCTCGGGACGCACGGTCGTGCTCTACCGCGGCGGCCGCACAGCCGAGGGCGCGAAGGCGATCGCCAGCCATACCGCGTCGATCGCGGGCGACTACGTGGTCACCCGCGAGCTCGCGCGCGCGGCCGGCGCCATCGTGGCCGAATCGCTCGACGACTTCACCGATCTCGTGTCGATGTTCACGCTGCTCCAGTCACGCGGCGTGTACGGCCGGCGGCTCGGAGCCGTGTCCAACGCCGGCTACGAGTGCGTGGCGATCGCCGACAGCCTCGGCGAACTGACCTTGCCCCGCTTCACCTGCTGTACGGAGGCGGGGCTCACCGCCGCGTTCGAGCTGGCGCGCATCAGTGCCCTGGTCGACGTGCACAATCCCCTCGACGTCACGCCCATGCTGAACGATGCCGGGTACGAGACGATCGTCCGGCGCGTGCTGGACGACGACAACGTCGACGTGGCCGTGGTCGGGTGCGTCCCGGCGACCCCGGCGCTGAACACGCTGGCCGCCTCGCCCTGTCACGGCGAGGACCTCCTGCGCGAGGGGTCGATCGCGCAGCGGCTGCTCCAGATCAAGGAAGAGGCGCACAAACCCTGGATCGCCATCGTGGACGCCGGGGCGATCTACGACCCGTTAGCGGAGTACCTCCAGGAAGGCGGCATCCCGACGTTCCGCGCGGCCGACCGCGCGCTCCGCCTCCTCAACGTATTCGTGGACGAGCGCTTCAAGCACACCGTACGGGCGCAGATGGAACGCTGGGTCGATGAGTTCAGCCAACCGGAGGCGCTCGCCGAATAGAGGCCTCGGGCTTCTGTCCTGGGGCTTGGGCCCTGGCCACGCCGTCAAGCCTGAAGCCCGACGCCCAAGCCCCTCAGCGTGAGATAATCCAGCTGTGTTCTACTTCTTCAAGCGTGGAACCGACAGCGTGCAGTGCGAGGTGCGAGCCGCTCAAGAGGGCCCGGGGTACAGAATCGTCATCACCACCCAGGACGGCAACGAGCGGCTCGAGCACTTCGAGAGCTCCGCTCAGGTGCACGCGCGGTGGCTCCAGCTCCACGACACCTTCCAGCGTGACGGGTGGTGGGGTCCCTCCACGCAGGACGGGCGCTGAGTTCCGACCTCGTCATCGTCGGCGCCGGCGCCGCGGGGCTCGCAACCGCCATCTTCGCCAGACGGCTCAATCCGCGGGCGTCGGTCGTGCTCCTCGACGGCGCCATCCGGCCAGGCGCCAAGATCCTCATCAGCGGCGGGTCGCGCTGCAACGTCACCAACGAGGTCGTCACGGAACGCGACTTCTCCGGCGGCCGCCGCGCGATCATCCGGCGCATCCTTCACCGCTTCCCGGTCAGCGACACGGTCGCGTTCTTCTCCGGGATCGGCGTGCCGCTGCACGCCGAGGAACGCGGGAAGCTCTTCCCCGACAGCCAGCGCGCGCGTGACGTGCTCGAGGCGCTTCTCGCCGAAGTCGATCGCACCGGCGTGGACCTGCGCACCGGCACACGGGTGACCGCCGTCGAGCCCGAGGGCGGTGCCCTTCGGATCGAAACCGCCCGCGGGGCCATCGACGCGCGGGCCGTGGTCCTGGCGACCGGGGGCCAGTCGCTGCCCAAGAGCGGAAGCGACGGCGCCGGGTTCGACATCGCCCGCCGGCTCGGGCACACAATCGTCCCCACGACCCCGGCGCTTGCGCCGCTGACACTTGCGGAGGGGCCGGGCGCGATTCACCCGCACGTGTCCGGCGTGTCACACGACGCCGGACTCACGCTGCGAACGGAAGGGACCGTTGCCCTGCGCCTGCACGGGCCGCTCCTCTGGACGCACTTCGGCATCAGCGGTCCGGTTGTCCTCGATGCCTCGCGGCACTGGCTGCGCGCGCGGCTGGAGGATCGGGAGGTCACGATATCGGCGGCCCTGGCGGGAGGGGCGTCGTTCGAGGCGCTGGAGGAGCAGTGGTCAACCCTGGGTCGCCAGCGGCCGCGAGCGTCCGTCCTCACGGCGCTCTCGGAGATGCTGCCGTCGTCGCTGGCCGGCGTGGTCCTCGATCGGCTGGGCATCGAGCGCGCGCTGACGCTGGCGCACCTGACGCGCGAGACGCGCAGGCGGCTCGTTCACGCGGTCGCGGACTGGCCTTTGGACGTGACGGGGAGCCGGGGCTACACGTACGCGGAAGCCACGGCAGGCGGCGTGTCGCTCGACGACATCGATCCCGCCACGCTGGCGTCGCGCCGCTGTCCCGGTTTGTATCTGGCAGGCGAGATTCTGGACGTCGATGGCCGCATCGGCGGGTTCAACTTCCAGTGGGCCTGGGCGAGCGCGCGCGTCGTCGCCGAAGCGCAGACGCGCGCCCTGTGATGGAGTCCTGGCCTTGCCTCAGCCGTGTGGGCTGCGCGCTACCGGGCGTTCCGGCAAGCGGCCTCCCCGGCACAGCCGGAGTCAGGTCAGACGTGCAGCTTCGAGTACTTGGCTTCGAGTTCTTCCTTCGATTCCGTATGCGCCGGGTCGGTGACGATGCAGCCTTCCACCGGGCAGACGTTCACGCACTGGGGCGTATCGAAGGCACCCACGCACTCGGTGCACAGCTCCGCGTTGACGACATAAATGGAGTCACCCGCGGTGATTGCCGTGTTCGGGCATTCCGGCTCGCAGGCACCGCAACTGATGCACTCCTCCACAATCAGCATCGACATGGCTCACAACCTCGAATCGAAGAAGGAAAACGGTTCGTGACGCACATGGTGCGATGCAAGTGATGGTCCCGGTCCAGAAACGGCACAAAACAGGCCGGAAAACCAACGCGGAGGACTCGATCGCCGGGTTTTCGTCAGCCCTGGTCGCTGCGAAGCGCAATGGCCGGCGCCACCCGGGTGGCCCGCCGGGCCGGTACCAGGCAGGCCGCCACGACCACCACGAGCAACAGTCCCGTGACCGCGATGAACGTCAGCGGATCCTGCGGCTGCACGGCGTACAGCTCTCCGCGAATGACGCGGCCTGACACGAGCGCCAGCGCAAGCCCTGCCGCGACCCCGGCCAGCGCGGGACGCAGGCCCTGCCACAGAATCAGCCCCAGCAGCTCACGCCGGCCCGCTCCAAGCGCCATGCGCACGCCGATCTCGCGCGTGCGCTGTGCCACCGCATAGGCGACCACGCCGTAGACGCCGACCGACGCGAGCGTGACGGCGAGCACGGCGAAGAGCGACAGCATGAGCAGATAGAAGCGCGACGGCGCCATCGCGCGATCGAGAATCTGCTGCATCGTCTCGGGAAAAATCAGCGGCGCCTGCGGGTCGATTGCCTGCACCACGCTTCGCGCGTCGGACAGCACGCGGTCGGGCGACTGCCCGCTCCGCACGACGTAGGTGATTGCCCGCAGCGTCGTCTGCGCGTGCGCCACGTACACCTCGGGCTGCGGCTCGATCGTCAGACCCTGTGACCGCACGTCGGCCACGACGCCCACGACCTGTCCATCGCGGCCGGCCCGCAACGTTCAACGGACGCCGACCGGATCCTCGCCCGGGAAAATACCGGTCGGCGAAGCGGCGGCTGACGATCGCCACGCCCGGGCGCGCCGGCGCGATCGCCGGCGGTGAAATAGCGGCCCGCGACGAGCGGAATGCCCATCGTGCGGAAATAGCCGGGATCGGCGACGCGGTACAACTCGGCTGGAACCTGCCCGGGAGGCGGAACCGGACGATCGGTGCGATACACCGGTCATCACGTCCTCCGACCGGCCAAGCGGCAGTCCGGAAATCCGGCCGACCGACTCCACGCCCGGCATCGAGGCCAGGCGCGCCGCTATCTGATCGTGGGTCTGGATCGCCGCCTCGTCCGAGTAGCGGGCGGGCGGGAGATAGACCATGAAGGTGCTGACACGGTCCGCCTTCCACCCGGATCGACCGACTGGAGAGCCGCGACGCTGCGCAGGAGCAGTCCGGCGCCAAGGAGGAGGACCAGCGACAGCCCCACCTCGGCGGCCAGAAGTCCGGCGCGGCCCCAACGGCGGCGGTTGGGCGAGACCTCGCCGCGGCTGCCAAGCGCCTCGGCCACCGGCACGCGCGAGGCGTGCAGCGCGGGCCCGAGACCGAAGAGGAGCGCCGTCGTCACGATGACGCCGAGCGCAAAGACGAACGTCGGCGTGTCGAAGGCCACCTCGGCCAGGCGGGGGATCGACGGCGGCGCCAGACGCTTCAGGGCCTCGACGCCCCACGCCGCAATGACGAGGCCGAACGTGCCGCCGGCGATGGCCAGCACGAGGCTTTCTGAGAGCAGATGCGCGACAAGCCTGCCGCGCGCCGCGCCCAGGGCGGCGCGAACCGCCACATCGGACCTGCGGGCAGCGCCGCGCACGAGCAGCAGGTTCGCGACGTTCGCGCACGCGATGAGCAGAACCATGCCCACCGCGCCGAGCAGCAGCAGCATGGCGTTGCGGACGCCGCCGACCGTCTCGTCCTGGAGCGAGCGGACCGCGACGAGCAGGTTGTTATTGTCAGCCGGGTACTGCTCTTCGAGCCGCCTCGAGATCGCGTCCATCTCCTGGCGCGCCGCCGCGACGCTCACGCCGGGCTTGAGGCGCCCGAGGCCATTCAGGTAGACACACGACCGGCCGCAGGCGCTGTCGTCGTTCTTGACGGGGACCCACAGTCGCGCGCCCGCTGGAAAGTCGAATCCCGGCGGCGCGACGCCGACAATCTGCCGGGGCTTCCCGCTGATCGTGATGGTGTGCGAGAGCACATCGCGCCGGCCTCCCAGCCGCTCGTGCCAGAAGGCGTGGCTGACGCACCACCACGTCGGGCCCGCCGGGCCGATCCTCCTCGTCGGTGAACTCCCGCCCCATCACCAGCGTAGCGCCGAACACCTGGAAGAAGCCCGGTGTCACGGCTCCACCCGGCACGACCTCGGCGTCTCCGAGACCCGTCAGGATCAATCGGCTGCGGGAATACAGCGCCAGCGCGTCGAAGCTGCGCGCCTGCCGCTTCCAGTCGAGGTAGTTCATGTGCGAGACGGTGCCCCCGCCGTTGTCCGACGCGGACGCCCGGGTCGTCTGCCAGAGCGACACAATGCGATCGGGCCGGGGGTACGGAAGCGGGCGCAGCACGACGCCGTACACGACACTGAAGATCGCGGTGGTCGCCCCGGCCCCGAGCGCCAGCGTCAGCACGGCGACGGTGGTGAAGCTGGGATGGCGCAACAGCGAGCGGATCGCGACGCGAAGGTCCGTGAGGAAATGAGCCATGGCGTCAGATGCCGCGGCAAGCCGGATGCCGAGCGCGTCTGGCGCGCGGTCCGCCGGATTCCCCCGGTTTCCGCACGAGCCGGCTGGCCGGGCGCGGGCGGCTGCCGTCCGGAACCGGACCGCCCTGTCCCAGCACCGGTCAGTCTTCAAAACAAAATGGCCTGCGACGGCAGGTGCCGTCGCAGGCCTATAAGGAGGGAGGAGGTGCGATGATGACGACTAGACGTTTTCCTTTTTATGACACTCGCCGCACTTGGTCGGCGCTTTCTTCCCCTTGGCGTTTTCGGCCACGTGACAGTCGACGCACGTGCCCTTCTTCGCCATGGGATCGTGGAAGGCACCGCGCGTCGGGGTCTTCATCGGCGCGGTCGGCGTCTTCGTATGGCAATCGATGCACTTCTCTTGCGGTCCCGTCATCGCCTTTTCAGGCTTCGACGCGTGGTGACACTCGGTGCACTTCACGTTGCGATCGTGGGCGTGCAGCTTGTGCTCGAACTTCACGCCGCCAAGCGGCGAGCCCGTGAGGACGACCGTGCCCGGTTCCTTGGGGGCCTGGGCGAGGACGTTGCGGGGCTGCAATCGCGGCACCGAAGGCCAGCGCCATGCTGAAGACGAGCGAGCGGCGGATGAATGTGACGGACATATGGCTCCTGTAATATCGGAATCCCGGCAGATTGGGATATCGATTCGTCTTGGAATCCAATTCGCGTGCCGTGACGATTCCGGCGCCAATCCCGACTTTGGCGGGGCCGACTGGCCCTGCGACGGCACGGCTGGCGGGATTCCGTCAAAAGAGCCGGCATCGCCCAGGGCGGGGCCTCGCGGACGAACCGACGCCCTGCGGACGGCCATTCCAGAAGCAGGATACCAGGCCGCGCGGACACCACCGGTCGATTCTACACACGCCCGGCATGACAACAGCATTACAGCGCGAACGTCGGGGCCGGGCGAAACGGACCGCCCCGCCGGGCCCGATCACGCAATCAGGGGAGCAGGCGCACGAGCGCTTCGGTCATCTGCTGCACGACCGGCGCGGCGGTCGCCGAGACGCCCAGCACACAGACGCCGGCCAGAGCCGCCAGCATCAGACCGGCGCCGTGGCGGGATCGCGCGACCGCCGGGGCGTCGCCTCGCACGAGACGCCGGACGCGCATCTCGAGCTGCGCCGCTTCGTGCAGGCTGCTCCAGGTCGGCGAGGTCACGAACGACCCTTGCCGCGCCGCGAGCCGCGACACCTTCACGAGCGCGGAAGCGAGCCGAACCGCCCGCAGGCCGTCGCCGTTGACCGCCTCGATGTCGGCACGCCACTCCGCGGTCGCGCGCCACCGCGCTTCCAGCTCGCGCGAGGCGGCCGAAACGCCAAGCACATCCGGCGCACAGAACATCAGGAAACGCTTCAGGTTGTCGAACGCGCCGCGATGCGCGCGCTCGTGCGCGAGCGCGACGTCGAGCTCATCAGCGCTCAGGACGCGACGCACGGCCGTGCCGACCAGAATCCTCGTGCGGAAGACGCCGGCCAGCGAGACGGCCGTCAGGCCGGGCACTTCATAGATGCCGGCCCTGCGATCGACCTCCGGGAATGCCCGGCAGTCGCGCAGCCGCCAGCTGGCGCGGGCGACGGTCGCCACGCGGTGCAGACTGCGCCGATCAGCCACGCCCCGACGACCGCGAGTCCGGAGAGCACCACGCCGAACGACTCCTGCGCGTCGGCCGGCTCGAAACGCCAGTGCGCCGGGACGAAGAGCGCGACGACGAAGACCGTCGAGAGCGCAGCGGGCAGCAGGCGGATGGCGAGCACGAGGCCGCCGCGACGGCCAGCCAGCGTGCGCAGCACGTACGGGGCGGCGCCGCGCACGGCGCACGATGCCACGATGTTGATCGCGGCAAACCAGGCGAGCCCGAGGAGGACCACCGAGACGGGCGGCGCGCTCATCGATCCTGCTCCTCTATCTGCCGGCGGCGCTCACGGACCAGCGTTTCGAGCGCGTCGAGCAGCTCGGCGCCGCCGTCCTGCGCGCCCACCGCGTCCACCAGGTTCGACAGAATCGGGATCGCGTCACCGGTGCCGTGCGCGAGCAACCCGCCGAGCACGCCGCTCGCCATGGCGGCCTCCACCTCGCCGCGCGTGCGCGCGGCGGTGTAGACGAAGGCGCGTCCCTCGCGCGTGCGCGCCACGAAGCCCTTCTTGAACAGGCGGTCGAGCGTGGTCATGACGGTGGTGTACGCCACCGGACGGGGCAGCCGGGCATGGGCGTCGCGCACCGTGCAGGCGTGCCCTTCCCACACGACGTCCATCACCTGGCGCTCGAGGCTGCCAAGCGCGGCGGCCAGCGGGTCCCGTTCGGCACGCCGCCAGCGCGATCCCCAGAGTCCCTTGAACATCGCTCAGGAGTATAGCGGATCAGACGGCCAGTGCCTCGTCGCGGATGCCCTTCGTCGGTCTCGTGCGTCGCCGCCGCACGACGCGGGCCAGTCATTGACGAGCTCACTGGCACGAACCGTGATCCGCAGACATCAGACGGCACCGAACGCAGACCGGCTGGCCCGGGCGGGCGCAGACGAATCACCCGCAACTCCTCATCGCAACGGCATTTACTGCCGCCTACCAGCCGCCAGCCGGGCCGCCCAGCCATCGTCGGAGTTCCGGCACGCTGCCGGGGAGCACCTCATGCTGCACGCGCTGAATGTTGACGAGAACACGGCTCGCCGGTTCGACGGTCTGGCCCGGTTGGTGGGCAACACGCCACTGCTGGCCATCGACTTCACCTACCGTGGCGAGCGTCGAACCCTCTACGCCAAGGCCGAGCACCTCAATATGACGGGCAGCATAAAGGATCGGATGGCGCTGCACATCCTGAGGCGCGCCTACATGGAGGGCACGCTGCATCCGGGCGATACCATTGCCGAGGCGTCGGCCGGCTGCTCCGGGATCTCGCTGAGCGCAATCGGCCGGGCTCTCGGACATCCGGTCACCATCCTGATGCCGGACTGGCTCGGCCGCGAGCCGGTCGATCGCATCACGGCGCTCGGCGCCCGCGTGATCCCCGTGAGCCGCGCGGACGGCGGTTTCATCGCTGCGCTCGATCGTCTGGAGACGCTCGGCGCCGAGCCCGGGGTCTATCTCACCCGCCAGTTCGCCAACCCCGGCAACGCGAGCGATCACGAAGCCACGACGGGACCTGAAATCTGGGCGCAACTGGCGATGAACTCGCTGCAACCGGACGCCTTCGCGGCTGGCGCGGGCACCGGGGGCACCGTGATGGGTGTCGGGCGTTTTCTGCGCTCGAAATCGCCCGCCGTCAAGGTTCACGCAATCGAGTCGGCTGAATCACCGATCCTCTCGACAGGCCGGAAGACCGGGCAGCATCGCATTCCTGGCCTTACGGACGAGTTCGTACCGCAGATCCTCGATCGATCGAAGCTCGACGGCATCCTCCCGGTCCACGACGGCGACGCCATCCTGATGGCGCAGAAACTCGCGTCGCAGATCGGACTCGGCGTCGGCATTTCGTCCGGCGCCAATTTCGTCGGCGCGCTGCAGCTCCAGAATCACATGGGACCGAAGGCGGTGGTCGTGACCGTGTTGCCCGATTCGAACAGCAAGTACCTGAGCGGCGACCTGCTGCGCGAAGAACCCGTTCGGGACGGCTACCTCTCCCCTGACGTGGAACTGGTGAGCTTCACCACGTTCCAGCGCGTCTGTTCGGTGTGTTTCGAGTTCGGCGCCTGACCGACCGGCAATCCGCCAGAAGCGATGCGGAAGCCAGCGACGGAAGCGTGAATCCACCGCGACCGGCACGCCCGCCCTACCGGCGCTTGCGTCCAACGAAGAACGGGCCCAGACGGTCGAGGTACAGCGACGTCTGTTGCGTTCTGCGCATCGATTGCACGACTGCCGACAGCGGGAAGAGATCCTTGCCGATGAGGCCGATGACGAAGTCGTTGTCGTCGCGATCGAGTCCGTGGCAGGCGAGGCGAACGTCGTGTGCATAGTCAGCCGCGCCGAACGCCATGCCGATCTCTCCATGCTCGGCAAGGATGGTCCGCTGCTGGCCGGGCGGGAGTTGCGCGAAGCTGCCGCTGCGACGCAGCGGATACCAGATCGCCCACGGCCAGTCCGGATTCAGCACCGTGCGCCGCGGGCGCTCCGTCAGCACGTCCTGAAGGTCGGGCTCGTAGCCGAGCGCATAGGTCCGGCCGAACATCGAGAAGCGGCGCTTCTGTCTCAGCGGAGCCATCGGACCAGCCATGAGCGCAGGACGGACCTGCTCGATGAAGGCGTTCGGATCGGTCGTCGCCGTAAGGATCCCGACACCCAGCGGATCGTTCACGTCCTCGTAGACGACCGAATCCACCGCGACCTCGCTCATGTGCGCGCTCACCGCCCGCGCGTCCCGGCAGCCGGTGAACACCAGCAGCTGCATGAAGAGCCGAACGTCGGATCGCTGCGGTTCGCCGTCTTTCAGTCCGCCTCGCTCAGACAGGTCGGGTGGTTTGATGCGCGCGCGTCCAGTACTCATGCCCTTCCTTATCCCCCGCCCCGCGGGGCCGGGTCAAGCGCGCGGGGCGATGTTGACGCCGGCGGCCAACGCTGAGTAGGCTGGAGCATCGCGTCCGCGGGATGCCGCGCCGGCCACCTGACATGTCCGACATCGATCATCGCAAGGCGGCCGAAGGCCACATCCGGCACCTCACGGTGCTGCTGGAGTCGTTGCCCGCGAGTGAGACGCGCGATGCCCTCGTCCGTGAGTGCGCCGCGCTCGCGGTCGCGATTCACGCATTCCACATGGAGGGCATCCGTTTCCGCATGTTCAACGTGGATCGCCTCTTGACGCGGGGCGGCATCACGGTTACGCCTGAGGCCGGCACCGCCTTCGCCGATGCGCGTCGGCACCTCGAAGCTGCGGGGTTTCACACACGCTCCCACCAGGCGCCGGGCTGACGGCCCGCCGGCGGCACCGCATCACGGCCGATTAGCTCGACCAGGCGATCACCTGAGCCACGCCGCGCCCCGCACGCCGCTGGCGTCACCGTGCACCGCACGCACGAGCCGCGTCGTCACCGCGTCAGAGAAGATGTACGCGCCCCATCGTGCCGGAACGTTCGCGTAGAGCCGGGTGATATTCGACAGTCCGCCGCCGAGCACGATGACGTCGGGATCGAGCACATTGATGATCGAGGCCAGCGCGCGCGCCAGGCGCCCTTCGTATCGTTCGAGGGTTGCCGTCGCGGCCGGCTCCCCCCGGGTGGCGCGCGCCGCGATCGCCAGCGCGTCAGCGGCCTCGCCGGTCGCCGCTTCGTAGTCGCGCGCGAGGCCCGACCCCGAGAGCAGCGTCTCGATGCATCCGGAGCGCCCGCAGTAGCACGGAGCGCCGGGCCATTCCCCCGGTTCGGGCCAGGGCATCGGATTGTGGCCCCACTCGCCGGCGATGGCGTTGACGCCGACGACGACCTGTCGATCGACCACGATGCCGCCGCCCGTCCCCGTCCCGATGATCACCCCGAAGACCACGTGCGCACCGGCCGCCGCTCCGTCCATCGATTCGGACAGCGCGAAACAGTTCGCGTCGTTCGCCAGGCCGATCGCGCGACCCAGGCGCCGCTGCAGGTCTTCCAGGAGCGGACGCCCGTTCAGCCACACAGAATTCGCGTTCTTGATCAGGCCGGTGGCCTGCGACACGGTGCCGGGGATCCCGACGCCGACCGACGAGGGCCCCGCCACGCGCTCGGCCTCGTCGACGAGGTGCGCAATCGCCTCGATCGTCGCGTCGTAGTCGCCGCGCGGCGTCGGTACACGGCGGCGGAAGCACTCGCCCCCCGCGGCGTCCAGCGCGCGCGCCTCAATCTTGGTGCCGCCGAGATCAATGCCGATGCGAGCCAAAGATGATCCTCATCGCCGCGTCCACCGGCTCGAGCGCGCGAATCGTCTCGACGCCGGCTTCCGGAGCGCGGGCGCCGTGCCGGTTGAACCAGATGGCGCGAATGCCGCAGGCCCGAGCGCCCGCGACGTCGGCGGCCCACGAGTCGCCGAGCATCACGGTTTCACCCGCGGCCGCGTCGAGACGCTCGAGAGCCACCTGGAAGATCCGGGGATCGGGCTTCGAGATCCCGAGTTCCTCGGAGACCACCAGCGCGTCGACGAGGGCATCCAGTCCGCACTCGCGCAGCTTCTCGCGCTGTTCGTCGAGCAGGTTGTTGGACACGATGCCCACCCTGGCGCGGGTCTTGACGAGGGCCAGCAGCGCCGCCGCGCCCGCCATCGGCCTGCGGGCCGCGAGGTAGGCCTGCTTGTAGGCCACCGCCGCCTCCGCCACTATGCGCTCGTCCGGGGTCACGCCCGCCGCGCCGTACAGCCTGCGGAAGCGCTCCTGCCGGGCGTCGTCGATCGCCAGGCGGCCGATCATCACGTCGGCGTGCAGCTGCTCGAGAAATTCGGCGTGCCTGCGCTCGAGCGCGTCGAACGGCATCGCCGCCAGTCCCGCGTGCGATGCCTGCACCGCCTGGAGCGCGGCGCGCGAGCAGTAGTGATGGTCGAAGAGTGTGTCGTCCAGATCGAACAGCACGGCGCGCACGATCATCGGCCTGCCCACGCTCCCGACGGCAGGGCGATCGCGCTGCGGGATCGAAGGGCCGGATGCGCCGGAGCGGACAGGCGTGTCACGGCAGCATTATATGGCGACGGCCGGGGGCGTCTTTTCGCCGTGATACACTCGACATGATGCCCGCGGTCGTCATTGCCGCCTCCAACCTGATGCCGTTGCTGCGAGACCGGCTCGCGAGCGAGGGCGATCTCCTCACGTTTGCCGACACCGAGCCGATCCAGGCCTTGCAGGCGATTCTCGAGCACCGGCCGCCGCTCATCGTCCTCGAGCGCCTGTTTGCCGCCACGCCGCGCGGCGCGGCGCTCATCAACCGAATCAAGACCGACCCGCAGCTCGGCAACGCCGAGGTGCGGGTGATGTCGCACACCGGCGACTACAGCCGGCAGGTCGCGAAGCCGACGTTGGCCGCGGCAACCGCGCCGGCCAGACGGATCGCCCGGCGCGCCGGCGCCGGCCGTCACCGAGCCCGCGCGGACGCTCGACTGGCATGGCACACGTCGCGCGCCACGCCATCCCGTGCGCGCGGGCGTGGAAATCCAGGTCGACGGGAACCCCGCCAGTGTGGTGGATCTGTCGGTCGTCGGCGCGCAGGTGCTCTCGTCGACGATTCTGCGGCCGAACCAGAAAGTGCGCGTGAGCATCCCGAACGAGGACTTCGTGATGCGGTTCCGCGGCGCGATTGCCTGGGCCAAGTTCGAACTGCCGGAGCCCACGGCGCCGCCCCGATACCGCGCGGGCGTGGAGTTCATGGACGCCGACGCCACGGCGCTCGAAAGCTACTGCCTCCGCAACCACCCATAGGGCGCCGCGGCAGCCCGCATGCGGCGGCGCTCCCTACGAAGTGAACCAGCGTCCCGCGATCGTGTCGCCCCGGATGATGGTGTCTTCGCGCGCCGACCCTGTCGAGATGATGGCCGCCGGCACCCCGGTGACTTCCTCCAGCCTTGCCACGTAGCGCTGCGCCTCGCGCGGCAGAGATTTGTAGTCGCGCACGCCCTTCGTGGGCGTGGTCCATCCGGGCAGCGATTCGTAGACCGGCTCGCAGGCTGAAAACTGCGCCAGATCGCCCGGCATCTCCGTCAGGCTGGCGCCGCGGCACCGGTAGGACGTGCACACCTGGAGTTCCGGCAGGCCGTCGAGCACGTCGAGCTTCGTGAGCGCGAGGGCGTCGAGACCGTTCACGCGCACCGCGTAGCGCACGGCCACGGCATCGTACCAGCCGCACCGGCGCGGCCGTCCGGTCACGGCGCCGAACTCCTGGCCGCTCTCACGCAGCCGCGTGCCCATCTCGCCGGTGAGTTCCGTCGGCAGGGGCCCCTCGCCGACCCGCGTCGTGTAGGCCTTGGCCACGCCGATCACGCCGTCGATCGCGCGCGGCCCGACGCCGAGCCCCGTGCAGACGCCGCCGATCGTCGCGTTCGAGGACGTCACGTACGGATACGTGCCGTGATCGATGTCGAGCAGCGTGCCCTGCGCGCCTTCGAACATGATGGAGCGCCCCGCCTTCCGGGCGCGATCGAGGAACAGCGACACGTCGGAGACCCACGGCGACATCCGATCCCACGCGCGCTGGAGGTCGGCGAGCACCTGGCCGGCGTCCATCGTCGAATCGCCGATGATCCGGTTGCGGGCGGCGACGTTGTGCTCGACCGCCTCGCGCAGGGATTCCGGATTGGCCAGGTCGCCCACCCGGACGCCGCGACGCGCGATCTTGTCCTCGTAAGCCGGGCCGATGCCCCGCGACGTCGTGCCGATCTTCCGCTCTCCGCGCCGGGCCTCGCTCAGCAGATCGAGTTCGCGGTGGTACGGCAGGATCAGGTGGGCCTTGTCGCTGATCATCAGGCGGTCGCCCACGACGATGCCAGCCGCGGTGATCTCGTCGATCTCGCTGAAAAGCGCCTGGGGATCGACGACGACGCCGTTGCCGATGACGCAGGTGATAGCCTCGTGCAGAATCCCGGACGGCAGCAGGCGCAGCACGAACTTGCGGCCGTTGGCATAGACGGTGTGCCCGGCATTGTGTCCGCCCTGGTACCGGGCCACGATCGAAAAATTGGGGGTCAGCAAGTCGACGATCTTGCCCTTGCCTTCGTCTCCCCACTGCGCGCCGAGCACTGCGATGTTCATAACTGCTGTATTCTACCCTGACAACCTTTGCGTCTACGCGCCATGATCCTCCTGGACGGACACACGCTCACCCTGGAACAACTCGTCGCCATCGCGGACGACGGCGCGCCGGTCGCGCTCGCCCCCGGGGCCGCCGGACGCGTGGACGCCGCGCGCGCGGTGGTCGATCGCAAGGCGGCCGGCGACGTGCCGGTCTACGGCATCAACACCGGATTCGGCGCCCTAGCGGAAACGGCCATCCCGCACGACGCGCTCGGCGCGCTGCAGCTCAACCTGCTGCGCAGCCACGCGGCCGGCGTCGGGGAACCGCTTCCTTCGCGTGCGGTGCGCGCCTCGATGGCGCTGCGCGCCAACGTCCTGGCGAAAGGCTTCTCCGGAATCCGGCGCTCCACGCTGGAGCAGTTCATCGAGCTGCTCAACCGCGGCGTCCACCCGCGCGTGCCCAGCCGCGGCTCTGTCGGGGCCAGCGGCGATCTGGCCCCGCTCGCACATCTCGCGCTGGTGCTGGTCGGGGAAGGCGAGGCGACAGTCGGCGACAGCCCGGCGGTCGTGAGCGGCGCCGAGGCGCTCGCGATCGCCGGGCTCACGCCCGTCACCCTGACGGCCAAGGAGGGCATCGCGCTCATCAACGGCACACAGCCGTCAGCGGCGGTCACCGGGCTCGCAGCCGCGGGTGCCGAGCGGCTCGCACGGGCGGCCGATCTCATCGCGGCGCTGTCGATCGACGCCCTGCGGGGGTCGCTGCAGCCCTTCGACGCCCGCATCCACGACGCGCGGCCGTACGCCGGACAAGCGGCATCGGCGTCGAACATCCGTCGGCTGCTGGCCGGCAGCGCCATCAACGCGTCGCATGCCGGCTGCGGGCGTGTCCAGGATGCATACTCGCTCCGCTGTGCCGCGCAGGTCCACGGCGCGGCGCGTGAGGCGCTCCGCTTCGTGCGGGACACGGTGACCATCGAGGCCAACGCCGGCACCGACAATCCGATGGTCTTCGCCGACGATGACGAAATCGTCTCGGGCGGCAACTTTCACGGCGCCCCGGTCTCGATCGCCGCGGATCTCGCGGCCATCGCGCTCGCGCAGCTCGTCACAATCAGCGAACGGCGCGCGGATCGACTCGTCAATCCGGCGCTGAGCGGCCTGCCGGCCTTCCTCACACCCAACAGCGGTGTCCAATCCGGGTACATGATGGCGCAGGTGACGGCCGCGGCGCTGGTGTCCGAGATCAAAACACTGTGCCATCCCGCCAGCGTCGACACCGTGCCGACATCCGCCAATCGCGAGGACCACGTCAGTATGAGCATGGGGGCGGCGTTGAAGGCGTCCCGAGTGCTCTATCTTGCGACGCGCGTGCTGGCCATCGAATTGCTGTGTGCGGCGCAGGCGATCGATTTGCTGGCCCCGCTGAAGACGTCACGCGCCTTGCAAGGCGTG
The DNA here is from genome assembly GCA_963817635.1 of uncultured Acidobacteriota bacterium. Lineage (GTDB taxonomy): Bacteria > Acidobacteriota > Vicinamibacteria > Vicinamibacterales > 2-12-FULL-66-21 > CAWFPR01. The sequence continues at coordinate 88,445 of CAWFPR010000007.1, read as the reverse complement.
CACGCGTGCGTGCGTCGCGTGGTGCCCATGCTCACGGACGATCGTCCTCCGGCGCCCGACATCGAGGCGATTGCGCGCATGATCGATGACGGCGCGCTGGAGGCCGCGTGCGGAATCGAAGTCAAGTGAGAAATTTTTCAACTTTCAATTTGACAACGACGCCGTACGTTTCTAGATTGCTATCCTTCGAACGCGCGCAGCAACCATCATGACCATCCTCAGTCGACACGTCAGCGCGCCCCGTGGGACCACGCTCAGCTGCAAGGGCTGGCCGCAGGAAGCCGCGCTGCGGATGTTGATGAACAACCTCGACCCGGACGTGGCCGAGCGTCCCGAGGATCTCGTCGTCTACGGCGGATCCGGTCGCGCCGCGCGCAGCTGGACCGCCTTCTCCGCCATCGTCGATACGCTGCGTCGCCTCGAGCACGATGAAACGCTCGTGGTCCAGTCGGGCAAGCCCGTCGCCGTCTTCCGCACGCATCCCTGGGCTCCGCGCGTCCTCATCGCGAACGCGGTGCTGGTGCCGGCGTGGGCCACGTGGGAGAAATTCCGCGATCTGGAAGACAAGGGGCTCACGATGTTCGGCCAGATGACGGCCGGCAGCTGGATCTACATTGGCAGTCAGGGCATCCTGCAAGGCACCTACGAAACGCTGGCCGAGCTGGCGCGCCGGCATTTCGGCGGCACGCTGTCGGGCCGGCTCGTCGTCACCGCCGGTCTCGGCGGCATGGGCGGCGCGCAGCCGCTGGCCGTCACGATGAACGACGGCATCGCACTGGTCGTCGAGATCGACCCGCGCCGAATCGAGCGGCGCCTGGCGACACGCTACATAGACGAACGCGCGTCCGGCCTCGACGATGCGCTCGCGCGCATCGACCGGTACCGCCGCGATCGGACGGCTCGCTCGATCGCGCTCGAGGGCAACGCCGCCGACATCCTGCCGGAACTCGCGCGGCGCGGGATCGTGCCGGACGTGCTCACCGACCAGACGTCAGCCCACGATGCGCTGAACGGCTACGTCCCGAACGGCCTCAGCCTGGCCGAGGCGGAAGCCCTGCGCGCCTCCGCTCCTGATCAGTACCTGGCCCGGTCGATGCGCGCCATGGCCGAGCACGTACGGGCGATGCTCGCCCTGAAGCGTCTCGGCGCGATCACGTTCGACTACGGCAACAACATCCGCGGCCAGGCGCAGTCCGCCGGCGTCGCCGATGCGTTCGAGATCCCCGGATTCGTACCTGAGTACATCCGACCGCTCTTCTGCCTGGGCAAAGGGCCGTTCCGATGGGCAGCGCTCTCCGGCGATCCGGCCGACATCAAGGCCACTGACGAGCTGGCGCTCGAGATGTTCGCCGACGACGCGCCTTTGTGCCGGTGGATTCGCATGGCCGGCGAACGCGTCGCCTTCCAGGGGCTGCCCGCGCGCATCTTCTGGCTTGGCTACGGCGAACGCGCCAGGTTCGGCCTCGCGATCAACGATCTCGTCCGCCGCGGCGTGGTCACGGCGCCCATCGTCATCGGACGCGATCACCTCGACGCCGGCTCGGTGGCCTCGCCGAACCGGGAGACGGAAGGCATGCGCGACGGCAGCGATGCCATCGCCGACTGGCCCGTCCTGAACGCGTTGCTCAACACCTCGTCGGGCGCCACCTGGGTCTCGTTCCATCATGGCGGCGGTGTCGGCATCGGCTATTCACTGCACGCCGGCATGGTAATCGTGGCCGACGGCACGCGCGAAGCCGACGAGAAACTGCAGCGTGTGCTGACCTGCGATCCCGGACTCGGCGTCGTGCGGCATGCGGACGCCGGATATCCCGAAGCCATCGACACGGCGCGCCGCCTTGGCATCGACATGCCCTCACTCGACAACGGAGGACCCGCTCGATGATGATCCCCGAGCGGCCGTCCCTCGAGCGCCGGGTCCTGACCGCACTGGATGGCGGGTCCGGCGGAGGGCCTCGGATTCCCGTGGTGCTTGGCGGCTGCGGCACCGGACGCACCGCGCTCCTGCTGCGCCTGCGGGATCTCCTCGGCCGCTCGTCGTCGCAGTACATCGACATCGAGGCCGTGGCAACGACACCCGAGCGGTTCTACCGATCGGTTCGCGAGGCCTCCCCGTTTCCGGCGCACCACGCACACGTCGCGGCGGCGGCGCCAGGCGCCCGCGAGTCGTTCGACGCCACGCTCGCATTCCTGGACACCGCACGCTCGTCCGGCGACGGACCGGCGACATTCCTGCTCGACGAGTTCCTCGAGCTGCGCACCTTCGAGAGCTTCCCGGGCTTGCGCACGGTCCTCCGCGACACGGTCGGCGCGCTGGCCTCGAGCGGCAACCGGTTCGTGCTGACGACGCGGTACGCGGCCCGCGCGCACCGGCTGCTCCGCGACGGACCGGCACAGTTCGAAATCATTCACGTCGCGCCGCTGTCATCGTCCGAGATCCGCGCGACGCTGCCGTCGACGCCCGCACCCCGGACCGTCTCGGGATCGCTCGAAGACGACGACGACCCGTCGCGCGACGAGTTGTCGCGGATTCTGCAGGCGCTGTCCGACGGGCGCCCTGCGTATGCGCGGATGATCGCCGAGGCGGCGGCCGGAATGGCACAGCGCGGCGGCGCCGATCCCGTGAGCGCGATGAGCGAACTGCTCTCGCCAGGCGGCCGCCTCGCGGTGGCATGCCGGTTCTCCTACGAGCTGCGCCTGCATCGCGCCCGCGGATACGGTGCGCTCAAGGCCATTCTCTCGGTACTGGCCGAAGAAGAGCCCTTGACCCTGACCGAGATTGCCCTCCGCCTGCATCGCACGCCCGGCTCGACGAAGGACTACCTCTCCTGGCTCGAGGACGTCGATCTGATCGTCTCGCGCCAGAAACGCTACAGCTATACCGACCCGATGCTGCGGCTCTGGGTCCGCCTGCACTGCCGCCCGACTCCGCCGACCGACGAGGAGGTGGCACGCGAGGTGCACGCCTACGTGCTCGGCCGGTTCCCCCGGCAGGAACCACCGCTCGCGCTGGCCGGCGCTCAGGTGGATATGCCGGCGCGCGAAAAATCGTGGGGCATCATTGAAATAGACTGACAGTGGCCGTCCCCGGACGGCTCACGGCTCGGGCGGCTCGAGCCGGCCGAGCGCCACGCGCGCTGCGGCCTGGGCCGCTTCCTTCTTGCTCTTTCCCTCGCCACGCGCAATCGCCTCGCCGTTCACGAGCACTTCCACGTCGAACACGCGGCGATGTGCCGGCCCGGTCTCGGCGGCGAGCCGGTACGACGGCAGGCCACGGTCGTGGCGCTGCAGCCATTCCTGCAGCGCCGACTTGTAGTCCTCGGTGAAAGCCGCCTCCGCGCCCGTGCGGCGTGCCTCGTCGATCAGATCGGCGAACTGCCGCTCGATGAAGGCGCGCGCCGGCTCGATCCCCCCGTCGAGATAGATCGCCGCGATGAGCGCCTCGTACCCATCGGCGATCAGCGCGTGCTTGCGGCGCCCGCCGGTCTTTTCCTCGCCGCGCCCGAGAATCAGGAACTCGCCCAGGTCGATCTTCTCTCCCAGACGCGCCAGCGCGGTCGCCGAGACGATCGACGCCTTGAGCTTAGACTTCTGGCCCTCGTTGTGCTGCGGGAACGCGCGGAACAGCATGTCGGCGATGACGAACCCCAGGATGGAGTCGCCGAGGAATTCCATCGATTCGTTGTCGAAGACGCCGCCGCTCGCATCCTCGTGCACGCGCGAGCGGTGCGTCAGGGCGTGTTCGAGCATCCCAGGGTCCCTGAACCGGTAGCCGATGCGACGCTGGAGCGGGTCCAGCTCCGATCCGAAGGGCACCACGCGTCCGGGTCCGCTCTCCTGCCGGTGGCTGTCGATGACGTCTTTGGCGCGCTGGGCTTCGGCGGGAAGGACCGCCACGCGCAGTTCGTTGACCGAGAGCGGAAACGGCGTACGCGACAGATCCGACGAGATGATCGCGTCGATGCCGTGGGTTTCGAGCAGGCCGCGCACCACGTCGGCCTCACTCTGCGAAGGGGTCCTGAAGATGATGACCAGATCCGTCATCAAGGCGCCTCGAAGACCACGCGGCCGCCGGTGATTGTGAGCCACGGCGTCGTGTCGAGGATCTCGCGAGGCGGGATCGTGAAGATGTCGCGCGTCAGAACGACGAGATCCGCGAGCTTGCCCGGCGTAATGGACCCCTTTCGCACCTCGGCGAACTCCGCGTACGCCGACCCCAGCGTGTAGTATTCCACGGCCTTCGCCATGGTGATGCGCTCGTCCGGATTCCAGCCGCCGGCGGGCGTGCCGTCGGGGGCCTGGCGGGCGACGGCCGCGTAGAGGCCGAGCATTGGATTGAGCGGTTCGACGTACCAGTCGGTGCCGAAGGCCAGGCGCGCGCCTGCGTCGGCGAACGACCGCACGTTGTAGGCATCGCGAACGCGATCGTCGCCGATCCTGGCGGCCGCCCACCGCATGTCGTCGATGGCGTGGCTCGGCTGGATCGACGCAATCACGCCGAGTGCCGCGAACCGCGGCCGGTCGCCGGCGCGGACGACCTGCGCGTGTTCGATGCGCGGCCGGCGGTCGCGCGGCCCGCGGGCCCGAACGAGCTTCTCCACCGCGTCGAGCACCATCGCGTTGGCCCGATCGCCGATGGCATGCACCACGAGCTGGAAGCCCGCGGCGTCGGCATCGAACATGGCGCGCTCGAGCGCCTCCGGCGAGTGGATGAGGAGGCCGCTCGTCGAAGGATCGTCGGCATACGGCTCGAAGAATGCGGCCGTTCCCGATCCCATCGAGCCGTCGGCGAAGAGCTTCAGGCCGCCGATGCGCAGCCAGTCGTCGCCGAAGCCGGTCGTGACGCCCGCCTCGCACAATCCGCCGATCCCGTGATTCTGAATCGAACAGATACGCGCGGTGAGCTCGCCCGACGCACGCAGCGCGTGGTAGGCGCGCAGCTCCGTGGCGCTCGCCGTCATGTCCTGGATGCTCGTCACGCCGAGCGACGCCGCATGCTTCAGCGCGGCGCGCGCCTTCCCCATCGTCACGTCGAGCGTGTCGGCGGGTATTGCGCGGGCGACGAGGTCCATCGCCGCGTCCTTGAGCAGCCCGGTGGGCGCACCGGCCGCGTCGCGCACGATCGTGCCGCCGTCGGGCGCCGGCGTGCCGTGTGTCACGCCGGCAAGCTGCAGCGCCAGGCTGTTGGCGACCGCCATGTGCCCGTCGAGCCGCCGGACGAACACCGGGTGGTCCGGCACGACGGCGTCGAGCGTGCCGCGCGTCGGCAGCGGCGCGCCGGGCCACCGCTCGTGATCCCAGCATCCGCCGGTGATCCAGCGCTTCTTCGCCAGCGTCGCGGCATAGGCGCCGAGGCGGCGCGCGAAATCCGCCTCGCTGACGGCCGGGCGCAGGTCCACGCCAACGAGGTCCTCGGCGCCGCCGAGCAGGTGCACGTGCGCGTCGTTGAACCCGGGCACGACGCGCCGGCCGCCTGCGTCGATCACGCGCGTCCTGCCGCCCGCCTGCCCACGAATCTGCGCGGTGCTCCCCACCCGCCCGATCCGTTCACCCTCGACGGCCACCGCTTCGGCGTCCGGCCTGGCAGGGTCGCCGGTGTACACCTTCGCGTTGACGATTACAACGTCCGGCACACCGCCGCCCGCGTCAGCGCGCCGTCCGATCGAACCCGTCGTCATGATGCTCAGGATGCGCAGCGAGGAACCGCCCGACCCGATCCGTGTAATCAGTGTAATCCGTGGTCATCCGATCCGTGTTCATCCGCGGTTAGACCGCCACGCGTTCGGTGTGCGCGAACGCCGACTCCACTTTCAGCAGGATCATGGTCATGTCGTCGTGCTGATCGGCGCCGCCGACGAACGACTCGATCTCGCGCAGGATGCGCTCGCGCAGCTCGCCCGATTCGAGATGCCCGTGTTCTTCGACGATCCGGCTGAGGCGCAACTCGCCGAACAGGTCGCTCTGGAGGTTCATGGCCTCGGTGATCCCGTCCGTGTACAGCACGATCACGTCCCCATTCGACAGATCGATGCGGTCCTCCTCCAGCAGTTCCGAAAACTTCTCGGCGGCGCCGTCGATTCGCAGCCCCAGCACCATGCCGTTCGGCGTCAGTACTTGGGCCGGCTGCGGCGTCGACGGCGGCCGACGGCAGGTAGATGAGCGGGGTGTGGCCCGCGCGGCAGTAGGTCATCAGGCCCAGGCGGGTGTCGATGACAGCGTAGGTGACGGTGATGAAGCTCCGGCTGTCGAGGTTGTCCGAGATGATCCGGTTGACTTCGATCAGCAGATCGCGGGGCGATTCGTACCGCTGGCTGAGCGCGAGGACGACCCCCTTCAGCTCCGCCATGTACAGCGCCGCCGACGTGCCCTTGCCCGAGACGTCCGCTATCAGCACCCCGAGGCGGTCGTTCGACAGGGGGAAGAAGTCGTAGTAGTCCCCGCCCACCTCGCGCGCCGGCACGCACAGCGCCGTAATCGCCAGGCCTGGCACGCTGAGCGGCCCCCGCGGCAGAAGCGACATCTGGATGTGCCGGGCGATGCGCAGTTCTTCCTCGAGACGCTTCTTCTCCGCCGCCGTCTGCAGGAGCCCTTCGATGCTCCCGGTCATCTCGTTGAACGACTGGGCGAGTTCGCCGAGCTGGTCGCGGGTGGAAATGTCGATGCGGTGCGCGAAGTCGCCGTGCCGCACGCGCTCGGTCCCCATGAACAGTTCGTGGATCGATCGCGTGATCGATCGCGCGAGGGCCAGGCCCATGACGAGCGCCGCGCCCTGGATGATCAGGAACAGGACCGTGACCATGACCAGGAGCCACCCCCACAGGTAGGCGAGCGGATACCCCCGGAGCGTGAAGTTCTGCGCCTTGACGAGCCGATCGTACAAATCGGCCGGCCGGTAAGTGAGCGCCACCGAGGCGCGCCGGTCCGCTCCGGTCGCCCAGTCGATGCCGTCCAACATCGTCACGCTGTTGCGGAAGAGCGTCAGACTCCCGGTTGTCTGTGGCACGATCGCCGTCGGCTGTGCGGTATCCTCCTTGACCTCCGTGATCGTGCCGACCCGGATGCTGGTCGTGCCTTCCAGCAGGTTCATCATTTCCGCGTCGAGCGGCAGGTCCGCCACGGCGTGGCCGACGAGGCCGCGGTCGGCGCGGACCGGCACCACGGCGCGGGCCACCAGTTCGATGTCGCCCGGCGAGCCTGGCTGTACGGTCACGAGCGTGCCGGCGAACTCCTGCCCCTCCGTCTGCAGCCAGGCCGGTATGACGACAGGAGGGCTTCCATGTTCCCATCGGCCGACGCGCACGGGAGCGAGGCGCGACGGGTTCGCCGGAACGAACGCCATCGAAATGCCCGGATACCGCTGCCGCGCGCTCTGCTCGAGCCGCTGCATCGTCTCGGCCGCTCCGTCCGGGTGCCGCGCGGTCTCGAGCGCGGCCGACTGCGCCGCGAGCTTCACGTCGTCCACGATCTTGTCGTAGCCGTTGCGGAACACGTAGGCGCTGACGCTCATCGCGACGATGAAGGCACCGAGCAGGAAGAACCCGACGATCAGGAACGCCGGGATGACGCCGAAGAAGATGTAGGACAGGATCAGCCTGCGGCGCACCCGCCACAGGAGCTGCCGCTTGACGGCGAGGAAGAGCCGCCACGCGAAGTACGAGACCGACACCACGAGGCCGAGCGTCGCGATGCTGCTGACGACCTGCATGAAGGCCGGCAGTTCGCCGGCGAGCCGCACGCAGGGCGACGAGGATCTTCACGGCCGTCGAGACGATGAAGAGCCGGCCGGGCCAGGAATGCAGGAACAGTTCCCGCGCCGTCGGCATGGGGGCGGGCGCGGGCATCGGCATGCCCGCCGACGTCAGCGCCGCCTGACGGCTGACGGTCTGTCCGGAACGCGTGTGTTGGCCATGCCCCTCGACTGTCGAATGATAGCAGACAACCCGCAGCCGCCTGTGTGACGGGCGCTCGTCCGGCGGCACGGGCTGATGATAGAGTCGTCGGCGTGAAACTCACAGACTCGGCCCGTTTTTCGACCATCTGCATCCACGCCGGCCAGGAACCCGACCCGTCGACCGGCGCCATCATCACGCCCATCTTCCAGACGTCCACCTACGTCCAGGACGAACTCGGCAAGCACAAGGGCTTCGAGTACGCCCGCACGCAGAATCCCGACGCGGGCGACGCTCGAACGCAATATCGCGGCGATCGAGTCCGGCAAGGCGGCGTACGCCTATGCGTCGGGCATGGCCGCCATCGGCGCCATCACCAGCATGCTCAAGGCCGGCGACCACGTCGTCGTCACCGACAACACGTACGGCGGCACGTTCCGGCTGTTCGACAAGGTCCTGACGAAGTTCGAGCTGAAGTTCTCGTACGTCGACACGTCGCGTCCCGAGCTGCTCGCCGAGGCGATGCGCCCCGAAACGAAGATGGTCTTCGTCGAGACGCCCACCAACCCGGTGCTGCGCCTGACCGACATCGCCGCCGCGGCCGACATCGCGCATCGCGGCCACGCGCGGCTGGTCGTGGACAATACGTTCGCGAGCCCGTGCCTGCAGCGGCCGATCGAGCTGGGCGCCGACATGGTGATCCACAGCACGACCAAGTACCTCAACGGGCACAGCGACAGCGTCGGCGGCATCGTGGTGGCCACGCGTGACGACGACATCGAGTGGCTGAAGTTCATCCAGAACGCGGCAGGCGCGATCCTCAGTCCGTTCGATTCCTGGCTGGTGCTCCGCGGGACCAAGACGCTGGCGGTGCGGATGGCGCAGCACAACATCAACGGCCAGGCGATCGCCGAGTATCTGGCGGCACACCCGAAGGTGACGCAGGTGATTTATCCGGGCCTGCCGAGCCATCCGCAGCACGAACTGGCGAAGCGGCAGATGCGGGGGTTCGGCGGAATGGTTTCGTTCGACGCCGGCACGTTCGAGGCGGCGCGCCGGGTCTGCAACCGGGTCCGGCTGATGGCGCTCGCCGAAAGCCTCGGCGGAGTCGAGACGCTGATTTCCCATCCCGCGTCGATGACGCACGCGTCGGTGCCGCCGGAGCGGCGCCTGGCCATCGGCATCACGGACAGCCTGGTGCGGATCTCGGCCGGCATCGAGGATCCGGCGGACCTCATCGACGACCTGGCTCAGGCGCTCGAATGAGGCAGAGTCAGGAACTGCCGGTGCCGCTCGGGGTGGGTGCTCTCGGCGATCCACCTCAGGTAGGCCTCGTTCCCGTCCGTCACCTCAAGGACGACGAACTCGGGAACGTCGTACGGGTGCAGCTCGCGGACGCGCTCCCAGAGGCGATCCACCCGCTGACGTGTCGTCTTCATCACGACCTGTCGTTCGGTGTCGTGTTCAACCCTGCCTTCCCATCGATACACGGAGTGCATCGCGGGCAGCAGGTTCACGCAGGCCGCGAGGCGTTCGTCGACGAGCGTGCCCGCGAAGGCCTCGGCGTCGACGTCGGCCGGAAGCGTCGTGAGGACGATCACACAGGCGTCAGTCATCGGGTCGGCGGTCTCGAATTTCACCTGCACGAGCGGGAAGGGACTATTTTGCCGACCACACCGGCGCGAAACTATTGTACAAAGGAGACTCGCGACGCTGCGATGCCGATTCTCGCCCCGCCAGTCCCCTCCGGCCGCGCCCCGGGCCCCGAGCCGCTGAGGCGCCGGTCGGTGCCGCCGCCACGGATATCTGCCATCCGGCGGCGGACGGTGCATTTTCTTCTCATTTTCACGACCATCGTGCTGGTCGTCGATGCGCTCATCGGCGAACGCGGGCTGCTCGAAACGCTGAAGGCGCGCCGCGAACACCGGGAACTGGCGACCGCGGTCGACCAGCTGCGGCGCAGAGAACGACCAGTTGCGCGAGCAGGTGCGGCGTCTGAACGAGGATCCCGGCGCGATCGAGTCGGTGGCCAGGGAAGAACTCGGCCTCGTCAAGCCGGGGGAACTGGTCTTCATCATTCGCGACGCCGCCCCGGCATCCCCGCGCTAATCCCCTTGCCCCGAGTGCCTGTATGGGTCAGGCGATGCCCATTCCTGCGGATTCTACCTCGATGCGCAGAAAGCCCGCACCGTCAGTGCCATGCCGGCGGGCTCTGCGTTTATACTGTCGCGAGCCGGAGCGTCGGCCCACCACAGGAGTGTGGATGATCGCATTCGTTCAGCGCCTCCCACGGATGACCATCGTGACGGCGATGGTCCTCTCGCTCGTCGTCCCCGGTGTCGCGCGAGCGCAGGCGCCGCCGGCGACGCCGCCCGTTCAGGGCCAGAAGACCGCGCAGGGGGAAGAGGCCGCCAAGCCCACCCAACGGTTCTTCCCGGCGCTGTTCCACAACCTCGGCGAGGACCTGCGTCACATCCCGCGGAGGAACTCGATCTACTGGCTCGCGGCCGGCAGCGCGCTGGCGCTGGCGGTGCACCCGTCGGACAACCAGATCAACCGCGGCTCCGGGGATCCGGTGTCGGCGGACACGGTGTTCAAGCCGGGCAAGTACGTCGGGTCGCTGCCGGTGCTGCTGGGCACGGGCGTCACGACATGGGCCATCGGCCGGCATCGCCATCAGACGCGCACGGCGCACCTGGGGATGGACCTCATCGAATCGTCGCTGCTGTCGGAAGGCATCGTCGAAGCCATCAAGTTCAGCGTGCGTCGTGATCGTCCGCTGCGCACGGACGGCACGCGCGCCTCCGGCTACTCCTTCCCCTCCGGGCACGCGACGATGACGTTTGCCGCCGCCACGGTGCTGCAGCAGCACCTGGGATGGCGCTGGGCGGTGCCGACCTACACGATCGCGTCCTACGTCGCGATCTCGCGCCTGCATGACGAGCGGCACTTCGCGAGCGACGTGGCGTTTGGCGCCGGCGTCGGCATCATCATCGGCCGCTCGGTCACCTGGCACGGGCGCAACTTCTACGCGTCGCCCATGCTGCTGCCGAGGGGCGCCGGGATCATGGTCAACCTCAAGCCGCGGCGGTGACGGCCGCCGCCCTCGCACGTTCTGCGGCCGAAAGGGGCGCGCGGACGCGTGTCAGGGGCGGTATACTTGCCTGCCACGCTTTCATGAGCCCTGCGGCCAGCCCAGCCTTCAGCCCTCACTAAAGCAATTCTGGAAGGACGGATCCTGCTGGCCAGCTGGCTGCGGCGGCAACCGAGGGCGGCCGACAAGCCGCTGCGCGACGAGCTTCTGAGTATCGAGACGCTCGAAGAGCGCGCCCTGGCGCTGGCCGCCAGTCTCACCCTCGATCCGGATCCGCGCCATCGCGCGCGCACGATCTTCCCCCGCTTCGACGACAATGCGCGCGTCCTGCGTGCAGCCTACCGGACGCTGGCCGACGATGTGCGCACGGGACAGTTCGTCGTGTCGGCGGCTGAGTGGCTCCTCGACAATTTCCCTCTCATCACGGCCGACATCATCGACATCCGCCGCAACCTCCCGCGCACCTACTACCGCACACTGCCCACGCTGGCCTCCCGCGATCACGCCGGTCAGGCGCGGGTCTATGCGATAGCGGTGGAGCTGATCCGCCAGAGCGACAGCCGGCTCGATCGCCAGCAGCTGGTCCATTTCCTGAACAGCTACCAGCGCGTCGCGCCGCTCACCATCGGCGAACTGTGGGCGTGGCCGAGCATGCTCAAGGTCGCGCTCATCGAGAACCTGCGCCGCCTGGCCGAAGAGCTGATGTCGGCCCGGGCGGCGCGCCTCGCGGCCGACCGCTACGTGGCGCGGGCCGCCGACACGAGCGGCGTCGAAGATATCCGGGCCGGTTCGACCACCGCGTTCATCGTGCAGGTGCTGCATCGCATCCGCGAGTACGGCGTCCGGCTGTCTCCCGTTCGGGTGGCGGTCGACGGCCATCTCGCCTTGCGGCACACCACGGCCGAAGACACCGTCCGGGTCGAACATCAGCGCCAGGGCATGGCCGAGGCGTCGGTGGCCAACGCGATCACGAGCCTCCGCCTCTGCGCGACAACCGACTGGCAGGACTACGTCGAGTCGGTCAGCCTCGTCGAACAAGTGCTGCGGCGCGATCCCGCCGGCGCCTACCGTCACATGGACTTCCTGAGTCGCGACCGGCAGCGCCAGGCCGTCGAGGCCCTGGCGCCATCGAGCGGCGAGGCCCAGATTCGCGTGGCGCTCAAGGCGATCGAGAGCGCGCGCCAGGCAGCCGCGAACGGCACCGCGGCCGACCGGCAGGCACACGTCGGCTATCACCTCGTGGATGGCGGGCTTGCCGATCTGGAAGCCGATCTCGCCTACCGTCCCCCGTTGTCGAAGCGATTCACCCGGGTCCTCCTGCGCTGGCCGGCCTCCCTCTACCTCGGCTCGATCACGCTCGTAACGGCGCTGTTCGTCGCCGCCGCCGGCGGCTATGCCGTGGATGCCGGCGGCAGCACCGCCTGGTTCCTCCTCGCGGCGATCTTCGCGCTGATCCCGGCCAGCGACCTCGCCATCGCGCTCGTCCAGCGCGCCGTCGTCCGGCTCGTCAAACCCCAGCGCCTGCCGCGACTCGACTTCTCCAGCGGAATTCCGGAGAGCGCCCGCACGATGGTCATCGTGCCGACGATGCTGACCACCGTGGCTGGCGTGGACGCCCTGGTCGAACATGTCGAGGTATTGGCGCTCGGCAATCTCGATCCCTCGGTGCACGTAGCCATCCTGAGCGACTTCGCGGACACCGCTACGCTCGACGCCCCGGACGACGCGACGATCCTGGACCGCGCGTGCGCGGGAATCCAGGCGCTGAACATCAAGTACGGGGGCCTCCAGGGCAACCGGTTCTTCCTCTTCCACCGTGCCCGGCAATGGAACGTGCGCGAGGACGCGTGGATCGGGTGGGAACGCAAGCGCGGCAAGATCGAGGAGTTCAACCGCCTGCTGCGCGGCGCCAGCGACACGAGTTTCTCCACCCAGGTGGGCGACCTCGACGTCCTGCGGTCGGTCCACTACTGCATCACGCTCGATTCCGACACGCGGCTGCCGCGCGACGCCGCGCGACGGCTCGTCGGCATCATCGCGCATCCATTGAACCGTCCGCGGTTCGACCCCGAATCCGGACGCGTGACGGAGGGCTACGCGATTCTCCAGCCGCGGGTGAGCGTGACGATGGCCAGCGCGGCCGGCTCGCTCTTCGCGCGGACATATGCCGGCCACACCGGCGTCGATCCCTACACCACCGCTGTCTCCGACGTGTACCAGGATCTTTTCGGCGAAGGCATCTTCACCGGCAAGGGGCTGTACGACGTCGATGCCTTCGCGGCGGCCCTCGACGGACGCGTGCCCGAGAACGCCCTCCTCTCCCACGACCTGTTCGAGGGTCTCTACGCGCGAACGGCGCTCGTCTCCGACGTCGAGGTGGTGGACGACTATCCGTCCAGCGTTCTGGCGCACGCCCGGCGCCAACACCGGTGGGTGCGCGGCGACTGGCAGATTCTTCGGTGGCTGCTGCCGTACGTGTCCTCGCGGGCCGGTATCGTCCGCAATCGCCTGCCGATGATCGCGCGCTGGAAGATCCTCGACAACCTTCGCCGCAGTCTGCTGCCCCCGGCGACGCTTGCGCTGCTCGTAGCCGGCTGGACGGCGCTGCCGGGCCGTCCTGCTGTGTGGACCGCGGCCGGGCTGCTGGCGCTCGCGTTTCCCAGTCTCTGGCGTGCCCTGGAGATCCTGCGAGGCCCGGGGCGTGGAGAGTCGCGCCGTGTGTTCCTGCGCACCGGCCTGGACGAGGTCAAGACGGCCGCCGCCCGCGGCGCCCTCCAGCTCACGTTCATGGCGAACGAGGCCGCCGAGCGGGTGCACGCGATTGCCATTACGCTCGTGCGGCTGGGTGTGACGCACCGGCGGCTCCTCGAATGGGAAACGGCGGCGGCCAGCGCGGCCCGCGGCGGTCGGGTCGAGTTCCGGGCGTTCCTGAGGGGCATGATTGCGAGCCCGGCGCTGGGAGCCGTCGTGCTGCTCGCTGTCGCGGTGTCTCGATCGGCCGCTCTGCCCTTCGCCCTGCCCGTCGCGAGCCTGTGGATCGTGGCGCCAGCCGTCGCCTTTGCGCTCAGCCGCCCGATGCCCAGGCGCCGCCTGCCGCTGACAGCGGCGGACCGTGCCTACCTCCTCGATGTCGCCCGAAACACCTGGCGCTACTTCGGGGACTTCGTGACGGCCGCGGACCACGCGCTGCCTCCGGACAACGTGCAGATCGGCGCGGACGCGACAGTCGCGCACCGTTCGTCCCCGACCAACATCGGACTCGGCCTGCTCGCGACCCTGTCCGCGCACGACCTCGGATTCATCGACCAGCCGGAACTCGTGCGCCGGATCGGCGGCACACTGGCAACGCTCGAGCGACTCGAGCGGTTCGAGGGACACTGGCTCAACTGGTACAACACCGAGACGCTGTCGCCGCTGCTGCCGAAGTACGTGTCCACCGTGGACAGCGGCAATCTCGCAGGATCCCTCCTGACGTTGTCGGTCGGGCTCCGCGACATCGCACCCGATCTGTCGCGGCGGGCGACGGCGCTCTTCGACAGCATGGACTTCCGGTTTCTCCTCGATCGCAAGCGTCAGCTGTTCGCGATCGGCTACCGGCTGAACGATGCCGATCGCCCCGGGCGGCTCGATGCGTCGTACTACGACCTGCTCGCGTCCGAAGCGCGCCTGGCCAGCTTCCTCGCCATCGCCAAGGGAGACGCCCCGGAGTCGCACTGGTTTCACCTCGGACGGCCGGTCACGGCAGTCGACGGCGCGCCCGTGCTGCTGTCGTGGAGCGCGACGCTGTTCGAGTACCTCATGCCGCTGCTCGTGATGCGCTCCTATCCCGACACGCTGCTCGACGAGTCGTGCCGCATGGTGGTGCGCCGGCAGCAGGACTACGGGGCGGCGCGCGCGATCCCGTGGGGCATCTCGGAATCCGCCTACAACCTCGTCGACCGCCATGGCACCTACCAGTACAAGGCCTTCGGCATTCCCGGGCTCGGCCTCAAGCGAGGACTCGGCGACGAGGTGGTCGTCGCGCCGTACGCCACGGCACTTGCCGTCGTGATCGACCCGGCTGCCAGCATCTCGAACCTGCGGCGCCTCGAGGCCATCGGCGCAGCGGGCGACTACGGTTTCTTCGATGCCGTGGACTACACGCACCGCGGGCCCGACGCGGGCGCACCGGGCGAGTACGAAGCGAACGTGCGCGGCGTCGTGGTGCCAACCTACTTCGCGCATCACGCGGCCATGACGCTCATCGCCGTGACCAACGCGCTGATGAGCGACCTGATGATCGAGCGGTTCCACGCCGAACCCCGGGTGCAGGCGACCGAGCTGTTGCTGCAGGAACGGGTGCCGCGGGCGACCGCCATCATCGAGCCGCGGCCCCCGGAACCGTTGCGCGTCGCCGTGCTCCTGCCGTCCACTCCGGTCCGCCGCTACCGCACCGCGCATACCGCGTCGCCGCACACGCAGTTCCTGTCGAACGGGAACTACGTCACCTCGGTCACCAATGCCGGCGGTGGCGCCAGCACGTGGCGCACGCTTCCCGTGACCCGCTGGCGCCGCGACGCCACCCGTGACGCGGACGGGCAGTTCATCTACCTGCGGGACGTTCGCAGCGGCGCCGTCTGGTCCGCGACCTATCAGCCGTCGCGCCGGGAGCCGGAGGACTACGCCGTCACCTTTTCCGCCGATCGGGCGAGCTTCCGCCGGCGCGACGACGACCTGTCCACGCACCTCGACATCGCGGTGTCGGCGGAAGACGACGTCGAAGTGCGGCGGCTCGAGGTGCGCAACCACGGCACGCGCATCCGGGAGATCGACGTCACCAGCTACGGCGAGATCGTCCTCATGCCCGCCACCACCGACCTGGCCCACCCGGCGTTCGGCAAGCTGTTCATCGAGACCGAGTACCTGCCGGACAGCGCGGCGCTGCTCTGCCATCGCCGGCCGCGCGATCCGCGCGAGACCGGGGCCTGGGCATTCCACGCCATGAGCCTCCAGGGCCGGCCGCAGGGCCCCGTCGAATGGGAGACCGACCGCGCGCGCTTCCTCGGTCGCGGTCGCGGGCCCGCCGATCCGGTGGCCATGGACGGCCGCGCGTTGTCAGGCACGACCGGCGTCGTGCTCGATCCGATCGTGAGCCTGCGTCAGCACATCCGGGTCCTGCCGGGCGCAACGGTCCGGCTTTCCTTCGCCACCGGAATGGCCCCGGACCGTGGCACCGCCGAGGCGCTGGCGCGGAAGTACCACGACCCGAATGCGGCCGCGCGGACCTTCGCGCTGGCAGTGACGGGTGCGCAGAGCGCCCTGCGTCACCTCGGCATCACCGCCGAGGAGGCCAGGCTGTTCGAACGCCTCGCCTCGCGGGTGCTCGGGGTGGATGGCTCGCTGCGCGCCGGCGCCGACACCCTGCGCACAAATCAGCTCGGGCAACCTGGCCTGTGGCGCCACTCGATTTCCGGGGATCTCCCGGTCCTGCTCGTGCGCGTCGTAGGCCACGACGGCCTTGGCCTGGTCAGACAGGTGCTCCAGGCGCAGGAGTACCTGGCGTCTCAAAGGACTGAGCGCGGACGTCGTGATCATCAACGAGCACCCGGTCGGCTACCTCGACGAGATCCAGTCGGAGCTCACAGCCGTCCTCGACGACGGCCCATGGAGTACGTGGCTGCACCGGCCGGGCGGCGCGTACCTGCTCCGGGCCGATCGCCTGACTCAAACAGAGCGCGTCCTGCTCGACGCCGTCGCGGAAGTGATTCTCGTCAGCGATCGCGGCGATCTCCGCACTCAGCTCGACCGTCCGGACGCCGCGCACTCGCCCGCCGCCCCTCTCGTGCCGACGAAAGCACCGCCCGATCGCGCCCCGTCGGTCCCTCCCGCGGTTCCCGACCTCACGCTGGGGAATGGCATCGGCGGCTTCACCGATGACGCACAGGCGTATGCAATCGTCCTCGAGGGCGCGGACGAGACACCGATGCCGTGGGTCAACGTGATCGCGAACCCCCATTTCGGCACGATCGTCACAGGCTCGGGATCGGCGCACACGTGGGCGGGCAACAGCCGTGAAAACCGGCTGACGCCGTTCGCGAACGACCCCGTCACGGACCCGACCGCGGAGGCGATTTTCGTGCGCGACGATGAGACGGGTGAAGCCTGGACGCCGACTCCGGGTCCGATGGCGCGGCAGGCCGCTGGCCGCTCGGTCGTCCGGCATCGCCCTGGCGTGACGAGGTTCACGCGGTCCGCGCACGGCATCGATCACGAGCTCGACGTCTTCGTCGACGCGGCCGACCCGGTGAAGTTCTCGCTCCTCACGATTTCCAACGGCGGCACCGCGCCGAGGATGCTGAGCATCTTCTCATACAGCGAGTGGGTGCTCGGGCCGCCGCGCGACGGCGAGCAGCGGCACGTCGTCACCGAAGCCGATTCCCCGAGCGGGGCGATCTTCGCGACCAACGCCTACAACTCGGAATTCGCCGGCCACGTGGCGTTCTCGTGCGCGAGCGCGCCACCGGCCTCCATCACGGCCGACCGGCGGTCGTTTCTCGGGCGAAACGGCGACGTGTCGCAGCCGGCGGCGCTGCGGCAGGCTACGCTGTCGGGGCAGGTCGGCCCCGGCCTGGATCCGTGCGCGGCGCTGCACGTCAGGTGCCTGCTGCAACCCGGTGAGAGCCGGCAGCTCGTGTTCCTGCTGGGCCACGGCGTCGATCGGGATCATGCACGCGAGCTGATTGCGCGCCACCAGACCGCCGACCGGGCCATCGAAGCCCGCGAGCGGGTGTGCACAGCCTGGCACGGCACGCTTGGCGCTATCCAGGTGCGCACGCCGGACGATTCGTTCGACGCGCTGCTCAACGGCTGGCTGCTCTACCAGGCGATCAGTTGCCGGCTGTGGACCCGCGGCGGCTACTATCAGCCCGGCGGCGCATTCGGCTTCCGCGACCAGCTGCAGGACGTGATGGCGCTGTCGCTGTCGCGTCCAGATCTCGCGCGCGAGCACGTGCTCCGGGCGGCGGGACGCCAGTTCGTGGAAGGGGACGTGCAGCACTGGTGGCACGAGCCGGCGGGCCGCGGCCTCCGCACGCGCTGCTCCGACGATCTCCTGTGGCTCCCGCACGTGGTTGCCGAATACGTGCGCACGACCGGCGATGTGGCCATTCTCGATGAACCCGTTCCGTTCCTCGTTGGGCCGCTGCTGGCCGCTGGCGAGGTCGAGGCGTACGGACTGCCGACGGGGATCGCGGAGGCGCGGCCGCTGTTCGACCACTGCATCCGCGCAATCGATAAGGGGCTGACGTCCGGTGCGCACGGGCTTCCGCTCTTCGGAACCGGGGACTGGAACGACGGCATGAACCGCGTGGGCGACGCGGGCCGCGGAGAAAGCACCTGGCTGGGCTTCTTCCTGCACGGCGTGCTGACCGACTTCGCCGCCCTGTGCGACACGCGGCTGGATAGCGCGCGGGCCTCGCGCTACCGCGCCGAAGCGCGCCGCCTCGGCGCACAGCTCCAGCTCACGTGGGATGGCGAATGGTATCGGCGCGGCTACTACGACGACGGCGCGCCGCTCGGTTCGGCGCAGAACGACGAATGCCGGATCGACTCGATCGCGCAGTCGTGGGCCGTCCTCTCCGGCGCGGTCCCGCAACGCTTCGCGGAACGCGCCATGGACGCGGTGCGGACGGCCCTCGTCGTGCGCGGGTCGGGCCTGCTGCTCCTCCTGGATCCCCCTTTCGATCGGTCGGCGCAGGACCCGGGCTACATCAAGGGGTATCCACCGGGCGTCCGTGAGAACGGCGGCCAGTACACGCACGCGGCGATGTGGATTCTGATGGCGCTCGCGCGGCTTGGCGAGTGGCGACGAGGTGACCGAGTTCTTTCACATGCTCAACCCCATCAACCACACCCGCAGCGCCGGCGATGTCGAGCGTTACAAGGCGGAGCCGTACGTGCTGGCGGGTGACGTGTACGGGCGGAGCCCGCACGCAGGGCGCGCGGGCTGGAGCTGGTATACCGGATCGGCGGCGTGGATGTACACGGGCGGGCATCGAGAGCATGCTGGGACTGCGGCGGCGCGGCCGCACCTTCAGTGTGAACCCGTGCATCCCCTCGTCCTGGCCGAACTACGAGATCGCATGGCGCTGTGAGCACACGCCCTACACGATCTTCGTGTCGAACCCCGAGCACCAGTGCCGCGGCGTGATCGCGGCGACCCTCGACGGCGTGGCCACCGACGCCTCGGCGATTCCCCTCGTCGACGACGGCCTGACGCACGACGTGCGGATCGTGCTCGGCACGAGGATCCGGTAGTGGCGGTCGCCGGACGCTTCAGTGGCCTGATAAGGCTAGACGCGCCGCCCGTGTGCGGTCGACGGCCGTCGTCGCGCTCGAAGGCGATATTCTGCGCCGCCATGTTGATCGTCGCCGTCCGGCTCGCAAGCGTCCACGCATCTTCGACGGCGGAGCGCGGCGTCGCCGCGTCTCCGCTCACCCACCAGGTCTTCTGCTGCCGCGCCTCGGTGGGCAGCGGAAACCCCACGAGGTCTTCGATTTCGTCGAATGTCAGGACGATCCGGTCCGCGAACCGGTCCTTGAGATACTTGTGCAGGGCCTGATACTCGTTGGCCATCACATGCCGCCTCGCCCTGAACCGGCCGGCGCGGCGTCGTCGCGGACCTGGTGGATGACCGCTTCGGTCGTCAGCAGCAGGCCGGCCACCGACGCGGCATTCTGAAGCGCCGAGCGCACGACCTTGGCCGGGTCGATCACGCCGGCCTTGACCAGGTCCTCGTACTCGATCCGTCAGCGCGTTGAACCCGCCGTCGCCGGTCATCTCTTTCACGCGCTGGACGACAATCGCCCCCTCGTGGCCCGCATTGGTGGCAATCCAGCGAATCGGGGCCTCGATGGCGCGCGCGACGATGGCAGCGCCCACCCGCGCGTCCCCTTCGAGCGCCAGCCCGGCCAGCACGCCCGCGGCGCGCAGCAGCGCCACCCCACCCCCGGCGACGATCCCTTCCTCGACCGCCGCCTTCGTGGCGTGCATCGCGTCCTCGATGCGCGCCTTCTTCTCCTTCATTTCCGACTCGGTGGCGGCGCCGACCTTGACGATCGCCACCCCGCCGACGAGTTTCGCGAGCCGCTCCTGCAGCTTCTCCCGATCGTAGTCCGACTCGCTGTCCTCGACCTGCGTTCTGAGCTGCTTCACGCGCGCGCCAATCGTCGCGGCGCTTCCGGCCCCCTCGATGATGGTCGTGGTGTCCTTGTCGATGGTGACCTTGCGGGCCTGTCCGAGATCCGCCAGCGTCACCGATTCCAGCTTGATCCCGAGATCCGCGGTGACCGCGCGGCCGCTGGTCAGAATCGCGACGTCTTCGAGCATCGCCTTGCGCCGATCCCCGTAGCCGGGCGCCTTGACCGCCGCCACGTGGACCGTGCCGCGCAGCTTGTTGACCACGAGGGTCGCCAGCGCCTCGCCCTCGATGTCCTCCGCGATGATCAGCAGCGGGCGCGCGGCGTGCGCGACCAGCTCCAGGATCGGCAGGAGGTCCTTCAGCGCGCTGATCTTCTTCTCGTGAATCAGGATGTACGGCGCGTCGAGCACGACCTCCATACGCTCCGGATCCGTGACGAAATACGGCGAGAGATACCCGCGGTCGAACTGCATGCCTTCGACGATCTCGAGCGACGTGTCGAGCGTCTTGCCTTCCTCGACCGTGATGACGCCGTCCTTCCCGACCTTCTCCATCGCATCCGCGATGATGCGGCCGATGGTCTCGTCGTGATTCGCCGAGATCGTGCCGACCTGCGCGATCATCGCCCCGCAGACCGGCCTGGACATGGCCTTCAGTTCGGCCGTCATCGCCGCGACTGCCTGGTCGATCCCGCGCTTGAGTGCCATGGGATTCGCCCCGGCGGTGACGTTGCGCGAGCCCTCGCGAAAGATCGCCTGTGCGAGCACGGTCGCGGTCGTCGTGCCGTCGCCGGCGACATCGGACGTCCGGCTCGCCACTTCCTTCACCATCTGCGCGCCCATGTTCTCCAGGGCATCCGGCAGGCTGATCTCCTTCGCTACCGTGACGCCGTCTTTCGTGATGGTCGGCGAGCCATAGGACTTGTCCAGGATGACGTTGCGCCCCTTGGGCCCGAGCGTTACCTTCACCGCGTTCGCGAGGCGATCGACGCCCACGCAGGATCGCCTGCCGCGACTCGTCGCCGTAGATCGTCTGTGTGGCCATTACTGCTTCCGCTCCCGGACGGCGAGCACGTCGTCTTCCTTCATGATGAGATAGTCGACGCCGTCCAGCTTGATCTCCTGACCGGAATACTTGCCGAAGAGAATAGTGTCCCCTGCCTTGACGTCGAGCGGCACCCGGCTGCCGCCCTTGCCGAACCGGCCCGGACCCGCGGCGAGCACGGTGCCGAATTGCGGCTTTTCCTTGGCGGAATCCGGGATCACAATTACTCCGGCGGCCTGGTCGGGCGATTCGTCGAGGCGGCGGACGATGAGCCGGTCGTGCAGCGGTGAAATCGTCATCATGGATCGATGAACTCCGGTTGTCGCGTGTCTGTGGGGCGAGTATAGAAGGAAGAGGCGCGGGGGACGCGTTCACTATTGCACACGCCACGAAGCCCTGTTTCGAGGCGCCGGAGCGACGGAGACAACTGTGTGCAGTACGGTACAGCAGGCTGCAGCTCGGCTGAGTATCCTCGTCGCCATGCACTGCAACTACTGCAACCAGCCCGCGGCTGCGCGCATCCCGTCAGCGCGAAGCGAGGTCTGCCTCACGCATGCGATCTCGTTCTGGACGGGTCTGCTGGCGTACGCCAGGCAGCACCCGCCGAGCGAGCCCCACGCGGAGCGTCCGCGCGTGAGCCCGCGTGCTCCGCGGGCTCGACGTCCGGGACAGCCCTCAGCCACAGCGGGGCTCCCGGCAGGCACACGCAACCCGGGCCGCCCTCGTGGCGCACTGACAGGGCCCGCGCCGCGCTCCAGTCGGCACGGTCCCTCCGGGCCGCAGCCGTCCGACCGGCCGGCCGGCAACGGTGCTGTTCAAAACGGCCCTGTTCAAAAAGGAACAGGCACCTGGCCCGCCAGGCCTTCATAGTAGGGGCATGCCACTCGTCTCCGCCGCGCGCACGCATTGTGCTCTGCTCTTCACCCTCGGACTCGCCGTGCAGGCCGCCGCGCCGCACGCCCAGTCCAGCCAGGACTACCAGGCGATTCCGCTCGAACGCCCCCGGTTCGCGGAGGCCCAGCGCCAGTTCTACAGCGGGCACTACCAGGCGGCCGCGGCCCTCACACTCGAGTACCGCGCGAATGACACTGCTGGATCTCGCCAGCTACGAGCTGCGCAGTTCGGCCATTCTCTTTGAGCTGAAGGCGCTGCTCGAGGGTCCGAAGGGCCGGGACGAAACCAGGAAGGATACGGAGAAGAAGGCGGCGCTGAAGGCCTGCGGCACGTGTCCCGCGCTGATCGAGGCGTTTTTTGACGACGTGCGGCAGGGGCAGGGGCTGGCGCGGACCATGCTGCTGAAGAACCCTGCGGATGAAACGGCGCTCTTCTTTCTTGGTAAACTTGATTTGAACTATGTGTGGCTCCAGCTCGGCCCGCTGGGCCACCGCACCGGATGGGACGAGTACCTGGGAAGCCAGGCACTCGCTCGATGCGGTGCTCAAAGCCAACCCGCGCCACGTACGCGCCCTCGTGGCTCGCGGCTGGATGGACTATATCGTCGACACCAGGATGCCGTGGGGCACGCGCTGGCTGTTCGGCGGCGGAAACAGGAAACGGGCCCTCGCATCGGTTCGACAGGCGCTCCAGATTGACACAGATTTTTTCAGCCACACCGAGGCCGAGTTCGCGCTGTGGAACATGCTGCTTCGCGAGCGAGAGACGACGCAGGCGATGGTGGTCGCTAGACGGCTGGCGGCCGGCTTCCCCGTCCAACCTCGAGGTGGCCGCGTATCTACAGACGCCAACCGCCGTCGTCACGCCGGTGACGGGATGGGGGCCGGCCCCCCGTCGCATCCCAATACCCGCCTTCGAGTCGCTCCCATCCTGCCCGGCGCGTAAACGCCCGGCCCCCGGCCGTCGTTAATCAAGAGGATAACTGTCCGTTTCCATACCCATGTCGATACGTTCGCGCAACGCCTCTGCCACGGCTGGCTTCGCTCAGCCCCTTATTTCGTCCGTCATCCTGCTTGCCGGCCTGGTCGCAGGCTGCAGCCCGGCTGATACGGCCCTGGCGCCGGGTGGTGGAGGGCGGGGGGGCGGAGGGCGAGGGAGTGGTGCCGCAGGCGCCGCAGTCCCGGTCGTGACCACCCAGGTCGTGTCCAAGGCCGTGCCCATCGTGATTGACGCCGTCGGCACCGTCGAAGCGTTCTCCACTGTCCAGGTGCGCCCGCAGACTACCGGGCAGCTCGGCGCGATTCACTTTGCTGAAGGCCAGGAAGTCCGGAAGGGACAGGTGCTGTTCAGCCTGGACGAGCGCCCGTTTCAGGCCTCGCTGCAGCAGGCCGAGGCGGTCCTCGCCAAGGACACCGCCCAGGCCAGGAACGCGCAGACCCAGGCCGCCAGGTACGAGGATCTGTTCCACCGCGGACTGATTGCGCGGGACCAGTACGAAACGCAGACGGCCGGCGCCGCGTCGCTCCAGGCGACGCTGGCGGCCGATCAGGCGGCCGTCCAGCAGGCGCGCCTCAGCCTCCAGTACGCGCAGATTACGGCGCCGCTCGACGGCCGCACGGGCGCGCTGATGGTCCACCAGGGGGACCTGATCCGCGCCAACGACGCGACGCCGCTCGTGGTCATCAACCAGGTCTCACCGGTGCGGGTCGTGTTCTCCGTCCCGGGCCGCTTTCTGGCCGATGTGCGCCGCTACCAGGCGCAGAAGGCGCTCCGGGTCGAAGCGCGCACGCCGGCGGCCCTGCTCCCGGGTCAGCAGGAGCCCGTCACCGCCGCGCCGGGATCCGACGCCGAATCGGCGGCGCTCTCGGTCGGCACCGTGAGCTTCATCGACAACACGGTTGACCCCACGACCGGCACCATCAAGCTGAAGGGTACGTTCGCCAACACCGATCATCGCCTCTGGCCTGGCTTGTTCGTCCAGGTGAAGCTGCTGCTGGCGACACAAGCGAACGCCATCGTCGTCCCGTCGGCTGCCATCCAGAGCGGACAGAACGGCCAGGGCGTCTACGTGGTCAAGGCGGATCACACCGTCGACTATCGCGAGGTCACCGTCCAGCGCCAGCACGGCGACGACGTGATCATCGCCAGCGGATTGCAGGCCGGGCGAAACGGTGGTGACCGACGGTCAGCTCCGGCTCACGCCTGGCGCGCACGTGACCACTCGCGCCCCTGAATCCGGAGGCCGGACCGGTGGCAGCGGCAACGGGCCTCGTCCGAACACCACGCCATGAACATCGCAGAACCCTTCATCCGCCGGCCCGTTGCGACGACGCTGCTCGTCACGAGCATCCTCATCTTCGGGATCATGGGCTACCGGCTCCTGCCGGTCAGCGATCTGCCGACCATCGACTACCCGACCATCCAGGTGCGGGCGAACCTGCCGGGCGCAAGTCCAGAGACGATGGCGGCATCGGTCGCCACGCCGCTCGAAAAGCAGTTCGCGACGATTGCGGGCGTGACGTCGATCAGCTCGAGCAACAGCCAGGGGAGCACCAACATCACCCTGCAGTTCGACCTGAGCCGCAACATCGACGCCGCCGCCCAGGACGTGCAGTCGATGATCGCGCGCACCCAGCGTTCGCTGCCGCCGGGCATGCCCTCGCCGCCGTCGTACCAGAAGGTCAACCCGGCCGCCTCGCCGGTCATGTTCCTGACGCTCAGCTCGCAGACGATGAAGCTGTCGCAGGTGGACCAGTATGCCGAGCAGGTCCTCGCGCAGCGCCTGTCGATGGTCAGCGGCGTGGCGCAGGTCAACGTCTTCGGCGCGCAGAAGTTCGCGGTGCGGGTCGACCTCGATCCCGACCCAGCTCGCGTCGCGGCAGATCGGCGTGGACCAGGTCGCCGTCGGCGATCGCCGACGCGAACGTGAACCGGCCGACCGGCACGCTCTACGGCCCGGACAAGAACTTCGTCGTGGAGGCGAACGGCCAGTTGATGGACGCCGACGCCTACAAGCCGATCGTCGTCGCCTACCGCAACGGCAGCCCGGTCCGGCTCAGCGAAGTCGCGCACGTCTACGACGGCGTCGAGGACAACCGCAGCATCAGCTGGTACAACGACGTGCCGTGCGTCTACCTCGCGGTCCAGCGCCAGCCCGGCACGAACACGGTGGAGGTCGTGGACGCGATCAAGGCGCTGCTCCCGCAGCTCCAGGCGCAGATGCCGCCGGCCGTCAAGCTCGACATCCGCAGCGACCGCTCGCTCGCCATCCGCGAGTCGGTGCACGACGTGAAGTTCACGCTGGTCCTGACGGTCTTCCTCGTCATCCTGGTCATCTTCCTGTTCCTGCGGAATCTCTCGGCCACGATCATCCCCAGCCTGGCGCTGCCGCTTCTCCATCGTCGGCACGTTCGCGGTCATGTACGTGCTCGGCTACAGCCTCGACAACCTGTCGCTGATGGCCCTGACGCTCTCGGTCGGCTTCGTCGTCGACGATGCGATCGTGATGCTGGAGAACATCGTCCGGCATCTCGAGATGGGCGAGCCGCGCATGACGGCCGCCTTCAACGGCTCGAAGGAAATCGCGTTCACGATCCTCTCGATGACGCTGTCGCTGACGGCGGTCTTCATTCCGCTCCTCTTCATGGGCGGCATCGTCGGCCGCCTGATGCACGAGTTCGCGGTGACGATCGCGGCCGCGATCCTGGTGTCGGGCGTCGTGTCGCTGACCGCTGACGCCGATGCTGTGCAGCCGCTTCCTGAAGCCGCTCCATGGCGTGCGCCACGGCTGGATGTACAACGTCATCGAGCGCGCCTTCGAGGGCGCGCTGCGCTTCTACAGCTGGACGCTGCGTCAGACGATCCGCTTCCGCTTCGTGACGATTGCCGTCATCGGGCGTGCTGCTCGTCGCGACGGTGTACCTGTTCATGATCGTGCCGAAAGGGCTTCATCCCGAGCGTCGACACCGGCCAGATCAGCGGCCAGACCGAGGCGATTCAGGGCATCGGCTTCGAGTCCATGGTCGCGCACCAGCGTCAGATGATGGACATCCTGATGCGCGACCCGAACGTCGCGGCGTTCACGTCGAACGTCGGCGGCAACGGCGGCCGCCTGAACATCGATCTCAAGCCGCGCGAGCGAGCGCATCGATGAGCGCGGACGAGATCATCGACGACCTGCGGCCGAAGCTCGCGCACGTGCCGGGCCTGCGGGTGTTCCTGACCAACCCGCCGGCGATCCGGATCGGCGGGTTCCAGTCGCGCAGCCAGTATCAGTTCACGCTCCAGGATCCCGACACCGACGAACTCTATCGCGTGGCACCCGCAGTTCGAGGAGCGGCTGCACGAGCGTGCCGGGATTGCTCGACGTCAACTCCGATCTGCAGATCAAGAACCCGCAGATCACCGTCGATCTCGACCGCGAACAGATCGCCGCCCTCGGCCTGACGGTGGACCAGGTCGAATCGGCGCTGAGTTCGGCGTACGGCGAACGGCAGGTGTCGCAGATCTTCGCGCCGAACGACGAGTACCAGGTGGTCATGCAGGTTGCGCCGCAGTTCCAGCAGGATCCCGCGGCGCTGTCGATGCTCTACATGCAGGCGCCGTCCGGTGCCCTCGTGCCGCTCTCGGCTGTCGCGACGACCCGCCAGACGGTCGGGCCCGCAGTCGGTGAATCACACGGGCCAGTTGCCGTCGGTGACGCTGTCGTTCAACCTCGCGCCCGGCGTCGCGCTCGGTGACGCGGTCGCGCCGCGTCGAGGCGCTGGCGCGCCAGACGCTGCCGGACACGGTCTCGGGCAGTTTCCAGGGCACCGCGCAGGCGTTCCAGGACTCGTTGACCGGCCTCGGCTGGGTGCTCGCGCTCGCCATCTTCATCATCTACGTCGTCCTCGGGATCCTGTACGAGAGCTTCATCCACCCGCTCACGATCCTTTCCGGCCTGCCGTCGGCCGGATTCGGCGCGCTGGTCACGCTGCTGATCTTCCACCAGGACCTGAACATCTACGCGTTCGTCGGGCATCATCCTGCTCGTCGGGCTGGTGAAGAAGAACGGGATCATGATGGTGGACTTCGCCATCGAGGCGCAGCGCGACCGGGGCCTCAGCGCGGCCGACGCGATCCACGAGGCGTGCCTCGTGCGGTTCCGTCCCATCATGATGACGACGATGGCGGCCCTCATGGGCACGCTGCCGATCGCGCTCGGTCTCGGAGCGGGCGCCGAGGCCCGGCGGCCGCTCGGCCTGGCGGTGGTCGGCGGCCTGCTCGTCTCGCAGACGCTGACGCTCTACGTCACGCCGGTGTACTACGTCTACCTGGAACGGCTGCAGGAGCGATTCGGACGGCGGAGTTCCGCGCCCGCACCCGACCTGGTCCGCCTGGAACCCGAATCGGTGAAGTAGGGGACCTCACCTCTGCTGCGATTCGTAGACAGCTCGCGCCCACTGGCCTGGCTCAGTCGTGGACGACGACGGTCAGGAGCGCCGGGTTGACCGTGAAGCTCGTATCGTCGTAGTCGATGAAGCCGAGCTTCCTGAACTTGTTGAGGAAGAAATTGACCCGGGATCTCGTCGTGCCGATCATCTCGGCGAGTATGTCCTGGGAGACGACGGGCAGCAGTTGACGGGGTTGCTCCACGCCGCCGTAGTGCGCGAGCAGGAGCAGAGTGCGGGCCAGGCGCTTCTCGCTCGAGTTGAACAGTTGATCGATCAGGTCCGCCTCGAGCCGGGCGTTCCGCATGAGCATGTGCGCGATGAACCGGTCCGAAAACTCGTGCTCGCTGTGCAGGAGTTGACTCATCTTGCGCTTCGGGAGGATGAGGACCGTGCTCGGCTGAATCGCGGTGGCTGTTTCCAGCCGGACCGTGTGACCCGTGAGCGCCCGTTCACCCAGAAAGTCCCCGGGGCCGAGCACGGCCACGATCGCTTCCTTTCCGGTGTGCGACAACACCGAGAGGCGGATGGCGCCGGACCGCACATACATCACGCTGTCGGACGGATCGCCCTGAGCGAAGACCGTTGCCCCCGTCTCGCACGTCATGACCTCTTTCCCGAGTCCGACCGACTCGAGAAAGGCCTGAGCGTCGAACGGACGAGCCTTCGGTGGAGCCATGATTCAGGTCAACTCAACTGTGACACCTCCGGCGGGCAGGCGCAAGCTCAGGCTACGAGGCGTCCCGCCTGGATCTTACTGGTGCAGGACGACGGTGAGGAGTGAACTGTTGATCCGGATCCCAGCGGCCAGATCGCCGTTGTACTCGATGAAACCGAGCCGCTTGAACTTGTTCATGAAGAAGTTCACCCGCGATCGCGTCGTCCCGACCATTTCGGAGAGCGTTTCCTGCGAGATTTTCGCCACCACCTGCCGCGGCGTCTCCTGCTGGCCATACCGCGCCAGGAGCAGCAGGGCCCTGGCGAGCCGCTTCTCGCTGGAGTTGAAGAGCTGATCGACTAGATCCTGCTCGATGCGGGCGTTCCTGGACAGCATGTGGGCGATGAAGCGATCCGAGAGTCCGCTCTGTTCGTGGAGGACCCGCGCCATCTGGCTCATGGCAATCACCAGGATGGTTGACGGCACGGTGGCGGTCGCGCTCCCGATGCGGACAGTCTGCCCGGCCAGGCACCCTTCGCCGAAGAACTCAGAGGGGCCAAGCATGGCGACGACGGCTTCACGCCCGGTTTTCGAGATCACCGACAGCTTCACGCCGCCTTTCTGGATGTACATCACAGCCTCGGCTGGCGTCGCCCTGCGTGAAGATGGTTTCGTCGCGCCCGAACTCGACGATTTTCTTCGAGAGCCCGGCCGAGTCGAGGAACGCCTCGAACGTTGAACCTCGAGTGGTTTTGTTACTGGTGTGCTCTTTCTCACTGGCTTCGAGGATACGCGCTGCCCCGTCCCGCGGATGTTCACAACAGCACAGCGGCGCCCCCTGGCCGGCCGCTGGCTGACACCCCGCCGTCCAACCCGATGGTGTCGGTCCTCCGTCCGCCGTGTCGGCGGGACGGCCGCCGCGGCCGGCCGTTCCTGCGACTTTCTGCCGCGCCGGCACGGGTTTGCACGGCAATCCCCATGGCCGCCGTCTTGCCCACCAGTCTGGAGGATGCGGATCCGTTGCCTGTTCGCCGCGCTTGCTGCAGGACTCCTCGCCGCCCCGGCCTCGGGCCAGTCGCGCCCCTCTGACCTCGCCAGCGCGACGCTCGAAGACCTGATGCGGATCGAGATCACGTCGGCGTCCCGCCGTGAACAGACGGCCGAAGACGTGGCGGCAGCGGTGTACATCATCACCCAGGCCGACATCCGGCGTTCCGGGATGACGTCGGTCCCCGACCTCCTGCGGCTCGTCCCCGGCGTGCAGGTCGCCCAGGTCAATTCGAACAAGTGGGCGATTTCCATCCGCGGCTTCAGCGGCATCTACTCGAACAAGCTGCTCGTGCTCATCGACGGCCGCACGATCTACAACCCCCTCTTCGCCTCCGTGATGTGGGATACGGAAGACGTGATGCTCGAAGACATCGATCGCATCGAGGTCATCCGGGGGCCCGGCGCCGCCGTCTGGGGCACGTCCGCCGTCAACGGTGTCATCAACATTCTCACCAAGACCGCTCACGATACCCGTGGGCTCATGGTCAGGGCCGGCGCGGGCACCCACGATCGCGGCAACCTCGCCCTGCGTTACGGCGGAACCGCGGGCGCGTCGGGCGCCTATCGCGTTTTCACGCAGGCCTCCGCGAATCGGTGACTCCACGCTGGCATCGGGTGGCCCCGCCGGCGACCACTGGCGCAGCCTGACGTCCGGGTTTCGGGGCGACTGGAAGACCGGCCCTCAGTCGTGGCTGCTCGAGGGCTCGGTCTCGACAGGAGAGCAGCGGCCTCTCTGGACGAACCTCGACGCCGCCGGGCGCCGAGGCGAACGACCGCGCCGTCTCCCGCGGCGACGGCCTGGCCAACGTGCTCGGCCGATGGACCCGCGCCCCTGCCAATGGCGATGAGCTGCAGATTCTGTCGTTCGTCGACGCGGCCACGCGGCACGAAGCGATCGGCGACTACCGCCGCCACACACTGGACCTCGACGCCATGTACCACACCGCCCGATCCGGCCGGAACAACCTCGTCTTCGGAGGCGGCTATCGGGCCGTCGCCGAGACCATGGACGGCGGCCCCGGGTACAGCTTCGATCCCCGTTCGGCCCGGGAAACGCTGCTCCATGTCTTCGCGCAGGACGAAGTCGCGCTCCCCGGCGCGCTTCGAGCTGACGCTCGGGGCGAAATACGAGCACGAATCCGACGATGGCGGCACGCTCCAGCCGACGGCGCGCCTGCTGTGGAACCTCGGGAGGCGGCAGCACGCTGTGGACGGCCGTCTCGCGCGCGATCCGGACGCCGTCGCTCGTCGGACAAGGCGTGTCCACATCGACCTTCCCGCCATCCACGCCGCCCGGCGACGGCCCTGCCCGTCGTCGCCACGGCCGCCGGCAATCCCGCCGCGCCTCGACGAGCGTCTCGTCACCACCGAGGGCGGCTATCGCTTCGAATTGGCGTCATGGCGCGCAGCGCTCGACGTTGACGGCGTTCACCAGGCGCTACTCGCACCTCCAGACCATCGAAGCGACCGACCCCGACGCTGATCTTTCACGACGGCGGTCAGCCTGCCGATCAGCGATTGCCAGCGTCTTCGGCAACCTGCTCGATGCCGACACCAAGGGGGCCGAGGTCTCGGCGCGCGTCCGTGTGAATCGCGGCCTGGCAGGTCGTCGGGACCTTTTCAGCCTTCCACCTGACGCCCGCACCTCGCCGCGGAGAGCCGCGATCCCGAAGGCCGAGCGCTACGACGGCCGCGCGCCCGCCTATCAGTGGCGCGTCGCACTCCGCGCTGGCGTTCGGCAATCGAATCGACACCGACCTGCTTGTGTTCCACGTCGGCCCGCAGCAGTCAGCTGGTAGATCCCTGGCTATACACGTGTCGATGCCCGCCTCGAGTGGACGCTCGGCAACGGGCTGTCGGTCAGCCTGCCGAAGGCCAGAACCTCCTCACGCTCTTCCCACCCGGAATTCGCGATCCGTCGAGCGCGACAATCCTCCCGACCCTGGTGCCGCGAGAACCGGCACCGTCAGGCTGACATGGCGGTTCTGACGTGACGAGTTCGCCCTGGCCCATGCCATCGTCGCACCCTGTCGATCCGGCCATCACGGTTCTGTCCATGCTCGCCCTGCCGATCGCGAGTCGCGCACAGGTCGCCGTGACCCAGGCGGCGCTCAAGGCCGCCTTCATCTACAACTTCGCGCGCTTCGCCGAGTGGCCGCCCGAGTCCCTGCGCGAGGGCCCTTTCACGATGTGCATCCTCGGCGACGACGATCTCGCCGTCGGCCCTCGAGAGCACCGTGAGGCAGCGCAGTGTCGCCGGTCACGAGGTCGATCGTCGTCGCGGGTCGAACCAGCAGCGTCTCCCGGCGTGCAATCTCCTCTACCTCGCCGGGCTCACGCCCGTCTGAGTGCGCGACAGATCACCGACCGGCTGATCGGGCACGCCGACGCTGACCGTGAGCAGCCGTGCCCGGTTCGCGCGAAACGGGCGGCATCATCGGCCTCTTCCTCGATGACGGCCACATGCGCTTCGCCATCAACGTGAACACCGCCGCAGCGGTCGTCATCTGCGCCTCAGCTCGCGGCTGCTCAGTCTCGCGAAGGCTGGTCAGGGACGATGATGAGCAGTAGTCTCGAAGCGCTGGTTCCGACGGCCAATCCGTCGCGCGATAAGCTCACGACGATCGTGCTCGGCACCAGCACCAGTGACCCTGATCGTGGCCTGCTCCGTCTTCGCGATCTACGACAACCTCAACTCGCGGTCGCGGCTGGTGCGCGACGTCACCATGCTCGCCGACATCGTCGGCACCAACAGCACCGCGGCGCTCACCTTCGCGGACGCCTTGGCCGCCCAGCACACGCTCCGGTCAACGTCAGCATCAACCCCCACATCACGCAGGCCCGGCTCTTCACGCTCGATGGCAAGCACGCTCGCGTCCTACAGCCGCGCAGCGGCGACAGCGCCGGCTCCGGCAGCCGATACGGCCGGCGAGCCTGACATCCGAGGCCGCGTTTCGCCGGCGGGCGCCTGCACGTCGCACGACCGATTCTTCCTCGACGGGCGACACTCATCGGAACCATCGTCCTCGAGTCCGACACGAGCGAACTCCTGGACGCGGCTCGGACGCTTCGCCGATCGATCTTCGCCGTCCACGCTGTTCGGCCTCTTCTGGATCGCGCTTCGGCCTCGCGCGGATGGCGCCGCGCGGCTGATCTACACGCCCATCGCACGCCTCATTGACGTGGCACACGGCTCGTCAGGACAGCCGCCGGTACGACGTGCGCGCGACCGCGGGCGATGCCGACGAGATCGGCGAGCTGGTCGATCCAGTTCAACGAGATGCTCTCCGAGATCCAGCGGCGCGACCAGCAGCTGCGGTTCAGCAGCACGAGGAGCTCGAGCGAGATCGTGTCACGGCACGGACCGTCGGAGCTGCGCGCAGGCCAACCAGGAACTCGTCGCGCGCCCGTGACCGCGCCATGGAGGCCAACCGCGCCAAGAGCGAGTTCCTCGCCAACATGAGCCACGAAATCCGCACCCCGATGAACGGCGTCATCGGCATGACCGACCTCGCGCTCGACAGCCGACCTGACCCCCGAACAGCGCGACGGCCTCATGACGGTCCGGACGTCGGCCGACGGCGCTGCTCGCCGATCCTCAACGACATCCTGGACTTCTCCAAGATCGAGTCGCGCAAGCTCGAGCTCGAAGCCGTCCCATTCTCGGTGCGCGACGACTGCTCGCCGAGGCGCTCACAGCCGCTGGCCCTCAGCGCGAACCAGCAGGGCCTCGAGCTGATCTGCGACATCGATCCCGCCGGTGCCGGACGGCGTCGTCGGCGATCCGACGCGGCTCCAGCCAGGTGCTCGTCGAACCTCGTCGGCAACGCCATCAAGTTCACCGAGCAGGGCCACGTGATCGTCGCGGTCCGCGAGGACGCGCGCGCCGAGGGGTGCACGCGCCTGCACTTCAGCGTCAGCGACACCGGCGTCGGCATTCCCGCGGACAAGCACGCACGCGATCTTCGAAGCCTTCCGGCAGGCCGACGGATCGACGACCCGGCGCTTCGGCGGGACCGGGCTCGGGCTGGCCATCTCCGCTACGCTCGTGCGGCTCGATGGGCGGACGCATCTGGGTCGAGAGCGAGCCCGGCGCCGGGCAGCACGTTCCACTTCACCGTCGCGCTCGACATCGCGGACGCGCCCGAGGCGCCGGCGCTCGCGCCACGCCCAGCTGCGCGTCCGTGTGCTCATCGTCGACGACAACGACGTGAACCGGCGGATCCTGCACGATCAGGTGATCCGGCTGGGGGATGACGCCGACGCGTCGCCGACGGCGGCGCACGCGGCGCTGGAGCGCGCTGCAGGCCGCGGCGCGGGCCGGAACACCGTTCGAGCTCGTCCTGCTCGATGCGCAGCATGCCCGAGATGGACGGGTTCGCTGTCGCGGAACGCCATCGCGTGCCAGCCGGCGCTCGCCGGCGCGCCGATCATGATGCTGACCTCGTCGGGGGAATTCCCCGAGGCGTCGCGCTGCGCGACGCTCGGCATCGCGACGTGCCTGACCAAGCCGATCTACGTCGGCCGACCTGCTCGCCGCCATCGAGCGCGTCCTGCACGCGAGGGACCGCTCCGATCGCCGCGCCGCCGGCGGTGACGGC
This sequence comes from uncultured Acidobacteriota bacterium, assembly GCA_963817635.1. Taxonomy (GTDB): domain Bacteria; phylum Acidobacteriota; class Vicinamibacteria; order Vicinamibacterales; family 2-12-FULL-66-21; genus CAWFPR01. Next base: position 54,607 of record CAWFPR010000007.1, on the reverse strand, counting down.
GAGGCGCCGCGACACAGCGTTGGCGAAGCCCGTCGGGGCGCCGAGCGTGCGCGTGCTGCTCGTCGAAGACAATGTCGTGAACCAGCGCGTTGCCGCGGGCCTGCTGATTCGCCGCGGCCACCACGTCGACGGTCGCACGGGACGGCGGCGAAGCGCTCGTCGCTCGCTCGAGACGGCAGCGTTCGACGTCGTCCTCATGGACTTGCAGATGCCCGTGATGAGCGGGCTTCGACGCCACGGCGCAATCCGCGCCGCGCGAGGCGCGCGTCGGGGACCGCACGTCCGCATCGTGCCATGACCGCGCACGCGATGACCGGCGACCGGGAGCGCTGTCTCGCAGGCCGGCATGGACGGCTACCTGTCGAAGCCGATCGAGCCCGAGCTCCTGTTCGCCGTCGTCGAGGCACGGGCGGAGACCGGCGCCGCTCCCGCGGCGGTCCTCGCCCACGTCCTCACGCCGACGTTCGACGAGGAGGCGCTGCTCACGCGCGTATTGGCGACACGCGGCCTGATGGCGGATGTGATCGCGGTCTTCCTCGAGGACTGCCCGCTCCGCCTCGCCGCAATCAGCGACGCCGTGTCGCGCCGCGACGCCGAGGCCCTGCGGTTGGCGGCGCACGCGCTCAAAGGCGCGCCGCGAACCTGTCGGCGATCGGGTTGTTCGAGGCGGCGCGGGTGCTCGAACGGGTCGCGGCTGAATCGCACATGGAGGCAGCCGAAGCGGCGTTTCGGCAACTGTCCATGGAAGCCTGAAACCTGCTGGACCTGCTGCGGAGCCGCACGGCCGAGTCGGAACTGGAGGCGTTCGGATGCGAATCCTGATTGCCGGTGACGACTCATGTCGACGATGATGCTCGTGCGCGCGCTCGCCGGGCGGAACTTCGACGTCGAGCGTGGTGCACGACGGCACGGCCGCCTGGGAGGCGCTGTCCGGCGACGCGCCGCCGTCGCTCGCGATCATCGACGGGATGATGCCTGGCCTGGACGGCCTGGAAATCTGCCGGCGGGTCCGCGGCTCCGGGCGCGACACCCGATTTATCTGATCCTCCTGACGTCGCGTTCCAGCCGGAGAGACCTCATCGAGGGGCTCGACGCTGGCGCTGACGACTACATGACGAAACCGTTCGATCCCGACGAGCTGCTGGCGCGCATTCACGTGGGCCAGCGCACCCTCGCACTCATCGCGAACATCAATGCGCCTGTCCGGGCTGTTGCCCATCTGCAGCTACTGCAAGCGGATCCGATCGGACCAGGACTACTGGCAGCAGGTCGAAAGCTACATCAGTCAGCACAGCGAGGTGCGCTTTTCCCATGGCATCTGTCCCGAGTGCTACTCGAAGGCCGTGGAAGAGGCCTGAACGTGATATCATGGAGATCCTTTCCTGGAGTTCCCGGCCGACACCAGCCGCCAACCTCATCAAAGTGGCCGGTGGACGTGATTCCTCCGGCCCGCGTCGCCGCCAGTGCGGTTTCCGAAAGATGCAGACATGACCGCGAAGTTCGACGTGAAGAAGGTCATCCGCCCTTCTGCGCGGTGGGGCGCTCGAGAGGCGTTTTCCGACGCCCGCTACGCCCTCGCGCTCGCGTGGGGTCTGCCGGTCGCGGTGCTGGTGGTGGGGACGCCCATCGCGCTCGCGATTACGGCGGTGCTCGAGGTCATCCGAATGGCGCGCGGCGCCTTCTAGCTGGAAGGACGAAGACGGTGCTCACTCTGACGCTGGGACTGGTACTGACGACGGGGCTGATCGCGAAAGTGTGGGCGGTGGCAGGACGCCATGCCGCCGACATGGGATCGGTCAGTCATCATTGGGTCATTGCGTACAACGCCTCGCAGCCCGCCTCGCTGGAGTAGCTACGGCGCCATCGCCTGAAACCCGCTCTCTCGATTTCCCCCGCCCTGTCCGAATGCTCCCGCCTTCAGGCGGAAGTCCCTACCGCCGATACGGCGCGCTATTCGCGTACCGCGATCCGGTGCGGTTGCGTTCGACATTCCAGACTTCCCCGCAAGCGCAGCATCGCCAGTACAGAATCGATCGTGACGACCTTGCTGGCTGTCAACACGGACTGCGAGCGGCAGACTGGACACCGGGACGGCGGCGCGGTTCTGTCGGGAGTGGACTGCGGGACTGTCAGCATCGCTGCACCTCGTGTGGCGTCGTGAACGCTCAACCAGGTGAAGCGGCTCGCCCCTGACGGGCAACGACATCGAGTTGACGGCCCGAACCCGGACCTGCTGTATTGTACCGCTTTTCCGGGCGGTCCGACGCTCAAAAGCCGTTCAGGCGGGCAGCCTCGCGGCGAAGACGGTGCCCGCCGGACTGCTCGACACGATCCGCACGCTGCCGCCGTGGACACCCGAGACCCATCGGGCGATCGCGAGGCCAAGTCCCGCGCCGCCGGAGCCGCGAGCAGGATCCAGTCGGTACGAACCGCTCGAAGACGCGTTCGTGCTCCTCGGCCGGGATCCCCGGCCCGGTATCGCCCACCCGCAGCTCCACGATCCCTTCGGCACGCCGAAGCGTCACGTCCACGGTACCGCCGCGCGTCGTGTACGCCAGCGCGTTCGCGAGCAGGTTCGAGCACAGGCGCCGCAGCAGTGCGTCGTCGCCGGTGACCGTGATCGGATCCAGGCTGCAACGCACCGTGATGCCTTTCTCGGCGGCACGCGACGCGAGTTCGTGGACGCACTCGCCGACGAGCGCGGCCGCATCGAGCTTCGTCATGACGACCGGGTAGCCACCGCCATCGGCGCGGGCCAGCACGAGCATGTCGTCGACCAGCCGTGTCAGGCGTGACGCCTGCTGTGCAATCACCGAGAGCGCGTCACGGGTACTCATCCTCCTCGCGCGCCTGGGCGCTGAGCGTCACGTCGGCCGCCGTCCGCATGATCGACACCGGTGTCCGCAGCTCGTGCGAGGCGTCCGCCATGAATCGACGCTGCGTCGACAGGGCGCTTCCGAGACGGTCGAGCACGCGGTTGAACGAGTCGGCGAGCTGCTCGAGTTCGAGCGTGCCCGACGGCACCGTCAGCCGGCTCTCGAGTGTCGTCGCCGTGATGCCGCGCGCTTCTGCAGCCATGGACGACAACGGCTGGAGACCATGCCGCCCGAGCCACCAGCCCCCCGCGATCGCCAACACCAGCGCGAGCGGAATGCCGACCAGGCAGGCCTTCAGGAGCGTCCGCCATTCGGTGACCACCTCGTCGAGCGGCGCGCCAACCGCCACGAAGTACCGCGGATCGCTCGCGGCGCCGCTCGTGATCGTCACGCGCCAGGGCCGGCCGTCAGCCGCCGCAATCGTGCGCGTGATGCGCCTGAACCCGGTAGGCGGCAGCTCCGACGCCAGCGGCAGCGCATGCGACCGCGGGCGCGACGGGCGATCCCGACGCGTCGAGGACCTGCACCACTTTCTCGCGCGGGCGCACGACCGACACCATCTCGGCGGCGGCGAGCGCCAGACTGTCCTCCTCGGCGAGCTCCGCCTCGACGACGCGGCTCGCCGTCGCACTGATCGACTCGAGGCCCTCGTCGAACTGCTCGAGCAGCAGACGCCAGTGCAGCCACAGCACCGCGGCGCTGAACACCACGACGGTGAGCACCAGCAGCACCGAATACCATGCCGTCAGGCGCGCGCGGAGAGAGAGCTGCACTGCACGTCACCCTTCACAGAATCTGGTAGCCCTGGCCGCGGCGCGTGCGGATGAGGGACGGACCGTCGCGGTCATCGAGCTTCCGCCGCAGCCGTTGCACGTAGACGTCGACGACGTTCGAGAACGCGTCGTAGTGCTCGTCCCAGACGTGCTCGGCAATCTCGGCGCGGCCGAGCACCTCGCCCGCGCGCCGGGCCAGATACTCGAGCAGCGCATACTCGCGGCTCGTGAGCGCGACTTCCCTGCCGTGCGACCAGACGCGCTGCGCCGGGATGTCGATGGCGAGATGACGGATCTCGATCCGGTCGGGCGCAAGCGGATGCCGATCGCGACGGGTCAGCGCCCGGACCCGCGCGAGCAGCTCACGAAAGTCGAACGGCTTGGTCAGGTAGTCGTCGGCGCCGGCATCGAGGCCCTCGACCCGCGCTTCGACGGCGTCACGCGCGGTGAGCATCAGGACGGGCACGTCCGAGCCGCCGGCGCGCAACTCGCGGCACACCGTGAGGCCGTCTTTTCCGGGGAGCATGACGTCGAGGATGACCGCGTCGTAGTCGTTCTCGTGACACTGACTCAGGGCCGTCGTCCCGTTGACCGCCACGTCCACTGCGTGCCTGGCTTCGCGCAGCCCCTTCGCAATGAAGCGGGCCGCGCTCGGCTCATCTTCGACCAGGAGGATCCGCATGCGCGGACACGATATTACCGCTTGATCGGCCTGCCGGCCGCATCCAGCTCGAGCGCGACCGTCTTGCTTTCGTGTCTGTGAGTCTGTCGCGCGCTACTGCGTGATGACGACGAACCACGCCGCGATGATCGGCCCCTGCGGGCCGCGGCCGCGGCCGCGACCGGCGGGCGGAGGAGGCGCGTCGGCTGGCGGCGCCGGCGCCGGACCGCGCTCGGGCTGGAACAGGTAGGCGTTGTGGGTCGTCGGATCCACGGTGATCGTTTTGGCTCCACGGACCGTCGGAACGGTCGCGACCACGGTGTACTTGTCGGCCGAGTCCTGATGGACGACGGTGACGGTCCCCTCTCCGCCGTTGGGAATGTAGATCAGCTTCTTCGCCGGATCCCACCCCAGCGCGTCCACCCGCGTGCCGTTCGTGATGGGCGTCACGACCTTCCCGGTGGCCGCGTCGACGACGACCGACGTGTTGCTGCATCCCGAGAAGATGCGGTTGGTTGCCTTGTCGTACGCGATACCGGTGGGGCCCTCACACGGGGCGAGCGGCCAGGAGGCGGTGGCCTTCCACGTCTTCACGTCGATCACCTGGATGGTGTTCGTGCCCTCGTTGTTGACGAAGATGTGTCCCTTGCCGTCGGCCGCCGCGCCCTCGGGCGCCGTGTCCTCGAGTTCGACGGTCGCGACGATATCGCCCGTGTGAGGGTCGATGGCCGTCAGCGTGCCGATCGGGCGGCTGTGATTGGTCAGGATGATCTTGTCGTCCGGCTCGTCGTACATGACGCCGTCGAGGCCCGGGCCGACCTTGATCTGCTTGATGACCGCGAACGTCTTCAGGTCGAACATCGTCACGGTCTGATCGCCGCTGTTGGTCGTGAACCCGTGGCCCGCCTTCGTGGCCAGGCCCACGCCGTGAACTCCGGGCGTGTCCGGAATGTCGGCGAGCACCTTGCCCGTGGCACCCTCGATCACCATCATGTGCGTGGAACGCGACACGAACACGCGCCCCGTCGCCGCTTCGACGTTGACGTAGTCCGTACCCCCGTCGCCTTTGATGTCGTACTTCTGGACCTTGAAGGTCTGCGCCAGCGCCGCGGACGCGACAAGGCTGGCGGCCGAGAGGAAAACTGCTGCGGTGAGCGAGCGTCTGGTCATGAAAGCCTCGTCCTGGAATGCTCTTTCAGGTGGCGCGAAGCCGGCCGCGAACGCGCAGCCGGCCGCGAACAACCGCAGACTTTACCACCTGGAAGATGTCGGGGACATTACAGCGGCCGCGGTCGCTCTACTCGCGGGTCAGCGCGACGAGCGGGTCCAGCGCGGCGGCGCGCCGGGCCGGCAGGTAGCTGGCGAGCAGCGTCACCGAGGCAAGCAGCCCGGCCGCGAGCGCGAACATGCCCGGATCGCGCGGGCTCGTGTCGAACAGCAGCGCGCGCAGCACGCCGGCTGCCATCAACGCGACGGCCAGGCCGGCGAGGCCACCCCCCACCGCCAGCACGAGCCCTCGGCGGAAGAACAGGCGCGTCACCTGCGACGGTCGCGCGCCGAGCGCCACGCGGATGGCAATCTCGCGCGTTCGCTCGGCGACGGTGAACGCGACGACACCGTAGAGGCCCACCGCGGCAAGCAGCAGCGCGGCGAAACCAAAGACCGCCAGCATCACCGTCCGGAAGCGTGGCGCCGAGATGGCGGCCGCGCGGTTCGCCTGGAGCGGACGAATCTCGCTGATCGGCAGTGCCGGGTCGAGCGCGCGCATCTGCCGGCGGACGGCGTCGGGCACGCCGGTGACGCCCTTCCGGGTCCGAACCAGCAGGGTCATGCCCTCGAGCGGGACCTGTCCGTAGGGCAGGTAGAGCATCGGCGTCGCGGGCGCATCGAGCCGCACGTCGCGCACGTCGCCGACCACGCCGATGACGGTCTTCGGGCGACCGCCGAGCCCACCCCAATAGAGCCGGCGTCCGACGGCGCGCGCGCCGGGCCACAGGCGATCGGCGAGGCTGCGGGAGGCGATCACGACTCCAGGCCCGTCGGGGCGATCGCCCGCGGTGAACGCGCGCCCGTCGAGCAGAGGCACGCCGAGCGTCCCGAAAAACCCCGGCGTCACGCTGCGCCAGCCAGCCTGAAAGAGCCCGCTCGCCGGGGCCTCGGCCACCCGATCCTCGGGGGTGACGTCGTTTGCATAGCCCCACTGCCGGAAGGGATTGGTGGCGGTCGCCGCGACCGACTCGACTCCCGGCACCGCCGTCAGCTTCGCAATCGCCCTGTCGAAGAACGCCGGACGCGCCGCCTCCGGGTAGCGCTGCGCGGGGAGCGACACCGGCACGGTGAGGATATTGCTCGCGTCGAAGCCCGCATCGACGCGGGACAGCCTCGCGAAACTGCCCATCAGGAGGAACGCGCCGGCCAGCAGCACCATTGCCAGCGCCACCTGGACCCCCACGAGCGCGCCGGACCAGCGGCGACTGGCGGGTGTCGTGCGGCGAGCGGATCGCAGCGCTCCCTGAAGATCCGTGCGTGCGGTGTGGACCGCCGGCAGCAGGCCGAATCCGACCGTGGCGGCCAGCATGATCCCCACCGTGGCCGACACCGCGCGCAGGTCGATGCGCGCTTCGCGCCCGAGCGGCAGCACGTCGGTCAGGAGCGCCGACAGCGCGGCGACCATCCACGAGGCGGCGAGCAGCCCTAGCGCACCGCCGATCAGGCCGAGCAGGAGATGTTCGGTGGCGAGCTGGCGCACGAGACGGCCCCGTCCCGCGCCGAGCGCCGCGCGCACGCCGATCTCCGTCCCGCGTGACGCCGCACGCACCATCAGCAGTCCGGCAACGTTCGCGCAGGCCAGCGCCAGCAGGACCGCGACCGCCCCCATGAGCACCCACACCATCCGCCGCAGCCCGGGGCCGACGAGCCAGTCGTCGAGCGATTCGACCGACGCCGACCAGCCAGCCAGTTCCGGATGCGCCTGCGCCAGCCCCGCGGTGACCGCAACCGCCTCGTCGCGAACGGCCCGCGCGCCGACGCCGGGCGCCATGCGGCCGATCACGTCGAGCCACTTGTCGGTGCGATCGCTCCGCGCCGAAGCGCCGAGCGGCACCCATGCGTCAGCCGGCGGAAACACGGCCGTCGCCGGAAGCACGCCAACGATCGTGACGGACCGGCCATCGAGCGTCACCACACGTCCCACAGCCGCCGGGTCGCCGCCAAACCGCTGGCGCCACATCGCATGGCTGATCACCACGACCGGTGACGGCTGATCGTCACGATCATCGTCGGCCGTCAACAGGCGCCCCTGTTCGGGGCGGATGCCAAGCAGCGGGAAGAGCGTGGACGTCACGGCTGCCCCGTCGATCCGCGCGGCGTCGCCGGCGCCGGTAATCGTCAGCTCGAGCGGCTTCATGGCCGCAATCGCGCCGAGCGTTCGCAGCCGGCGCGCATAGTCCAGATAGTCGGGCTCGGAGATTGGGAACCCCTCGCCCTGAGGCGTCACTTCCCGCAGGCGGACCAGGCGTTCCGCGTCGGGGAACGGAAGCGGCCGCAGGACCGCGGCATCGACCACGCTGAAGGTCGCCGTCGCCCCGCCGATGCCCACGGCCAGGGTCAACACGACGGCCAGCGTGAAGCCCGGGCCAATGCCGAGCCGGCGGACTGCGTAGCGGACATCCTGCAACAGCGAACCCATCAGGCGCCTCCGCTGGAGGGACGAGCAGCATCCGTACCAGCGAGCTCAACTATCCACCAGCGAGTCGTTTGGACGAATCGAAGGCCACGGCGCGACTCTGAGGACGTCCGGAATCGGACACGTCTGGTCCCGGAATCGATCGCCGCATCCGCATCGTCCAGAGTGTTCGCCATGTGCCGCCCTCGTCGGTCGAGACGGCCAGCGCCCATCGCACCGAATCGGCCGCGATGTCTGAAAAGGTGATGCGGCCGAGCCGGGTGCCGTCCGGAGTGGTGATGCGCTGGAAGAACACGCCGATCCCCTTCGCGAACGTCCCGACGTAGGGCTCCCCGAACCGCGGCGACCGTGTGTCCATCCAGTGGACGTACCACTTCGAGGACGTCGGATCGTAGGCTCGCACGCTCAGGCCCGACATCGCCTCGGGCGTCTTCATTCCCTCCCAGAAGAACAGCACCTCGCCATGCCAGTGCTCGACGAGCGCGCAGCCATCGAGTGTTGCGGTCACCGACGTACGTGCCGGCAGATCGATCCAGGTGCCGTCGGGGCGGAGGATCTGCTGAGCGATCTCCCACTCGCCAATCCAGAAGTCGAAGGCGCGCGCCGCGGCCGAGGCGCACGGTCCGGTTGGCGACTGCGCGAGAGCGACGCTGCCACCCGCGAGGAGAAACCACATCGCTGCCAACAGCCCGTACCACGAACCGGATTGCCACACGGACGGTTGTCGCCGCATACGCTCACCTCGTGCAGGCTGGGCGCAGGGTCGCGCCGGAGACGATTTTGCCACCGCGTCCGCGAAGCGACTATCACGATCGTGCGGAGGTCAGGCTGTTCAGCTACGACGGGCGAGATGGCGCGACCGCGTGGGCCCGGCGCGGACACGCAGGTCCGGAAGCGCGCCCGATCGCCCGCGGCCTATTCGCTCCTGAGCGCAGCCAGCGGGTCGACGGCGGCCGCCCTGCGCGCCGGCAGATACGACGCGAGAAGCGACGCGGCGAACAGCACGCCGGAGGCGGCTGCGAGCACGAGGGGTTCGAGCGGGCGCACCTCCGGGATGAAGCCGGCGAGGACGCGATTGAGAAGCCCCGACGCCAGAAGCCCGATCGACAGACCCGCGCCGCTCAGGAGGCCGGCGCGACCGAGCACGAGCCGGAGCACGCGCCCCGGTGTCGCGCCGAGCGCCAGGCGCAGGGCGATTTCCGGTGTCCGGGCCGCGACCGTGAACGCCATCACGCCGTAGACGCCGAGTGCGCCGAGCGCCAGCCCGAAGACACCGAACGCCAACGTCACGCTCGCGCCAATCCGCTCGCGCTCGAACGTGTCCCGGTAGTAGCCGTCCATCGTGGTGATATTGGTGACCGGCAGGCTGGCGTCGATGCGCTGCACCGCGGCACGCACCGCCGCGCCAAGGCCGGCGGGATCTCCGCGGAAGCGCAGCATCAGGTGGATCTCGTCGGCTGCGAGCCCGGCCGCGTTCTGCGCGTAGGGCAGATACCAGGTGTCCTGCGGATCCTCCCGGTCACGCTGGTCGAGGACGTTTCCGGCCACGCCCACGATCGTCAGCCAGGGCGAGCCCTCCCGCGCTACCCTCACCCGCCGTGCCGATTGCGTCGCCTGCCGGCCAGAAGCGGCGCGCGAGGTGATCGCTCACGATGACCACGGGCTCGTGCGCGTCGTCGTCCCGCCACGAGAACGCGCGGCCCTGCAGCACCGGGATCCCCATCGCCGCGAAGAGTCCGGGAGTGACGAGGCGGTGGTTGACGTTGAACACGTCGGACGCTCCAGCGCCCCTGCCTTCGACGAGGATAGGCGCGCCCCAGCTTGCGCCGCCGAGCGGATTCACCGTCGTCGCACCGATCGCGGCAACGCCCGGCAGAACGCCAATCGTCTCTTCGATCTGGCGCAGGAACGCCGCGCGCCCGGACTCGCGCGGATGCCGGAGACGCGACGGAGTGATTTCCATGTTCAGCAGTCCGGCTGCCTGAAAGCCGAGATCGCGGTGCTGGAGCCGCTGGACGCCCTGGAGCATCAGCCCGGCGCCAGCCAGCAGCACGACCGCGAGCGCAGCCTGTCCGACGACGAAGCCGTGCAGCACTCTCCGTCCCCCGGCTCCGTCCGCCTGCGTCGCGCGGCCGCCCTCGCGCAGGCCCTCGCCCGGTTCACGCGGCCGGCCAAGCATCGGGGCGAGTCCGACGGCCAGTCCCGCCCCCAGCGTCGTGGCCAGCGCGACGAGCTGGATTCGCCAGTCCAGGTCCGGCGAGGCGACCCCGAGCTGCTGGCTGATGTTCTCCGGCACGAGGACGGCGGTGAGGTCAGCGAGCCAGTACGCCAGCACCAGGCCCGCGGCGCCGCCGGCCAGCGCCAGCAGCATCGTTTCGGTGAGCGTCTGGCGCACCTGCCGGAGCCGGCTGGCGCCGAGCGCGGCGCGGACGACGAATTCCTTGCGCCGGGCCATTGCGCGGGCCATCAGCAGCGTGGCGACGTTGACGCAGGCGAGCAGCAGCAGAAAGCCGACCACGGACAGCAGCGCGAACGTCGTTCGCGCCTGGTTGTCGACGAGATTGTCGCGAAGCGATCTGACGGCAACGGCGTAGCCCGTGAGCGATTCGGGCGACTGGCTGCGGATCACTTCCGAGGCCGCCGGGAGCGCCGCCTCCACCATCGCAGGTGTGACGCCGTCGCGCATCCGGACGAACACCGCATAGTCGCGCGCGCGATCGCCCGGATCGATCGCGTGCGGCATCCAGACCTCGGCGTCGTACGGAAACCGGAATCCCGGCGGCATCACGCCGACTATGGTGAAAGGCCGCCCATCCACGGGCAGCGTGAGCCCTGCGACCGGCGCGGCGCCGAAATGGCGGTGCCACAAGCCGTCGCTGATGAGGGCGACACCGCTGGCCGCGCCCCGGCGCTCCTCGTCCGGCGTGAAGTCGCGGCCGACGGCCGGGACGACCGCGAGCACCTCCCGCCAGCCTGCCGTGCGAAACACCACGGTGACCCGCTCGGGTACGGCTCCGCCGGTCAGCGTCAGGTCGTCTCCGAACATCGCGGCAACGCTCTGGAAGAGCGCCGTCTGCGCGCGGAGGACGGCCACATGCGGACCGCGCATGCTGGATACCTGACGCTGGCCGTCCGCGCCGGTCCGCGAGTCCTGCAGTCGCAGCACGCGGTCGACGGCCGGGATCGGCAGCGGCCGGAGGTAGATCGTGCTGAGCAACGTCACGATCGCCGTGTTGCCGCCGATGCCGAGCGCGAGGGTGAGGGCGACGACCAGCGAGAATCCCGGCGCGCGGCGAATCAGGCGCGCACCGAAGCGGACGTCCTGCGCCAGGGTCTCGACGGCATGCTCCCACCCGGTCGCGCGCACCTCTTCGCCGCGCGCCGTGAGGCTGCCGAGCGCCGCCCGGGCCGCCCGCCGGGCCGACGCGGGATCCATCCCGTTCGCCACGTAGTCGTCCGCAGCCGCCTCGACGTAGTGCCGAAGTTCGCGGTCGATCTCCTGCCGGGCGGCGTCGCGACGGACGAGGGCACGCAGGCCCGCCACAAAGAGATCGAATCGACACCACTGCGGCTCCATTTCTGTTGACGTGCGCCACCGGCGGGCTCGCACATCTCGGTCGTCCAGATGAGGCTAGTGGTGTTCGTCTAGATTGTCAAGAGGAGCATCCGTCCCTGGCGCCAGGTTCGGCCGCCGATGGAACACACGGTCGGCGCGCGGCACGTCGCCGCGGCCCAGATGACGCGGAGCGAAAGTCCTTCCTCAGTGCCGAAATGGTCGAAACCCATCTCGGAGGGCTGTGCGTGGATGGGCGAAACGGGAAGGCACCCGACCGCCCCCGACAGCGCGGCCGCAAGTGCGGCGAGCAACCCTCTGGCGGGGACGACGGGCCGCGTCAACGCCTCTATCTTGACGCGCCGCCTTTCGTCTACTGCCCGGCGACCGGCCGGCTCGCCAGCACGTCCAGCGAGAAGGGTTCTGCCCTGGCCAGGTCCGGGTCGTCGGGAAAGAACTCCCGCAAGCGGTCGACGAGCACGAGCGTGTCTGCCGGCATCCCGGTTTCGAGAAGCGTGCGTGCGACGCGAACGTACTCGTCCCGGACCATCCTGCCGAATGCGGCGGAACTCCACTCCCCTTCGGGCACGTTCTTGAACTCGAAGTACTCCCGAACGCTCTGTGGAGCCTTCAGGGTGAGCGTCGGCCTCTTTTCCTCGTCCGGTTCCAGACGGCCGCGCACCGTCGCCTCGAAGAACATGGGCGAGATGCCGGCGTGCTCCGTGGGCCCATACTTCTCGTACGGCGCATGCGCGAACAGATCGACCTCGTTCTGTGGAGTGACCGACATCGCGAAGATCGCACCGGGGTACTGCGCCTCGCAGATCGCGTAGTCCTGCAGGATGATTCGCCCGTAGGGCCTCCGCTCACCCGTCGGGGCGGTCACCGCCGTCGCGGACGAAACTGTGGGGCGGACTGAAACCGGTTCGGGCTCCAGGTCGAGGTTCTCCGTCGTGACCAACGTGGTTGCGCCCGAGTAACCGGCAGACTGGGCGCTCAGCGGTCCGATGAGACGCGGCGCCAGGTGGCCGGTGTAGCCATTCGTGTTCGGACGGGAAGGCGCCAGCGTGCCGGGCACGCGGGGGAACCGGATCGTCATTGTGGTTCCCTTGCCCACCTCGCTCTCGATCGACAGCTCCGCCGCAAACTCGCGGACGGTCTGCCGCACGAAGACGAAGCCGAGCGAGTGGAGCTCGCCGTCGAGCGTTTCCCTGTCGGCGAGCAGCTGCCGGATCTTCTCTCGCGACATGCCCACGCCATTGTCGCGAATCCTCAGCACGACGTGCGAATCCTCGAGCGTGTCGCCGACCGACAGGACGCCCGGGTCGCGGTTGCTCATCGCGTCCACCGCGTTCATGACCAGGTTGAACAACATTCGCCGGAAGCGCGGGAGGTTCCCGCCGACCACGGCGGCGTCGAGACGATCCAGCTCGATCTGCACGCGGCCGCTGCTGTGCTCCATCACGTAGCCGTAAACAACGTCGCGCATGAACTCTTCGATCTCGGGCGCGATGTCGAATTGCTGATGGAGGCCCTTGCTGTTCTGCTCGTCGAGGAACTGCTGGATGCGGAAATACACGCCGCGGATGAAGTGGATGCAGTTGACGTAGTGCTTGCGCGCCCTGATCGATCGCGAGTCGGGCGGCAGGAAGGTCAGGACTTTGTCCACCCGCCCCCACAGCGGGCTCAGGACGAGCTCGCACACGCTGTGGATCGTGTTGACGTAGTGGCGGCCCGTGAACAGCACGGTGCGATCCGGAGAGAAGTTCCTGACGGCACTCGAGTAATCCTGGAACGCCTTCCGGAGGCTCACCGCCTTCTCCTTCAGGACCTGCAGATCGTGACCGTGAAGGATCTGCGCCTGATCGACGCCGCACAATTCCAGGTCCGTGTTGAGGGTGACGTGAAAGTGGATGACCTCGTTGATGAACCGTTCGACGCGGAGATCGTGGATGAGGAACTTGATCTCGACGACGTCCTTCTTGATGCCTTCCGAGTAGTCGGGCATGACCGCCATGGCGCGCGCTCCCGGCTGTGCAACTCGCAGCCCGTTTGCGTTCCCAAAATATCAGGGCCGGACTCGCGGTGCGAATCCGGCCCTACGTCGCGCTGATTCCGCTGACGGCGGCGCAGGCGCGAGTTGCAGCCTACGACGTGGCCGTGGTAGCCGCCATCGCCTTCGTGGCTTCGCTCTGCAGCCACTTGGTCGTGACGGACTTCGGCCGTGTGATCGGCAGCCCCATCGCGCGCGCCATGACCGCCTGCGCGCAGACCCCGAGGGCGCGCGACACGCTGAACAGCACCGTGTAGTACGGGAATTCGGTCAGCCCGTAGTGGTACAGCAGCGCGCCCGACCCGGCATCGACGTTCGGCCAGGGGTCCTTGATCTTCTGGACGGTCTTCAGGATTTCCGGCACGGTGTCGAACACGTTGGCGACCGTCTGGAACACCGGATCGTCCGCGCAGTGCTGCTTGCCAAAGGCCAGGAACGCGTCGAAACGCGGGTCCGTGATCCGCAGCACAGCGTGACCGTAGCCAGGGATCACCCGGCCGGCTGACAGCGTCTCCTCCGCGTAGGCCTTGATCTGGGCCTGCGTGGGCCGGCCGCCGAACTTCTTGTTCGTTTCGAGCACCCAGGCCAGGCATTCCTGGTTGGCCAGACCGTGAAGCGGACCCGCCAGGCCGCTCAGGCCTGCCGAGAGCGAGTAGTAGAGATCCGACAGGGCCGAATTCACGGTGGCGGTCGTCATCGCGCTGACGTTGCCGCTCTCATGGTCGGAGTGCAGCACCAGGTACAGGCGCATCAGCTTGGCGAACTCGCCCTTGGGGTCCACGAGGCCCAGCATCGCCGCGTAGTCGGCTCCCCAGTCCAGCGCCGGATTCGAGGGGATTCGCGGCCCCTTGTTGAACCGCATGCGATAGACACCGGCAGCAAGCTCCGGCAGCACCGCGATGATGTTGAGCGCGTCTTCGAGCGTGGCCCGCCAGTACTCGTCCTTCTTCATCCCCGCGTCGTAACGCTGGCGGAAGACGGACTCCTTCTCCATGACGAGGATCGCCGTATTCAGCATCACCATCGGGTGTGAATCGGCGGGCATCGCCGACAGCACGGCCCAGACGTAGCCCGGCACACGGGCCCGCGCACGCAGGTCGGTCTGCAAATCGAGCAACTGGGCCGCGGTGGGCGACTCGCCGGTCAGCAGCAGCCACAGCGTTTCTTCCGGCAGCTGGCCGGTCAACTGCGCAACCGGAATCCCGCGAATGATCAACCCCTTATCCGGCGGCACCTCGGACGTGTCGCACACGAGCGACTTCACCCCGCGCATGCCCCCGTACGCCTGCTCCAACGTCACGTCGGAGATTTTGACGGCGCCGCACTCCTTCGTGAGCTTCTTGACAGTGTCCCGCAGCCCTGGCACCTGCTGGGCCAACTTGTCCTGCAGCATTCCCATGATGAGGCCTCCTAGCTGAACTACCCTGATGTAAGAAAGACCGTGATCTGCACGCGCGTCCGAGAGACAGCGCCCGTGGGCTTCCGCAGGGCCGTCAAGATCGGCACGAGCACCTGAGCCGCGGCTCGCCGATGTCGCCGCGGACGGGATTTTCGCCGGTCAGTGCGCCCGCCCGGAGGCTTCGGCCCGCGCATCGCCCTCGAATCGCGAGCTGCCGGAATGCCGCCGGTCCCGTACGTAAATGACAAGGACTCAGCAATCCGCGGGCCAGAACGGCACCGATCAGGTGGCGGCGTCCCGTGGCCTGCCCCGGGCCAGTGGATGCCATGTTGCTCCTGCCTCCCAGATCTTATCAGGTAACCCACACGGAATTCCGGCAACGACGGCAGTCCGGCGGCTGCCGGCTTTGGGCGCGGCAGCGCCGCCACGGCCCGCAACGACCCCCGCCTGGGCTAGACTGCTGGGCAGTCACAAGAGAGGAACATCTTTACCATGAGCGCCACACTAGTGAGCCCCGGCTACACGAGCGATCGACTCCGCCCGATCGTCCATCGGATCCTGGACGGCAACATGCTGTGCTCAATGGCGACGACCATGGAGGACGGCACGCCGCACATCCACAACGCGTTCTTCTGTTTCGACGACGACCTGAACCTGTATTTCCTCTCGCACCCCACCACGAACCATGCCCGGAACATCGGCCGCCGAAGCCAGATGGCGGTCGGCGTCTGCCATGGCGGGCAGCCCTGGGGCCAGTCCCATTCCGGGCTCCAGTTCGTCGGCCACTGCGAGCCGGCAACCGGCGAAATCGAGCGAACGGCACGACACCAGTACGGGGTCCGTTTTCCGCTGTATCTCGAGTTCGTCAACAAGAGCCTCACCGGGGCCGGGTTGAAGCCGTCGTTTTTCGAGCTGCGGTACTACGTCTTCCGACCGTCGAGCGTGAAAGTCCTGGCCGAGGCCGACTTCGGCGATGAAGTGCTCGTGACGGCCGACGTCGAGACGGCCTGAGCGAAGCTGCGCAGGCGTCCTACCGGCCGAGCACCTCCCGGATTTTCCGTCCGAGCGCGTCGGAGGTGAACGGTTTGTGCAGGAACGCGATCCCGGGATTGAGTACCCCGTGGTGGACGATGGTGTCGTCGTTGTACCCCGACATGTAAATCACCTTGAGGCCTGGCCGTCGCGTCACCAGTCGCCCGACGAGTTCCGGTCCGCTCGCACCCGGCATCACGACATCGGTCAGGAGCACGTCAATGGACGGATTCTCGTCGAAGCGTCGAACCGCCTCCCCCGCGTCCCCGGCAACGACCACGCTGTAGCCCTGCCGCGTGAGAAGCCTCCTGGTCAACTCGCGAAGCCCTTCCTCATCCTCTACCAGGAGCACCGTCTGCGTCCCAGCCACCTGCCGGGCCTGCGGCGCCGGCGCGTGCACGACCGTCTCCTGGTCATTCGCGCTTGGGAAATACACCTTGAACGACGTACCTTTGCCGAGTTCACTGTCGACGCCAATGCTCCCGCCACTTCGCGTGACGATGCCGAAGACGGTCGCCAAGCCGAGGCCCGTGCCCTTGCCGGGCTCCTTGGTGGTGAAGAACGGCTCGAACAGGCGAGCCTGCACCCGCGGCGTCATCCCGGTTCCCGTGTCCGTCACGATGAGGACCACGTAGGGTCCCGGCTTCACGGCCACGTGCATCCTCGCGTAGTGCTCGTCGAGCTCGACGTTCGCGGTCTCGATGGTCAATGTGCCCCCTTGGGGCATGGCGTCCCGCGCGTTCACCGCGAGGTTCATCACGACCTGCTCAACCTCCCCGCGGTCGGCCTTCACGAGCGCCAGCTCGGGCCGAAGGCCCAGCACGACCTTCACGTCTTCCCTGATAAGGCGACCGAGCAGCGCCTGCATCTCGGTCACGACCACGTTCAGGTCGAGCCGCGTCGGCGCGATGATCTGCTTGCGGCTGAAGGCCAGCAACTGGCGCGTGAGCCCCGCGGCTCGCGTGCCCGCATTCTGAATTTCTGCAATGTCGGCCCGCCGCGGATCGGCGGACTCGAGATCAGCCAGCAACAGCTCGCAGAACCCCAGAATGACGGTGAGCAGGTTGTTGAAGTCGTGCGCCACGCCGCCGGCCAGCTGCCCGACGGCTTCCATCTTCTGCGCCTGCTGAAACTGCTGCTCCAATGTGCGGCGCTCGGTGACGTCCTGATAGACACCGACGCCCCGCACCGGTTCGCCGCGCTCACCGAGGAGGATGCGGCCTGCGCCGCTCAGCCACCGCATCGTGCCGTCGGGCAGAATCGCTCGGTGCTCCAGCGAAAAATCGGCGCCGGATTGCATGGCTTTCGCTACCGTCTCACGCACGAGCTCGCGATCGTCGGGGTGCACGAGATCGACGAACGCCTGGAAGCTCCCGCCAAACGTCCCCGGGCGCAAACCGAACTGGGATTCGAGGATCTCGGACCACCGGGCCACGCCGGTGGCGTAGTCCAAGTCCCAAATCCCGACGTTGGCGATCTGCAGGGCGAAACGCATGCGCTCTTCCGCCGTCAGCCGCGCTTCCTCCGACCGCTTGCGCTCGCTGACGTCGTGCATGGTACTGAACCAGGCCGGTTCTCCCTCGTAGACTATCGACCTGCCCTCGATCTCGACGTCGATGACGGTTCCGTCCAGCTTGACCACCCTCTCTTCGAGCATCGGCAGAATGCCGCCACGCTCCCCATGGGTGCGTATTCGCTCCCGCACGATTTCTTGAAGATCCCGGGGAACCATATCGAGAATCGGTTTACCGATCAGGTCCTGCTCGCACGTGGCACCCAGCAGCTTGATGGCGGCCGGATTGACGAACAGCAGTTTCCCGCCGCGGCTCACAACAACCGCTTCGGGCAACCACTCGACAAGGGAGCGGTAACGTGCTTCGCTCTCCGCCAGCGCAGTTTGCGCTTTCACGCGCTCGCTGATCACAGCCTGAATGGCCATGTACTGGCGAGGGGTGCCGTCGTCGCTCAGGAAGGGCACGATGGTGGTGTCGAGCCAGTGCAACGTACCGTCCTTCGCCTTGTTCTTGATTTCGCCGCGCCAGACGTGTCCTCCCTGGATCGTGGTCCAGAGCTCGCGCATGAACTCTTTGGAGTGATGTCCAGAATTGAGGAGACGATGGTCCTGCCCTACGAGCACGTCCCGGGAATACCCCGAGACCTCGCAGAACTTGTCGTTGGCGAAGGTAATCGCTCCGCACGCGTCCGTGACAGCCACAATGGCATGTTGATTGATCGCGTCCCGGAGGTCGACGAGCGCGGCCTCGGCACGCTTGCGAGTGCGCCGCGTCTCCGCCTCCTGAATGGCCCGTTGCACGGCAGGCGCCAATCGGTCGAGGCTGCCTTTGAGCAAGTAATCGGTCGCGCCGAGGTGCAGAAACCGCACTCCCTCCTTTTCGCCGACGGTGCCTGAAATGATGATCACGGGCACGTCCGGTTGCACGAGCTGCGCGTGCTTCAGCGCGGTGACCCCGTCATAGCCAGGCAGCTTGTAGTCGGAGAGGATGAGATCGAAAGGTTCCTGTTTCAGCGCGGCTTCGAAACGCTCTTTGCTGTTGACCTGGTGAATGTCGCAGGACACACCCTCCGCGTCCAGCGTGTGACGCACGACCTCGGCGTCCCGAGGGCTATCCTCCAGGTGAAGCACTCGGAGTGGACTGGCCATAGCTCAAGACCCAGCGCCGGGATAGTCGATACCCGTGCCGACGGTCATTTCTTTTTCGTTGACCGTCTCCATGTCTCCGAGCGTCTTCAGTTTCACGCCAGCCTCCTTGACCATCTGATCGACCAGGGTCAGTAACTCGGGAGGCAGGTGCCCCTCCCCTTCGAAACGAACGACCTGGAAGCCGTTGAGCAGATTGTTGACGATATCCTGCACGGTCCTGATCGTCGCTTTGAATACCCGCAACCGCTGAATCTGGATGTCGTCGTTGAGGCGTTTGAATTCAGCCTCGGCCTTCTTTCGATTTGTGATGTCCCGCCCAATCGTGGAAGCCCCGGTGACGCGCCCGGCGGAATCTGTCATCGGGGTGATCGTGAGCGAGACGTCGATCATCGAGCCGTCCTTCCGCCTGCGTAGCGTTTCGAAGGGCTCACCTGGTTCTCCGCGTGCCACCCTTTCCATAAGCGCTGCCAGCTCGGGGACCTTGCCGGAAGGGACGATGAGCGCGCGGCTCCGACCGATCATTTCGTTCGCGGTGTATCCGTAGAGTCGTTCGGCCCCGGCGTTCCAGGTGAGGATGGTGTCATCCGGGGCCACGCTGAGGATGGCGTCATCAGACGACTCGACAATTGCTGCCAGGCGCGCGCGCGTCTCGTCCGCCTGCATGCGCTCCGTGACGTCCTGGTACACACCAAGGGCACGCACCGGCTCGCCGTGCTCGCCGAGGAGGACGCGTCCCGCACCGCTCAGCCACCGCAGCGTGCCGTCAGGCCAGATCGCTCGGTGAAGGACCGTGAAATCGGCGCCAGACTTCGTGGCGCTTGTTATCGTCTCGAGCAGGGCCTCACGATCGTCCGGGTGAACGAGCCCGACGAATGCTTCGAAGGTCCCGCTGAACGTCCCCGGCTGCAAACCGAACTGGGATTCGAGGATCTCGGACCACCGGGCCACGCCGGTGGCGCAGGCCAAGTCCCAAATCCCGACGTTGGCGTTCTGCAGGGCGAACCGCATGCGCTCTTCTGCCGTGCGCAGTGCCGCCACAGCCTGCTGCCGCTCGGTGATATCGGTGCCCGAGCTGAACGTGCCGACGACTCGTCCTTCGCCATCGGTCGTCAGGCTGCTGCGCCACTCGATCAGCCGTTCATCGCCGGACCTCGTAAGGATGGCGGTCTCGACGATGGACCGGTCTCCGCCGCGCACGTGACGGAATTTCTCTCTGGCGACGTCGCGCTCCCGGGAGGGAACGCACGTGTCGAACCAGTCGCGCCCGAGCAAGTCGTCCGCTGGCCATCCGAGGACGGAGCAGCCGTAGCGATTCACCAGCACAATCCGCCCGTCCATGTCCAGCTTGAGCAGGATGACCTCAGCCCTGTCCAGAAATCGCTGCGCCCGATCGTGCTCGTCCCGCAGGGCCAGTTCCGCCCGCTTTCGCTCGGTGATGTCGCGCGAAACCGTATGGACGAAGTCAACCTCTCCGTCGGCACCTCGATGAGCCAGCAGCGTCATCGAGACCGGGATTTCGCTGCCGTCCCGGTGCAGAAAGGCGCCATCGCCCTGCCATACGCCGTCGCGTACCGCCGCGGGCAAGGCGATCTCGGCCAGCTGCTGGTTCATCCACGCCGGATGCACATCGTCAAGCTTGAGCGTCCCGATGTCCTCGTCCACCCCAATTCCGCACATCTTCCGTCCGCCCTTGTTGATGTACCTCGATCTGTGCCGTTTTCGGATCGGCGTAGCCGATAAAATCCGGACTGGCCTCAACGAAAGCGGCCAAACGCACACGCTGCGCGTCCACCAGGGTGCGCGCGCGCCGTGTCTCCGCCTCCTGAATCGCCCGCTTCACCGCAGACCCAAGGCGTCCGAGGCGGTCCTTGAGGAGGTAATCAGTTGCGCCGAGGTGCAGGCACCTCACCGCTTCTTCGTCGCCGACGGTGCCGGCAATGAGGATCACGGGCACGTCCGGTCGTACCAGTTGCACGTATTGCAGAACGGAGATCCCGTCGTATCCCGGCAGGTTGTAGTCGGCGAGCACCAGATCGAATGGCTCCATCACGAGCGCCGCTTCGAACCCGTTTTTCGTACTCACCAGGCTGATCTCGCAGGAGACGCCTTCAGCGTCCAACTTGTGGCGAACCACGTCGGCGTCCCGCGGGCTATCCTCCAAATGCAGCACTCGAAACGGACTGGGCATGTCTGGGAACCTTCTCCGACAGATGCTCTCGGAACCCACGCTCACGTGCGGGGCACACTCCCGGGCGGCACTTCGTTAGATCACCCCCCAGAACGCGCCCACCTGCCTGACCGCCTCGACGAAGTCCTGAACCTTCATCGGCTTGACCACATAGCCGTTGACGCCGAGCTGGTAGCTGTCCAGCAGATCCTGCTCTTCGCGCGACGACGCGTCATGGGGGCTGTCTTCCACCAGGAGAATGCGTCTCAAGGGAGTCATGTCGCGGGCTGTCCCCGGTATGACGCTGACGCGGATCGTTCCAGCGTGAAATAGAATGTGGCGCCTTTGTCGATCGCGCCCTCAGCCCAGACCCGGCCGCCGTGCCGCGCCACGATCCGGCGGACGGTGGCCAACCCGATGCCGGTGCCTTCAAACTCCTCGGGCCGATGCAGCCGCTGGAACACCCCGAACAATTTGTGCGCGTACTGCATGTCGAACCCGACGCCGTTGTCCCGCACAAACAGCACGACCCGTCCTGCCTCCTCGCCGGCGAAGCCGATCTCAATCGTCGCGGGTTCGCTCTTGCGCGTGTATTTCACGGCGTTGTCGATCAGATTGGTGAGCACCTGTTTGAGCAGAGACGCGTCGCCCACGACCGCCGGCAGCGGGGCTATCTGCCAGAGGATGGGCCGGTCCTTGATCGCCATTTCCAATGAGCGGATCACGTCCCGAACCAGCTCACCCAGCGGAACCGATGTCACTCGCATCTCGGCCCCGCCCACGCGGGAGAACGCCAGCAGATCGTCAATGAGCTGGCCCATCTCCTCACTCGCGTCGGTGATGGTCTTCAGGTAGTGCATCGCCTTTTCGGACAACTGCCCGTCGGTTGCCCGCTGCAGCATCTCGACGTACCCGTGGATGTGCCGCAGCGGCGCGCGCAAGTCGTGTGAGACGGAATAACTGAAGGCTTCCAGCTCCTGGTTGACGACGGCCAGTTCCGCGGCGTGCGCGGCGTCGCGCTCACGCTGGATCTCGTTCTGCCGCACCGTGTGCTCGAAGCGTTTCAGCTCGGTCATGTCCCGCGCTGCCGCGAACACGCCCTGGAGACGCCGGCTCCGGTCGTGGAAGGTCGTGGCGTTGTAGGACACCACGGTTTCCCTGCCGTCGATGGCGCGCGCGGTGAGCTCGTAGTTCGTGACTCTGCCTTCGGCGAGCACGCGCTTGATGCCGGCCTCGGCACGGCCTGCGTCGGTGAAGTAGTCCTTGAACGGCGCGCCGATCAGCTCGTCCCGCGTGCACCCCGTGAGCGCCTCCGTCTGCTTGTTGACGTCGGTGATGATGCCGCGGGGATCGCAGGTCATCAGGGCGTCGATGTTGGATTCGATGAGCGAGCGCGTGTAGAACTGCTGGTCGCGCAGCCGCTGATCCAGCTTCTTCCGCTCCTCTTCGGCTTCCCGGCGAGCGGTGTTGTCGGTGCCGATCAGCAGATAGCCGATGATCGCGCCCTGCGCGTCGCGCAGCGCCGTCACGGACACCATCGCCGGAAACCGGCTCCCGTCCTTGCGCACTTTGGTCAGCTCGTAGATGTCCTCAATCCCCCGCGAGGCCTTGAAGACCAGCGCCTCGAACCCGGGCGCAATCGGCGTGCCGAATTCGAGGCTCAACGCGGCCGCGCGCGCGATCAGTTCCTGGGGATCGGACAGTTCGGCCGGGGTGATCGTGTTCACCACCTCGGCGGCCGCGTAGCCCAGCATCCGCTCGGCGCCGACATTGAAGATCTGGATCACGCCCTTGGCGTCGGTGGCGATGCTCGAGAAGTTGGCGCTGTTGAGGATCGCCCGCTGCAGGGCGCCCGTCTTGAGCAGAGCCGCAGCGTCTCGGACGTCCAGGTGAACATCAACCGATTCGGCGACGCCTATGTGGATTGCCAGTGTGTCCTCGGTTCCGTCCGGTTGCGAAGCGGCCGACGGCGAAGAGAACTGTCCTTTCCTAGCGTATTCGTAAAGGTTACAGCGCAGATGTCTTGTATTGAACACCGCGGCGCGGGATTGCAGGGAAGTCTTGTTGAAAAATGCCGATCTGTCGAATGTTGGGCCCTTCGGTTCCATGTGGTTAGTTTCTGTGCCCGGCCTGCGACCGGAGGTGTATCTCCGGGCGAGAAATAGCGGAAGGGCACCTGCGACACAGGCAGGACGCGGCCCATTGCCCGCAGCAAGGGCCACAATCCTGGCTGAGCATCCCCTGTGCGTTTGGGTACAGACAGCGGCCAGGCGCACGCGCCAAGCTTGCTCTGCGGCACGCTGCTCACCCATGTCCGCAGGAGCTTCATATGAAACCCGTTCTCGCGGCTCTCGCTCTAGGCATGTGTGTCTCTGCCTGCGGCGGGTCTTCATCCTCGCCGACAGCGCCCACGACCCCCACTCGGGTGATTGCGTTGAGTGGCAATCTGGCGTTCGGGAATGTGTCACCGGGTTCGACCGGGACGGCGACCCTCACGCTCAGCAACAACGGCAACGCCGCGCTGACCGTGACCGCTATTACCTATCCGACTGGCTTCACCGGGAACTGGGGGAGCGGGACGATTGCCGCAGGCGGGGCCCAGGATGTCACCGTGACCTTTACGCCAACGGCGGCGACGTCGGTACGGCGGCACGGTGACGGTCAACGCAGACGCCACCGGCGGCACCAGTACCAGGAGTGTGTCCGGGACCGGAACGACCTCGACGCCGGATCCCACTCGGGTGATTGCGTTGAGTGGCAATCTGGCGTTCGGGAATGTGTCACCGGGTTCGACCGGGACGGCGACCCTCACGATCAGCAACGACGGCAACGCCGCGGTGACCGTGACCGTCATTACCTATCCGACTGGCTTCACCGGGAACTGGGGGAGCGGGACGATTGCCGCAGGCGGGGCCCAGGATGTCACCGTGACCTTTACGCCAACGGCGGCGACGTTGTACGGCGGGACGGTGACCGTCGACGCAGACGCCACCAGCGGCACTAACACCACGACTGTGTCCGGGACCGGAGCAACCTCGACGCCGCCCCCCACTCGGGTGATTGCGATGAGTGGCAATCTGGCGTTCGGGGATGTGGAGACGAACACGACGGCGACGGCGACCCTCACGATCAGCAACAACGGCAACGCCCCGCTGACCGTGACCGTCATTACCTATCCGACTGGCTTCACCGGGAACTGGGAGCGCGTGACGATTGCCGCAGGCGGGGTCCAGCATGTCACCGTGACCTTCGCGCCAACGGCGGCGACGTCGTACGGCGGCACGGTGACCGTCGATGCAGACGCCACCAGCGGCATCAACACGATTACTGTGTCCGGGACCGGCGTGGCAACAGCGCCGGATAGCACACCGCCGACGTTCGTGAGTGCGAGTTTCTCACCGGACACCGTGAATGTCAGTGCCGGCGCGGCGGGCGTGACGAAGTAGTCGCCGGCAGAATGACGCAGTGGTCATTCCCGCGTCCAAGCGAAAAAAGGAAAGAAGAAGAAGACGACGACGAGAGACGCGGAGTTAACGGACCCGTAAGTTCAGCACATGTCGCCGGACATAACGGCTGATTCGCGAATCACCGGGGGCTAACCCGTCGATACGTTCCCACGAATGTCGTGCCGTGCTCTTCTGGCCGCCGATGGATAGCACAGAAACTCGCACACAACTAAAGAGGACAATCGTATGCGCCTACGTTGGACGCTCTGGAGCGTGACGGCCGTGGTTACCTGCTGTGGCGGCGGCGCAGGGATCTGTGCCTCGTCGCTCGCTCAAGGAACGCCACAATCGAAGCCGATCGTTAGGTCGCGAATATCGACGGAATACTTCGCCCCTCCGCCGACACTGCGCGACATGGCTCTTGAGGCAGGCGCTGTCGTTCGCGCGAAGGTGACCGGCAACAGTCCGCGCGAGGGTCATGGTGGAACGCGTGTCGAGACCGCGTATAGCTTCCACGTGATGGAGGTCATCCAGAACTTCGGAAGCCCTGTCGTTGACGAGCAGAAGCCCTTGCCGGTGCTTCGCTACGGCGGGGAGCGAATTCGCGACAAGGACACTCTATTGGTATACGAGACGGGCTTTCCCCCGTTCTCGCCCGGAACAGAATACGTGCTCTTCCTACGCTGGAATCCGAACATACAGCTGTGGGAAATCATGTGGGGCCCGGCTGGCGTGATACAGATTGCGGACGGACGCGCTCGGCCGTGGTCCAACGCCAAACCCCTTAAGTCCGTTGAAGGCCGCAATGCGGTGGAGGTGCTCGCGATCCTTCGCCTGCTGAAGCCGGAAGGAGGCAAGTGAGCTATCTGGCAATTACGTGACGGCCACAGGTCGATGGCGGACGTGCTCACCGCTCGAGATCGAGAGATGCACCCTGCAACGGGAGTTAGACGGTATGATCGGATCTCGAGAGAAGCACAATCGGCGGCCTCGACGCGGAACACGCCGAGGCGCGCCACGCGATCATCGCGACGAGCCGCTGCGAGCGCTCGCTCGCATACTCGCTCGACAGGCCGCACGCGAGCTATTCGCGCGCGAGGTGGCCGCGCGACGGCAGGATCGACCTAAGGTAATTTGTATTCCAGTTGAGTATCACCAGTTGGAGGCGGAGGGCCTGAAGCTGTTCCGCGCGGGCTTCATGCTGGTCGGATAATGGCGGCGATCCAGGTGCGCGGTGACCGACAGACCCGACTGGGTTCTGGTGGATCAATGAAGCGGAGGATCTTCTGATAGCTGTCGAGTAGCTCACCCGCCCAGTTTTTGGAGATCTACCGAGAAGAGGCGATGCTCGATGGGGTTCCACTTGGACGCGCCCGTGGGATAGTGGGCCACGGTGAGGGTGAGGCCACAGGCATCGGCGAGTTGGGCCTGGAGTTCGGTTTTCCAGGCGCGACACCGGCAGCCGTTGCTGCCGCCCGTGTCGCCGAGCAGCAGGAGACGGCGGGCGTGGCCGTATCGCGCGCCACCGTCGTGGTGCCACCAGCGCGCAATCGCGCGAACCGCAAAGGCCGGCGTGTCGTGAGAGACGCCGACGGTGACGCAGCCTCGATTGGCCCGCAGGTCGTAAATGCCGTGGGGAATGGCGACGCCGACCGCGTCTGAGCGGAAGTCGTGATCGTTGACGCGACGCGGTACAGATCCCATCGCGTGCCGGCGTTCTTGAAGTTGCCCACCAGCTCGCGCTTTTTGGTGTCGACGCTGATGATGGGCCAGTCGCGACGCTGGAAGCGATCGCGCAGGTCGCTGATGTAGAGGAACTGCTCGTTGCGATCCGGACTGGCGTCGGTGGCGAGCTGCTTGTGGTTGACGCGCAGCGAATAGCCCATGGTCTGGAGCAGCCGGCCGACGGTGTTGGCACTGACGTGGATGCCAAAGTCGCCGAGCACCATGGCGACTTTCGCGGTCGTGCGGCGGGACCATTTCAGGCCGGTGATGGGGTCGCCGGCCGTGTCGTATTCGAGCAGGCATTCGATCACGGTGACGAGGTGGCCATTTTTTTCCGCGAGTGGCCGTCCACCGCCCACACGGCGCACGCGTCCCGACGCCACGTCGTGATCCAGGAGCTGTTGTCGGCCCCGCGCCACGGTATGCGCATCCACATTGAGGAACGTGGCCAGAATCGTATCGCCACCCAGGCCGAGTTTGATCGATTCCAAGCCGGCAAACAGGCGCCGCTGCTGTTCGTCGAGCAAGCTGTAGAACAAGAGGATGCTCGCTTTGAGCTCATCGGGGGAGACGTGGAGGGCGGACGCGTCCGCGACCAGGGGAACCGCGTGGGCCGTGCGGCGGCCCGGATCTGATCTTCACCGGCGCGCCTCTGCGGCGGTGTAGAGGAAACGCCCTCCGATCTCGAGCGGCGCACGCGACCCTGGCGCACCAAATCGTGGAGCGGATCGTGGACGTTGACATGCAGCCGGTCGGCGAGTTCATCGGCACACCAGCCCTGCGGGGACTGGGGATCCACGCCTCCAGGGTCGCCATGAGGGTCCCGTGGCGCGAGAACCATACCGCCTCGTGGGCCCACAGCCCGTCCTCGTCAAAGCGCGCGATCTTCGAGCGTTAGAACCGGCCCCGGTGGGTGTAGCTGGAGAGGTAGTCGAGTGGTTTGAGTTTGCGGAAGACGGTGAGGTCAGAGGACGAGCCCAGCGCGTGTTTCAGCGCGGGCAGGTCCACAATCGTGTGGCGGTGCAGGCCGTGCGGAGGCGCTGGGCATCGAATGACGTGGGGCGCATAATGTTAGAGTTCCGATCGGAAATCCTCCATAGTAAGATTGACTGTTCAATGACAGCTGCGATCTACGCGCGGTACTCCTCCGACAATCAGCGGGACGCCTCGATCGCGGACCAGCTCCGCATCTGCCTCGAGTTCGCCGCTCGCCAGCACTGGACGGTCGTCCACGAGTTCACCGATCACGCGATCTCCGGAGCAACGCTGCTGCGCTCAGGATTCCAGGCGCTGATGCGCGATGCACTGAATCGGCGCTTCGATGTCGTGCTCGCCGAAGGCGACATCACGCACCTGCACATCGGCTTCAAGGGGACGATGAACGCGCTGTTCCTGAGGGACCTGCCGAGAAGACGCACCGAGGACTGCGTGGGCGCGTGGAGGGCGGCAAGTCTGGCGGCGGGCTTTGTTACGGCTACCGCGTGCTGAAATCGCTAGCCGGTGGAACCTCACGACGGGCGAACGAGAAATCGAGCCAGTGGAAGCTGCGATCGTGGAACGCAACCGTACGCGGCGACCCAATGGAACCGTTCTTCCGAGATATCACTATTGAGCGGCAATTCGCGACCGCCGCACAGTCGGAGACCCGCCTGATCGGAGTGCAGGGTGGTACCGTATCTGGCCTGCGCGCTGACGGCAGCCCGAGCGGTCCCACGGCCCATCACGCCGTGAAGTGGGACGGAAACGCCCTGATCTTCGAGAGCGGCAGCTACACCGGGCAGCGTCCCGAAACCGGTGTGTGGACTGAACGCCGCGAAATCTGGTCGCTCGATGCCGACGGTCGCCTCCGCGTGGCCATCACCACGCGCAGCTCAGGTGATGGTTCAAGGGAAATCACCCTGCAGTATCGGCGACCTTGAGGCAGGCAGCTGCACTGCCTACGTGGAGACTCTAGCGGAAGCCGCCAGCGACTCCAGGCGTTTCAGCGTGTCAGGGTACTTCCGCACGAGCCAGATCAACACCGCGGCCTGCTCGTTCGGTTTGCTGCGCCCCTGCTCCCATCGCTCCAGCGTCCTGGGGTTCACGCCAATCTTGAATGCGAACACGTGGCGCGACATCTTGAGCGACTCGCGCGTCTCGCGGACGATGTCGGCATCAATGGGCGGAACCGTGATTGGCTGCACGTCCCGCATCTTGAGGGTGAGCCGCCCTTCGCTGTGGTCCCGCATGGCTTCGACGCCGGACATAAGCTCGCGGAAGAGGCTGCGCTTCTTTCGCGCCACTGGTCGCTTTTTAGTTGCCATAATTCACTTCCTCCGCGGCCGACGCGCTGCGGCACGCCGCGCGAGCTCTACATCGAGTGCCGCCTTCAACTGTCGCTTCTCGGCAGGACTCAGATCGGCCATTTCCCCCTTGTCGTAGACGGTGATCAGCCAGATCTGATCGTCGGCCGCGAGGTGGTAATAGATCACTCTGAGCCCGCCACGCTTACCCTTGCCTCGGCGGCGATCGGCCCATCTCAGCTTCCGGAACCCGCCAGTCCCTGGCATGACATCACCGGCCTCGGGGTCGCCTGCCAGAAGCTGCTGCAAGGCTCGGTATTCATCGTCGTCCAGATACTCCGCCACCCGCGCGCTGAACGTAGGCGCCTCGATGAACTCCACTTGTCCTAGTATACGCAATTTGCGTATGATCGTCTAACTTCCGGCAGTCCCCAACCGGATCAGATACCAATGGTGACGGTCGAAGGTGGTGGGTCGTGACGGGCCTTATGGGTTGGAGCAAGTGGTTCGTTCTCGGAATGTTCGTCTGGCTGTCAGCTCCCTTCCTGGCGTTCGGTGCGACACTTGCTGCAGGTTCCGAGGGACGCTCAACCGCCACGTACCTCGAACTGATGGGCGTTGCCGGGTTCGCCGTGTTCGCTTTTCCGATTTTTTCCTTCGCAGCCACTCTGCTTGTGACCGCGATCAAGGTTTCACTCGTTCACAGTTGGGCGACGGAAGGCGCAGTCTTCTGGGCCTCGTACCTACTATCGCAATGTATTCCGCATGTATCTGCCCTGGTTCCTCGTGGGCGGCGGGATGATCGGCGTACGGCGGTTGATGGGAGTGCGCTGCTAGCGAGGGCTTTCCCTCTCGACATTGCGACCGGTGGCCGAGTGGATTGGCCAACCGTACGAGTTCGTCGGATAATAGGGCTGTCCCCTAGGGAGCGGACTCACAATGCCAGAGATGACGCGCATTACTCGTGATCCGGCCGTAATGGGCGGAAAGCCGTGCATCCGCGGCATGCGCGTCACAGTCGGCACGGTGGTCGGCCTCGTCGCCGCCGGCCGCACACGGGACGAGATTCTCCGCGAATATCCCTACCTGGAGGCCGAGGACATCGCCGAGGCCCTGTCCTACGCCGCCTGGCGGGCAGAGGAAGTCGAAGTTCCGCTGCGCCAGCCGTGAAGCTGCTCGTGGATATGAACCTGTCGCCAAGCTGGGTCGAGCGGCTGGCGCGTCACCGGTTCGAGGCCGTCCACTGGTCCTCCATGGGTGCTGCGACCGCGCCGGATGTCGAGATCCTGGCGTGGGCGAACGAGCACCACTTCGTCATCATCACGAACGACCTTGACTTCTCGGCAATCCTCGCGACCGGCGCTGTCGACGGGCCGAGCGTGGTGCAAGTCCGAACCCAGGACCTGCTCTCCGATGCCGCCGTCAGCATTGTCGCGAAGGCACTCGAAGCGCACCGAGATGTGTCGCAGTCAGCGCGGCTGTCGATAACGGTGACGGAGGCATCTGGGGCGTGAGCGACCCCCTCTGCCACCCTCCTGTCGAGGTTCAGCGTCTGAAAGGAGGGGGTCGCTCACGCCCCAGACGCATGTCGCTGTCGTCCGGCAGAACCGCGCTTCGTCCGTGACACCGCCGAGTGCGCTTCCGGTGTCGAGCGAGAGACGCGCGCGGCTTCCATCGGCTGGAACACACCTGTCAGGTTCTTGCCGGAAACAGCGTTCATGTAGGTAAACGCGCATTCGCACTGAATCCATGCCTGAGACGGTCGCCTGACCGTCACCTCCTGCCCGAATCCCAACCTGCGCGTCTCGTTCGTCTGGTAGGTCCGAGCGCTGAGCAACTTCGCCGCTGCTCACGGTGGCCATCACGAGGACGAATTGTCCGGCGATCCTCGGCGCCGTCAAGCCACTCCGCTTCGCTCCGTCCCTTGCGGGCTGGCGGGCTTGACCGCGCCTGCGGCTCCGCCCGCCGTCTGGCAATTGCGTGATGGCCGCAAAGTGCGATCGCCGACGTGCTCAGCTCGGGAGCAAACATCAACGACACGAAGGGAGTTGCGGCGTTATGATCCGTTCTCGAGACAAGCGCAATCAACGGCTTCGACGCGCAACCCGTCAAAGGACGCCGGGCGACCACGGCGACGAACCGCTGCGCATGCTGGTCTGCGCCCTCGCTCGCCAGGCCGCGCGTGAACGGTTCGAGCGTGAAGTGGCAGCAGAGCGAGAGACACAACCCGAGGTGACACTGCATTGAAGGTCGCCATCTACGCCCGGTACTCATCGGATAACCAGCGCGACGCGTCGATTGCGGACCAACTGCGCGTCTGCCGGGAGTTCGCCACGCGACAGGGCTGGACAATCGTCGACGAGTTCACCGATCACGCAGTCTCGGGCGCCACCCTGCTTCGCTCCGGCTTCCAGACGCTCATGCGGGACGCATTGAACGGGCGATTTGACGTCGTACTCGCGGAAGCCCTGGACCGCTTCAGCCGCGACCAGGAGGACACGGCCGGCCTCTTCAAGCGCCTCACCTTCGCGGGCGTGAACATCGTCACGCTCGCCGAGGGCGACATCACGCACCTGCACATCGGCTTCAAGGGGACGATGAACGCGCTGTTCCTGAAGGACCTGGCCGACAAGACACGACGCGGACTGCGCGGTCGGGTGGAGCTCGGGAAGTCCGGTGGCGGCCTCTGCTACGGCTACAGGGTGAGACGCGCAACGCATGACGGCATGCCGACGGGCGAACGCGAGATCGTTCCTGCCCACGCCGAATTGGTCCGGCGGATCTTCAGCGTCTACTCGACGGGCATGTCACCCAGGGCCATCGCGAGGCAATTGAACGCGGAACGTTGTCCCGGCCCGGAAGGATCTCCCTGGAATCCCAGCACCATCCACGGCAATCCCGCCCGCGGTACCGGAATCCTGAACAACGAGTTGTACATCGGCCGCCTCGTGTGGAATCGCCTCCGGTACGTGAAGGATCCGGACACCGGGAAGCGTGTCTCGCGACCAAACCGGCCATCCGAGTGGGTGACGACCGCCGTTCCCGAGCTGCGAATCGTGGACGACGAGCTATGGAACCAGGTAAAGGCCCGGCAGGTCGAGATGCGCCGGGTGACATCGAACGGCGCTCCGAGGCGATTCAATCAGGCACGCCGTCCGAAGTATCTCTTCTCCGGTCTGACGAAATGCGCTGAGTGCGGCGGCGGGTACGTGATGTATTGGCGCGACCGCCTGGCGTGCTTCGGCGCCCGGTCACGTGGCACGTGCACCAATCGCCTGACGATCAGCCGCCAGGAGGTGGAGGAGCGGGTCCTGGTGGCGCTGCGCGACAAGTTGATGCGCCGGGACCTCTTCGAGGATTTCTGCCGCGAGTACGTGCGCGAGCTGAATCGGTTGCGCATGGAGCACCGCGCCAGTCTGTCGCACGGTCGCCAGGAGCTCGCGGCAGTCGAGCGCGAGATCCGCAAATTCATCCAGGCCATCAAGGACGGCGTCTCGGCGCTGTCCATCAAGGACGAGCTCCTCTCGCTCGAAGCCAGGAAAGTCGAACTGCAGTCACGTCTCGAATCCCCGGAGATGCCTGAGCTGCTGCACCCGCGAATGTCCGACGTCTATCGCGAGAAGGTTGGCAGCCTCTGTCTGGCGCTGGAGAACGAGGAGAGTCGCACCGGCGCGGTGGACGCCATTCGAGCGCTCGTCGAAGCGATCGTGCTCGAGCCCGATGGCGAGCGCCTGAATATCACGTTGAAGGGCGACCTGGCGGGGATGCTGAGTGCGGCCAGAGACACGAAGAGGTCGCCAGATGCCGGCGACCTCATGGTCCAAATAAAGTTGGTTGCGGGGGCAGGATTTGAACCTGCGACCTTTGGGTTATGAGCCGCTCACAGCCAAACCGCCCGGGACAGCACGAGACAATCAGGCCCATTTTTATTGGGTGATCGGTGGTCGGGGGGCAACCCCCGACCACCCGGAACCGCGCACGATTGTCCCCGTTTTGTCCCCGCGGATTCGCGACTCCCGCTCTCCGACTTTTGCCCTCCCCTGGTTGCGACGTTCGTTCAACCGCCAGGAGGGTGCCGCATGGATAGCTACGATCCTCGGTGGGGCGACGATGCGCGCGATCGGGACGAGACCGGGCGCGACTTGAGCCGCGGCAGTCGTGGCGGTTGCGACCCGCGCGATCGCGAACGGATCCATCCTCGAGACGTGTTCATGCACCACCTCAGTCTGCCTCGCGGCCGCGACCGTGAACACGTCCACCACCGCGGCCACGACTACACGCTCCGCGGCTCCGAAACGCGGACGCTGACCACGGTGGGCGCCTTTCGCGCGGTGCCGGCACGCGAGCTCCGCGATGCTCACGACCGGCCGCTGGATCCCCGGCACAGCGAGCTCTGGCACCTCCGCGATGCGGGCCTCGTCCAGACCGTACCGGCTCGACCGCGACAACGTCGTCGTGACGCTGACCAGGGAGGGACACGACCTGCTCGAATCCCGGCGACTCGACGAGCCCTCGCCCGGCCGGCAGGCGTTCCATCACGGCGTTCAGAGGCCTCGCGAGCTCAAACACGACGCCCACCTGTATCGCGCCTACATGGACGAAGCCGAGCGGCTGCACGACGACGGCGCGCACATTCACCGCGTTGTGCTCGAAAACGATCTGAAACGCGAGTACCAGGAGTTCCTGCAGGAACGAAATCGCGACCGGGGCGACAGCGACGGCCGTCCCGATCGGGACCTCGACGAGGTTCGGTCCTGGGCGCTCGAGCACGACCTGCCCTGCGACGAGCATGGCCACGTCCGGTTCCCCGACATGCGAATCGAGTACGACAACGAGGGCCGCCAACACACGCTCGATGTGGAGGTGATGACTCCCCACTACCGCGGGGCTCACGCGGCGGCGAAATCAAGCTCCGGCTTCAAGCTGTACTGGACCGGTTCGAGTGGTGGAGGACGCAGAGGGGGGCGCACGCCCGGCATCATGGAGGAGTTCCTGTGACCTTCGACGAACGTGTCCAGGCAGTTGCGAAGAAGGGGTTCACCGAGCGCCAGGCGCGATTCCTGACGACGGTGATGCTTCACGCGGGCGTATGTGTCCCTCGTCAGTACGCCCGCTTCTGCGGCATCGTGCATGGCGAGAAGACGCGAAAGTTTTTCGCCAGGCTCGTCCGGCTTCGGTACGCGTCCATGTACGACTGCCGCCAGAACCGCGCGCGCGTCTATCACCTCAATCAGCGGGCGCTGTACGCGACCATCGGTGAGGCCGACAGCCGGCTGAGAAAACCCGTCACACTGAACCACGCCATCCACCGCCTGATGGTCCTCGACGGGGTTGTCGAAGACCCGGACATGGTGTGGCTGGGCAC
This sequence comes from uncultured Acidobacteriota bacterium, assembly GCA_963817635.1. Classification (GTDB taxonomy): domain Bacteria; phylum Acidobacteriota; class Vicinamibacteria; order Vicinamibacterales; family 2-12-FULL-66-21; genus CAWFPR01. Next base: position 20,928 of record CAWFPR010000007.1, on the reverse strand, counting down.
CGCCGAGGAGAAGGCGCTCCACCTCACGACACTCCTGGGAATCGAGCCGACCGAGCTCCCGCACACCATCGTCCGCCAAGGCAACGCGAAGACGGTTCGGTACTTCCCGGAGCGCCTGCCCATTGGTATTCATCCCGCAGGCCGCGGTGTCGTCGTCTACGTCATCGCGGATCCCTGGTTGGACGAGTTCCGCGTGTTCCTCCTGAGGCACGCCGCGCTGCTCCGAGAGCTGCCGGCGTGGACACTCCGCATCGTCGTCCCGCCCCAGTTTCCGGATATGGGTCAACGGGCGAAGCAGGTGGTCTGGAACCAGCTGATGAGGCCAGTCGGCGCGGAGTTTCTCGACGAGCTGCGCTGGTACCTCGACCAGGCTCGGTCCCATCCAGCGCCGTCGCGCAGTCCGGAATTGGACGAGCGTTTCTACAGGGCGCGGCGGGCGTTCTCGAGTCCCCGCTTCAAGGCGCTGTACCGCGTGTGGAAGGAAGATGGTGAGCCGGCGCTGAAGGCCTGCAACACCGATGCGCTCAACGAGGCCGTCACCGCCGGCACGGGCCGTGTCGAGACGCTCGAACTCGGTCACCGATACGGCCACCTCTCACCCCTGGTTGCCGTCGCATGAGGCCGAACAGCCGGTTGTTTTGGTCGCTTGCCAGCTCGTCGAAGTCTTTACCGCGAAGCGCTGCCCACTTCCAAAACCGCCGACCCTCTCAGGTCGGCGGAATCATCCCTCCATAAGTTCGAAGTATCTTTCGCGGCTCATGCCTGAGGTCCGGAGCAGGTTGCGGATGATGAACACGGGAACGGCGCGGTACGTCGGAATCACGAGGGGCCGGAGCACTCCAGCTTTGGTGAAAATCTTGTGATCCCCTTCCTGTCGGGCGAGGCTGAAGCCGTCTTTCTCGAAGATGCGGACGAGCGTCTGGTACGGAACGGGGACGAGCTTGCGGTCAGGCAACGCGGACCTGCATCCGCTCGGTCGAGACGATTTCCGGTTCGCGCCAGCGCCCCCCTTCGAGCCGGTAGCCCGCTTCCTCGAGGATTTGCACGAGCGTCCCCTGCTCCTCCGCCGTGTTCAGGAATCCCGCGACGGCGTCCTTGATGTTCCGCCGCGTGTCCGCTTCGGTGTCTCCGCAGGATGAAATATCAAGTTCCGGCACGTGGGCGACGTAGGTCTCCCCTTCCCGAAAAAGCCGCACGGTGAAACCGACTTCTTTCCCGTCCATCACCTGCCTCCTGGTCTCATCCTGTGGGTTTACCGGTCGGGCGTCAACACAATATCCGCGAGCCGATTCGCGAACCAGCTACGGGCGCGCTCCTCTGGACGCGCCCGTCGGTCGCTGTTGCATCGGCGGCCGACTCGCCCTACTCTGGCTGTGGAGCGGTGAATGACTCAGAAGGTTGAAGCGATTTACACAGGCGGCGTTCTCAAGCCTACTCGCGAACTGCCCCTCAAGGACAAGCAGCGGGTACGCCTGACGGTGGAGACAATCGATGAGCCAGGCCGCGACCGGCAGGCCGCGATCGCCCGCCTGAAGGCTGGCATCGAGGGCATGCATTTTTTCTCGGAGGGACCGCTTCCCAGCCGAGAGGAACTGCATGATCAGCGTTGACACGAACGTTCTGATCTACGCCTGCGACAAAGCCGATCCACGGCGCCAGCAGATCGCTCTCGACCTGGTGACCAGCGTCGAGGACGGCGTTGGCAGGTCGCGTGCGAATTCATTTCTGCCTCACGCAAGCTGAACAAACAGGGTTTCACCTCGACGCACGCCTGGAACCGTCTGGCCGGAGTTCCGTGAACTGCTGCCCCTTGTGCTGCCATCCGAGGCCATTCTGGATCGCGCCAAGGAGCTTCACCTGACACGCGGAGCATCGTTCTGGGATGCCCTGATTCTCGCTGCGTGTATCGAAGCCCGCGTCGAGACCTTCTACTCCGAAGACCTGCCTGGCTTCGACGATCTCGATGGCGTTCGCGTCATCAATCCGTTCAAGTAGCGCAGCGTCGCAGGGGCCGAGAAGGGGGACGCAACCCCAGAGCGCGGTTGGCCCCGCCGACCGGCGCAGGCGAGAAAGTCCACGCGTCGTGAACGACAGTCTGGTGGCTGCGCGGCGGGCGACAACTGACTGCATGCGGCCCTGTTGCGGCCGTTCACCTTCCCCGAGCGGGCGGCGCATTGTGCCGCCCGTGTGAGCGCCCCAGCACCCTGTCGCAGCAAGGATGGGGCGTGAGCGACCCCGCCCGGGGACCGCATCTGCCGCCCCACGGACGACCGGCGGGGTCGCTCACGCCCCGATGTCGTGTCGGAGATGTGCTGGGGAGCGCGTCTATGCTGCAGGATAATGCGCGTGGAATGGGGGCGGAGTTTCCGGAAACACTAGTATCGGAACAAGCTTGAATGTGCTACCTCGCAATCGGTCGAATTTCCTGGACAGAATTCCCTGCCGATTGCCGTCGCTCCAGTGCTCAATTTTCCGGGAGCGCTTGGTCCCGTCAAGAGTTCGCTCGCTTCGCTTGCCGCTATCGCGCCCTTGACCCGCTCGGCGCGCTCCCGAGTGGTTGGCAATTAATTGGACCGAACCAGTCGTGCGCTGAGTCGAAGACCCTTGCGCGACCGAACTGCGAGCCACAATCTGCAGCGTTTCGATGCGCTCTCCACATCACAATGCAAGAAGACCTGATCCACGACGAGTGTTCTCCGCAATTCGATTCTGGACGATTGTCGCAACAAGCATGTGGTTTATCGCTGATAAGCGCGAGCGTTCTCGCGCCAACGTGGGGATCACAAGGCCGCACGGGCGACAGCGCCGCGTCGTCTCCCGCGGCCACGGCTCTCAACGGCCCATCAGTCGTGCTTCAGTGCGACCATCGGGTCGATTCCGGTCGCGCGCCGGGCGGGACCGGCCGTCGCGACCAGGGCGGCAGCAAGGAACACGACGGGGACGAGCACCAGTGTCAGCGGATCCAATGGCCGCACGCCGAAGAGCAGCGTGCCCAGCCAACGGACCGTCACGGCCGTGACTGACAGCCCGATCGCAATGCCGGCCATCGTGACGGCCATCATCCGCAGGAGGACCGGCCGTAACACGCGCCATTGGTCCGCACCGAGCGCCACGCGAACGGCGATCTCCCGCGTCCGGCTCGCCACCACTTCGCCGACCATCCCGTACACGCCGATGGCCGCCAGCAGCAGCGCCATCGTCGAGAAGCCTCCGATGAACCAGAAATTGAACACTCGCGCGGCCACGAGTTTCTCCAGCCGCTCGTCCATCGTCGCGGGCCGCGTCACGGCGACATTGGGATCGAGGCTCCGGACCGCCGCCCTGACGCCGGGGAGCAACTGGTGCGGATCGCCTGTTGTCCGAACCACGAACATGCCAGCCGCGACGAGCGCGTTCTGCTCGTAAGGGATATAGAGGATCGGCGGGCCGCCGTCCTCGAGATTCGTGATTCGCACATCGTCGACGACACCCACGACCGTGATCCAGGGCATGTCCGGCTCGTCCAGCCGCAGCCTGCGTCCCACGACGTCGACCGTGCCCCAGGCGCGCCGGGCGAGCGCGTTGTTGACGACAGCGACCGGGGGAGCGTTGCTGCGGTCCTGATCGTTGAGGAGGCGCCCTTTGCGCAGGCGAATACCAAGAGCGCTGAAGTACCCCGGAGTCGGTGCGTCCATGCCGACATCGACCGGTTTTTCCTGACCCTCGACGGCGATGCCAAAGCCCATAACTGGGGTAAGCGTGCCAATCCCGGCAGCCTCCACGCCGGCGATCCTCTCGATTCGCGCGAGAAGTCCGCGGTGGAACGCCTGGATCGCGGGAACCTGCTCGTATCGCGGAAAGGCGCCAAATGTGAGCACGCCTGCCGGGCTGAATCCGAGATCGACACTACGGACGGCCAGTAGCGTCCTTCCAAGAAGACCGCCGGCGACGAGGAGCACGATGGCGATGCCAATCTGCGCCACCACCAGCGACAGACGCAACCGCCGCTGACCGCCTGGGCCGCCCAGCGGAGCCGATGAGCGCAGCGCGGCGAGAGGTGTGTGGAGTAAGGCGAACGCCGGAGCGAGGCCGCACGACAGCCCAACCACGAGCGACAGGATCATGCTGAAGGCGAAGATTCGGGCGTCCGCGCTGACGACGTGGACGTGCGGAAGCTTGACTGGCGCGTGAGCGGCGAGCACAGGCGCGGCCCACGAGCTGACGACGAACCCTCCGACGCCTCCGGCAAGTGCCAGCACGGTACTCTCGGTCATCCACTGGCGGATCAGTCGTGTGCGACCCGCGCCAATGGCAATCCGCACGGCCACCTCGCGAGTCCGCCCCGTCGCTCGCATGAGCACCAGGTTTGTGACGTTCGCCCCGGCGATCAGGAGCAGGCAGCCAGCCCCGCCGAGCAGAATCAGGAGCGTCAGCCGTACGTCGCTGCTCACGAGCGTGTCTTTCAGCGGTTCCACTCGTACGGTCCAGCCGGCATCGGCGGGATACGCCTGCGCAAGCCCGGCCGCGATACTCGTCATCTCGGACTGCGCGGCGGCAAGGCTGACCTCAGACTTCAGCCTCGCGATCGCGACAAATGTACGATATCTGCGCATCGACGGCGCCGCCGTCGCCGATGGAATCCAGGGAATCCAGCAGTCCGCCGCTCCCCACGCCGACTCGTCGAAGCGAAACGTCGCCGGCATCACGCCGGCCACGACGGCGCGTTGCTCGTTCAGCGTGATGGTGCGGCCGACGACGTTCGGGTCCCCGCCGAACTGCCGGAGCCACAGAGCGTGGCTGAGAATGACGTCCGCCGTGCCCGTAGGCTTCTCGCGCACGCGCACGGGACCGAGCGGCGCGTTGGCAGCCGACTGGTACGCGGCCGGCGGAAACAGGTGGCCGAGTTCAGGTGTGGCGCCCGTCAGGGTGAAGAATTGAGAGTCGACGACCATGCCGATGACGGCCTCGGGCTCCGCGCCTCCGGTCAGCGTCAAGGACGTTCCGCCGATCACGGTCATCAGGTCGAAGGACGTCGCGGCGCGCCGCCAGTCTGCCGCATTGGCAGGAGACGCGTCCTCGCGCGGGCTTCCCTGCGCGGTGTTCGACTCGTAAAGGCGAACAAGCCGGTCCGCGTGCGGAAGCGGCAGGGACCGCAAGAGCACGTGATCAACGACCGTGAAGATGGCTGTCGTTGCGCCGATGCCGAGCGCCAGCGTGAGGATGACGACAGCCGCGAAGGCGGGCGCGCGGAGCAGGGTTCGCGCGGTGTACGCGACGTCCCGGCGCAGATCATCGAGCCAGATGAAGGAGCGGGCGTCCTCGTGGGACCGACGCACGGTGTCGGGGCCGCCCAGGGCCCGTCTTGCGGCAGTGCGGGCGTCTTCAGGCGAGAGACCCCGATCGAGCAGTTCGTCTTCGATCAGTTGAACATGCGCTTCGATCTCCCGCGTCGCCTCGCGCTCGGCACGACCAGGGGACAGGGCATTTTGCAGGCGGCGCATCCATCGTCGCAGCGTCGACATCTCAGCGGCCGTCCTCGCCTGCCAGCAGCGCGTTCACCAACCCGGCGAGACGATGCCATTTCTCGGTCTGCCCCGCCAGCGCGCGCGTGCCGGCTTTGGTGATGCCGTAATACTTGGCGTCGCGACCGCGGTCGGTCTTCCTCCAATCACCACGAATCCAGCCGCGCTGCTCGAGCCGGACGAGGGCGGGATAGAGCGTCCCCTGGTTGAGCGTCAAGGGATGCTCGGTGACCTGCTCGAGTCGCGCCGCCAGGGCGTACGCGTGCTGCGGGCCCATCGTCTCGAGCGCACGCAGCACGATCAGGTCAAGAGTCCCCTGCAACAGGACAATGCCGTGGTCGGATGGTTCACTGGCCATTCAAGTGGACGATAGGCCCCTTCGACTCGAATGTCAAGTGGAGCGGGTCGGCCCGCCTCACGCAAGAGGTTTTCCTGCGGGTCACCCGCGCGGGGCGCTGGCTTTATCCGGCGGACGTACGCGAGTGGATAAGGCGCGGCGCACCGACCCGCGTCTCGCCTCGTGAACGATTTCAGAGGAGCCAACCATGAAGGAGGGACGATTCAGGATGGAGAGACCGCCTTCGTCGCATGCGGATCCCACGCGCTCGACGAGGTCGTGTCGGCCGGCGCAGGCCGGGGTCGAAGCTTTGGAGATGGGCCACCGCTATGGCCATCTCTCTCCGTTGATCCCTGTTGCCTGACAGCGATCAGCCGCCGTTCTTCATCGCTTACAGCCGATGCCCCTTCGCGAAAATCAACGGGTGCGGCTCATCGTAAAAACGATCGAGCAGTCGGAGCGGGACCGCTCGCCTGCTGTCGTGCGCTTGAAGGCCGGTATCGCGAGCATGCGTTTCTTCTCACAGGGCCCGCACGCCGACCGGGAAACACTGCACGATCGCTGTTGAACTCGACCCGCTGCTCTATTGGTCTGTCAGCGTCGCCAGGAGGCGTGCGACTTCCGTCCGGAGCTGGGGTACACGCCGTTCCAAGAGACCCCAGACCGTCGCGTGGTCGACGCCGCTATATGCGTGAGTCAGCTGGTTTCGGAAGGCGATGATCGCGCGCGCATCGGTGATCTTGTCGGCCAGCTCAGGCTGGTGTTGCAGGGCAACGCGCAGCGCTTCACCCACTATCTCGAACTGACGCTCTACAGCCGATCGCACCAGGGGATCCGCGGCGTAGTCGGTGAACATCTTGCCCGCGGTGAACTCGGTCAGCAGGTCGCAGGCCGCCACGATGTCCGCGAGCCACGCCCGCGGTCACGCGGCATAAACCATCTCTCGGGATTCCTCGATTCCCCGACGCAGGTCCCGGTTGGTTTCCGGCGCCGCCTCAACCAGGTCGACGTGACGTGAAAGGAGTGACTCCACAGCCGTCAGAAGGCCCAGATACGCATCAGCCCGATCGGCGTATGGCATGTCCTCGAACTGTACGAGCAGGTCGACGTCGCTCGACGCTTCATCGAAGTCGCTGCGAGTCGCCGAACCGAACACGTCCAGCCGGCGGACACGGTACTCCTGCACAGCGGTATGAGTGCCTGACGATGGCTTTCCAGCACGTGGGTCATGGGCACCTGAGCCTTTACCATTGTCGCGCGGATGATTCGGTTCGTCCGCCGACCCGGGGGCCGAGGGGGGAGACGGCCCTCCAGGGCGCGGTTGCCCCCTGATTGAACCGGGCATGGAAAGCAAGTAGGCCCGCCCTCTGCGGGCGGCGCCGCTCACGAGCTGGCGCAACCCCTTGGAGGCCGCAGTGTTGCCGCGGGCGCTGCCGTGAGGACGGGCGGCGGTTGACGCCACGCGGCCTTGACGCGCTCGGCGCGCTTCCGAAAGGCTCGGCAACTACCGGAGCGCGCCGGCGGAATGATCGCTCTCACTTGCGAGTCGAGACTCTGCGCAATTCATCGAGGAAGGCTTCAATCGGCCTTCCGACATAACGGGTGAATTCTGGTGGAGCGCGCTGAATACGGCCGTCCTGGACCAGGAACGCCATTGAGGGATCGTGGCTTCCGGTGGGGACAGCCAACCCAGGCTCGTCATTGGTGATACGAAACGCGTCAGCCCCGGACGACTCGAGGAATGCCACCAGCTCTTGTCCAACATCGTACAGGCCCGGGCACGCCACTTCGCTGATTCTGAATCACGAACAGCGGCTCGGGACGACCGGGGGGCTCCTTCAGTGCTGTGAGCACAGTCGCCGCGTGGCGGTAATACCCCTGCGGCGTCGATCCCGTGGTTTCGGAATCCGAGAGTCGAATGTGGAGAACTGCATCCGCGTGTTTCCAGTGCTCCGCAAGGGTTCCGGCAACGCGAACGCACTCACAGATCGGGCTCACGCGCATTGTGAAATCCAGGCGCGTCGGAGTTGCAGAGACGACTGCCAACCTGTCCCGCGTGACATTATCAAACCCCAGCAGGCGCGCGGTCACTCTGTACCAGCCCGCCGGCAGATCTCTCAACGCATAACAGCCGGACTTGTCCGCCATTGTCGTCCGTTCCAGTCCGTCAGCCTTCGCAGTCACCGTTCCACCCGGAACGGGTTTTCTCGTGATATCGGACATGCAGCCGACGATGGAACCAGCCTGTGTTGACGTGTGAGACCCGATGGTTACGGAGCCCGCCAGGACGACTGCGAGTAACGGGGTCATAGAGCCGATCTTACAGGACGTCTCGGCCGTGCAGTTCTCGATCGTGCGTCGCGACGTCGTCGCGACGTCGACTTGACACGGAGCGGCGACAGGCGTAATTTCCATTACATCTCGCGTGGCGATTGGTCGCCACACCCCACGACGGCCTCAGGTCCTCGTGGGCCATGCTTCGAGCTCGTCGCCCATAGGGCACAGCAAGAAGCGCCCTTACCGGAACGGTGGTCAGGGTCGCAGCCGATTGAAGACAGCCGCAGACGGCCTCAGGCCACCCGCGGCAACGGCACACAACGCGACTCGCGCTCGACTGCGGTTTGACACAGTCACCCGCACCTGAGCGCATCACCGAGGGACCGGGAAACCCGCACAGAAGGCCCTGCGCGCGATTGCCTCGCCACGAGAGGTCGCAGCCTGGGCATTGGGCTTGGACGCGCTCGAGACCATCTCCAGCGCGCCTCTGGCCCCATGAGCCGAACATCGCGGACGAGATCCGCGAGCGCCGACCGGGCACAGCCATCGTCGGCGTCATCGCGCTCAACACCGGAATGGCAGGCGCGGCTTTCAGCCCCGCATGACCGCCGGTCCTCCGAGCCGGCCGCCGAAAGAGTGAACGGCCTCAGGCCCTTCACTCACGGCGGTGCCCACCGGCTCGCGTCTTCACCACAACCCTGGCACCGCGCTCAGCGGCGCCCACAGACGCGGAGGACGCGATGAGGAAGCACTTGCAGATCGATGAGGAACCTGTCCGCAACGATTACGACGGCGGCGCAGACGCGGACGCCGCTGCGACAGGCGGCCTCCCGAACCGACTGTTGACAGCATTCGAGGTCGCCGAGTATATCGGCTGCCACGAGGAAACCGTCCGCCGCGCCTACTCGCGCGGCCTGCTCACGTCGCAGCGGTTCGGCGTGCGCGGGCGCCGGTTTCATCCGGCGGACGTACGCGAGTGGATACGGCGCGGCGCACCGACCCGCGTCTCGTGAACGATGTCAGAGGAGCCAACCATGAAGGAGGAGTGATGACCATCAGACGAAGGTGCACCGAACGCAACTGTAAGAACGGAAGGAGGTGCCTCGAACATCTGCGCTTCGACGTGATGTTTCGCGGCAAGCGGTACCGCATCCCGGCCAACGAATTCGCCATCCCGCGAATGGATCCAGGCAGGCAGCGGCCCATTCAGTCGATGGAGGAGGCTCGCGACTGGGAGCGGCTGTTCATCGGCGAGATCAAGGCAGGTCGGGACCCTCGCCGGGCGCGACGGCGAACGATCGAGGCCGGCACGAACCTTGGCGACGTCTCCGCCTTCCTCGACGCCTACATGGAGCGCTGTGTCAAACCCGCTGGCCTCCGCAGCGTCGCAGCGATCCGCAGCCGCCTGGGCGTCCTGAAGGAACATCTCGGGGGGCTTCCCCTGGTCGCGCTCGAAGAACCGGACGAAATCAACCAGTTCAAGACCGACTCGGAATACGCCGAGGACGTGGAGATCGCGACGATCCACCGCGTCCTCGAAACGCTGCGCGCGGCGATGAACTGGGGCATGGCGCAAACGCCGCCGCTGTTCAACCGCTCACCGTTCCACCGGTTCGGCGTCCGCTTGAACAAGAAAGCGGAGACCGCCCGGGACCGCCGGCTGACCAGGGACGAGGAGAAACGCCTACTGGACGCGGCGCTCGAGCAGATGAACACGGCAGAGCATCAATACGTGGGTGCCCTGCTCCACGATCGCATCATCGGCGCCCTGGAACTCTGCTGCCGGCGCGGCGAGATGCTGATGATTCAGAACAAGCGCGTGAACTGGGACACGTGCCAGATCGGCATTCCCGGCGCGACGGCGAAGGACAAGGAGAACCGCCGCATTCCCTTCAACCCGAAGGGGCGGCTGGCGGCGATCCTCGAGCGGCGGTCGGAACTCGGTCCCGACGGCTACGCGTTCGGCAGCGCCAACGGCGCCTATCAGCCGAACATCCAGACCGCCTGGGAAACTCTGCGGCTACTGGCGAACGGCGTGGAACCCAAACCTGGACGAGAGGGAGCGCAATGGAATCGAGAACAGCTCGAGCGGATCGACCTCCGCTGGCACGACATGCGCCATCATGCCGAGCCCTGGATTATGCCGACCGCGTCTGAACGGACGGCGTGTCGGCCGGAGGATCTCGCGATTTGCTGCGAGGGGCGCGCGGCATAATCACAACGCTTCAAGAAAGGCCAGCAGTTGGTCGCTGGGCCGGTAGCGGGCAGGTTTCGTCCGAAACGGCGTGGTGTGGGAAAGCGCCTCTTCCTTCAACCGCAGGTCCGCGTGCAGATACATCTGCGTGGTCTCCACCGACTCATGCCCAAGCCAGAGCGCGATCACCGATCGGTCGACGCCATGCTGCAGGAGCTCCATGGCCGTACCATGGCGCAGCGCATGCGGCGTGACACGTTTGCCTTTCAACGAAGCACACCGTTCGGCCGCGGCAGCCGTGTACCGCGTGACCATCCGCTCGACGGCATCGCGACTGAGCGACTGACCTCGGATGCCGGGAAAGAGCGGGGCCGTCGGCGAACCGGGCGGTGTCCGTAACCACGCCGTCAGCGCAGCGACGGCATCGGAACGGAGCGGGGTGGACCGGTGTTTCCGGCCTTTGCCCAGACAGCGGAGATACGCGCCTGGGCCCAAGACAATGTCCTCGCGTTTAAGCCCAATCACTTCGGAGACGCGCAGTCCCGTTTGGAAGGTCACCAAGAGCAGGGTGCGGTCGCGGCGTCCGAGCCAGGTCGATGCATCGGGTATCGCCAGGATCGCGTCCATTTCGGCCGCCGTGAGGAACTCGATGACCTTGCGTTCATAGCGTCGAGTGGGAATGGCTAACAACCGCTGACACAGTAAGGCATGGGCCGGCTCGTTCATCGCGACGTACTGCGCGAACGAGTGGATAGCGGCGAGCCGCGCATTTCGGGTTCGATTGCTATTGCCCCGGACGCGCTCGAGGTGGTCGAGAAAGTCGGTGACAAACGTCGGGGTGAAATCCTCAACCGTCAGCGCCGAGGGGGCGCGACGCAAGCGCTCGGCGGCGAAGCGCAACAGGAGACGGAATGTGTCGCGGTAGCCAGCCACCGTGTGGGCGCTGGCCTGGCGCTGCTGGCGCAAACGATCGGTGAAGAAGCGCTGCAGGAGGGACGGAAAGCTGGTGGCGGTCATCGGCGGCTCTCCTCGGGCGCGCCCGTGACGCGGGCCGCGGCCAAGTGGAGCAATTCCGGCACAGCTTCCAGATACCAGTACGTGTCATTGACATGGACGTGACCGAGATACGTGGCCAGCTTGGGCAACTCACGCTCGACATCGCGTCCGGCCCGGTACCACGCCACAACCGTCGATGCGGCGAAGCGATGGCGCATATCGTGGAGGCGGGGCCCATGCCCATGACGGCACCCGGTCGTTGGCGCACGCAGGCCGGCCCGTCGCGACACGAGCACAAAGGTGTGGCGGGTATTGTCACCGGCGAGTCGCGTGCCGCGCTCCGAGACGAAGAAGGCGGGTGCCGGCCGCTTCGGCACGAGGCGGTCGCGGGCCTCGGCATACCGCATGAGGGCCTCGGTGGTCGACCGATGCACAGGGACGATCCGGGACTTGCCAAACTTGGTGCGACGGATCGTCGAGGAGATCCCGGCCCAGCGCGACATCGGCGTCGTCGAGCATCAGCGCTTCACTGACTCGTAAGCCCGTCACGACGAGCAGACCGAACAGCGTGACGTAGGTGAGTCCACGCAGCCCTCGCGGCGACGGCAGCGCGCGCGCGGCGGTCAGGAGCGCCCGGATCTCCCCGTCGGTGTACAGATGTGGTCGGGGGCGCCGGAATCGATGCGGCAGGAGACCAGCCGGCGGGACCTCGGTCCGCGGGTCAGTGGCCTGCCGCCAGATGGCGAATCGCCGCACGATGCCGAGGCGCCACGCCCACGTGGCGGGCTGGGCGTGAGGCGGGGCCATCGCCCATCGCATCGCCACGTCACGCGTGATCACCTCCTGCCCCTCGGCATCGACAAAGGCGATAAACCGACGGAGCAAACCGGCCGGCACGCGCAAGCGGAGGCCCAAGCCTTGGCGCATGCCGAGATACTCGTCCAACGCGGTCGCGAGTGACGTCATTGCACACCTCCCGCGTCTGGCCACGGCTGCACCACGCCCCGAAGGCTCTCCAGGTCGACCTTCGCATAGATCTCCGTCGCGCTCGCTGCGCGGTGGCGAAGCACAGCGCCAATCTCGACGAATGACGCCCCATGCCGGAGCATCTGAGTGGCGAGACTATGCCGGAGCAGATGGGCACCGCGCACGGGCGGATGCAGATCGGCACGGGCGAGCGCGCGGCGCACGAGCGTCGTGACCGCCCCCGGTCCCTGGAAGCTCCGGCGCGGCGCTCGCATGCAGAGAAACACGCGCCGGGTCGCGCTCGGCGGCCGATGGCGGAGATACGTGACCAACGCGTCTCCCACGTCGGCAGGCAACGGAAACCGCTCATGGCGCAACCCTTTCTTGCCCGGAATCGTGATCTCGCCGGTGCGCCAGTGCAGATCATCGAGCGCCAGCGCCACCACCTCGCCGGCACGGAGCCCCAGGCGCGCCAAGAGCAGCAGAATCGCATGGTCGCGTCGCCCCGTCGCCGTCTCTCGATCACAGGCGGCCAGGAGGCGTTCCACGTGCTCCGGCGCGAGTGATCGCGGCAAGGTCGCCAACCGCCAGTCCGGCACGGTGGGCACCGCGACGCTGAAATCGACGGCCAGCTCGCCCGCCTGAAAGAGAAACCGGAACATGGCCCGCAGCGCGGTGGTCATCAATTGGGCGCGTCCCGGACTCCCCACTCGCGCATGCCGCTGCACGAATGTCGCAATATCGCTCGGGCTCACTGTCGCAAGCGCCGACCCCGTCTCACCTCGTTGCTCAGTGAGAAACTGACGAAAGAACCCAAGATAGCTCTGCACAGTCGTCGGCACGAGCCCGCGCTCGGCCCGCAGATACTGCTCATATCGGCGCTCGAGCTGCGCGCGCGGCGACTCGTCCACCAGGAGTGGCGGGGCGACGATCACTCCTTGGATGCGCAGGTGCCTGAGCAAGTGATTGAGCGTGGGCCGGCCGTCCCGTCGCTGACGACCGGGCGCGGCTCGAAGAAAGGCCTGCACCACGCCCTCGTCGAGATCCGTCAGCGAGACATCGCGGCGAGCCATCCACCGATCGAACGCCCGAACCAGTGGCAGCTGCGATCCTCTGGTCTTCCGCGCATACCCCAGCGCGACGAGATGCCTGGTGAACGAATCAAGGTGTGGCCCCAATGGACTGGGGCAAGGACGATTACCTGCTCCCCCGTGGTCGCGCTCTGCCATGTCTCCCCCTTTCCGGCACATGTGCCGAACCGAAGAAGACCAGCCCGATTATGCCGACAGTGCAAGGGGAATTTCGGGGTGATTCAGCCGACAAGAGCGTGGGCACACGAAAGGGCTCGGCATAATCCAAGGCTCGGCATGATGTCGGTTATGCCGCGCGCGGCATAAGCGCCACGAAGGCGCGTGCCGACTGCTCGCGGACGGCGTCGACATCCGGATCATTCAGCTCATGCTCGGACACGCGAGCATCCAGCAGACGCAACGGTACCTGAACGTGACGGACGAGGAACTCAGGAGAGGACTGGAGGTGAGCTGGAAGAACGAAGGCCGACCGCTTCGCCTGGCGTCGGGAAGCTGATCGGCCTCGTGTCGTTTCCGGATTGTCCCCGTTTTGTCCCCGGGAACATCGAATTTTGGTTGCGGGGGCAGGATTTGAACCTGCGACCTTTGGGTTATGAGCCCAACGAGCTACCGGACTGCTCCACCCCGCGTCAGCAACCCTAATCGTAACACGCGGCACAGATGGGGTCAATGCTCCGCCGCGACCCGATTCCGTCGGAACATCTACTGGCGCGGCGAAAAATCCAGCACTGCGAGCGCGGGCTGGCGCCCCTGAAGGGTCGCCCTACTCGCCTTTGATGCGGCCGCGCTGGCGCTTCACGTCGCTCTTCCGCTTCTTCCCCTCGATGCGCCGCTCCCGCGAGGCCGTCGTGGGACGCGTCTTCCGGCGTGACTTCGGACGTATCGACGCCGCCCGCAGCAGCCCCCCCAGCCGATCCCGCGCCGCCTCGCGGTTCTGCGCCTGCGTCCGGTGCTCCCGCGCGTCGATGACGAGCACGCCCGCCGCCGTCATCCGCGCACCGGCCAGCACCGCCAGCCGCGCCCGCACGTCGGCCGGCAGCGACGTCGCCGCCAGGTCGACCCGCAGCTGGACCGCGGTCGACACCTTGTTGACGTTCTGCCCGCCCGGCCCGCTCGCGCGGACGAAGCGCTCCTCGATGGCCTTCTCGTCGAGGAACACTCGCTCGTTGATCCGGATCATCGCAGCCGGCTCTTCGCTTCGGCGACCCGTGCCCGGAGCGCGTCGCCGGCGCCCCCCGCCGGCAGCGTCACGACGCTGTCGAGCGCCTCGCCGTACCACTTGATCCACGCCGCGATCACCTTCGCCTCGGTCGCCTCGGCCTCACCACGGTTCGCCGCAGCCGCGACGAGCGCGGCCCCCTGCGTGCGCTCGAGCGCAAGACGGCGCTCCGCCGCGCGCGCCAGGAGATCGACCACCGCGCCGGCGTCCGCCGAGGCCGCCGAGGCCAGGAACCACACCGAGGCCGCGACCGCGACGCCGACGTTCTCCATCTCGGCGGCGCTCGTCTTGTCGGGCCGGTCCTGGCTCGTGTGATAGTAGCGGTCGGTGAAGTGCCAGTTGAGCAGCGACGGCACCCCGGCGCCGGCAAACGCCGTGTGATCGCTGCCCCCCTCGTACGGATTCGTCCGGACGACCCACCGGGTGTCGCGCGCCCGCCGCTCGCAGATCGCCAGATGGACGTCGTTGAGCAGGCTGCCCTTCAGCGACTCGGCACGCACTTGCCCGGCTCCCCACTCGGTATGCGGATCCGAGGGGCGCGCCCAGACCGCCGACGGATCCGCCTGTTTCTCGATCAGGAACGTGCCGCCGGTCTTCGACCGGTCCTCGCCCGTCATGTCCAGCGCCATCATGTACCGGACGCCGCGCGCCTCCTCGGGCCGCGACGCAATCCACTGGCGGCTCCCCCGCACTTCGTCCGCCCACACGAACGTCAACGTGCGCTCGGGCCGCGGCAGCGCCCCGCTCGCAATCGCCTCGTGCAGCGCGCGCGCCAGCCCGTAGAGCGTCCCGCACCCGCTCGCGTCGTCGTTGGCGCCGGGCTCCTGCACGTG
This sequence comes from uncultured Acidobacteriota bacterium, assembly GCA_963817635.1. Lineage (GTDB taxonomy): Bacteria > Acidobacteriota > Vicinamibacteria > Vicinamibacterales > 2-12-FULL-66-21 > CAWFPR01. The sequence continues at coordinate 5,514 of CAWFPR010000007.1, read as the reverse complement.
GGCGACGAGGACGATGCGCTCGGAAGGCCGGGAACGGCCGGGGATCTCGGCGACAAGCATGCGCGCCGGCCCGTCGTAGAACGTCGAGTCGATCGCGACCCGCACGGTGACCGGCCCCGCTCGCAGCCGGTCGCGCATCCGGCTCGCCGCGCGCCACGACGACTTGAACCCGAAGCCCTTGACGGCCGCATCGTACGGAATGGCGCCCCACTGCAGCACGTCCTTCTGCGCGTCCGACATCGCCGCGGGATCCGACGGCCGGATGTACGGCGCGATCTCGGTGGATACCACGCCGATGGCGCCGCGTTTCTTCACGGCTTCCTGCCACAGCCGGCCGAGGCCGGCGTCCCCGAGCACCACCGCTCCGCGAATCGTCTTGCCGGCGTAGTCCGCCTCGGTCAAGCCGGCGCCGACGTCGACGAGCGGCACCCGCACACCGTCGGCCGCGGTCGGGAAAGAATTGATCGCCAGCGACACGCGGTCGCGCTCGCGCGACAGCAGCACAGGGTCCGGCCCCTCGTCGAAGGCCAGCGTGCCCTCGCGATAGTCCCATCCGCGCCCGCCGCCGGCGTATTCGTCCACGCGCAGCGTCCCCGCCGCATCGCCGGCGCCGAAGCCGGCGGACGCGAGGAGCCCGCGAATGTGGTCAATCGACGCGTTGAATCCGGGATTGCCGGCCAGCCGCCAGTACCTGGTCCATGAACGACACGACGTCGAACGCCGACTGGCGATCGAAGCGCGTCGATACCGCACGATACGCGCGTTCAGCCCCCGCGGGAATCGACCGCGTCGCGGGCGTTCCGGAAGGCTTGCGCACCAGGCCGCAGCCGGCGACGGTAATGACGAGCGCGAGCGCGAAGGCACGCTTCACTCGGCGGCCTCGACCGGAAGCGCCGTGAAATCGAGCATCAGCTCGACGCCCGACGTTTCGTGATCCTCGTGGGTGCCGTGGCGGCCGGGGCAGGTTGCGATTCCGCCCGGGCCCTTCGACACGAGCGGCCCGTAGTACCGCCTGGCAATCTCCGGCGCGAGGTAGCCGACCTTCTCCCCGCCCGACACGACCGCCACGGCGCCAGGAAAATACCGGTTGTCGGGCTCAGGCACGAGCGTAGCCGTGAACACCGACGGCAACCGGCGTACACGTTCGACGTAGGCCAGTCCGGCCACCACCGGGATGCGCCGCTCAACGCTCGTCATGCGGTGATTGTACACACCTCCCGCGTCCGAGGCTCAGTGCGGGACCATGAAGCGGCGCCCGGGCTAGCGCGCGCGGCCGGCGCGGAATTGTCGAATCTCGGCGGCGCTCAGGGTACCGCTCTTGTCGGCATCCATCCGATCGAACAGCTCCGCCTTCCCGCGCCATTCGTCGCGGGCGATCAGCCCATCGTGGTTCACGTCCATCCGGCGCAGCTGCAGCCGGACGCGGTTCGCGCGCAGACGCTGGACCAGCCGCTGGCGCGGCGTCGGCGCGCGCCCGAGCTCGTCCTGCGACAGCACGCCGTCCTTGTTGACGTCGAGGCGCGCAAACGCCTGTTCTCCGCGCGGCCACTCGGACGCCGACACCACGCCGTCGTGATCCTTGTCCAGCCGCTCGAGCACCATGTCGGCCCGGCGGGCGCGTGCCTGCTGCGCCGCCGTCCCTGACCCGGCCGTGCCCGTCCCCTGCCCCTGGCCCTGGCCCTGCTGCGCGATGACCGGCGCGGCGATCGCCGCGGCAAGAATCCCCGCGATGACACCAGCTCGCATATTCGCCTCCGTCCTGTTCCCTGTCCGATTAGACCAGGCAGTCCGGCGGAGAGTTACAAGCCGCGGGCGGGAGGCACACCTGCCTGGGCGACGCCGGCCGGTCCGACTCAGGGCCCGTCCGGAAATAACTGCGCCATTCTGGCCGCCGATGCATCCCGCCTCGCGGCGTTGCTCGTCGGTCACATGCGCCCGGCATGCTCCCTCCTCGCGCCTTGCGATCCGGGCGCCTCGGCGGCCAGAATCACTCACTTATTTCCGGACGGGCCCTTAGAATTGGGACGGATGGACCTGATCCAGGCGTTGAACGAGCGGCTCGCGTCAGCCTCGCGCGTGACGGTGATGAGCGGCGCCGGGATCTCGGCGGCCAGCGGCGTCCCCACCTTCCGCGGAGCTGACGGACTGTGGCGGTCGTTCCGCGCGGAAGATCTGGCGACGCCCGAGGCGTTCGCGCGCGACCCGCAGCTCGTGTGGGACTGGTATGACTGGCGCCGCACGCGCATCGCCGAGTGCCGTCCGAATCCGGCTCACCACACGCTGGCCGCGTGGAGCCAACGGGAGGGATTCACGCTCGTGACGCAGAACGTGGACGGGCTGCACGAACTGGCCGGCACGCGCGACGTTATCCGGTTCCACGGATCGATCTGGGAGGTGCGCTGCGCGGCGGGCTGCGGCGAGCGTCCCTGGGAGGATCGACGCGTGCCGCTGCCGTCGCCGCCGCGGTGCCCGAGGTGCGGCGGACTGGCACGTCCGGGAGTGGTCTGGTTCGGCGAGTCGATCGATCGCCGCGTGCTCACGCGCTGCGGCGCCGCGCTTGCGTGCGACGTGTTCCTCTCGGTCGGCACGTCGTCCATCGTGTACCCGGCGGCGGGCCTGGCGCATGCCGCCCGCGACGGCGGCGCTTTTACGGTGGAGATCAACCCCACCGCGACCGAGGCGGCGGCCGCGCTCGACCTGGCCATCGCCGCGCCCGCCGAACAGGTGCTGCCGTCGCTGCGGTGGACGGGACGCTAGATGCGCGGAAGCGTGACCTCGAGCTGCTTCAGGTACTTGCCCTTCTTGTCCCCGTAGGAAATCATGCAGGGCTCGTCACTCTGGAAGAACAGCACCTGCGCGATGCCCTCGTTCGCATACACCTTGGCCGGCAGCGGCGTCGTATTGGAAATCTCGAGCGTCGCGGTCCCTTCCCACTCCGGTTCGAAGGGCGTCACGTTCACGATGATGCCGCAGCGCGCATAGGTGGACTTGCCGAGACACACCGTCAGGACGTCGCGCGGAATGCGGAAGTACTCGACCGTCCGCGCCAGGGCGAACGAGTTGGGCGGGACGATGCAGGTGTCGGCCTTGATGTCCACGAACGATCGCGGATCGAAGTTCTTCGGATCGATGAGCGTGTTGTTGATGTTCGTGAACACCTTGAATTCGTCCGCCACGCGGATGTCGTACCCATAGGACGACAGGCCGTACGAGACGACACCGTCGCGCACCTGGCGATCCTCGAACGGCTCGATCATGCCGTGTTCGAGCGCCATCTTCTTGATCCACGAGTCCGGCCTGATGCTCATCCGCTCTCCGCTCTCCGCTCTCCGCTCTCCGCTCTCCGCTCTCCGCTCCCCGCTCTCCGCTCCCGCTCTCCGCTCCCCGCGTCTATCGTCGAAAGACGGCGAAGAGGAGCGTGAGGATGATACTCACAAGGAGGGACGTCGCGAGGGGAAAATACAGTGTCGTGTGGCCCCGCCGGATGACGAAGTCCCCCGGAAGACGTCCCAGGGGCACTCCGGCCATCACGATCAGGCCGATACCGGCGAGGATCAGGCCGGCAACGACCAGGAGCTTTCCCACAGGCTACCGCGTCAGTTCGAGGCCGGCGAAGAAATACCCGAGCTCGAACGCCGCCGTTTCAGGTGCGTCCGATCCGTGCGTCGCGTTGTGCTCGATGGACGCGCCGAATTCCTTGCGGAGCGTGCCGGCGTCGGCCTTGCCCGGATTGGTGGCGCCCATGAGGGTGCGCCACTTCCGGATGGCATCGGGTGCCTCCAGCGCCAGCACGACAGCCGGGCCGGATGACATGAATTTCGTCAGGCTCGCGAAGAACGGGCGCTCGCGATGGACGGCGTAGAAGCCTTCGGCTTCCCGCTGGGTCAGGTTGACCAGCCGCATGGCACGGATCTGGAAACCCTCCGCCTCGATGCGCTGGAGGATGCGGCCGGTGTTCCGCGCGGCAACCGCGTCGGGCTTGATGATGGCAAATGTGAGCTGCATATCCCGGCAATTAAATCACGGAACAGGAGGATCGCTCGCGCGAACCCGTCCGCGCCTGGCCTCCGCGTCGCGGCGCCCGCCCTTCATGGGTTGGCGGCCGTGCGGGCGCGCTTCAGGTACTTCGTGTACCACGCCAGATAGCGCTCGAGCCGGTCCTTCTTGGTACGACGGCGTCGTGAGGCCGTGGAACTGGTTCGGGTAGATGACCAGTTCGGTGGGCACGTTGAGGGTCCGCAACGCCTGGTACATCTGCTCGCCTCCGACCAGGGGCACGTTGAAATCGCTGGCCCCGCCGAGGAAGAGCGTCGGTGTCTTGATGCGATCGGCGTGGTAGAAGGGGTACGAGAGCTTCATCCACAGGTCGGGGTTCTTCCAGGGCAGCCCCACCTCGAGCTCCCACTGGATGATGTACTCGATCCAGCCCGTACATCGCGATCTGGTTCGCGCTGCCGGCGCCGCTGGTCGCGGCCTTGAAGCGCGGGTCGGTCGCGATGGTGTAGTCGGTCAGGATTCCGCCGTAGCTCCAGCCGCCGATGCCGAGCCGGTCCGGATCCGCGACGCCCATCTTGACCGCCTGGTCCACCGCGCCGAGCAGGTCGATGACTTCCTTGTGGCCCCAGTCGGCGTAAATGGCTTTCTGGTACTCCGCCCCGCGGCCGTTGCTCCCGCGGTAATTCACCGCGAGCACCGCGTAGCCGTTGGCGGCGAACAGTTCCCGGTCGAAGAAGAACTCGTGGGCGTCCTGGCCGCTCGGTCCACCGTGGATCCGGAGCAGCAGCGGATAGCGCCCACCGGCCTGGTGCCCGGCCGGTCGGGTCAGCAGGCCGTGGACCTCCGTGCCGTCCGGGCTCGTCGACGAGAAGTCCTCGGTCGTCCCGAACTGCACGTCCGCGATCCACGCGTCGTTCTGGTGCGACAACTGCCGGAACTTGCCAGCGTCGAAGGCGAACACTTCCGACGGGGCGGTATCCGTCGTCCACAGCAGCGCGAGGTTCCCGTCGTTCTTCCCGGGCGACATCGCCTCGACGACGCCAGTCGTCGTGGTGACCTTCTCGACCGGCCCGCCAGCCGCCGGCACGCGCTCGACATAGGTCGAGCGGTCGTCGTCCACGAGGAAGGTCAGCGACTTCCCGTCCTGACTCCAGGCGACCGACGCGGCCGGCCTGTCCAGCGAGTCGGTGAGGATGCGAGCCTGGCCGCCGGTAGACGGGATGACGGCCACGCGCGTCTGCTCGTACGTGTACCACTTCATTTCCTCGCCGAGGAGATAAGCGATGGACTTGCCGTCCGGACTCCACGCGGGGCGCCCGTGCTCGGCAATCGGCGTCGTGGTCAGCGGGCGCGGCTGTGCGCCGGGACGGGCGTCGATCAGCCAGATGTCCGCGTTCGTCGACCGATCCGGATCATCCGGACCACGGCTGCTGATGAACGCGATCTGCCGGCTATCGGGAGACCATGACGGCGTTTCTTCGTTGTACGCGCCCGACGTGAGCGGCTGCGCCTTGCGGG
>CAWFPR010000006.1:0-219676 GCA_963817635.1 uncultured Acidobacteriota bacterium | reverse complement strand
CGATGTCGTATAAGCCGCTGATTGGCATCGCGCGGTCCATATCGCCGCCGATTTCCGCACGGCTACCATAGACGACCGCGAGCGCCGCGACTGAGAGGGCGGCGCCAATCGACGCGGCCGCGCCGACTCTGCCAATCGACTGCACATGCTCACTCGGTCGCATATTTACTGTTCCCGACCCAAATAGACGGTCTCGGACAGCTCAGCACGCACCCGCAAGGACACCTGAGGTGACCTCCCAAGGTGCACGTTCTCCAACGAAGGCCGTGAAGTGTGCTCTGGCGGATAGTCGGGGCGACTCTAGCGTATACGAGGCTGATTTGTTGTCGACGCGCGGTCGAGCGTTTGGTGGCGTGGCCGATGCGCAGTAGATGGCGTCCGAGCTGACATATGGCCAAGATGGAATCCAGAGCGGCGGGTGGGTGGGCGGCGCCTGCGGCATGCTAGACAGCGAGTCCGACACCTGGTACACCCGTATGCGACGAGCGGAGACCTGCCTGCTCTCGGCTGGCCACACGTGGGAGGATTCCGGCCTGAAAACAGCTCATTCCCTTCAGATGCGGAGTTTTCGGCAAGGACTTCTCAGTTCGGGGTTCCGGTTCTACGCGATCTTTCGCGCGTCACCTTCCCTTACCTAAACATCAGCGTCGTATAGCCGTGGCCGAGCCCTCCACCGCCGAGGCAGACTCTGTAGTCGGAACGTGCTGACGTCGCCAGCGTCGAGAGAACCTGCACATCGTCGGGCAGGTGATACGCGGCGATTGCCATACGCGGGCGGAACGCCTTGAGCGTCCCGGCCGCCCCCGCCATCGCGTTGCGCTCGGCACCTTCAATGTCCATTTTGATAAAGTCCACTCTGCTCAGGCGCAGCTCCGCCACGATCTTGTCTATCGTTGTCATGGAGACCTGCGGTCCAGAGCCGGCCTTGCCGACCTGATCCGCCCAAGTATGATTCTTCCTTTCCAGAACCATGGTGTCCTCCTTGTCCCAGACGCCCTTCTCATACACGATGACGCGGCCCGCGGCGATCTCGGAAGGGAAGTTCTTCCGCAGCGCGGCCACGTTCTCCGGCGCAATTTCAATGGCGACCACGAGTTTCGCGCCCCGGTTGAGCGCCGTGCGCGTGAAGCCGCCGAAGTGCGCGCCACAGTCCAGCACTACATCGCCCTCATGTACGCCCGAGTCCCGGTCACCGTACACCTCGACGGCCTGTTCGCCCAGGATGTCCGCCATCGTCTCGAAGTTCTTCGCCACGACCCAGTACCAGACCGTACGGGGTATCCCACAGCTCAAGTTCACCGTCGACGGCAGTACGCCGACTGGCACCGATGACGCCTTTCGCAATCCGATCCTTGCGCGCCCCCATGTCGAGATCAGGAATAGGGCCTGCCTTGCAGTACGGAATGTTGGACGCGTCAGCCGTAGTCGCGTGCTCGGCTTCGATTTGATGCTCGCTTTGCGACTGGCATCCCGCCAACCCGATGGCGATGAGGATTGGAAGCACCAGCCTGATGCTTCGCGCGAACTCATTACCGGATTTCAGACATGGACTCACGAGTATCTCCTTGCAGACAGTCTCTACGAGGCGTTGGCATCAGTGGAGCGCTGTGAGGATTGGCCGCCCGTACGGCAATCCGGGCCATGGCACGGCGGCCAGCAGCAGGACCAGCGTGAGACCAAAAAACAGGGCGGCGGCACCGTATCGACGCCGTGCGTCGGTCTGTCGTCGAATTCGAAGACTGCCGATATGCGCGGCCGCTATCGCCGCCAGAACGAGGATCGGATGCACGAACGTCCAGAATAGGAGCACAGGGCTCCTCAGGGTCAAATGAAGCTCGTGGATCCCGAGAACGGATATCGGACTCTTCACCCACAGAACCCCGCCGATAACGAGTTGCATGTCGAGCGTCGCCACGAGGGCGAGCGCGAGGCGGCTGTCGAACGGCGTCCACGCTCTGCCCTCCGATCGCCCCCGCAATGCTCGGAACAGGGTGAAGAACCCGAGACCGAATAAGAACCACCGAACCAGCGAATGCACCCATAACACCAGAGCGAACATCAGCGCTCCTCGCGACCTGAAAACGCGCCGCCCCGATAGCCACGGTCACCCTCGACCCATTTTACACCGCACTGCGAATTTACGGCATCATACCGCATTGCTTGCCTCCCGTCTCGTCACTCTGGCGCCGTTCGGCGACGATAAATCGTGAAATCCTCCATGCGCGCGACCTCGTCATACGACGCTAGTAGATGCTGCATCGGCGGTTTGGCGAACTCTAACTGGCTGCGCCAACCCAGCAGGCTGTCGCCGTTGTTTGCCTCGCGAACAATGAAGCGGACGCGGCTAGCGGCGAGATCGGCCGCCAGTCGCTCCAAGGTAAACTCCTGTCGTTGCAGGAGGCCCTCGACGGCGGGCCCGACCCAGAGGAATCGGTGCGCCGGCAGCCGGCGCGCTTCGAAATAGACGTTCGCCGAAAACCCGAAGATGAAGACACGATCATCGGGCGCCGAGTTCGCCCGCAGCCAGTGCACCAGTTCCTGATTCGCTTTCGCGGAGTAGCCGCGCCCGTTTCCGTAGCCTCCGAAGCGTTCCAGATACGCCGTCGGATCGCGCTCGTGTGTCAAATCGGCGCGTTCAGTCGTCCACACTTGGCCGAACGTGTTGGCGCGCACGGCAACCGCGAGGGCTGCGAGCAGCAACAGCGCCGCAACGAGGTGGTTGAGTAGCGCGTGGCTGCGCCAGGCGCGCGACATCGCCCAAGCCGTCAGCAGAGCCAGTGGAGGGAGGCATGGGATGAAGTAGGCGTTGTACAGCCGCACGCCACCGCCCATGGCGGCGATGAGAGACAAACCGAGCCACCACGGCAACAGGCGCGAGAGCGAATCGGCCGATCGCGTCCACCACGTCTGCACACACCACGCCGCGCTGAGCATTCCGCTCATCCACAGCGGATCGGTTTTCGTCCGTCGCCAGACGTCGTGGGCGAAGGCATCCACGAATCCTACGAGACTGCTTCCGAGGCCTGCGCTCACGTAAACGCGGTTGTAGTCAATGACCGCAACCCATGCGTCGCCGGCGCTGCCCTCCAGGCAAAGCCAGATGATAGTCAGAAACGGAGCGACAATCGCACCAGCGCTAATTAACCCGGCAGCGCGTACCAGCGCGTTGACGCGTAACTCGGCTGCGGCGCAGACGACGATCATCGGCCAGTACCACGGCCGCGTTCGGCTTGAACACGCACGCAAGGCCGAGCAACACACCGGCGCTAACCTGCCAGCGGCGCGGGTGTGCGTGTGCGGCGGCGAATGAGCACAGGAGCGCGGCCGGCACGAGCATCGCGATAAATGTTTCTGGCACGGCACGCTCGAGGAACCCTCCAAGCCTGTAGCGAATGGAAGGAACCGACCCGACACTCCACACGACGAGCGTAGTCCAGCCGATTGAGCGTCCTCCGATGCGGCCGGCGAGGCGGGCAAGCAAGACGCCGGTCCCGACGATCGCGCTGAAGTCGAGCCAGAACACGGTCGCTGTGGTCGCTCCCAACAACCGAAAGGCGAGCCAATACACGAGATGGATGCCGGGTGGTTTCTGGTCCCACACATCGCGGTACAGCACCAACCCGTGATCCAATGCCCATGCGACGGTGCTAAAAACGCCCTGATTGATTCCGAGTGGGTGCGCGAGGCCGGGCAGTTGCAGGGCAAACGCAGCCGCCGCTATGAGTGTTGCACCGATCGCAAGCGTACGGCTGTCGCTCGCTCCTGAGCGAACGGTAGGAAGCATCGAAAGTCGCCTCGCGGTTAGCATCATGGCGATTGTGGACCAACGTCAATCTTTCGCAGGTGACACCGGGGGCCCAGTATCAACAGGTATCAAATGGAGGATCAGATGCTCAACATGGTGTATCAAGCCGCGAAACTTGATCCCGAAATTGACCGTCTTCCACTGAAGGTTGAAAGAGAGAATACAACATCTGGAGACTCATCGACAATTCGAAGGCACGCACGGCTGGAGCGGCCCGCCGACATAGCGCCGTCTCGCGAACCATGATGCCGGCCTGACGTCGATCGCGGTGTACACGAGAGCGTCCCGTGCGGCAACAATCAAAGCCATGACCCTCGGCGCGGCCCGTGGCTGGTTGGGTCCTTCTCATTGATACAGAGTAAGCGTCCGGCTTTCCCATGACCGCCTGACGGTGAGCTGGGTTGGTGGCGCGGGTGCAAAGGGCCGCGTGGTCAGAGAATCAGTCCATAGCCGAGGAAGAGCGCGATCCCCCGCAGGACGCACCGGTCGATTTTGGCTTGTCCAGCTGCAGTCGGCATGAGGTACCCGCAGGACTGGACCCATCGTTCAGAAGCGGGCGTCAGAAAACACGGAAAGGCCGGACACTTACGATACAGAAGTCCGCCTGCGTTCTGCGGAGGGTGCACATACGAGCCGGTCACGTCCGCGGCCTTCGTTTCAAAATCAGATGCCGGTTGCAAGCCGGCGCGTTGCGACGCCCGGGCCACCAAGCGTATGGCTACTCAACTTCAGCACCCGTTCCAGCTTTCGGGTGCTCCAATGCGTCGACCCGTCGATCGGTCGGCGCCTTGCGAGTCCAGGCGAGAATGCGGCGTCGAGGCCGGTGGTGCCGACGGTCCCGCGATACCGCCCGCGCAACCCGGCCACCCGATCGCTGATAAATCGGCGCTTCAAAGCGCCAAGCGTTCGCGAACTCTCGCCGAGACTGCGGCTGATGCTCAAGGTACAGCGGCCAATCGGCAGTCGCAGAACAATTCGCGCGCATCACGCGAGGTCGCCGCGTTTGCGACCGCAGTGCGCCAACCGCTCCAGTGTGGGGCGGTCGTTCGGTGTCGAGCGAATGTCCGACGAGAGGCGCTGGTCTGCCTTGCGGCAATGAGTACCCGGTACATGTCGCTCATTAAAATACGATCCAATGGTTCAGCAATTCAATGTCGCGCGGTGCGTCAGTTCGCCTTGCGTGGTCCGCTGTTTCTGGTCGGTTCCTCCTTCGCCGCAACCTGCGCCGTCTCTACCTTCACCGTATCCGGCATCAACGCCAGATCCACGTTCCCTATCGATCCGCCTGCCTCTGTCGCATCCGGCGCGGTGCTCAGCATGACGTCCTGGCGGCGGCGCGGCCGAAGCCGCTGCAACCGGGCCAGTTCGCCCCGGTGAACGACTCCGCTGGCGACCAGCAGCCCGACGTACAGGATGGTCACGGCCACTCCCCGAACGATCACATCGGCGGCTGCCGATGCCGTCGGGTTGTGAAACAGCCCGGCGCGTCCGGCCGACGGGAGGGCGCGCGCCAGCGCGGTGGCCAGGAGGGCGGCGCCGCACACCCGGGCCAGCCGGCTCCACTCGGTACTCGATCCGATAGAACCGCTGCGAGAAGACGAATCCGAGCAGCGCCTGCACGGCGTAACCGACCCCATTTGCGTAGGCCGCGCCCACGATTCCAAACCGCGGAATCAGCAGGAAGTTGAGCGCCACATTGCTGGCGGCCGCCGGAATCGTCGCAATCGGGTAGTAGGCCGTGCGCTTGGTGATGTTCAGGCCGATCGACGTCAGCAGGTAGAAACCCTGGAGGAACACGCCGAGAGCCGTCCAGGTGATGACGGTCTGCACGTCCGTCCACCGCGGATCGTCCGGCGCGAGCAGGCGGCCGTGGGTCATGGCCACGACGGTGTCGCGGCCAATCGTGGCCAGCCCCGCCGTCAGCAGCGCGAGGATGGCGATGCCGTAGGTCGTCACCTTCCGGAAGACGGGCTCTGCGCCGCTCTCACGTGCGGTGTCGAAGATGAAGGGAGCCCACGCCGATTGAAAGGCGCTGAGGAACAGCTTCTGCACAAGGCCAAAACTCACCGAGACGCCGTAGACACCGATGTTGTCGAGCGAAACGAAGAGCTTCAGGATGAACTTGTCGCCAACCGCCATGACTTGCTGGGCGGCGGCATGCGGCAGGCGCGGCAAGCCGAACGCCAGTGTCTCGCGGAGCATCGCGCGGGAGAACACCGGCCTGATGAGCGGCACGAACCACCGCGCGAGGATCACGAGCGTCGCGGCCGTGACGAGCAGGTCCGCCAGGTAGAGGCCGCTGATGCCCAGGCCCACCCCGACGACCAGCACGAGACGCAACACGATGGTCGCCACCGACCGAAAGAGCGTCATGAGGCTGAACACTGCGGCCCGCCGCTCCATCTGCAGCATCGAAAACGGCACGAACGTGAAGCCGATTGCGAAGGTGTTCAGCAGCATCAGACGCAGGGCGTTCACGTGGGCCTGGCTGCCGAGCACGGCCGATGCGAGGCTGGGCGAAACAAGGATCAACCCCAGCAGGGTGGTGCCGTCGACCAGGAGCAGGAAGAACACGATCGTGCTCGCGAGCCGCTGCTGATCGCGGCGATCCTTGCACTCGTAGAGGAAGCGGAGGAACGCGCCGTCGAGACCGAAACGGAACACGATCTTCGCAATCACCTCCATGCTGAGGAGGAGGTTGATCGTGCCGTAGTCGAGCACGCTGAAGTACTCGACGTACACGCTCCACAGGAAGAAGTTGACGATGGAGACGGCCACGTCGCCGAGGCCGTAGATCGTGACGTTCCTCGAGAGCTCGCGGATCTTCGATGAAAGGGCCGTGGCGTTACCCCTTCCGGACGGCGCGGCGGCGGTGGGCCGGGCTGAGGGCGGATCGTGTCACCGTCTCAATCCACGTTCCCGATGCCAGCGTCACTGACGGACCAGCCCTCGTTGGGCAGGCGACAAAGCTTCCACAGGTGCCTCAGGGCGCCAGCGACGCGCCGCCTGCCGGGAAACGCAGGTATCGGCCCGCGCCGGGTGCCCGTTTCGCGCAGCCGCCCTTCGATCAGCCGACGTTCCTCGGTCGAGAACACGTCGCCGCACTCGCGGGCCATTTCGATGGCGTAGTCGAAGTACCCGTACAGCAGCGCGATCGAAATCGCCCGCAGCCACTTGCTCCTTCTGACGTCGGCCGGCAGTCCGGCGATGGACGCCTGCAGGGCTGTGAGGTTCCTGAGGTAGAGGGCGTCGGCCCAGACGATCTGCCCGTATGCGCCACCCACGTCACGGCCCGCGGCCCGCTTCCAGTAGCACGGACGGAGGTCGAAGAGAAAGTAGCCCATCCGCCGCATGTAGGCGTCCACCTCCGCGAAAAGCGGCTGGCCGGCGTAGATCGGCGTGAACTCGATCTCCACTTCCACGCCGACGACCGACGAAGCCAAGGCCCCGGCGGCCCCTTCGAGCACGAACAGCTCGCTGCCCTGGGTGTCGGCCTTGATGAAATCCACATCACTGATCCCGCGGCTCGACAGCAGGCGATCGAGCGTGTCGGCCGCGACCTCCTGCACGCCGGTCGTGTCGAAGCGGCCGGACTCAGGAAACCTGTCCAGGAAGGCGCGGTTCGGCTCGAAGATCGAGCTCAGTCCGCGGTCCTTCGCGACATGGAGCCGCACGGGACCGTGCGTGTTGTGGAGCGCGGCGTGGAACACCGTGCTCGCTCCGCCCCGGGCCGCGGCGGTCTCCGACAGCCGCGTGTATTCGTGCTCATCCGGCTCGAACGCGAGGACGCGCAGGTGTCGCTCGGCCGAAGCCCAGTTCTTCTTGAGGCCGCCCCGCGCGCCGACATCCGCGAGGACCAGCGGACGGCGCGCGTATTCCGGCTCGAAGCGCGCGTCGATGAAGATCTCCCTGGCATCCAGTTCCATGTCTGACTCTTCACTCTTCTGCCGACATCATTCGGTCTGCGGCCATTCGGGCCGGTGCAGCACTCAGGCGCGGCGGCTTCCTTGCCGCCACGTGATAGCCGCTCGTCATGATGCCGGTTTCGGGCGTCAGGCGGCGGCTGTCTCCGTATTCCCTCGCGATCAGGAATGCCAGCGGGCGAACGATGCGCGCCGCAATCAGCCACCCCGCGCGGAACACCCGTCCGCCGATGGTGTCGGCCTGCATCCCGAGCCGCTGCAGCAGGATTGCCAGCGTCCCGACGCTGTCGGCCTCCTCGCGCAATTCGAGGACGTCGAACCGCCGCAGGAGATGACGCAGCCCGTACTTCGTGAACCGGAAGTAGTCGTGCGGCGCGTCGTGAATCGGGAACAGGAAGCGGGTCGTCAGCAGCAGCGTGCCGCCCGGCTTCAGCACCCGGAACATCTCGTCGACGGCGCGTTGCGGCTCCGGCAGGTGCTCCAGCACCTCCGTGCACAGCACCACGTCGAACGTCCCGTCTGCCAGTCCGAGCGCCTGCGCGTCTCCGACGGATCTGGACGCCGTGTCCCGGACGGAGGTCGAGGGCCACCCGGTTCGGGAAGAAGGCGGCGTACGGTCCGTTCTGGGCCCCGATGTCGAGCGTGCGCGCCGGCGTGGCGTGTGCCTGGATGAACCGATCCAGCGTCACGCGCGTCAGCTTGGCGGACAGCGCCCGGCCGATTGTCCTCGAGAGCGGCATGGTGTGCGAGTGCGGCCGGTCGTCGTTCGAACTCTGATTAGCGCGGCGCGGCCGGTTCTCCTCCGCCGAACAGCATGCGGGATCCGATCTGCCACGCCACGTGCCACTTCGTTGTCGCGAGCCTCGCGAGATCGACGGCGTGCCGCGCAATGTACCGCGGCCGCAGGTAGAACCGGCGCTTCGCGCGCTCGATCGCGTCCATCACGAGCCGTCCGTTCAATCCGTTGCCATCCAGGACGTAGTACCGAGTATTCCAGCTTCGTCCAGTCGGTGCCCGCCTCGGCGGCGAGCAGTCCCTCGCGCACGCACTTGTCGTACAGCGCCGTTCCGGGATACGGCACCGCCGGGTAGAAATTCGCGAAGTCCGGATCGAGGGCGATCGCGTAGTCGATCGTCTGATCCATCGTCGACGGCGTTTCTCCCGGATACCCGAAGATGAAGAACGCGAACGATTTCACCCCGGCGTCCCGCATGTTGCGAAAGGCGATCTGGATCTTCTCGCGCTCCAGCCGCTTGACCATGTCCTTCCGGACGTCGTCGGATTCGGACTCGACTCCAAGAGCCAGCATCCAGCAGCCGGCACGCTTGAGGCGATGCACGAACGCCGGGTCGGTGAGGTTGTCGGCCCTGGCGTTGCCGAACCACTGCACCGGGAGGTGACGCGCGATCAGCTCGTCGCAGAAGGCGGTGAACGACTTCACGTTGAGCGTGACGGTATCGCCCCACAGGTAGAAGAATTCCACGCCATGCTCGCGGTAGCTGCGCTCCATCTCGTCGACGAGCGCCTTCGCGCCGCGTTCCCTGAACTTGTGTCCCTGATGGATGGGAGCGACGCAGAAGTCGCACGTGTACGGGCAGCCGCGGCTCGTCTCGACGATCACGTACGGCTTGTCCACGAGCGGCAGGGCGTAGTGCTTCAGCGAGACCAGATCCCAGGCGGGGAACGGAATCGACAGGAAACCGCCGAAACTTCCGTGAGCCTTGTTCGGCACGACCGGCCCCGCCGGCCCGTGTGGCCGGCTCGTCAGCGTCGGCACCTGAGGCATGTCGGCCAGCGACTGGAGCCCGGCGAGCTGGACCACGCCATCTTCCGGCTCGCCGACCAGCATGCCATCGACCTCGGGTGCCCGCGCCATGGCGAGCGACGGCACGGTGGAGGCGTGCGGGCCGAAGCAGAAGAGGGGGGCGCCATAGTGCGCCTTCAGCCGCGAGAGCTGAGCCACATCGGCGTCCAGTGTCGGCGTGGTGCTCGGGAACACGATCATCGTCGGTGCGAAGTCTCCGAGCCGGGCGATGATCTGCTCAACGCTCAGCCGCTCGGCGGTGGCATCGACCAGGCGCACCTCGTGGCCCGCATCGCGCAGCAGGGACGCGAGCAGCGCGAGCGTGTAGGGGGGCTTCGTGGTGCCGAGAACGTCCTCGCGTTCCTGACAGCGCCCCTGGCGTGTGAAGGCGATGCCGTTGACCAGCGGCGGATTCAGCAGCAGCGTGTAACGACCAAGCATGGATCAGCAACCCGCCGGAAGGGTCGGTGCGGGCCGATGTTGAAGAAATGGCTTGGCGAAAGTCATCGAGCGGTCGTGTCTCCAGCGGCAGTGTCCGGCTCTCCGCGCGAACTGACGGGATTCGGACCATTGTACCCGGCCGGTTTACGGAAGGTTAGCAGATTGAGGAAACACCAGCCGGGCACGGGAACGAGCCACGTGAGTGCGCGATGCAGTGGCAGCAGTCGCGCCGGGGACTTTCGGATGAGGTGTGTAAGGATCGGAAATGTCGGGAAGATTCCCTTTCGAGCCACGAGTATCAGGCCCGTCCGACGGGCGAGTGCAATGTAATCGTCCGCGGGGCGATCGCCCGGGTGCTTCGATTCCGACGCCGTCCGCATGAGGCGCCCTCGCAGCAGGAAGTGGAGGCGCGACTGCAGATGGGCCAGGTTCGGAATGGACACGAGCAGTTCGCCTCCGGGGCGTAACACACGGTGCAGCTCTGCCAGGGCGAGCGGCTGCTCGTCGAACGTCAGGTGCTCGAGTACGTCGAGGCAGAGCGCGCGATCGAAACAGTCATCTTCATAGGGCAGCTGGGTGAGGCTGCCGGCGCGGACGCGCTCGGAGCAGTAATTTGAGTCGAGGCCTTCGATGCGCAGTCGGTCCGCGTACTCATCGACGAGGACGCCTTCACCGCAACCCGCATCGAGCACGCGGGTGCCCGCCGGCAGGCTGTCGAGCCACCGCCGCACAGCCTCGAGCTTGGCGATGTAGGTTGGATAGTAGTCCCAGCTCGGATCGGGCAACCGGTGGTAGTCACCGCGTGCGGCGTACTCGCCGCGGCGCACCACCGGTGAGCTGTCTGGCATCCTGCGATTCTAGCGTAAGGGTCGAATCCCGCAGGCTCAAAAACGGCGCTACCGGCCGCCGCCCGGACCGCCACCACCACCGGGGCCGGTCGGTCGCACGTACGGAGTGGGCAATCCCGCCGGGGCCGGAGGCAGGATCCCCGGACGAGGTGACGTGACGGGCGCCTGGCTGACCGGCTGCCCGTCCGGGCCGAGCATCTGCACGGGTTGCGCCGGGTTGCCGGGGTTCATGCCCGGAGGCATCACCACCGGCGCGTCGGGCGGGTCGTCATCCTCGACCATCGGCTGCGGCATCAGCCGCGCGGGCCGGCCAAACGCCGGGGGTGCGCTGCTGGCCGACATCGCGGGTGGCGTGCTTGCCGGCATGATCAGGATGCGGTCGAACTGCGAGAGCGCCCGGCGTATAGCTCGCGCGCTCCGCGACGACGTAGCCGCTGGCAGTGCGCAACAGGGTTTCGAGCGCCTGTGCTTCGGGAACGTCGACCAGTTGCAGCGTGACAGGCGTACTGATGAGCTTGTCTGCGTTCACGACCGTCGTGTGGCCGACTCGTGCCCACTCGTCGAGAATCTGACGGAGGGAAACGTCGCTGGCCACAATCGTGGCCCTGCCGTCCAGGAGTGTGAACTTGAGCTCTCCGGCCGAGGCGGCCGAGGGCACGGCGCCGATCAGGGCCGCCAGAACGACGCAGCGAAGAGGCATCTGCATAGTGTGCTCCCGTCCGACGATCCCAGTATACGCCTCGTTAGACCAGGCGGCGAGCCCGGCGGTTGGGTTGAATCCCGGGTCAGCCGAGCCGGATCACGTCAGTTTCGTGACCCAGAGCGGGGAGTCCTTGCGCGGCAGGTCACAGGACCGGCAGATGTCCGGGCCACCGCTTTCAAGGTGCTGCCGGCGTGCCAGGCGATAGGGCTCGGCGTTCCAGATGTCGTGAATCGTCGAGGTATTGAGGTCGCCGAGAATTGTCTTGCCGTCGAAGTCCGCGCAACAGAGCGACACGCGGCCGTCCCAGAGCACCGTGAATGTGAGCCAGGGCCGGTAGCAGGGATAGTTGACGTCCGATTCGGTGTTGAGGGTGCCTGCCCAGTTGTGCAGGTCGGTCACGTGCACCTTGTCGGCGATGGCCCGCCAGTGCTCGATGAACGCCTGTTCGTCGGCCGAGTTGTTCTGGCGGACGAACGACAGAATCAGCTTGGGGCGCCGCCTGCCGGACTCGGCCCGGAGCCGCACGAGCCGTTCGATGTTCGCGATGACCTTGTCGTACTTCAGCCCGACGCGCGTCGTCTCGAAGACTTCCTTGCCCGATGCGTCGACGCTGATGTTGATCGCGTCGAGTCCCGCGTCGATGATGCCGCGCGCGACCGGTTCGGTCATCGAGCGATCCGTTGCTGATCATGCCGACTTCCCGGATGCCCCGCTCCTTGGCGTACCGGATCTTCTCGACCAGCCGCTTGTCGATGAACGACTCGCCGTAGTTGTGCATCCGGACGTGCGTGATGCCGAGCTCGACGCACTCGTCCACGATCTTCCGGAACAGCTCGACGCTCATGATGCCCTGCTTGCGGTGCATGTCGTCGCGCGGGCAGAAGACGCACTTGGCGTTGCAGATGTTGGTGCTCTCGATCTGGACGATCTCCGGCAGGATCGGCGCGCGGTCGCGCCCGGCCGCGAGCAGGAGGCGGCGCACCGGCCTGGCCTGCCGGCGCAGCAGCGCTTCGGCGGTACGTCGGACGCGCGCCTTCAGGCCGAGAGAATGGGACATCCGTTAGAGCTGCCGGAAGTACTCGATGACACGGGCGAGAATTTCATCCAGCTCGACCGTCGGTTTGTAGCCCACCAGGCCCTGCACTTTGCCGATATCGGGCACGCGCCGCGGCATGTCTTCGAACCCCGCTTCGTACGCCTGATCGTACGGGATGCGCACGATGTCGGAGCTGCTGCCGGTCATCGCCTTGACCTTGACCGCCAGATCCCATATCGAGATCTCGTGGCCGTTGCCGACGTTGAACACCTGACCGACGGCGCGCGGTTCGTCGATCAAGGCTACCATGGCGTTCACGACGTCGCCGACATAGGTGAAGCTGCGCGACTGTTCTCCGCTGCCGAACACGGTGATGGGTTTGCCCGCCAGGGCCTGCCGCACGAAGTTTGGAATCACCATGCCGTACTGACCCGTCTGCCTGGGACCGACGGTATTGAACAGGCGGACGATGATGACGGGTAGCTTGCGCTCCTTCCAGTAGGCCAGCGCCAGGAACTCATCGATGAGCTTGCTGCACGCGTAGGCCCAGCGATGCTTGACCGTGGCGCCGAGGACCAGGTCCTGATCCTCCCGGAACGGAACTTCCGTGCTCTTTCCGTACACCTCCGAGGTGGACGCGATGAGCACCAGCTTCTTCTTCTTGTTCGCGTGCTTCAGCACGACCTCGGTGCCGTGCACGTTGGTCTCGATCGTGTGGACGGGCTGCTCGACGATCAGCTTCACGCCGACCGCAGCCGCCAGGTGCACCACCACGTCGCAGCGGTCGATGAGTTCGGCCAGAACTGGCTCGTTGGTGACCGTGTCGATCGTGTAGTGGAACTTCGGATGCTCCTTGAGATGGCTGATGTTGTCGATCGATCCGGTGGACAGGTCGTCGATGGCGAACACTTCGTCACCCCGCGCGAGGAACGCCTCGGACAGGTGTGATCCGACAAAACCGGCGCCGCCGGTGATGAGCACGCGCATGGCAGTCAATCCTGGGTTGCGGGCCTCGAGACCCGCGCGAGTATGGCGTCAGCCGAACGCTCCGCGGCCGATCCATCCGACGCGATGTGAAAGCCCGCCAGAAACACGCTCCGGCTGGCCTCCAGCTTCTGGCGGAATCCCTCATCATACAGGATCCGATTGAGCGCGGCCCCGGTCTGGTCGTCGTCCGCACCCGCCAGCACTCCCGCCTCGACGAACGGCGAGAGGTTGTTCGGCAGGCCGATGACGAGGGCCGGCACGCCGAGGACCGCCGCGTCGAGCGCGACCGTCGAATTCACGGTGACCACTGCGCGCGCCGCAGCGAGCAGCGGGGCCAGCGGCGTCGCCGCAGGCAGCACGCGCACGTGCGGCTGGCCGGCCGTGAGGACGGCATACACGTCGGCGGTCTCGGCCGGATGCGCCTTGATGACGACGTGCACGCCGGGCAGGCCGCCGGCGGCCGCGACGAGTGACGGCAGCGCACGGCGCGCTTCACGATATTTCGTCACCACGAGCACCAGCGGCTCTCCCTCGACCGCGCCGGCGGCGCGCCGCGTGGTTTCGATGTCCGCAGCCGTGAGCGACCGTGTGGCCGACACGAGCGCGTCGAGGCGCGGGCTGCCGGTCACGCGCACGCTGCCTTCCGGGAAGTGTCCGCTGTGCCGCAGGTGATCGGCGGCGTAGCCGTCGAACAGCAGCGTGACATCGGGCCGCGGAAACCCGCGGTCGGCGGCCGAGCGCGGGTCCGGCATCATCTCGTCCGGCTCGTGCAGGTAGTTGAGCCAGTGGCGATAGATGAATCCGTGCTGAAGGCCGACCGACCGGATCGCGCGCCGGCGGGCTTCGAGCATGATCGCGCGCCCCCAGCCTCCCGCT
This sequence comes from uncultured Acidobacteriota bacterium, assembly GCA_963817635.1. Lineage (GTDB taxonomy): Bacteria > Acidobacteriota > Vicinamibacteria > Vicinamibacterales > 2-12-FULL-66-21 > CAWFPR01. Next base: position 205,253 of record CAWFPR010000006.1, on the reverse strand, counting down.
TCCGCGTAGGTCAGCACCACGTCCGGCTGCAGGGCGTCGAGTGCGGCGCCGGCTTCGTCCATCGCGCGCGCCGACCACGGCCACTGGAGCAGCGCCACGCCGGCCAGTTCCTCGCGCACGGCCGGCCACCAATCCACGCCGCCGACGATCGCGTGCTCGCGCAGGGCGGGGCTGTTCCACAGAGCCCGGCGGTTCGCCTGTCGCTGTCGCCAGACCGTCATCGACGGCCGGAGCGCCTTCAGCGGGGCGAAGGCCTCAATCGTCTCGATTCCCGGGAGCGTCTCGTGCTGCCGCAGCGGGTGCCACCAGCGGCGCGCCGCGAAGTTGGACGCCGGCCCGACCGCCACGTAGCGGACCTCTCCCGGCGCGATGCGGCGCTCGAGGACCGACAGGACGGGACCGATGTACGACTCGGCGCTTCCGTCCGCCCGGTCGCCCCGCCAGAATGCGCGATGCACGAAGGCGGCGACGCTGGCGCGCCCTGGCGCCGGCCGCCGCGGGCGGGTTCGCGAGAGCAGCGCCGCATAGGTCAGGGCGGCCGCGCGCACCTCGAGCCGCGCGAGCCGCGAACGCTCCGCGCCGAACCCCTGTGGGCCGGTGTACCCGTACGCCACGGCTGCCGGCGATCTGCGGCGCGAGCCCACGAACCAGGCGGTCGCCCACTGTCACCGATATCTCGTCGGGCCGCTCGCGTGCGATCAACTGCTCGAGCGCGGCGGCCGTGCGGAACAGGGCGTGCACGACCCCGGTCTTGTGCAGGTAGAGTTCCGCGAACCACCAGAGCGAGTCGCCTCGAAACGAGAAGCGGCTGCGGAGCGGCTGGCCGTCCACCGGCAAATGACGAAGCGCCTTGATCCACGCATGCGCGGCCACGACGGCGCGTTCCTCGGCGGCCGGATCGAGGTAGTCACCGAGCCTGACGTCGCGGGCTGCGCCGCCGGCGACGACGCGGATCGTGGCGCCGGTCATGCGCGCACGCTGCCCGCCCGCTCGCGCTTCGCGGCATCGAGGACGGAGACGGACGCCCTGAATACGCTGTCCGCGTCCAGCAGGGCGAGGCAGTCGGGCGTGCAGCCCGTACACCGCGCCGGTGGCAGACGGATCCGGTTGCAGGGACTGCACGGCAGATCGATCCGGACGACGCGATCCAGTGGACCGCGCGGCGCGTATCGCGCGGGTGTCGATGGGCCGAAGATCGCCACGACCGGCGTGCCGACCGCGTGCGCCAGGTGCATCGGGCCCGTGTCCCCGGTCACGTACAGGTCGAGTCGCTCGAGCAGCGCGCCGAGGGCCGGCAGGTCGAGCGCACCGGACACGTCGATGACGCGACCGGCCGGCAGGCCTTGTCCAACGGCCGCCGCCAGCGGGCGATCCGCCGCCGATCCCGTCAGGACGATGGTCGCGTTGCGATCGGTAATCAGGCGCCGGGCGACCTCGGCAAAGCGTTCGAGGGGCCATTGCTTCACGGCACGGCCGCCGCTCGCGTGCACGCCGACGATCGGTGACCCGGCACGAGCGAGGAGCCGTGCGGCGTGATCCCGCGCGTCGGGGGGCAGCTCCAGCCGGCTGCTCCCAGCCGTTGTCGTCGCGCTGGTGCTGCCGAGTGTATGCAACACAAGACGACGCGCGTTGTCCGAGGTGTGGAGGGCGACGTCGTAGTCGAGCGCGACGTCGAGCAGCGCGCCGCCGCCGCCGCTCCGGTAGCCGGACGTCCACTTCGCCCGCGCCATGGCGAGCAGCAGATTGCTGCGCACGTCCGGCTCGAAATTGATCGCCATGTCGTACCGCCGCGCCCGCCACTCGCGCGTCGCGGTGAACAGCGCCGGCAGCTCTAGGCCGCCCCCTTCGCGCGCGAGCCATGCCGCATCGAGCGTGATTACCCGGGAGAGCCCCGGCACGGCCCGGGCGATCGCGCTGTTCCAGCTCCCGACGACGAGATCGATGTCGGCGTCGGGTACCAGTTGCCTCAGCTCGGCAATCGCCGGGAGTGTCATGAGGAGGTCGCCGATCCGCTCGAGCCGGAGGAGAAGAATGCGGCCTGGCCGGGCGGGGCGCTCCCGGCGGCGGAACGGGCTCGCCGCGGCCGCAGCGGCGCCCAGCAGGCGATCGGCGAGGCCGACCAGCATCCGCTCACGTGGATCGTAGATATGCAGCCGCGGCATGTGACGCTGGCGGCTATCTTACCGCCACGCGATCCACCATGACTCCCAGGTCCCGGTCGTCGGGGCTGCCGAGCACGGCGTGTGGATTCCAGAGTGTGCTGACGAATTTCAGTTCGACCGGATCGGGGTACGCCGCCGCTCGGGCGGCCAGCGCGGGCGGGATCGCGAAGCCGTAAGGCTCGAAGTCCCCGGTCGGCGCGGCGCGGCCGAGCAGTTGGCCGTGCAGGTAGACCTCGACCACGGCAGGCGCGGCACCCGCCGGCCGGCCGCCATTGCTCATCGTGACCGTGACCTCGCGCGCGTCCGGCGGCAGCGTCGTGACGGCGATGTACGACGTCGCACGCGTCCAGCGGAAGGTCCGGCCTTCAGACGACGTTTCCTTGGCGTGGAATCGAAGCACGTGGAGGTCGTCGTTCGTGCCGACGTCGAGGTCGAACCACAGGCCGGATCGCGGCTGGGGCGGCGTGAACTCGTAAACCCCGAAATCGAATTCCTTGTGCCGCACGAACCTCGGGTACGCATTCAGGGGCGAGTCGTATTCCGGGACCTGAAAGCGTTCGCTGTCGATGGAGCGGACGCCGTAGCGGTAGGAGAGCAAGTCGGTCCCGCCGGCGCCGATGAAGAGGACGCGCGCATACCGCGTATGGGCCCATTCGAGGAATTCGGCCAGTGTGGGCTTGTCCGGCCGCGCCGAGTACAGCACCAGCACCTGGCGCCCGTAGATGTAGGCGAGCGGCAGGCCGAGCGTGTGCACGTCGCTCCCGGCATCGCGGGACTCGACGATCGCCAGATCGTCGTCGCCGATGAGGCCCGCCAGCTTCTCGATGCGCGGGATCATCCCTGGTACTCGACGTGGGCCGCCACGGGGCGGCTCGCCCGCGCGTACGAGGCGCCCAGCAGGGCGAGGAACACCAACCCGAGCAGCGGTCGAAGATGACGTGCGCCGCGCCAGCCGCCCCGGGTGCCGCCGACCGCGGCAAACGAGGCGAGCAGTAACGCCGCCGGCAGGATGATGGGGACGAACCGTCGAGTCATCCAGAAGTGCTGGGGGACGATCCGGATCTTGTAGAACAAGAAGAGGGAAAAGCCGATCGCGGTCACCAGCAGCGCCGGATCGCGCCAGAACCCCCGCCGTACGAACACCACGAGTCCGACGAGCGCCGCCAGCAGCCCCGGCAGGGTGAGGTACCAGTCCGTGAACATGCGCAGCGCATACGCGTCCATCAGCGCGAGCTTGCCGGCCGGCTGGCGCAGCCACAGCGCGTACGCCGCGGCCGCGACGGTGACCACGGCCAGCGCCGGGGGAACCCACTGCACCACACGCGCGCTCAGCCGCGGCCGGCGCACGCCGATCACGAGGGCGACGGTCGCCGCGACCGCCGCCGCGAGTCCCGCCAGGTGCTCCCACCAGGGCAAGCGCCTGCAGGAAAACGAGCGGGGTCAGCACGTAGGCGCGCAGCGGGCCGAAGACATACGCCACCGACAGCGCGCCCGCCACCAGCAGCGGCGCGATGAACGAGATCCGCGGACGCTGACCGGCGAACGCCCCGAGCGCGAGCGATGCGCCCACCGCCGCGATCGCGATGCCCGCGTCGATGCGCAGGAACAGCAGCGCGCCGAACAGCACGCCGGCCACGGGCGCGAAGAAGCGATCGCCGTCCACGTGGGCCCGGGCATTCGCGAGCAGTCCGGCGAAGAGCAGCGCCTGCATCGGCATCTCGGAATTGGGATACCGCGCGAACCAGACCTCGATCACGTGCAGCGCCAGCAGCAGGCAGCCCGCGAATGCGACCGTCCGGCCGAACAGCCGCGCGCCGGCGAAATACACCGCCAGCAGGCCGAGAATCGCCCAGACGCCGACGGTGCGCCGCACGCCGCTGAGGCCGTCGATGCCGTACCCGATCGCCAGCGACGCCGGATAGAAGTGGTGGAACTGTCCGATGACGGCGCCCGTGTCGGGATTCTGCAGGAAGAACCCCATGAACCGGGTCCCGTAGTATTCCGGCAGATGGTGCGACGGAAAGAACAGGTCGCGGGCGAACGGCGGGACGGAAGCGACGACGGGATCCAGCGTGACGATGGAGCCGCGCTGCGCGATCTGGACCCCTTCGTTGACGTAGGTGCCGGGGTCCTTTCCCGCGATGATGTACTCGGCGGTCGGAAAGAACCGCACCGCGCCGAGAACGACGAGCGCAAGCGGCAGCAGGCTCGCGAGCCCCGGCCGACGCGCCGAGCCGCCGAGCCTCAGCCGGCCCCGGAACACCAGCGCAATCGTCGAGGCGATCGCGCCGTCCGCCGCGAGCAGGCGTTCGAAGCTGTACCGATGGAACACGGCCAGCGTGAAGGTGAGCAATACCGACACGGTGACGCCGATCACGACCGCCCAGTAGACGCGCTCGCCGGCATCGAGCGCCGCCCGGCGTTCGCGGTCCAGCATCGGGATGCGGAACACGAGGGCGCCGACCAGCCACCCGACGAGCAGCAGCTCGGCAGCCTGCAGCGCTAGGTGCACGAGGGACTCGCCATCAGAACTGGAAGTAGATGAACTCCGCGCCGCCGAAGTTGCCGAAGAGTATGGTCAGGTAGAACGTCGCGGCGTAGAGGGAGTATCGCACGAGCGGCGGCAATCGGGGCACCACGAGCACGTCGTCGTACCAGGCCTGCACGAGGTGGACGAGCAGCAGCGGTGTCGTGTACATCACGAGCGGCACGAGCAGGTCCGCCGTCTGGATCGAGCCGGGAGCGAAATCGCTGAACAGGCTGCGCGTCATGGCGCCGAGCTGCTGGGCCGAGCGGGCGCGGAAGATCAGCCATCCGAAGCAGGTCAGGTGGAACATGACGGCCCACGAGGTCGCGCGCGCGAGCGCGCCCCGGCCCTCCGTCCAGGCCTTGAGCAACGGGACCCGCCCTGCCGCGCGGTAGGCGACGAGCAGCACGCCTTGATAGACGCCCCACAGGACGAACGTCCAGGCGGCGCCGTGCCACAGGCCGCCGAGGATCATCGTGACGAGGAGGTTGAACCGCGTGCGGCCGGCGGATCCGCGATTGCCGCCGAGGGGAATGTACAGGTAGTCCCGCAGCCATGTGGACAGGCTGATGTGCCAGTTGCGCCAGAACTCCTGCGGCGTTCGGACCAGGTACGGGAAACGGAAGTTCTCGATGAGTTCGATCCCCATCAGCTTCGACGTGCCGCGCGCAATGTTCGAGTAGCCCGCGAAGTCTCCATAGATCTGGAACGCGAAGGCGTACGTGCCCAGCAGCACGTTGACGCCGGTGTGATGCACACCCGGGTCGAAGACCAGGTTCACCAGCGGCGCGAGGTTGTCGGCGACGAAGATCTTCTGGAAGAACCCCCACGCGATCAGCCAGAGGCCGTCGCGCATCTGCTCGGCCGTGATGCGGCGCGGCCGGTCGATCTGCACGAGCAGCCGCGACGCGCGCAGGATCGGGCCGGCGACCAGGTGCGGGAAATAGGCGACGAACACCGCGAAGTCGAGCAGGTCGCGCGTCGGCGGGATCTCGCGCCGGTAGACGTCGATGACATAGCTCATCGTCACGAACGTGTAGAACGAGATCCCGACCGGCAGCAGCACACGCAGCGTCACGAAGTCGAGCTGCCAGCCGAACGCGCCGAACATCGTGTGGAGGTTGTCCGCGAAGAAGTTGAAGTACTTGAAGAACCCGAGCAGCGTCAGGTTGAATCCGAGGCTGAGCGAGAGCAGCGTCCGGCGGCGGGTCCGGCTGTCGGTGCGCGCCAGCAGCAGGCCGCACGTGAAGTCCACGAGCGTGGAAGCGATGAGCAGGCCGAGAAACCGCCAGTCCCACGCCGCATAGAAGTAATAGCTCGCGACGAGCAGCAGCCAGTTCTGCGCGCGATGCGGCAGCAGCCGGTACGCGGCATAGACGACGAGGAAGAACCAGACGAACTGCAGGGAATTGAAGACCATGGGCGATCAGCGCGCCGGCTCGTCGAGCAGATGCCGCTCGTGGAGGAAGCGATCCAGCGCGGCCGCGACCACCTGGTGTCCTCGAGGGGTGAGGTGCACCGTCTGCTGGAAGAAGAGGTCGGGACCGGGAAGCGCGGCGCGGAGCGCCGGCAGCACGTCGAGCCGCGGAAGCGGCAGCGCCGCCATCGCGGCGTCGAATCGCTGGCTGGCGGCATCCCGTATCAGCTCGCCGCCCGATTGGGCCACCGTTTCGCGCAGCCGGCCGTAGTCCGCGTCGTCGACCTGGAAGCGCGCCGGCATCAGCAGGACGGCCGTGCGCGCGCCGGCGGCTTCAGCCTCTGCGCTGATAGCCTCGACGCAGCGCCGCGTGATGTCGAGACCGTGAGCGATGCGCGGCGCCGGGTGGGCGGCGTAGCTCTGGAGGGGCGGCTCGGGCGGAGCGAGCCGCTGGCTGAACCGTTCGGTTGCCGCAACCACGCGGAGCCGCAGAATCTGGAGCACCATGCTCCGGCGCACGAGCCGGCGCGACCAGGTCGTCACGTCTTCCCGGAGCGTCTGCACAGGGCGGCTGGGCACCGCCGGTCAGCCGCCCTTCTGACGAGACCGCTTCCTCCGCATCGTTGCCGACGAACAACGTCGCGATGACGAGGTCCGGCTCGAACGCTCTGGCGACGGTGCGGAAGAACAGGAGTTCCTCCACGGGACCGTAGCCCTGCACGCCGGCGTTGATCACGCGGTACCGGTACTGCGACTGTTCCGCGTTGAGCCGGTGTTCGAGCAGTTCGCCGAACGTCTCGCCGAACGGCACCTGCACCGACAGGACGAGCGAGTCGCCGAGAATGACGATCCGCCGTTCGTTCGGCGCCTTCGGTCCGATTTCCTCGTCGTCGCGCACGCCGCGGCTGTTGATGGCGATATCGGTGTCGAATTCCGAGGTGGTGAACCGGACCCGCGCGCCAGGCTGCAGGCGATAGCCCGTCACCTCGTCGCCCGTGAACAGCCCCTGGAAGGCCGGCGCCGCCTCGGAGTGCCCCCACGTGCGGAGCGCGACCTCGAAGATGCCGAACTGCGCCGCGAGTACCGAGCAGGAATGCGCCCATCCGGCGTGCGCGACGGCGTCGGGCGTCGGTCATGACACCTGCTGGAGGGAACCCAGCGCGCGCGCGATCTCCGCGATGGCATCGGCCGCCAGCGTCGGATAGAGGGGAAGCGAGAACACCTCCCGGCAGGCGCGATCCGCCACCGCGCACTGCGCCGGCTGTTCGGCGGCGAGGGCCGGCTGACGCGGAATGGGGACGGGATAGTGAATCAGCGTCTCGATGCCGCGTGTGCGCAGGTGCGCCTGCACGCCGTCACGATCCTGGCTTCTCACGGGGAACAGGTGGTACACGTGACCCGCGTCACACTCGGGCGGCACGGCGATCGCCCGGACGTCGGCGAGCGACGCGCGGTACTCGCGCGCCAGTGCCCGCCGCCGCTCCGTCCATTCCGGGAGAAACCGGAGCCGCGCTCGAAGGACTGCCGCCTGCAGTTCGTCGAGCCGCGAGTTCACGCCGAACTCGCCGTGATGGTAGCGATCCGTCTGTCCGCCGTTGCGGAGCCGCCGCGCGCGCGCGGCGAGGCCGGCATCGTTCGTGGTGAGTGCCCCCCCGTCGCCGAGCGCGCCGAGGTTCTTGGTCGGATAGAAACTGTAGGCGGCCGCGGCGCCGAAGCTGCCGACCGGCCGGCCGCCGCAGGTCGCCAGGTGCGCCTGGCAGCAGTCCTCGACGATCGCGAGATTGTGGCGCGCGCGCCACCTCGACGAGCCGGGGCATGTCGGCCGGCTGGCCGTACAGGTGAACCGGCATGATCGCCGCGGTCCTGGACGTGACGGCCGCGGCGGCCGCCGCCGGATCGAGCGTGAGCCGATCGGGATCGATGTCGGCGAAGACCGGCCGCGCGCCGGCCATCATGATCGCCAGGGCCGAATAGGCGGCCGAGAGCGGCGTCGTGATCACTTCGTCGCCGGGGCCAATCCCCAGCGCGCGAAGCGCAATCGCCAGCGCGTCGGTCCCGGTGCCGACGCCGGCCGCGTGGGCGGCTCCCGTGGCGGCGGCGAACTCCTGCTCGAAGGCGTCCAGTTCGGGACCGAGCACGAACCAGCCGCGCGCGATGACCCGATCGATGGCCGCTGCGGACTGCCGCGGCGTCTTCGCCGGGCGTGAGCTGCAGGAACGGGATCAACACGGCGACTCCAGGTAGTGGGACCCGAACTCGCGATAGAAGTCGAGCGTGCGGCGCAGGCCCTCCCGGAGTCCGACGCGAGGCTTCCAGCCGACGGCCCGCTCGAATTTCGTCGAATCGGAATAGAAGCTGCCGATGTCGATGCGCTTCTTCTCCTCGGGCCAGTCCACGTAGCGTACGCGTCCGCTGCCGGCGGTCTCGATGAGCAGCGACACCAGGTCGCGATGCGCGATGGGCTCGGCCCCGCCGACGTTGAACACGTCGCCGTCGCACACGTCCGTGGCGCCCGCCCGCAGGAACGCGTCGGCGGCGTCGTCGACGTAGACGAAATCGCGCAGCTGCGAGCCGTCGCCGAAGATCTGGATTTCGCTCGTCCTCGAGCGCCAGGCGGATGAACCAGCCGATGAAGCCCTGGCGATTGTGCCGGATCAGCTGACGCGGCCCGTACACGTTGGTCAGCCGCAGCGAGCAGGCACGCACGTCGAAGACGTTGTTGTACAGCAGGTGATAGTACTCGCCGGCCGCCTTGTTGACCCCGTTGATGTCGGCCGGCCGCACCAGGTGGCGCTCGTCGACCGGCAGGTAGTCCGGGCGGCCGTAGACCTGGCGTGTGCCGGCGTACACGACGCGCACGCCAGGACAGTGCACCCGGCACGCCTCGAGGATCGACAGCTGGGCGCGGCAGTTGATCTCGAGATCGGTGTAGGGATCGCGCATGCTGTCGATGTGGCTGACCTGGCCGGCGAGGTTGAAGATGAGTTCCCGTCCCCTGGCCAGCACATCCATCGTGCTCTGCATCCGCACGTCGTTGATGTTCACCCGGACGCGGTCCGCGATGCCGTCGATGTTGAACAGGTTGCCGCCGTAGTCGGTCAGCATGGCGTCGATGATCAGGACGTCGGCGCCGAGCTCGACGAGCTGGCGCGCCAGGTTGCTGCCGATGAAGCCGAGTCCGCCCGTGATCATCACGCGGCGGCCGCGGTAGAACCCGTCGTAAGGATCCGTCACCGATCACCCCCGGTGCGCGGCGCGGCGGCGGCGTCCGCGGACGCCGCGTGTCGCGACGGTGTTCGCCGCGGACGACGAGCGCCAGCCACAACTTGCCCACGTCGATCGCCGTCCTGAACAGCCGCCGGAAGTTGAAGAACTGCGACCGGCCGTAGGCCCGGTGGTAGTGGTGCACGGGCACCTCGCTGATCGGAAACCCGGCGTCCTGGATCTTCTTCATCATCTCCAGGCAGATCACGCCGCTGTTCTTTTCGAGCCTGACCTTGTCGAACACCGAACGCCGCAGCAGCCGGAAATCGCAGTCGACGTCGCGCACGCGCAGCCCGAAGAGGATCTTCACCGTATGGTGGTAGATGCGGCCGATGATGATCCGGTGCAACGGGTCGGATCGGCTGATCTTGTAGCCGTTGACGACGTCGCCGTCGGCGCGCCGCTCCCACAGCAGGGCCATTTCGGCCGGATCGTACTGGGCGTCGCCGTCGGTGTAGAACACCCAGTCGCGGGTTGCCGCCTCGAAGCCGCTGCGCAGCGCGCCGCCGTACCCGCGGTTGCTCTCGTGGTGCACGACCCGCACTTCCGGGTACGTCCGCGCCAGTTCGTCCGCGATCTGCGCGGTGGCATCGGCGCTCCCGTCGTTGACGATGATCACCTCGCAGTCCACCTCCAGGCGACGGGCCGTCAGCAGCGCGGTGATGACCAGGCTCGCGATCGTCCCGCTGTCGTTGTACGCGGGAAAAAACACACTGAGCCCTGGTCTTCGGAGAGTCAGGCGGCGGCATGGGTAAACGCTGAATTTTAGTCGGCCGATGACTTGAAGGCAAGCGCCTGCGTGTAGGCATCCTCGAACCGTTCGGCCGTCCGGCCCCAGCCGAAATCACGCTCGACCATCGCGCGCGCCCGGGCGCCGATGGCTCCGCCGCGGACCGGCTCGGCGAAGAGCGCGCCGAGTGCCGAGGTCAACGCGGCCGCATCGCGCTGGGCGACCACGAGCGCCGTCTCTCCGTCCCGAACCACCGTCCCGATGCCTCCGGCGTCCGTCGTGACGAGCGGCGTCCCCGAGGCGAGCGCTTCCATGACGACGTTGGGCAGGCCATCGACGTTGCCGCTGTCGTCGCGCACCGAGGGCACCACGATCGCGTCGGCGGCGGCAAAGCAGCCGGCGACCTCGTCCTGCGTCTGGTCGCCGAGGAAGCGAATCCGGTCGGCGACCCCGAGGGTCCTGGCGCGCGCCCGCAGCTCGTCAGCGAGCGTGCCGTCGCCGGCGATCGCCAGCGTTGCGCCGGGCAGGCCCGCCAGCGCGTCGATGAGGTATTCGAACCCCTTCTTTCGCACCAGACGTCCGGCCGCGACCGCGAGCGGTGAACCCGGGGCGACCTCCAGAGACGCCCGTCGCTGCTCGCGCACCGCGGCGTCCGGTTTGAACCGGCCGACGTCGACGCCATACGGCACCGTCGCGACGCGGCGCGGATCCGCGCCGAGCGCGACGGCGCGGCGCGCCAGGTCGTCGCTGCAGGCGGTGACGCATCCCGCGCGGCCGAATGCCCACCGCGCAGCCACTCGCGCCGGCGCCAGCGTCTCGGCGACATAGACGTCGGATCCGTGCAGGCTGATGACGAGCGGCAGCCCGGGCGAGGCGATCGCGGCCGTGACGCCGCCGGGCACGACCCAATGGCCGTGCATGACCGTGGCACCATGCCGCCGCGCCACGCGGCGCGCGGCGAGGCAGCCGGCCGCCAGCGCGAACGGCGCGGCGAGGTAGGCCGCGCCTCGCACGCTGACGTCGGCGCGCATGGCCGACGCGTACCCGAACACGTTCAACCGGCGCAGCGGCGCGTACCGGTAGAAATGGAATCGCACCCCCGCGTCCTCGGCGCCGCGCGTGACGAGCGGATGCCAGGGCGCCACGACGTGGACGTCGTGCCCGCGCGCTGCGACCGCCTTCGCGATCGGTTCCATGAAGGTGCCCACGCTGTCCCCGGGGAAGCGTGGATACGACGTCGTCACGAACACGACGACCTGGCGCATGGGTCAGGACCGGCGGCCGCGCAGCAGCAGCCGCCACGGCATGATGACCGACTCGAGGATGACGCCGCTCGAGAGCTTCGACTGGCCCTGACGGCGCTCGACGAAGATGATGGGCACTTCGCCGATGCGGCAGCCGTGCCGGTGCGCGTCGTACAGCATCTCGACCAGGAAGGCGTAGCCGTCCGAGACCATCGAGTCGAGCGCCAGGCGGGCGAGGGCCTCCCGGCGCCAGCACCGGAACCCGCTCGTGCAGTCGCTCGCGCGCAGCCGTGTCACGGCGCGGATGTACCGGTTGGCGAACGTGCTCAGGACGATCCGGTGGAGGGGCCAGTTCACCACGCTGATGCCGTCGAGATATCGCGAGCCGATCACGAGATCGTGGGTCGCCGTCGCGGCGGCCAGCGATGGCAGGTACGCCGGATCGTGGGACAGGTCGGCGTCCATCTGGCAGATCAGATCGACGTCCGGTCTTGCCGACCGCGAGCCGCAGGCCATCGACGTACGACCGGCCGAGCCCGCGCGCGCCCGTCCGGTGCATGACCTCGATCCGGCCCGCGTGCTGGCGCGCGAGATCGTCGGCCACCCGTCCCGTGCCGTCGGGAGACTCGTCGTCGACAATCAGCATCCGGTACCCGTCGTGCGCGAGGACGCCCGCGACGAGCCGCGGCAGGTTCTCGCGCTCGTTGAAGGTGGGCACGACGACCAGCACGTTCATCGCGGGTCCCACCGGCGGACGCCCGCGGCGGCGCAGATGATCAGCGTTGGATCAACCACCGGAATCCGGAACCGCTCCTGCGGAAAGAAGACGAGCGAAACCACGATCGTCGACGCGGCGAGGAGGAACACCGCGATCGGGCGTCGATGTCTCGGGATGAAGCCCACGCCGGCGAGCGCCGCGACGAGGATGGCCCCGTACGACACCACCGAGAGCCCGAAGTACCGTCCTGAGTGTAGCGTATAGGACGGCCCCGCCGGGATGACCGTGTAGAAGGCCTTCCGCGCGATCAGCCCGACCCACCAGCCGGGATGCGCGCCGATGTTGTGCAGGGCGTCCCGATAGTAGAGCGGCTCCAGCTCTTCAGCGCTCAGCCCCGGATGCGCCGCGCGGAACGCGACGTCCGCCACCTTGATGTCGGGATTCGCCGCCAGGTCGCCCTCGCCGCGGGCCAGCGGGTGATTGCCCGTCCAGAACGTCACGCCACCCTCTGACGCCACCAGGATGAACCGCCCGTAGACACGGTAGTTGCGCGCGGTCCACGGCGCGACGACCGCAATCGTCGTCAGCATCAGCGCCACGGCGAGCGACGTCCGGCGGCGGCGCCACAACCACCAGGCCGCCAGCGGCAGGAAGAACAGCATGACCGGCCGGACGAGCACCGCGATGCCGCACAGAAGCCCCGCGGCGAGCGTTGCGGCACTCCCGCCTCGCGCGGTGCCCTCCCGGTCGGCGCGCTCGACGGCGACATCGAGCAGCAGGGCTGCCCCGAGTGCCACGGCGCTGTAGAGCGTTTCGCTGAGCACGTAGGCGCTCATCCACACGAGTGGCGGATACACGGCGGCGATTGCCGCCGCGAGTACGCCAGCCGCGCCTCCGGCCGCGCGAAGCGCGATGATCCCGATGAGCCAGACGACCAGCGCGCCGACGATGGACTGCGCGATCTTCACGCGGACCGGTGATGACGATGGGTCGGCCGGCCCGGAGCCGGCGCCGATGATCGTGAGGAAGAGCGGGTATGCGGGTGCGCGGCCGAACTGCTGAGCGGTGCCGGCGTCGTGAGACGGGCCGTAGGCGAAGCCCCGCCCCTCCGCGACGCTTCGCGCCAGGTCCAGGTATTCGTGTTCGTCGTGCGTCAGTGGCTTGCCGACCCAGTACCAGCAGCCCGAACGCCACGCGCAGGACCAGGCCTGCGACGGCGGCCGCGACAATCAGCCGGCGCGCGCGGGGGAGATCGATCGTCATGCCGACGCTACTGGCGGCCCTCGAAGCGCAGGGCGGAGATCTGTTCCGACACCAGACCGACGAGAAAGACGACCGCGGCGAAGAGAATCAGGAGCACCGCACCGTTCGGGATCTTCGAGTGCAGCGCGATCGTCCAGAGGGCGTAGGCCGCCCCCAGCACGAACGACGCGAGGCTGATCGGCAGGAACACGCGCAACGGACTGAACAGGGTGACGATCTTGAAGATGATCATCAGGAACTTCGCGCCGTCGCTGGCCAGCTTGATCTTCGATGTCCCGACGCGCGGCCGCGCCTCGACCGGTTCGAACGCGACGTTGTACCCGGCCTTGATGAAGGCGAGCGTCGTCGTCGTCGGGGTGGAGAAGCCATTCGGCAGCAGGTGCAGGAACTCGCGGAGGCAGTCCCGGCGCGCCGCGCGGAAGCCGGACGTCAGGTCGGGGATGTCCCGCCCGGTGAGGTAGCTCGCGAGCCGGTTGAGCGCCGTGTTGCCGAACCGGCGCGCCTGCGTCGCCTGCGTGCCGGTCGAGCGCGCGCCAATCACCAGGTCGTATTCGCCGAGCCGGCTGACCAGACGGCGGGCATCCTCGGGACGGTGCTGGCCGTCGCCGTCGATGATGAGCACGAACTCGCCGGTGGCCCGCCGGATCCCGGTCTTGACGGCGGCGCCGTTGCCCTTGTTGTACGGATGCCGGACGACCACCGCGCCGGCGGCGGCCGCGCGCGCGGCCGTCTCGTCGTTCGACCCGTCGTCAACCACGATGATCTCGTGCCACGGCCCCGCGGAGGCGAGCGCGGCCACGACATCCGCGATGACGGCGCCCTCGTGATAGGCAGGGACGACAACCGAGACGCTGGACGGCTCGGCCACTAGTGCTCCCACCGATCCTGGCGCGGCGCGTGCGTGAGCGTCGTCACATCGGGCGTGTTGCGCGAGGGCGGCAGTTCGAGCGTGCGCACCCGGTACACCAGGTCCTCGAGCAGCTTGCGATTGGCCGAGATCACGTCGGCGAGCAGGCCGATGACGAGCACCTGGAAACCGACGATCATCAGGATGGCCGAGGCGATGAGCGACTGGAGGTGGCCGGCGCCCGTGCCCGTCAGGTAGTAGTAGACGAACCGCACCGAAATCGCGAGCCCCATCCCGAACACGGTCAAGCCGAGGTAGGTGAAGACCTTCAGCGGCTCGTACATCGTGTAGATGCGCACGATGGTCGCCGACGAGCGCTTGATGTAGCCGAAGACGCTGTCGAAGAGCCGGGAGTCGCGCGTGCGCGGGTTGGTGCTGACCGGCACGTGCGCGATCGCCATTCGCTTCTTGCCGGCCTGGATGATCGATTCGAGCGTGTAGGAGAACTCCGACACGATCGTCATTCTCAGGGCCGCTTCGCGCGTGTAGGCGCGAAAGCCGCTCGTCGTGTCGGGCACGGTCGTGTTCGAGACCTGCCGCACGACCCAGCTCCCCAGCCGCTGGAGCTGACGCTTGCGCCAGGACATGTGCCGCAGCTCGCCCACGTTGCGGTCGCCGATCACGATGTCCGCCTCGCCGCGCATCAGCGGACCGATCAGGCGCGGGATCTCGTGCGCCGCGTACTGGTTGTCTGCGTCGGTGTTGACGATGTAGTCGGCGCCGGCCTTGAGCGAGGCATCGATACCCGCCGTGAACGCCGCCGCCAGGCCCTTGTTGCGCCGCAGCCGGACGATGTGATCGACGCCGCACGCCCGTGCGACATCCGAGGTGCCGTCGTTCGACCCGTCGTCGATGATGAGCACCTCGACCGTGTCGATCCCCGGAACGGACCGCGGCAGGTCCGCCAGCGTGGCAGGCAGTGTCGACGCCTCGTTGAGGCACGGGATCTGGATGATGAGTTTGTTCACGGCTGCGCGGGCGCGGGGTCGCCGCCATTATGGCACGCAATCAAGCGCTCGATGACGCCGTCCCAGGTGATCGCGGCGGCCACCGCGTGGCCGGCGTCGCCGAGCGCGGCCGCGTGCCGGCGATCGGCGGCGAGGCGGTTGATCGCCCCGGCGATGTCTGCGGCTGCCGGCGGGCACACGTACCCGTTCAACCCGTCCCGGACGAACTCGTTCGGGCCGCCCGAGTCGGTGCACGTAATCACGGGTTTGCGCGCCAGGAAGCCCTCGAGCGTGACGTAGCCGAAGTCTTCGTCGAAGGGCGGGTAGGCCACCGCCAGCGCGCCGGCATACAGGCCGACCAGCTCGTCGTCGCCGACGCTTCCAAGGAAGCGTACCCGGTCGCTCACGCCCCGCTGTTCCGCCAGGCGCTCGACGTTCGCGCGCTGTGTGCCGTCGCCCGCGACCACCAGACGGACGGGCCGATCCACCGAGGCCATCGCCTCGACCAGCAGGTCCACGCGCTTGACCGCTTCGATGCGCCCGACCGACAGCACGTAGTCGCCGTACGGGCCAGGCACGAGCCGCCCGGCCAGCTGCGGCGGGTGATAGAGAGCCTCGGCGTGGAGCCCGTTGTATTTTTCCAGGCGCGAGGCCGTGTTGCGCGCGTTGGCGAAGATCGCCTGGCATTCGCCGAGCATCTCGGTGTCGAGGCGCATCAGCGTGTCCCGCAGGCCGACGTCGGTTTCCGTATGCGCGAAGTCGCTGTACTCAGTGCCGCACAGCTCGTAGGCCGCCCTGTACTGGTGGATGAGCCATGCGACTTTTCGCGGATGCCGCACGAAGTACGTGGGGAACTTCGAGGCGATCACCAGATCGACCGGCCGCCCGTTGCTCTCGCTGAGATCCAGAAGACGCCACGCGGCCGCGTGCGGCAGGATTTCTTCCTTGGGATACCACTTGAACGGCACGCTCACGAGTTCGGCGAGATAGCCGCGCGCGCGCAGCTCGCGCACGAGCTGCCGGACGTGCACTTCGGCACCGCCGTGCACGAACGGCACCTGCGCCTCGCAGACCAGGACGGTCCGGACGGTCATCTGGAAGCCCCCTGCGCGCCGAACGTTATCACGGGCTACGTCGCGTGGCGGAAGTTGATGACGTCGCCGTCCTGGACGATGTACTCCTTGCCTTCCAGCCGGAGCTCGCCATGCTCGCGGCAGGCCGCCAGCGTCCCGCGGGCGAGCAGGTGTTCGTAGCGCACGACTTCCGCCCGGATGAATCCACGCTGGATGTCGCTGTGTATTTCACCAGCGGCGAGCTGCGCCGGAGTGTCGCGCGGGATCGACCACGCGCGGTTCTCGTCTTCGCCGACGGTGAAGAAGGAGATGTAGCCGAGAAGGTCGTAGCTGGCGCGGATGACCCGATCGAGTCCCGACTCGCGCAGCCCGAGATCCGCCATGAACGCGGCGGCGTCGGCCGGATCCAGTTGCGCGATCTCGAGTTCGATCTTCGCGCAGATCGGCACCGCCCGCGTCGAGGCGCCGGAGACGAACGCCTCGAGACCGGCGAGCTTCACTGCGTCGTCGGCCTGCGGCAGATCGGCCTCGTCGAGATTGAGGACCAGGAGCAGCGGTTTGGCCGAGAGGAACTGGAACCCGCGCAGCCGCCGGGCATCGTCTGGCGACAGCGCAAGGGCGCGGAGCGGCTGCCCCGCCTCGAGCGCCGTCCGGCAGCCGAGCAGGATCTCCTGCTCGCGGCGCAATTCCGCGTCGTTGCCCTTCTTGAGGTCGCGCTCGAGCCGCTCGAGCCGCTTCTCGACCACCCCGAGGTCCGCCAGGATCAGTTCGTCCTCCATCGTCCTGACATCGCGCGCCGGATCGACGGACCCCGCCGGGTGCGGGACCGACGGATCCCGGAACATGCGGACGACGTGCAGCAGGGCGTTGGCGTTGCGGAAGGGTGCGACGTCGAGCAGCGCCTGCGCGCCCGACCTGGCCCCGCCGGCACCGGCGATGTCCGCGAACTCGACGGTGGCGGGCACGTGCTTGCGCGGGTTGAAGAGGGCGGTGAGCCGATCGAGCCGCTCGTCGGGCACGCGCGAAACGCCGACATTCGCGTCCGTCTTGCCGCCGCCCCGTGGCGCTTCGCGGGCGCTCGTCAGCAACTGGAACAGGGCCGTCCGGCCCGACGACGGGAAACCGATGAGTCCTGCTCGCAGCATGAGTCGTGTCTGGTCCGGAGGCAGGCAGCCCGGCTGGTTGTCAGCCGTCCGCCAAATCTGCACATCGTAGCACGCGACGGCAGCCCGGCCTTAGTCTTTCGCCAGTTTGTTCGCCCGGCGAAAATAAAGCGTAACCCTTGCTGTACCTGTATTTTGCGGTTGACAAACCCCCGGCCGGTTCTCTACTATCGCGGTGGATTATAGTGGAGTAAAGTGGAGTAATAGCCGTGCTCCGGGGTAACTACGCCGCCAGGATCGATGACAAGGGCAGGCTCAAGATCCCGAACGCCTTCCGGGCGCTGGTCGAAGACCAGCACGGAACGGGGGTGTTCGTGACGAGCGTGACGGGCGAGTACGTCCGCATTTATCCGATGCCGGTCTGGCTCGCGCTCGAAGAGAAGCTGGCGAAGGTCCCCTCGACCCATCCGGCACGGCTCAAGTTCTTCGACCGGGTGAACTACTACGGACAGACGGCGGAGTTCGACACGCAGGGGCGAGTGCTGATTCAGCCGCGGCTGCGCGAATCGGCTGGGATGAGCGGCGAAGTGGACGTGCTCGGACAGGTACCGACTGGCTCGACGTGTGGAATCACGAGCGGTTCGTCGCCAAGCTCCAGCGCGAACCCTACACCGACGAGGACGCCCGGGCGCTCTCGGATTTCGGCATTTGAAGCTGACCATGATGACGAGCGGCCCCACTCACGAACCGGTCATGGTTGCCGAGACGCTCTCGGTGCTCATGCCGTCCCGGGGAGGGCTCTTCGTCGACTGCACGGTCGGGCTCGGCGGGCACGCGCGCGCGCTGCTGGAGGCAGGGGCGACCCGTCTCATCGGGCTCGATCGCGATCGCGAGGCGCTGTCCATCGCCGCGACGACGCTGGCCGCGTTCCCGGGCCGCGTGGAACTCGTGCACTCGGATTATCGGCAGCTCGGCCGCGTCCTGGAGTCCCGGGATGCGGGCGGTGCGGACGGCATCCTGGCCGATCTCGGCGTGTCCTCGATGCAGTTCGACGCGGACGGGCGCGGTTTCAGCTTCCGGCGCGACGAAGCCCTGGACATGCGGATGGACCAGTCGCAGGGACCGACGGCGGCGGATCTGCTGGTCCAGGTCGGTGAAGTGGATCTGGCGAACGTGATCTTTCGCTACGGCGAAGAGCGCTTTTCCCGCCGCATCGCGCGGGCGATCGTGACGGCGCGCGAGGGCGACCCGATCGCAACGACGGGGCAGCTCGCGGCCATCGTGCGCCGCGCGGTGCCGCGCCGGGGGTACCAGCGCATCGATCCGGCGACGCGCACGTTCCAGGCGCTGCGCATCTGGGTGAACGGCGAACTCGAGGGGCTCGACCTCTTCCTGTCGGATGCCGCCCGGCTGCTGCTCTCGGGCGCGCGCCTGGCGGTGATCACCTTTCACTCGCTCGAGGATCGGATCGTGAAGCACACGTTCCGGGCGCTGGCGGCCGGTGAATCGGCGGTGCGTGTGCTGACCCGCAAGCCGCTCGGCCCCGGCGACGAGGAGGTGGCGCGCAACCCGCGCGCGCGCAGCGCGAAGCTACGTGCGATTGAGAGGCTGGCATGAGCACGATGGACTTCGAGTACGCCATCAAGAAGGACGTACGCAACAACCCGATCGTCCGCGAAGTCGACGAGGCACGGCAGCGCCAGCTGTGGCGGTCGGTGGCGATCGGTGGCCTGCTCGTCGCCGTGGCGCTCTTTTCGGCCTGGCAGCACTTCGAGCTCCTGCGGCACGGCTACCAGATCCAGGAACTGCAGGACGCGCGCGCGGCCGAAGAAGAGGTCCACCGGCACCTGGTGCTCGAAATCGAAACGCTGCGCTCGCCGGCCCGGATCGAGCGAATCGCGACCCGCGACCTGCACATGGTGGCTCCCGCAAAAGGTCAGGCGATCGTGATCGAACGCGTGACGCCCGCGGCTCCCCCGGAAAAGTCCGTCGTCGCGTCGCGCTAGCACGCATCAGGAGGACCCGGTGGCGGAGGGAAACGGCATCAGCAGATTCAGGCTCCCCTGGCGCGGTCCGGCGCAGCGCGTCGCGCGCCGGGAGGCCGCCGCGTCGCCCGCCGAGTGGCGCGTGACCCTGCGGACCCGCGTGCTCGTCTGCGCCTGTGTCTTCGGGTTGTGGACCGCCGCGATCGAGGCCCGGCTGGTCTACCTCCAGGTCGTCGATCACGACAGCCTGATGGCGTACGCCGACAGCCAGCATCTCCGGACGATCCACCCGCCCGCCAAGCGCGGCGAGATTCTCGACCGCAACGGGCACATGCTGGCCTACAGCGTCGACGCCGATACGATCGCCGCCGATCCATCGCAGGTGGAGCAGCCGGATCGGGCGGCGGCGCTCATCTGTCGCGCGCTCGATGCCTGCGACGGGCCGCAACAGCAGGTCCTGGCCGAACGGCTGCGCCGCAAGGGACAGTTCGTCTACCTGGCGCGGCAGATCTCCCCCGATGAGGCCGCGCGCATCAAGGCGCTCGATTTTCCGTGGCTCCTCTTCTACAAGGAGAGCCGCCGGTATTATCCGAACCGGGAACTCGCGTCGCACGTGCTCGGCTACGTCGGCCTCGACAACGTCGGGCTGGCCGGGCTCGAATCGACGTTCGACAGCCGGATCCGCGGCCACGAGGGGAAGATCCTCGTCCAGGCCGACGGCGCCAGGCACGTCATGAACAGCCGCGAGGAACAGCCGGCGACCGCCGGCGACGGCCTCGAGCTGACGATCGACGAATACCTCCAGTTCGTCGCCGAGCGCGAGCTGCGGATCGGCGTCGAGGAGAACGCCGCGGCCGGCGGCACGGCCATCATCATGCGGCCGCAGACCGGCGAGATCCTCGCGCTGGCGAACTGGCCGACCTTCAATCCGAACGCCTTCGGGCGCGCCGAGGCCGAGGCCCGCCGCAACCGCGCCGTCCAGGATTTGTACGAGCCTGGCTCGACGTTCAAAGTCGTCACGGCCTCGGCCGCGCTCCAGGAGCACGTGATCACGCCCGAGGATCCGGTCGACTGCGCGCCGGGATACATCACGTTCGGTTCGCGAGTCATCCGCGACACGCACGAATACGGCGTGATGCCGTTCATCGACGTCATCGCCAAGTCGAGCAACGTGGGCGCGATCAGGGTGGGCGCCCGCCTCGGGGCCGAGCGCCTCGTGCGGTACATCAACCGCTTCGGCTTTGGACAGACGCTGTCGCCGGACTTCCGCGGCGAGAGCCCGGGCATCGTCTGGAATCCTGCCCGCCTCGATGCCAGCGCGCTCGCGTCCGTGTCGATGGGCTATCAGGTCGGCGTCACGCCGCTGCAGATGGCTACGGCGGTCAGCGCCGTGGCCAACGGCGGCGAGTTGATCGAGCCGCGCGTGGTACGCGCGTTCATCCGCAACGGGCGACGCGAGGAGGTGCCGCACAAGGTGCTGCGCCGCGTCATCACGCCGGACACCGCCGCCACGCTCACCGAGATCATGGAGGCGGTCGTCGAGCGCGGCACGGCGAAGGTCGCCCGCATGGACGGCTTCACCATTGCGGGGAAGACCGGAACCGCGTCGAAGATTGTCAACGGGCGCTACTCGAAATCCGACTACTTCGCGTCGTTCGTGGGGTTCATTCCCTCGCGCAACCCCGCCGTCACCATCATCGTCGTCATCGATTCGCCGCATGCCCGGGGATACTACGGCGCCACCGTTTCGGCGCCGGTCTTCACGCGGATTGCCGAGGCGACGCTGCGCCACCTCGGCATCGGCCCTACGCTCAATGCGCCGCCGCCCGTCCTCGTTGCGCGCCACGACGAACCCGGGCGGGCACCGCAGCCCGTGAGCGCCCCGATTCTCGAACGCATGCCGGAGCCGCTCCCTGACGGCCTGATGCCGGATCTGCGCGGCCTGAGCGCGAGGGAAGCGCTGCGCGTCGTCAACCGGGCAGGCATGCGGGCCCAGATCAACGGCGACGGGTTCGTCGTCGAGCAGCAGCCCCCCGCCGGGGAGGCGCTCGTCCGCGGCGACGCGTGCATCCTGACCCTCGGCCGCACGCCGCCGCTCCAGCCGGCCGGAGGACCGCCGCAGTGACGCTTGCCGGCCTCTTCGCCGAGTTCGCCGAGTTCGGAGCGCCCGCCGGGTCGTTGCCGCCGGCTGCCGAGGGTGCCACCGAGGTGTCGGGCATCACGAACGACTCGCGCCAGGCAGGGCCCGGCTCGGTGTTCGTCGCCCTCAAGGGGCTGCGCGCCGATGGCGACAGCTTCGCGCGCGACGCGGTCGCCCGCGGCGCCGTCGCGGTCGTGTCGGAGGCCGCCGCCCCCTGGCCGATCCGCGTGCCGTGGGTCCAGGTCGCTGACGCGCGGCTGGCGCTGGCGGTGCTCTCCGCCATCTTCTACCGCCATCCGAGCCGCGAACTGACGCTCGTCGGCATTACCGGGACCAACGGCAAGACGACGACCGCGTATCTGCTGTCGTCAATCTTCGAGGCCGCGGGCACGCGGTGCGGGCGCATCGGCACGGTCGGCTATCGCATCGGCACGCGCGAGGTGGACGCCACGCGCACGACACCCGAAGCGCCGGAGCTGCAGCGCATGCTGCGCGAGATGGTCACGCAGGGCTCCGGCGCGTGCGTGATCGAAGTGTCGTCGCATGCCCTGGCGCTGCGCCGCGCGGACGCCCTTCATTTCGCCGCGGGCGTCTTCACGAACCTCACGCGCGATCACCTCGACTTCCATCGCGACATGACGGAGTACTTCACGGCGAAGCGGCGGCTGTTCGAACTGCTGCCGCAGGGCGCGGTTGGCGTCGCCAACCTCGACGATCGGCGCGGTGCCGAGTTCGCAGCCGCGGCGCCGCGCTCGCTGACCTATGCGATCGACACGCCTGCCGACGTGCAGCCCGGTCCGATCGCGCTGTCGCTCGGCGGGCTCGCGTTCACGATCCGGACGCCTGGCGGCGCGCTCCAGATCCGCTCGGCGCTCGTCGGCCGGCCGAACGCCTACAACATCCTGGCCGCCGTCGCGGCCGCGGTCGCGCTGGATCTTCCGTCCGGCGCGATCGAGCAGGGCATCGCCGCGCTCGTCAACGTCCCGGGGCGCTTTCAGGTCGTGTCGGCTCCCGACGACGACGTTCGCGTCGTCGTGGACTATGCGCACACCGACGATGCACTCAAGAACCTGCTCGAAACGGCGCGCCCGCTCGCCTCGGGACGCGTGATCACCGTGTTCGGCTGTGGCGGCGATCGCGATCGCACGAAGCGTCCGCTGATGGGCGCCGTCGCGGCGCGGCTGAGCGATCTCGTCATCGTGACGTCGGACAACCCCCGTTCAGAAGCCCCGGAGTCGATCATCGAGGACATCAAGCGCGGCATCGTCATGCCGGCCGATCGCGCGCCGAGGGGACAGCAGGGCCCGCGCGCCACGCCCTTCAAGGCGATCGTCGACCGGAAGGCGGCGATCGAAACCGCCGTGCGGGACGCCAGGCCCGGCGATCTCGTGCTCGTGGCGGGCAAGGGGCACGAGCAGTATCAGGTCGTTGGCGAGCGGGTGCTCCCGTTCGACGACGTTGACGTCGCGCGCGCGGCGCTGGGACGGCGCCGCAGCGCGCCGAAGGTGTCGTAGCGCGTGGATCCGGTGCGGCTGACAGCCGGGGACATCGTCGCGGCGACCGCCGGCCGGTTGATCAGCGGCGCGGCGGCCGATCCGGTCGGCCGCGTGTCGATCGACTCGCGCTCGGTCAGCGCCGGGGACCTGTTCGTCGCCATTCGCGGCGATCGGTTCGACGGCCACGCGTTCGTCGCCGAAGCGTTCGACAAGGGCGCGGCCGGCGCGGTTGTCCAGGAGCCGCACGGCGGATGTCCGGCGACTCGCATCGTCGTGCAGGTGGACGACACGACGCGCGCGTTGCAGGCGATCGCGCGCGACGTGCGCCGGCGATCGGGCGCGAAGGTCGTGGCGGTTACCGGAAGCGCCGGCAAGACGACAACGAAGGAAGTGGCGGCGGAGTTCCTTAGTTCGAGGTACGCCGTGTTCCGGAACCAGGGGAATCTGAACAATCACATCGGCCTGCCGCTCTCGCTGCTCGAGTTGCGGTCGCGTCCGGCGGTGGCGGTAGTCGAGCTCGGCATGAATCATCCAGGCGAAATCAGGACGCTCGTCGGCATCGCCGAGCCGGACGTGCGCGTCTGGACGAATGTCGGGGACGCCCACCTCGGCTTCTTCGCCTCACCGGACGAACTGGCCGACGCCAAGGCCGAAATCCTCGAGCAGGCGGGTCCGTCCGATGTCCTCATCGCCAACGCCGATGACGATCGCATCACCGCGCGGCTGGGCGGGTTCGCCGGCCGCGTCGTGACGTTCGGCACCGCGCCGCGCGCGGACGTGCGCGCCACCGCCGTACAAGTGCGCGGGCTCGACGGGACCTCCGCCGACGTGCGCACCCCGGCTGGAGAGCTGCACATCGACACCCCGCTGCTCGGCCTCGGCAATCTGCTCAACGTGCTGGCGGCGGCAGCCGTGGCGCTCGAGTTCGACGTGCCGCTCGACGCGATTGCCGAGCGCGCCGCGCGGCTTCGGCCCGCCCACCACCGGGGCGAGGTCCTCCGCCTGCCGGGCGGCATCACCCTGGTGGACGATTCCTACAATTCCAGCCCCGCGGCCCTGGTGCGCTCGCTCGAGACCGTGCAGGCCGCCACCGGCAGCGCGCGCAAGATCGCGGTTCTCGGCGAGATGCTGGAGCTCGGCGTGCACGCCGAGGCGCGGCACCGGGCGTGCGGCACTGCGGCGGCGGGCGCGGGCCTGCACCTGCTCGTGACGGTCGGCGGCGATGCCGCGCGCGCGCTCGCGGAAGGTGCGATTCGCGGTGGCATGCCGGCCGACGCCGTCGTCCACGTCGCCGACAGCGAGGCGGCGGCCGCCGTGGCGCTGCAGCGGACCCGTCCGGGCGACCTCGTGCTCGTGAAAGGATCGCGGGGGATCGGCACGGATCTGGTCGTGGCCAGGCTTCGGGCGGAGTTCGCCTGATGCTGTACTACCTGCACTACCTGTCGCCGTACTGGGCCGTGTTGAACGTGGCGCGCTACATCACGTTCAGGACCGCCGCATCGAGCCTGACCGCGCTCGCCATCGGGCTCTTCGTGGGTCCGATCGTGATCCGCAAGCTGCGCGAGTTCCAGGTCGGGCAGGTCATCCGCCAGGAAGGCCCCGCCACCCATCGCACCAAGGCCGGGACGCCGACGATGGGCGGGCTGCTGATTCTCACGTCGGTGGTCGTCCCCACGCTGCTCTGGGCGAACCTCGCGACCCCGTTCGTCTGGATTGCCCTGCTCGCGACGATCGCGTACGGCGGCATCGGTTTCGCCGACGACTACCTGAAGATTGTGCGCCGATCCCATCACGGCCTGGCGCCGCGGTACAAGTTGGCCTGGCAGGGCGTCGTCGGCATCGGTGTCGGCGTGGCGCTCATCGCGCTCGCCGACAAGGACCTGTACAACACCCGCCTGATTTTTCCGTTCTTCAAGCGGCTGATCCCGGATCTTGGCCACTACTACATCGCGTTTGCCGCGTTCGTGCTGGTCGCGTGGAGCAACGCCGTCAACCTCACCGACGGCCTCGACGGGCTCGCGATCAGCGTGTTCGCGGTGGCCGCCGCGGCCCTCACGGCGCTCGCCTATGTGTCGACCCACGCGGTGTTCTCGAACTACCTGCAACTGGTCCGGCTCCCGGCGGCCGCCGCCGAGCTGACGATCTTCTGCGGCGCGCTCGTGGGCGCGAGCCTCGCGTTCCTCTGGCACAACTGCTATCCGGCCGACGTGTTCATGGGAGACGTGGGGTCGCTGGCGCTCGGCGGCGCGCTGGGGACGATCGCGCTGCTCATCAAACAGGAACTGCTGCTCACCATCGTCGGCGGCGTATTCGTGCTGGAGGCGGCGTCGGTCGTGATCCAGGTCGCGTCGTTCAAGCTGACCGGAAAACGGGTGTTCCGGATGGCGCCCCTGCACCACCACTTCGAGCTGATCGGCTGGAGCGAGCCGAAGGTCATCACGCGGTTCCTGATCCTCGCCATCATCTTCGCGCTCTTCAGCCTGACGACCTTGAAGCTCAGATGACGAACGATCCGACGTTTTCCGTTCGCGACAGACGGGTCACCGTCGCCGGCGCCGCCCGGAGCGGCGTCGCGGCCGCGGAACTCCTGGTGCGGCGCGGCGCCCGCGTCACGCTCTCGGACGCGCGCGACAGCGTGGACGACGAGGATCGGCTGCGCACCGCCGGCGTGGAGCTGGAGCTCGGCGGCCACCGGACGGAAACCTTCACGGCCGCCGACCTGATCGTTCTCAGCCCGGGCGTGTCCCTGCGGCAGCCGGTCATCGAGGCCGCGCGTCGCGCGGGAGTCCCCGTGATCGGTGAACTCGAGCTCGCGTTCGCGGTGGCTGCGCGGCCGGATCGTCGCCATCACCGGCACGAAGGGCAAGTCGACGACGACGACCCTGACCGGCCGGATGCTCGAGGCGGGCGGCCACCGTGTCCTCGTCGGCGGGAACATCGGCAACGCGCTGAGCGCCCAGGTGGACGATTCGACGGAGGACACGATCCACGTGGTCGAGGCGAGCAGTTTTCAGCTCGAGGCCATCGTCACCTTCCGTCCGTGGATTGCCGTGCTGCTCAATTTCTCGCCAGACCACCTCGATCGGCACGCCAGCGTCGACGAATACGCCGCGGCGAAGCGCCGCATCTTCGAGAACCAGGCGGAGGACGACTGGGCGGTGTTCAACGTTGACGACCCCGCGACGGTGGCGATGACGGACGGCCTGCGTGCCCGTCCCCTCCGGTGCTCGGTCCGCGGCCGCCTCCGGGACGGCGTCGTCATTGCCGACGAATGCATCGTCCGGCGGCAGGGCGGATCGGACGAGCCGCTGGTGCCGCTGTCGTCGATCCGGCTGCTCGGTCCGCATCTCGTCGCCGACGTGCTCGCCGCGGCGGCCGTGGCGTCGCTCGTCGGGGTGGACAGCGGCGCGATGACGCGCGCGGTCGAGAGCTTCGGCGGCCTCGAGCATGCGCTCGAACCGGTGGGCGAAGTCGGCGGCGTGCGGTTCGTCAACGACTCGAAGGCGACCAACATCGAGGCGGCACGCCGCGCGATCGAGAGCTTCGGCGACGGCGTGGTCGTGATCATGGGCGGCCGGTTCAAGGGGGGCAGCTTCGCCGACCTGCGCGAGCCGCTCGCGGCGCGTCACGCCACGGTGGTGGCGCTCGGCGAGGCGACGCCGCTCATCCGGGCGGCCCTGGGCGATGTCGTGCCCGTGCACGAGGCCGGCACCATGTCGGCGGCCGTGCGGACGGCGTTCGCGTCGGCGGCGCCGGGCCGGACGGTCGTCCTCGCGCCGGCCTGCTCGAGCTTCGACATGTTCGAGGACTACGCGGAGCGGGGACGCGTGTTCCAGCAGGAGGTCTCGCGCCTGCAGGAATCATGGAGCGTGACGCGGGAGCAGTGAGATCGGGATCGCGGAAGGGAGCGGGCCTGGCGGGGCGCACGGTCCCCGCCGATCGAGAACGAACAGGAATACCAGCAGTCATCAGCCGGGCGAGGCGGTAAGGAACCGTCCGCTGGGAACGCAGGCTGCCCCGGCCTGCGAGGGTGGTGTCTTCGCCCCTCGTCCGGCTGATGACTGCTGGCCGGTCGTCTCTGCCGCGTTGCCGCGTGCAGAATTGTAAAGCTGGCGCGTGCCTCGTCTGTTCGGACCATGTGTCGGCACGAGCCGGCCGGACCTTTAGGTTGCGGAGTATGGCGCGAAAGCTCAAATCGGACAAGGTGCTCTTCATCGCCACGCTGCTGCTCGTGTGCACGAGCGTCGTCATGGTCTACAGCGCGTCGGCGGTCGTGGCGATGGAGCGGTACAACGATCCGTATCTCTACCTGATCAAGCAGGGTGCCTGGGCGCTCTTCGGACTGGCGCTCGTGCCGATCGTGATGCGCATCGACTACCGCAACTACCGGCAGCCGAGCGTCGTGTGGACCGGCGTCGCGATCGTGGCGCTGGCGCTGCTCGCGGCCCTCTTCACGCATCCGATCAAGGGGGCGAGGCGCTGGCTCAGTCTCGGTCCGCTCGGCATCCAGCCGTCCGAATTCGCCAAGATCGTCGTGATCATGTTCGTGGCCTCCCTGCTCGAGAAGCGGATGGATCGCATCGACGAGCCGCATCACGCGATGCTGCCGATCGGCATCGTCCTTGGCGGTCTCGTGGCCCTCGTCCTCGCGGAACCGGATCTCGGCACGTCGGTGTCGATCGTCATGATCGCCGCCGTGATGATCTTCGCGGCCGGCATCAGCTACCAGTACGTGCTGGGGCTCTTTCTCCTGTCGCTGCCGGCGCTCTATGCGCTGCTCGCATTCTCGACGTACCGGCGCCAGCGCGTGCTCGCCTTCCTCGATCCGTGGGCGGATCCGCTCGGCGCGTCGTGGCAGATGGTGCAGTCCATGATCGCGGTCGGCACCGGGGGCGTCCTGGGCCGAGGGCTGATGGGCGGCGTGCAGAAGCTGTTCTACCTGCCGGAGCCGCACAACGATTTCATCTACTCGGTCATTTCAGAGGAACTGGGGCTCGTTGGCGCGACCATCGTGCTGGCGTGCTTCTGCGTCATCACGTGGCGCGGTCTGCGGATCGCGCTTCGCGCGCCGGATCGCTTCGGGTCGTTCCTTGCGCTCGGTCTCACGACGATGGTCGCGTTTCAGGCGTTCTTCAACATCAGCGTCGTGCTCGGGCTCCTGCCGACCAAGGGCATTCCGCTGCCGTTCGTCAGCTACGGCGGATCGTCGCTGCTCATCAACCTGCTCGGGATGGCGATCCTGCTGAACGTGTCGCAGCATGCCTCGACGCCGCACGTCATTACCACGACGCTGCCGACCGCAGATGCATGAGACGCGACGAAGGGAGCCGGGCGGGGGCAGGCATGGCGGCGCGGGTGCTGATCGCGGGCGGGGGAACGGGCGGGCACCTGTATCCGGGCATCGCCGTGGCCCGCGAGCTGCTGCGGCGTCAGCCCGGCGCGACGATCACCTTCGCCGGAACGGCGCGCGGCATCGAGTCGCGCGTCGTGCCGCGGGAGGGCTTCCCGCTCGACCTGCTGCGCAGCGCGGGCCTGAAGGGCACATCGGCGGCGGCGCGGATCCGCGGCGTGCTGCTCCTGCCGCTGAGCGCGATCGACGCGTGGCGGATTCTCAGCGAGCGCAGGCCACGGCTCGTGATTGGCGTCGGCGGGTACAGCTCGGGACCGGTGGTGCTCACGGCCGCCCTCCGTGGAATCCCGACGCTGCTGCTGGAGCAGAACGCGGTGCCGGGACTGACCAACCGGCTCCTCGCCCGCGTGGTCGGCGCGGCGGCCGTGACGTTCGAGTCCACGCTTGGCTTTTTCGGGAGGAGGGGATTTGTCACAGGTAATCCGGTTCGACCCGAGTTCTTCGACAGCACCCCGCGGCCGGACGTCCACCGGCCGGGAGTCCTGATCTTTGGCGGCTCCCAGGGCGCGCACGCGATCAACGTGGCCATGGTGGCGGCGGCGCCGCGGCTGGCAGCGTACCCCGGCGGGATGGCAATCACGCATCAGACAGGAGAGCGCGACGTGGAGCTTGTTCGAGACGGCTACCAGCGCGCGGGCCTCGACGCCCGCGTCGAGCCGTACCTCTTCTCCATGGACCGCGAGATAGCGGCGGCAGACCTGGTCGTCTGCCGGGCCGGAGCGACGACACTGGCGGAATTGACCGCCGCGGGACGCCCGTCGATTCTCGTGCCGCTGCCGACGGCCACCGACGATCACCAGAGGAAGAACGCCGAGGTGCTCGCGGCCGCCGGCGCCGCCGAGGTGCTCGAGCAGCGGCAGCTGACGGGCGATGTGCTCGGCGAACGCATCACCGCGCTCCTGGGGAACCGACGAACGGCTGCGCGACATGGCAGGTGCCGCGCGGCGGCTCGCGCGGCCCGACGCGGCGGCGGACATCGTGAACAAGGCGCTGGAGCTGATGAGCTGAGCGGATGCTGGGACGGACGAGACGAATCCATTTCGTGGGCATTGGCGGGATCGGCATGAGCGGCATTGCCGAACTGCTGGCCAACCTCGGGTACCAGGTGAGCGGATCGGACGCGAAGCGTTCGGACGTGACCGCCCGGCTCGAGACGCTCGGCGTCCGCGTGTTCGCCGGCCACGAGGCCGGGCACGTCGGCGACGCCGACGTGGTGGTCGTATCGTCGGCCATTGCCCCGGACAACCCGGAAGTAACCGAGGCGCGCGGGCGCGGCATCCCGGTGATCCCGCGCGCCGAAATGCTCGCCGAGCTGATGCGGCTGCGCTACGGCATCGCGATCGCGGGCGCGCATGGCAAGACCACGACGACGTCGATGGTGGCCTTCGTGCTGGAACGCGCCGGCCTCGATCCCACCGCCGTCATCGGCGGCCGGCTCAGCGCGTTCGGCAGCAACGCGAGACTCGGAAGCGGCGACTACATGGTCGTCGAGGCCGACGAAAGCGATCGCTCGTTCCTGAAGCTGTCGCCGTCGATTGCCGTCGTGACCAACATCGACCGCGAACACATGGAGAGCTACGGCACCTGGGAGCACCTCCAGCAGGCCTTCACCGAGTTCGCGAACAAAGTGCCGTTCTACGGCGCGGTCATCGCGTGCGCCGACGATCCGCCGGTCCGGGCGATGATCCCCGCCCTGACGCGCCGGGTCATCACGTACGCGCTCGACGATCGCGGCGCGGCGGACGCGGACATCGTCGGCGCCGGGCTGCGCCTGGCGGCGTTCGGCTCGGCCTGCACGGTGGAGCAACGCCTCGCCGACGGGCGGCGCATTGAACTCGGGGCCCTCCGGATCCAGGTTCCCGGACGCCACAACATGCTCAACGCGCTGGCGAGCGTCGCGGTGGCCCTCGAGGTGGGCGTGCCCTTCGCGAAGCTGACGGCGGCGCTCGGCGAGTTCGCCGGCGCGGAGCGGCGGTTCCAGAAGCTCGGCGAGGCCGGCGGCGTGCTGGTCGTGGACGACTACGGTCACCACCCGACGGAAATCGCGGCGGTGATCGCTGCCGCGCGGGCCGGAATCGGCCGGCGCGTCGTGGTCGTGTTCCAGCCCCACCGGTATTCGCGCACGAGCCAGCTGCTCGGGGAGTTCGGGCCGGCGCTCGCCGGTGCCGACGAGATCGTGCTGACGGACATCTACGCCGCCGGCGAGGCGCCGCTGCCCGGCATCACGATCCAGGCGCTCGCCGACGCGATCCGGGCGTCTGTGCGGTGTCCGCTCCACGTCGTCACGGCGCTCGACGACGTGCCCGCGGCGGTGGCGTCGCTGGCGCGCCCGGGCGATCTCGTCCTGACGCTCGGCGCCGGATCGATAGGCGGCGTCGGCGACCGCATTCTCGAGGCGATCGGCGCGGCTGAAGTGCATGGGGGGCGCCCATGAGCGTGAAGGCGCCGGCCGAGAAGAACTTCCGCCGCGCGACGCTCAGGCCGGCGAGCCGCCGTGGAGGGCGCGCGCGATTTTCCTGGCGCGTCGCCCGCGTCGCGGCCTGCGTGATCCTGGTCGTGTACGCCGGATACCGCGCGTTCGCCCTCGTCGCGAGCGCGTCCGTGCTCCAGGTCAGGCGGATCGCGGTGCGCGGCAACGTACGGCTCTCGGGCGGGGAAGTCCAGACGCTCGTGGACGGTCTCCGGGGCACGAACATCCTGGCGGCGGATCTCACCACGTACCGACGGCGGCTGCTGGAATCGCCGTGGGTCGCCGATGTCGCGATGCGCCGCGTCCTGCCGTCGACCATCGAGGTATTCGTCTCGGAACGGCGGCCGATGGGGCTCTGCCGGATGGGCGGCCGGCTGTACCTGGTCGATCGGACCGGCACGCTCATCGACGAGTTCGGTCCGCAATACGGGGAGTTCGATCTGGCGATCATCGACGGCCTCGTCCGCGCGCCGTCGTCGGGCGCGCCCGCGATTGACGAGCAGCGTGCGGATCTCGCGGGACGCGTGCTCGACGCTATCGCGGAACGCCCGGAGCTGTCGGAACGGGTCTCGCAGATCGACGTGCGCGACGCGCACGACGCGGTGCTGCTGCTCGAGGGAGACGCGACGCTGCTGCACCTGGGCGACGACAACTTCCTCGAGCGGCTGCAGTCGTACGTGGACCTGGGTCCGGCCTTGCGCGAACGCGTGCCGGATATCGATGCCGTGGACCTCCGGTTCAAGGGACGCGTGATCTGCCTGCCGGCATCCACGCGCACGCGGAAGCGCCAGTGACAGCGGACCTTCTGACGCCACGCTCGCTCGTCGTGCGGCACTCGGACGAGGCGGCATCGGTGCCGCCAGGCCGCGGTCGGCGTGACAACACAACCGGGTCAAAGGGGTAGGGGGACACACGTGGGACGCAAGGAACGGTATCTGGTCGGCCTGGACGTGGGCACGTCCAAGATCTCGGCCATCGTCGGTGAGATGACCGACGACGGCGGCCTCGACATCATCGGCATCGGGCTGGCGGACTCCCGCGGCATCCGCCGCGGCGTCGTCGTCAATCTCGAGGCCGCCGTCGAATCGATCAAGAAGGCGATCGACGAGGCCGAGCTGACGGCCGGGGTCGAGATCGATTCGGTGCACCTCGGGCTGTCGGGCACGCACGTCAAGGCGTTCAACAGCCGGGGGGTGGTGGCAGTCGCCGGCAAGAACCGGGAGATCACCCGCGAGGATGTGCGGCGCGCAATCGACGCCGCGAAAGGCGTGGCCCTCCCGAGCGGCCGGGAGATCCTCCACGTCCTGCCCCAGGATTTCGTTGTCGACGAGCAGGACGGCATCGGCGCCCCGGTCGGCATGACGGGCACGCGCCTCGAGGTCAACGTCCACGTCGTGACCGGCAGCGCTTCGTCCACGCAGAACATCGTCGCGTGCGTCAACCGGGCGGGTGTCGCCGTGATCGAGACGGTGCTCGAGCAGCTCGCGGCGAGCGAAGCCGTGCTGACGCCTGACGAAAAGGAACTCGGCGTCGCGCTCGTCGACATCGGAGGCGGCACGACCGATTTCGCGATTTTCGAACGAGGCAGTCTCTGGCACACCGGCGTCGTTTCGGTCGGCGGCGATCACTTCACCAATGACATCGCGGTCGGTCTGCGGACGCCGATTCCGGATGCGGAGAAGATCAAGCGGCGCTGCGGCTGCGCCCTGTCCGCCATGGTGGACGAGGACGAGACGATGGAGGTGGCCAGCGTCGGCGGGCGGAAGCCGCGCGTGATGGCCCGCCGCATCCTGTCGGAAATCCTCCAGCCGCGCGCCGAGGAGATCTTTCACCTGCTGTGGGACGAGATCCGGCGCGCGGGCTTCGAGAGATCCCTGAACTCGGGCATCGTGCTGAGCGGCGGCGGCGCCATGCTCGACGGAATGGCGGAAATCGCCGAACAGATTTTCGACCTGCCGATTCGCCGGGGCGCGCCGGCCGGCGTTGGCGGGCTGGCCGACCACGTGAACAGCCCGGCGTACGCGACGGCCGTCGGGCTGGTGATGTATGCGCACCGGAACCACGCCGGGGATCTGCAACGGGCCGTCGGAGCCGGGGCATTCGGGCGGGTCGCGGGACGGCTTCGGACCTTGTTCAAAGAGTTTTTCTGACCGCTGATCGCGTCGAGCGGGCGGATCACGGTTGTCGGACCACGGATCGGGGATTGCGGGCTGCGGGGCGGGGCGCGGACCGCGGACACGGGAGGCGGAGGAATGGCTGACGTACGAAATACCACGACGGCGGGGACCGACGCGGCGGCGCTGCGCTTGACACTGGACGTCGAAGGGCGCACGGGCGCACGAATCAAGGTCATCGGCGTGGGTGGCGGCGGCAGCAACGCCGTCAACCGCATGGTGGCGGCCGGGCTCGACGGCGTCGAGTTCATCGTCGCCAACACCGACCTCCAGGCAATCCGCCTCAACGCCGCCCCCAACCGCCTGCAGATCGGGGCCAAGCTGACCAAGGGCCTCGGAGCGGGCGCCGATCCGAATGTCGGCCGGCAGGCCGCGCTCGAGGATACCGAGAAGCTGATCGAAGCGCTGGACGGCGCCGACATGGTCTTCGTGACCACCGGGCTCGGCGGCGGCACCGGCACCGGCGCGGCTCCGGTGATTGCCAGCCTTGCGAGCGAACTCGGCGCGCTCGACGATCGCGGTGGTGACGAAGCCCTTCCGATTCGAGGGCAAGAAGCGTCAGATCCAGGCCGAACGGGGACTGGAGGAACTGCGCGAGTGCGTGGACACGGTCATCACCATCCCCAACGAACGGCTGCTCGCCACGATCGCGCGGACGACCTCCCTCACCGATGCGTTCACCAGCGCCGACGACGTCCTGCGGCAGGCGATTCAGGGCATCTCGGACCTGATCCTCGTGCCGGGGCTCATCAATCTCGACTTCGCGGACGTGAAGACCATCATGGCCGGCATGGGACTGGCCATCATGGGCACGGGCCTCGCGGAAGGCGAGAACCGCGCGATCGCAGCCGCCAATGCGGCCATTTCCAGTCCGCTGCTCGAAGACGCCTCGGTCAAGGGCGCGCGGGGCGTGATCATCAACGTCACGGGCGGCAGCGATCTCTCCCTCATCGAGGTGAGCGAGGCATCGGCCATCATTCAGGAGGCCGCCCACGAGGACGCCAACATCATCTTCGGCGCTGTCGT
Source organism: uncultured Acidobacteriota bacterium (assembly GCA_963817635.1). Lineage (GTDB taxonomy): Bacteria > Acidobacteriota > Vicinamibacteria > Vicinamibacterales > 2-12-FULL-66-21 > CAWFPR01. The sequence goes on along the minus strand of CAWFPR010000006.1, from coordinate 171,197 downwards.
CGATCCGCAGATGGAAGGCCGGGTCAAGATCACGGTGATCGCGACGGGCTTCGATCGTCCGGCGGCCGCGGCCGCTGTGCCGCCCTCGTCAGTGCACACGCCGGTCGATCTCCAGTCGTACGCGTCGTGGAAGCAGGAATCGGGCGAGAAGATCGCGGCCGCCGGCGGCGGCAGATCGCGCGCGATGTTCTCGCGCCGCGCCGTGCTCGACCTGCCGATCGTCTCGCGGGCGGCCGTCGCCGCGACGGCCGAGGTCCTCACTCCCGGCGCGGAGTTCGAGCCCGTTTCGCCGCTCGACGTGCCGGCGTTCCTGCGGCGGCAATCAGAGGGCTAGCAGCAGGCCTCCAGTCGCAATCCCGTCGGCCGGCGCCCAACCGATCGCAAATCGCAGCGGCGCCAGGCCGGCCGTCGGCGGCCGCTTCGCTCACTGGGCGTTCGTCTGCGGTTCCCGGTCGAAGGCCAGGACCCCCTGGTCGCTCGACCGGCGAATGGTTGACGCGGGATCGGCGACTGCCGACTGCCGGGCTTCGGCTGCGTCCGCGTGATAAACTAAAAAGATCCACGGGATTCTGGACCGCCGGCGCCTGAGCGGCACCGCGCGGACCACACCTGGTTCCCTGGCGTTTTCCCGCGGCTTTCCGCGCCGCCCGTTACTCAGCGGCATTTTCATGAAGAACTGGCAGCAGCGCGAACGTGCGCTCGATGTGCTTTCGCGCGAAGTCGGCTACGTGCAGAAGCCGCACGGCGGACGGCTGCGGGTGGCGCTCGCGTTTCCGAACACGTACTTCGTCGGGATGTCGAGCCTCGGGTTCCAGACCGTCTACCGGCTCTTCAACAACCTGGACGACGTGGTCTGCGAGCGCGTGTTCCTGCCGCCCAGGCAGGAACTGCAGGCACAGCTCGCCTCCGGCGCGCCGCTCGTGACGCTGGAGTCGCAGACGCCGGCCGGCGACTTCGACGTCATCGCCTTCTCCGTGTCGTTCGAGTGGGACTACACCAACGTGCTGACGATGTTGCGGCTGGCCGGCGTGCCGGGGCGTGCCGATGCCCGCACGCCACGGCACCCGCTCGTCGTGATCGGTGGGGCGGTCACCTTCGTCAATCCCGAGCCGCTCGCTCTCTTTGCCGACATCATCGCCGCTGGCGAAGGTGAGGTGCTGATTCCCGCGATGGCCGCGGCGATCCGCGAATGCGGCGATCGAACCGAGCTGTTCCGACGGCTGGCAACGGAGCGCGGATTCTACCTGCCGTCGCTGTACAACGTCCGCTACGCCGCCGACGGTACGATCGCGGCCTTCGAGCCCAGGCCTGGAAGCGGCGCACCGTCCGTGGTGAAAAAGGCCGCCGTCAAGAGCGCCGAGAAGCTCGATCCGCCCGCGACCTCGATTTTCACGCCGGACACGGAATTCGGCTCGCGCTTCCTGGTCGAGGTCGGTACGCGGGTGCGCCAACCTCTGCCGTTTCTGCTGGGCCGGGTACAACTACCTGCCCGTCCGCGCGTTTCCGGCCAGCCGGATCCTCGAGCTGGCAGCCGCGGCGAAGAAGCACTCGTCGCGCGCCGGCCTCGTGTCGATCGCCCTGTGCGATCACCCGGAGATCGAGCGGATTCTCCAGGGTCTGCTCGCGCTCGGCTATTCGATCAGCCCCGCGTCGCTGCGCCTCGACGACCTGACGCAGCCGATCGTGCAGCTGCTGCGCCAGAGCGGCGAACGGTCGATCACGATTGCTCCAGAGACCGGCTCGGACCGGCTGCGCCGCGTGATCAACAAGACGGTGACCAACGCGGAGATCCTCGCGGCCACCGACCTGATCTTCGCGAACGGGATCGACAACCTGAAGCTCTACTACATGATCGGGCTGCCCACCGAGACAGACGACGACCTGGAGGCGATTCGCGATCTGACCGTGCAGATGCGCGAGGTGATGCTGACCCATGCCCGTGGGCGCGGCCGTCTGGGCCGAATCGTCGGAAGCGTCAATCCGCTCATTCCCAAACCCGGCACCGCATACCAGTGGCTCCCGATGGAGAATCCCGCGGTGACCGAGGGCAAGGCGAAGCGCCTGCGCCACATGCTGGCCGGGATCGACAACGTCTACTTCAGCATCAAGTCGGAGCGGCATTCGTACTACCAGGCGCTGCTGTCGCTCGGCGACCGCCGGGTCGCGCCCGCCATCGAGGCGGCGGAACAGAACGGCGGCAACTGGCGCGCGGCGGTCAAGGAATCGGGCGTGAATGCGGACTTCTACATCTTCCGCGACCGTTCGCACGACGCCGTGTTGCCGTGGGACATCATCGACGGCGGCATGAAGGCGACGTTCTTCAAGTCGGAATTCGACAAGGGGCTTCGCGAAGAATGGACGCTGCCGGTGAAGCGGCAGAAGGACAACGCAAAGTTCCTGCCCGTGCTGCCGTAGGCAGCTCCCGCGCCGCCTCAGACCGTGACGGCGGACTCCGCCTCGTACTCCGAATACGCCTGGAGAACCAGGTCGCGGATCCGATCCTGGCTCGCGCCTTCAGCGGCGGGCCGGAGCAGCGCGAAACTGCGTCGTTCGCCATTGACCGAGGTACCTGTCGCGCGGGGAACGTGACATTGCGGCCGTTTCCGGTCTTTCGTTCCCAGATGCCGAACCCGATCAACTTCAGCCCCTCGAGCGGTCCGCTGGTGAAGTGCAGTTCGGCGTCGGCGAGTTTCCCGGGCGGGTTCCCTTTGTCGTTCGGTACGATCTTGATCGTCATTGCTGTCTCCTTGCGGCTGGCTTCGCCCCTGAGCCACCGCAAGCCGCGCGCCGTCGTCCTGCGGGGACGGGCGCGACAGCGGATCGCATTGAGGGGAAAGACGTTGCGATGGGCCCGGCCCGGCCGGATCGGGAGCGGCGCCGACGGAGCGGGGCCGAGGTGGAACCGATGGTTGATCCTGCGCGCCGGTCGGTCAGCCGAGCAGCATCACCTGGGCCATCGCCAGCGTCTCGGAATGCGTGATGGTCACGAGCGACTTCACCACTGACAGAGCAGCAGCCCGGCGGGCCGCGCCGCCGTGGAACCGCAGTTGCGGCGGACCGCCCCTCCGGACGACCTCGATGTCCTTCCACAGGACGCCGCGCGATCGCCCGGTGCCCAGCGCTTTCATCGCCGCTTCCTTCACGGCGAAGCGACCGGCGAGCGACGGGATCGGGTCGCGGTGCCGCATACAATAGGCGATCTCGTCGTCCGTGAAGATGCGGCGCAGAAAGCGGTCGCCGAAGCGGCCGAATACGCTGGCGACGCGCGGGATGTCCGTCGCGTCGAAACCGAGCCCGATCACATCCATGACGTATCCTCAGCCTGCCGGCGGTTTCGAGTGGGTGAACGTGCCCTGGGGCCATGCCCTCCGGTGCCGGCCCCTGGCCGCCGTCGCGTCCCATCTGTTCACGACGCGCGACACGTTTCTCGAGGAGGGCGCCTCGGAATGGGCGGCGGTTGCCGAGGCCCTTGCCCTGCGCCCGGACGACGTGCGGCTCGTCCGGCAGGTGCACGGCGCCGGGGTCGTGGTAGTCCGCCGGTCCAGCCTCGCGCCAGTGTCGCAGCCCGACGCCGACGTCATGATCTCCGACGATCCGCGCTCGGCGATTGGCGTCCGTGTCGCCGATTGTGCCCCGATCCTGATTGCCGACCGCCGCCTGGGCGTTGTCGGAGCCGCGCACGCCGGGTGGCGCGGCACCGTGGCGCGCGCCGCTCGGGCCGCCGTCGAAGCGCTCGCCCGGGAATTCGGTGCGAGGCCGGCGGATTTCGTCGCCGCCATCGGACCGTGCCTGGGCGCCTGCTGCGGAGAAGTGGGAGAAGAGGTCGTTCGCGCGTTCCTGGATGCCGGCCACTCGCCCGCCGACGTGGACCGGTGGTTCACCATCGGGCCGACCCCGAAGCCGTATCTCGACCTCGCGCGCGCGAACGCCGACCAGTTGCGGGCCGCCGGCGTGCCACCGGACAGCATCCACCTCGCCCGCCTCTGCACCAGGACCCACGCCGACGTCCTGCACTCATATCGCAAGGATGGCGCCGGGGCGGGCCGAATGCTCGCGGCGATCACGCCACGGATGCCTACGCCCTGAGGCCGAGGTCGCGCTCCGCGGCGTCCATGCCCAGGTTGGAGAGCCGGTCTGCCTCGGCGTTTAATTCCCGCCGCACGTGCTCGAACACGACCCGGTCGAGCTCCATCACGAGCAGCCGCGCACGCACATAGAGCGGCTGCAGTCCCGGGTTCTTGACCTTGTACTCGCCGCGCATCTGCCTGACCAGGAGTTCCGAGTCGGCGCGGACGTGAACCTGGCGTTCGTCGTGATCCACGGCCCACTTCAGCGCGGCCAGCAGGCCGTTGTACTCGGCGACGTTGTTGGTGGCGACGCCCAGGCCGCCGTGCAGTTCGGCGACGATCGATCCGTCCGGGCGCTGGATCTGGACGCCGTACCCGGCCGGGCCTGGATTGCCCCGTGCACCGCCGTCGATATAAGCGAGGATCATAGGTTTCACGGAATCTGCGTCGCGGCCAGGGCGAGGAGGGGCGCTCCGCCTGGCTAGGTCGCCTCGGGGGCGGCCGGCACGAAGTACAGAATCCGCGTGCAGCTGTCGCACTGGTTCAGGGCGTCGTTGCGCCGGATCTCGTTGAAGCTTTGGGGGCGAAGACGAACGTGACAGGCCGTGCAGAGCCCGTCGCGGGCCTCGGCCACGGCGAGGCCGCGGCGGCCGTGGGCGACGCGCTCGAAGAGGGCCATGGTCTCGCGCGACAGCTGCGTGACGATGGCCTGGCGCGCCGCGCTGGCGTGCTGCAGCTCGGAATCGAGCGTCTTCCGCTCCTGCTCGAGCGCCTGCTGCTCGCGCGCGACATCGGCTTGTTCCGTTTTCAGCGCGGTCTCGGCGGCCTTCAACTCGGCGGCGAGCGTCTCGGCCTGCAGCATCTGATCGAGCAGGCGGTCCTCGTGGCCCCGAATCTCGACCTCGGCGGCGGCCATCTCCTTCTGCATGGCCTGGTATTCCTTGTTCGTCTTGACCTCCATCAACTGTCCCTTGAACTTCGACAGCCGGGTCTGGATGGCGGTCAGGTCCTTCTCGATCTCACGCCGATGCGACTGGCTCTCGGCGATGCATTCCTTGACGGTGTTGACCGCGCCGGTCCCATCCGTGATTCGTGCCGCGAGCGCTTCTTGTGCGAGGGGGATTTCGGCGATGCGTTGTCGGACCCGCTCGAGGTTGGTGTCGAGGTCCTGGAGCTGGATGAGCAGTTGAAGTTCTGGCGACATCAGTTCATTGCAGACTGCAGAGTGCAGATTGCCGATCGACGGATTGCCGATTGGCGGATTGCTGATCGACGGATTGCCGGTTGGTGAGTGCCGATTGGCGAGTGTTACTTCAGCAAACGGGAACCGTGCAATTCGTCGCTCCAATCGGCACTCTGCGCTCTGCACTCGGCAGTGGCGAAGTGGGCCCACCAGGACTCGAACCTGGAACAAGCCGGTTATGAGCCGGCGGCTCTGACCATTGAGCTATGGGCCCGTTGGAATGGTAGATGGCCAATGGCGACAGGCATCTCACCATTTACCATTTACCATTTACCATCAAGTCCTTCCTTCGAGGAACGCGCGAAGCTTGCGCGACCGCGACGGATGGCGCAGCTTGCGCAGCGCCTTCGCCTCGATCTGCCTGATGCGCTCGCGCGTCACCGCGAAGCTCTGGCCGACCTCCTCGAGCGTGTGCTCGCTGCCGTCGCCGACGCCGAACCGCATCTTGATGACCTTCTCTTCGCGCGGCGTCAGCGTCTTCAGCACCGAGTCGGTCTGCTCCTTGAGGTTCAGGTTGATCACCGCGTCGGACGGCGACACCACCTGGCGATCCTCGATGAAGTCGCCGAGATGCGAATCCTCCTCCTCGCCGATCGGCGTCTCGAGAGAAATCGGCTCCTGGGCGATCTTGAGGACCTTGCGGACCTTCGACACCGGGATGTCCATCCGCTTGGCGATCTCTTCCGAGGTCGGTTCCCGTCCGAGCTCCTGCACGAGGGCGCGCGACGTGCGAATGAGCTTGTTGATCGTCTCGATCATATGGACCGGGATGCGGATCGTCCGCGCCTGGTCGGCGATCGCGCGGGTGATCGCCTGGCGGATCCACCACGTCGCGTACGTCGAGAACTTGTAGCCGCGGCGGTATTCGAACTTGTCGACCGCCTTCATCAGGCCGATGTTGCCTTCCTGGATCAGGTCGAGGAACTGCAGCCCGCGGTTCGTGTACTTCTTCGCAATCGAGACGACGAGCCGGAGGTTCGCCTCGACCAGTTCCTTCTTCGCCTGCTCGGCCTGGATCTCGCCGCGCGCGATCGTCTCGAGCGTGCGCATCAGCTGGTCGGTCGTTTCTTCGAGCTCGTCGGCCATCGCCTTGACCTGGACCTTGAGCTCCTTCTGGTGCTTGACGAGGGTCTTCCTGTCGTCGTCCTTGAGCTTGCTCTTCTTGCCGCTCTTCGGATTGACCTGCCGCTCGATGTGGTCGATCTCGCGCTTGACGCGCATCACCGCCTCGACCGATTCCTTGATCTGGTCGATCATGCGGCGCTTGATGTTCTCGGTGAACTCGATCTTCCGGATCAGCTGCGACAGCTCGACCCGGCCGCGCAGCGCGTCCCACCGCACGCGACGGTACTTGCGCTTGTCGCGCGTGGTCGTGCCCTTGGGTGTCTTCTCGAGCTTCTCCTTCGCCTTCTCGAGCAGGCCCCACGCCTTTCGCACCGCATCGATCTGCCGCAGGACCTGGCGCTTGCGATCGTCGATCTTCTCGTCGGTCAGCTCCTCGTCCACGAAGATCACCAGCTCGCGGATGCTGCGCTCGTCCGCCTTCAGCGAATCACCCATCTGCATGATGAGGCGGGCGATCGTCGGCGTGCGCGAGATCGACTTGATCACCGCCAGCTTGCCGCGCTCAATCCGCTTGGCGATCTCGACTTCGCCTTCGCGCGTCAGCAGCGGCACGGTGCCCATCTCGCGGAGGTACATGCGGACGGGATCGTTGGTCTTGTCCAGCGCGCCAGGCGTCAGGTCCAGCTCGATCTCTTCGGCCCCTTCGCCGGTGCGATCGAGCATCTTGTCTTCCCGGTAGGTCTTCTCCGAGTCGACGACCTCGATACCGGCGCTGCCGAACGTACTGAACAGGTCATCGAGCTCGTCGGACGACGTGATGTCGGCCGGCAGCAACTCGTTGACCTCGTCGTACAGCAGGTATCCTTTTTCCTTACCGATGGAGATGAGTTGCCTCACCTCATCGTATTTTTCTTCGATCGACAAGCCTGTCCTCCTGAACTTCCGCGACGAGCCGTCCCTAGCCCGAGATCTTCGAGGGAACCCCGTCCATGAGGGCCTCGATCCGCTGTGACAAACTTCTCATTGTACCAAGCAGCGCGTCGATTTGCGCTTCGTCCCGGCCGGCCCCCTGTTCCTGGAGCCGGTCGATGGCCCGCTGGACGTCCGCCCGTTCGCGTTCGAGCCGCAGCTTCTTCAGCGTGACGATGCAGTCGGCGGCGGCCGCCGGGGCGCGATCCTGACGGCAAATCTCCGTGACCAGCGCCCTCTCCCCCGTATTTAGACGCTCCATGAGCGTCGCTGGCAGCGCCTCTTTCGGAAATGTCTGCAGGGATTGCGCCTGCCGGAGGATGCCTCCGGTGGCCAGCCGGTCCAGATCCCCCTCCTCGAGCTCGGCCATCGCCGCCATGGCGGGCCCCGTGTCACGCATCAGGGCCCAGACCAGCCCGCGTTCGGCGGCCTTGATCTGTCCGAGCGCCGGCAGCGCCCGCTCCTCGATGGCGGTCTGCTTCTGGACCGCCGCCTTGCGGATTTCCGCCCGTACCACCTCTTCCGTAATTCGCGCCTTATGGGCGAGCCGGTCCGCAAACTGGTCACGCGCGGCGGCATCCGGGATACGGGCCGCGATGGTGAGCATACGGTTCAGGAAGTCCCGCCGGCTGTCGTCTTTCGAGAAATCGTGTTCGGCGGCCGCCCGATCGAGCAGATATTCCAGATATTGCCTCGAATTGCGCAGTTTTTCCTGGTACGCTGCCCCTCCGGCCTTCCGGATGAAGTTATCGGGATCATCGCCCGCGGGCAGCATGGCCACGTTGACCTGGAACCCTTCGGCGACGAGCAGCTCCGACGATCGCGCCGCGGCGCCCTGGCCGGCGGCGTCAGGATCAAAGCTGAGGACGACCTTCGCGGCGAAACGTTTCAGCAGCTTCGCCTGGACCGGCGTCAGCGCGGTGCCGGACGAGGCGATCACGTTGGCGATGCCCGCCTGGAAGCACTGCGCGACGTCGAAATAGCCCTCGACCATGACGGCGTATTTCGCCTTCGAGATGGCGGTCTTGCTCCAGTTGAGGCCGTACAGGGTCCGACCCTTCACGTAGATGGGCGTTTCCGGGGAGTTCAGGTATTTCGGGACCTGTCCCTCCTCCATCGCGCGGCCGCCAAACGCCACAATCGCGCCGTTGTCGCGGTGAATCGGGATCATCAGGCGATTCCGGAACCGGTCCAGCACCGCGCCCTCCTCGCGCTGCACGAGCAGACCGCTGCGAAGAAGGACCGCCATGGGGAATCCGTCCTTCTCCAGGCGCGCCTTCAATGCCTCCCGCGCCGCCGGCGCATACCCCATGCCGAGCGCCTCGATCGTCTCGCCGGACAGATCCACGGCCCGCGAGCTGGCGCCGCGCGGCAGCGCCGACAGGCGCGGCCAGCTGCTCGCGGAACCAGGTCGCCGCAACCTCGTGAACCTTGAGGAGCGCCTCACGGTCGCGCTGTTCGGCCGCGTCCGTCTTCGCGTCGTCGGCTTCGGGAACGGTCAGGCCGACCCGCGCGGCCAGCTGCCGCACGGCCTCGGGGAACGCGACCTTGTCGTGGAGCTCGACGAACTTGATGACGTCACCCCCGACTCCGCAGCCGAAGCACTTGAAGAAGCCCTTGTCGCCGTTCACATTGAACGAGGGCGTCTTTTCGCCATGAAACGGACAGAGGCCCTTCCACGTCGTCCCGGCGCGCCTGAGGGGCACGCGTTCCTGGATGACCTGCACGATGTCGGCGCGCGACTTCAGGTCGTCGATGAACGAAGGGGGGAAGAGGGCCATCCGCTGCGCTATTACTCCTTGAGCTCCACCACCGTGACCCCCCCACCTCCGTGTTCGGGCGGGGCCGGGGAGAAGTGGGCCACGAAGGCATGCGACTGCAGGAACGTGGCGATCGATCGACGCAACTGTCCGGTGCCGAACCCGTGAATGAGACGGACCGACTTCAGCTCGCCGAGCATCGCCTCGTCCAGGAACCGTTCGACGCGGCTGAGGGCCTCGTCCACGTTGCAGCCAATGACGTTGACTTCCGTGAGCGATCCCTCGCGCGGCTGGAGCTCGACGTTGACGTGCACGCGTGATTGCGCAGACACCGCCGCGGCGGGGCTGACAACGCGCAGCTCGTCCAGCCTGGCGCGCAGGCGCTTGCCGCGCACGTCGACTTCGGCGTCGCGATCGTGGACGGCGCGCACGACCCCCTCCAGACCGAAGGCGCCGACGAGCACGCGGTCGCCGATCGCGGCGATTCGTCCGGGTTCGGTCCGTACGGCTGACGGCGCGGCCGCCTCGGCGTCGCCGGACGTGCGCAGGCGCTCGCCGATGGCGTCGATGGCGAGGCGTGCTTCGGCGCGGGCGGCTCCCGTTTCTCCCGTCGGGATCAGGCGGGCGCCGTGCCGCTCGGCCTTCGCGGCCATCGATTCGGTGCGCGCCTTGAGCGTCTCGACCACCGCGTCGATCTCGCGGCGGGCCTCCCGCAAGCGCGCCTCGATGCGCTCGTCCAGCCGGCGCCTGAACGTCTCCTCGCGGTTGCGCAGGTCGTGTTCCCGGGCCTGCAGTTTCGCGGAGGTGTCGGCCAGCGTCTCGCGTTCCCGTGCCGCGAGCCGCCGCTCGTGATCGAGGTCCTGGATGTCGTGCTCGATCCTGGCCAGGTGATCGGCCAGTTGCGACTCGCGCTCGCTCCGGTGCGCCCGTGCCTGCGCGATGACCTCTGGCGGCATCCCGAGGCGGGCCGCGATTTCGAGCGCCAGGCTGCTGCCGGGCGACCCGTAGTTCAGGCGATAGGTCGGCGCGAACGTGTCCGGATCGAACCCGAAGCCGGCCGCCATCACGCCGTCCGTCGTGGAGGCGTAGGTTTTGAGGGAATCGTAGTGGGTCGTCGCGACCACCATCGCGCCCCGCCGGCGGAAGTGATCGATCATCGACATCGCCAGCGCCCCTCCCTCGAGGGGATCCGTGCCGGCGCCTGCTTCATCGAGCAGCACGAGCGCGGGCAGCGCGAGCGCCTTGTCCATCGTGACGATGTTGGCGATATGGGACGAGAACGTGCTCAGGTTCGCCGCGATCGACTGATCGTCGCCGATGTCGGCGAACACGCTCCGGAACACCGGAATCTGCGAGCCTTCCGCCGCGGGAATCAGCAGCCCCGCCTGCGCCATGAGCGACAGCAGCCCGCCGGTCTTGAGCGCCACGGTCTTGCCGCCCGTATTCGGACCGGTGACGATCAGGACCTGCACGGGGGGAATCAGCAGGATGTCGACGGGCACGGGGCCGGTGCCCGTCGGTCGGCGGTCGGCGCTCGGAACACCAGTGGCCTCGTCGGCATCGGCCATGTGACGCCGAACAGCCGGTATCAGCAGGGGATGGCGGGCACCGCGCAACTCGAGCCGGCCGTCGGCCGCAATGGCGGGCTGGACGCCGTCCACGGCGAGCGAAAACTGCGCGAGCGCCTGGAGGACGTCGAGCTCGGTCGCCGCTTTCACGGTGCGCTGCAGGTCTCCGGCCCGATCGCGGAACGCATCGGAGAGTGCCAGCAGGATTCGGCGGACTTCCTCGACTTCCTGCTGTTCGAGCGCGACGATATCGTTGTTGATTTCGACAGTGCTGAGCGGCTCGAGGAAGAGGCTCGCGCCGCTGCCCGAACTTCCATGGACGATGCCGGGAATCGCCGAGCGATGTTCCGAGCGCACCACGAGCACGTAGCGGCCGTTGCGATCGGTGACGATCTGCTGCTGGAGGTACTTCGCCGTGTCCTTGCCGCGCAGGTACGACTCGAGCGTCCCTCGCAGCCGTGCTCGCTGCTTGCGCAGGCGATCGCGCACCGCCCGCAGTTCGGGGCTCGCTTCATCGACCACTTCGCCGCCCGGGTCGATTTTCCCCCGGATATCCGCAATTTCCGGCTCGAAGGACGCCGATGCGTCGGCTATCGCCCGCAGGGTCGGGCAGGCGCTTCGTGCCCGCCGCACCGCGGCGCAGGTCGTGTCCACCGAGGCGAGGAACACCCCGAGGGCGACGAGAGCCAACGGCTCGAGCGCCCGGCCTTCAACCGCGAGCGACTCCAGGATGGCGTCGAGATCGGCCGGCGCGTGGAGCGAGACGTGGTTGTCCGCCAGGAATCGCGCGGTTTCGGCCGTGGCGGCCAGCGCGCCCGCGACGGCGCGGGTGTCGGTGAGCGGCTGGAGCTCCGCCAGGCGCGCGGCGCCTGGAGGCGTCTGCGCGAAGCGGGAAACCGCTTCGACAATGCGATCGAATTCGAGGGCCCTCAGGGCACCGGGATGCATGTGTGAATCGAGGTGCCTCCGATTAAGACAGAGGCGACCGGAGTGAAGGCAATCCTTAACTATAGCTCAGGCAGGGAGAGCCGACAACAGCCCCCGCCGAATATGCGAGCGGGAGCCGGGACTGTCAAGGCGGGTGGTTGATGGATCTGGCAGCGGCTCCGAAGCCCTTCTCGATGTTGACGACCGATATCGCCGCTGGCGCAACCTTCAGCTTCGCGGAGCAATGCGGTCATTTCCCCAAAAACTGGCGCCGGATGACCCTGATGGTGACCGACCACGCGAAATCGAGGTTCTCCCAACGGCGCCTGGCGCAAAACTTGAAGGAGGCGCTCCTGGGCTGCCTCAGGTGTATGGGCGCCGGCCTGGACGTCGTCGAGGAGCGTTCGGAGCTGAATTCGATTCACGTCTCCAAGTAGTTGGCTCTCGTTGACTTCGCGTTCAGCGGAGCGATAACATCATCGATTGTTTGCCGTGACGGACTCATCTGTTTTATGACGCCGCTTGAGACGCTGATTCTCATTCTTTACTTCTTCGTGCTGAGCATACTGGCCATCTACGGCTGGCACCGCTATTACCTTGTGTATCTCTACATGAAGCACAAAGGGAACGCCCCGGCGCCGCCGCCAGACCTGACCGTGCTGCCACGCGTAACGGTCCAGTTGCCGATCTTCAACGAGATGTACGTGGCGGACCGGTTGATCGACGCCGTCTGTGAAATCGATTACCCGCGCGAGCTGCTGGAAATCCAGGTCCTGGACGACTCGACGGACGAGACGACGTCGATTGCCGAACTTGCAGTGCGGCGACACGCCGCGCGCGGCTTCGACATCCACTACCTGCACCGTGTCGATCGAACCGGCTACAAGGCCGGTGCCCTCGAAGCCGGGCTCCGCGAGGCGACCGGTGAGTTCATCGCGATCTTCGACGCGGATTTCGTTCCGCCAGTGGAATTCCTGAGGAAGACCCTCCCGTACTTCGCGACCGATCCACGGATCGGCATGGTGCAGGCACGCTGGGGCCACATCAACCAGGACTATTCGCTGCTGACGAAGATCCAGTCGATTCTGCTCGACGCGCACTTCGTCCTCGAGCACGGCGCGCGCAATCGGTCGCACTGCTTCTTCAACTTCAACGGCACCGCGGGCATCTGGCGCCGCGAGGCTATCGAATCGGCCGGCGGGTGGCAGCACGACACGCTGACCGAGGACCTGGACCTCAGCTATCGGGCTCAGCTGGCCGGCTGGCGTTTCGTGTTCCTTTCGGACCTGGTCTCGCCGGCGGAAGTCCCGGTCGAGATGAACTCTTTCAAGTCGCAGCAGCACCGCTGGGCGAAGGGGTCGATCCAGACCTGCATCAAGCTGCTCCCGCGCATTCTCGGCTCGAAACAGCCGCTGTCGGTCAAGGTCGAAGCATTCTTCCATCTCACCGCCAACTTCAACTACCTGCTCATGTCGGTGTTGTCGGTGCTGATGTTCCCGGCGATGTACGTCCGCTACAACATGGGCTGGTCGGAGATGCTGCTCATCGACGTCCCGCTCTTCTTCGCTGCCACGGCCTCGGTGGCGAACTTCTACATCGTCTCGCAGCGCGAGCTGTACGCCGACTGGCGGACGCGGCTCAAGTACCTGCCGTTCCTGATGTCGATCGGGATCGGCCTGTGCGTCAACAACACGCGCGCGGTGCTGGAGGCGATGTTCGGGAAGGAAAGCGAATTTGCCCGGACGCCGAAGTACGGCATCGAGCGCGACAGCGATGAATGGGTCGGCAAGAAGTACCACCAGTCGGTCGGCGTGCAGCCGCTCATCGAACTTGCGCTCGGTCTGTACTTCACCGGCACGGTCTACTACGCGTTGATCAATCAGATCTACGGCACCCTGCCGTTCCTGATGCTCTTCCAAATCGGGTTCCTCTACACGGGCCTGCTCTCCATCCTGCAGCAGTACACGGGCGAGAACGTGATGCTGAAGGCTCCGGAAGTCGCGAAGTAGCGGTGGCCGGCGGCCGCATGATGCTGGTGCGATGATCGAAGCGAAGCCCAAAGCCGGCCTCGAGGATGTTGTCGCCGCATCGTCGGCGATCTGCTACCTGGACGGCGATCGTGGCGTGCTCGCGTATCACGGGTACGACATCCACGACCTCGCGCGCGCCGCCTCATTCGAAGAGGTCTGTTACCTGCTCTGGCACGGCCGGCTCCCGAGCCGGGCCGAGCTCGGCGACCTCCAGTCGCAACTTTGCGGCCGCGCGGCCGGTGTCCGAGTCCATGCTGCGCCTGATGAAGCAGCTTCCGCCCTCTGACGGCATGGACATGCTGCGCACGCTCACTTCGGCCCTCGGCCAGTTCGATCCTGAAGCGGGCGACTCCTCGCAACCGGCCAGCTACCGGCGGGCCGTCCGCCTCACCGCGCAGGTGGCCAGCCTGGTGGCGACCTACGGACGTCTGCAGGCTGGCGGCGGACCGATCCAGCCGGATCCGGCGCTCGGTCACGCGGCGAACTTCCTGTACATGCTCACCGGCAACCGCCCGAACGCGCTGTCCACGCGGGCCTTCGACATTGCCCTGGTGCTGCATGCCGATCACGAGCTGAACGCGTCCACCTTTGCGGCGCGGGTCACGGCGGCCACGCTCTCCGATCTCTATTCGGCGACGGTCTCGGCCATCGGCGCCCTCAAGGGTCCGCTGCACGGCGGTGCCAACGCCGAGGTCATGCGGCTCCTGATCGAAATCGGCCAGGACGCGTCCCCCCAGCGCGTGGACGACGCGGTGCGCGCGAAGCTGGCGCGCAAGGTGAAGATTCCCGGCTTCGGCCATCGCGTCTACCGCACCGAGGATCCCCGCGCGACACACCTGCGGCGCATGTCGAAGGAACTCGGTGAACGGGCCGGCAACACTCGCTGGTTCGACATGTCGCAGCGGATCGAGCAGCTCGTGCAGGCCGAGAAGCACCTCAATGCGAACGTCGACTTCTACTCGGCGTCGACGTACTACACGCTCGGGATTCCGATCGACCTGTTCACGCCGATCTTCGCGGTCAGCCGCGTGTCGGGCTGGACGGCGCACTGCCTCGAGCAGTATGCGAACAACCGCCTGATTCGCCCCCGGACGGACTACACGGGCCCGCCATATCCGCAGACGTTCGTGCCGCTCGCGGAACGGTAGCGACCCCGCAGCCGCGCCGGCCGGCGCGACTTCACCTGCCGGCTGGAATTACCTGTTCAAATCCCGGTAGCGGTATTCTGGGCGTGACGGATATCGTCTGGTCATGCAGCGCTTACCTTCGTTCGACGAGATGTACCGCGCCCTGGTCGAGCGTGACCCGGCCTACGACGGGCTCCTGTTCGCCTGCGTGCGCACGACGGGCGTCTTCTGCCGCACGACGTGCCGGGCGCGCAAGCCCCTGGCGGAAAATGTCGAGTTCGTGCCGACCGTCCAGGAAGCTCTGCACCGGGGGTATCGCGCGTGCCGCGTGTGCACGCCGATGGATTGGCCCACCGATCCGGCCTGGGTCACGGCGCTCATCGACCGCGTGCGCGCGAATCCCGACCGCCGCATTCGCGACGGCGAGGTGCGCGAGGCGGGTGTCGAGCCCGCCCAGGCGCGGAGGTATTTCAAGGCCCACTATGGCATGTCGTTTCACGCGTTCCAGCGGGCGTGGCGGCTCGGCCGGGCGATGAAGCGGCTGCACGACGGCGCCGACACGCTGACCGCCGGCCTCGATGCGGGCTTCGAATCGTCCAGCGGATTTCGGGAGGCCTTCGAGCGCGTCTTCGGCGATGCGCCCGGCCGCGCGCGCGGCGACTCGCACCTGACGGGCCGATGGCTCGAGACACCGCTCGGGCCCATGCTGGCGGTGGTGTCGGACGCCGGGCTGGTGATGCTCGAGTTCGTCGATCGCCGTGCGCTCGAGACCGAACTGTCCGAGATACGGCGCGTGTTCTCGAGCGCGATCGTGCCGGGCGATCATCCACAGCTCGATCGGGTCAGCCGTCAGCTCGACGAGTACTTCGCCGGCACCCGCACGCGGTTCGACCTGCTGGTCGATCCCCGCGGATCGGAGTTCGAGCGGCAGGTCTGGGAGGCCTTGCGGCAGATTCCGTTCGGGGAGACGACCAGCTACGCCGCGATCGCACGGCAGGTCGGGCGTCCCTCATCGTCGCGCGCCGTCGGCCGCGCGAACGGCCGCAACCGGATTGCCGTTGTGATCCCCTGCCACCGCGTCATCAGGGCGGACGGCGCGCTCTGCGGCTACGGCGGCGGCCTCTGGCGGAAGGAGTGGCTCATCGCCCACGAACGAGAGCACCGGCCGCGCGCCACGGGACAGCCGCTGGACGACCAGCCGGCAGCAGCGCCTGCCGGCTCCTGACGGGTTTTCCTCCCGGCTGCCGGCGCGCGCGCGTGACCGCAGTTGCCGCCGGCGGCTGGCAAGTCGCGGCCTCGACTGCCTGAGGAGGAGCCTCGCTAACCCTGGCGATTGTCGAAGCGTTGGGCCATAATTGATGGTTCTACCCATGGACCAGCGCTTCATCCGCAATTTTGCCGTCATCGCGCATATCGATCACGGCAAGTCCACGCTCGCGGACCGTTTCCTCGAGACGACGGGCGCGCTTCAGCCCAGGGAAATGGAGGCTCAGGTCCTCGACACTATGGACCTCGAGCGCGAGCGCGGCATCACCATCAAGGCCCACGCCGTCCGGCTCACCTACAGGGCTCAGGACGGGCACGACTACGTGCTCAACCTGATCGACACGCCGGGCCACGTCGATTTTTCGTACGAAGTGACGCGATCGCTCGCCGCGTGCGAAGGGGCACTCCTGCTCGTGGATGCGTCGCAGGGCGTTGAGGCGCAGACGCTCGCCAACGCCTACCTCGCGGTGGACAACGGGCTCGAGATCATCCCGGTCATCAACAAGATCGACCTGCCCGGCGCCCAGCCCGACGAGGCGAAGCGTCAGATTGAGGACATCGTCGGGCTCGATGCGAGCGGTGCCATCCTCGCGAGCGCGAAAGAAGGCACGGGCGTCCGCGATGTCCTCGAGGCCATCGTCCATCGGCTGCCGTCGCCGGAGGGCGACCCGGCGGCGCCGCTGAAGGCGCTGATTTTCGACTCCTGGTACGACGCCTATCGGGGCGTGATCATCCTGACGCGCGTGATCGACGGCGCCGTCCAGCCCGGCATGAAGATCCGCCTCATGGCGCGCGGCCAGGAGTACATCGTCGACCAGGTCGGCACGTTCTCGCCCAAGCCCACGGTGGCCACGGAGCTCGGCGTCGGGGAGGTCGGGTTCATCTTCGCGGGAATCAAGACCGTCTCGGACGCCCAGATCGGCGATACCATCACCGACGCCGCGCGGCCCGCGGTCGAGGCGTTCCCGGGATTCAAGGTCAGCAAGCCGATGGTGTTCGCCGGCCTCTATCCGGTCGAGGGCAGCGAGTACCCCGAGCTGCGCGACGCGCTCGAGAAGCTGCGGCTGAACGACGCGTCGTTCTTCTTCGAGCCCGAAACGTCGGCGGCGCTCGGGTTCGGATTCCGATGCGGGTTCCTCGGCCTCCTGCACATGGAAATCGTGCAGGAGCGGCTCGAGCGCGAATTCAACATGGACCTGGTCACGACCGCGCCGGGCGTCCTGTATCGCGTCACGACGACCGACGGCGTCGTCCAGGAAATCGACAGCCCCTCGAAGCTGCCGGACACGGGACGGATTGTGAAGATCGAGGAGCCCATCATCACGGCGATGATGCTCACGCCGGCCGAGCACGTCGGCGCGATCCTGAAGATGTGCCAGGAGAAGCGCGGCGTCCAGAAGTCGATTGAATACCTCAAGTCGGACCGCGTGCTCGTGACCTACGAGATGCCGTTCAACGAGGTGGTCATGGACTTCTACGATCGACTGAAGACGATCTCGCGCGGCTACGCGTCGCTCGACTACCACGTGACCGGCTACCAGGAGGCGCCGCTCGTCAAGCTGGACATCCTCGTGAACGAGGAACCCGTGGACGCGCTCTCCGTCATCGTGCACCGCGACACGGCCTACAATCGCGGCCGCGCGCTCGCCTCGAAGATGCGGGAGTTGATTCCGCGCCAGATGTTCGAGGTCGCGATCCAGGCGGCGATCGGCAGCCGCATCATCGCCCGCGAGTCGGTCAAGGCGCTGCGGAAGAACGTGCTCGCGAAGTGCTACGGCGGAGACATTTCCCGCAAGCGCAAGCTCCTCGAGAAGCAGAAGGAAGGCAAGAAGCGGATGAAGCGGGTCGGCCGCGTCGAGATTCCGCAGGAAGCCTTCCTGGCCGTGCTGAAGGTCGGAACGGAAAGCTAGGACATGAGTTTCCAGAAATCCTCAATCCGCGAGTACTTCGAGTCAATCGTCATCGCCGTCATCCTGGCGCTCTTCGTGCGCACCTGGGTCGTGCAGGCCTTCAAGATTCCCACCGGGTCGATGGAGAACAACCTGCTCATCGGGGACCACCTGCTGGTGAACAAGTTCGTCTTCTCGCCCACGGCCACGTCGCTCGAGCACGCGCTGCTGCCGGTCCGCGATATCCGCCGCGGCGACGTGATCGTGTTCAAGTACCCCGAAGAACCCGACCGCGACTTCATCAAGCGCGTGATTGGCCTTCCGGGCGACACGCTCGAACTCCGCAACAAGAAGGTCTTCATCAACGGCCAGCCGCTCGATGAGCCGTACGTCCACTTCCTCGAACCGGCCTCCGAGTCGCAGGAAATTACCTCGTCCGACGTGCGCGAGCGGTACGGTCCCGTGCACGTGCCCGACGACCACTACTTCATGATGGGCGACAACCGGGACAACTCGCAGGACAGCCGCTACTGGGGGTTCCTCCCGAAGAGCTACGTCAAGGGGCAGGCGGTGATGATTTACTGGTCTGTACGAGTCAGGCCGCGAGGACTATCTCGACGAAGGGCCTGGCGCCACGATCAAAGGGCTGTTCTCCGTGGTGACGCATTTCTTCACGAAGACCCGCTGGGAACGGCTGTTCCACCAGATTCATTAGTCGCAAATCACCGGGGCGGGGAGGAGAGATGTTCCGCAAGCTGGTCAAAGTGGCCGTCGCGCTGCTCATCGCGAACGCCCTGTACCGCTTCGTTCCGCCCTACATGAACTACATCCAGTTCAGGGACGCCGTGCACGAGGCGCTTGTGTTCTCGAGGGGGATGCCGGACTCGGCCGTGGCCGACCGGATCGCCGCGCTTGCAGAGGAGTACCGCGTACCGGTGGACCTCGACTCCATAGAGATTCGCCACGTGGCGGGGACCATCTACGTCGATGCGTCCTACGTGCAGACGATCCCGTTCGCGCCGTTCTACTCGTATCCGTGGGCGTTCGAGGTCAGGACGGACGCGCTTCAGGTGCCTTCGAGCAGGCGCTAGCCCGGGGGACCGGCCCCGGACTCTTCATGAACGAGCGAATAATGCGGACTAGAGGCTCAGGCGTTCCCGCGCCGCGTGCACGCCTGTTGCGGACTCCGCATCGAGCCGATTCGGCTTCCGCGCGCGCCCGCGCCACGAACTCCGCATCCTTCACGCTTCCGAGATTGATCTCGACGTTGAGCTTCGCGCCGCGCAGGCCCGCACCGAGCAGCTCGAGCCCCACCTGGACATCGCTCGAGGCATTCCGGTTGCCGAACGCCGCGACGACGGCGGCCTGTTCAATCGCGTCGCCGCACGCGCGCATGACCTCGAGCGGCGCGCCGGTGGCTGCCTGCATCGCCCGCTGGATGGCGGCGGCGCGCGCGGCCTTCTCCTCGTCGGTGCCTTTCGGCAGCCGGAACGCGCCGACCACCAGATCGTAGGCGGCGCTGTCGCGATCGATCAGCTCCTCGAGCTGGCGCGCGAGGGCGGTGCAGCGCGCACCGGCGGCGCCGAGCCGCTCGATGTCCTCTTCGGTCGTGGCGCGCGGCTTCGGCAGTCCGGCGACCATCGCCAGCAGCGATGCCCCGAGGGCGCCCGCGAGCGCCGAGGCGGAACCCCCGCCAGGCGTGGGCTCGTTCGAGCGGAACGCGTCGAGAAGCGACGTGACGGTGAGTCCGGTGAGTGTCATGACAGTGTGCCGTACGCGACCTGGCCCGATGCGATCACCGCAGCGATCGACGCGGCCCCGACGCGAATGAGATTGATGGCGTCGCCCCTGACGAGCACGGCGTCGGTGAACTTGCCGGGCTCGAGGCTGCCGATCGTGTCGGCCCGGTCGAGCGACCACGCGCCGTTCAGCGTCGCGGCGACGAGCGATTCCTCGAACGTCATCCCCATCGAGAAACAGGCCAGCGTCATCGCGAAGGGTATCGACGGAGAAAATCCGCCGCCGGGATTCACATCGGTCGCCAGGGCGACCGGCACGCCCGCGGCAATCAGCTCGCGCGCCGGGGCGAAGCGTCCGAGCTTCAGGTAGAACGCCGCGTTGGGAAGCAGCGTCGCGCACACGCCGGCGCCTGCCATCGCCTCGATGCCCGCGGGCGGGACGAAGATGAGGTGATCGGCCGACCGGGCGCCGACGGCTGCGGCCACCTGGGATCCCCCGCTCGCCCCGAGCTCGTCGGCATGGATGCGTGCCTTGAGCCCCGCGCGCAGCCCGGCGTTCAGGATCCGGCGCGACTCGCCAGGGGTGAACACGCCGGTCTCGCAGAAGACGTCGCACCACTCAGCCAGGTGCTCGGCCCCCACCGCGGGAATCATCTCTTCGATCACGATCCGTACGTATTCCTCGCGGCGCTGGCGATGCTCGACCGGCACTTCGTGGGCGCCCAGGAAGGTCGGCACTATCCGGATCGTGTGGCCGGCTGCGAGCCGCCCGATCGCGCGAAGCATCTTCAGCTCCGCGTCGAGTGTCAGGCCGTAGCCGCTCTTGATCTCGCACGTCGTGGTGCCACAGGCGAGCATCTCGTCGAGGCGCGCGCGCGTGGCGTCGACGATGGCGTCCTCCGGCGCCGCACGCGTGGCCGCGACCGTGGAGACGATTCCGCCGCCTTCGGCGGCAATCTCCGCGTAGGTGGCGCCGGCGAGCCGCCGCCGCAGTTCCTCGCGTCGATCGCCTGCGAACGCGGCGTGGGTATGCGCGTCCACGAAGCCCGGGACGACGGAGAACGCGGACGCGTCCACGATCCGTGCGCCGCTGATCGGCGCGACCTGTGATTCGAGCTGGTCATCCGGCCCGGCGTAGACCACGCGCCCCTCGAGCGACGCCAGGGCGCCGCCGCTGATCACGTCGAGCCGCGCCTGGTCCGCGCCGCGCCGCGGCGCCGGCCCCGCGCAGGGAATCAGTTGACGAATGGTGCGAAGGATGAAATCTGCGGCAATCACGGTTGTCTGCCGTGCCTGGAGGACACGGGCGTGTGACGATCAACGGATCCCGGGCAGTATAGCGGAAAGCCGCGCTTCGACCTCCGCGGCCGTCACGCCCGCGATTGCGATCCGCTTGTCGCGTGACGCCTGACCCGAGACGATCGAGACGTCGCGCCTGGGACGGTCCACCACGGACGCGAGACAGGCGACCAGCGCCTCGTTGGCCGCCCCGTCCACGGGAGCCGCCGCGAGCCGGATGAGCAACGCATCGCCGCGCAGCCCGGCGATCGCGGTTCGCCCAGCCCTCGGCACGACGCGGACCGCGAAGGTGACCCCCGCGGGGGTCTCGCGAAGCGGCACCACGGCGTCAGCTTCGCTCGTCGGCCAGGTTGTGAGCGTCGGCGGGTGAGGGGACGGGCGCGGCTGCCTCCGCCGGACTCGCGCGATGGACCGGGAGGCTGTCGTTGGCCTTGTCGGTATCGCGGATGAACTCGAGCGCGTGGTACAGCGACTGGATCGAGGCTTCGAGCGAACCCTCGACATCGCGGCGGCGCAGCCGGAGGTCGGTGATCTCGCGCTCGAGCTCCCCAAGCCTGATCTGCGCCTTTTCGAGGAGCAGGTCGGCGCGGCCGTTCGCCTCCCGTACGGATGAGTTTCGCCTCGTTCTGGGCCGCCTCCCGGACCTGGTCGGCCAGCCGCTGCGCCGTCAGGAGCGTGTTGCGCAGGTTGTCTTCGCGCTCGCGATGCTCCGAGAGCGCCGTTTCCATCCGGTGCAGGTCCTGGCGCAGGCGATCGATTTCCCGCAGCGCATGCTCGTAGTCGTCGGCAGCTTCCGTGAGGAAGGCCACCACCTCCGTCTTGTCGAAGCCGCGCATGACGGTGCGGAAGCGCGGCTGGCGCAAATCGAGCGGCGCGATGCGCATCACCCGCTCTGCCGGGAGCGATCCCGTGTCTGCGGCGGACGTGCTGCTTGGGGCGGTGGGCTCTCCGGGCTGTCGCTCGAACATGGTGCCTCTCTAAGCCGGCGGCGGCTGGATGACGGGGGTTCTCTTGCCGAAAATCGCGGTGCCGACGCGCACGAGCGTGGCCCCTTCCTCGATGGCGGCTTCGAAATCGTGGCTCATGCCCATCGACAGGTGCCGCAGGGCCGACGGGGGCACGCCGTCACCGAGCCACCGGTCGCGCAGTTCGCGCAGCCGCACGAACCACGGGCGCGTCTGTTCCTGGTCATCGTTCCAGGGCGGGATCACCATCAGCCCCGACACCCGCACGGCGCGGGCGGCGAGCGTCCGGTCGAAGAGGCGCCGGGCCTCGGTCACATCGGCTCCGAACTTCGTCGCTTCGCCGGCGAGGTCTACCTGGACCAGCACCTCCGGCGACACGCCCTGCGCCGCCGCCGCACTGTCGAGCCGTTCGATGAGATCCATCGAGTCAACCGAATGAATGCAGGCGAACGGACCGGCGGCTTTCTTCGCCTTGTTCGACTGCAGGTGGCCGATCAGGTGCCAGTTGACCTGAAGGTCGCCCGTGTCGGAGATCTTCTGAAGGGCCTCCTGGACCTTGTTCTCGCCAAAATCACGCTGCCCGGCGGCGTACGCGGCCCGGACGTGCATCGCACTGAAGGTCTTGGAGACGGCCACCAGCCGCACATCGGCAGGTGCCCGGCCGGCGCGGCGGGCCGCCGCGTCGATCCGGGCCCTGACGTCGTAGAGGTTCCCTGCGATGGTCTCGGCGAGGGTCACCGGGGTCTTACTTGATGTACGTCTTCAGCATCTCGAAATTCGAAGCCGCTTCCTTCGCGTTTGGACCGGTCGGCGCGATCTTCGTGTAGGTCTCGAATTCCTTCGCCGCCTCAGCCAGCTTGCCGAGATTCAGGTACACCTTGCCGAGCATGAAATGTGACTCCGCGTGATCCGGCTTGGCGGCGAGCGCCGCGGTGAAGCTCTCCTGCGCCTTCTGGAAATCGTTCGCGTTCCACGCGATGACGCCCTGGTTGTACAGCGCCTCGGGATTGGCCACGCCGCCGGCGGCGGCGCTGGAGCGCTTGGTCGCCTCGGCGCTCGCCTGCTGCGCCTCGTCGAACTTCTTCTGCGCGTTGAAGATGGTCGCCAGTCCGTTGTAGGCGTCAACCGAGTCGGGGTTCATCTCGAGGACCTTGCGGTACATCTCCTCCGACTTGTCGTATTCCTTCTTCTGCGCGTAGACCGACCCGATGTTCAGATAGCACTCCGCGCACTTCGGCACGTCGACGAGCACTTCCTCGAACTTTGCGATCGCCTCGTCGTACTTGCCCTCGTTGCTGAGCGTCGCGCCTTCGGCGAACTTCGTCTTGATGCCTTCGACCCGCGCCGCCTGCTTGGCCGCGTCTTCCTTGGACATCTGCGCGGCGGCCGCCTGCGCGGCGGGCAGCAGCGTGAAGTTCACTTCTCTCATGTCCAGCCCGACGTGCACCTGGAAGCTCTGCGACATCCCGTTCTTCTCGGCGCTGACCTGGTAGTCGCCCGTCGGGAGTCCAATCTGGATGTAGTCGCCGCCCTTCTTCGTCTTCGTCTCGAACTTCCGGTTGACCATCTGGGAATTGATGATGGTGATCTTCGCCCCTTCAACGGGCTTGTTCTGTCCGTCGACGACTGTCCCTTTGATTTGTCCGGTTTGTGCGCTTGCCGGCGCGGCCGCCAGGGCCAGGCCGGCCACGAGGGCGCAGATCGCAAATGACCAACGGATGGGTGTGCCCACCATAAGAACCTCCACGTGTATGTGCTACCGAAAAACGGTGTTAAAGCGAGTGATTAAGCACACTTAGTTTAGCACCGTTGATGTCGCCCGGTCGCACCGGCGCTCCGGCAAGTCGCTGGCGGACTACCCCTCGGCCGCGCTCACGTTCGTAATGAGATACTCCAGGACCGCTCCCCTCGCCGAGGCGCGTGAGTTGATCGCCCGGCGCGCCTCGACGGTGCGGGTCGTCAGGCCCGCCCG
This sequence comes from uncultured Acidobacteriota bacterium, assembly GCA_963817635.1. Classification (GTDB taxonomy): domain Bacteria; phylum Acidobacteriota; class Vicinamibacteria; order Vicinamibacterales; family 2-12-FULL-66-21; genus CAWFPR01. The sequence continues at coordinate 147,311 of CAWFPR010000006.1, read as the reverse complement.
CCTGACCTCGCTGTTTTGCTCGTAAAGCCGGCTGATGTCGGGCGCAATGGAATTGCTGAGCAGGACGTGGGCGCCGCGCCCGGCGATCGCGATCACCGTTTGCTGGAGGGCCGCCTGCTGCTCCGGCCCGAACCGCGCGGCCGTGTAGGAGGTGAAATACGACGTGCGGCTGACCGGCGCGTAGGGCGGATCGAGGTAGACGAAGTCGCCGGCGCGCGCCCCGGCGAGCGCCGGCTGGAAGGGCGCGACGGCCAGCGACACCCCCGGCCGGCCGAGTGCCGCCGACAGCCGGCGCAGGTTGTCGCCGTCGCAGATGCGGATCGACCCGTGGCGCCCCGCCGGCACGTTGAAGCTGCCTCGCCGGTTCACGCGGAACAGCCCGTTGTAACCGGTGCGGTTCAGGTAGATCAGCATCGCGGCGAGGTCCGGCGTGTACTGCCGCTCGGGGTCCGGCTCCGCGTGAATGCGCCGGCGTTCCGGATTGAACCGCTCGTCGCGAATCGCGTAGAAGTGCCGGCGCCCGTCGGCAACGTGGCCCTCGGCCATCTGCTGAAGCGCCGCAATGACCTGGTCGACCTCGTCCCGGACCATCCGGTAGCAGCCGATGATGTCGGCGTTGGTATCCGAAAGCCGCGCTTCCCTGCCTTCCAGCCTGCCCGCGTTGTGCAGGTCGAGAAACACCGCGCCGCTCCCGACGAACGGCTCGAAATAACGATCGAATGCCGCCGGGTAGTAGGGACGCAGGGCCGGCAGCAGCTGCCGCTTTCCGCCGGCCCACTTCAGGATCGGCCGCGTGACTGCCGTCCGGACACTACGCATCCGAGCGCTCCGAGGCGCGCGCGAAGAACCGGCCGACCGCGTCGAGGTCGCTCGTCACCGGCGCCGGCGGCAGCGATGCCAGGAACCTCCGCCCGTACCCCATCGTCCGGAGCCTCGGGTCGAGGACGGCGAGCACGCCGCGATCCTGCCGATGGCGCAGGAGCCGGCCGAGGCCCTGCTGCAGCGACAGGATGGCCAGCGGGATCTGGTACTCGCTGAACGCGGAGCCGCCACGCTCGTTGATCGCCTCGATGCGCGCCGACGTGATCGGATCGCCGGGCGAAGCGAACGGCAGCTTGTCGATGATGACGCAGCTCAGGGCCTCGCCGACGACATCGACCCCCTGCCAGAAGCTCGAGGTTGCCAGCAGCACGGCGTTTGGCGTGGCTTTGAAGTCGCGCAGCAATGCGAATCTCGGCGCGGTGCCCTGCACGAGGATCGGATAGTCGATCTCCGACGAGGCGAGCGCCTGCACCTCCCGGAGGTTCGCATAGCTCGTGAACAGCACGAAGGCGCGTCCTTCCGTCCGCTTGACGATTTCGACCACCTCCCGCGCAGCCGCGGATCCGAACTCGCGCGATCGCGGGTCCGGCATCCGCTTCGGGAGATACAGAATCGACTGGCGCCCGTAGTCGAACTCGGAGGGCAGGCGGACCTGCTGCGCGCGCCCGATGCCCAGTCGTCCGCGCAGGTAGTCGAATGACCCATCGACCGTCAGCGTGGCGGAGGTCAGGACCGTGGCGGTCATCCGGTCGAGCAGGAGGTCGCGCACGATCGACGAGACATCGATGGGAGCGGCCCTGAGGAAGGTGCCCCGGCCGCGGACCTCGAGGTAGTACACGTAGTCCCTGTCGTCCGCGCGGAGCAGGAACTTCAGGTCGTCCCGCAGCGCGACGGCGCGCCGGCCGAGCGCCAGCACGTCCTCCGGCACGTCCTTGGCCAGTGCGATGGCGGCTTCCAGCCCCTCGACCGTCCGTGCGAGCGCCGCGCCCTCGTCGGCGACCCGCAGCACGTGCTGGCGCGTGATCCGCACACGCGAGTCGCCTCCGCCGGCGCCCGGGACGTCGAAACGCACCTGCTGGAGCGCGCCGAACAGCGTCCGGGCATGATCCTCGACCCGCGCGATCGCGGCCCCGATCGCGCGCGCGTGGTCGGCATCGGGCACCTGCCTGGCGCCGAGCGCCCGTTCCACGTCGCGGACGAGATCGTCGATCCGGTAGTTGCTGACGGTCAGCCCGAAGTACTGCGTCGCCACGTCTTCGAGCTGATGCGCCTCGTCCACGATGGTGTACCGGCACTCGGGAATCACTTCGCCGTAGGCGCTCTGCCTCACGGCCGCGTCGGCGCACAGCAGGTGATGATTGACGATGACGATGTCGGATTCGGCGGCGCGCTGGCGCATGCGCGTCACGAAGCAGTCCGCGTAGTGCGGGCATTGGGCGCCGATGCAGTTCTCGGCGGAGGCGGAGACCTCGTTCCAGAAGGGCCAGTCTTCGGGGAGATCCTCGATTTCCGCGCGGTCGCCCGTGTCGGTCTCGCGGCGCCAGTCGTCGATGAGGCCGCACGTGCAGCGCGTCGGCTCCGCCGCGGCTGAGGAACGTGCGCTGCCCGGAGAGCGATGTGCCGTCGCGAAACGCGTCGAAGCGATGCAGGCACAGATAGTTGCCGCGTCCCTTCATGTACGTCGCCTTGAAGGGACGGTCGAGCGAGTCGCGCAGGATCGGCAGGTCCTTGAAGTAGATCTGCTCCTGGAGGTTCTTGGTGCCGGTCGAGACCAGCACACGCTGGCCGCTCAGGATCGCCGGTACGAGATAGGCGAGTGTCTTGCCGGTGCCTGTTCCGGCCTCCGCGAGCAGGACGCCGCCCTCGGCGAAGGCGTCTGGCGACGGCGGCGGCCATCTCGAGCTGCCCCGGGCGCGCCTCGAAGTCCGGGAGTGCAGCCGCGATCGGGCCGCCGGGCGCGAGCGCGGCCTCGACCGCCGCCCGCAGCGCGCCGCCATCCGCGCGACGGGCGGCGACTACCCCTCCGGATACAGGGGGAACGTCCGGCACAGCCCCTCGACTTCAGCCCGCACGCGCGCCAGCGCGCCATCGTCGTCCGGAGCGGCGAGCGCGCGCGAGATCAGGCTCCGCGATCGTGTCCATTTCGGCCTCGCCCATTCCGCGGCTGGTCACGGCGGGCGTCCCCACGCGGATGCCGCTGGCGACCATCGGCGGGTTCGTGTCGAACGGAATCGCGTTCTTGTTGACGGTGATGCCCGCCTTGCCGAGTGCGGCTTCGGCGACCTTTCCGGTCAGGCCCTTCGAGAACACGTCGACCAGCATGAGGTGATTGTCGGTGCCGCCGCTGACGAGGCGGAACCCCGCGGCCGAGAGCCCCGCGGCCAGCCGCCTGGCATTCGAGACGATTTGACGCTGGTAGTCGGCGAAGCCCGGCTCCATGGCCTCCCTGAAGCACACCGCCTTGGCGGCGATGATGTGCATGAGCGGGCCGCCCTGCACGCCCGGGAAGAGCGCGCGATCCAGGTCCTTCGCATACTTGCGCGCGCGAAAGCACCATCCCGCCGCGCGGACCCCGCAGCGTCTTGTGCGTGGTGGTCGTGACGAAGTCGGAGTGCGGCACGGGGCTCGGGTGCACCTTCGCCGCGACGAGGCCCGCGATGTGCGCCATGTCGGTCACGACCGGTGCGCCGACCGCACGGCCCACCCCGCCGATCCGCTCGAAGTCGATCACGCGCGGATAGGCGCTGGCGCCCACCATGATCATCTTCGGCTTGTGTTCGTGGGCGAGCCGCTCGAGCTCGTCGTAGTCGATCCGCTCGTCGTCCTGGCGCACGCCGTAGGGCACGATCGTGTAGAGCTTGCCCGAGAAATTCAGCGGGTGCCCGTGCGTCAGATGCCCGCCGTGCGCCAGATTCATGCCCAGCACGGTGTCGCCGGGCTTGAGCAGCGCGAAGTACACCGACATGTTCGCCTGGGCGCCCGAGTGCGGCTGCACGTTCGCGTGTTCGGCGCCGAACAGTTCCTTCGCGCGGGCGATCGCGAGCGACTCGGCGACATCGACGAACTCGCATCCGCCGTAATACCGCTTGCCGGGGTAGCCTTCGGCGTACTTGTTGGTCAGCACCGAGCCGGCCGCCTCGAGCACCGCCTTGCTCACGAAATTCTCGGATGCGATCAGCTCCAGGCCGCTGTTCTGACGGTGCAGCTCCTGTGCGATCGTCGCGGCGATTTCGGGATCCGTATCGGCAAGCGAGCGCCAGCGCGACGGCGTAGTCATGACGCGTTCTCCAGGGCGGTGATCTGATCGAGGCGGCGCTGGTGGCGTCCGCCCTCGTAGTCGGTTGTCAGCCAGAGCGTGACGATTTCGTCGGCGAGGCCGGACGCGACGATCCGTCCGCCCATCGACAGGACGTTGGCGTCGTTGTGCTCGCGCGACAGGCGGGCCGTATAGAGGTCGTTGCAGAGCGCCGCGCGGATGCCGTGAATCTTGTTGGCGGCGATCTGTTCCCCCTGCCCGCTGCCGCCGATGACGATGCCGCGGTCGGCGTGGCCCGCCACGACAGAGCGGGCGACGTCGGCGCAGATCGGCGGGTAGTCGACCGGCGCCTCGCTGTGGGTGCCGCGATCGTCGACGTCGTGCCCCAGGCGGCCGAGCGTCTCCATGAGATGCTGCTTCAACGCAAACCCCGCATGATCGGCCCCGATCGCGATGCGCATAGAATGGTGATTATAGTCCCTCATGAGCGCGCCCACGCATACCGTCACCGTTACCGCGCGCGGCGAAGAGCGTACGAGAATCGCCCACCCGTGGATTTACCGCTCGGACGTGGCCGACGTCCACGCCGAGCCTGGCGCGATCGTGCGCGTGTTCGGCCCGCGTCATCGCGCGCTCGGCGACGCCCTGTACAGCGATCGATCCGAGATCGCGCTGCGGATGCTCACGCGGGCGCCCGCCGCCGCGGATTCCGCGATGTGGCGCGCGCGGATCGCCCAGGCGGTGCGATTCCGGGAGTCGCTGGCGATCGACGCCACCGCGTACCGCCTCGTCCATGGGGAAGCCGATCTGCTGCCGTCCCTGATCGTCGACCGCTACGGAGACTACCTGGTGGTGCAGACGCTGTCACAGGGCATGGATCGGCTGCTTCCCGACATCGTCGCGATCCTCGTCGCGACGCTGGCGCCGGCCGGCATCCTGGCGCGCAATGATCCGCGCGTGCGCCTGCTCGAGGGCCTCGAGCAGAAGGTCGAGGTGCTGTACGGATCGGTTCCGCCGTCGATCGACGTCCGGGACGGGCGCGTCGAGTACCAGGTCGATGCGCATCGGGGCCAGAAGACCGGGCTCTTCCTCGATCAACGCGAGAATCGCGAGGCTGCGGCACGCTACGCACGCGGCCGGCTCCTCGACGCGTTCAGCTACCACGGCGGCTTCGCGCTCGCGCTCGCGCCGGCCTGCGACGACGTGCTGGCCATCGACATCTCGGACGATGCGGTCGAGCACATTCGCGCCAACGCCCGGCGGAACGGATTGTCGAACGTGCAGGCGCGCGCCATGAACGTGTTCGACGAACTGCGCGAACTGGAACGGCGCGGCGAGCAGTTCGACACCATCGTGCTCGATCCTCCCGCGTTCGCGAAGAACAAGGCCGCCGTGCCGAAGGCGCTGTCCGGCTACAAGGAAATCAACCTGCGCGCCCTGAAGATCCTCCGTCCCGGCGGCTTCCTCGTGACCTGCAGCTGTTCCTACAACGTGAGCGAGGCCATGTTTGCCGACGTGATCGCGGCGGCCGCCGTCGATGCCCATGCCGATGTGACGGTTGTCGAGAAGCGGATGCAGGGACGCGACCATCCGGTCCTGGTGACCGTGCCCGAGACGTTCTACCTGAAGTGCTTCATCGTGCGGAAGCTCGCCTAGCCCGCATTATGAACGAACGCTCGCGCGTTCGTTCATAACGCGCGTTCGCGAGGGCCGTCGGTCGCCGCCGATCCGGAGCGCCGCGACGGGCCAGGACTTATACTGCCGCCATGAAGCGTGTGCTCGTGTTCGCGGCCGTTACGGTGGGGATAGTATTCGCCGCCGTGCGCCTCCGAGCGCCAGCGCCGGCGCGGGCGCCCGCCTGGACCGAACGGCTGGCCGGCATCGAGCTGGTGGATGTCCCGGCCGGCACGTTCCGCATGGGGACGCCCACGTTCGAGCCTGGCCGCGAGGCCCAGGAAGTGCTGCACGAGGTGACGCTGACGCGGCCCTTCTACCTGGGCAAGTACGAAGTGACCCAGGCGCAGTGGACCAGCGTGATGGGCACCAACCCGAGTCAGTTCCAGGCCTGCGGCCCGTTGTGTCCCGTCGAGCGCGTGAACTTCCACGACGTGGAGGCTTTCATCGCCCGGCTGAACGAACGGGACGGACCTGGATTTCGTCTGCCCACGGAGGCGGAATGGGAGTACGCCTGCCGCGCCGGCGGGACCGAGCCGTTCGGTGCCTCGGCGTCGCTGAGCAGCCGCGATGCGAACATCGACGGCGAGTATCCGTATCGCGCCCCCCGCGGCACGGCCCGCAACACGACCACGCGCGTCGGGTACTTCCCGGCCAACGCGTGGGGGTTCTACGACATGTCCGGCAACGTCTGGGAGTGGACCGCCGACGCCTATTGCCCATACCCGACGGGTTCGGTCACCGAATCCCCTCGGCGTGTGTCCGAGCGAGTACCCGCGTCATCCGGGGCGGCAGCTGGAAGTTCGACGGCAACAGTGCGCGCTGCGGGCTCCGCTACACCCACCGTCCCCAGGACCTCGGGTACAGCCTCGGTTTCCGGATCGCCCACGACTGAGAAGCCAGTCCTTCGGCGACACCGGATGCCACCGGCGTGGATGGGACCCGCGGCGCGTCAGGCGAGAGCGCGACCGCTCCGCGGTCCCGGCACGAGCGGGAGTTCCCCCGCGGAACGCGAGTGTTATAGTGAAGGTTTCATCAGGTACCCCACTATGACCACTCGAGCCTCGCTTCCGCCTCTGCAGTCCTCCGATTTCACCTCGGCCTTTCCGAATTCGCGCAAGGTCTACGTCGAAGGCAAGGTCTACGTCGACGATCGACGCGTGCGGGTGCCGATGCGGGAGATTTCCCTGGCGAACGGCGCCGACTCGCTGCGAGTCTACGATGCCAGCGGACCGCAGGGACACGACGTCCGTGAGGGGCTGCCGCGGCTGCGGAGCGCCTGGATCGAGGGCCGTGGGGGGGTGGCGCCGATTGCGCGCTCGTACCGCCCGCTGTCGGCCGACCTTCGGCCGATGCCGCCGGCGCTGGCCGCGCGGATGCGGACGGCGCTCAGGGGCGCCGGCGCGGTGACGCAGCTGCACTACGCGCGGCAGGGCGTCGTCACTCCGGAAATGGAGTTCATCGCGATTCGCGAGGGGTTCGACCCGGAGTTCGTGCGCTCGGAAGTCGCGCGGGGCCGCGCCATCATTCCCGCCAACATCAATCACCCGGAAATCGAGCCGATGATCATCGGCCGCAACTTCGCCGTGAAGATCAACGCGAATATCGGCAACTCCGCCGTGTCGTCGTCGATCGAGGAGGAAGTCGACAAGCTGCGGTGGTCCACCCTCTGGGGAGCCGACACCGTGATGGACCTGTCGACCGGCAGCGACATCCATGAAACCCGCGAGTGGATCATCCGCAACTCCGCGGTCCCGATCGGCACCGTGCCGATCTACCAGGCGCTCGAGAAGGTCGGCGGCCGTCCCGAGGATCTGACCTGGGAGGTCTATCGCGACACCCTCATCGAGCAGGCGGAGCAGGGAGTGGACTACTTCACGGTGCACGCCGGCGTGCTCCTCCGCTACATTCCGATGACGGCGCGCCGCCTGACGGGCATCGTCTCGCGCGGCGGCTCGATTCACGCCAAGTGGTGCCTCGCGCACCATCAGGAGAACTTCGCGTACACGCATTTCCGCGAAATCTGCGAGATCATGCAGGCCTACGACATCTCGTTCTCCCTCGGCGACGGCCTGCGTCCCGGTTCGATCGCCGACGCCAACGACGAGGCGCAGTTCGCCGAACTGAAGACACAGGGCGAGCTCACGCGGATCGCCTGGGAGTACGACGTCCAGGTGATGAACGAGGGACCGGGCCACATCCCCATGCACCTCATCAAGGAAAACATGGAGAAGCAGCTCGAATGGTGCGACGAGGCGCCGTTCTACACGCTCGGCCCGCTCACGACCGACATCGCACCCGGCTACGACCACATCACGTCGGCGATCGGTGCGGCCCAGATCGGCTGGTACGGCACCGCGATGCTCTGTTACGTCACGCCGAAGGAGCATCTGGGCCTGCCGGATCGCAACGACGTGAAGGCGGGCGTCATCGCGTACAAGATCGCGGCGCACGCGGCCGACCTCGCGAAGGGGCATCCGCGCGCGCAGGCCTGGGACGATGCGCTGTCGAAGGCGCGTTTCGAATTCCGGTGGGACGATCAGTTCAACCTGGCGCTCGATCCGGTCACGGCGCGCGCCTATCACGACGAAACACTGCCGGCCGAGGGCGCCAAGGTCGCGCACTTCTGTTCGATGTGCGGACCGAAGTTCTGCTCGATGGAACTCACGCAGCAGGTCCGCACGATGGCCGAAACCGGCATGGCGGAGAAATCCCGCGAGTTCCGCGAGAAGGGCAGCGCCATCTACCTGAAGCCTGAGTAATGGGAAATGGAAAATGGGAAATGGGAATAGATGGTAAAGGGTAGAGGGTAGTGATGCGTCGCGTAGCGATCGCGGGGGCCCTGATGGCGGCGCTGGCCTGCCACACGCCATCGCAGCCGCCGGCCACGGCCCCGGCCGCGCCAGCTCCGGCGGCGCGGCACACGAACGAAAACCTGAACAGCCTGCTGTGGATGCAGACCGGCGCGGAATATCGCGCGTCGGCGCTCCAGGCGTACCGGGTGGCCCGCCTGCAGCTCGACGCGGCGCTGGCCGACCCACGCTGGACGGCCGCCATCGAGCAAACGGGGGATCCGTCGGCCCTGCCTCCAGCCGTCATCCTCGACCTGGACGAAACCGTCATCGACAATTCCGCGTTCGCGGCCCGGCAGATCACGGAAGGCGCCGGCTATACGCCGGACCGGTGGAACGCGTGGGCCCGCGAGCGCAAGGCGAGGGCGGTTCCCGGCGCCGTCGAGTTCCTGACGTACGCCCGGAGCAAGGGCGTGACACCGTTCTACGTCACGAATCGCGACCACCAGATCGAGGATGCGACCCGCGACAACCTCGCAGCCCTGGGCATCCCGCTCGACGCGTCACGCGATACCGTGCTCACGCGCTACGAGAACGGCTGGACGGAATCCGACAAGGGCGCGCGGCGCCGGAGCGTCGCGGAGAGCTACCGGATCCTGTTGCTGGTTGGTGACAACTTCGAAGACTTCGCGGCGGGCACGCTGACGACCGTCGACAACCGCACCGCGCTCGTCGACAAGTACCGCGGACTACTGGGGCGCCAGGTGGATCATCCTGCCGAACCCGACCTACGGGTCATGGGACTCCGCGATTACGTTCGGAGAGGGCCGGCTTACAGACGCGGAGGTCCTGGCCGCCAAGTACAAGGCCCTGCGGACCGATCGCTAGCGGGTCCCGCGTCGGACCGCCGACGCTTCGCTCCTGAGCCGGCATTCCTGACCGCGCCTCCCTGACGGGCCGGGCGCTATGCCCGTAGCCGGTGCGCTGCCCCCGTGCCCGCGGCACCTTCGAGAGCCTGCCCGAACTGCGCACCGCGTTCGCGCTCGATCGCGGCGGCGATCTCGTCCTCCAGCAGCCGCTCGGCGTCCGGACATTCGAGCGCGACGCGCGTCGCGAAGATGCTGCGGGCGTATTCGATGTTGGCCTGCAGCCGGCGCCTGAGTTCCTCGGGTGTCTTGTCCGCGGCGACGTCCGCCGCATACATCTCGCCGATTTCGTTCAGCAGCGACCCGGCATACGCGCGCAGCTCGGCCAGCGTCTTCAGTTCGTTGGTGAGCCGCATCAGCAGCGCGACTGAATGCTGCTGCATGGCCTCGCAGTACTTGAGGCGAGCGGCGCGTTCGGCTGCCGAGTCCTGCCGATCGCTGCCGGCGTCGTCCGCGTACACGACGCCCAGCGTTTCTTCCTGAACGACGAGTGGAAAGGCCACGGCGCACAGCGGTTCACCGCCAAACGGCACGTGGCTCGTAGCGTCCGCCTCTCTGCCATTGACCGCTTCGAGGTGGCCTGACGTCGCGGCCCGGGTCAGCAGCGAGTCCAGGCTGAGCGGCATGATGACCTTGGTGATGTCGTTGCTCAGGTCGAAGCCAATCTGATGTTGCCCTTCGAGGCTGTTGGCCTTCGGCCGGAAGAGGGCGACGCGCGGGAATTCCGCCGCGAGCTGCTCGACGAGCGTCGTCATGATGTCCGGAATCGTCGTGGCGCTGGCGAGCGTGGCGAATCCGCTGACGAGGCCATCGAGCAGGGACGCCGCGACGGTGTCGCTGTCGGCGGACGCCGCGAGGCGTCCTTCGAGGTCGGTTCGAGCCCGCTCGTGTTCCTGGATGACGTCGCGCAGATCCTGCACCTCGGTCTCCGCCGCGACTCGCGCCGCCGTCTCGGTGTCTCTCGCGGCGAGCGCCTCGTCGCGTTCAGCGAGCGTCTGGAGGTGCGCGGCCTCCTCTTGCTCGACGAGCCGCCTGGATTCGAGCAGCTCGGTGCGCGCCGTCGCCAGCAGCGCTTCTACGCTTTCCAGCGCCGCACGCAGGCTGTCGGTCTGCGACTGCGCCTCGGCCAGCGCCGCGCGCAGACCGTCGGTCTCCGCGTTCGCCTCGGCCAGCGCCGTGCGCAGGGTGTCGGTCTGCGACTTGGCGTCGGCCAGTGCCGCACGCAGGCTGTCGGCCTGCGACTGCAGCTCCACGAGCGCCGCCGTCGTGGCGGCGTTTTCGGCAACGCGCTCCGCGAGTTCCGCGCGAAGCACCTCGGCGGCGGCGTGGGCTTCGGACGTCACCTCCGCGACGGCCGACTGGCGCGCGGCGACAGCGGCCGCCTCGAGGCGCCCGGTCAGTTCCGCGAGATCCCGCTCCAGGTGCTGGACGAGTGTCGAGGTTTCCGTGGCAGCAACTTCGCTGAAGTCCATCGCAAGGGTCTCCAACTTTGCAAGGCGGGAACCGGCCCGCCCGCCGCGAATTGGACGGCTTTTGGCGGGAGGGAACGACGGACCCTTACAATAGCGACACCGATCGAACGGTTCTGTAACCCCCTCGCCGCGGCGCTGGAGGGGCTATCCGCCAGCGACCGGCGCCGGGACGACCTGGATGATCGTCTTGAACCGCGCGGGCGTCCCGCCGCGTTTCGGGTTGAGATATCCGGCCGATCCGCCCCACGTGTAGTCCTTGACGGTGACGCTCGGCGGAAACGCCATCGACTCTTCGCGGAACTTCGCGAGGTCGAACATGTGGACCGGCGGCGCCTCGAACACGAGGTCGCCCTTCTGTTTGAGGACGGCCTTGTAGTACCCGACGATCTGGTCGAAGTTCGACTCCGTGCCGAACAGGTAGTAGCGCTGGCCCATGCCGGCGTCGTAGGACGTGATGAACTGGGCGCCGGGATACAGCGGCACGCCAAGCGTGGCTTCGTCGGGCTCGCCGGCCGTTCTCGGAACCGCCGGAACGGTCTGCGGCGGCGCCGCCGGTTGGGTCGCTTCGGGCTTCGTCGGTTTCGGCTGGCCCGGCCGGGGGAACGGCACCGGCGTCTGGGCCGTGGCCGCCGAAGCGACCACGAGGGTCAATGCGAGTGGCGGAAGGACGGTCCGGACCAGGTCGCGAAGCATGGAGATATTATAAGACCACGCGTGTCACTGGCTGGTCGCGCGTCGCTGGTCTTTGCTCGCCAGTCACGCGCTTTTCTCCGGCTCATCCATGGATGACATTCTGCGCTTCTGCGACGGCCAGCGCGGCTGGGTGGTCGAGACGATTCGTGCGCTGGCGCGGCTGGAATCGCCCAGCGACGACAAACCGGCCGTGGATCGGTGCGGCCTGGAGCTCGAGCGGCGGCTCCAGGCGATTGGCGCCTCGGTTGAGCGTCACGCGCGGCGCGATCGCGGCGATCACCTGCGCGCGACGTTCGGCGCGGGCGATCGGCCGGTGCTCGTTCTCGGGCACTTCGACACGGTGTGGGACGTCGGCCAGGTGGCGCGGATGCCGGTCGTCGAGCGCGACGGGCGGCTGCACGGTCCGGGCGTCTTCGACATGAAGTCCGGGATCGCCGTCGCCATGCTGGCGGCGCGGGCGCTCGCCGCGCGGGGAACAGCGCGCGGGCTGGCGATGCTGTGGACGACCGACGAAGAAGTCGGCAGCCCCACCTCGCGTGGCCTCATCGAAGAGGAGGCGCGGCGCAGCGCGGCGGTCCTCGTGCTCGAACCGTCGCTCCCGGGCGGCGCCGCCGAAAACCAGCCGCAAGGGCTGCGGGGAGTTCCAGCTGGTGGTGCATGGCATCCCCGGCCACGCGGGCCTCGACCCCGGCCGCGGCGCGAGCGCCATTGTCGAACTGGCGCACCAGGTGCTGGCGATCACTGCGCTCCAGGATCTGCCGCGCGGGGTCAGCACGAACGTCGGCGTCGTCGCCGGTGGGACGCGCGGCAACGTGATCGCCGCCGAGGCACGGGCGCGGATCGACGTGCGGGTGCCGGCGCTGGCTGACGTGGCGCGCGTCGAGCAGGCGTTGCGCGGACTCACGCCGAGGCTGGCAGGAACCACCCTCGAGATCACGGGCGGGATCGACCGGCCGCCGCTCGAACGCTCGGAAGGCGTGGTCCGCCTGTACGAGCAGGCCCGTCAGATCGCCGCCGAGCTCGGGCGCGATCTCGGGGAAGGCAGCGCCGGCGGTGGCTCGGACGGGAATTTCACCGCCGCCCTCGGTGTTCCCACATTAGATGGCCTCGGGCCAGCCGGTGACGGTGCCCACGCCCTCCATGAGCATGTCCTCCTGTCGGACCTGACGTGGCGGGCCGCCCTCGTCGCCGGTCTCGTCGAACGGTTACAATAAAGACATGCCCAACGGACTGAAAACGGCGCTGTTGCTCGGGTTGATGAGCGGCGTGCTGCTGGCGATCGGCGAGCTGCTCGGCGGCGCGAACGGACTGATGATCGCCTTCGTCTTCGCGGTCCTCATGAACTTCGGGTCGTACTGGTTCTCGGACAAGATCGTCCTGCGGATGTACAAGGCGCAGGAGGTCGGTCCGGGGCACATGCTGTACGCGATCGTCGAGCGGCTCGCTGCGCGCGCCGGCCTGCCGATGCCGAAAGTCTATGTGATTCCGGACGCCTCGCCGAACGCATTTGCCACTGGACGCAATCCCTCGCACGCGGCCGTCGCGGCGACACAGGGCATCCTTCAGGTACTCAGCGAGCCCGAGCTGGAGGGCGTTATCGCCCACGAGCTTGCGCACGTGAAGCACCGCGACATTCTCATCAGCTCGGTCGCGGCGACCATCGCCGCCACGATCATGATGTCGGCCCGCATCGCACAGTTCGGCGCGCTCTTCGGCGGATACGGCGGGCGCGGCGGAGGCCGCGATCGCGGCAACAATCCGATCGCGCTCCTGGCGATGATCATCCTCGCGCCGCTCGCCGCCATGTTGATCCAGATGGCGATCTCGCGCTCCCGCGAGTTCTCGGCGGATGCGGGCGGCGCGGCGATCGCCGGCAACCCCTACGGCCTCGCAGACGCCCTTCGCAAGATCGAGGCTGTCTCGAAACGCGTACCCCTCGACGCGAACCCGGCGACCGCGCACATGTTCATCATGCAGCCCTTCGGCGGCGGGGGCCTGAGGTCGCTCTTCAGCAGTCATCCGTCGACTGACGCTCGCATTCGCGCGCTGCTCGAGGGCAGCCGCTGAGGCAACCGGCACCCACTTTCGCCTCTCCCCTCTTTTCAGCCGATTAACCAGGCTCGTCCGATCGCGCTGCTGCTGGCCCCACTCCTGCTCTTTTGACAGCAACGGGGCCGGCCCTCTGACCTTAGAACAGGTAGGCCAGCGCGAAGCCAATCTGGGCGACGAACATCATGCGGTACATGTGTGCCCAGGAGACATGGTTCTCTTCGACCGCGAGATCCTCCGGACGTCGCAGCATCAGGTAGCAGACGTAGATGCCGTAGGCGGTCATGACGGCGGAGAGGAGGTACAGCAGGGCGGCGTGGCCCGTGAGAATGTGGGCCCGGGTGCCGACCGCGATCAGCAGGAACGGCACCACGAATGACGGAGAGATCATCCATGCCGCGCGGCGCACGCCGTACATGATGGGCAGCGTGCGGCATCCGCCCTTCGCGTCCCCTTCGATGTCGGCGAAATCCTTGGTCGTCGACGCGCCGAGCAGGAAGAGCCCGAAGATCGCGCCGATGAACCACGGCTCGGCGCCGACGATCGTCTTGATCGCCGACCACCCGGCCACCTTCAGCAGCACGCCCCGTGGTATGGCGATCGTCACGTTCGCCCAGATGCCCAGGCGCTTCGTGCGAAACGGCGGCACCGAATAGAGCACCGTGATTGCCGTGGCGATGACGACGATCCAGAAGCACTCGTGGCGACCGGCAGGCTCCACCGCCCACGCCAGCCCGAGGGCGACCGCGTAGGTGGCGATGGTGAACGCCCATGCGTCGCGCAGCGTGAGACGGCCGGACGGGAGGGGCCGCCGCGGCTTGTTCACCCGGTCGATCTCCAGATCGTAGATCTGGTTGATGGCGTTCGAGGCCGCGTTCAGGACGGCGGCCATCACGATGCCGATGAGCGGGTAGATCAGCAGGTCCCGGCTCCACGCCTCGGGCGGAGCGGCGCCGGCGGCCGCGGCCGCCCCGGAGGCAAAGCCGAGCGCCGGCGCGACGAGCGTGAACGGACGCGAAAACTCGAGCAGCAGGGCCGCGCGCGATTCGCTCATGACACCACCCCTGCCAGCAGCACGGCAACGGCCGCCGCGATGGCGGTGTTCAGGAAATTCAGCACGTCGTTGTTGACGAAGCCGGGCCCTTCGAGTGTGGCACCCATGGCGCTCTCCGCAAAGGACCCCACGGTGGCGCCGGCCACGATCGGGAGCAGCGCGGACGCCGGGGTCAGCCCGAGCGCAACACCGAGGCTCCCGAGGACGAAGGCGCCCATCAGCCCCGCCGCCGTCCCCTCGAGCGAAAACGCCCCGGATGTGCCGGGCGGCACGTGACGCAACGACGGAAAGAGCAATGTTCGCCGGCCCCACGCCTTCCCGATTTCGCTGGCGATCGTATCGCTGCCCCCGGACGCCAGGGCGGCGACGAAGGCAACCATCGCCGGTCCGGCCGCATCGCTCGTTACCGCCAGAATCGCGGCAGCGGTGGCGACGCCCGTGTTGGCGACGGCGTTGCCTGCGCCGCGGCGGCCGCCGCGCGCCTCGGCGATGCCGAGCAGCGTCTTGCGACGAAGTCCGAGCCGCGACGCGATCACCGCACCAGCGAAGGTAGCGACGAGCAGACTCCAGCCTCCCCACCCGGCTGTCACGGTCACGGCGATGCCGAGGATCGCGCCGGCGAACGCGCCAGGACGGGACACGGTGCGCGCGACGTAGCCGGCTGCCGCCACCGCCGCGTTGACGGCGATCGCCAGCGGCAGCACGGGGATCGCGGCCGCGGTCGCCGTGACTACCGCATCTTCGCTCACGAGCGAGAGCCACCACATCACCGCCGCCGCGGTGAATGACACCGTGAGGTTGTCGTCGAGCCTGATCGGAATGGTTTCGACGGCGGCCGCGGCCAGCGCGGCGAGGCACGGCGCCGCGATGATGAACCAGCCGTACGCCGGAGGCGCCACCACCGGCGCACACCACCAGCACAGAAAGACGCCCGCCGCCGCGCCGCACACCACGAACGCGCTCGTTCCCGCGACGGACTTCTCGCGATTCCATGGAATCCTGGGGCCAGCCACGTATCGTCCGGCCAGTGTCGCGATGCCGTCGCCCACCGCGAGAACGCCCCACGCGGCAGCCACGATGTCCGGACGGCCCGGAAGCACGCAGATGAGCAGCAGCACCGCCGCCGGGTAGAGGACGATGCCCGAGGTGAAGCGCCGCGCGTCCTCCCCGCGGCGGAAGACGTGCGGGCCGGCGATGCGGGGCAGTGCGAACACGTTGAACGCCAGCGCGAGACCGGCGAGCGCGGCTGCCTCCCACCAGCTGAGGAACCGGAGCAGCAGGGCGAAGCTGCCCATCGCCATGTGCAGGATCTGCCGCCGGTTCTCGGAGAAGCGCGGCGTCGCCGTCATGCGTGGGCCGCGTCGCCGCTCGTGGTCCGCCGGCGCCAGTAGTCGAGCAGATCCCTGAGCGTTTCCGCCATCGACACTCGGGGCGTCCATCCGGTCTCGCGCTCGATGCGCGCGCAGTCGCCGAGGATGAGGGGAGTGTCGCTCGGGCGCAGACGCGACGGATCCGGTTCGACGGTGATCGGCCGGTGCGACAGCGCCAGCAGCTGTTGGAGCAGGTCCGCGACCAGGTAGGCGCGGCCGCTGCACACGTTGTAGGGACGCCGCGGCACACCCCGCTCGATCAACAGGCGGTAGGCGCGCACGGTGTCCCGGACATCGGTGATGTCGCGGCGCGACTCGAGGTTGCCGACCCGCAGAATCGGCTCGCGCCGCCCCGCTTCGATTTCGGCAATCTGCTGCGCGAGACTCGACGTGACGTAGGACGGTGACTGACCCGGGCCTGCGTGGTTGAACGGCCGAGCGAGCAGCACCGGCATGTCCGCCGTCCGCAGGGCCAGCATCTCCTGCCCGAGCTTGCTGATGCCGTACGGGCTCGACGGGCCAATCGGGGAGTCCTCGTCGATCGCGCTGTCCTGCGGCGCGGTACACCATGGCGGACCCGACGACGAGCACGCGGCAGGTGAGGCCCGCCCGTCTGGCGCCGTCGAGCAGGTAGTGAGTGCCCAGGACGTTGACGCGCAGCGCGCGGGCTGGATTGTTGAACGACTCGCCGACGTGCGCGCTGCCGGCGCAGTGATAGATGGCCGACGGCTGGAGCGTGCCGACCGCGTCGGCGACGGCCTCGCGATCGAGCAGGTCGACCGCCGCCCATCGCACGCGCGGATCCGGCCGCCCGGCGCCTCGGCCCGCGGCGTTGCCCCAGGCGGCGACCGCGGCCGCATCGGCGAGCAGGTGGTCGACGAGATGGCTGCCGGCGAATCCGGACGCGCCGGTGACCAGGGGCAGGCCAGCCACGCGTGATCTCAGGGGTTGCGGTCGCGGTATTGCGACTCGTAGTAGGCGCGAAACTGGGGGTCGCCCTCCTTGATGGGGCGCCACCACCATTCGTTCTGCCGGTACCAGCTCACCGTTTCGAGCAGGCCCAGCTCGAAGTGGACGCGCGGGGTCCACCCGAGCGCCTCCAGCTTCGAGGTGTCGAGCGAGTAGCGGCGATCGTGCCCGAGTCGATCGGCGACGGGGCGGATCAGGGACTGCGGCTTGCCGATGAGTTCCAGGATCTTGTGGGTCAGGTCGATGTTGCGCACATGGTTCCCGCCGCCCACGTTGTAGACCTCTCCCGCCACGCCCTTGTCGATGACGACGTCGAGCGCGCGGCAGTGGTCCGCCACGTGGAGCCAGTCGCGTTCGTTCAGGCCGTCGCCGTACAGCGGCACCGGGATGTCGTCGATGGCGTTGGTGATGAAGAGCGGAATCACCTTCTCGGGAAACTGGTTCGGGCCGTAGTTGTTCGACGCGCGCGTGATCACCACCGGCACGTTGAACGTGGCCCAGTAGCTGTAGGCGAGACGATCGGCGCCCGCCTTGCTCGCCGAATACGGATTGCGCGGCCTCAGCTCGTCGGTTTCGCGGCTCGATCCGTCGGCCACGCTCCCGTAGACCTCGTCGGTGGAGACCTGCACGAACCGGCGCAGGTCGGGCGCCTGGCGCGCCGCCTCGAGGAGCACGAACGTGCCGTAGACGTCGGTCGTGATGAATTCCCCGGCATCCAGGATCGAACGATCCACGTGGGTCTCGGCGGCGAAGTGGACCACGATGTTGGATTCCATGACGAGCGGTCCGGCGACCCCAGGGTCCGCGACGTCTCCCTTGATGAAGGAGTGCCGCGGACTGTCCATGACGTCCTTCAAATTTTCCAGCCGGCCCGCGTACGTCAGCTTGTCGAGAGTCGTCACCTCCCAGTCGCGGTGGGTGGTGAGCGCGTGACGGACATAGTTGGAGCCGATGAAGCCGGCGCCGCCGGTGACGAGTACTTTAACCATGGCGTGTCATTGTTCTTTCGTTCATCGCGTCGTCCCGCCGCCCCCGAACGCGCCGAGCAGGTTCGAGAAGGTGCCGATGCCCGCCAGGGTGAACGACAGGTTGAACCGGCGGTCCTTCGGCACCGTGACGCCGACGAGGCTGCCCGCGTAGTTCCAGGTCTGGTACTCGACACCGACGCCGCAGCACTGCGTGTTGTAGAAGGCGACGATCCGCTGCTGGAGGAACGCGTCGGTGCGCAGGTCGTAGTTGAACGAGTAGCTGCCGCCGACGCGGTTGCCCATCCCGCGGAGCGTGGCATCCGCGTTCAGATAGTTGGTGGCCTGATCCTTGTTGTTGAAGCCGGGCAGGTCCGGTATGTAGCGCCGCTGACTCCACCCGGCCGATGCCCGCAGCCAGGCGCTCGCGCTGAAGCTGCCGTTGGCGGCGAGAGTGCGCAGCGTGTGGACCGTCGGATCCCACTCCGTGCGGAAGTTCGCCTGGAGCCGTTCCAGGGGGGCGGCGCGCACCACGAGCGCCACGGGCGAGTAGTGCGTGGGAGCCGTGCCGCTGAAACTGCTCTGGTACTGGCGATCGTACTGCGAGGCGCGCGCGTCCGTGTAGTAACTCTGCGTCAGCGCAGCGCTCAGTACCTCGCGCGACGTGGCCTTCTTCGCATACAGGCGGTTGGTCAGTCCGTAGCTGACGCGCGTGACGCTGCCGACCACGAAGTCGGGACCCTCGAGCTGGACGATCTGCGCGAAGTTGTCGATCGACGTCGTGCGCTGAAGCGTCACCGACGGCTCGATGACGTGCTTCAACTTGGTGCCCGTGCTGTCCTTCGGGTTGAAGATCTTGTTGAACACCGGGCCGGTGATCCGCGACTGGAAGTCGAAATACTGCCGGGTGATGCTCTCCGGCACCTGCACGCCGTTGACGAGGCTGTCGGTCCAGTACGTGCCGCGCCAGCCGATCGAGGAGTTGACGCTGAGGAACGGCCATTTCGTGAACGGGATCCGGAGCGTCGGATTCACATCCATCCTGGTCAGCCCCTGGTCGGACTGGCGCACGTCACCGACGGTGGTGCTGCGAAGGATGCTGGCGAATTCGCTCGTGACGCCGAAATAGAGCGGCGCGCCGGCGATCGGCCGCTCGCCGCGGTTGAACGAAATGCGGGGCAGCGAGCCGTTCGTGATGATCGTGTCCTCGCCGTAGAACGTGTCGTTGCGGTCGGCGGTCGCGCTGAGCGAATACGCGCCCCAGTTGCCCGTCAGGTTCCCGCCAAACCGCCGGTTCCGGTTCGTGGCCTGGTAGACGTTCTGCTGATACCGCTGCTGCGTCGTGATGCTCGAGAAGTAATCGACATTGCCGCGCGCCTGCAGCCCCGCGGGCAGCCGCTGCGAGCCGCTTCCCGTGATGTTGTAGCTCTTCTTCGCCGGGGTGGTGGCCGGTGCCCCGGCGGCGTTCGTGTAGGTCGCTTCGTGCTCGTTCACGAGATACACGCGCGAGCTTCCCGACGAGCCGGGCGCAAGCATGTAGCGATACTCACCGCCGTAGCCCTGGCCCGTCTTCGAGAACCAGTCGTGATAGAGCGTGGCGTCCTGGCTCCGGCTGATGGCCCAGAAGAAGAAGTTGCTGATGGTCTGGCCTCGGACCGTCGAGCTGCCGTAGACCGGCAGCAGGAATCCGCTCGCGCGGTCGTCCTCCTGGATCGGGTAGTACATGATCGGGAGGTACATGAGCGGCACGCCCTTCACCTTCAGCACGGCGTTCTTGAGGAGGGCGTGATCGTCGAGCGTCATCGTGATGGAGCTCGACACCATTTCCCAGCGCGGCGTCGGCTGGACGCAGGTCGTGAAGCCGCCCCGCACGATCTTGTACGTCTTCGGTCCGAGCTTGTGCAGTTCGTCCCCGTAGAAGTACGCATCGGGCTCCTGGCCGCCGAACAGCCCGGGATCCACCTTCTGGCGCAGCGTCGTCGTGCCGTGCGCGACGTAGAACGTGCCCGTGCGGGTCGTCGTGTTGAACTCCATCCGCTCGGCTGAGATGCGCGTGTCATTCGAGACGAAGAGCACGTTGCCACGAGCGGTGACGCGCCCCGAGTAGCGGAAGTACTCCATGTGGTCGGCGAAGAACTGGACGTCGTCGCAGTTGATCTGGACCGGCGCGTTCGCGGTGCCGTCGAGAATCGAGTGCTGTTCGTCTTTTCCGTCGATCTTCTCGTCCACGACCTTCACCGTGAGCGTGGTCAGCTCGTAGAGCTTGCACCCGGCGAGATTCTCCTGCGCGCGCGCAACGGCCGGAGCGGCCAACCACTCGACGGCGACGAGGCAGAACAGAAGGACGCAGAAGCGGACCATGCGGTGTCTGTGGGTGATTCCCTAGCGGAATCAGCGAAGAATATCACGCAGGGGGCCGATCAGAAAGATGGATCCCGCCCCGACGATGCGCCCGCCGTGGGCCCGGGCGCGCTCGAGCGCGTCGGCCGGATCCGCTACGGCCTCGACCTGCGCGGCCCGTTTCGCCAGACGCGTCGCGAGCGCCGCGAGTTCATCTGCCGGGAGGGCGCGCGCATTCGGCGCCGTCGTGCAGATGACCCGGGCGCAGCAGGGCAGCACGGGCCGCAGCATGCCGGCCACGTCCTTGTCGCGCATCGCACCGAAGACGAGCGTCACGCCGGTCCAGCCGATCTCGCCGAGGTAGGCCGCCAGCGCGCGCGCACCGGCCGGATTGTGCGCGGCATCCAGCAGAACCTCCACGCCGCGCCAGCTGAAGAGTTCGAGGCGCGCCGGCCATCGCGCCTGCTCGAGGCCCGCGCGCAGCGCGGTGTCGGGGACGGGGAACCCTGTCTCTCCCAGCGCTTCGAGCAGGGCGACCGCCACCGCGGCGTTGTCGCGCTGGTGGGCGCCTCGAAGCGCCAGCCGCACGTTGTCAAGGGTACGGGAGGGCGTCGCGATGGTCAGCGATCCGGCGCGTTCGTCGATCCTGACGCGCTCGATCGCGCGCACGATCCGCGCGCCGCGCGCCGAGCAGACCTCCATCACTACCGCGTCGGCCGGCGGCGGCAGGGGCCCGCAGATTACGGGAATCCCCGGCTTGACGATGCCGGCCTTCTCGAAGGCGATCGCCTCGAGCGAGTCGCCGAGCTGGGCCTGGTGGTCGTAGTCGATCGAGGTAATGGCGGTGGCCACCGGCGTCACCACGTTGGTCGCGTCGAGCCGGCCGCCGAGTCCCACTTCGAGGACCGCGATCTCGACGTCCGCGCGCCGGAACAGTTCGAAGGCGATGGCCGTGGTGCACTCGAAGAAGGTCGGCAGCGCCTCGAGGCCGTCTCGCGCCACGAGCTGCTGCACCACCTCGCCCACGTCAGCCGCGACGTCGCGCAGCGCGGCCGGCGTCACGTCCGTGCCGCCGATCGTGAAACGTTCTTCGATGCGCACCAGGTGCGGCGACGTGTAGCGCGCGCTGCGATATCCCGCCGCACCGAGCGCACGGTCGGTCATCACGGTGACCGAACCTTTTCCGTTCGTGCCCGCCACGAGGATCGAGCGGAAACGCTCCTGCGGATTGCCCAGGGCCTCGCACAGCCTTGCGATGTTCTCGAGGCCGAACTTCATCCCGAGACGTTCGAGACCGAAGAGGAAGTCGAGCGGGTCGCCGATCACTGGGGCTGGACGGTGTCGGCCGGAGGCCCATCCGTCCGCGCCGGGGCCGTGGCCTGTTCACCGCTGGTCCGGGGCAGGCCCGCCCCGCCGAACCGGAGGACGCGGGCGAGGAGGTTCTTCAGCTCGCGCCGATCGACCACGACGTCGATCATCCCGTGCTCCGCGAGGAACTCGCTGCGCTGGAATCCGTCGGGCAGCTTCTGCCGGATCGTCTGCTCGATGACGCGCGGGCCGGCGAAGCCGATGAGCGCCTTCGGCTCGGCGACGTTCAGATCGCCCAGCATGGCGAAACTGGCGGTCACCCCGCCGGTCGTCGGGTCGGTGAGAATCGAGATGTAGGGCAGCTTCGCGCGATCCAGGCGCGCGAGCGCCGCGCTGATCTTGGCCATCTGCATCAGCGAGAGGGTGCCCTCCATCATCCGGGCGCCGCCCGAACAGGACACGATCAGCACCGGCAGCCGCCGCGCGATCGCCATTTCGATCGCCCGCGTGATCTTCTCGCCGACCACCACGCCCATACTGCCGCCGATGAACCCGTACTCCATGGCCGCGACGATGCACTCGATTCCGGCAATCCGCCCGGTGGCCGTGATTACCGCATCCTTGAGCCCCGTCGAGGCCATGCTCGACTCGAGACGTGTGCGATACGGCTTCGTGTCGGTGAACTGGAGCGGATCGATGGACGTCAGGCCGCTGTCGTGCTCGGTCCATTCCCCGTCGAACAGCGTCCGCAAGCGGTCGGCTGCGGTCAACCGGAAGTGATGCGCGCACTTCGTGCAGACGCTCAGGCTGGTCGCCAGGTCCTTGTTGTAGATGATGTGCCCGCACGACGGACACTTGACCCACAACCCCTCAGGCACACGGCTCTTGTCGGGCTGAGGCTCGATTGGCTTGCGCTCCTTCTTGAACCAGGCCATAGGAAGGAGCATACCTCATTGCAGATTGCAGATTGCAGACTGCAGATTGACGAATTGCCGATTGGAGATTGCCGATTGGAGATTGCCGATTGGGGAGGCCAACCCGACAATGTGGCGAGCGGCGTGCGTTTCGGCTGCCGGCTGTGATTCGGCTGTCCCGGTCGCAGACCTTGATGAGGCGGGACCCAATCGTCAATCCGTCAATCGCGTCAATCGCCAATCCGTGCAATCCGTCAATCGGCAATCCGTCAATCGGCATTCCGTCAATCGGCACTCTGCAATCTGCAATCTGCAGTGGTCAGGTTCTGGGCACGTAGTAGCGCGTGCCTTTGCCCATGCTGCGCAGCTGGCGTTCGAGGTCCGCCAGCGCCTCCTCACCCCACGAGAGGTCGAACCGCGAGGTTTCGACCACCAGGAGCGGCGTGGCGTTGTAGTGGAAGAAGAAGTGGTTGTACGCCTCGTTCAGCTCGCGGATGTACGCCTCGCCGATCGACGCCATGTCGGGGTTGGCGCGCTCGCGCTCGCGGAGCCGCCGGCGGACGACGTCGGTTGGGGCCTGGAGGTAAATGACCAGATCCGGCGACGGCACGTCCTGGGCGAGCAGCTCGTACAGCCGCTGGTAGATGAACAGTTCGTTGTCGTCGAGGTTCACGTACGCGTAGATCTTGTCGCGCTCGAACAGATAGTCGCAGATCGTCAACTGGCTGAAGAGATCGCTCTGACGGAGCGCCGTCTGCTGCCGGTGGCGCGAAAGCGTGAAGAACAGCTGCGCCTGGAACGCGGCGCCGGGCCGCTCCGCGTACAGGTCCGGCAGGAACGGATTGTCCGTTTCGTCGAGCACGACCGTGGCGTCGAGGCGTGCGCCGAGCCGATCGGCGAGCACGGATTTGCCGACGCCGGACGGTCCCTCGATGGCGATGTAGCGGAAGTCGAAGCTGGCGTCCAAGGATGAGCGCAGTATAGCAGGGCCGGCTGACTGAGATAGCATGGAGGCGTGCGAATCGAACGGGTCGAGCTCCGCCTGCTGCGTCTGCCGCTCGTCCGGTTCTTCGAGACGAGTTTCGGGCGGATTCACGATCGGGGCTTCGTGCTCGTCACCCTCCACGATCGCGGCGCCGCCGGGATCGCCGAGTGCGTGGCGGACGACAACCCGTTCTACTGCGCCGAGACGACCCGGACCGCGTGGCATATCATCGCCGACTTCCT
Organism: uncultured Acidobacteriota bacterium; assembly: GCA_963817635.1. GTDB lineage: Bacteria > Acidobacteriota > Vicinamibacteria > Vicinamibacterales > 2-12-FULL-66-21 > CAWFPR01. Next base: position 123,480 of record CAWFPR010000006.1, on the reverse strand, counting down.
CGCTCCGCTCGTGCTCGGGCGCGAATTCGGTCACCCGCGCGAGGTGTTTCCGGCGATGCGCCGCGTGCGCGGCCACAACATGGCCAAAGCCGCAGTCGAGATGGCCGCATGGGATCTCCACGCGCGCCAGCAGGGCCGCCCGCTCTGCGAGGTGCTCGGCGGCAGCCCGGCCACGATCGCCCGCGGCATTGCCTCGGGCGTCTCGATCGGCATCCAGGACTCGCTCGACCAGCTCGCCGAGCGCGTCGAGGTCGAGCTGGCGGCCGGCTACCGCCGGATCAAGATCAAGATCAAGCCGGGCTGGGACCTCGACGCGGTCGCGATGATCCGGCAGCGCTTCGGCCCCGTGCCGCTGATGGTGGATGCGAATGCGGCCTACACGCTCGCCGATGCCGCGCACCTGGCGGGCCTGGATGGATTCGACCTGATGATGATCGAGCAGCCGCTCGACTACGACGACCTGCGCGATCACGCGGAGCTCCAGCGCCGGATCCGGACGCCGATTTGCCTGGACGAGTCGATTCACACCGTCCGGCTGGCGCGGGAAGCCATCGACATGAGGGCGTGCCGGATCATCAACATCAAGCCGGGACGCGTCGGCGGCCACGGCGAGTCGATCCGGCTGCACGATCTGACCGCGCGGCACGCCATGCCCGTGTGGCACGGCGGCATGCTCGAGACCGGCATCGGCCGCGCGCACAACATCCATTTGTCCACGCTGCCGAACTTCACGCTTCCAGGCGACGTCGCGGCGAGCCGCCGATACTACGCGCCGGACCTGATCGAACCCGGCATCGAGGTCAGGCCCGACGGCACGATCGCCGTGCCCGCCGCACCAGGCATCGGGGTCGAGATTGACGAGGCGCGGGTGCGGGCGGCGACCCTGGAACGACTGGAACTCTCAGCGGATGCCTAGGCCTATGACACAGACAGCCCGACGGCTCAGTGCAGCGGCGGCGCTTACGGCGGCCATGCTCGCCGTGCGCTGCGCGAGCGCCCCACCGGTCCCCGTGGTCGCGGTCGTCAGCGGCGACCAGCAGATGGCGGCGATCCTCCAGCTGGAAGATCAGCGCATCCTGCGCGTCGAACCGCCGCCTCCTCCGGCGGCGCCGGCCTGCCAGCCGCCGCGGCCGCGCAACGCCGGCACCCGTCGCGCCGGCGCCGCCGGACCTGACGGCGCTCGTCGCCGATCCCGAGGCTCGCTTCCGCCGGCGCGCCGCCCTCGCGATCGGACGCGTGGGGCTGCGTGAAGGCGTGCCGCCCCTCGTCGCCACGCTGGCCGACGCGGATCCCGAGGTGCGCGCAATGGCGGCGTTCGCGCTGGGTCTGATCGGAGACGGTTCGCCGGCGCCGCAGCTCACGACGCTGCTCGGCGACGCGGACCCGCGGGTACGCGGCCGGGCCGCCGAGGCCCTGGGGCTCATCGGCGCGAAGGATGCCGCGGCGGCGATCGGCCGGATGGCCGCCGAGTACGGCCGCGGCCCGGCCGTCGCGGCGCTTCACGGTGACGACGAGCCGGCGCCACTCGCCGCCGAGGCCGAGGCGTTCCGGCTGGGCCTGTACGCCCTCGTCCGGCTTCGCGCGTACGAGCCGCTGGCGGCCGCCGCGCTCGACGCCGGCGGGAACCCGGTGACCACGTGGTGGCCGGCTGCCTATGCGCTGCAGCGCATCGGCGATGCGCGCGCGCTCCCGGCCCTGCGGCAACTGCTGGGCGCGCCCGGCACCTACACGCCGGCATTCGCGGCCCGCGGCGTCGGCGTGTTGAAGGACCACGCGTCGGTGGAGGCCCTCATCGCGCTGCTGGACAATCCCAGGACGCCGCTCGAAGTGCGCGTATCGGCCGTGCGCGCGATCGCGCAGGCCGGCGACGCCGGGAGCGGTGCCGCGCTGGCGCGGCTGCTCGCGCAGCCGTCGCTCGATCCCAACCTCGTGCTGGAGGTGGTCACGGCCGCCGGCACGCTGAAGGCCGCCGACGCCCTGCCGATCATCCAGGATTCGCTGACCGACCCGTGGCCCGCCCTGCGCATCGCCGCGCTCCGGGCCGCCGCGGCGATCGATCAGGAGAGTTTCGTGCTGGTGCTCGCCAGCCTCGACCGCGACCCGGACTGGCGCGTGCGCGCCGCGCTCGGCGACGTGCTGGCCACCCTGTCGCCGGAGGTGGCGATTCCCCGGCTCCGATCGATGCTGCAGGACGAGGACAAGCGCGTCCTGCCGTCGGTCGTGCGCGCGCTCGTGCGGCTCCACGCGCCGGAGGCCGCCTCGCTCGTGCTGACGCACCTGACGGATTCGGACTTCGCGGTGCGCGCGGCGATGGCGTCCCTGGTTGGCGAGCTGAAGCCGGCCGGCGGGGCCGACGCGCTGCGCCAGGCCTACCACGCCGGGCGGGCCGATTCGGCCTTCGACGCGCGCGCCGCGGCACTCTCGGCGCTGACGGCATTTGGCGCGGCGGAGGCGACGGCGACCCTGAAAGAGGCGTTGGCGGATCCGTCGTGGCCGATCCGCCTGCAGGCGTCGGCCCAGTTGACGCGGTTCGAACCCGGGAGCGACTACCGCCTCGCGATCCGCCCGGTGCCGTCGGGGCCGATCGCGGCCTACGACAGTCCGCAGCTCGTCACGCCCGAGTTCTCGCCGCACGTCTTCATCGAAACCGCCAGGGGCACGATCGAGTTCGAGCTCGCCGTCCTCGACGCGCCGCAGACGACGAGCAACTTCATGGCGCTGGCGCGCCGCGGGTTCTTCAACGGCCTCCCGCTTCACCGCGTCGTCCCGAACTTCGTCGTGCAGGACGGTGACCCGCGGGGCGATGGAGAAGGCGGGCCGGGCTATTCGATTCGCGACGAGCTCAACGAGCGGCCGTACCTGCGGGGCACGGTCGGCATGGCGCTCTCGGGGCCGGATACCGGCGGGAGCCAGTTCTTCATCACCGCACTCGCCGCAACCGCACCTCGATGCGAAGTACACCGTGTTCGGACAGGTGGTCAAGGGGATGGAGGTCGTGGACCGCCTGCAGCAGGGGGACACGATCCAGCGGGTGCGCGTGTGGGACGGAAAATCGATGCAGTAGAGCGATCGGTTTTGCGATCGGCCGTACAGCAAGAAAGGGGGCGACGGCCGCCCCCTTTCTTAGCGGGTGAGAGGCTTAACGCTTCTTGCCAGCCTTCTTCTTCCCGCCCTTGGCCGCCTTCTTTGCCATTGCGCTTATCCCCCCCTTCGTTCGTGGGATTCCGATCGCGAGGAGCTCTCACCGCATCGCAGCGCTGCTGCCATCGTGGCACGTCAGCCTGCGCACTCGCGGCGCCCGTCGCCTCTTTGCGTGAACTCCCGCGTGCGGCGGGAGGCCTGCAGCCAAAAAAATTGGGGGTGTCATCGTTCGACACCCCCGGTCCGGCGGACGGCCGTTAGCGCTTCTTGCCGGCCTTTTTCTTGCCGCCCTTAGCAGCCTTCTTAGCCATTATTCCTCCTTGGAACGTGGCAGCTCAGCTTTGTTACCGGTTACCGAGGGTTACCACAGGTGGGCTGAGCGATCCACCCTCATACAACATGTAGATTATGGATGAGAAAATCGCGCTGTCAAGCACAAAGTGGCATCCAAAGTCAAAACGGCACAAAAATTATCGCCGGTCGAACCGCGCGCAGCGGTACGTACGGACCGACGATCGCAGATCGCGACGGCCGATCGACGGGCCGCACGTCGCGGCGTGATGCACTGACCGATCGCGCAGTGGCCGTCGTGCGGATGCTGGTGGTGGAGAGCGCGGCGCGCGGTGTGCGGAGCCCGTTCAGCGCGCGCCGGATCCGAGCCGCGCAATCGCGCGCGCGGCGGCGGCGTGCGTTTCACTCGCGCCGCCGAAGTAGGTCGACGCAATACGGTAGAACGCGAGGGCCTCGTTGCGGCGGCCGGCTCGCTCGTGCAGCCGCGCCGCTTCGAGGAAGGTCGTGGCGGCGATTGGGGCGGGCGCCAGACGCGCCATCGCGATCGCGCTGTCGAATTCGGCGGCGGCCCCCGCGTCGTCGTCGCGCGCTTCGAGCACGCGGCCGTACCGATAGTGCGCGACAGGATCCCCGGGGTTGAGCGCGAGCGAGCGAGAGAGCGCGGTCGCCGCACCGGCGACGTCGCGCCGCTCGAGTCGCCGGAACCCGTCGAGCGACAGGCGGTAGGCTTCGGTCTTGCGCGGGTCGGGCGCATGCCGCAGCCGCTCGGCTGCCTGCGCGCGTACGTCGTACGGATCGGGCGCAACCGCCGTCTGTATGGCTGCGGTGTAGGCATCGGACGCCGCGGCGCGCTGCCCCAGCCGATCGTGCGCCTCGCCGAGCCGCAGCCAGGCGAGCGGCAGCGCGGCGTATGGCGCAGCGGGTTTCAGCGCGACCACCGCGCGCAGGTTCTCGATGGCGTGGTCCGTCTGACACAGCGCGTCGAGGTGCTTCGCGATGCCGAGGTGGGCCTGGACCTCCGCGAGCAGCGCCATGTTGGTGCGCTGCTCGCGCGCCGCGGCGAGCAGCGTGCGCCAGGTCGCGAGGCTGGCGGTGATGTCGTGCTGGTAGGTGTCCTGAATCTCGGCCGCCTGCGACACGAAGAGCGGATTGCCTGGATACTGCCGGTGCAGGGCGCCGAGCAGCTCCAGCGCCCGCGGCGTCTGGTGCTCGTACCACAGGTAGATCACGTGCAGCTGGTAGTCGGCCTCTCCCTGGAGCAGCTGGCCCCGGTTCGCGGGCGCGCAGCATTTCCCGCAGGCCCTCCTCGCGGTCGCCGCCCGGCAGGAGCAGGAGAAAGCGAAGGAACTTGGCGGCGGCCGGCGCCACGGCGGCGTAGGTACCTGTACATCCCGATGCCGAAGTACGCATCCTCGAGGGACGGGTCGAGCTCGACGGCGCGTTCGAGCGCCTGCTTGATGCGCTTGCCGTCGCGCGCGGCCGCGAGCTTCTCGTTGCGCAGCACCCGCATCTGCGCGCGCGCCGCGTAGGCGCCGCCCAGGTAGAACCAGCTTTCGGCGCTGTCAGGAGCCCTGACGGTCCAGGCTTGCGTGCTCTTGATGGCGTAGTCGATGGCGGTCTCGAACTCGCGGTCGAGCGCGCGGCTTTCGGGATCCAGCAGAATCCGCCACCAGAGCGCGGTTGCCCGGAGCACGTCGCAGGCTTCGGCCGGCGCCGGTCCGCAGGCGCGGCGCAACTCCTGATCGACCTGGTCGAACCGGCCGTCGAGGATGGCATCGTAGGCCCGGCCCAGTTCCTTCGACACCCTGCAGTTCCCGAGACACGGGAGCCGCGGCGTCGCCGAACCCGTGCAGCAGCAGGGCCGCGGCGAACACCGCGCCACGCCACCCGACTCCGATCATGTGACGCTGGTCCGCAGCTGCTGTTTCTCGGCATGCCGCTCGAGCGCGAGCGTGACGAGCCGATCGAGCAGCGCGGGATATTCCAGTCCGGAGGCGGACCACAGCTTCGAGAACATGCTGATCGTCGTGAAGCCGGGGATGGTGTTGATCTCGTTGACGAAGACCGCTCCGGTCTGACGGGCCAGGAGGAAATCCACGCGCGCCATGCCGGTGCAGTCGATGGCCGTGAACGCCTCGATCGCCAGGCGCCGGATCTCCGCGGCGGTTTCCGCGGGCAGGTCGGCCGGGATGACGACCTGCGAGGCGGCATCGATGTACTTGGCCTCGTAGTCGTAGAACTCGCGCGAAGGAATCACCTCGCCGGCGACGGACGCCTCCGGCGCATCGTTGCCGAGGACGGCGCATTCGATCTCGCGCGCATCCGGCACCGCCGCCTCGACGACGATCTTCCGATCGAAAGCGCCCGCGAGCGCCATCGCTTCGCTGAGGCCCGCCCGGTCCTTCGCCTTCGAGATGCCGACACTCGATCCCAGGTTCGCGGGCTTGACGAACATGGGGAAGCCCAGCGCCGATTCCAGCTCTGCCCCGATCCCCTCGCCATCGCGGGCCCACTCGTGCCGCAGCACGACCCGGTAGGGGCCGATCGGCAGGTTGCGGGCCGCGAACACGACCTTCATGATCCCCTTGTCCATGCCGACGGCCGAGGCGAGCACCCCCGCGCCGACGTACGGGACGTTGGCCAGCTCGAGCAGCCCCTGGATCGTGCCGTCCTCGCCGTAGGGGCCGTGCAGCACCGGGAAGATGACGTCGAGGTTCAATCCCGTCACGACCGCCTGGCCCTCGTCGAGGCGCGTCGTGACGCCGCGATCGATCGAGAGGATGGTCTCGTCGGTGGGCCGGGCGACCAGATGCACCTCGCGGCCGCCGCGCGTCGGCCGGGCCGCCTCGAGGCGCGCCTGCTCGATCACTTCCGCCGCCGACACGGCGGTCGGCTGCCGATCGGCCAGCGACCAGCGCCCGTCCTTTTCAATGCGGAGGGGCACAGGTTCGTATCGTGTGCGATCCAGGTTGGCGAACACCGCCGCCGCCGAGGCGAGCGAGACCTCGTGTTCGCCGGACCGGCCTCCGTAGAGCACACCAACGCGCAGTCGTTTCACATCGAACAGGATACAGGAAAGGGGATTAGGGAAATGGCATATGGAAAATGGAAAATGGAAAATGAGGAGAACAGGGACGGTCATGCCCGAGTGCACCTTTACCGTTCTGAACAGGGACGGTGCCGCCCGGCGCGGGGAGTTGAAGACCGCGCACGGGGTCATCCAGACGCCGTGTTTCATGCCCGTCGGGACGCGCGGAGCCGTGAAGGCCGTGACCCAGCGCGACCTGCTGGACCTCGACGCCGAGATCATCCTCGCCAACACCTATCACCTTTATCTAAGGCCCGGCGATGGGGTGATTGCCCGAGCCGGGGGGCTTCACCGGTTCATGGGCTGGGATCGGCCGCTCCTGACCGACAGCGGCGGCTACCAGGTGTTCAGTCTGGCGGCGATGCGCCAGATCAAGGAGGAAGGGGCGGAGTTCCGCTCGCACCTCGACGGTTCGCTGCACCTGTTGACGCCGGAGCGCGCGTGCGACATTCAGGCGCAGCTCGGGTCGGATATCGCGATGGTGCTCGACGAGTGTCTCGCGTCTCCCGCCGGGCCCGATCCGGCCCGCGCCGCCATGCAGCGCTCCGTCAGGTGGGCGCGGCGGGCCCGCGAGCGCCTGCTGCGCCTGCGATGCGATCCGGCGTCAGCCCCGGAGGTAGTCGTCACCAACCCTGGTCAGGCGCAGTTCGGGATTATCCAGGGGGGCGTTTACCCGAATTTGCGAACGGAAAGCGTGCAATCCACCGTCGAGGTCGGCTTCGAGGCCTACGCGATCGGCGGCCTCAGCGTGGGCGAACCGGTCGAGGTGATGTATGAAGTGGTTGGCCACACCGCCCCCCAGCTTCCCGAGGACCGGCCCCGATACCTCATGGGAACCGGCATGCCCGATGACCTCGTCGAGTGCGTGGCGCGGGGCATCGACATGTTCGACTGCGTCCTGCCGACCCGGAATGCCAGGAACGGTCAGCTCCTGACCAGGCGCGGGCCGCTCGTCATCAAGAACGCGCGCTACGCCGAGGACCCGCTGCCGCCCGACCCTGACTGCTTGTGCTACACCTGCCGTCACTTTTCGCGGGCCTACCTCCGGCACCTTTTCGTGGCCGGTGAAATGACGGCCGCTACCCTCAACTCGCTGCATAACCTGCACTTTTACCTTGACACAATGCGCCGGATTAGGGAGGCTATTGTGTTCGGCTCGTTTGAAAAACTCCGCCTGGAGTTCCATCAAACCTTCTCCCGCCGACCCCAAATTTGAATGCAGTTGATGCAATCCGCGTTTGATCCGTTCCTTGTCTCGATGGCTGGCTCGGCGCAGCAGAGCGCCTGGACCAGCTTCGTCCCGTTCGCGCTGATCATTGGAATCTTCTATGTCCTGATCCTCTTGCCCATGAAGCGGCGGCAGAAGAAGATCCAGGAGTTTCAGGAATCACTCAAGGTCGGGGACAAGGTCGTCACGACCAGCGGGATCTACGGACAGATCACGCGGGTCAACGACAAGTCCGTGCAGCTCCAAATCGCCGACAAGGTCCGCATCGAGGTGGCGCGGGCGTCCGTTGGCGGCTACCAGGGCCAGGAGCCGGTCGTGCCGGAGCCGGGCAACTCTTAACCATGAACAAGAACCTTCGCTGGAAAGTCGCGACGATCCTGACGGCCTTTGTCGTCTTCTTCGCCGTCGGCGTGTATCCGATTCTCGCGCAGCGCTACCAGCTGCCGGCCCCGGCCTGGCTGATGGCCAAGCAGCTGCGTCTCGGGCTCGACCTCAAGGGAGGCGTGCACCTCGTGCTGCGCGTGCAGACCGACGACGCGCTGCTGACCCACACCACGACGACCGGTGAGCAGCTGCGCGAGGCGCTGCGGACGGCGGGCGTGACGCCGACGCTCCGCGCTGCGTCGCCGACAACCATCCAGGTGGAAGGCGTGCCGGCCGAGCGCGATGCCGAGTTCCGGCGGATTGCCGACGAACAGCTCGGCGGCCAGTACGACCGCAGCTCCGGCGCGGGCGGTACCTATACCTTCACGATGAAGCCGAACGTCGAGAAGGACATGCGCGAACAGACCGTCGTCCAGGCGGAACAGACGATCGATCGCCGCGTCAACGAGCTGGGGGTGGCCGAGCCGAACATCTCGCGCTATCTCGGGCAGGCCAACGACCAGATCCTCGTCCAGCTGCCGGGCATTTCGGATGTCAACCGCGCGAAGGAGATCATCCGGACCACGGCGCGTCTCGAATTGAAGCTGGTCGAGGCCGGTCCGACCGCCTCGAAGGAAACCCTGCTCCAGCCTTATGGCGGCAAGGTGCCGGACGACATGGAGGTCATCAGCGGCGCGGGCGACGCCAGCGACGCCGGGACGCTCTTCTATCTCGTGCGCAAGGTGGCGGCCGTCACCGGTCAGGATCTGCGCAACGCCTCGGCGTCGATGGACGAGAACAACGCTCCGGCGGTCAAGTTCCAGCTCACCAACGAGGGCTCGCGCAAGTTCGGAAAGGTCACGGGCGACAACGTCGGGCGCCTGCTCGCGATCGTCCTCGACAACCGCGTCGTGTCGGCGCCGCGCATCGACAGCCGGATCACCAGCGACGGCATCATCCACGGCAGCTTCACGACCCAGGAAGTGGCCGATCTCTCGCTGACGCTGCGCTCGGGCGCGCTGCCCGCGAACATGACCTATCTGGAGGAGCGGGTGATCGGGCCGTCGCTCGGCGCCGATTCGGTGCACTCCGGCGTGATGGCGTCGTTGGTCGGCCTCGTGATCGTGCTCGTGTTCATGCTGGTCTATTACAAGATGGCGGGCGTGAATGCCGTCATCGCGCTCCTCTGCAACCTGGTGATTCTGATCGGCCTGATGGCCTACATCGGCGCCACGATGACGCTGCCGGGCATCGCGGGTTTCGTCCTCACGATGGGGATTGGCGTCGATTCGAACGTGCTGATCTTCGAGCGCATCAAGGAGGAGCTGGCGGCCCAGCGCGGCGTCCGCGCATCGGTCAACGCCGGCTTCGGCCGCGTGTTCTGGACGCTGCTCGACACGCACGTCGCCTCGCTCATCTCGGCCGCGTTCCTGTTCCAGTTCGGCACCGGCCCCATCCGCGGGTTCGCGATGACGCTGACGCTGGGCCTGCTGACCAACCTGTTCACGTCCATCTTCGTCTCGAAAACTCTCTTCGAGCTCGAGCTGTCGCGCCGCCAGACGGCCACGACGCTGAGCATTTGACGCCACGCTCCACACGGACCACACAGATAAGCATCCAGGTCGATCATGAAGATTCTCACCAACCCGAACTTCGACTTCGTCAAGTGGCGCTGGCACGCCATCATCTTCTCCTGGATCGTGATCAGCGCGGGGCTGCTGACGATCTGGCAGAAGGGGCTGCCGCTCGGCGTCGAGTTCTCCGGCGGGTCGATCGTCATCATCAAGTTCGACAAGACGCCGGACATCCCACAGATCCGCGCCGCGCTGGATCGCGCGATGCCGGGGACGGGGCAGAACTCGATCGTGCAGCGCTACGGCGACGCGTCGCTCAACCAGACGATGATTCGCGTGCCGAGCGTCGGCGCCGAATCGGGCGGTGAACTGAGCGCGACCGCCGACGCGGTGGTGGCGGCCCTCACCCAGGGCGGGCTCGCCATCAAGGGGAACTGCGACTCGCCGTCCGCGTCCAACTGCGTCGCCGGCACGGAGATCGTGGGCCCGATCGTCGGCAAGCAGCTGACGCGGCAGGGCACCCTCGCCACGGTCCTGGCGCTCGGCGGCATCCTCCTGTACGTCGCGATGCGCTTCCAGTTGAGTTTCGCGATTGGCGCCGTCGTCGCCACGATCCACGACATTCTCGTGACGCTCGCGGTCCTGGCGTTCTTCCGCTACGACCTGTCGCTGAACGTCATCGCCGCCATCCTGACGATCACCGGGTACTCGGTCAACGACACGATCGTCATCTTCGACCGCGTGCGCGAGAACATGCGCGGCATGCGGCGCGACAACATCGCCCATATCGTCAACGTGGCGGTGAACCAGACCCTCGGCCGCACGATCCTGACCGCCGGGACGACCCTGATGTCGGTGCTTGCGCTGTATCTGTTCGGCGGGGAGGTGCTGCGCGGCTTTGCGTTCACGATGCTCGTGGGGGTCATCACCGGCACGTATTCGAGCGTGTTCATCGCCGCGGCGATTGTCGTCATCTGGCAGGGCCGGCGTCCGGTGCGGGGACAGGCTGCGGCGGCGACGGCGCCGACCGCGCCCCGCCGCCCGAGCCGCCGCCGCGCGTCGTAGCCGTTCGTGCACTGGTTCGCGGCCGCGCTGCTCGGCGTCGTCCAGGGGCTGACTGAGTTCCTGCCGGTGTCCTCCACGGCACACCTGCTCATCGGCGCGCGCCTGATCGGCTTCGACGATCCGGGCGGGATCTTCACAGTCATGATCCAGCTCGGGTCGATCCTCGCCGTGATGTGGCTGTACCGGGAGAAAATCGTGCGCGTCCTCGTCACGCTGCCGACGGACCCGGCCTCGCGCCGCTTCGCGGCCGCGGTGCTCGTGGCGTTCGTGCCGGCCGTCATTGCCGGGCTGCTGTTCGGGGATTTCGTCAAGCGCGTCCTGTACACGACGCCGGCGGTGATCGCGGTCTCCTTCATCCTCGGCGGCATCGTCATGCTCGTGGTCGAACAGACGCGGGGTACGCCGCAGGTGCGCAACGCCGACGAGACGTCGGTCGGCCGCGGGCTCGGCATCGGGCTGTGCCAGGTGCTCGCGCTGGTGCCCGGCGTCTCGCGCTCGGGCGCAACGATGGTCGGCGGCATGCTGGTGGGGCTCGATCGCCCGGCTGCCGCCGAGTTCTCCTTCTTCCTCGCGATGCCGACGATGTCGGCGGCCTTCGTCCACGATCTCTGGAAGGTGCGGCACGACCTGAGTGCCGGCCGCGCCGAGGAGATCGCGATCGGGCTCGTGATGGCGTTTGTCGCCTCCGCGCTCGTCGTCAAGCCGTTCCTCGGCGTCGTGCGCCGAATCGGATTCGGGCCGTTCGCGTGGTACAGAATCGCCGCCGGCGCGCTGCTCCTGGCGGCGCTGGCAGCGGGGTGGATCTAGGCCGGGACGCCATCAAATGATGCAGTGGTTGCGCCGCAGCTTCATCGCGGGCTTCTTCGTCACCGTGCCGATGGTGATCAGCGTTGCGGCGTTCGTGTGGATTTTCCGCCTGATCGACGGGTTCGTCGGACCGTTCTACGCCCGGTGGCTGCATGCCGACGTGCCCGGACTCGGCATCCTCACGACGGCGCTCTTCGTGCTCGTCGTCGGCGCGACGGCGACCAACGTGATCGGGAAGCGGCTGCTCCAGCAGGCCGAGGGGCTGCTGCTTCGGGTCCCGGTGTTCCGCACGATCTACGCTCCCGTCAAGCAGCTGGTGGTGGCCTTTTCGCCCGACAACGAATACGGATTCAAGCGCGTGGTCATCGTCGAGGAGCGCGGCGGCGGCTTCAAGATGGGGTTCCTGACAAAGGAGTTCACCGTCGATCGCGGCCAGGGGCCGGAGGCCATGGTGGCGGTCTACGTTCCGACCAACCATCTGTACCTGGGCGACGTGATCGTGTGCACCCGGGACCAGGCGGCGTTTCCGGACATCACCGTGGAGCAGGGCATTCGCGTCTTCCTGACCGGCGGGATGGCGCTCTCGACACGCATCCGCGCCCGGCGGGGCGACGACCGCGTGCACCATTTCCGAGTGTAGGGTGCAGGTTGCCGATTGGGACGGGGGGAGCCTGCATTCTTCACTCCGAAGTGTGGTACGATGTCGAGTTTTTCCGCGCGTCAATCTGACAATCAACGAGGCCTGAAGGCCTTAGGAGAGCGGAGCCCTGAGGCTCCGAGGAGAGCAATGCTCGACACGTTCTGTACACGACTCGGAGGTCGCGGGGCGCTGATGGCCGCCCTGCTGGTGGCCCTCACCGTCGCCCCGGCGGCCGCGGCGCAGCCGCAGGGCGCGGGCGGCACGGCGGTGCAGCAGGAGGCGCCCGCGCATGCCGGCGGAGAGGCGAACCTGATCCTGCCGGATCTGGGCCAGGTCGACTTCCAGGGGATCAACGGCCGCACGCTCCTCAAGGGGGGGCTGGGCGTGTGCCTGCTCGGGCTGGCGTTCGGGCTGGTGATCTTCCGCCAGCTGCGCGACATGCCTGTGCACCGGTCGATGCTCGAGATCTCCGAGCTGATTTACGAGACGTGCAAGACCTACCTGGTCACGCAGGGGAAGTTCATCCTCATTCTCGAGATCTTCATCGGCGTGATCATGGCCTTCTATTTCGGCGTGCTCCAGCAGTTCGCGCTGATGAAGGTCGTCATCATCCTCGGCTTCAGTCTCGTGGGCATCGCGGGCAGCTACGGCGTGGCGTGGTTCGGCATCCGCGTGAACACCTTCGCGAATTCGCGCGCGGCGTTCGCGGGGCTGCGCGGGATGCCCTTTCCGATTTACGCGATCCCGCTGAGCGCCGGAATGAGCATCGGCATGCTGCTCATCAGCGTCGAGCTGTTCATCATGCTGTGCATCCTCCTGTTCATCCCGGCGGACTACGCCGGCTCCTGCTTCATCGGATTCGCCATCGGCGAGTCGCTCGGCGCCGCGGCGCTCCGCATCGCCGGCGGCATCTTTACCAAGATCGCCGACATCGGATCCGACCTGATGAAGATCGTCTTCAACATCAAGGAAGACGACGCGCGCAATCCGGGCGTCATCGCCGACTGCACCGGCGACAACGCGGGCGACTCGGTGGGGCCGAGCGCCGACGGGTTCGAAACCTACGGCGTCACCGGCGTCGCGCTGATCTCGTTCATCCTCGTCGCGGTCACCGAACCGAGGGTGCAGGTCCAGCTGCTCGTCTGGATCTTCGTCATGCGCATCATGATGATCATCGCGAGCGGCGTGTCGTACCTGATCAACGCCGCGTGGGCGAAGGCGAGCTTCGGCAATGCCGTCACGATGAACTTCGAGACGCCGCTGACGCGCCTCGTGTGGCTGACCTCGATCGTGTCCGTTGCGGCCACCTACGTCGTCTCGTACATCCTCATTCCCGAGATCGGCGGCGACCCGTCGCTCTGGTGGAAGCTGTCGACCGTGATCACGTGCGGCACGCTGGCCGGCGCAATCATTCCCGAACTGGTGAAAATCTTCACCTCGATGGAATCCAGCCACGTGCGCGAGGTGGTCACCTCGTCGCGCGAGGGCGGCGCGTCGCTGAACATCCTGTCGGGCCTCGTCGCCGGCAACTTCAGCGCCTACTGGCTCGGGATGGTGATTGTCTCGCTGATGGCGATCGCGTACGGCGTGAGCACGCAGGGACTCGACGTGCTGATGATCGCGCCGGCCGTGTTCGCGTTCGGCCTCGTGGCGTTCGGCTTCCTGGGCATGGGCCCCGTGACGATCGCCGTCGATTCGTACGGGCCGGTGACCGACAACGCGCAGTCCGTGTTCGAGCTGTCGGTCATCGAGACCCTCCCGAACATCAAGGCGGAACTGAAAGGGACCTACGGCTTCGACGTGAACTTCGAACGCGCCAAGCACCTGCTCGAGGAAAACGACGGAGCCGGCAACACCTTCAAGGCCACCGCGAAGCCGGTCCTGATCGGCACCGCCGTGGTCGGCGCGACGACGATGATCTTCTCGATCATCGTCGTGCTGACCAACCGGCTCCAGCCCGAGTTCCTGCGGTACCTGTCGATCCTCCATCCCCCGTTCCTGCTGGGTCTCATCTGCGGCGGGGCGATGATCTACTGGTTCACCGGCGCGTCCATCCAGGCGGTCACCACGGGCGCGTACCGGGCGGTCGAGTTCATCAAGGCGAACATCCGGCTCGACAGTGCCGAGAAAGCGTCGGTGGCGGACAGCAAGAAAGTCGTGGAGATCTGCACGCAATATGCGCAGAAGGGGATGTTCAACATCTTCCTGGCGGTGTTCTTCGCGACGCTCGGGTTCGCCTTCCTCGAGCCCTATTTCTTCATCGGGTACCTGGTGTCGATTGCCCTGTTCGGCCTGTTCCAGGCGATCTTCATGGCCAACGCCGGCGGCGCCTGGGACAATGCCAAGAAAATCGTCGAGGTCGACCTGAAGGAGAAGGGAACGCCCCTCCACGCCGCCACGGTCGTCGGGGACACGGTCGGCGATCCGTTCAAGGACACCTCGTCGGTCGCGATGAACCCGATCATCAAGTTCACCACCCTGTTCGGGCTGCTGGCAGTCGAGTTGGGCGTGCAGCTTGCAAATCAATATGGCTCGCTGATGAGCCATTTCCTGTCAGCCGCGTTCCTGTTCGGATCTGCTTTATTTGTGCGGCGTTCCTTCTACGGGATGCGGATCCAGACCCAGGGCGAGCGGAGCTGAACCCGGCAGCGGTGACGGAAAGTCGGCATTTCGTCACCGATGGCCATTTTGGGAACTTCGGTGTCTAAGCCGCTGAGAGTGCTTCGTTGACACCGGTTTTTGGGCGTGACTATAATTCGCGGTCCTGCGCCGTCAAGTGAAAGCCGAGGAGGACTGACCCGTGCCGCGTGACATGTTCGGCGATGTCGTAAATCCGACTATCAAGCTCGGATCGCAGAAGTGGTACACCGTGCCACTTTCCGTTCTCGCGCACGTCGTGCTCTTTGCAGCCGTCATCATCATTCCCTTGATGGCGACCGACGTGTTGCCCACTCCTCCGACCATGATGGCTTTCGTGGGGGCGCCGCCGCCTCCGCCGCCACCACCACCGCCGCCTCCGGCCCCGGCTGTCGCGCAGCCGAAGGTCGAAGTGGCCCCCGAGAACCCGAACGCCGCTCCGACCGAGGCGCCCAAGGAAATCATCCCTGAACGCCCCACGATGGCAGTCGGGACGGGACTCGGGGGGGTTGAAGGGGGCGTGCCGGGTGGCGTCATCGGTGGCGTCGTCGGCGGGCTGCCGGAAGCGCCGCCGCCCCCGCCGCCGCCGCCTCCGCAGGCGCCGGTGCGCGTCGGCGGCAGCATCAAGCAGCCGACCAAGATCCACGACGCGAAGCCGATCTACCCGCCCATCGCGCAGTCGGCCCGCGTGTCGGGTGTGGTCATCATCGAGGCGACGATCGGCACTGATGGACGCGTCAAGGAAGCCAAGGTGCTCCGTTCGATTCCACTGCTCGACCAGGCGGCGCTCGACGCCGTGCGGCAGTGGCAGTTCACGCCGACGCTGTTGAACGGCGTGCCGGTCCCGGTCATCATGACCGTCACCGTCAACTTCACGTTGCAGTAAACGCCGGCGGGGCTGCCCCCGCCTGTATTTTTCGATTCGGAAACGCTGAATAATTCTGGGTGATCCAGATTCGGAGGAGTGGCAGATGGATCTGATGCATATGTGGGCGCAGATGGGGATGGTCGCGAAGGGCATCGGCGTGATCCTGGTCATCATGTCGATGATCTCGTTCGGCGTCGCCATCGAGCGAATCTATACGTTTACGCAGGCGCGCAAGCAGTCGAAGCTCTACGCCCCGCAGGTCGCCAAGCACCTCAAGGACGGCCGCTTGAAGGACGCCATTGCCATCTCCTCGTCGAAGAACTACCGGTACAGCCACCTCGCGAAGGTCGTCCTCGCCGGGCTGCAGGAATACCAGTTCCAGCAGGAGAGCGGCGCGAGTCTGAGCCGCGAAGACCTGGTGGACACCGTCCGCCGCGCCATCCAGCGCGCCTCGGCGCTCACCGCGAACGACCTGAAGAAGGGCGTGGCCGCGCTCGCGACCATCGGCGCCACGGCGCCGTTCGTCGGACTGCTCGGCACGGTCGTCGGCATCATCACCGCGTTCCAGGGCATCGCGGCCACCGGTTCGGGCGGCCTCGGCGCGGTCTCGGCCGGTATCTCGGAAGCGCTCGTCGAGACGGCGCTCGGACTCGTCGTGGCGATCCCGGCGGTGTGGTTCTACAACTACCTTACCGGCCGCATCGAGTACTTCAACGTCGAAATGGACAACTCCTCGTCGGAGCTGCTCGACTATTTCATCAAGAAGACCGCGTAAGTTCGCCAGTCGTGCGCGTTTGTCGTCTGCTCGGGCTCGCCCTGGCTTGCGGGGCGAGCTGATGCCCCTGCCGATGGGATTGACGACGGGTGGCCGGCGATTGATTGGGGAGTAAGCCACATGGCAATGGATCTCGGCAAAAAGGGCAGTCTCAAGGCGGACATCAACGTGACGCCGCTCGTCGACGTCATGCTGGTGCTGCTCATCATCATGATGCTGATCGCGCCCATGCTGCAGAAGGGCGTCAACGTCAAGCTGCCCGAGGCGGCGAATACGAACGACAAGCCGGACACCCAGACACAGACGGTGGTGGCGATCGACTCGGCCAACCAGTTCTGGGTCAACGGCATCCAGGTGCAGAAGAGCGATTTCGCCGACAAGGTCGCGGCCGTCCTCGAGGACAAGACCGAGAAGGTCGTGCTCATCAAGGGCGATACCGACGCCAAGTACAGCGCGATCATGCAGGCCATGGACGACCTCCGGAAGGCCGGGATCGAGGACATCGGCCTCATCACCGAGAAAAAGGGCGGATCGACGGCTTCGGGAGGCAAGTAGTCATGAGCCACGCACACAAGCACCACGGGGCCGAGAAGGTCGTCAAGGGAGAGACACCGCACGCCAGTGCGGACATGAACGTCACGCCGCTCATCGACGTGCTGCTCGTGCTCCTGATCATCTTCATGGCGGCCCTTCCGCTCACCCAGAAGGGCGTGGACGTCAACCTGCCGCTCGAGACGAAAGCGCCGGCCTCGAACGAGCCGAGCGACCAGATCGTGCTCGAGTACAGCGCCGACCGGCAGATCGCGGTGAACCACACGCCGATGACCATCCAGGACCTCGAACGCCGCCTGCGCGACATCTTCGAAGTCCGCAAGGAAAAGACGATGTTCATCGTCGGCGACCCGTCGCTGCGCTACGGCGACATCATCGAGGTCATCGACGCCGCCAAGGGCGCCGGCGTCCAGAAGGTCGGGATCGTCACCGAAGGCATGCGCCGCGGCGAATAGCCGGGCGCGCGCTCCGTTCGTTCACACGCCAGGCGCTTCCTTGCTGGGGGCGCCTTTCGTCTGTACAGGGCTCAGGGCTCGGGCTCAGGGCTCAAGGCTCAGGGCTCAAGGCTCAGGGCTCAGGGCTCAGGGCAGGGCTCAAGGGCTCAGGGCGACAACGCGGCGTGTAGGGGCGGGGGGTGTAGGGGCGGGGGTGTAGGGGCGGCTCGCGAGCCGCCCCTACAGCGAAATACCTACCGGGCGCCGGTGGCCTTTTTCTTGTTCAGCTCCATGGCCTTGTTGCGCAGCTCGTCGGCTTCCTTGTAGAGGGCCGCGCGCTTGGCCATGTCGGTCTCCTCGTTGCCCTTCATCCGGAGCAGGATGTTCTTGTAGGTCATGGCCTCGGCGTAGTCCGGGTTGAGCGCCAGCGCCTTGTCCGTGTTGTCGATCCCCTTCTGGATGTACTCGGTCCGCTGCGCCTTCGTCAGGTGAAAGTCCTTCTGGGCTTTTTCCCAGTAGTACGTGGCGACCAGCTGGAAGCCCTGCGGGTCGTTGGGGGCGAGCGAGGCGGCCTTTTCGAGCGCCTCGATGGTTTTGTTGAAGTCCCCGATGCGGTTGTAGAAGCCCGAAATCGTCGTGTAGACCGTCGGGTCGTCCGGCTTGGCTTCCTTGGCCTTTTCCAGCGCCGCCTCGGCCTCGTCGTAGCGGCCGGCGTTCTCGTAGATCGACATGAGGGCAAAGTAGTTGCCCGGCTCGTTCGGGGCTATCTGGATCATCTGCTGGACGATCGGCTCGGCCTTTTCCGGGGCGTTCAGCTTTTCCGGCCCGTAGGCGGCGACCAGGTACTCGAGGGCCAGCTTCTTCATCTGGGGGTTCGGGTCGCGGTCGGCGGCTTTCTGGTAGTTGTCGATGGCCTTCTGGATGTAGCTGTCGTTCTCCGGCTCGCCGGCGCGGCTCGGCTTGTACATGTTGTCGTAGCTGTTTCCGAGGTAGAAATACGCCTCGACCTTATCGGGGTTCTGCTGGATGGTGTATTCGTAGTTGGCCGCCGCCTGCTTCCAGTCCTGGGCCTTGTAGTACTCGACCGCCTGCTTGTAGGCCTTCTGGGCCTTGAGGGAGGCCCACGAGTACTTGCCGCAGCCCGCCACCGCCAGGCTCATGCCGATGATCAGGGCCGCTGCCGCGACCGAAGCCGACCGAAATCGCAATGTCATGCTCTTCCTCATGGGCATCGCGGGGACCCGTCTGGCGGGCCGCGCGAAACTGGGTATTAGAATGGAACCGAGTCGTCTTTCACACGTCCCGACGGTTCGGCGTTGAAGTCGCGTTTCCGGGAGGATTGCCGGCGCCTGAACCGGGTCAGTATAGTGAACCGAAAATCACCCCGTCAACCCGGGGACAGTTTCCCGGGAGCCCCCGTCATTACTGGTTAGACACCGAAAACATGATCCGGTTCGAAGACCTCGTCGAAAAAGTTCGGGCAAATAACCCCGAGGCTGACATTGAGCTGCTCAGGCGCGCGTACGTGTTTTCCGCGTTCGAGCACAAGGGCCAGGTCCGGCACTCCGGGGAACCCTATCTCGTGCACCCGCTGGAGGTGGCCGACCAGCTCGCCGACATGAAGCTGGACGTCGTGGCCATCGCGGCCGGGCTCCTGCACGACATCGTCGAGGACACGCAGACGCCGATTGAGCGGATCAAGGAGCTCTTCGGCGCCGACGTCGCCCACGTGGTCGAGGGGGTCACCAAGCTGGGCGCGATCTCGTTCTCGTCGAGCGAGGAGCGGCAGGCGGAGAATTTCCGGAAGATGCTGCTGGCGATGGTGGACGACATCCGCGTCATCCTCGTCAAGCTCGCCGACCGCCTCCACAACATGCGGACGCTCCATCATCTTCCCGAGGAGCGGCGGATCAAGATCGCGCAGGAAACGCGCGACATCTACGCCCCGATCGCCAACCGCCTCGGGATGAGCAAGGTGAAGAACGAGCTCGAGGAACTCGCGTTCAAATATCTCGAGCCGAAGGCCTTCGAAGCCCTCCGCTCGCGCGTCGAGAGCCGGCGCCGCGCGACCGAGGGGATGATCGAGGAGCTGCGGGCGAACATCACGGCGAAGCTGGCCGAGGCGCAGGTGCCGGTCATCGCCATCGACGGCCGCATCAAGCGCCTGTTCAGCATCCACCAGAAGCTCAAGCGGCAGAAGATCGACCTCGACCAGGTGTACGACCTCGTGGCGCTGCGCATCGTGACGCAGTCGGTGAAGGACTGCTACGCCGCGCTCGGCATCATTCACCAGACGTGGTCCCCGGTGCCGGGGCGCATCAAGGACTTCATCGCGATGCCGCGGCCCAACGGTTACCAGTCGCTGCACACGTCGGTGGTGTCCGAGCGCGGGTTTCCATTCGAGGTGCAGATTCGCACGGCCGACATGCACCGCACGGCCGAGGAAGGCATCGCGGCGCACTGGAAGTACAAGGAGGGCCGCCTCGGCGCGGGACGCGACGAACAGTACTTCGTCTGGCTCAGGCAGCTGCTCGAATGGCAGCAGGAGGTCCGCGACCCGCAGGAGTTCCTCCAGAACCTCAAGATCGAGCTGTACCCCGAGGAGGTGTACATCTTCACGCCGAAGGGGGAGGTGAAGTCGTTGCCGCGCGACGCGACGCCGGTCGACTTCGCCTATGCGATCCACACCGACGTCGGCCACCAGTGCGTCGGCGCCCGCGTGAACGGCAAGATGGTGCCGCTGCGTGCGCGGCTGCGCAACGGCGACATCATCGAAATCGTCACGACCCCCGGGCACAAGCCGTCGCGCGACTGGCTCAATTTCGTCGTCACCTCCCGCGCGCGCAACAAGATCAAGCACTTCATCCACGCCGAGGAAAAGGAACGCAGCCTCGACATCGGGCGGAAGCTGTTCGACAAGGAGGCGCGGCGGTTTGGCCTGAGCCTGAAGAACCTCACCGAGCCGGCCGCCATGGCGAAGGTGCTCGGCGAATACGGGATGGGGAAGGCCGACGAGCTGTACGCGGCGATTGGCTACGGCAAGCTGTCGGCCAAGAACGTCCTCGCCAGGTTTGTGCCGGCCGAAGAACTGAAGGAGACGCCCGAGACCGGCATTGCCTCGGTTGTGCGGCGCGTGCTCGGCACCGGCGAAGCGAAGATCAAAGTGCGCGGCATCGACGATCTGATGGTGTTCCGCGCCCGGTGCTGCAACCCCATCCGCGGCGAGAACATCGTCGGCTACATCACGCGGGGGAAGGGGGTGTCGGTGCACGCGGCGACCTGCCCGAACGTCGTCAACCTGCTGTACGACCCGGAGCGGCGCATCGAGGTCGAGTGGGACAAGGGTTCGGATCCGGCGCCCTACACCGTGCGGCTCAGCATTCAGGTCGAGGATCGCAAGGGCATCCTCGCGGATGTCAGCACGAAGATCGCCGGGATCAACACGAACATCCGCAACGTCGAGGCCACGGTGGACGATCAGGTCGGCCGGATCGACATGACCGTCGAGATCAGCGATCTGAAACACCTGCAGAAGGTGATCAAGTCGCTCAAGGGCATCGCTGGCGTGGTCGGGGTGGAACGGGCGAGCCGGTGAAATGGAAAATGGAAAATGGAAGATGGAAGATGGAAAAGGGGAGATGGAAAAGGCCGTTCAGTCTTACAGCGACGCGATGACGTCGATTTCGACGCGCGCGTCCTTCGGGAGCCGCGCAACCTGGACGGTCGCGCGCGCCGGGGCCGGCGACGAAAAATACGTGCTGTACACCTCGTTCATCGCGACGAAGTCGTTCATGTCGGCCAGGTAGACCGTCGTCCGGACCACCTGATCGAACGTGCCGTGCGCGGCCTTGAGGATGGCGCCGATGTTCTCGAAGACGCGGCGCGTCTGCGCACTGATGTCCCCTTCGACCAGGCTGCCTGTGGCCGGGTCAATCGGCACCTGCCCCGAAACGAACAGCAGGGAGCCGGCCCGAATGGCCTGTGAGTACGGGCCAATGGCCTGAGGAGCCGAAGAGGTCGTGATCGCCTGCCGCATGACTAGGCGGCCTTGACGACCTTGTTCGAGCGCAGGCAGCGGGTGCAAACGCGCAGGCGCTTGACTCCGCCGTTGACCACCGCGCGGACCCGCTGAAGGTTCGGCTCGAACCGACGGGACGTCACGTTGTGCGCGTGGCTGATGTTGCGTCCGACGACCGGACCTTTTCCGCAGATTTCGCAGCGTTTCGCCATGACAAAGAGAGCCTTCGGATTACAGGATTGAAAGTGGGCACGGTCGCCCCTTTTGAGGCGGCACAAACGCTGAATTATAGCACGAGCCCGTCCACTTTCTGTCGCACCGGCCTGTCCTCGACCATGCACACTGGCCACACCCCGGCAGTGTCGCCACGCCGCAGGCATGCGCGGCTTTCCGTCAACTGAAGCCAGTTGGGCCGGCCAGGCGCCCTCCCTGCCTCCGAATTGTCAAGAACCGAGCCGGTAGGGTCTGGCGTCTAAACCGACGTCGAGAAGGTGACCTGCCGTTTCGTGGGGTGTTTCCAGCGCAAATACGCCGGACATCGAGCGATATGGAGAGCAATCGCCGGAGGGAGACGGGCCGTGATGTGGAACCGGACGTTCTGGTCGCGCGCCTGCGGTTACCATCCCCGGACCATCCGCCGATTCAGCTTCCAAAGTCGAGCCCATCCGGTGTAGACTATCAAGCTTCATACTGGCAGATGACTTGCATACCGGCCTGCGACATTTATCCGTCGGGTCGGGCGGATTCAAGAAGGAGCGGACTCATATGAGCGTCAACAAAGCGCCTGGCGGGCAGATGAACCGGGGTCGCTACGCCGAATTGAAGAGCATCCTGGAAGAGCGGCGGCGGGAAATCATGGGCCAGGTCCAGGGAAAAATCCGGGATGTGCGCACCGAAGGCGCCAACAATCCGAACGTCGGCGTGCTCGACGCAGCCGAGAGTTCCGAGGCGGACATCCAGGACGATATCGAGTTCGCGCTGATACAGATGAAGGCCGAAACGCTCCACAAGATCGAGGAAGCGCTGCGTCGTCTGGAGGAGGGCTCGTTCGGCTACTGTTACGAGTGCGGCGATGAGATCTCCGAACGGCGCCTTCGTGCGTTGCCTTTTGCCGTCCGGTGCAAGGACTGCGAGGAAGCCCGCGAAACCGCGCAGCAGCGCGATCGCCTGATGCAGGCGCGTCGTGGCGCGGCGTCGCTGTTCATCGACATGCAGGGATAAATTGATGAGACGGCGCCCCTTCGGGGGCGCCGGGCGCTCCCAGCCGGCGTCACCCGTCCCGGCGGCTCCGGCGTCCGCCGGCAGCACCCCTCGGTCCCATTTCCGCATATCATCGACCAGCACAGATTCCGCCACGCCGGCGGGTTGAGGAGGATCGCCTCGATGAGCGATCAGTCCGAACGTCAGTCCGATCGTTTCGACGAAGACCCTACCGCGGGAGACCGGCCGCTCGTCGTGCCGCCGGACCTGCCCGTCTTGCCGCTTCGTGACACGGTCCTGTTTCCCAATTCGTTCATGCCGCTCGCGGTGGCGCGGGAGGCCTCGGTGCGGCTGATCGACGAGGCCACCGCGACCGGGCGCATGATCGGCGTCTTTACCCAGCGCGAGGCCTCGACCGAGGAGCCCCTCCAGGAGGATCTCTATCCCATCGGCACCGCCACCCACATCCACAAGATGTTCAAGCTGCCAGACGGGAGCCTGCGGCTGATCGTCCAGGGGCTCGCCCGCGTGCGCCTCGACGGTATCGTCCAGACGCGCCCGTACCTGCGCGCGGCGGTGACATCGGCCGACGAGAGCCTGCGCGAGGAGGATCGCCTCGAAATCGACGCGCTCCAGCGCAACATCAAGAGCAATTTCCAGCAGGTGGTGTCGCTCTCGCCGCTGCTGTCCGACGACCTGCAGGCGCTGGCGGCCAACATCACCGATCCGGGCAAGCTCGCCGACTTCATCGCGTCGAGCCTGACGACGATCGGCACGCCGGTGAAGCAGGAAGTGCTCGAAACGCTCGACATCCGCGCGCGCATGGATTCGCTCAACCGGCTCCTGATCAAGGAGCTCGAGGTGCTCGAGCTCGGGTCGAAGATCCAGTCGCAGGTGCAGTCGGAGGTCGGACGCAACCAGCGCGAGTACTTCCTGCGCGAGCAGATGAAGGCGATTCAGAAGGAGCTGGGCGAAGGCGACGACCAGGCGAAGGAAATCGACGAACTGCGCGCGAAGATCGATGCCGTCGGCATGCCGGACTCCGTGAAGAAGGAAGCGCTGCGCGAGCTCGATCGGCTGTCGAAGATGCCCGTCGCCGCGGCCGAGTACACGGTCTCGCGGACCTACCTCGACTGGATCGTCGCGCTTCCGTGGGCCCGGCGCACCGAGGACGCACTCGATCTGAAGCGCACCAAGGACGTGCTCGACGCGGATCACTCCGGGCTCGAGAAGGTCAAGGACCGCGTGCTCGAGTACCTGGCCGTCCGCAAGCTGAATCCGGACGTGAAGGGCCCGATCCTCTGCTTCCTCGGCCCTCCGGGGGTCGGCAAGACGTCGCTCGCGCGTTCGATCGCCAACTCGCTCGGCCGCAAGTTCGTTCGCGTGTCGCTCGGCGGGATGCGCGACGAAGCTGAGATTCGCGGCCATCGGCGCACCTACATCGGCGCGCTCCCCGGCCAGGTGATTCAGGGGCTTCGCCGCGCCGAGTCGAAGAATCCCGTCTTCATCCTCGACGAGATCGACAAGCTGGGCTCCGATTTCCGCGGCGACCCGGCGTCGGCGCTCCTCGAGGTGCTCGATCCGGAACAGAACAACACGTTCCGCGACCACTATCTCGACGTCCCCTTCGATCTGTCGGAGGTGCTCTTCCTGACGACGGCGAATGTGCTGGACCCGGTGCCACCGGCGCTGCGCGATCGCATGGAAGTGCTGGAGCTGGCCGGGTACACGGAAGAAGAGAAGCTGAAGATTGCCTTCGAGCACCTGATCGCCAAGCAGATCGCGAATCACGGCCTCACGCCCGACCACATCGAGTTCACCCACGCGGCCATCAGCAGCGTGATTCGCGGGTACACCCGCGAGGCGGGTGTCCGCAATCTCGAACGCGAGATTGGGGCGCTCTGCCGCAAGATCGCCCGCCGGCGCGCGGAAGGCGACGAGGCCAGGGTCGTGATCACGCCGGATGTGGTCATCGAGCATGCTCGGCGCTCCGACGTTTCTGGACGAGGAGATCGAAGACCGGACGAAGGACCCGGGGGTCGCGGTCGGGCTGGCGTGGACGCCCGCAGGAGGCGAGGTCCTGTTCGTCGAAGCGTCACGGATGCAGGGCGGCGGCAGCCTCACCCTGACCGGGCACCTCGGCGACGTGATGAAGGAGTCGGCGCGCACCGCGCTCTCGTGGTTCCGCGCACACGCGACGCACTACGGCGTCGATCCGGCGTTCTACAAGGACGCGGAAATCCACCTGCACGTGCCATCGGGCGCCATCCCGAAGGACGGCCCGTCGGCCGGGGTCACGATGGTGACCGCGCTCGCCTCCGAGCTGACCGGCCGGTCGGTGCGCGGCGACCTGTGCATGACCGGCGAGATCACGCTGTCCGGGGTCGTGCTGCCGGTGGGCGGCATCAAGGAGAAGGTGCTGGCCGCCAGGCGCCACGGCATCACCGAGGTGATCCTCCCGCGGCAGAACGAGAAGAACATCAAGGAAGACCTCACCGAGGACCTGCGGCGGGAGCTGACGATTCACTACGTGCACCACATCGAGGAGGTGCTCGCGATCGCGCTGCAGCCCTCGTCTCGGCAGACGCACACCGGCCTGCCGATGGAGGCCGAGGCCGACGTGCAGCCGGCGGTCCGGTAGGGGCGGCTCGCGAGCCGCCCACCTGGCTCGCGAGCCGCGCTACACGAGCGTCAGTCCCACGACGGTCTTCATGTCCGTGATGTCGCCGCGCGCGGACCATGTCACGCACATCGCGCAGGTCGAACACCTTGACCTCGATGTCCTCGTCCTCGTCCTGCTCCGCCGGTTCGTCCGGCACCGACAACCCCGACAGACGGAAGAAGATCATCTCCTCGTCGCAGTAGCCGGGCGTTGGATGCAGCGCGGCCAGGCGCACGATGGTGTCGGGCACCTGGCCGATCTCTTCGTGGCACTCCCGCCGCGCGGCCTGCTCCGGCGTTTCGCCTGGATCCACGCTGCCGGCGGGCAGCTCCCACAGGACGCGGTTCAACGGGTACCGGTACTGGCGGATCAGGGTGATCTGTCCGCGTTCCGGAATCGGGATCAGCACGACGGACTTCGAGTGACGGACGACGTCGATCGTCACCTCGCGGCCGTTCGCCATCCGCACGCGGTCGCGATCGATGTCGAAGACCTTCCCGTCGTAGACGCGTTCGTGGGCGAGGCGCTCAGGTTGGCTCATGGCTCTATCCTGCCTCAAGACGCGTTCGGCCCGACGTCGATCGCAGCCCCTCGCGCCAGAAATATGCCAGCCAGTGGTACCAAGGCGGGCCCACCGCCCGTTCCCGCCAGACCACGGATCCGGACCATCGCGTTCCCGCAACGCACCGGCCGCGCTGGCTCGGAGTGCAGCCAGGCAGATCCTGCGGGACGGCCACAGCCCAGCCGCCCCTTGACGAAGAAGAAAGGGGCGCTCATGCTGCTTCCGAGCAGCGCCGTCGAGTCGATGGGCATGGGCGGATTCCCGAAAGGACGTGAGGCATGCAGACCAACACTCCTGACCGCATGAACATGCGAGTCCTGACGCTGCTGGCCGTTGTCGGCGCGATTCTCTGTATCATCGGCTGGTATCGGTATCTGAGCTGAACCGGAGAGGAGTGATCCATGTGGGTCATTGCGCTCGTGTCGGCAGCGCTGCTCTGCCAGACTCCGGTTCCCGGAGCGCGCGGCGGACGGAAGTCCCCGGGCAGCGGCAGTGTTCGCGGCATCGTTGTCAGGGCCGACACCGGGGCACCAATTTCCCGCGCTGCCCTGCGGCTCATCGGCCCGGGCGCCGGCACCTGGGAGGCGGCGAGCGACGCCAGCGGCCGGTTCGAGTTCACGGCTCTTCCGGCGGGCCGCTACCTGCTGACCGCGACCAGGGCTGGCTACGTCACGGGCGGCGCCGAACAGCGGCGACCTTCCGAGCCGAGTCCGGCGTTCGAATTGGCCGCCGGTCAGGCGGCGGACGGGTTCGTCATCCGCATGCTTCGTGGCGGCGCGGTGACGGGACGGATCGTGGACGGGGACGGCGAGCCGGTGGTGGAGGCCCACGTCCGCGCGCTGCGGGCCGAGTACATGTCCGGCGTCCGCCGTCTCAACTCGCGCTCCGCGGCCCAGACCAACGATCTGGGCGAGTACCGGCTCTACGGCCTGCTGCCGGGGACGTACTACATCACAGCCGCTCAGAGAAGCGTCGATCTTGCCACCTACGACCCGCAGAATCCGCCGGTGGTGACGCGCGGCGCGATCGGATTCGCGCCGACGTTCTTTCCCGGCACGGTCTTCGCCGCAGACGCGCAGCCGGTGACGGTCCGGGCCGGAGCGGACGTGCCCGCCATCGACTTCGCACTGGGTTCTGTGCGCCTCGCGAGGCTGTCCGGCGTGATTGTCGATTCCCGCGGCAGGCCCGCGCCCGGCAACCTTGTCATGCTCCACGTCGCGCGCACAGGAGGCGCCTCGGTGACGAGCGGCATGCTGGACATGAACGTCGTGGAGCCCTCGGCGGACGGCTCGTTCGTGCTGTCGAACGTGAAGCCCGGAGAGTACCGGCTGGACGTGTACGCGAAGTCCGCGGTCGAGGCGATCGCGCGGTCGGGCAGCGTCGGACTGTCCCAGGGCGCCGACATGACCGAGTACGCGAGCGTGCCAATCACCGTCAGCGGCGAGGACATCGAGAACCTGCGGATCGCGACGATGGCAGGCAGCCGCCTGACCGGGCGCGTGGTGGTTGAGGGCGCCGCCTCCGGGCCCGACGTGCTGAGCCGGTTGAAAATCTCGACCGTCGATGCGAGTGCCGGACTCAGCGCCTCGGCGCTGATGCTCGGCGCTGGTGGTCCCGTTGGGCCTGACGGCTCGTTCGAGGTGCACGGCGTCAGTGGCACGCGCCTGGTGCGCGTCAACGGCCTGGCGAAGGGGTGGGCCCTCAAAGCCGTTCGCGCGTCCGGCATCGACGTCACCGACGAGGGGATCGAGGTGCGGGGCGCGGACATCGCCGACCTCGACGTCGTCGTGACCGCGAAGCCCGCGCAGATCTCCGGCCTCGTCGTCGACGATCGCGGCCGCCCGGCGCCCGGCGCGGCCGTGGTGATCTTTCCTAACGATCGCTCCCGATGGACGGCGCCGCTGAACCGGTATGTGGCCTCGGCGACGGCCGGCGCGGATGGGTCGTTCAGCGTGTCTCCCCTGCCGGCAGCCGACTACCTCGTGGCCGTGGTGGACGAGCTGGTCGATGGCGAATGGGCTGAGGCGGATTACCTGGAGCGGTTGCGGGCGACGGCAACGAGGGTCACGCTCGGGGACGGCGAGTCGAAGGCGATCACGCTTCGCCGATAGGGCACTTCCGCTCGAGCGCTATTCCTCGGCCGCCTCGTCGATTTCGACGAGCGCGTCGAGGATGCCCTGCAGGTCGGGCGGCAGCGGGGAATCGAACTCGACGCGACGGCCGTCGGTCGGATGCGTGAAGACGAGCCGCGCGGCGTGCAGGAACGGGCGCTCCAGCCGCAGCACGGCGCGCAAGTGATGCGGGACTCGACGGTGCAGGCCGCCGTAGACCGAATCGCCGACGACCGGGTGGCCGATCGCGTTCAGGTGCACGCGAATCTGATGCGTGCGGCCGGTGGCAATCGCGACCTTCAGCAGGGACACGCCGGGAAAGTGCCGCGCCCAGGTGACCCGCGTCACGGCACTGCGCGCGCGCCGCGCCCGCGTGGACATCTTCTGCCGGTTCACCGGGTCGCGGCCGATGGCGTCTTCGATCCGCCGTCCCTGCTGTACCACCCCCCAGACGAGCGCCACATATTCCTTCTCCACCTCGCGATCGGCGAACTGCCGCGACAGCTCCTGGTGCGCCCGGTCGTTCTTCGCCGCCACCATCACGCCCGACGTGCCCCGATCCAGCCGGTGCACGATGCCGGGACGAAGCTCGCCGCCGATGCCGCTCAGATCCTTCACGTGGTGGAGCAGTGCGTTGACGAGGGTGCCCGACGCGTGTCCCGCACCCGGATGGACGACCATGCCGGCCGGCTTGTCGAGGACCACCACGTCGGGATCTTCGTAGAGGATGCGGAGCGGCAGCGCCTCCGGCTCTGGCGCGGCGGCCGTGGGAGCCGGGAGTTCGATCGTATAGACCTGCGAGGTGCGCACCGGCGTGCTGGCGCGCAGCGACCGGCCCGGTCCGCGCACGCACCCGTCCTTGATCAGCCGCTGAATGTGCGAGCGTGACAGCTCGGGCAGGAGCGCCGTGATGAAGGCATCGAGCCGGAGGCCGTCGTGTTCCGCCTCGACCGCCAGGTCGCGGGTGCTGGGAGTGCCGGGCATGGGCGCGCCTACGCGGCGCGGGCTTTCCGCTCGGCCGCCGCGGGCGCCGGGCCGCCGGCCCGCCGGCTGAGCACTATCAACATGACGATCGCCAGCGGCACGAGAATCACGGAGACGAACTGCGAGGTGGACAACATCCCGATCGTCCCGCGTTCGTCCCCGCGAAAGAACTCGATGATGAACCGCGACACGCCGTACAGGAACATGTACAGCCAGAACGTGCGTCCCGGAAACTGGCGTCCCTGGCGTTCTGACGCCAGGAGAAGTCCGAGGATGAAGAGCTCGGCCGACGCTTCGTACAGTTGTGTCGGATGCAGGGGAACGTCCAGCGGCGTTCCGACGTTCTGCGCGGCGAAGGTGCTGTGGAACGTGATCGCCCACGGAACGCTCGTCGGCCGGCCGAAGCAGCAGCCGGCGAACAGGCAGCCCATGCGGCCTATCACGTGGCCGAGGGCGATGCCGGGTGCGAACACGTCGGTGACGGTCCACATCGGCATCCGGTAGTGCCGGAGGTACCAGAGCGCCACGACGACGGCCGCGATGAGCCCGCCGTAGAAGACGCCGCCCGATCGCATCAGCGTCCACAGCTCGGCCGGATGCCTGTAGGTGTCGAACTCCACCGCAAGCAGGAGGAGCTTGGCGCCAACCAGCGCGCTGATGATGATCCAGATGCCGAGATCCATCACCCGGTTCGGATCCAGCCCGCGGCTCCTGGCGCGCACCAACGCGAACCGCAGGCCCAGCAGGTACGCCGCGGCCAGCAGCACGCCGTAGCTGTAGACGGGGAACCCGAGGACCTCAAACAGTATGGGATGCATCGCGTCCGAGTCCGATCATGTCGAGCAGAACCATGATGGCCCCGATCGTAATCGCCGAGTCCGCCACGTTGAATGCCCAGAAGTGAGTGGTGCCCCAGTAGACGTCGACGAAGTCCACGACGAAGCCCGCGGTCGCGCGATCGATGAGGTTGCCGAAGGCGCCGCCGAGGATCAGCGCGAGTCCGTAGCGAGCCATCCGCTCGTGAAAACCAAGCTGGGTCGCGTACGCCGCGATCGCCACCAGCGCGAGCGCCGCGATGGCGATCATCACTGCCGGCTTGTAGGCGAAGTCGGCGGCGTTCAGCAGCCCGAACGCCGCGCCGGTATTGTGGACGTGCGTCAGGTCGAGAAAGCCGGGGATGAGGTTGCGGCTCTGATCGGGCGCCAGGAGCCGCTGCACGACCCACTTCGTCGCCTGGTCCAGCAGCACGACCCCACCCATCAGCGCGAGCTCGAACGGCCGCGCGTACGTGCGCGGCGCGTCGGCGGGCACGGGAAGCGGTTCCGTTGGTTCTGGCGCCGGGCGGCCTGTCATGCAGACCTCACCTGGCAACCGGCCCGGCCGGGGCGGCCAGGGCGCCCTCGCAGCGCTCGCAGACATCGAGCGTCTCGGCGGCAGAGGATACGGACGGCACGGTGCGCCAGCACCGGGCGCACTTCACCCCGTCGGCACGCGCCACGCGCACCTCGAGGTCGTCGCCATCCCCCTCGGCGGCGTCGAGCGTGACACGGGAGACGATGAACAGCATCGGCAGGTCGGCCTCGTACTCCGCCAGCAGCGCCGCGGTGTCGCCGCGGGTGGTGAGCGCGACGCTCGCCCCCAGCGAATTGCCGATCGTTTTGGCCTGGCGCGCCGCTTCGAGCACCCGGTTGACCTCGTCCCGCACCCGCATCAGGCGTGCCCAGCGCTCGGTCAGCCGATCGTCCCTGAACCGATCCGTATCGCCGGGGAACTCGGCCAGGTGCACCGACGCGTCCCGCGTGCCCGGCAGGTGCCGCCACAGCTCGTCGCTCGACATGGGCAGGATCGGCGCGAGCAGCCGCGTCAGGCCGTCGGCTATCAGGTACATCGCCGTCTGCGCCGAGCGTCGCTCTGGTGAGCCGGCGCCGAAGGTGTACAGCCGATCCTTCGACACGTCGGCATAGAACGCGCTCAGGTCGACGGTCGCGAACTGGTTGACGGCCTGGAAAATCGCCGGAAAGTCGTACGACTCGTAGGCCGTCAGCATCGTCCGGGCCGCAGCCGCATAGCGCGCCAGCGCGAACCGATCGACTTCGTGCATCCGGTCGAGCGGCACCAGGTCGCGTGACGGGTCGAAATCGTACAGGTTCGAGAGCAGGTATCGCAGGGTGTTCCGGATCTTCCGGTACGCTTCCACGACCCGGGCCAGGATCTGGCGCCCGACGCGGACTTCCTCGCGGTAGTCGACCATGCAGACCCAGAGCCGGATGATCTCGGCGCCGCTGTCCTTGATGATCTCCTGCGGTTCGATCGTGTTGCCGATCGACTTGGACATCTTGCGGCCGTCTTCCGCGACGATGAACCCGTGCGTGACGACCGTCCTGAACGGCGGGCGGTTACGCGTGCCGAGCCCGACGAGCAGCGAGCTCTGGAACCATCCGCGATGCTGATCGCTCCCCTCGAGATACAGGTCGGCCGGCCACGTGAGCTCGTCGCGGAACGGCAGCACGGCCTCGTGACTCGATCCGGAGTCGAACCATACGTCCAGGATGTCGCGTTCGCGCTCGAACGCCGTGCCGCCGCACGCGGGGCACGTGAGGCCGTCGGGCAGGAACTCGTCGATGGGGCGCTCGTACCACGCGTCGGCGCCGTACACGTCGAAGACGGCGGCGGCCTTGTCGACGAGCGCGGCCGTCAACACGGCTTCGCCGCACGCCGTGCAGTCGACGGCCGGAATCGGCACGCCCCAGGCACGCTGGCGCGAGATGCACCAGTCGGGGCGATTCTCGACCATGTTGAAGATGCGGTCGTGGCCGTTCCTCGGGACCCACTGCACCTTGTTGTCGATCGCGTCGAGCGCGGCCTGCCGGAGCGTGGACCGAGAGTCAGCCGGCGGCTTGTCGAGCGCGATGAACCACTGCGCGGTCGCGAGGAAGATCACCGGATTGTGGCAGCGCCAGCAGTGCGGGTACGAGTGCTGGAACGCTTCCCGGTGCCAGAGGCGTCCCCGCTCGTGCAGCGCCTCCTCGATGCGCGGGTTCGCGTCGAAGACGCGCTGCCCGCCGAACAGCTCGACGCTCTGGAGGAAGTGTCCACCGGGCCCTACCGGCGCGTAGATCTCGAGCCCGTACTTCACGCCCGTGGTGAAGTCATCGCTGCCGTGCCCGGGAGCGGTGTGCACGGCGCCGGTGCCCTGCTCGAGCGTCACGTAGTCGGCGAGCACGCCGACCGACTCGCGCGCGTACAGCGGATGCTGGAAGCGCACGTGCTCGAGCACCGCACCCTTCATGCGCGCCACGGGCTCGCCGAACGTCCGTCCGGTGGCGGCGGCCACGGCTGGCGCGAGCGACTCGGCAACAATGACCGCGCGGCCATCGACGTCGTAGGCGGCGTAGTCGAAGTCCGGATGAAACGCGATCGCCAGGTTCGACGGGATCGTCCACGGAGTCGTCGTCCAGATCAGGACCGACAGCGGGCGTCCCGCCAGCCCGGGCACCGCCTCGGCGAGCCTCTCCGCGCCCTCAGGCCTGACCGGGAACTCGACATAGATCGACGGAGACGAGTGATCCGAGTACTCGACCTCCGCCTCGGCCAGCGCCGTGCGGCAGTGAATGCACCAGTGCACCGGCTTCTTGCCCTTGTAGACGAGATCCCGCTCGACGAACCGGCCGAGCGCGCGCGCGATCGCCGCCTGGTAGCGGAAGTCCATCGTCAGGTAGAGGTCGTTCCAGTCGCCGAACACACCGAGCCGCTGAAACTCGACGTTCATGACGTCGATGAAACGGGCGGCATAGCCGCGGCATGCCCGGCGGAAGTCCGCGATCGACATCTCGCGCTTCTTCGGACCCAGCTCGCGGTCCACTTTCAGCTCGATCGGCAGGCCGTGGCAGTCGTATCCGAGCACATACGGCGCGTCGAACCCCATCATCGTGCGCGACTTCACGACGAAGTCCTTGAGGATCTTGTTCATCGCCGTGCCGAGATGGATGCGTCCGTTGGCGTACGGCGGTCCGTCGTGCAGGACGAACTTCGGCCGTCCGGTGCTCCGCTCGCGGATGCGGTCGTACAGGCCCATTTCTTCCCAGCGGGCGAGCGCCTGGGGTTCGGCGGTCTGCAGGTTCGCCTTCATCGGGAAGTCGGTGCGGGGAAGGTTGAGCGTGTCTTTCCAGTCGGCCATGGGTGATCGTTCATTCTACCCTTCGACGTGCGTTCAATGGCAACAGGGTGCCGCGCGCCGGGCCGGCCGGCCGACTCGCTTCGTTCGGGCAGGGTCCTCACGCGGCCGCCGGCCGAAAAAAAAGCCGGCATCCCGAAGGATGCCGGCCCATTCCGTTCCCGCCGCGTTCTGGCGCGTCAGTGCCGGATTTGACCCGTACGCGTGATTTCCACCCGGAACTCGCCCTGGTTGTCACTCAGGCTGGCGTCGTTGATCCCCAGGAACAACTGGCCGGCGGCCGGCGCCTGGATCGACGTCTGGGTGCCGATGCCAAACGGCTGACCGTTGCCGATGCGGCCGATGAGCGCTCCGGCAAGCACGCGCGGCAGCGGCGACCCCGCGACGTACCGGCCCGACGTCGAACCCGAGGCAGTGGCGACGTCGTTCGAATCAGTGCTGAGCTGAACCTGTCCGGTCGTGTTGAATTGCAGCGTCTCCCCGCGCCGGACTGTGAGCCCGGTCGAGGTCCACAACTGCCTGGCCGGCACCGCGATGCCGCCGCCCGCGGCGATGCTGCCGGTCGTGGCAATCGCGTTCGTCGGCCTTGCCAGGATGATGCGTTCGACCTCGTTGGATGAGAACTCCCGCTCGACCGAGCTGGTGCGCACCGTGATCCGCAGCGGCCTCGTGCCGCCGACGTCGTAGAGCTGGCCGTCCACCGTCTGCCCGTTCCGGAGCACGATGACCTGGTCGGATGGGATCTTGCTCCAGTCGATGTCCTTCGGGTTGCCGGTGAAATCAATGACCGCGACGTCGCCAGTCGGGATCCGCCGTTCCTGACCGTTGACAGTGACGGTAAAACCCACGCCACCCATATCGACGAGTTGGCCGCTGACGGTCTCCCCCGAGCGCAACAGGAGAGTGGCATTCTCCTGCGCCAGCGCGATGCCTGTCATCGACAGCGCTAGAACAGACACCGCGAGAATCGTCCGTTTGAACATATGTCTCCTCCTCCATGGAATCTTCGAAAATGGCTGAGCGTATCAAGCTGAGCCGTAACTCGGCGCTCCCCTATTCTGATGCAAGGGAACGGCCACGCACCGTTAGCCGGCGTTTCCACGCCAAAATCGTGGAAACATGGCCAAAACTGCACGATTTTCAGTCAAAACCGACTTGTATAATGGACGGTATGGCGCTTCCCGCCGCCCCGGTCGCCGCCTGTCCTGTGCATCATATTCGGCTCGACAACGGCCTGACGCTGCTCGTGCAGGAGGTCCACACAGCTCCGCTCGTCTCGGTGTGGTGTTGGTACGGCGTCGGTTCGCGCGACGAGACCCCAGGCCTCACCGGCGTCTCTCACTGGGTCGAGCACATGAACTTCAAGGGGACGACCCGCATCCCGCGCGAACAGATGAAAGGCATCGTCGAACGGTTCGGGGGGATGTGGAACGGCTATACCTGGATCGATCAGACGACCTATGTCGAGACGGCGGCCAGCGCCGCGCTCGATCAGATGCTGTTCATCGAGGCCGAGCGCATGGCGTCCGGCCTGTACGAATCCGCCGACTGCGAATCGGAGCGGACGGTGATCATCTCGGAGCTGCAGGGCGGGGAAAACGACCCGGACCAGCTGCTCGACACCGAGGTGACCGCCACCGCCTTCCGGGCGCATCCGTATGGGCATCCGACGATCGGCTGGCTCGACGACCTGCAGTCGATGACGCGCGAGGATCTCTACTCGCATTACCGCCGGTTCTACATCCCGAACAACGCCGTCCTCGTCGTCGTCGGCGACGTCAATATGGACGATGTGGTGCGGCGCGCCGCGTATCACTTCGGCCAGATCCGTCCCGGCGAGCCACCGGCGCGGCTGAAGCTCCACGAGCCGCCGCAGCTCGGTGAGCGGCGCGTGCTCGTCGAACGTGAAGGGACGACCGGCTACGTGAAGTTCGCCTACCACGCGCCCGGCGCGCACGACCCGGACTTCTTCCCGCTGCTGGTGCTCGATGCCGTGCTGTCCGGCGCCAAGGGCACGAACCTCTGGTGCAGCTTCAGCGGCACGCCCCCGCAGCGCAAGGCCCGCCTCTACACGACGCTCGTCGAGGGCGGAGTCGCGTCGGCTGTCTCCGGCGCGTTGTTGCCGACGGCTGAGCCGTTCCTCTACACCCTGTCGTTCACCGCGATGGAGGGCGTTGCCCTCGCCGATGTCGAAGGGGCGGCGAGCCTGGCGATCGAGCGCGTCCGCCGCGACGGCCCGAACGACGCCGAACTTCTGCGCGCCAGGCGCCAGTTGCGGGCCCGGCTGGTGTTCGAGAACGACAGCGTCACCAACATGGCGCACCAGCTTGGTTATTTCGAAACGGTTGCGGGGCCGGGATTCTTTCAGGCACTTCAGCCCTGCATCGACGAGGTGACAGCCGAGCAGGTCTGGGACGTCGCGCGGCGGCGCCTCGGGACCGCTACTCGAACCGTCGGCTGGTTCAAGCCGGCCGGGGAAACGGCGTGACCGCCACACTGACGCGCGGCCTGTCGCCCGTACGGGCCGTGCTCGACAATGGCGCGGTCCTGCTGGTGCAGGCGAACGCATCGGCGCCTGCCGTCACCATCAGTGCGATGATCCGCGCGGGCAGCATGTACGACCCGCCCGGCCTTCCAGGCCTTGCCTACATGACCGCGCGCGTCATCGATCGCGGCACCGAGCGGCGCTCGGCCCAGGATCTCGCCGAGGCGCTCGACGAGCGGGGCGTTGCCCTGAAGGTGGCGACCACTCGCCACACGATGACCGTGTCGTGTACCTGCCTGGCCGAGGATTTCGCCGAGGTGCTGGGCATTGTCGCCGACGTCCTCAGGCGCCCGGCGTTTCCGGCAGGGGAGTTCAGCAAACGGCGCGCAGAGACCATCACGCGTCTGCGCCAGGACGAAGACAATCCTGCGGTCCGCGCCACGGTGGCGTTGTCCACCCTGCTCTACGGTGCGGATCATCCGTACGGGCGTCCCGCAAAGGGCACTGTCGAGACCATCGAGCGGATCGAGCGCGATCAACTGGTGGCCTTCCACTTGCGCCATGTGCGTCCGTCGATCCTGTCCCTGGCGGTCGTCGGCGGTGTTTCCGTCGCGACGGTCCTCGAACATGCGCAGGCTGAGCTCGACGGCTGGACCGGCGCCCCGGCGGGATCAATCGTGGTGCCGGCCCCTTTCCCTGCGCCGTCCCGCCGCGAGGTCTTCATCGACATGCCCGGCAAGTCGCAGTCGGACATCTCTTACGGTTTCACGACCATCAGCCGGCTGGACCCCCGGTACTACGCGGTACTGGATGATGAACAACATCCTCGGACAGTCCGGGCTCGGCGGGCGTCTCGCCGACAACATCCGCGAGCGCCAGGGCATGGCGTACTACGCGTTCAGTGCGTTCGATCCGTCAGTCGGGCCGGGACCGCTGCTCGTGCGCGCAGGCGTCGATCCGCGCAACGTCGATCGCGCGATTCGCGCGATCGATCACGAAGTGCGCCAGCTCGGAGCCGAAGGGCCGACATCCGTCGAGATGGAAGAGTCCCGCTTGTATTTGATCGGGTCGATACCCCGCCTGTTCGAAACCAACGAGAGCATCGCGGCGTTCCTGCAGGCCTCCGAACAATTCGGGCTCGGCCTCGACTACGACCAGCGCCTGCCCGCACTCCTCCAGTCCGTGACGATCGACGAGGTGCGCTCCGCCGCGGCCGAGGTGCTCGTCCCGGAGCGCGCGGCCGTCGCCGTCGCCGGGCCGGCCGACGCCGAGGCGGCCTCGTGACGTCAGGCGTCGTGCGCCGGGCCACCCGGGCCGTGTTCTTCGACGTGGACTTCACGCTCATCTATCCGGGGCCCACGTTCCAGGGGAACGGATACCGCGATTTCTGCGCGCGCTATGGCATCGCCGTGGATCCGGCCGCGTTCGGTCGGGCCGTGGCGGCCGCCTCGTCGATGCTGGACGCGAACGGCGGCATCTACGACCCGCAGATTTTCATTCTCTACACCCGCCGCATCATCGAGGAGATGGGCGGATCGGGCCCGCGGATGGACGACGCCGCGCGCGAAATCTACAACGAGTGGGCAGCGTGTCAGCACTTCCAAATGTACGAAGACGTGCCCGACGTGCTGCGCGCGCTGCACCGCGCCGGGATGAAGATCGGCCTCATCTCGAACACCCAGCGCTGCCTGACGTCGTTTCAGAAGCACTTCGATCTCGACGGCTTGTTCGCCGTCACGCTCTCGTCGTCCGACCACGGGTACATGAAGCCACACCCCAGCATCTTCGAAGCCGCGCTGCGGGAAGCCGACGTCTCGCCGGCCGAGGCGGTGATGGTTGGCGACAGCCTGGCGCACGATATCGAGGGCGCCCGTGTGCTCGGGATGCGCGGCGTCCTGCTGTCCCGGTCCGGACGCCCCCCTGCCTGCCCGCCTGATGTGCCGGTCATCCAGTCCCTCCGCGAACTGCCGGCGCTGCTCTAGGGGCTTGGGGCTTCAGGCTCGAGTCCTGGGGCCTGTTGGGCCTGAAGGCTGAAGCCTCGAGCCTGAAGCCTCAAGCCTCGAGCCTGAAGCCTCGAGCCTGAAGCCTCAAGCCTGAAGCCTGAAGCCTCAAGCCTCGATGACGTAGTGGCCACGGCGGGTCGGCCGGGACAGGAAGAAATCGACGACGCGGTAGCCTCTGCGCAGATACGTCTGGAAGATCTCGCGTGTCGCGAGCCGCCAGGCCAGGGCCAGTTCAGGGGCGCGGGTCTGGATGTCGCTGAAGCCCATCGGAATCTCGACGAGCACGCGCCGTTCGCTCGAATCGAGCACGAGAGCGCCCGGCTCGAGCCACTCGCCCGAGTCGCGTGACGGGTTCAGGACGGGCGCCGCCCCTACCGATTCCTCGCGCACGCGTGCGCCGGCCGCGGCTGTCCGTTGGACGACCTGCGGCCGCGACAGGTGCCACTCGGCGACGAAGCGATCGGTCGGTGTGCCGCGATGGAGCGGGCTGCTGGACTCGCCGTAGATGTTCTCCTCGTATTCCCCGACCACCACGCCGAGCTTGGCGAAGTTGAAGTGCGCATTCATCGCCTGGAGCGGGTCGTAGGTCCACTCGACCAGGTCGATCCCCCTGGCCAGTGCGGCCTCGCGCTGGGCCAGCTTGAGCCGCGCGCCGAGCCCGCCGTCGCGCGCATCCGAGGTGACGCCGAGCATGTGAGACCACTGCGTCAGCCGGCCGTCCTTCACGCCCGGGATCGAATACACGAACCCCTTCATCTCGCCGGCGTCGTCGAAACCCCCGAGGAGGATGCCACCGCGCTTGACCGAGACGATGAGGATGGGCGACGGAACCACGTCCTCGGCGTCCGTGTAGCCCCAGATGAGTTTCTCGAGCGCGACCACCTTGCGGCAGTCCTCGAGCGTGTCGAGCGGACGAATCTGCATGCCTCCCTCAAGCCCCAAGCCTGAAGTCCCGAGCCCCCTACCCCGGAGGCCAGCCGAAACGGCGGCCGCCAATGACGTGGAGGTGGATGTGAAAAACGGTCTGTCCCGCATCGGCGTTGCAGTTGAAGACCGTCCGGTAGCCTCCCTCCGCAAACCCGTGTTCCGCCGCGAGCGCGGCTGCGCGCCTCACCATTTCCCCGACGAGCCCGTCGTCGGCCGGAGTGAGGTCGTTGAGGGTGGGCACATGCCGCCGCGGAACGACCAGCACGTGCATCGGCGCCTGCGGGTTGAGGTCCTTGAAGGCGACAAGGTGCTCGTCCGCGTAGACGACAGCGGCGGGAATCTCGCCCGCGACAATCCGGCAAAACAGGCACTCTGCCACGACTACCTCCTGAGCACCGCTGTCCGCGGGATGCCCTGCAGGTCAGGGCGGATCCGGGCGACGCGCCACCCTGCCGCCCGCGCCAGTTCGCGGACGTCCGCTTCCTGCTCGAACCCGAATTCAACAACGAGCCGGCCGTCAGGCGCAAGCCGGCCGGCTGCCGCCGCCAGCAGGCGGCGAATCACGGCGAGGCCGTCCGCGCCGGCAAAGAGCGCTGCCGGCGGCTCGTACTGCACGACCTCCGGCTGGAGCCGGCTCGCGTCGCCGGACGGTATGTACGGAGGGTTCGAGACGATGACGTCGGCGCGCGCGTCGATCCCCTCGAGCACATCGCACCTGACGAACGCGACGCGCTCCTCGACGCCGTGCCGTCTGGCGTTCCGCTTCGCCACCGCGAGCGCGTCGAGCGAAACGTCGGTCGCCCAGACACGGCTGTCCGGGCACTCCAGCGCAAGCGTCACCGCCAGGCAGCCGCTTCCGGTGCCGACGTCGACAATCGAGCCGACGCCTGCACCCGAGCGCGCTTCGTCCAGCACTTCCTCGACGATGATCTCGGTTTCCGGGCGGGGCACGAGCACCGCCGGCGTGACCTCGAAGGCGCGCCCCCAGAACTCCCGCTGCCCGACGATGTAGGCGACCGGCTCGCGGGCAATCCGGCGCGCGACGAGTTGTGGAAAGAAGGGATCGAGGCCGGGAGGCGCGGGTTCCCGAAAATGAATCAGCAGCCCGGCGCGGTCCCATCCGAGCACGTGGCGGGCCAGCACTTCGGCATCGATGGCGGCTTCGCCGGGATCGACGCCGGCGTCCACGAGCATTCGCCTCGCCTGTGCGAGCCGTTCGTGGAGATGGTCCATCAGGCGGCGGTGTCGCCCGCGCTGGTTGCGTCCTTCAGCTTCGCGGCCGTGAAATGCGTGACGGCCGCGTCGATGAGCTCCCCGAGGTCGCCGTCGAGCGCCAGCGTCAGCTGGTGCATCGTGAAGCCGATCCGGTGATCGGTGATGCGATTCTCGCGGAAGTTGTAGGTCCGGATCTTCTCGGACCGGTCGCCGGTGCCCACCTGGGTCCGCCGATCCTTCGCGATGGCGTCCTGCTGCTTCTGCATTTCCATGTCGTAGAGGCGCGAACGCAGCACCTTCATGGCCTTGGCGCGGTTCTTCACCTGCGACTTCTCGTCCTGCTGGGACACCACCACGCCGGTGGGGATGTGGGTGATGCGGACGGCCGAGTAGGTGGTGTTGACGCTCTGGCCGCCAGGGCCGCTCGAACAGAAGGTGTCGATGCGCAGGTCCTTCGCGTCGATCTTGACGTCGACTTCTTCGGCTTCCGGCAGCACCGCCACCGTCGCGGTGGACGTGTGGATGCGGCCGCTCGCCTCGGTGGCGGGCACGCGCTGGACGCGGTGGACGCCGCTCTCGTACTTGAGCCGGCTGTAGACGCCGCGCCCTTCGATGACAGCCGTGACTTCCTTCAGGCCGCCGGCGCCGCTGTCGCTCATGTTGAGGACCTCGACCTTCCAGCCCTGGCGCTCGGCGTATCGCGTGTACATCCGGAAGAGATCGGACGCGAAGAGCGCCGCTTCGTCGCCGCCGGCGCCGGCGCGGATTTCCAGGATGACGTTCTTCTCGTCGTTGGGGTCCCTGGGCACCAGCAGGATCTTGATCTGCGCCATCAGCGCGTCACGACGCGCGGCGAGTGCGGCCACCTCGTCTTCCGCCAGCTCGCGCATGTCGGGGTCCTTCAGCAGCTCTTCGGCGGCCGCCAGGTCGGCGACGACCGTCTTGTACTCGCGGAACGCGTCCACGATCGGCTGCATCTCGGAGA
Source organism: uncultured Acidobacteriota bacterium (assembly GCA_963817635.1). GTDB lineage: Bacteria > Acidobacteriota > Vicinamibacteria > Vicinamibacterales > 2-12-FULL-66-21 > CAWFPR01. The sequence continues at coordinate 82,691 of CAWFPR010000006.1, read as the reverse complement.
GGGCCTTCGAGAGCGCGCGGAACTTCGTCGTGTCGGCCTGGACGGCCGGATCGGCCATCTCGGTCATCGTCTGCTGGTATTTCGCGTCGATCGCGGTCAGTTTGTCGAACATGGTTCCAGTCGCTCGTCTCCAGTCGCCAGTCGCTCGTCGTCAGCCGCCGGCCATTGGCGTCAGCCGCCGGAGACTGGCGGGAGAAACGCCACTTCGTCGCCACGTTTCACCGCGGTGGCCATGCGGGCGTACTCCTCGTTGACGGCGACGGACGTCGAGGTCGAGTAGACGCCAAACTCCGGGAACTCCTGGACGAGCGCGTCCCACACGACCCGGGCGGTCGCGCCTTCCGGGACCTGTCGATCGAGTTCCGACACGCCAGCTATTTCGCGCAGGCGCGCGAACAGGCGCACGGTCACGTGCATGCGCGCTCGAAGGCCGCCGCGCGCGCCTGCGCATCATCGGGGTCGGCCGTCGCTCCCTCGATCCAGGTCGTGCCCCCCTCGAAGTGCTCGTGCTTCCAGATGGGCGCGATCTGTTTGATTCGCTCGATGGCATAGCGGCATGCTGCGAAAGCTTCGGCCCGGTGGGGGGAACCCGCCGCAATCACGACGCTCGCCTCGCCGAGTTCGAGCCGCCCCGTCCGGTGATGGATCGCCAGCCTGACCGCCGGCCATCGCTCGCAGGCCTCGCGGTCGATTCGCTCGAAGGCGCGGACGGCCAGCGGTTCGAACGCTTCGTAGTCGAGCCAGAGCACGCGATGGCCCGCGTTCCAGTCCCGGACGAGGCCAACGAAGGAGGCCACCGCGCCGCAGCCGGCGCCGGACACGCAGGCCGCCACCGCCCCTGCGTCGAGCGGCGCGGCGGATACGCGGAAGCGGCCGTCGCGAGCCATCCGTTCAGTATACCGCGCGCCAGAAGTGGTTCAGCGGGCCGTGGCCGTGGCCGAGGATCGGCGCGTGGCGAATCGCGCCCTCGAGGTATTCGCGCGCCCGCGCGAGCGATTCGCGATCCGACAGGCCGCGTGCCAGATTGGCGGCAATGGCGGATGACAGCGTGCAGCCGGTTCCGTGAGTGCTCCGGCTGGCGATCCTGGGGCCGCGAAGCTCGTAGATCTCGGCGGCGGTACACGCCACATCGACCGATTCCGGACCGTCCATGTGCCCGCCCTTCACGAGAACGACCCGGCAGCCGAGGGCGAGAATCCGCCGGCCGGCTTCGCGCATGTCGTCGATCGACGCGATCGTCATCCCGGCCAGCACCTCCGCCTCGGGTACATTCGGCGTCACGATGTGGGCGCGCGGCAGGAGCTCGGTGATCAGGGCCGCGACGGCATCCTCCTCGAGCAGACGGTCGCCGCCCTTGGCGATCATGACCGGGTCGACGACGACGAGCGGCAGCTCGAGACTGTCAATCGCGGCCGCCACAGCCTCGACAATGGCCGCGTTCGCGAGCATGCCGATCTTGACCGCGTGCGCTCCGATGTCGCCGGCAATCGCCTCGATTTGCGCGGTCACGAGATCCGCCGGAAGCGCCTGCCAGGCGGTGACTCCCAGCGTGTTCTGTGCCGTCACCGCCGTGATCGCGCTCGTGCCGTACACGCCGTGCGCCGCGAACGTCTTGAGATCGGCCTGGATACCGGCGCCGCCGCCCGAATCGCTGCCCGCAATTGTCAGTGCTGTGCGCATACAGTAGAATTCCCTGCATTATGACCGTTCGTCTTGACCGCATCGGACCCACCGGCACTTTTTTCACCGCTGTCACGACCGAGCGGGACATGAGCCGGGCAATCCAGGCGGCCGCAGTCGTGCTGCTGGCCGTGCTGACCGCGGCGGCCGCGCAGATCAGCATTCCGCTGCCGTTCACACTGGTGCCGTTCACCCTGCAGCCGATGGTGGTGCTGCTCGGGGGGGCGGTGCTCGGGTCACGGCTCGGTATGGCCAGCCAGGTCGTGTACCTGCTCGCTGGCCTCGCGGGACTGCCGGTCTTCGCGGCTTCGCCCCTCCTGCCGCAGGGCGCCCTGCGGCTGCTCGGGCCGACCGGCGGATATCTTCTGAGCTATCCACTCGCCGCCTTCGTCGCCGGCTATCTGGCCGAACGCGGATTCGATCGCCGCTACCTGACGTCCGTCCTCGCGATGGGCGCCGGGCTCGTGGTGGTCTTCACCTGCGGCGTGACGTGGCTCGCGCTGTTCGCCGCGCCGGCCGTGGGCTTCGACACCGCGTTGCGCACCGGGTTGTACCCGTTCCTGCCCGCCGACGTGTTCAAGGTCTTCCTTGCCGCAGCCGTCATGCCGGGGCTCTGGCGCCTGCTTCGCTGAGCCGACGCGGGCCCGCGGCCTATCTCACATACCCGAGACTGCGCAGCCGGTCGATCATCTCCTGGTCGAGCGGCTGCCCCTTGCGCCCGGCGAGCTCAGCGGCCGGCGATCCGTACGTCGACACCGTCCGCACCGGGTACTTCGCCACGAACGAATCGTCGAGCAGCATCGTCAGGGGCTTCCCCGCGAGTTGACGGCTGATCGGCAGGCCGAGGGCGTAGAGCACGGTCGGCATCACGTCCACGCTCGTCGCATCGACTGACGCGCCCTTCCGGACATGTGGTCCGGACATGGCCAGCAGTCCTCCGCTGGCCGACGCGACGCGCCCGGGCTCGGTGACGATCACCACGAGCTGCCCGCTGCCGCCGGCGAGCTGAGCCCCGAGGATGCGATCGAGGAACTCATAGTAGGCCTTCAGCGCCTCGACGCGTGCCCCGGCTGCCGACGCGCCGAGCGCGCCGTCGCCCGCGGCGAGCAGCGCGTGCTGCGCGATGTCGAGTCCCGGCAGATACACGGCGACCAGGTCGGTCGCCGGCGTGGCGACGCGGTCCGCCAGGGCGAGCTGGCTCGCGTCGATTTCGGCGGATCGCCGGAGGATGTTCGCTACAGCCGGATCCGCGACGGCGGAGCCCAGCGCCTCCTTGGACGCGAGCGGCTGCGCCGGCACGCAGCCCCGGCCATTCGTGACGAAGCGGTTCGTACAGGGCCGATGGAGAAATCTCCGCGTCGAGCGGACCGCCACGCTCGAGTCGAAGCGTGGCCCGGTCGCTGAGCACGATTCCGCGATCGCCCGCCGTATCGGCCGGCGCCGGCCAGGTCGCCCACCAGTTCACGACCGCGGTCCGCAGTCCGGCATCGGCGGCCACTTCCCACATCGTTTTCTGACGGCGTTCGGTGCCGCTGGCAATCGCGGGACGCGTGAGCCGGATGAGATCGGTGGCGGTTCGGACGGCTCGCATGAGCGGCGAAGCCGGGGCGGAGGCGAGCGTGCCCTGGAGGCCGGCCACCCTCGTCGTCTCGAGCCCGCTGACACCGTGCACCGCCGCCGGCTGGCCCGTCGCGATGGTCGTCCAGGCGCGTGCGGGATCGCGGGTGCTGTCGATCGCGAGTTGCGCCCGGGCGACGTCGAACGCCGCGGACAGCGCCGGCAGGCGGCCCGCCGCCGTCAGCTGCGCGAACACGCCGGGGTCGAACCCGTCGATGGCGATGACGCGCGCCCCCAGCCCGCCGGACACGACCGTGAGCGCGGGAGCCGGAGCCGCATCGGCGGAGTGCGCCGCCCCGGTGCTGACCAGCAGCACCGCGGCGCCCGCGAACGCGAGTACCGGCCATGCCGACGGTCGTCCGCCACGACAGGCTCCGGGAAGGCGCCAGGTCGGCGCGAGCCATCCCCCTTGCCCGCCACCATGACGGCGAACGTCGTCACGAACACCGCATGGCCGACGAGCAGGCTGATGACGACTGCCACGACCAGCGCAAACACCGTCCAGACAGGCGCCGCCCAGCCGAAGCCGGCGTTGGCCGTGTGCCACCACAACGTCAGATAGGCGAGGCAGCCGATCGTCACGACCGCACCTGCGGTGCGCGACAGCCGCCGCGCGCGGGCCACGCGGGCGCCCGCGAGCGCGGCGAAGACGAGGCTGGTGACGAACGCCAGCGCCGCGATTCCGGCGCCGAACAGGGCCGCGAGGTACACCGCGATGACTGCCGCGTCGCGCGGTCCGGTGACGAGCCCGGGCAGCCGGCCCGTGAGGCCGATCGCGGCGGCGGGTCCGAGCAGGACGGCGGCAATGAGCCCGGTCCGCAGGCTGGCGAGCAGCGCAATGGCTGTGGGACGACGGGTGTCGCGCGCCGGGCCGAGGACGAACCGATCGACGCCGGCGTCGAGATAGCCGAGCGCGCGCAATTGCCGGCGCAGTTCGTCCACGCGCGGATCCGGCAGAGCGGCCATGCGTTGATTCTGTCACAAGGGCGGGGCACCCGCCCGTGGACGCTCAGTGGCTGCGGGCCGCCACGAAGGCCGACAGTTCCCGAAGGCGGTCTGCGCGCCGGCCGAACGGAGCGAGCGCGCGATCGGCGGTCTGACACAGCTCCATGGCGAGCGTGCCGGGCACCCGCGACGCCGCTGAAGGACACGAAGGTCGTCTTCTTCACATCCTCTCGCGCGGCCTTGCCGGTTTCGGCGGGGTTCCCCTCGACGTCGAGCAGGTCGTCGATGATCTGGAACGCCAGGCCGAGGTTCTTGGCGTAGGCGGCCAGCGCCGCGACCTTGTCGGCGGGCGCGCCGGCGACGAGCGCCCCGGCGGTTGCGGCAGCGCTGAAGAGCGCCCCCGTCTTGCCGCGGTGGATGCGTTCGAGCATCTCGAAGCCGATCTGGTGTTCAGTGGCGAGCAGATCCGCCGCCTGCCCGCCGATCAGCCCGTCGACGCCAATGGCCTCGGCCAGGAGCGACGTGAGACGCGAGGCGAGGCCCGGTTCATACGCACCGGCGATCGTGCCGTAGGCGAGATTCAGCAGCCCGAAGGCGGCGAGTATCGCAATCGCCTCACCGAATTCCAGATGGTTGGCCTTCCGCCCGCGCCGCAGCGGCGCATCGTCCATCGACGGCAGGTCGTCGAGGATGAGCGACGAGGCGTGCACCAGTTCCATGACGGCCGCCGCGGGCACGGCGCGGCGGCTGCTGCCGCCGCACAGCTCGGCGGCGAGCAGCGTGAGCACCGGGCGCACGCGTTTGGACGGTGCCAGCACGGTGTAGCCCATGGCGCGCTCCACCGGGTCGCTGGCGGTCGCCACGAGCCGTTCCAGCTCCGCGTCCACCAGCGCCTGGTAGTCGCGGAAGAACCCCGGAATCGCGATCATGGCTTGCGCGGCACGAAGACGAGCATGTACTGGTAGCGCAGAAACGTCCCGCGCGATTCGAGCACGAGGCCGGCGGCTTGTGCGTCGCGCAGCACGCGCTCGGGCTCGACGCGGTCTTCCATCTCCGGACCCGGTCCGCCGCCTTCCCGGGTGAAGTTCACGATGCCGATGCGCCCGCCGGGCTCGAGGTAGCGCGCGATGTTCTGGAGCAGCACGACGGGCTGATCGACTTCATGGTACGCATCCACGATCAGCACGGCATCGACGGCGCCTGGCAGCTTCGGATCGTTCGGCTCACCGAGGACGGTCTTGATGATGTGCTCGAGATTCTCGCGCGCGGCGCGTCGCGAGATCGCCTCGATCATCTGCGGCTGGATGTCCTCCGCGAAGACCACGCCGTTCGGGCCGACGCGGCGGGCGAGCCGGATGCTGAACCACCCGCTCCCGGCCCCGAGATCGGCGACCTTGCTGCCCTCGCCGATTCGCAGCGCATCCATGATCTGGTCGGGACGCTGCCAGGCGTCCCGGTCGGGCCCTTCGAGCAGTCCCAGGTCCTCCGGCCGGAACAGCCGGACGTGCTGCTGCTGCGCGGACACGCCCGCGACGACCAGCATCAGCGCGCCGAACAGTGCCGCAATCGTCTGTTTCACTCACCGGCCTCGTGATTTCCGCGAACGCGCCGATCGTTTGGACGATGCCGGACGCGCCGCGGTTTTTCGCGGACGCGCCCGCCTGGCGCCCGGAACGCCCGGAGACGTCATCGCCTCCGGCGACAGGATGGCGTCGAGCTGGTCCGCCGGGATGAGTCCGCGCTCCCGCACCAGGTCGCGGACAGGATCTGCCGGTGGCGACCGACAGCTTCGCGATGTCGGCGGTCGCGGCGTATCCGATGTACGGGCTCAGTGCGGTCGCGAGGGCGGTGCTGCGATCGAGCAGTTCGCGGCAGCGATCCACGTCGGCCCTGATGCCGTCGACGCAGCGCGTGCGGAAGACGTGCATCGCCTGCGTGAGAATGCGCGTGGCGTGAATCGCGTTCCACGCGATCACCGGCATCATGACGTTCAACTCGAGCTGGCCGCCGTCGGCTGCCGCCAGGATCGCGGCATCGCAGCCGTAGACCTGGTAACAGACCTGGTTGACCATTTCGGGCACCGACGGGTTCACCTTGCCGGGCATGATCGATGAACCCGGCTGGACGGCCGGCAGGATGATCTCGGCGATGCCTGCGCGCGGTCCGGAGCTGAGCAGCCTCAGATCCGATGCGGTTTTTCCGACCTCGACCGCCAGCCGCCGGAGCGCGCCCGAATAGGCGAGGATATCTCCCATGCTCTGGGTGACGCGGAAACGGCTGGCAGCCGGCTCGAGCGGCAGGCCGGTCTCGCGGGCGAGGGCCGCCACGGCGCGCTCCGTATAGTCGTCACCCGCGTTCAGTCCGGTGCCCACGGCGGTGGATCCGAGATTCAGCTCGAGCATCTGGATCGAATCTATTGCCAGCTGCGCGGCGGCGTTCAGGATGTTGGCCGCATATCCTCCGAATTCCTGGCCGAGCGTGATCGGCACGGCGTCCTGCAGATGCGTCCGTCCGGTCTTCAGGATGGACGCGAACTCGTCGCTCTTCCGCTGGAACGCCTCGCCGAGGCTGGTCGCTGCCTCCGCAAGCGGATCCGCCATCGCGAGCAGCGCGAGGCGAGTCGCGGTCGGGAACACGTCGTTGGTGGACTGGCCCATGTTGACGTGATCGTTCGGGTGCACGAGCGTGTACTCGCCGCGGCGGCCACCGAGGATCTCCGCCGCACGATTGGCGAGCACCTCGTTGGCGTTCATGTTGTGCGACGTGCCGGCGCCGGCCTGGTACACGTCCACGACGAACTGATCGCGCATCCTGCCGGCGAGCACCTCGTCGGCCGCGCGCCCGATCGCGTCGGCAATGCGGCGATCGAGCCGGCCGAGCGCGGCATTCGCTGCAGCCGCGGCTTTCTTGATCCGGACCGTCGCGATGACGAGCTCCGGCGGCGCCGTCAGTCCGCTGATGGGAAAGTTCTCGACCGCGCGCCGGGTCTGCGCGCCGTAATAGGCAGTTGCCGGCACTTCGACGTTGCCGAGCGGGTCGTGTTCGACGCGGTATTTCATGATCCCCGCCTCGTGCTCAGGCGCGAACGATGCCGAGCGGCGTGTTGGTCTTCCAGCGGCCGCGCGTGAAATCCGGGAAATCCATCGCCGCGCTCTTCTTCGCGACGGACCGCTCGCTCAACTGCACGACGGCGCTGAGCGCGGCCGCGTCGTAGACGTTCATGTCCGTCGGCAGCCCTTCCCGCAGGCATTTGACCAGCCGGTAGTCCTCGATGAAGTCCATCCCGCCGTGTCCGGCACCCTCGGACATCGCGGTCAGGTCCTTCCACAGCGGATGGTCGAACTCTTTCATGTACTCGGCCATCTCCTCCCACCGGTGCGCCGGGCTGCGCCCTTCGATGTACACACGGTTCGGGTAGCCCTCGAACAGGCCCTTCGTTCCCTGCACCTTGTGGATGCGGCTGTACGGCCGCGGCAGGTTCGTGTCGTGCCCCACGTAGATCGTGCGTCCGTTCGCCGTATGAATCAGGCTGGAGTTCACGTCGCCCAGCACGTACTGTTCCGATCGCTTCGGCGAGCCGGCCGGGACGTGCGCCTCCGCGTAGAGCTGGAGCCCGCGCGACGGGCTCGCCATCGAGACCAGATATTCGAAGCGATCGCCGCGATTGATGTCCAGGCAGTTGGCCACCGGCCCGAGGCCGTGCGTCGGATACAGGTTGCCGTTGTGCCTGGTCGCCCAGGCGCGGCGCCACAGGCCCTCGCCCTCGTCGGCGAACTTGATCTCGCGCAGGTCGTGGAGGTATCCGCCCGCGGCGTGCAGGATCTCGCCGAAGAGCCCCTGGCGCACCATGTTGAAGACCATCATCTCCGGTCGATCGTAGTTGCAGTTCTCCATCATCACGCAGTGTCTGCGGTACTTCTCCGCGTGCTCGACGAGCGCCCAGCAGTCGTCGATCGTCATGGCGGCGGGCACTTCCGTTGCGGCGTGCTTGCCGTTCTTCATCGCAGACGTGCAGACCGGCACGTGCCATTCCCACGGCGTGGCATTGAACACGAGGTCGACGTCCTCGCTTTCGCACAACCGTTCGAAATCGCGCGGGCCGCGCGAGTAGCCGCGCGGTTCCGGCTGGCCGGCCGCGACCGTCTGTTTCTGCATCAGCGCCACACGCTCCGGGACGATGTCGCAGACGGCGACGATGCGAACGCCTTCGATTTTCAGGAAATTTTCGACGTGCGAGCCGCCCTGTCCACCGACGCCCACGAAGCCGATGCGGACCTCCTTCATGGGCGGGCCGGCGAGGAAGGGCTCGGCTGCGCTCGCACGCTGGCCGGCCTGCGCGTGCAGGGGGGTGGCCAGGGAGGCGCCCACCAGCACACCGGCGGTCTGGATGAATGTCCGGCGGTCCACCGACTTCGTGTTGTCGTCGCTCATGATGTCCTCGTCCGTCTACTTTAGTCGATGCGCCGCCGGCCCGGGGCGGGTCAGGAAGAAGGTCGCGGCCGTGGCGGATCCGGGGAACGCCGCCCGGTATTCGTCGGTCCATCGCTCGAGAAACGGCTGAGCACCGGCCGCGTGGACCAGCGCCCAGACGCTCCCGCCGAATCCCGCGCCAAAGGCGGAGGCGGCCGCGGCCCCGAGCGCCCGCGCGGATCTGGCCAGCTCGATGGTCTCGGGGACCTGGTTGCCAAGTGCCCGTTCGGCGAGTGCCTGCGAGCGATCGACGAGCGCGCCAAAAGCCGCGATGTGGCCTCGCGCGAGTTCGCCAGCCGCGGCCGGGACGATGACGTGACTTTCCTCGATGAATTGCTCGAGTCTCGGGATCAGGCCGGCGCGGCCGGAGGCGATCAGCCACTGGCGCAGCCGCTCGCTGGCATCCGGCTGGCTCGCCAGGGCGTCGGCCAGCACCCGGTCGTCGCGCCCGGTCGCCGCGTGCCACACCGCCAGGATCTGCCGGACGGCGTCCACGGCGCCGTTGTAGAGACTCCGCGCTGCCGCGGTCTTGCCGGCGGTCACGCCGCTGACGCCGATCGCGAACGTCCACTCCGGATCGAGCAGGATCGTCCCTTCCGCGCGCACCGGGCAGAAGGCGTACTGGGCAAGGGCGCCGGGGATGCCGCAGAGGATCGCCGTGTGATCCTCGCTGCCGCCCGACGTTCCCACGCCGCGATCGCCGGCATGCTGCTCGAAGCCCTCCCCGTTTTCGACGGCCGCGAGATACCCGGCGAGCGCCTCGCGGCTGCGGAATATCGACGCCGCCGCGGGATCGCTCTCGAGGGCGTTGGCCTCGGCGAGCCCGAGAAAGATGCCGATCATCATCGCGCTCGAACTGCTCATGCCCGCGGCTTCCGGCAGGTCGCTCTCCAGCGCGATGTCGGCGCCGCGGCGCGCCCGCGGGAAGTTGCGCGCGAGCCGGCGCGCGACCGTCAGCGCGTAATTCGCCGAGCCGCCGGGCGGAACCGCCAGATCGGCATCGAGCGCGCCCTCGAAGGCCACGGCTCGCGCGCGGTCGATCACGATGACGCGATCGTCACGGCGAGGCGTCGACAGCACGCGAATCCCGCGGTCGACCGCGGCGAGGAGACTGCGGCCGCCCGCGTAGTCGGTGTGCTTGCCGAGCACCTCGATGCGGCCCGGCACGAACCACGCGGCGGTCATGGCCGCGCCTCGATGGACGCCAGCCGGCGCTCGACCTCCGGGATGTCGGAGCGCCGCGACAGGTCGAGGACACCCCCCTCGACCGGCACGGCACGCAGCCGCCATCCGAGCGACCGGACACCGTGCCGCACCGCGTTCGGCAATTCGACCTCGCCGCGCGGCGACGGCGGGATCGCGCGGCAGGCCTCGAAAATGGCGCGATCGAACCGCCAGCAATTCATGCTGACGAGCGGATCCTCGCCGAGCGGCATCCCCGGGTCGGGCTTTTCGATGATGTCGCGCACGATGCCGTCGCTATCGACGCTGACGATGGCAAACGCGCGGATGCGATCCGGATTGATGTTGCTCTCGCGAACGAGCGTGGACTGGCGAAACGCGGGCAGTCCCGGTCCGTCGAGCGCGACCAGCGCCCGGAAGGCCTCGACCGGGTAGTAGTTGTCCGCGTTGAGCACGAGAAACGGCTCGCCGGCCGCGAACGTCTCGACGGCCAGCACGGCGTCAGCCGTCCCGCGCGGTTCGGCCTGGACCGCGAACGACAGGCGGACGCGCTCGAGCGGCGCGGTCGCGTAGTACGGCCTGATCGTCTCGTCGTCCGGAGCGACGACGAGACAGACGTCCTGGCAGCCGGCGTCGGCGAGCGCGCTCAGGACGTAGTCGAGGAACGGCCGGTGAAACGGAATCATCGCCTTGAGGCCGGCGTCGGCCATCGCCGCCTGCGCCGGCGTCAGCACGACGTCGTCTGCGCTGCGCATGCGCGTGCCGCGGCCGCGCGCGAGCACGACCGCCTTCATACGCGCTCGACGATCTCGCCGGATCCGCTGCCCCAGATCGCCGGCACGATCCTGACGAGCGCCGCCCCGCTCGCGGCGAAGACGCCCGCCCACACGAGCGCCTGGGCGGTGTAGCCGTAGAGCGCGCTGCCGACGCCGAAGAGCGCCGAGTAGATGAACGCGCATCCGGCGGTCCATCCGAGAAGCGCCTGCGGGATGCTGTCGGGCGACGGCGCGAGACCGGCCTCCTGGCGGATGCCCGTCCATCCGGGTCCGGCCGGCCGCACGCGGCGGTAGAAATCGATGAGGGTCGCTCGATCCGTCTGCGGCGTGACATACGCGGTGATGACCCAGACGGCCGTCGTGACCCCGACCGCCACGAGCAGCGCGACGTGCGACGGGATGGTGGAGCCATTGCGGTTGGCGACCGCAAATCCCAGCGCCACGACGAACGAGCTGACCATCGCGGCAATCTCGCTCCAGGCGTTCACGCGCCACCAGAACCAGCGCAGGAGGTAGATGGAGCCCGTCCCCGCGCCGACCGACATCAGCAGCTCGAACGCCTGCCGCGCCGAGTCGAGCACGAACGTGAGGAGCGCCGCCACGACCATCAGCAGCGCCGTGACGAGACGTCCGATCGCGACGTAGTGCGCTTCGGTCGCGCCCGTGCGCATGAACCGGCGGTAGACGTCGTGCACGAGGTACGACGTGCCCCAGTTCAGGTGCGTCGAGATCGTGGACACATACGCCGCGAGAAGTCCCGCGATCATGATGCCCATGAACCCGCGGGGCAGGAACGTGAGCATGGCCGGATACGCCATGTCGTGGCCGATCAGGCGCGGATCGACCCAGGGGAGCCGTCGCGAGATGTCCGAGAGCTGGGGAAAGACGAGCATCGACGAGAGCGCGACGATGATCCACGGCCACGGCCGAAGGGCATAGTGCGCGACGTTGAAGAAGAACGTGCCTGCCAGCGCGTCGCGCTCGCTCTTCGAGGCGAGCATTCGCTGCGCGATGTAGCTGCCGCCGCCCGGTTCGGCGCCCGGATACCACACCGACCACCACTGCACGGTCAGCGGGACAATCAGGATCGCGAGCGTGAGCTGCCAGTTCCCGAAGTCGGGCAGCAGCGCCAGTGTGGACGCGGGCGTGTGCGCCAGGAGCCCCGAGAGACCGCCGACCTCGGGGCGGCGCAACGAGAACCACGCCGCCGCGAACGAGCCCGTCATCGCGACACCGAACTGGATGAAGTCGGTGACCATCACGCCCCAGAGCCCGGATGTCGCGGCGAAGGCGACGTTCAGCACCGCGCAGACGATGAGCGTCTGGGGCATCGGCCAGCCGAGCAGCACGTTGGCGATTTTGGCGGCCGCCAGGTTCACCGTCGCCATGATCATGCAGTTGAAGAAGAGTCCGAGGTACACCGCGCGGAAGCCGCGCACGAACGTGGCCGGTCGCCCGGAGTAGCGGATCTCGTAGAACTCGAGGTCGGTGAGTACGCGCGAGCGCCGCCACAGTCGCGCGTAGAAGAACACGGTCGTCATGCCGGTCAGGAGGAACGCCCACCAGACCCAGTTCTGCGCCACGCCGCCGTCCCGGACCAGGTTCGTCACCAGGTTCGGCGTGTCGGTGCTGAACGTGGTCGCCACCATCGACACGCCCACGAGCCACCAGGGAGCCGAACGCCCGGACGTGAAGAACTCGGCGGTGCTCGATCCGGCTCGCCGCGCCATCAGCAGGGCCGGAATGAAAGATGCAACGAGCGATATGGCCACGATCGCCCAGTCGAGAGACGAGACAGTCATTGCGCGCGAGTATACAGCGCGCCTGCCGCGCGACCGTGGGCCGGCGCCGGAATTCCGGCAAAGGGCACGCGCTTTTCCGCGTGCGTTCGTCACCCTTATACTTGCCTTATGCTTCCCGCATTCCTCGACAGCATCATCGACCTCATCACCCGGACCTCCACGGACCTGCCGCCCGACGTCAGGAAAGCCATGGGCATGGCGCTCACCGGGGAGACGGATGCGACCCGCGCCAAGCAGGCGCTGACCGTCATCGCGCAGAACATCGACCAGGCTGAATCGTGTGAAGCGCCCATCTGCCAGGACACCGGCATGCCCACCTTCGAGGTGAAGGTGCCGGTCGGCGCCAACCAGATCTGGATGCGCAAGACGATCCGCGAGGCCGTCGCCGAGGCGACGAAGCGCGGGAAGCTGCGGCCGAACTCCGTGGACTCCATCACCGGCGAGAACTCCGGCACCAACCTGGGTCCGGGCACGCCGATCATCCATTTCGATCAGTGGGAAGAGAACGCGATCGAAGTGAAGCTGATTCTCAAGGGCGGCGGCTGCGAGAACACCAACGCGCAGTACGCCGTGCCGGTGGAGCTCGATCATCTCGGCCGCGCCGACCGCACCCTCGAGGGCGTGCGCAAGTGCATCCTCCACGCGGTGTGGAAGGCGCAGGGCAAGGGCTGCAGCCCGGGCGCCGTCGGCGTCTGCATCGGCGGCGATCGCACCGCGGGCTATCTCCACGCGAAGGAGCAGCTGTTCCGCACGCTCGACGACACGAACCCCGATCCCCGGCTGGCCGAACTCGAAAAGACGATCATGGACGAAGCCAATCGCCTGAGCGTCGGCCCGATGGGGTTCAGCGGCCAGACGTCGCTGATCGGCTGCAAGATCGGCGCGCTCAACCGCCTGCCCGCGAGCTTCTTCGTCTCGGTCGCCTACGACTGCTGGGCCTTCCGTCGTCTGGGCGTGCGCCTCGACGCGACGTCCGGCGCGATCACCGGGTGGCTGTACCGCGAAGGCGAGACGAAGTCCCAGCCGATGCTGCCGCCCGAGGTCGTCGCCGCCGGGTTCCAGCGCACCGGCCGCGAGATCGCCCTCCAGGCGCCGATTACCGACGCGCAGGTCCGCTCGCTCAACGTCGGCGACGTGGTCCTCATTTCGGGTCGCATGTTCACGGGGCGCGACGCCGTGCACTCGCACCTGATGAAGCACGAGCCCGACGTGGACCTCCGCGGATCGGTGCTGTATCACTGCGGCCCGGTCATGCTGAAGGAGGGAGACGGCTGGCGCGTCAACGCGGCCGGCCCGACGACGAGCATCCGCGAGGAGCCGTACCAGGCCGACATCATCAAGCGCTACGGCGTGCGCGCGATCATCGGGAAGGGCGGCATGGGTCCGAAGACGCTCGCGGGACTCGAGGAATCAGGCGCCGTGTACCTGAATGCGATCGGCGGCGCGGCGCAGTTCTACGCCCGCTGCATCGAGAAAGTGACCGGCGTCTCGTATCTCGAGTTCGGGACGCCGGAAGCCATGTGGCAGTTCGAGGTGAAGGACTTCCCGGCAATCGTCACGATGGACGCGCACGGCAACAGCCTGCACAAGACAGTCGAGGACGAGTCGGGCGCGATTCTCGCGTCGCTGAAGAGGTGACGTCCGGCAGGGTGGCGCCGCCGGCCGTCACCCGATCTGGCGGTTGATGACGAGCAGCTTCGGTTCGGTCATCTCTTCGATCGTGTAGCGGGGGCCTTCGCGGCCGACGCCGGAATCCTTCACGCCGCCGTACGGCATGTGATCGATGCGCCACGTCGGCACGTCGTTGACGATGATGCCGCCCGCCTCGAGGACGTCCCAGGCGCGCAGCGACCGTTCGAGATCGGCGGTAAAGACGCCGGCCTGGAGCCCGTATGTCGAGCGGTTCACCTCGCGCAGGGCCTGCTCGAAGTCGCTGAACCGGAAGAGTCCGACGAGCGGGGCGAAGACCTCCTGCGCGCAGACCTTCGCGTCGATCGGCACGTCCGTGAGGACGGTGGGCGCAAACAGGGCGCCGCCGAGCCGTTTCCCGCCTGTCAGCACGCGAGCCCCGGCGGCGACCGCCTCTTTCACCCACGCGTCAATCCGTTCGGCTTCGCTCTCCTCGATCATCGGCCCGAGATCGTTGGCGGGATCCAGCGGATCGCCGACCTTCATCGCCTCGACGAGCTGGACGAGCCGCGCCGCGAACCGATCGAAGACCGCGTCGTGCACGAAGACGCGCTGCACCGAGATGCAGCTCTGTCCCGCGAAGGCGAAGCCGCCGGTCGCGATCCGCTTGGCCGCGAATTCGACATTCGCCGATTCGTCCACGATCACGCCCGCATTGCCGCCCAGCTCGAGGATCACCTTCTTCTTGCCGGCGCGCTCGCGCATCTTCCAGCCGACCGCCGACGAGCCGGTGAACGTCAGGAGCTTGAAGCGTGGATCGGTGACGAGGCGATCGCCGGTCTGCCGCGCCATCGGCAGCACGCTGATGCCGCCCGCCGGCAACCCCGCGCGCGTGACGATCTCTCCGAGGTAGAGCGCGCTCAGCGGGGTCTTGGTCGCCGGCTTGAGCACGATCGGATTGCCTGCCGCGATCGCGGGCGCAATCTTGTGGGCCGACAGGTTCAGTGGGAAGTTGAACGGGGAAATGGCCGCGACCGGTCCGATGGGGAAGCGGCGGACGAAGGCGAGCCGGCCGGCGCCGTGTGGCGCGAGGTCCATGGGAATCATCTCGCCGCCGAGGCGCCGCGCCTCCTCGGCCGCGACCTCGAAGGTCATCGACGCACGATCGACCTCGGTTGTCGCGTCCCTGATGGGCTTGCCGGCCTCGCCGGCGAGCGTGCGCCCGATCTCCTCGCGCCTCGCCTTGAGTTCGACGGAGGCGGCGCGCAGGATGGCGGCGCGCTCGTGCGCGGCCAGCGCCCGTATCGCGGGCGCGGCGTCAACCGCGGCGGCGGCGGCAGCTTCCAGGTCGGCCTCGCCAGCCAGCCAGGTGCGGCCCACGATGCTGCCGTCGAAGGGATTGGTGACATCGAGCGGCTCGGCCGTTGTGCGCGGCTGACCCGCCAGGCAGAAGGGAAATTCGTGGCTCACATCCCCCAGTATGGTCCCGCCGCCAAAGTGGAGACAAGTCCGCCGGCCGAGGCGTCCAAGTACCTGAAGGACAGTCGGTTGCGGCCACAGGGTAGCCCGCTGGCCGTGTCCGGGCGTTGAAATGGGCGCCTTCGGGCCGCTATAATCGAACGTCAGACTGGTTTTTGAGGGAGAAAACCATCCAATGATCAATGTCACACCGTCGGCAGCGTCGAAGATCACCGAGCTGCTCACCGAGGAAAACAAGGTCGATGCGGGGCTCCGGGTCTTCGTCCAGGGGGGCGGCTGCTCGGGTTTCCAGTACGGACTGATGATCGACGAAGGCGAGGGCGATGCCTCGACCGATACGGTCATCGAATCGAACGGCGTCAAGCTGCTGGTCGATCCGATCAGCGCGCGGTATCTGCGCGGCGCCGAGGTCGACTTCGTGGACAACATCACCGGCGGCGGGTTCACGATCAAGAACCCGAACGCCAAGTCCACCTGCGGCTGCGGCTCGTCGTTCAGCGTGTGAAGCGCGGGGTTCGTGGGCCGGGCTCACGAACCCTCGAACACCGCGACCGTGAAGCCATGGAACCGACCGCCTACCTCGAGAGCCTCCGCCCCGCGGGCAGCAAGCGGTCGAGTAAACGCGACCTCATCGTCAACGTCTTCCTGCGCCAGCAGGGTCACCTGACCGCCGACGATCTCTTCGACCTGATTCGCCGCGAGGATCAGCGGATCAGCCGCGCGACCGTCTACCGCACCCTGCAGTGGATGGTCGATGCCGGCATCGCGCGCAAGGTGGACTTCGATGAAGGGCGGTTCCGGTTCGAGCATTCCTACCGGCATCCGCGCCACTTCCATCTGATCTGCAAGACCTGCAACCGCTCCTTCGAATTCCTGAGTTCCGATATCGAGTCGCTGATCGAAGAGGTGGCCGCGGCGCGCAGTTTCACCGCGCGACAGAGCGTGCTCCAGATTCACGGCACGTGCGAGGCCTGCCGCACCGGACGTCCCGCGGTGGCCGAAGGCGGAGCGACCGAGATGCTCTTCGCGCGCGACGCGCTGCGCATCGCGATAGCCACCGAGCGCAGCGGGCTCGAGTTCTACTCGCGCGCCGCGCGGCTGACGAAGGACGCCCGAGGACGGCGCGTCTTCGAGAAGCTCGCCGGCGAGGAGAAAGAACACCTCGCGACGCTCGAAGCACGCTACCGCGAGCTGCTCCAGCAGGATCCGCAGCTCGAGTCCCATCCCACGTTCCTGTTCTTCAAGGGAGCCGCCAACGGCCTGTTCGCCGCCGGCGCCGAACAGCTGGCCCGCGGTGTGGACGACCGGCAGGCGCTGATGATCGGCATCAAGTGCGAGCGCGGATCCCACCGGTTCTTCAAGCGCTACGGCGAGAAATTCGAGGATTCCGAGGGCAAGCGGATCTTCCTCGAGTTCGCCGACGAAGAGCGCACGCACCTGGAACTGCTCATCCGCGAATAT
Organism: uncultured Acidobacteriota bacterium; assembly: GCA_963817635.1. Lineage (GTDB taxonomy): Bacteria > Acidobacteriota > Vicinamibacteria > Vicinamibacterales > 2-12-FULL-66-21 > CAWFPR01. Next base: position 65,650 of record CAWFPR010000006.1, on the reverse strand, counting down.
CGCGCGCTGGTGGAACGCCAGCGCACCCGGCGCGGCAAGGCGACCCGGCGTCGCGCATCGGCGGCCCTCCCGTCTTGATCGATCTGCACCTGCATACGACCGCGTCGGATGGCACGCTGACGCCGGCCGCGCTCGTTCAGCGCGCGGCGTCGGCCGGCATTACCGTGCTGAGCGTCACGGATCACGATACGGTGGCGGGACTGCCGGAGGCGCGCGCGGCCGCCGATCCCCTCGGCGTGCGCCTCGTCGACGGGATTGAAATCACCGCGGTCGAGAACGCCCGCGACGTGCACCTGCTCGCCTACTTCTTCGACCCCGAGGCGCCGGAGCTGCTCGGGTTCCTCGCCGCGCAGCGCGCCGATCGCGTCCGCCGCGTCGAGGAGATGGCGATTCGCCTGCGCGACCTCGGCGCCCCCATCGACTGTTCGGACCTTCTCGCGCAGGCCGCGCGCGACCGCGGCCGCAGCATCGGGCGCCCGCAGGTCGCCGAGGCGCTCGTCGCCGCCGGCTTTGCCAGCAGTCGCGAGGATGCGTTCCTGCGGCTGCTGGGCGACGAGTGTCCGGCGTACGTGCCTCGACGCGGCGCCAGCCCCGGCGACGTGATTGCGCTCGTTCGCGCCGCCGGCGGCCTCGTGTCGCTCGCCCATCCCGGCGCTCCTCGGCAAGGACGCGATCATCCCGCGTCTTGCCGCCGAAGGGCTCGCGGCGATCGAGGTGTGCCACAGCGATCACGACGAAGCGGACGAGTGGCACTACCGGGCGATGGCCGACTCGCTGGGCCTCGCCGTATCGGGAGGCTCCGACTTCCACGGCGACTCGGTCCATCGTTCGGCCGCCATCGGCCTCGTCCGCCTGCCGCCCTGCGATTTTGCGCGCCTCGAGGCGAGGCGTCCGTGACAGCCGTGCTCGAGATCGAGGGCCTGCGGAAGCACTATGCGGGGCTGCGCCCGCTGCGGGTCCAGCAGCTGTCGGTCGCGAGCGGCGAACGGGTCGCCGTCGACGGGTTCGACGGACCGGCCGCCGAGCTGCTGGTCAATCTCGTGACCGGCGCGACGCTCCCCGACGAAGGCGTTGTCCGCACGTTCGGCCGCAGTACCGCCGAGATTGCCAGCGGCGACGAGTGGCTGGCGTCACTCGATCGGTTCGGCATCGTGAGCGATCGCGCCGTGCTGCTGGAAGCCTCGACGCTGGCGCAGAACCTCGCCATGCCGTTCACGCTCGAGATCGACCCGGTGGCGCCGCACACGCTCGCGACGGTGACGGCGCTGGCGGGTGACTGCGGGATTTCCGTCGAGTGGCTGACCGCAACGGGCGGGCGACGTTCCGCCGGAAATCCGGGCGCGAGCGCACCTGGCGAGAGCCGTGGCGATGGCGCCGCAGCTGCTCGTGCTCGAGCACCCGACTGCCTCGGTTGCCGAGGCCGATCGCCTCCCACTGGCGAAGGACATCGTCCGCGTCTGCGCGCAGCGTGAACTCGCGGCGCTCGTCATTACGCAGCGACGAGCCGTTCGCCAAGGCGGTCGCCTCGCGCGTGCTGACGCTGAACGGCGCGACCGGGGAGCTTCGGGAAAAAAAACGCGGGTGGTGGTGAACCCGTGTCAGGGTGGCTCGCGAGCCGCCCCAACAGGGTGTCCAGGGCGGCTCACGAGCCGCCCCAACAGAGTTATTTCTTGGTGATTACGCCGCAGGCGATCCTCGGGCCGCCGCTCACGCCCGATTTCGGCGCGCCGGTGATGCCCTGGTCAGGATTGCCATGAATGATGACCGCGCTTCCATCGGCATCGAAGAGCGACAGCGGGCCGTCCGACAATGTCACGCGCGACGTCGTGGCCTTGAGCGTGCCGCTTCCGTTCGCGCCGACCTCCAGGTTCGGGATGTCGCCCATGTGGAACGGATGGTTGGCATCGGGATCGGTATTGCTGTTGGGACCCGGATCGAAGTGGCCGCCGGCGGCCGTGAAGTCCGGTTCGCACTTGCCGATCGCGTGCAGGTGGACGCCGTGCAACCCTGGCTTCAGGCCCTTGGCCGTCAGCGTGATGTCGACGGTCCGGGCGGTGCCCTGGCCGTGCTCGACGAGATCGAGGGTGCCGGTGATGCCGTCGCCCTTGATGTCGGCGTGGGCGGTGACCGGCGCCATGCGGCCGGCACCCTGCGAGGCGCCGTGCGCGAATCCCACGGCGCCCATGGCGGCCACCGTTCCGGCTGTCAACAGAAGTTTCGAGACATTCATTCGTTCTTCCCTCCTGTGCGATTGTAACGCGAGATCATGCCCAAACTCGTTCTGTTCGACATCGACGGCACGCTCGTGCTGACCGGCGGCGCCGGTCTGCGGGCCATGAACCGCGCCTGCGCGGAGATTGCCGGCAGCGTTGATGCGCTCGCCGACATCCCCGTCGCCGGCCGCACGGATCGCATCATCCTCACCGACGTCGTGGCGAAGCTCGGCCGTGCACTCGACGAGGATCTGCTCAGTGCGCTCCGCGATCGCTACCTCAAGCATCTGCGCGAGGAAATCGATCAGCCGGGGCGAGGGGTCAAGGCCGTGATGCCCGGCGTCCGCGACCTGCTCGACGCGCCTGAGCGCCCGCGACGACGTGTTCGTGGGGTTGCTGACGGGGAATTTCGAACAGGGAGCGCGTATCAAACTCGGTCACTTCGACTTGTGGCGCTACTTCCGCTGCGGAGCTTATGGCGACGACTCGGCCGACCGCAACGCGCTCGTGCCGTTTGCCGTCGAACGCGCGCGCCGCCACGGGTCTGCCGGAACTCGCCGCGGATCACATCCTGGTGGTCGGGGACACGCCGCACGACGTCGCCTGCGCGCATGCCGTCGGCGCGCAGCCCATCGGCGTGGCGACCGGCGGCTTCAGCGTCGAACAGCTGCGCCAGAGCGGCGCCGCGATCGTGTTCGACGACCTGAGCGACACGAACGCCTTCCTCGAACTGCTCGAGGATTAGATCTGAGCCTGCCGGCTCGAACGAGTCGAGTGGCGGAAGCGCCTGGGAGTCGAACCCAGCCCGCCCGCGAAAACGCGGGCAGCGACCGGTTTTGAAGACCGGGAGGGCCACCGGGCCCCGTTCGCTTCCATCGGCGCCCGTTCAGGGCGCTCGGTTATCCTCCCAATCCTAATCGATACGCCAGGAGCTTCTGCAATTCGTAGGTGACGATGCGGAAATCCGGCCGGCGCGTCCACCATCGCTCCGGGTCGAACGGGTCGTAGCGGCTCGCGCGCACGATCGCCCGGATGCCGGATCCCCGCAGTTCGCGGCGAGAAGGCAAACGCCGTCCGGCGGGTGTGGTACTTCGACGTCACGATGATGACCTGCCGCCATCCCCGGGTGACGGCCGTGCGATGGACCGCCTCGGCCTCCTGCGCGGTGTTGTCGAGATCGTGCGGGAGGATGGACACGGCAGTGGCCGGCACGTTCAGCCGGGCCATCGCATCGCGCGCCAGTTCGGCGTCGCTCGGAAACGGGATGCCCCGTTCGCGCAGCAGCGCCTCGGCCGGTTCGACGTGTCCGGGACTCAGCACGACGCGAGGCGCCCAGCCGTCGCGGTACAGGTCGACCGCCTCGAGCCAGCGTTCAACGCGGGACCCCGCCAGCACGACGATCGCGTCCGACTTGGCGAGCGGATCCTCGACGATCAGGAACCGGCCCGCGCGTGGGACGAACCAGGCGCTCGCGAACACCAGAAGGACGAACAGGAGGACGACCGTACGCGCGAGCAGCCGTCGCAACCGACGGGGAGCGGTGCTGGACATGGGTGGGAATCGTCCCGGGGCTGGCGGGGCACGCTCGCCCCGCCCCGGTGAGCGTGAGGGGTGGCCTTACCCTTCGATCAGGCGAACTTCTCCGGCGCGTGGACCCTTGCCGGAGTCTTCCGTCGTGAACTCCACGCGCTGGCCTTCACGCAGAAGCTCGAATACCGCGCCCCGCACGGAACTGCGATGGAAGAAATGTTCAATTCCGCTCTCGTCGCGGATGAATCCGAACCCTTTGTCAATCAGAAGGCGAGCGATCGTCCCGGTCGGCATACCCGTGTCCTCCGATGAACGGCGCCCCGGAGAACATCCCTGGGGCGTGTCCAAGCCCCAGCGGGATCGGGCGCACGCTGAGCTTGAAAACGGGGTCAGTGTAGGGACTTCCAGACCGGAAGTCAAGAAACGGGCACGATTTAGCGGAATGGGGGAACTACCCGACCCCGGGCGTCGCCGCGGGCGGCGCGGCCGGCTCCACGGCCGCCGCTGGCTTCGGCGCGGCCGCGTAGGTCGTCCAGAAGTGACGGCCGCACGTCACGCAGACCCAGAACTGATCAGGCTTCCAGGCCCCACCCGGCTCCGGATCCCGCATCTCCATCTGCGAGCCGCACCGCTGGCACCGCATCTTCAACAACTGGTCGGACATTTCCACGATTGTATCCCAGGGCGCGGCCCTAGAATGGCGGAATGGTGCCGGCGATCATCCTGGCGGCTGGCCGCTCGACGCGAATGGGAACGTCCAAGGCGCTGCTGCCATGCGGACACGGAGGCGAGCCCTTCATCGTCCAGCTGGCCGAGGCCCTGACGGCTGGCGGTGCGAGCGGCGTCCTGGTTGTGGGACGGACAGACGACGAGCCGCTCCGACACCTGATTCGCCTGCGCCTTCCCGCCGCCCGCTTCGTCGTCAACCCGCGGGCCGACATCGGGGGCCAGCTGTCATCCCTCGTCGCCGGGCTCGACGCGATTGTCGATTCGGCCGCGTCGGCCGTGCTGGTGGCGCCGGTCGACGCGCCGCGGGTGACAGCCGCGACGGTCGCCGCGCTTCTGGCGGCTGCCGAATCCGCACCTGGGCGCATCGTCCGCGCCGTGCACGCCGGCCGCCACGGCCATCCCGTGATATTCCCCCGCGCCGTGTTCGGCGACCTGCGCCGCGCGGATCCGGAACGCGGCGCCAAGGCCGTCGTCCGGGCACACGAGGCGGCCATCGTCAACGTGGACGTGCCGGATGCGGCGGTCGTCGAGGATATCGACACGCCTGACGACTATGCGCGCGCCTTCGGCGATTCACGCGCTTGAAAATGGAAAAGGGAAAGGGTCCCAAGACTGGAACAAGGCCCTATAGCATCGTCGGACAGCCCGGCCGGCAGCGGCAGGGGATCGTGTGGTCGCCGACCGTGGCGTAGTCGTAGGTCAGCTCTTCGCCCGCTCCGATGCGCCGGGAGGCCCGAATCCAGATTGTCTTGTCGACGACTTCCCACCAGCAGTTCGGCGTGCACGAGTGATTGATGAAGCGCGCGATGTTGCCGCCGACCGCGGCGTCGCGGCTCCAGACGCGATCCACCCGGAAGACCCAGATGCAGCCTTCGTCGAGATAGCGCACCTCGCGCTCCGCGCAGTCGCTCGTGCGCACGAGCTCGCCGGCGTAGTCGATGATGCGGGCGTTCTTGTTGATCGGCTCGACGGCGAACACGCCGTAGCCGTGCAGCTTCGAACGCCGGCGGACGATCCTCGGCAGGCGTCTGGACGCTGGCACCGGTCGATCATACGACGGCTGCGTCGTTGAGACATTGGACCCGAACTCGCCATTTTCCAGGCGAGAGGCCGTCGCGCATGGTCATGACCTCGAAGCCCCAGCCCTCCGGGATGCCTTCGAGCATCGTCACCGGCATCCGGTCGTTGTCGGCGATCAGGATGCGAGCCGGGCCGGACCCTCCGTGACGACGTCAAGGCGGCGACGCAGGTACGTCCATCACATTCGCGCCTTCCGCCCACAACTGACGCCACGCGCCCTCGGCCGCCTCCATGCGCCCCTCGGCTCCGATCCGTTCGAGCACCGCCGTCGCCTCGAAGAGCCCCGTGGCGGACAGATTGCCCGCCGCGCCCTTGAGGGCGTGCGCCGCCGTGCGGAGGGCTTCCGGATCCCGGCTCTTGACCGCCTTTTCGATCGCGGCCAGTCGCGCCGGGCAGTCATCGAGGAAGAGGCGGATCACCTCGGACATCAGCTCGCGGTCGCCAGAGACACGGTTCATCAAAGCGGCTTCGTCGAAGACCGTTCTTGCCGGCCGAACTCGCGCTGGCGGCTGCCGCCATGCTGCTCTCACTCTGTTCGACGACCGCGAACAACATCTCTGGATTGATCGGCTTCGAGAGATACCCGTCCATGCCGGCGTCGAGGCAGCGCTCCCGATCCTGATCCATGGCGTGCGCCGTCATCGCGACGATGCGGACGTGCGCGCCCGAGGCGCGCTCGCGTTCGCGAATCGCGATCGTCGCGTCGATGCCACCCATGACCGGCATCTGGAGGTCCATCAGCACCACGTCGAACGTCTGCGTCTCGGTGAGCGCCACGGCCTCCGCACCCTGTTGCGCGATCCTGACATCGTGCCCGCGGCGGGTCAGGAGGCCGACCGCCACGCGCTGGTTGACGATGTTGTCCTCGACCAGCAGGATGCGCAGGCGGTGCTCGCCGGGCCTCATGGCCCACCCTCCGCTACTCGGCCCAGACACGGCGGCCGGGCGCGGCGGAGCCACCGCCTTCGCCCCGACCGCGCGGCCGATGGCGGCGAGCAGATCGTCAGCGTTGACCGGCTTGATCAGGCAGGCCGTGATTCCGAGTGCGGCGCACCGCGACTGGTCTCCGTATTCGCCGGACGAGGTCAGCATCATCACGGTCGCGCTCGTGAGCGCAGGCTCGGCCGCGATCGCTGCGGCCACGTCGAACCCGTCCATGCCCGGCATGTTCGCGTCGAGCAGCACGAGCTCGAATGGCTGGCTCGCCCGGGCCGCGAACGTCATCGCTTCGAGGGCCGCGCGTCCCCCTTCCACGAGTATCGGCGTCATTCCCCAGTGGGTGACCTGCGCGGCGAGGACGCGGCGATTCACTTCGTTGTCGTCGACGATGAGCACCTTGAGGTGCAGCGGCGCGGGATTCGCGGGCCCGGCCTCGGGCACGTTCCCGATGTCGAGTGAAACGGTGAAATGAAACGTGCTGCCCACGTCGGGCTCGCTCTCGACCCAGAGGCGGCCGCCCATCAGCCGCACGAGGGTGGTCGAGATGGCCAGGCCGAGTCCCGTGCCACCGAAGCGCCGAGTCGTCGATCCGTCCGCCTGGAGAAACGCCTCGAAGATGACCTGCTGCTTGTCCTTGGGAATGCCGATACCGGTGTCGGCGACGCTGAAGTGCAGCCTGGTGCAGCCTTCGGCGCGCGAGTCCTCCCGCAGGGAGACGATGACATGCCCGCGCTCGGTGAATTTCAGCGCGTTGCCGACGAGGTTGGAGAGGACCTGGTTGATGCGCGTCGGATCGCCGACCACGCTCGCTGGCACCGCGGGGTCGATGTCGCAAATGAGTTCCAGCCCCTTCTGGTGCGCGCGCAGCGCGAGAGGCTTGAGGGCGCCGGCGATGCTGTCGCGCGGCGAGAAGGGGACCGTCTCGAGCTCGACCTTCCCCGACTCGATCTTCGAGAAGTCGAGGATGTTGTTGAGAATCGACAGCAGCGTGTCGGCCGAGCTTCGCACGACCGCGAGGCCATCACGCTGTTCAGGCGTCAACGGACTGTCGAGGACGAGATCGGTCATGCCGATGATGCCGTTCATCGGCGTCCGTATCTCATGGCTCATGTTCGCGAGGAACTCGCCCTTCGCCCGGTTCGCCTCCATCGCGCGGTCGCGCGCCGTGACGAGGGACTCGTTGGTCGAGCGCAGTTCGGAAGTGCGGACGTCCACGGTCCGTTCGAGATCGTCCCGGTGGTCCAGCAACTGCTGATCGCGCCGCTGAATCTCGGACAGCATTTCGTTGAAGCCTTCGACCAGCTCGCCGATCTCGTCTTCGTCTCCTTTGTCTGCCCGGAGGCTATAACGGCCGGTTTCCCGGATCTGCCGCGCGACGTCGATGAGCCGGGCGATGGGCGCGTACATGATTCGCGCGCTCATCCGCGACAATCCGAATGCGATGCCGAGCGCGCCGGCCAGGGTCGCTGCGACGACCGCGGCGAACCTCCCGAGCCGCGTCCAGATTTCCGCGGTGTCCGACTCCACCTCGATGCTGCCAACGACATCGCCATTGAACAGGATGAAACGGGTGACGCGCAGGTGCCCATCCTCGAAGACAGCGCCCTCGTCAGCGCCCGGACGTGGCTGCATGCGTGCTGCCGTCTCCGACCCCGTGCGGATGTAGCTCGCCAGCACGACGCGGTCCGGCAGGAACAGACGTGCGTCGATGATGTGACCGTTGGTCGCCATCGTCCGCAGCGTCTCCCGGGCCGCGATGGGGTCCGCGAATTCCAGCGCCGCCGTGCTGTTGCTCCCGACAATCTCCGCCAGCGTCGTGACGTCGCGCACGAGGCCGGTCCTGGAGCTGACGTAGTTGTACGCCGCGAACACAGTGCAGGCCGCTATCAGCGTCAGGCCGGTCGTGACCAGCACCATGGTCGTCAGCTTGTCGGCCACCGACTGGCGCCGCATCCATGCGTCGAGGCTACGGAGCATGTTGATCCCGTACGATTGTTGCGAGGCCGAGCATGCGCGAGCTGACCCGCGGCCCGGATCGCCCTTCGACCATGAGGCTGGTTGCGAACAGCAGGCAGGGGACGGTCCGATGCCAGGTCACGGCGCTGGTGTCCACCGGGATCGGCGCAGGCCGAACGCCTTGGCGCGCACGGCGCACCGCACCCGCGCCTCGACATCTCGCGACGTGAAGGACTCCATCACGCGGCCATGACCTTCAGGCGGCGGAAGACGCCGTTGATACGCGACAGGAACACAGCCGGGTCGAACGGCTTGAGGATGTAATCGTCGGCGCCGAGCTCGAGGACGCGCCGCTCGATGCCGGGACCGTCTTCCGAAGTCAGCACTATTATCGGCAGCGTCGCCATCGAGATGTCCTTGCGCAGCCGCGCGATGGCATCGTACCCGTCCATTTCCGGCATGTTGAGGTCCACGATCAGCAGGTCCGGCCGTTCGCGCGTGGCGATGTCGACCGCCTGCCTGCCGTTGGCCGCCTCGAGCACCTCGAAGTTCTCGCGCTCGAGGAGCAGCTTCACGAGCATCCGCGTGATCGGCTCGTCGTCGGCGACCAGGACCTGCGATCGCGTGCGATGGGATTGCCGTTCGGTGTCGAAATCCTCAGCGAGTACGCGGTTGACCTCCTCGATTGACGTAATGCCGTCGCTCACCAGGCGCATGGCGTGATCGCGCAGGTTGGGCGTTCCGTCCGCGCGCATCGCGGCCCGGATTTCGTGCGCGGTCGCTCCACGCACGATCGCGTCGCGCAGCTCGTCGGACGGCGTGAGCAGCTCGGCGATCGGCACGCGCCGCCCCGTAGCCCGTATGCTTGCACTGCTCGCAGCCGGGGCCCGCCGACGCGGGCACCGAGCGCCAGATTGTGTTCGCTGCCCAGGCGGCGCGCCTCGAACTCACTGTGCATCGTCCTGCAGTGCGGGCAGAGCGACCGCAGCAGCCGTTGCGCCAGCACGGCCGAGAGGCACTCGGCGATCTTGTATGGCTCGAGCCCCAGGTTCGTCAGCCGCGTGATGGCCGTCGCGGTGTCGGCCGTGTGAAGGGAGCTCAGGACGAGGTGGCCGGTGTAGGCTGCCTGTCCCACGATTTGCGCGACCTCGGCGTCGCGCACTTCGCCGACCATGATGATGTTCGGATCCTGCCGGAGCAGCGACCGTAACACCGCCGGGAACGTGTTGCCGGCGCGTGACGTTGACCGGAATCTGGGTGACGCCAGGGACGGTCCGCTCGACCGGGTCCTCGACGCTGACGATGTTGTGCGCCCTGTGCGCAGGTGCCCCAGCGCCGCGTACAGCGCTGTCGTTTTTCCCGAGCCGGTCGGGCCCGTAACGAGCACGAGACCATCGGGCCGCGACAGCGCACGCTCGAACCGCACGAGCGTATCCGTGTCGTATCCAAGTCGGTCCAGCGTCTGGAGCGGACTGTGGCTGTCGATGACCCGCATCACGAGCTTCTCGCCGTCCACGGTCGGCAGGCTGGAGAGCCGGACGTCGATTGGCCGCCCGCCCACCTGAATCCGGAACGCTCCGTCCTGTGGCTTGTTGCGGACGGCGATATCGGCGCCGGCCATGATCTTGAAACGATTGCGGATCGGTTGCGATACACCGGCCGGCAGGGTGAGCACCGGCTCGAGGACACCGCAGATCCGGTAGCGGACGAGCGTGCCCGAGCTGCCGGATTCCACGTGAACGTCGCTCGCGCCCACGTCGATGGCTCGTCCAATCAGGTGGTTGCAGAGATCGATGACGACCGAGTCCGACCTGCCACCGCCTTTCTCGTCGGTCTTCTCCACCGTCGAGCGTTCCGCTTGAAGCCGTTCGGCCAGCATGTCGAGCTCGCGCAGCTTCGGATAGCAGCGGTCGAGCGCATCGAGGACGCTCGACCGAGTCGCGACCTTGACGTGTGTCCGCCGTCCGCACGCGAACGCGACGTCACGCTCGGCCTCGGGGTGGAACGGCTGCGACGTCGCGTAGGTGAGCGTACGGTTGTCGACCTCGAGCGGGACAATCGAGTACCGCCGCGCAATCCGTTCGGGCACGAGCCGGACCGCGAGCTCGGTCGAGACGACGGAATCGAGATCCACCATGTCGAACGAGCCCGCCTCGGCGAGCAGCGCGTAGCCGTCGGATTCGGGCACGAGGCCCAGCGCCGTGACCGCGTCGACGAGCGGTATCTTCTCGCGGTCGGCGTGTTGCTCCGCCATCTGGAGATCGGCGCGGCTGATGAGCGAATGATCAATAAGGAGGGCCGGAAAGCCCGCGAGGCCGACCCGTTCTTTACGTAACTCGACAGTCATGTGTGCAGGCTGACGCAAGATCCCCGCCGCGCCGCGATCGGTGTCCTGCCGCGGATCGCACCCGCCGCGTGTGCGGCTTCCGCGCAGTGTGCGCTTGGAGACGCGCACACGTGCGCCTCCAGCATCGCCGTGGATTCGTGCCGGTGGACCGCCGTACGCCTGAACCGGCCGTCGATGACGATATGCTGTGTGCTCGATGCAGCGCAGCGAACGGATTCGGCGCAGTGCGGCGGCAGTGGCGTTGCCGGCCATCCTCGCGGTCGCCCTGGCGGTGCGCGTCTGGTCGATTCGCGCGGGCGTGCCGCACGCCGTCGGCATCGACGAGCCTGCCATCCTCGACCGGGCGCTCCGGATCCTGAACACCGGCGACTGGAACCCGCACATCTTCGACTATCCGACGCTCGTTATCTATCTGCACGCGGTCGCGGCGATCGTTCTCTTCATCGCAGGGGCGGTTCACGGTGCGTGGACGAGTCTCGAGACGTTCGACATCACCGCCGTCTACACGTCGGCGCGGCTGCTGACGGCGGCGATCGGCGTGGCGACGGTGTGGTTGACGTATCGGGTGGCCGAAGAGATCGCCGGCCGAACCGCCGGGCTGCTCGCGGCGGCTCAGCTGGCGGTGCTCCCGATGCACGTGCGCGAGTCGCACTTCGCGCTCACGGATGTGCCGGTCACCGCGCTGGCCACGCTCGCGGTGTGGCTGGCGATGCGCGCGGGACGCGCGCGCTCACCGGGTGCCTACGCGGTCGCCGGGGCGGCGTGCGGGCTGGCGGCGGCCGCCAAGTACAACGGCGTCGTGGCGTGCGTGGCGCCGGCCGTGGTGTGGGTGCTGCACGAGTCGGGCGCTCCCGATCGCCTGCGGAAGGCGTTCGCCGCGGCGGGGTGCGCGCTCGGCGCGTTTCTGCTGGCGTCGCCCTACGCCGTGCTCGACTCGCCCGCGTTCCTCTCGGGCTTCGCCGCCCAGGCGGCGCGCTTCTCGGTGCAGCGCGCGGCCGGCGACGCCCCTTGGCTGCTGTATCTGAAGCACATGGCGCTCATGGGCCGGCTCTGGCTGCCGGCCGCAGTGCTGGGCGGCGTCATCCTCCTGTCCCGCCGCGTGCCGCGAATGCGCGCCGCGCCCCTGCTCGCCTTCGGCGCGGCGTACTTCTACACGCTCGCGACCCATGGCATCGTCTTCGCGCGCTACGCGCTTCCGCTGCTGCCGGTGGTGTGCGTCCTGGCGGCCGTGCCAGTCGCGGAGCTGGTCCGGGTGCTCGAGCGAATGCACCGTGCGCGATCGGCACGGTGGGCGCTTGCCGCCGGCGCGGCAGCGCTGACGGTGCCGTTCGCCGTGCAGTCGGTGAGCTGGGTGCGCCACTTCGGTGATCCCGATACGCGGCAGATCGCCTCCGCGTGGATGCAGACGCACCTGCCGGCTGGCGCGCGCGTCCTCGTCGAGAACAGCGGCCCGACGTACCTGCGATCGCTTGGCCTGGATGTCGTACCGGTGGAGCTTGCCACCGAGCACCCGATCGAGTGGTACCGCGAGCAGGGCGTCGCGTACCTCGTGATCAGTGCGCGGGACATTGCGACAGAGCGGGAGTACCTGGCCGCCGGGCCGATTGTCTTCGAGGTCGCCCCGGGCCCGGCTCGCTGGGGCCCGCCGATCCGGGTCGTGCGGCTGGCGAACGAATAGGGCAGCAGGCGGAGAGGTCCTGGCTGCGGGGCTCCCGGGCTAGCGTCCGGCGGCGCTGGGCACCCGGGCGGACGCGATCTCGCGGACGGCGCCGATGGCCGTTTCGATGTGCTCGGCGGTGTTGAACGGCCCGACGCTGAAGCGCACGGCGCCCCGCAGCGCCGCGGTGCCGAGCTGGTCGTGGACGAGCGGCGCGCAGTGCAGTCCCGTCCGGCAGGCGATGTCGTGATCGACATCGAGCATCGTGCCGACGTCGGCGGCCTCGAGGCCGGCCACGTTGAACACGAGCACGCCGATGTGATCCGTCAGATCGTCCTGGCAGTAGAGCGTCACGCCATCGATGGCCCGGAGCCCGTCGCGCAGCCGACGCGTCAGCGCGAGTTCGTGCTCGTGCACCGTGTGCATGCCGCGAGCCGTGAGCCACTCGACGCCGGCATGGAGTCCGGCAATGCCGAGCAGGTTGCCGGTGCCGTACTCCATCCGGTACGGGTACTCCTCGAGATGGGCCGGGTCGGCCGACCGGACGCCCGTGCCGCCCGCCCGCGTGTGCCTGATCTCCACGCCTTCACGGACGTACATCCCGCCGATCCCCATCGGACCGAACAGCGACTTGTGCCCGGTGAACGCCAGGACGCCCACCTGCATCTGCTCGACGTCGATCGGGATCTTGCCGGCCGTCTGCGATGCGTCGACGACCAGGTGCACGCCGCGCTCGGCGCAGATGCGTCCGATGGCCGCGATCGGCTGCACGGTTCCGATCACGTTCGACGCGTGGTTGACGACGACGACCCGGGTGTTGCGGCGAATGCGCGCGCGAATGGCGTCCGGGTCGACGAAGCCCCGGCCGTCGAACGCCACGCGATCCACCTCGACGCCGTGGTCGCGCTGCAGGTGGTACAGCGGACGCAGCACCGAGTTGTGTTCGATGGTCGTCGTGATCGCGTGATCGCCCGTGCCGAGCAGTCCGAACAGCGCGAGATTCAGCGCGTCGGTCGAGTTGTAGCCAAAGACCAGCCGGTGCGGATCCCGTCCCCCGAACAGCGCCGCCACCTGGCGCCGCGTGTCCTCCACGAGCTGTCCCGCCTCCAGACACAGGTCGTAGCCGGACCGGCCGGGATTCACGCCGGCGCGCCGGAAGAACTGGTCCATGAAGGTGTAGACGGGCTCCGGTTTGGGGTAGGACGTCGCCGCGTTGTCGATATAGATGACGGACTCCATCGGGAGCTCCCGCATGGCCGCGCCACGCTTGTCAGAGGGTGTGTGTACTGATCATATCACTGGCGCCAACTGATATATCGGACAGGAAACGTCGCCTTTCCCGGAAGGTGCGTTGGTATGATGACTCCGTGAAACGAGGACGTCCGCCCAGGCCGGCACGCCGCACGGTCCGCGCGACGCGGGCCGCGCCCGCGGTCCCGCGGCCCTCCAGGGTGGCGCACGTCGCCCCAGCGGGACGGCTGACCGACCGCGCATATCACGCGATCAAGCAGGACATCCTGGTCTGCGAGCTGGCGCCCGGCGGGGACGTCACCGAGCGCGGCCTCGGCGAACGCTACGGGCTGGGCAAGGCGCCGCTGCGCGAGGCGCTGATTCGCCTGACCCACGAGGGGCTCCTCAAGGCGATTCCGCGGAGCGGCTACCGCATCACCGCGGTCACGATTCAGGACGTCGAGGACATCTTCGCCCTTCGCCGGCTTCTCGAGCCGGCGGCCGCCAGGCAGGCCGCCGGCCGCATCGACGGGACCCTGCTGAAGGAACTGAACGCCCTGTGCCGCGCCGGGTACACGCCGGGAGACCGCGCCAGCGAAACGACGTTCCTGCGCGCGAACCGTCAGTTCCACGTGGCCATTGCCGATGCGAGCGGGAACCGGCGGCTGGCTCGACTCCTCGAGCAGTTGCTCGAGGAGACCGAGCGGCTGTTCCATCTCGGCCTCGCCGTGCGCGACCGGACCGAAGAAATGCAGCACGAGCACGAGGACCTGGTCGCGGCGCTGGTCAGCGGCGATGCCGCCGCGGCCGAGTCGGCCACGGTCCGGCAGATTGACGCGGCACGCGCCATGGTCATGGACGGCATCCTCTCGGCGCCGTGGCTGAAGCAGACGCGGATCTCCGGCTGGTGAACGCCGCGGTTCTCGCGAGCGTCTGCTTCTCGGCGTCCGGGACGCTGGATTTTCAGGCCCCGTTCTGCGCTAAGATACCCCCGGCTCGAAGGGAGCCGCCGGGTCCGCGGGAAGAGTTCAACTCACCTTCGTCCTCATGCCGCCGACGCACGACCTTCGTGCAGCCTGACAGCGGACCCAGGCACTGCATGGAGGATGTGTGAAGAAGACGCTCCCCGCCCGCCCCAACCTCGATCACCTTCGTCGTCAGGCGAAGATCCTGCTGACCCGATTGAAAGAGGGCGAGCCGCAGGCTGCGAGGGCCTTCATCGACTTCCTGCCCGAGGCGAAAAAGCTGACGCCGGCCGCGGTGCCCGCCGCGGGATTCCGTCTGGCGGACGCCCAGTCCGTCGTCGCGCATCAGACCGGGTTCGTGAACTGGCCGGCGCTGTCGCGGCACGTGCAGCACCTGCGCGCGCTGGAAGGGGAATGGCGCTTCGTCAGTCTGGAAATCGACGGCTCGCCCGTGCCCCGACCCATGACCGCCGAATCACGGCTGCTCATCGACGGCGATCGCTTTCGCACCGAGTCGCCCGACGCGAACTACGAAGGCGTGTTCACCATTGACGTCGAGGCGAAGCCCGCGCACATCGACATCGAGTTCGTGGAGGGCCCAGAGGCCGGCAATTGGAGCTTCGGC
The DNA here is from genome assembly GCA_963817635.1 of uncultured Acidobacteriota bacterium. Lineage (GTDB taxonomy): Bacteria > Acidobacteriota > Vicinamibacteria > Vicinamibacterales > 2-12-FULL-66-21 > CAWFPR01. The sequence goes on along the minus strand of CAWFPR010000006.1, from coordinate 50,379 downwards.
CTCTACGCGCTTGACCGCGATCGCCTGACGATGTGCCTGGGACTGGTGGGATCGGCACGGCCGAAGGCGTTCGCGACATCGAAAGGCAGCGGCCACGCGCTGGAGCGGCTGCGCCGCGCGTCCTCCGCCCGTCCCGCGAACGTGCCCGGCGGCACGCCGCCGCCGGCAGCGGCATCAACGGAACCTCGCGAGCGCGCCGATTCATCCGCGTTCAACGTGCCGATGACGCCGATGCTGAAGCGCCTCGAAGGCGAGTGGGCGCCCGTGGAACTCGTGATGGACGGCAAGCCGATGCCCGCGCAGTGGCTGGCGTTCGGCTCGCGGACGGCGGTCGGCAACGAAGTGACGGTCACGTTCGGCGGCCAGACGATGGTGCACGCGAAGGTGCGGATCGATGAACGCGCAGCGCCGATCGCAATCGACTATCTGAACGTGTCAGGCCGCCAGGCCGGCACGGTGAGCCTCGGGATCATGGAGTGGATCGGCGACGAGGTGCGCTTCCTGATCGCCGGTCCGGGTGAGGCGCGGCCAGAAGACTTCAGCGTCCCCGGCTCGTCCACGCTGAGCCGGTGGCGGCGGCGATGATGACCCGATGCGCGCCCCGGCGTGCCGCGATACGGCGAGCTGCCCGATGACCCCGCGGCAGGGTCACCGGGCAGCGTCGGCCTACTGGCGGTGCGGCGCGCAGAGCAGGCCGTTGTTGTAGCTGTCCATCTGGATGTGGAGAGGCTCACCGGCCGCCCACGCGTCGCTCGAGGCGGCGACGTTGGCGCCCACGGGCCCGTAGGTCGCCATCCACGTGTTGGCCAGCGCGATCACGGTGGAGATACAACTGCCATCGTTGCCGATCTGCACGTTGAGCATGGCCGGCACGAGCGAGCTGAACATCGTGGTGGTCTTGTCCTTGCCCGGCTTCGACAGCCAGGCAATCGCCTGGGCCTTGGTGTAGGTGACACCGCCAACCGTCAGGCTGCCGACCGGCCACGCATCCGGGTGGTTCTTCCAGTAGCCGGGCGTGCCCGTGCCAGGTTGCTGCTGTGCCGGCGTGAAGAAGCCGAAATCGGTCGCAAAGCCCGTGTCGTCGACGTGCGCGACGCTGTACCCGGTACCGTCCGGGATGCCATCGCTGTCGAAGGAGTCGTCGCCGACATTGGGTGGCGACGCCTGCGTTCCCGTGGGGATCAGCGCGGCGATCGTCGTCGGACCGCCTGGCACGAAGACCGAGTAGGTGCCACCGGGACCGGTTTCCACCCAGATGTCGTCCGTGCCGTCGCACGACTGGCACAGGAACACCTTGACGCCTTCGATGCCCGTCTCGTCCGCATCCTGGGTCCCGTTGTTGTTGGCGTCGTTGAAGACGGTGCCGCACACGCCGCCCGATTGCTGACACACCGTCTGTGCCGATGCGGGAGCGGCGGCCAGCACCGCGAGCGGCAGGAGCGCCGCCGCGAGGGCCGCGCCTCGAACGTGCTGCAATGGTCCATTCAGCAGTTGCTGGGTCTTGTTGCGCAGCTCAGTCTGACGGATCTCCTGTGACATGCTTCGATACTCCTTAGGTGTGGTGTGGACGTCGTGCGGTTGACGGACTGATATCTGGTTTGTACGCTCGGGTGTGCGGTTTCTCCTCGTCAACAACCACTGCATCAGCGACCCGACGGCGGGCGTGACTCAGAGCCTGCGGACGATCGTGGAATGGCTTGCCGACGCCGGTCATGCGTGTCACGTCCTCACGACGGCCAGGTTCGAGAGTGCCGTGACCTTTCGTGTGGAGGAGCACCTGGCGCAACAGGGCGTCGACGTAGCGGGGCTCGCGTTGCCGCCCGCGCCATCCCGGCCGTCCGGCAGGCACGAGCGCGTGGCGTCCCGGCCGGTCGTGCAGTACGCGGTCCGCGGGGTGCCGGTCACGCTGCTGCTGACGCGCCACAACGACGAATCGCGACCCGATCGCGCCGAGACCCGCCAGTACCTGGCGATCTTCGAGGCCCTCGTGGCGGAGTTCGGACCCACGCACGTGATTGCGTGCAATGGGCATCCGATGATTCTGGAGGCGATGGCGCGCGCGCGGACGCGCGGCATCACGACCGCCTTCGCCGTGCGGGGCTTCGGCTACTACGAAGCGCAGTACTTCAAGGACGTCGACCACGCCTTCACGTGCAGCCGGTTTCTGACCGACGTCTACCGCAAGAAGCTGGGACTCGTCAGCACGCCGCTCGAGCCACCAATCGACTGGTCGGCCGTGCTGGCTGGCGTCGAGTCGCGTGCCTTTGTGACGTTCGTCAATCCTTCGCCGCACAAGGGCCTGCTGCTCTTCGCGCGCCTTGCGGACATGCTCGGGTCCAGGCGGCCGGACATTCCTGTCCTGGTCGTGCAATCCGGCCACAGCGGAGGGTCGCTCAACGCCATCCCCGGCGTCGATTTCAGCCGGTACCCGCAGATCATGGCCGCGCCGCCAGTCCCGACGCCCGCCGACTACTTCGCCTTGACGCGGCTGCTGGTCGTGCCGTCGGTGTGGGAGGAACCGTTCGGCAGGGTCGCGGCCGAAGCGATGATCAACGCTATTCCTCCGCTCGTCAGCAATCGTGGATCCCTGCCGCACGTGGTGGGCGGAGATGCCAGCGACGGCGGAGGCGGCCGCGTCCTGCCGATACCCGAGTGGATGACGTTCAGGACGACCAGGCTCCCGAGCGAGCAGGAAGTCGAGCCTTGGTACACAGCCGTCTGTTCGCTCTGGGACGATCCGGCCTTGTACCGGTCGATCGCGGCGCGGGCTCACGAGATTGCGGAGGAGCGGTACAGCGAACGCGTGTCGCGGCAGAAACATCTCGATTACTTCACGTCGTTGAAGCCGGGGGGCGGCCCCATCGTGGAACGTACGGGGCGCCGGTAGGGCACTCCTCAACGCACAGACGATGCCATGCGCGTTTGGCGTGGATTCCCGCGGCGAGTGATGGTTGGAACAAACAGTGATGGCCGGGTCGATCGGCAAAAACGTCAGCGGCGTTACAACTCCGCCGACCCCGACACCGGTGAAACGCAACACAAGTACACGACGCGGCAGGCGCACGAATCGTTTCAGGCTGCGCTCGGTGCCACGCGCGACGAGGAGGTGCGAGCCCTACGCCTTCAGAACCGACTGCACATAGGTCGGGGTCAGCGGCAGCCGCCGCGCCACCTTGCCCGTGGCATCGTGGAACGCCGCCGCGATAGCCGAGACGGCGAGCGCGTTGGCTGCTTCCGAGCCGCCGCCGTACATCCCGACCTCCGGGTGGGGCAGGATCACGACCCTGATTTCCGGCACGTCGGCCATCGTCAGCACCGGATACGTACGCCAGTCGCGGCTCGTGACTGCGCCCTCGTCGAACGTCATCTCTTCGTAGAGCGCGTGGCTCAGGCCCATCAACGCGCCCCCCTCGATCTGCCGCTTCAACTGCAGCGGGTTGATGACGATGCCAGGGTCCACGGCGATCGTGTACCTGTCGACGGTGATCTTGCCGGTGGCCGGAGCCACGAGGACCTGGCACACGCAGGCCCAGTACGTGCCCGAGCGCAGCATCACCGACACGCCCTGGCCTTTCAGCGGTGTCGCCGCGGGTGTGGCCTGGCGCGCGGCTGGTGACGGCCGCGTCTGCCATCCGGACGCCTCGCGCACGGACGTCAGCACGCCGACGAGCCGGGCGTCCCCGGTGTGCTTCAACCGGAATTCGATGGGATCCAGGCCGGCCAGCGCGGCGGCTTCGCTCATCGCGAGCTCGCGCGGGTAGTTCTGCTGCAACTGTCCTGGCGTGCGCATGCTGTGATCGCGCAGCCCGACCCCGAGCGGCGACTCGAGCTGGCCCACCTGGAACGTCCCGAGCCCGGATTCAGCGACGGTGGCGACGCGATCGTAGAGCCACGGATCCTGTATCGAGTTGTACGTCGAGCCGAGAGGCTCGGTGCTCGGCGTCGGCGCCGGCGGCGTGGGCAGCCCGGCGATGATCGCCCCGATCAGCCGATCGTCCTGCCCCGCGGGCATGTAGTGCTTCGCCTCGTACGCCGTCATGGTGCCCCGCGCGTCGAGCCCGATGCGAATGTCGGAGAACGCGGCAGGCGACTGCGTGGACCATTGCAGATCCTCGGGCCGCATCCACTGCACGCGGACGGGCTGGCCGACGGCCCGCGAGAGGATGACCGCTTCGTCCTCGGCGCCGGCGTTGCCGCCGTTCGATCGCCCGTAGTGGCCAGGCCCCGCGTAGATGCGGATCACGACCCTCTCGACCGGCACGCCCAGCATCATCGCGATCTGGCCGCGCAGCGCCTGCGGGTTCTGATTGTGCGTGTGGACGAACACGGTGCCGTCGGGCCGCACGTCGCCCACGGCGATGGTCGGACCGAGCGGCGCGTGCTTCATGTACGGCAGCTCGTAGCTGGCGGTGAGCGACTTCGCCGACGCTCCGAATGCCGCCCCGGCGTCACCACGATTCTTGTCGCCCTGCGCGACGGGTGTGCTCGTCCAGTCCATCTTGTCGCGCATCCACGCGTGCACCTTCGCGTGGCCGGGCAGTCCCTTCCACTCGCTCCACTTCGTGGAACCGGCAACGCTTCGCGCCGCCGTGATGGCTTCCCACTCGGTGGCCGCGACCACCCCCACGAGGTTGCCCTTCACGACGACGCGAGCGGTGGGGCACTGCGCCTTGTCCACCGCCCCCGCGGCGACAGCGTGGATCCGAGCGTCTGCGGGTGGACGATGCGGCCGTGCAGCATGTTCGGCAGGCGCACGTTGGTCACCCACGCTTCCGTGCCCGCCACCTTGCCGGGCGTCACGGCGTTCGGAAACGATTTGCCGACGACGGTATAGCTGGCGGTCGGTTTGAGGGGCGGATCGCCGATGACCGTGAGGCCGAAGATCGACGTCAGGTCGCCCTCGACGGGAATCGTCAGCCTGAGATCCTGTCCGCGCACCAGCTCGCCGTACGTCACGCGCCTGCCGCCCCCCGAGACGACGCCGTTCTCGACGGTCAACTGGCTCTTGTCGGCGCCGAGCGTGGTGGCGGCGAGATCGAGCAGCGCCTGATACGTGTAGGCGGCCGCCTTGCGGAGGTTCTGTCCACCGTATTCCAGGTATCCGGCGGAAAACCCTCCGTCTGGCGTCCGATCGGTGTCGCCCATCACGACGGTGGTGATCGCGTCGTACGGCACGCGCAGCTCCTCTGCCACGAGCTGCCTGTACGCGGTGTGCACGGTGGACTGGCCGAAGTCCACCTTGCCGGTGCGCATCAGGATGGTGTTGTCGGCGTGAATCTCGAACCACGAGGTCGAGATCGACGCGTCGAGCGAGTTGGCGGCCTCGGCAGCGCGCGCCGGGCCGTTCGAAGAAGTCGCGCCCAATCAGGCCGACGCCCACGACGAGGGCTCCGCCCGCCTTGACGAACTGCCGCCGCGTGAGCGTCGGGCCGGGAACGTGCGTCTGTGTGTGCATGGCTTACCCTTTCGCCATCACGGTGGCCGCGCGCTGGACGGCGTCCACGATTGCCAGGTAGGTGCCGCAGCGGCACAGGTGCGGCGATGGGCCGCTCATGAACGCGGCCTTGATCTGCTCGACCGTCGGTGAGTGCGTGGCCTCGAGCAGCTCGGTGGCCTTGATCATCATGCCGCTCTGGCAGAACCCGCACATCGGCACCTGCGCGTCGATCCACGCCTGTTGAACGGGGTGCAGCGTCTTCTGCGCCTCGGCGGCCGTCAGCTTCCGCTGGCTGGCCCATCGGGCGGGCAGCCCTTCGAGGGTCGTCACCTGCTTGCCGGCGACGCTGCGGACCGGGAGCACGCACGCGCGCACCTCCTTGCCGTCCACGAGCACCGAGCACGCGCCGCACTGCGACTGGCCGCAGCCGAACTGCGGACTGCCAATCTCGAGGTCGTTCCTGAGCACGTAGAGGAGCGGCGTGTCGCCGGGTGAGTCGGTCTGACGCCGGTTGCCGTTGACGGTGAACGAGATGGACATATCGGCTCCTTCGCAGCTTGCGTCGCGGGACCGCGTTTCGCAGGGCTTCGCCTGGTTCCTGCTGGACGATGACGCGCGACGGGAGACAAAGGCGGCCTCTCGATCGGCGCGTCAGAGGTCGTTCAGCCGTCGAGCAGCACCGAGGCACACCCGGATGCGATCGTCCCGCCGTGGGCGGTGGGATCGCCTACCCGTGCCGCCGGCAGTCCCTCGATCAGGACCGTTGGCGAGCCGTTCACGATGACGTCGGGCGGCCCCGCGCAGACGGCCATGTCGGAGACGCGCGCCGCCGGCAGGCCGCCGACCAGCACCGTCGATGCCCCTGGTCCGGCAATCGGACCGCCCACGTGCGGAACGGGTGGGACACCCGGCGTGACCATCGGGCACGTGTGCGTGTCTGTCGATCGGGCAGCGGGAGGCATGGCGTCAGTTGATCTTCACCAGCGCACCCTGCACCGTCACGACCCCGGCCGACGCCAGGTCGGCCGTTGCCCCGCCCCGCGCCCGGAACGCGGTGTCGGCCTCGAGATCGACGCGCAACCCCTGGCACGAGAGGTCGCCTCCCGACTGCAGCGCGAGGCTGGCGCCAGCCTTGACCTCGATGTGTCCCGCAGCCGTGATCGCGAGGTTCGACGTGCTGTCGATCCGGATGCCGCCGGCGCCGAGCGTGACCGAGTTCTGCTTCGCGTCGGCGATCCGGATCTCGCCGGACGCGTCGTTCAGCGCAATGACCTGCCGGCCCGGCGTCCTGATTGTGATGACGCGGTCCTTCTCGTCGAAGCGCACCTCCAGCTTGGAGCGGGTGATGATCGCCTTCGTGCTGTTGCCGGCATCGGCTGGCACGGCCGGAGGCCGTGCCGGGCCGTACACGCTGCCCAGCACGACGGGGGTCCGCGCATCGCCGTCCAGGAAGTCAACGATCACTTCGTCGCCGACCTCCGGGTTGAACACGAACCCCGCCGACTCCGACGCGTAGACCGTCGCCAGTCGCGCCCACAGGGCCGCGCCGTTCTCGACGAGCGGCAGGGTGACGAGCACGCGCGACGCGCCGGCAGGATCGCCGGATACCTGCTTCACGAGGCCGCGCTGAAGGCCCTTGATCGGGACGGCCGGAGCTGCCGCCGTGGAGGAAGCCAGCGAGGCGGGTTCTGACGGGCCTGGCGCGCGGTTCCGAACTCCGCGCGGGTCTTCCATTGTCCCTGCCCGATGTCGTGATGAACGGCGCGCACGAGCACGCGGCCGTCGAACGGCCCTCCAACGCCCGCGATGTCAATCAGGGACCCGGGCCGCGCCAGCGCGCTGCCCTGGAAGGTGACCTGTCCACGGATTCCGCTATGGCGGGACATCTGCTGGTCGAGCGCAGCCTCGAACGTGAGTATCGACTCGCCGTACTTCGCCACGAACGCCGGCTCCGCTGTCATCGTCTGCGACGCGGCGACGGTGTCGCCCGACGCGTCCACGACGACTCGGGGCGGTCCGTCGCCGGTCACCTCGATGCCCTGCGCGACGACGATGCCGGAGAAGATCGTATCCGTTGTGCCGCCGTAGCCGGCGTGGATTTCGATCGTCCTGCCAGGCCGGAGAGCCTCGAAGTCGCCCTTCGAGAACGGCTCGTCCGGTGGGCCGCCGCCCTGCAGGACGACTTTCGCCTTCGGAACCGCATTGACGGCGCTCCACACGTCCACGGTGATCACCGGCAGATTGCTGTCGAGCGCCTTTCCGTCAGCCGTGATCGCGCAGGCGAGCAGGGCGGCCGCTCGCCGAGGGATGCCGGCCCTGGGGTGTGCGCGTGCGTCATAAGGAGACGAACCGTAGCACACGGCGGAATCCGGCGCAAAGCCTCGGTACGCGCGATGCCGCCTCGGCAGTCCCCGGCCACGGCACATCCCGGACCGCCGGAGTTCGGCGATCGAATAGCTACTGGAGTCACAAGAATGGGATCATTGGCAGGCACAGGTCACGCCGCGTCCTCCATCGGCGCCGCAGTGGGTACCGGTTCGGTACGCTCGTGGCGCTTCGCCATGTAGTAGAGGACCGGCACGGCCATGCGCGAGAGCAGCAGCGACGCCACCTCGCCGGCCATCAGCGAAATCGCCAGGCCCTGGAAGATCGGATCGAACAGGATCACCGCGGCGCCGACGATGACGGCGGCGGCGGTGAGGGCCATCGGCCGGAACCGCACGGCGCCGGCGTCGACGACGGCCTGCTCGAGCGGCAGCCCTTCGCGCAGCCGCAGCTCGATGAAGTCCACCAGGATGATCGAGTTGCGCACGACGATGCCGGCGCCGGCGATGAAGCCGATCATCGACGTCGCGGTGAAGAACGCGCCCATCGCCGCATGCGCCGGCAGGATGCCGACGAGCGAGAACGGGATGGCGGCCATGATCAGCAGCGGCGTCTTGAACGACTGGAACCAGCCGACCACGAGCACGTAGATGAGCAGGAGCACGGCCGCGAACGCGAGGCCGAGGTCGCGGAACACCTCGATCGTGATGTGCCACTCGCCGTCCCACTTCATCGCGTACTTCGACGTGTCGAACGGCTGCGTCGCGTTGAACACCTCGAGGCCGTAGCCCTCGGGCAGCGTCAGCCGCGCGATCGGCCTTGTTCATCGCGAGGATGGCGTAGACCGGGCTCTCGTTCCTGCCCGGCCAGATCGCCGGTGACGTAGGTCACCGGCTGCAGGTTCTTGTGATACAGGCTCGGCTCTTCCTGCGTGGTCACGGCCCGCGTGAGCTCGCCGACGGCCACCGGCCTGGTGCCGCGCAGCCGGAGCGACTGGATCGCCTCGAGGCTGCGGTCGGCGCGCGGCAGGCGGATCACGATCGGCACGTCCTCGCGCGCCCGTTCGTCGTGCAGCAGGCCCGACGGACTCTCCCGAGCCGGCCATCCGGACGACCGACGCCACGGCGGCCGACGACAGGCCGGCCGCCGCGGCCTTCTCGCCGTCGACGACGAGCGTGACCTTCGGGTGCGGGCGCTTCGACGTACCAGTCGGTGTCGACCACGCCGGGCGTCTGCTCGAAGATCGCCTTGACCTGCGCCGCCACCGCCGTGCGCCGCGCCGGCATCCGGCCCGTAGACTTCGGCCACGAGGGTCTGCAGCACGGGCGGGCCCGGCGGCACCTCCGCCACCTGCATGGTGGCGCCGAACGACTCGCGATCGGCAGCAGCCGGTCGCGCACGCGTCGGGCCACGTCGTGGCTCTGCGCCGAGCGCTCGCCCTTCGGCACGAGGTTCACCTGCAGGTCGGCCAGGTGCGGCGCGCGGCGCAGAAAGTAGTGCCGCACGAGGCCGTTGAAGTTGTACGGCGCGGACGTGCCGACGTACTGCTGCACGTTGACGACGGTCTCGTCCTCCAGCGTGGCCGACGCCAGGGCCGACGCGACGCGCGCCGTCGTCTCGAGCGCCGTGCCCTCGGGCATGTCGACCATCACCTGGAACTCGCTCTTGTTGTCGAACGGCAGCATCTTCACCGTCACCAGCTCGAGCGGCACGAGCGCCATGGCCGCCAGCAGCAGCACCGCCACGCCCGCCAGAAAGAGCGCGCGCATCCGGCCGCTGGCGATGAGCGGGCCCATCACGCGCCGATAGAGCCGCGTGAGCAGATCCTCCCGGCCGTGATCGTGATGCGCGGCGGGCTTCAGCAGCCGCACCGCCGCCCACGGCGTCACGACGAAGGCGACCACCAGCGAGAAGACCATCGCCGCCGACGCGCCGACCGGAATCGGCCGCATGTAGGGCCCCATCAGGCCGCCGACGAACGCCATCGGCAGGATGGCCGCCACCACGGCGAGTGTCGCCAGGATGGTCGGGTTGCCCACTTCGTCGACGGCGCGAATCGCGATCGCGGCGAGCCCGTCCGCGCGCCTCGCCGCTCAGCTCGCGCGTGGCGGACGATGTTCTCCACCACGACGATCGCATCGTCCACGAGGATGCCGATGGAGAAGATCAGCGCGAAGAGCGTGATGCGGTTCAGCGTGTAGCCGTAGAGATAGAACATGAACAGCGTGAGCGCCAGCGTGACCGGAATCGCGATCAGCACCACCGCCGCCTCGCGCCGGCCGAGCACCAGCCAGATCAGCGCCGACACCGAGAGCACGGCCAGCAGCATGTGCCACAGCAGCTCGTTGCTCTTCTCGGCCGGCGGTCTCGCCGTAGTCGCGGGTGATGGTGAGGTGCACGTCGGAGCGGCACGAGCGTCCCTTCAGCGTGTCGAGCTTCTGCGGCGACGCGGCGCGCGACGTCGATGGCGTTGGTGCCCTTGCGCTTGGCGACGGCGATCGTGACCGCCGGCTGCGCGCCGGCCGTCGTCGACTGATAGGTGACATACGACGTGGGCTCGGCGTCGCCGTCCACCACCTCGGCCACGTCGCGCACGAGCACGGGACGCCCGCCTGCGGCGGTCACGACGGTGCTGCGCAGGTCGTCGGCCGTCCGCAGCCGGCTGCCGGCCTCGAGGCCGGTCGTCATGCCGCCCGGCCACGGGCCCCGACGCGGTGCTCGCGCACGTTGGTGCCGGCGATCGCCCGCTGAACCGCGAGCGGATCGAGCCCGTAGGCCGCGAGCCGCGCGGGATCGACGTCCACGCGCACCTGCCGCGGGCGCCCGCCGATGAGGGTCACCTCCGACACGTCGGTGACTTCGGCGATGGCGTCGCGCAGTTGCGCGGCCAGCGCGCGCAGCTGGTCGTCGCCGTAGCGCGCCGACCACACCGTGACGGCCAGGATCGGCACGTCGTCGATCGAGCGCGGCTTGACGATGGGCCCGATGACGCCCGGCGGGATGCGATCGGCGTTGGCGGCCAGCTTCTGATTGAGGCGGACGAGCGCCGCTTCCTCGGCTCGCCGACCTTGAAGCGGACGACCACCATCGACTGTCCGGCGACTCGAGGTCGAGTAGACGTACTCGACGCCGGGCACTTCCCAGAGCAGCTGCTCCATCGGCCGCGTCACGCGCTGTTCGACGTCGGCCGGCGTCGCCCCCGGCATCTCGACGAACACGTCGACCATCGGCACGATGATCTGCGGTTCCTCTTCGCGCGGCAGCGCCACGACCGCCAGCGCGCCGAGCGCCATCGAGGCCACGATGAAGAGCGGCGTCAGCTTCGAGTGGATGAAGGCCGCGGCCAGGCGGCCGGCGGCGCCGTAGGTCGCTGCCATCACCGGCCCTCCTGCGCTGACGCGGCGGCCGTCGGTGACGCCGGCCGGCGGCGAGAGAATCACGACCTCGCCTTCCGACAGGCCGGCCAGCACCTCGGACTCGCTGACGCTCACGAGACGCACGCGCGCCACGCCGTTCTCGACCACGAAGACCGAGGTGAGCTGCCCGCGGCGCACGACGCGCGTCGGCGGGACGGTCAGCGCGCGTCGCGGCGTCCCGCCGAAATCGCGCCCGGCCGAACTCGCCGGACCGCAGGCCAGGGGCATCGGGCAGCGCGATCTTGACGAGAAACGCGCGCGCGTCGGCATCCACCGCCCGGCTGATTTCCGACCACCGTGCCGGTGACCGTCGTGGTGCGCCGTGTCCCGAGGAAGACCGGGACACGGTCGCCGTTTCGAATCTGGCCGATGCGTGACTCGTCCACGCGGACCTCGAGGCGGAATCCGCGCGTGTCTTCCAGGCGGAGCAGCGGCGTGCCTGGTGACGCCATGTTGCCGGGCTCGACCATCTTCTCGGTGACCATGCCGTCGAAGGGCGCGGTGATCGTCGCGAAGGACTCGGTCGTGCTCGCCTGCGTCGCTGGCGGCGCGGGCGCTGTCGACGGCCGACGCGGCCTGCAGCCCGGGCGGACGCACCGGCGACGCGCGCCTCGGCGCTCCGCAGCGCCGCCGTGGCGTCGTCGAGTTCCTGCGCGGTGGCCGACCGCTTGGCGTAGCAGGCCGGCGATGCGATCGTGGGACGCGCGCGCCAGGGCGAGGCCGGCGTCCGCCGCCTGGAGCTCGGCTGCGGCCGCCCTCGCGCCCTGTTCCGCGGCGAGCGGCCGCCGGCGCGCGGCGCTGGCGCCGGCGGCGAGATCGTCGCCGTCGAGCACGATGAGCGCCTGGCCCGCGCGGACGCGGTCGCCCGGCGCCACGCGGACCTCGCGCACCGGCGCCAGGATGCGCGCCGTGATCGTGGCCGTGGTGCGCGCCTGGACCACGCCGCCCGCCTCGAACGCGTCGGCGACGTCGGCCATCGCCACCCGGGCGATCGTGACGGCGAATGGGCTCTGCCGCCTCGGCCGGAGCGGCGGCGGCCCGGGCAGCCGAGCATCCAGCCAGCGCCGCGCTCATCGAGAGCGCTGCTGCAACGCCCGCGACGATGACGTGATGACTCGCGATGTCTGTTTCATGGCCTTCCTATCGCTCGTTGCAGGGCCGCCGTTGCGGTGAGCACGCTCACCCGCGCGGCGATTTGTTGGGTCTCGGCCTGCTCGCACGGCGTCGGCCGAGCGCAGCAGCAGGGCCGCGTCAGTCAGGCCGCTCTCATAGCGGTCCCGGATGATGCGCCGGCTCTCGCGCGCCTGATCGGCGGCGGCCCGGCCGACCGCTTCGCTCGCCCGCGCGGCCTCGAGCCGGGCGACCGCGATCTGCACGTCGAGCCGCGCCATGGTCTCGGCCTTGCCCCTTTCGAGCGCTCGTCGCGTCGCCTGCTCGCGCGCTTCGGCGAGCCGCGCCTTGTCGGCAAGACCATGGAACAGGTTGATGCGGGCGACCGCGCCGACCACCCAGCTCGACGACCGCGAGTTCCAGGCGCCGCCGTTCAATTCCCAGCCGCCCTGCGCGGCCACCTGCGGCAGAAACGCCGCCCGCGCCGCCTGCACCGCGGCGGCCGCCAGCTGTTCCTGCTGCCTGGCGAGCGCGACTTCGGGCCGGTTCTTCAAGGCCTCCTCTTCGAGGCCTGCGGGATTGCGTGATGTCGACGGCGATCGCCGGTGGCGTGAGATCGAGCGAGAACATCGTGCTCAAGGGCTCGCCCATCAACTGATTCAGCCGCGCGCGGGCGATGCGTTCGTCCGACGTCGCCTGCATCTGCCGTTCGAGCGCGCGCGCCAGATAGACGTCCAGCTGCAGAACGTCCGCGTCGGTCACCCGGCCGGCGTCGCGGCGGTTGCCGGCCAGCTCGCGGTCGGCGCGGGCGGTCTCGACGGCGGCCGCCGCCGAGCGAGCCGTGGCCGCCGCGATCGAGCACGCGGCCAAACGCGTCGGTCACCGCCGACGTCAGGTCGTGGTCGACGAGCTGCCTGCCGGTGGCCGCCATGTCCCGCTCGATCGACGCGGCCCGGACATTCGCCGAGGTTGTGCGATCGAACAGCGGCTGCTCGACCGAGAACGCCGAGCGGAAGTTGTCGATGGCGGCCGGGTGATTGAGCGCATCGAGAGCGAAGTCGGCCGCGGTGAACTGCCGCTGCGCCAGCAGCGAACTGAATACGAAGACCGGCTGGTTGCCGCGCTGCCAGGACTCCGCGACGTCCACCTTCGGGAAGTAGCCGCCGCGAGCCTGCGTGACGCGTTCGGCCGCTTCCCGCTCGACTGCCGCCGCCGGTCCGACGTCGGGGTTGTGGGCCCTGGCGCGCGCAATCGCCTCAGAAAGCGGAAGGGGAGACTGCGCAGACGCCGGCAGGGCCACAAACAAGGTGGCCAGGAGGAGTGGGACGACGAGGTGAGCCTCGCGCTCGAGGGCCTCGACGATGCCCCTTGCGCTCATGGCCGGGGCTTTCCGGGGGGAGCGCTTGTCCGAAGGAACGTCTCTGTCAGGGGAACCTCCAATTGACGGGAGCGATTCTCCCGGACCTTGGGCTGGCTGGCCATGCCCGCGCGGTTGAAGTTCTTGACCGCCAGTCCGGCGAGGCTAGAATGCTTTGCGCAGGTGCCACGAAACTTTGCCGGGCGTCCGCAGGAAGATCGAGGGTCGATGGACGCGTTCTCAGAGGTCCTGAGCGGTGTCCGGCTGAAGGGCGCGATGTTCTTCAGCGCGGAGTTCTCAGCCCCCTGGCGACTCTCGACGCCCCACTGTCGCGTGCTGGCGTCGACGCTGGCGCCCGGCGCTCCGCACATCGTGATCTATCACTTCGTCGTTGATGGCACGGCGCGGGCCTGTGTAGAAGGCGGGCCCGATGTCGAGCTGTCGCCAGGCGACATCGTCGTGTTGCCGCACGGGGACCCGCACCATTTGAGCGGGGGAACCGGAACGAACCAGGTTGAGAGCGCGGCGGTGCTTCAGCGGATCGCGACAGGGGACCTGTCGCCCATGCACGCCGGCGGTGGTGGGGCGACGACGCGGTTCGTGTGTGGGTACCTGACCTGTGACCCGCTGCTCTGCGGCCCGATTCTCGAGAGCTTGCCGCCGATCCTGAAGGTGAACGTCAGAACCGACCGATCGGGCCACTGGCTGGAGCAGTCGATCCTGCATCTGCTGGAAGAGGCCGCCTCGGACCGTGCGGGCAGCGACGCGATGCTGGCGAAGCTGTCGGAAGCGCTGTTCGTGGACACGCTGAGGCGATACGTCACAGGCCTTCCCGATCAGACGACGGGGTGGCTCGCGGGTGCACGAGACCCGGTCGTGGGCAAGAGCCTCGCGTTGCTTCACAGGCGACCGGAACACCCGTGGACGATCGCCGGGCTCGCGACGGAAGTCGGCCTGTCCCGATCGTCGCTGGTCGAGCGATTCACCCGCTACCTCGCGGAGCCCCCCGATGACGTACCTGACCGGATGGCGATTGCGTCTCGCTGCCCAGGCGTTGACGTCGTCCCCGAAGGGGGTAGCGGATATCGCGGCCGCCGTGGGCTACGAGTCTGAAGCGGCGTTCAATCGCGCCTTCAAGCGCGCATTCGGAGTTCCGCCCGCCCGTTATCGACGCCAACGCAGGGATCCTGCGAGCTCACCCGGATCGCCGGGATTGCAGGCGTGAGCCGCGTCACCGCGTAGCGCCAGCCGCATCCGCTGCCGATCTCGAGCACGTGATCGGACGGCGCGAGCCCGAGGCGCCGGCAGATGCGGTCGATCTTCCGGCTTTGCGCCTGGCCCGCATCGGCGGACGGGTGGCATGACACCTGGCTTTGACTGGCGATTCTTAATGTCCCGCGTCTTCGCCGCCGCATCTTTCATCGGAGTGCTCCTGATGTCGACCGCCACTCTTCGAGCTGGCCCCGCGCAGGAACCCTTGCGGGTCGGCGATCGGTTTCCCGCGCTGAAGGGACGGTTCCTGACGGGCCGCGACGCCGTGCTGCCGCAGGCGTCGTCGGGCCAGGTCGCGCTCGTGGCGATCGGCTTCACGTACCGGTCTCGTGTTCCGGTCGAAGCGTGGGCGGACTGGTACCGAATGACGATTGGCTCGACGACGGACGTCACGTTCTTCGAGGTGCCGATGATTGGCGGGCTGGGGACACTCGGCCGGTGGTTCATCGACAGAGGGATGCGCAAGGGTACCCCGGTAGAACTCCACGACCACGTCATCACGGTCTACGGAGGCACGGGCGACTGGAAGCAACGGCTTGCCTATTCTCCAGCGCATGAAGACGATGCCTACCTGGTCGTCCTCGACAGGGAGGGCGTCGTGCGGTGGCTCCATCACGGCGGATTCGACACCTCCTGGTCCGACGAGCTGAAAACGCTTCTGGCGTCGCTCGCTCGGCCGGTCGATCGCTGATGTCGCACCAGCCGGACTCGCGGAGAACCCCAGCGGTACTCGTGACCGGTGCGACCGGCTACATCGGGGGACGGCTGGTGCCCGTCCTCGAAGCCTCGGGGGTCCGGCTTCGCTGTCTCGCGCGGCGCCCGGCCGCGCTCGAGCCGCGTGTGGCGCCGACGACGGAGGTCGTCGCAGGGGACCTCTTCGATCCGGCGTCCCTCGATCGCGCCCTCGCGGGAATCGACGTGGCCTATTACCTCGTGCACTCCATGGGCGCACACGGCGACTACCTCGAAAAGGATCGCGTGGCCGCTCGCAATTTTGGCGAAGCGGCGCGGCGGGCGGGCGTTCGGCGAATCGTGTATCTCGGCGGCCTCGCAACGGGCGACGAGGTGTTCAGCAAGCATCTCAAGAGCCGGATCGAAACCGGACAGGTGCTGCGCGAAAGCGGAGTCCCCGTCGTGGAATTTCGCGCGTCCGTCGTGATCGGGTCCGGTAGCCTGTCGTTCGAGCTGATCCGTGCGCTCGTCGAGCGATTGCCGGTCATGATTTGCCCGCGGTGGGTCTCGACACTGGCGCAGCCGATCGGCATCGATGACGTGCTCGCCTATCTTGCCGCTGCGCTTCAGCTGCCCGACAGCGAGAGCCGCACGTTCGAAATCGGCGGGGCCGATCAAGCGAGCTACGGCGACCTGATGCGGGAGTACGCACGGCAGCGTGGGCTGAAGCGCCTGATGATTTCGGTGCCGTTTCTGACACCTCACTTGTCCAGCCTCTGGTTGGGGCTGGTCACACCCGTCTATGCCCGGGTCGGACGCGAACTGATCGCCGGGCTGAAGAACCGGTCGGTGGTCACCGACCCCGTGGCGCTCTCGGCATTCGCAATCAGGCCCCTCGGTCTGCGGGACGCGATCGCCCGCGCCATTCGCCATGAGGATCGCGCGTTCGCGCTGACGCGGTGGTCCGATGCACGCTCCTCGGGCGGGGAGCCACTGTCGCTGGCCGAGACGCGATTCGGCAGCAAGATTGTCGATGCACGGCAGATTCACGTAGACGTCGACGCGGACCGTGCGTTCGTGCCCATCGCGAAGATAGGGGGCGAGCGCGGGTGGTACTACGCCACGTGGCTGTGGCGAATCAGAGGTGCGATCGACCTGCTGATCGGCGGCGTCGGGATGCGTCGAGGTCGGCGCGACCCGGACACGCCCGCCGTCGGCGACACGCTCGACTTCTGGCGGGTCGAGGCCTACGAACCGGGACGACGACTGAGGCTCGCGGCCGAAATGAAAGTGCCTGGCCGCGCGTGGCTCGAGTTCGAAGTCGTGCCGGTTGCCGACGGCGCTGTCGTCCACCAGACGGCCGTGTTCGAACCGGTCGGGTTGTCCGGGCTGCTCTACTGGTATGTGCTCTTGCCGGTTCACGCCCTGATCTTCGGGGGCCTGCTGCGCGCGATCGCCCGGCGCGCGCTGTCACGATCGTGACCGGTCTCATGGCGGCGCTCTGGCGCTACACGCGGCATCCGAATTACTTCGGAGACGCCACGATGTGGTGGGCATGTATGCCATGGCGGCATCGACGCCGAACGGATGGCTCACCGCGCTGAGCCCGGCGCTCATGACCTTCTTGCTCATGCGTGTGTCAGGGGTCACGCTCCTCGAGCAGAGCCAGGCAACGTCCAAGCCCGGATACCGCGCGTACATCGCCGGCACGCCAGCGTTCTTCCCATGGTTTCCGCGCGTGCCGGGCTGAGCCTGTGCGGCGCACCCGACTGATCAGGGATCTTGAGTCGATGGCGTGTAAGATTTATGCTTACAGGCATGAGAGAGACCCTGACTGTGAGCCTGCCCCCACGCACCAAGCGACTGATCGCTCGCGCCGCGAAAGAGAGCGGACTGACGACCAGTGAGTACGTGCGCATGGCGATTCACCGCAAGCTCTGGCAGGACGCCGTGACCGAGTCGCGCCGCGTGGCCGTGCCACGTGCCAGGGCCAAAGGGGTCTTCACCGACGAAGACGTGTTCGCGTTGATCTCGTGAGGGTGGTCTTCGACACGAACGTGGTGGTGGCCGGCATCGTGGCCGAGGGCCTATGCAGGGAGATCCTCGAGATCCACGTGCCGGAACACACGGCCATTCTGTCGCAGGTGCTCTGGGACGAACTCGTGACCACGCTGCGGCGGAAGTTCGGCCTGACCCCGGACGACCTTCCCATCCTGGCGCTCTACCGTCAGCACGCGGATTGGTGCGAGCCGGCGGAGCTCTCAAAGGCGGTCTGCCGGGATCCGGACGACGACTGGGTGCTGGCCACGGCACTGGCCGGTGATGCCAGGGCGATTGTGAGCGGTGATGCCGACCTGCTGACCCTCGACCCTTACTCGGGCATCGAGATGCTGTCGCCGCGGCAGTTCGTGAGTCGGCAGGCCGCAACCGGCCGGGGTTGACTCGCAGCGACCGCGTCAGCCGGCATTGAGGCGTTGAGTGGAACCAACGCATCCAGGTGCGGCAAACCACTCACCGAAAACGTTGGAAGGTTTGGTGGACCAGAACAGCGCCGTTTGGAACCCGACGATCGTCTGGCTCCGGCGACTCGCGGGGCTGAAGGCGGTAGGCCGAACCGGCTGAAGGCCGTCAGCCGACGTTCAACCGTGACGACCCTGGCGCTCCCCGACCGACTACCCGGGTCCAGGGCCGCGTGGCATACTCGCAGCATGCCCATGATGTTCGTCGCCGTCCTGGTGTCTGCATTGGCCGCGCAGCTCCCGGCGCCGGTCGCGTCCGGCGAAGTACAGGTGGCGACCTCAGCCCTCCACACACTCGTGATTGCGCCTGACGGTCGCGTGTTGTGCCAGGGCCGCAACCATTACGGGGTGTGCGGCGTGGATCAGGCGACCGCATTTGTCGAAACGCTCTCACCCGTGCCCGGCATCCCCAGGGGACGCGCGGTTGCGGTGGCCGACATCTGGACCAGCATGGTCCTGGGCGAGGACGGCAGGGTCTACGTGTGGGGCAAGAACGACTTCGGCCTTCTCGGCGGGACGGACCGCGGGCCGACCCACGTTCGGCCGCAGCCCACGGCCGTCGCGGGGCTCGACCGTGTCGTCGGGATCGCGGCGTTCGTGCACGGCGGAGCGGCACTGCGCGACGACGGCACGGTGTGGATGTGGGGAGAGGACCGCGAGGGGCTGCTGGCCACGGGCACGCTCACGAAGTCCTGGCAGTCGGGACAGCAGCAGTTCACGCCCCGGCGCGTGGCGGGTCTCGAGGCGGTCACGCAGATCGCGGGCGGGTCGAAGCACATGCTCGCCCTCGAGTCGGACGGCACGGTGTGGGCCTGGGGTGCGAACAAGTCTTCGCAACTGGGCCTCGGCGATACCGATCCGCGCGCCAGTCCGACGAGGATTCCGTCGCTGGCTGGCGTGACCCGCATCCACGCGGGCGACGACATGTCGGCGGCGCGGCAGGCCGACGGTTCGTGGCTGGTTTGGGGGTCAGCGCCTTCGGCACAGCCACCCACCCGGGATGTCTCCGGCGGCGTCTTGAATGACATGCCGCCGGTCCGTACCCCGTCGCTGCTGCCCGGCCTGATGCTCGACGCCGGCGACGTGGCGGTCGGCGCCGTCGCGTTGCGTGACGGCACCGTCCGCACATGGGGTGGCAACTCGTTCGGGTCCCTCGGAACGGGCGGCAGCGTGGACGCGGTCGCGCCGCGCGGCGTGCTCGTGCGATCGCTGTCGGGCATCGTGCGCGTCTGGGCCGGCGGCAACCGCGCGCTTGCACTGAAGTCGGACGGCGCGCTCTACCTGTGGGGCCCAGCTGGTACGGCAGACGACCGTGTGCTCCGTGTCCCGACGGTGATGACGACCTTTGCGATGGGCACGCCGCGCAAGCTGTAAGGACGCCGCTCGGGTATCGCAACGGCCGCCGCGGCAGGCCGAGCCTCGTTCCCGATCCGGACTGTGACGCGGTCGTGTGGGAGGTCGTCGAGTTCTGCGGCGGGTGCGCGACACGACCAAGCCGAGGACGAGGAACGGAACACTGCGGGATGCCGACGCGGCGCGCCGCCTCGACGAACTCGAGGATTTCGCCGCCGGCAGGCCGAACACGTCGATGCGGGCGTCCCGCAGCGTCGATGCGAGGATCTCAGCGCACGTGTCCGACACCGGCCGTCCGTCAGAAGTACCGCGCGAGCCGGAGCCAGACCCGGGTGCCGGGCGCCAGATCGCCGGCGAAGGCCGGGATCGCGATGCCGCCGTACTCGGACCCGTGCGGCCCCAGGCCCGCCTGCACGCCGGCATAGAGCGTCAGATTCTGCCGCCAGTCGGTACTGGACCTGTGCCAGCGCGTACACGCTGCCGTCGGTGAGGTCGACCAGCGCGGTCGGCGAGACGGTGACGAGCGGCGTCCAGTCGAACCGCACGCCGGACGCGAGCTCGTGGCGCCCGAGGCTGAACAGCTCGCCGCGCTGCAGCCGCGCCAGCAGCGCCGGATCGAGCGCTGCCGCGCTCCCGCCGCCTTCGGCGAGGCCGAACCCGTTGCGGAAGTACTCGGCGAACGCGTACAGCGTCCGGCCGCCCGGCGACCACGCGCGGTCGAAATTGGCCACGAGCGACGTCACGCCGTGCGCCTTCACGCGGGCGTGCGACAGGTCGATCCGCCAGACGCCGCCGGCCAGGCTGGCGCTCGCCCCGCCCCCGACGACGGCGTCGCCGTCGTGGCGGGCGGCCAGCGCATCGACGTCCACGCTGCCGGCGGTATGGTGCCATTTCGCGGCCACCGAGCTCTCGTCCGCCGCCAGCGCGCCGCCGCCCTGCGGCCGGCCCGGCACGACGATGGCCTGCAGGTCGTCGCCCCCCGGCAGCAGCCACTGCGCCGTCAGCATGTCCCGGCCGGGCTTGTAGTCGGTGTCGAGCACGTTCGGCGGGAACGGGTTGAACAGGTCCAGCACCTGGAACACCAGGCCGTTGCCCCAGCTCAACGCCTGGCGGCCGAGCCGCACGACGAGGCGATCCCCCGTGTAGCCGATCGACGCCCGGTCCAGACGGCCGATCAGCTCCGCCCGGTCGCCCATCCACGTCCGCGCCGTCAGGTCGAGCCATTGACGGGCATCGTCGAGGCCCGGCAGTCCGAGCAGATACGCGCCGTCGCTCCCGGCCGCCCCGCTCCGCGCGGCGGCGACCGTGTCGCCGGCCAGGAGGAAGAGCTGGCCGTTCAGCGTGACGTCGATCCGCCCGCGGCGGTACGTCACGTTCAGGCGACCGTTGAGCGTCTGGTCCAGCGGCGTCGGCGCGATCGCGTCCGCGCCGAACGTGCCGGGCGGAAAGTGCTGCAGCGAGAACTGGTACTTGACGTGTGCGTGCACTGTCCACTGCGCGTCGGCCCGCGCGGCCGGCGCGACGAGCAGGCACAGCAGCGCCGCGGTCTTCACGCGCGCTCCCGGTCCTCGGCGATGCGGCCGTCCCGGAGGGTGACGAGGCGGCGGGCGAACTCCATCACCAGCGAATCGTGCGTCGAGATGAGAAACGTGATGCCGTGCGTCTCGTTGAGCGATTTCATCGTCCGCAGCAGGTCTGCGGCGGTGTGGGAGTCGAGGTTGGCCGTCGGCTCGTCGGCCAGCACGATGGCCGGCCGGGACGCGATGGCGCGCGCCACGGCGACGCGCTGCTGCTGCCCGCCGGAGAGCGCCGCGGGCCGGCGATCGGCGAGGTCGCTGAGTCCGACCTCGGACAGCACCGCCGCCGACGCGGCCGCGCGCGCAGAGGCGCCCTCCCCCTGCAGTTCCATGATGAGCTCGACGTTCTCGCGTGCCGTGAGGACCGGCACCAGGTTGTACGCCTGGAAGACGAAGCCGATGCGGTCGAGCCGCAGGTTGGCCAGTTCGGCCGGCGACAGCGCGTCGATCGGGCGGCCGTCCACGCGGATGTGGCCGGCGGTCGGCCGGTCGAGGCCGCCAATCAGATTGAGGAGCGTCGTCTTGCCCGATCCCGACGGCCCGACGAGCGTCGTGAACTCGCCCCGCCGGATGCGGAGATCGACGTCGGTGAGCGCCTGCACTTCGACGGTACCCGTCCGGTAGACCTTCGAGACGCCCTCGCAGATCACGATTTCGTCCTGCACGTCCAGCTCCTGTCTGCGTCTAGCCGCGCGTAATCGCCTCCACGGGCACGCGCCGGGCCGCCCGGACCGCCGGGTAGAGGCTGGCGAGCGCGCCGAGGACCATCACGACCGCGACGGCGGAGGCGACGTCGCGCGGCCCCAGGGCGGGATAGATGACCTTCCCCATCCCCCACATCTCCGCGCCCGCCGCGTAGGCCGAGAAGTCGATGCCGCCGTGGAGCAGCCCCACGGTCACGAACCCCAGCGTGACGCCCACGCCGACGCCGAGCAGCAGGACGAAGATCGACTCGATCAGCACCTGGCGCAGGAGCAGGCCCGGCGCCATGCCGAGCGCCTGCAGCAGGCCGAACTCCCGCGTCCGCTCCAGCACCGCCATCAGCAGCGTGTTCACCAGCCCGGACGCCATGGCGACGTACATGAGCGCGTAGAAGATCCAGATCCACATTTCGGCCAGCGACACCGTCGCCTCGGCGATTGGCTCGAGCGCGGTCCACGGCTGGACGTCCAGCCCGGGCGCCGCGGCGCGCAGGCGCGACACCTCGGCATCGGCGCCGGCCGGGTCGCGCAGTTCGACGGCAACCTCCGACACCCGCGCGCCGACGCCCAGCAGGCGGGCGGCCGTGGCGCGCCCCGTGAAGACGTAGGTCATCTCCGTCGCGGAGCGATCCGCGTCGAAGATTCCGACGACCCGGAACCCCCGCTCGGCCACCTGGTGGTCCGCCGCCTGGCTGATCAGCACGACCCGTTTTCCCAGTCCCGTGCTCAGCCGGTCGGCCAGGTCCCGCCCGAGCAGCACGCCGTCGGCGTCCGGCGAGTCGAGATAGCGCCCGGCGGTCACCGCGCCGGCGATGAACGACAGGCCGCGCTCGGCCGCCGGGTCGATGCCGACCAGCGTGACCCCGGCCGTCTCGCGCTCGCTCTGGACGACGGCCGGCACGCGGATGCGGCTGGCCCACGCGCGGACGTTCGGCGCGCGGAGCGCGTCGAGCAGCCGGCCGGCGGGGGCCGGCATCAGGTAGTCCACCGACGGATCCGAGACGTAGCCGGGGGCGTGGATCTGCACGTGGCCGGTGAGCGTCCGCACCGCGCTGTCGACGACGCCGTTCTCCCACCCGCGGCTGAACGCCACGTAGACGAGCATCGCCCACAGGCCGACGCCGACCGCGAGGACGACCACCGCGGTCCGGCGGCGGTAGCGCAGGACGTTGCGCGCGGCGAGGCGCGAGAGGAGCGGAAGGCTGCCGGCGCTCATACGGCCTTCATCGCGTCCACCGGACGGAGCCGGCGGACGTGGAAGATGGGAAAGAGCGCCGCCAGCGACGTCGCCGCCAGGACGATGAGCGGTCCGGTCGTGATCGTGGCGAGGCTGATCTGCGGATAGATCCGCGCCGGCAGGTTCCACTGCGCGAGCAGCGCCTCGTTCGAGGCAAAGACGATGCCGTGCGCCGCGGCGTACCCGGTGAGGGCGAGGCCGAGCGCCATCCCGACGGCCAGGCCCGCCCCAATCAGGAAGACGAACTCGGTGGCCACGACCGTGCCGAGAAAGCGCGGCCGTACGCCGAGCGCCAGCAGCACGCCGAACTCCCGCGTGCGTTCGAGCACCGAGGTGATGAACGTGTTGAGGATGCTGAAGACGACCACCAGGACGAGCATCGCGTACAGGAACCACCCCACGGCTGCGTCGATCGCGATGCCCTGCTCCAGCCCTTCGAGCAGGTCGTTCCACGGCAGGACGGTCAGCGCCGGGCGGCCCGCGAGCAGCGTCCGGATCGCGCCGGCGACGACCGGCACGTCTTCGAGCGTGCGCGTCCGAATCACGAGGCTGTGCGCGGCACCATCCAGCGCGAAGGCGCGCTGCAGCGCCGGCAGCGGGATCTCCACGATCTCACGGTCGAGATCCGGCGAGCCGCTCGAGAAGACGCCGACCACCGTGCAGACGAGGGCCGCCAGCGAGCCGTCGCGGCCCTGACCGAGCACGGTCAGCTCGTCGCCGACCTTCAGCGACAGATTCCGGGCCAGCGCGTCGCCGATCACGGCGGTCTCCGCGTCGCCCGAGGCAAGGTAGCGGCCGGCGCGCACGGTGCCGGGAATGGTGGAGACCTCCGGCTCGCGATCGGGCTGGACGCCGACGATGGCGGCGCCGAAGGTGCGCGAGGGCGAGCTGACCAGCGCCTCGGCCTGCGCGCGCGCGGCGACCGCGGCCACGCCCGGCACGGCGGCGATCCGCGCGGCGAGCGCGGCGGCGTCCGGTACCGTCGCCTCGATGCGGGGCTTGGCGTGGTAGCCGACGTGCTGCACCTGCAGATCCCCGGTATAGACGCCGATCGCGCTCTCGATCATGGCGCCGTAGCCGCCGCGCTGCGTCGCCCTCATGAAGATGAGGATCGTCGCGGCGAAGGCGACCGCCGAGAGCGTGATGACGGTGCGCCGCGGGTTCCGCCAGAGGCTGCGCCAGGCGAGGCGCGCCACCAGCCTCATTTCGGCGGCCGCTCCCACTGCGGCCGCGGGTTGCGGAGGTTCGACAAGGTGAAGAGGCCGTCCGGCAGGTCGAGGTCGAACCGCGCGTCGCGGTAGTCGAGCTCGGTCCACTCGTCGGCGGCTTCGAGCTTGACCATGCGCAGCCGGGTGACGTACCGGCGTCCGCCGAGCATCCCGATCGCCCGCGCGCTCAGCCGCTTGACCGGCTTGCCGTCCTGATCGAAGAAGGTCTCCTCGAGCAGCAGATCGTCGTCGCGGATCTTGACGACCTCCTTGCCCCAGATCACCGGCGCCGACCGGTGCGGCGTGGCCTCGATGACGTAGACGACGTGGCCGTCGCTCGTCTCGGTGCCGATCACCCGATCGTCGAAATCGACGACCAGCTGGTCGGACTTGGCCAGGTCGTTGTAGGAGAAGTCGGAACCCATCCAGCTCGAGGCCATCATGCTGAAGGGGATCTTCACCACGCGGTTGAGGCGCGGGGCGAACACCCACATGTCGTCGCCGAGCTTGAGCGTCGCATTGCCGGCGTCGCGGGCCGGCTCCATGAAGCGCACCAGGGCGTCCTTGGTGCCGCGGGTCCACGCGCGCATCACCGACTCGCGCTCGGAGTCGGGCCGGTGGACCGTCATGGCCATCAGGGCGTAGGAGCTGCGCCCGCGCCAGTAGTCGATGGCGCGCTTCACGATGGCCGCCGCGTCGGGCGGCGGCGCGCCGGCGGCCGGTGCGGCCGCCGTGCCCAGCAGCAGCGCCAGCACCGGCGCGGGCGCCGCGACGAACAGGACCTGCTTCATCCTTCTCATTCCCGACGCTCCTCCCGGCCGCGCCCCCTCGCCCTCACCTCGCGCCCCGCTTCGCCGTCCGGCGCGCGCGCGGACGGCGCCTCGACCTGAGCATCGCCTCGAGCGGCGCGGCCGTCTGCATGACGTCCAGCGTCGGATCCACGAGACGGTGGAACAGCAACCCGTCCAGCGAGGCGGCGAGCAGCACCGCGGCGGCGGTCAGGTCCAGGTTCGGGTCCAGCTCGCCCGCGTCCCGCGCCGCCTCGAGCCGTTCGAGAATGGCCGACCGGAAGCGCTGCGACGCCCGTTTCGTCCACCGGCGAAACGAGGGGTCGCGCGTCGCCTTCACCATGGCTTCCGCCAGGATCGTCGATCCGGCGGTGCGCTCGCCGTAGCGCTCGATCCACGCGAGGACGGCGCGGAGCGACGCCTTCATGGTCGCGCCCGACCGGAGCACGTCGATCGAGGGCCCGAGCTCCCGCCGCAGCGCGTCCTCGGCCGCCTCCAGGACGAGCGCCGATACCGATCCGAAGTGGTAGTGGACCAGCGCGGGGTTCACGCCCGCGCGCTCCGCGATGGTGCGGGTCCGCACGCGGTCGATGCCGATCTCGGCCATCAGGGCGACCGTCGCCCGGAGAATCCGCTGGCGCGTGCGGGACGTCTCGTCGCGGACCGCGACCGCGCGCGACTTAGTCATATGACTAAATCATATGACCAACCGCCGCCCGCGTCAAGCGCCGCCGCGCAGCTCATCCGCCCGTACTCCACGGTCTTCGTGATCGATCTCGCTTCTCGGCGGGTGCAGATCCTCGGCTCGACCCCCCATCCCGAGGCGATCTTCATGGAGCAGGTCGTCCGAACACTCGCGATGGCCGAGGCCGGCGTGCCGGCCATCGTGATTTGCGACCGCGACCGGAGCGGCGACGTCCGGCGTCGGCTCCGTGAGGCGGGCATTCGTCTGGTGCTGACTCCCGAGCGGGCGCCGAATGCCAATGCGTACGCCGAGCGCTTCGTCCGATCAATCAAAGAAGAATGCCTGGATCGGATTGTGCCGATCGGAGAGCGGCACTTTCGACGAGCAGTGGCGGAGTACGTTGCGCACTATCACCGAGAACGGAACCACCAGGGCCCCGACAATCGCCTTATCGCGGGCACGCCAGTGATCCAGATGACGAGTCGCGTCCGCTGCCATCCGGGGCCGGGCGGGTTGCTCAACTTCTACGAACGGGCCGCCTGATCGGCTCGGCTAAGTTGTGGAACACTACTGACTTCGGCGCTGACAGCCTTCGCCTGGCAGAGACTCGCCTGGCTTGCCGAGCCGAAGCTCGTTCAGATGACAGGACGGGCCCGCCTTCGCGTCGCTCTGCGACGCTACGGCGCGGCAGCCTTCGCCGGCATTCATGAGCGAAGGCTGGTGGCCCAGATTTGTCCCAGATGGAACCCACTGATCGGCTGGATGCGCGAAATTGAAGACTTCCAGAGCGCCGCGTAAGGCAGCTTGCGAACCGGAAACCCGCCGCTCGGCCAACCTCATGTTCCGGAGGGCACCCTTCGTCACGCCACACGCCGCATTGCCCCCGACTGCACGGAGAGTGAGCTGGTCGAGCTCTCGCCAGCGGGCGCGCTGATCGCGCGTCTGGTTGGCCGGCGGTTTCAACAGGAGCCACCCAGTATTCGTCAGGGGCGGCTGACGCAACCTGCGCGCGCCCCGCCGCTGCGCCCCGGGGACGCGCCCATGAGAGGCGGAAACAGCGGCCCCGTTCCGCGAGGGCGAATACTTCACGTGCGGAGTAGCGGCCGACCGCGACTGGGATCGCCGGGCGGCAGCGCGGTCACCTGCCGCGGTGTCAGACCGGTCTCTTGGCTCAGAAGGCGGTACAGCGTGGAGCGGCTGTGGAACCCCACGCTGCTGGCCACCGACTGGACCTTCACCCCTGTCGCCAGCAGTGCAGTCGCCGCTCGCAATCGCCGGTGTGCCACGTAGCCGTGCACGCTTGTGCCGAACCGCTCGCAGAAGCTGCGGCGGATGACACCAGGGCGCAGACGCAAGGCGTCACTGAGGGTGTCGATCGTCAACGGCTCTGTCAGGTGCGTGTCGATGTAGCCCCGCACGCGGTCCGCCGTCGCCGGCGTAGCGCGCGTCGCCGCCCCGCGCGCGGCCTCGAACGCCCGGGCGCGGAGGCCCTCCAGGCAGAGCGCCTCGATCGGGTCGCACGCGGCGGGCAGGCGGTGAAAGACCGCCTCGACGGCCAGCCGACGCCCCTCGTCCGGCAGGTCGAGCATAAGGCCCGCGAGGACCTGGACCTCGCGGGCGACGGTGTGGAACCACTCCGGGCGCACCGTGTCCCTTTCGCTCGCCAGTGCGTCCTCCCGAAGGCACCAGCGACCCAGCTCATCCTAATAAGGGGCAGTCGGCCGCGCAAGATGACGAAGGTACCGAGCCGTCTCCCAAGGCGGATGCCGTCAGAAATGGGACACGATTTGGCAAATTTGGGACACGAAAACCGTCGAGCTTGCGGACGGTCTTCAGTATCGTCGCCGTGTTGCGACCGACGCGCACGGGCCGTGCGCCCCGCGTCGCACCAGGATTACGCCGATGCACGCGCGTCACGGACTGTTGGGGGTGGGGTTCCTCGCCATCGCGGCGGTGGCGCAGGCGCAAGCGCCGCTGCACCGCCAGGGCCTGGGCGGCCAGCTGATGGACGGCGTGCTGCCGTTCGAGCAGGTGGACCCGCTCAGTGGCAACCTGGTGGTCACCGCGACGGACCTGGTCCTGCCGGGCAACGCGGGGTTCGACCTGCGCGTCCAGCGGTTTTACAACAGTGCCCTCTATCCCGGGTATGCCACCGGAGACCTCACAATCCCGGAGGATTCGTGGGCCGGCCTCGGCTGGCGCCTGCACTTCGGCCGGGTCTTCCAGCCCGACGCGACGGGCAGCGGCGAGACCCGCATCGAGATGGGCGACGGCAGCCAGCACCCCCTCTACACGACGAGCGCCTTCAGTGAAGGGTGGATCACCCGCGACTTCTGGCTGTACAACCGCGCCACGCAGACGCTGAAGCTGCCGAACGGGGTGGTGTACACGTTCGGCCGGCTCGTGCACCTGAACGACACGCTCGGCGACGTGCGCTACGTCACGGCGATCCAGGACGTGTTCGGCAACCGGCTCGAGTTCACCTACTTCGACGCCCCGGGGCCCCTGGACGGGGTCCAGCGCATCCGACAGGTCCTGGGCGCGTCCCAGGAGCGCGAGGTGACGTTCACGTACGACCCCGGCCTGAAGAGTCTCCAGACGATGCAGTACGGCAGCCGCATCTGGCACTACGACCAGGTGGCGGTCGACCTCGCCGGCCACACCGTGCTGCAGGCCGTCCGCCCGCCCCAGGGCCTCCCCTGGCAGTACCGAATACAGCACGACCGCGCCCGGGCACGAGTTGCGCGTGGTCCATGCGCCCGCCGGAGGCACGGTCACCTATACCTACGGCAACGCCTCGCATCGGACCGGTGCGGTCACGACCCTCACGCGCGTCGTGGCGACGCGCACGCTCGGCGGCCGCGGTATTCCGGCCGGGACGTGGACCTACGTGTACGACCAGGGCGCCAATCAGGATCAGACGGTGGTCAACGGCCCGTGCAACACCACGCGCTACCGCTTTCGTGGCCACGGGCTGAGCGGCGACTTCAGCGCGTGGAGTGCGGGGGCGCTCGAGGAGCGGACGACCGAATCCGGCATCGCCGTCGTCGAACGCGAGGTGATCAGTTATGTGAGGTCCGAGCCGATCTCGTCGGACTACGTGCCCGGCGAGGAAGGGATTGCGGCGTCGAACGGGGTCTATAACGCGCTCGTGAGCGAGCGCGTCCTGACGCGCGGCACCGCCAGTTGGACCACCGGCTACGTCTACGCCGTCGGCCAGGGCACCTTCAACGACTACGGGCAGCCGACGACGGTCACCGAGTTCGAGAACCCGTATTCCCTGCGCGAGACGATCCGCACGTTTGCCCACAGCTTCACCCCGTATATCCGCGGGCGCGTCGCGAGCGCGCGCGTGCGCGTGCGCACCGCGTACGACGAATTCTCCGGGCCCTTCGAAATCTCGTGGACCTACGATCCGGCCACCGGGTTCCTGACGCGCGAGAATCGGGGCGGTCTCGTCCGCACCTTCGAGCCCGACGCCACCGGCAACCTCGCCGCGGTCGAGGATGCCCTCGGCCATCGGACGACCCTGCAGTACACCTGGGGCCGCGTCCGGGAGACGCGGACCGACCACGTGACGGTGACGGCGACGGTCAACCCGGACGGCACGGTGGCCGCCGAGGGCATCGGGGACCTCGGCACGGCCTACACGTACGACGACGCCTTCCGCCTCGCCAGTGCGACGCCGACGAACACGACCGCTGTGCTCTACGGCTATGACGACACCGACGGCGAGGTCGTCACCGTCAGCCGCGGAAGCGCGACCGCGCGTACGCACGTGGACGGGTTTGGACGGCCGGTCCTCACGACCGCCGCCGACGGGGTGCTCGTTCGCACGGATACACCGTCTGCGGGCAGGTCGGCTTCCAGAGCGCGCCCTACACGGCCGGCACTGGCAGCCGCGGCGTCGCAATGACCTATGACGAACTGGGCCGTTTGCGCACCCGCACGGCCCCGGACGGCGTCGTCACGACCTACACGTATGCCGGGATCGAACTGACCGTGACGACCCCCGTCTCCGCCTCCGAAACCCGGACGACGCTCTACCAGTACCTCGGATTCGGGTCGCCGGCCGACGCGTACCTTCGAACGGTGACGGACGCGGCGGGCACCGTGACGCGCTATCGGTATGACGTGCTCAACCACCTGATACGCGTCGAGGTGCCCGGGGTGCCCGCGCGCACGTGGACGTATGGCGACGACAGCCGGTGGCTGCTGGCCGAGGAGACGCAGCCGGAGTCAGGCACCACGCAGTATGCCTACGACGCCGCCGGCCGCTTGACCTCCACCACCAATGCGCTCAGCGAAACCACCGTCTTTCACTACGACACGAGCAACCGCCTGGAGCAGATCGATCCGCCGGGCACCGAAGACGACGTCACGGTGACCTTCCATCCGACGTACGGCCGGCCGAGCGGGCAGACGACCGCGTCGGTGACGACGGCCTGGGGGTACGACGCCGCCGGTCGGCTCAACGCGCGATCGGACACGGTTAACGGCCAGACGTTCACCTCGACCTACACGCTCGACACCAGCGACAACCTGTCCACGATCACGTATCCGTCGGGCCGCGTCGTCACGTACCACTATGACACCGCCAATCGACCGACCGAGGTGCTCCAGAACGGCGCCGTCTTTGCCGATACGTTCACCTACGGCGACACGGGCGCCCTCGCGTCGTATCACACCGGCGCGGTCACGCACAGGGTGACCTACGACACCCGCGACCGCGTGGAGCAGCTCACCGCGCTCACCGCGGGCGGGGCCGGGCTCGACCTGACGTACTGGTACGACGCCGCCGACCAGGTCCTGGCGATCACCGACCCGCGCAGCGGCGCCTCGCAGAGCTACGCGTACGATCCGCTGGGCCGGCTGGGCACCGCGACCGGACCCTGGGGCACGCGCAGCTGGACGTATAGCCCGTCGGGGGATCGCCTGAGCGAGACGGCCGGCGGGGTCACCACCTACCAGTACGACTCCGCCACGCAGCGACTGCTCTCGACGAGCGGCGCCGTTCCCGAGGTGTTCGCCTACGATGACCTCGGACGCCTGAACGATGACGCGCGTGGGCACTATGCCTACAACTAGCGCGATCTCCTGAGCCAGTTTACGAGCACCGGCGTCACGGCCGCGCACACCTACGATGCCGCCGGTGCCCGCCTCCTCCACACCGTCAATGGCACCACCACCTACACCCTCCGCAGCCCAGGCAACCAGGTGCTCTCCCAGTACGAGACGGTATGCGGCACGCGCGTGTGGGACCGGGATTTCGTGTATGCCGGCGGGCGCCTGCTCGGCGCCGTCCGCGGCCTGCGCCAGACCGCGACGGTGTCGCTCGCGTCCGCGACAATGTCCGTTCCCGAGTCCGCTCGGCACCCTGAGCGCCGCGTTCGTCCTGACGACGTCGGACGGCGGGCCGCTCCTGTGTCCGATCACCGTTGCGTACGGCACGCAGCCCGGCACGGCCGCGGCCGGTGCCGACTACACGGCGCAGACCGGCACGCTGACGTTCGCCGCGGGCAGCGCCACGCAGGCGACGCAGTCGGTCAGCGTGCCGATCGTGCCGGACGGCCGCGACGAAGAGGACGAGACGTTCAGCGTCACGATTTCAGCTCGTGACCGGCGGGCGGTCGGCGCGGTTGTCGCGCTGGTCGTCACGGCATTCCGACGACGATCCCGCGCCGACCCTCGCCATCAGCGACGTCGCGGTGAGCGAAGGGGCGAGCGGCATGACCAACGCCGTCTTCACGGTGAGCCTGTCGGCGGCGAGCGGACGCGTCGTGCCAGGTCCAGTACGCGACCAGCAATGGCAGCGCCGTGGCGGGCGTGGACTACGGCGCGGTGTCCGGGACCGTGACGCTGCAGCCCGGCGCGACGACCGGCACGATTGCCGTGCCGGTCATCGGGGACCCCACCTACGAGGCGGACGAGTCGTTCGTCGTCACGCTGTCGTCACCGGTGAACGCGACGACTGGCCGATGCGCAAGGAATCGGCACGATTCTCAATGACGACGCCGCGCGGCGGACCTGGGGCGATCTCTATGCGCCGGTGGACGGCCTGGCCGACGCGACCCTGTTCAACCCGGCCACCGGCGTGTGGACGATCGCCTCGGCCGCGACCGGCGCGTTCCAGACGCTCCCGGCGTTCGGCGGCAGCCCGCGCGACATCCCCGTGCCCGCCGACTACGACGGCGATGGGCGGACCGACTGCGCGACTCTACCGGCCCGCCATCGGCGCCTTGCGATCTCGCGCCGTCGTGCCAGCGCGCCGTCCTCGGGGGAGGGGTGGGGCGGCGACCCCATCGATCAACCCGTGCCCGCCGACTACGACGGTGATGGACGCGCGACCTGGCGGTGTTCCGCCGCGGTGTCAACTCCTATTACTGGTCATCCGGCTGAGCGCGACCGGCGCGACGTCCGTGCGCGAGTGGGGCTGGACGTGGACGACGAGCATCCCGGTGCCGGGCGACTACGACGGCGACGGCATGGCCGACCCCGCGTACTTCACGGACTTCAATGCCGGCTGGTGGATCCTGCCGAGTAGCGGCGCCACGCAGTATGCGATCGACTTCGGGTTCCCCGGCGGGACGCACGTGCCGACGCCCGGCGACTACGACGGCGACGGCCGCACCGATCCGGCCTTCTTCTATCCGGCCGACGGGGGCTGGTATGTGCGCCCCAGTTCGACGGGGGTGTCGTATCGTCTGAGCTTCGGCGCGTCGGGCGGGATCCCCGTGCCGGCCGACTACGATGGCGATGGCCGGACGGATCCGGCCTACTACGCTGCCGGCGCCGGCGGCGTCTACTGTCCTGCCGAGCAGCACCGGCACGGTGGCGTTCATCTCCCTCGGGTCTGCCGCAGTCTCGGGGGCGGTGCCGGTGCTCGCCCCGTTCGGCCCGCCTCCCGTGCCGCCGCCCCCACCCCCGCCGCCCCCGCCGGTGTGCCCCGGCAGCGATCCGTTTGCCGCGCTCGGGGGCGGGACGTGCTGTCCCGACGGCGGCTGGCGGCCGCCCGGGATGGCGTGCAGCGCGCCGGCGGCGCTCGTCGCCACCGGCAGTCCGCCGACGCCACGCGTCTGCGACGTCCGCGAGGGGTGGTCGCCATCCGGCGCCCCCCGCCAGCGAGGGGTCTCGGCTGGAAGGAGGTGGGCGGTGGTGACGACACGTGGCGTCCTGTGGAGCGTGGGCGTGCTGGCGCTGAGCGTGCCGCTCGCCGCGCAGCACGAGGGGATTCGGCAGTCGTTCGCGGGGGCGGCCGACCCGATCGGGCCCGCCTCCGAGTGGGCACTGGCGAGTGCGGGTGTCGCGGTGCCGCTGGCGGTGGCGCTCGAGGCGCACGGCCCGGCGACGCGCCTGACGCCGGCCACCGACCTGACGCTGTTCCGGCCGCAGTGGACGGTCGCGGGGACCTTCGCGGTGTCGGCGCTCTTCGAGGTCCTGCCGGAGGCCAGTGCGACGGCGGCCTACGGACTGATCGTCGGCGGCACCGAGGCGCAGCCCCTGGCGCTCGCGCTGCTGATCCGCCCCGACGGGACGATCGCCATCCAGCGGAGCGTGAGTGCGCGGTCGTGGACACCGCTCGCGACCGCCAGGCCGCTGCGCCGGCGCGGGGCGCTTGACCCGGACGCCGCCCCGGCCCCGCTCGATCGGCTCGAGGTGCGGGTGGGGGCGACCACGGCGACGTGCCTCGTCAACGGGCGGGCCGTCGCGGTCGTGCCCATCGCGCCCGGCGAGCTGGATGGGTACGCGGGCGTCCACGCGGCGGCGGGGAGCGCCGTGCAGGTGTCGGGTTTCACGCTCGAGGGCGCCGTCACGGTGGTGGCGCGATGAGGGCGCTGGCGCGGCGGACGACGGGCGGCTGGGGGCGCGGGCTGGTGCGCGCATGCGCGATCGGGGCGGCGATCCTCGGCAGCGCGCCGCCGGCGCAGGCGCAGAGCGAGCAGGTGGAGTACTATGCGCTCGACGCGCTCGGGTCGGTGCGCGTGGTGTTCGACGCGAACGGCACCATCCTCGGGCGGATGGACTACGGCCCGTTCGGGGAGGAGCTGTCCGGCGCGACGGGGCTGCCGGACCGGCGCTTCGCGGGGCTGTTTCGCGACGGCGAGGCGGGGCTCGATGCCGCCGGCGCGCGGTCCTATCAGGTGCGCACCGGACGCTTCAGTAGCGTCGATCCCGTCTACGCGGGGATCTTCGAGCCGCAGCGGTGGAATCGGTACAGCTATGCGCTGAACTCGCCTGTATCACTTTCCGATTCCTCGGGGCTTCTGGCGGAGGGCCCGCCGTCTGGTTGCAACGCCGAGTTTAGCTTCCTCGACTGCGGTGGGGCCCGGGTTTTCTGGGCGCCCGCGGAGGGTGGCGGCTATGGGTTCGACTTCGGCAACGCGCGTGCGCAGGCCAAGCAGCAGGGCTACGCCGAGGGAATGCCCTCGAACATTTGGGAGGGCCTTCAGCAGTACCTTGGCCAGACAGACAATGCCTTCTTCCAGTCGGTCGTGTCTCATTTTGAGAACGGCGCGTTGTCAAAAGGGAATGAAGGCAAAGTCCTCGTAAAGATCGACGGCAAGCAGGTTGATTGTACGGTCGAGAACGGCTGCCTCAAGCTTGGGATGGTCCCCTTGACGCCAGGGCAGATCGGCTTCTTGGGAGAGCAGATTGTAGGAGGGTTGACGGTAATCGGGAAGAAGCTCCCGATTCTGGTCAATGGTCGAATCAGGATTCCGGATGGCGTGTTGGGGCCGGTAATTACTGAGGTTAAGAACGTAGGCTACCAAGCGTTCACGAGACAGTTGCGCGATTTGGCACAAGTTGCGTCCGAAACGGAGAATGGGATGTTTAATCTGTGGGTTAGAAACAGCACGCGCCTTTCAGGACCACTGCAGGCTGCGTGGCGCGCAGGTCTCGTTAACATTGAACGATTCATTTGGCCATGACGAGAAGATTAATAGACAGTGCGAAGACGGCGGAGCAGGTTGCTGCTGAGCTTGAGGCGGACTCTAGCTACCGCAAAATGCGGGACAAGAAACAGGCGCTCGCCGCCGCAGCTCAAGCCGCGATGGGCGAGGCGGAGGCGCCGCTTGTGCGCGCCTTGAATGACGTTGGCGTCGAGGTGACGTCGGTATGGGATCTGGTTAACACGGCGGCTCCGTACCCTTCCGCCATACCCGTTCTCCTCGAGCACCTGCAGCACAACTACCCGCCCCAGGTGCGTGAAGGTATCGCTCGATCGCTGGCCGTGACCGAAGCTTCTTGGGCTTGGGACGTTCTCCTCTCGCTCTTCAGCCGGGAGCCTGCAGGTGGCCGACCCAACGTTCGGTGGGCGCTCGCCTGCGCATTGAGCGCCGCCGCAACGGACGATGTGATCGACCGAGTCATCGAGCTAGTCAGAGATCCGTCCGTCGGTGAGGATCGCCTGATATTGCTGCACGCACTCGTAAGGTCCAAGAAGGCGCTGGCCACGCAAGTGCTTGAGGACCTCAGAGGCGATCCGCAACTTGCGCGGGAGATTCGGGTCCTGCTCGGGCGACCTAGACGCAACCGCTGAGAAGCCATGACGTCAACCATGTCCTGCGCGGCACATGTAGCGCCTCGGTACGCTGGAAAGATCCAGCGGCGCAGCACGTTGTGCGGCGCAATCGGCTGGCCCGACCCTGTCGCGAACACGAGTGCCTCCGGATCCGTCCGTCTCGCGCGCCGCCTCGACTCGCCGAGGAGTAGGCAGACCGTCGGTGACAACGGAATCCGCTGGCAGCCCGCCTCGGTCTTCGGCGTGCTGATCACGCCTTCGTAGACCGCCTCGCGTTTGGACGATCGCACCGTCGTGCCAGGCGCCGGCCTCGGCGGACGGGTGGGGCGGCGATCCCCTCGATCAGCCCGTGCCCGCCGACTACGACGGTGATGGCCGCGCGGACCTGGCGGTATTCCGCCGCGGGGCGACTGCCTATTACTGGTACATCCGGCTGAGCGCGACTGGCGCGACCTCCGTGCGCGAGTGGGGCTGGACGTGGACGACGAGCATCCCGGTGCCGGGCGACTACGACGGCGACGGCATGGCTGACCCCGCGTACTTCACTGCGTTCAATGCCGGCTGGTGGATCCTGCCCAGTAGCGGCGCCACGCAGTATGCGATCGACTGTCCGATCACCGTCGCGTACGGCACCCAGCCCGGCACGGCCGCGGCCGGTGCCGACTACACGGCGCAGACCGGTACGCTGACCTTCGTCGCGGGTAGCGCCACGCAGGCCGCGCAGTCGGTCAGCGTGCCGATCGTGCCGGACAGCCGCGACGAAGAGGACGAGACGTTCAGCGTCACGATTTCAGTGGTGACCGGCGGGGGCGTGGGCGCGGTGTCGGCCCTGGTCGTGACCATTGTGGACGATGACCCGCCGCCGACCCTCGCCATCAGCGACGTCGCGGTGATGGTGCCGTTCGCGTCGAATACCACGCGCACCGACCCGAGCGCGTCGAGCGCATAGTACTCCACCTGCTCGCTCTGCGCGTGGGCGCGCGGCGCGCTGCCGAGGATCGCCGCCGCGATCGCGCACGCGCGCACGAGCCCGCGCCACCAGCCGCCCGCCGGCCACCGCGTCGTCCGCCGCACCGGGGCCCTCATCGCGCCACCACCGTGACGGCGCCTTCGAGCGTGAAGCCCGACACCTGCACCGCGCTGCCGGCTCCGGCGTGCACACCCGCGTACCCGTCCAGCTCGCCGGGCGCGATGGGCACGACCGCGACGGCCTGCCCGTTGACCAGGCACGTCGCCGTGGTGGCGCGCACCCGCACCTCGAGCCGATTGAGCGGTGCGGGGGCGGCCGCCGGGTCGAGCGCCCCGTGCCGGCGCGGCGGCCGGGCGGTCGCGAGCGGTGTCCACGACCGCGCACTCACGCGCCGCTGGATGGCGATCGTCCCGTCGGGGCGGATCAGCAGGGCGAGCGCCAGGGGCTGCGCGTCGGTGGCGCCGACGATCAGCCCGTAGGCCGCCGTCGGACGGGCCTCCGGCAGGACCTCGAAGAGCGCCAACACCGCAAAGGTCATCCTCGGGCGGATGGACTACGCCCCGTTCGGGGAGGAGCTGTCCGGCGCGACGGGGCTGCCGGACCGGCGCTTCGCGGGGCTGTTTCGCGACGGCGAGGCGGGGCTCGATGCGGCCGGGGCGCGGTCCTACCAGGTGCGGACCGGACGCTTCACCGCGGTCGACCCGATCTATGCGGGGCTGTTCGAGCCGCAGCGGTGGAATCGGTACAGCTATGCGTTGAATAGCCCGGCCACCTTGACGGACGTCAGCGGGCTGAGCGCCAAGGGACCTTCGTCTTTCACCTGTGACAATCCGGCCGCGTGGGCAGAACTGCACTGTGCATTCTGGCAAATGTACCGATGCGCTGAACGGACTCAATGATGGTGGTGGGTGGGCCGGTTTCAATTTCGGCCAGTGGGGCAGGGGCGTCAACCTCGGGAAGACCGAAACGCCTTCAGAAACCGAAACGAAGGTGCCTCCAACGCCGACGCCTGGTCCGACTACAAAACCGGCATCACCTGCGCCGCCGGGGAAGCCGAATATTTTGAAGCGCGCGCTATGTTCGATTCTGCCGTCACAGAACGGGGACGCGAATGGCCCAGTGTGGTCGGTCACCGGTGGCGGAGTGTTCGCTCCGACGTTGGGTCTGGAATTGCAAGGGGGCCTGTACTACGAGCCAACGACCGGAGAAATCGGGGTGTTCGGAACTAGGGGAGTGGCTGTGGGAATCTCGGCTGGCGTATCCGTTGAGTTCGGGTCGGTTGATTCCGTCAGTAACTTCAATGGTTCCGCGCTAGATCTGAGCGGTGGAATACTTGGGTTGTCCGGATCGTTATACAAGAGCAGCAGCAATACCCGCTTCACCGGATACTCGGTCGGTCCGGCACCGTTCGGTCAGGTATGGGGGTTCTCTGTGGCTCGTACGAAGACGTCCATGCTGTCCTTGGTCACAATTAGCTGCCGTTGAGGGCAACCATCATATGAACCGAACACCTAGTTTCGGCGCGCTACCCAAGTTCATTGTGCTCCAGACGGTGTTCGTATTGACGGCCTTCTGGATCGGAAATGAGATTGTGACACGGCAGCGGTTCGTATGGGCGTTTCCGCTGCTAATACTGCTCGCTGGACTAGCCACTTCGAGAATTCGCTGCTCGGTGTGTTCATGGCCGGTCTGGAAGCGCCGCGAGGGGAGTACGTTATTTACGGCGTTCGGTGGCCCGAGGCGTTTCTGCGGCAAGTGCGGTGCTGATTTG
The DNA here is from genome assembly GCA_963817635.1 of uncultured Acidobacteriota bacterium. Classification (GTDB taxonomy): domain Bacteria; phylum Acidobacteriota; class Vicinamibacteria; order Vicinamibacterales; family 2-12-FULL-66-21; genus CAWFPR01. The sequence continues at coordinate 12,458 of CAWFPR010000006.1, read as the reverse complement.
TGGCGCTGCTGAAAGGGCTCATGACGAAACGGTCGTGGTACTCGCTATCGCGGATCGCGTATGCAAGTGTCCTGGCGAACCTCGCCGGCACCTGGATTGCGTCGCTTGACGGCTACGGTGACTTGCTTGAGCTCGGTCTGGCTGCGGCTGTCGTCAGCGCATCGGTCCTGATGTGGAGTTGCTCCCGGTTGCATCGCGCCGCAGGGTGAATGCGGGGATCGGCCGAGACAGAATCGGTTGGGGCGTGCTCCGCTCGACCGCCGCTCAGCGAATCCGAATTCCTGCAGAGCATTACTGAGCCTGGCGCCGAGCGCGTGTGGCAGCTGTTGTCCTCTGAGACGATTGAACCAGGCGAAGTCCGTACGTGACTCTACACGCGTGCGGCCCTCAACCTCATCACGTAGCCACTCAGACGGCTTTCCGCAATGGCGCGAGCGTGACGTGAAGGCGGCACTCGACCGATCACCGAGCGCCAAGGCGCGCAGATTCATCACGTCCTGCGCGGTTGTTGCTTTCGACGCTGCGCCGCTTACGACTCACGATCTCGTCCGTCGGGCAAACGGGCAGTGAGGGGCGCCGCAGAAATACCATTACGGAGTTGGTGAGAGGTGTAGGTCCATTTCGGGAGGACCTCACCGGGTTGGAAGCGGAGCGCCTGCAGTTGTTCTGGTGTCGGTGAGCGCGCCGCTCGCCGCGCAGCACGTGGGGATTCGGCAGTCGTTCGCGGGGCCGGCCGACCCGATCGGGCCCGCCTCCGAGTGGGCGCTGGCGCGTGCGGGCGTCGCGGTGCCGCTGGCGGTGGCGCTCGAGGCGCACGGCCCGGCGACGCGGCTGACGCCCGCCACCGATCTCACGCTGTTCCGGCCCCAATGGACAGTCGCAGGGACCTTCGCGGTCTACCACGGCGACGTGCCTCGTCAACGGGCGGGCCGTCGCGGTGGCGCCCATCGCCCCCGGCGAGCTGGATGGGTACGCGGGCGTGCACGAGGCGGCGGGCAGCGCCGTGCAGGTGTCGGGCTTCACGCTCGAGGGCGTCGTCACGGTGGTGGCGCGATGAGGGCGCTGGCGCGGCGGACGACGCGGTGGCCGGCGGGCGGCTGGTGGCGCGGGCTCGTGCGCGCGTGCGCGATCGCGGCGGCGATCCTCGGCAGCGCGCCGCCCGCCTCTGCGCAGAGCGAGCAGGTGGAGTACTATGCGCTCGACGCGCTCGGGTCGGTGCGCGTGGTGTTCGACGCGAACGGCACCATCCTCGGGCGGATGGACTACGCCCCGTTCGGGGAGGAGCTGTCCGGCGCGACGGGGCTGCCGGACCGGCGCTTCGCGGGGCTGTTTCGCGACGGCGAGGCGGGGCTCGATGCCGCCGGCGCGCGGTCCTACCAGGTGCGGACCGGGCGCTTCAGCACCAGCGATCCCGTCTACGCCGGGATCTTCGAGCCGCAGCGGTGGAATCGGTACAGCTATGCGTTGAACAGTCCTTTGGTGTTCGTCGATCCCACCGGGCTGACGGATTGTACTCCCCCCAGACCCCTTTGTTTTGCGACAGGATTTACTGGTACCCTTCCCAAGCCGGGTGGAACACCGGGGGGGAGCGCAACGCCTGGACGCGGCGGCGCCGGAGCGGATTCGGCCGGTTCCGGTGATGAACTGCTGGGTGTCGTCGATGACGGGTACGTGGATACAGCGGGAAGTAGTGGGGGGCAGCAATCCGGAGATGTTCCGCTCACACCTAAAGACGACGCCGCGATGCAGGTCGCTCTGAATGCGTTAACAAATAACGTGCCAAGTCAAGACTGCCAAAGTCGGGTTATTAACAAGGTATCTGGACTCAGCTGGTCGTCACTCCGGAGCTATCTCCTCCGCGGCGCCCAGTTCTTTGACGGAACCCGATCCACCGTGTCTTCGGCGTCACTCTACCCGCCAACCGCAGGCAACGTATTCTTGAGACTCAACCCGAGCAGAGCAACTGTCGCGCAGTGGTTTTCCGCGTCTCCGGGTGTGAATGCTGTCACGTCGATGGTCGCCCCGCGCTTGACGGTGTACCTGCGACCGTCGACGATCGATCCGTCGAACGCAGGTGCGAACGCACGCAATATAAGCCTACTTTTCCACGAATCCCTCCACGGCTATGGTGGTGGTCAGTTCGCTTTCCAAGACGAGGGCCTCGAGGCTGCATTTGGTTTGCAGCCTCCTTCTGCCAATATCTCGTCGTACATACGGAGTAACTGCAAATGACATCTCTACTTCTGGCACTCGTGCTGCTCAGTGCTGATGCCTTGCCAGCGCAGGCCTCCGGGCCGGCACAAGTTGTTGGACGGGTAACGGAGTGGAGTGGATGCCCGCTCGAAGGCGCCGAAATTGTGGTGCGAGCCTCGGGAGGAGTGACGCTTAGGGCCAAGACGAATCAGGCAGGCGAGTTCAGAATACCCGATGTGCCGAGGGGCGTTGCGAGAGTATCGGTGACGCTCGTAGGCTTTCGCGACGCATCTCTGGAGGTTGTGGTCACTGCCGGGTCGAACGTCGCCGACACGGCACTGCTTCTGGACCGGATGACTCAGGATGATCTCAGTCTCGTCGAAGGCGTCGTGAGGACAAGTGACGGAAAGCCCATTCCGAATGCAACGGTCACGTTCATGAGTGCGCTCGAACACAGAATCGTCAGGCAGGCACGGACCGATCTGAAGGGCGGGTTCACCTTTGGGACGTATGATTCTGGTGAATACGTAGTGACGGCGTTTGCACCGGGCTTTGCCGCATCGGCGCAGACTTTCGCCATCGGCTCCGAGCGGGAGTATCGACAGAATGTGCGGTTCAGTCTCGTGCCAAGCGGTCGATGTCGTTAGTTCGACTTGTGACAGTTTCGTTTCGCGTTCTGATGCACAGCCGGTGAGGACCCCGCCTCAAGACCAGCCGACTGACACGAACCCGCCGAGACCTTCGCGCTGACGCTGACCACCGTCCCGGCGGGACCCTCGGCACCAGCACCATTACGGTCCCCATCGCGGATGACGACCGGCTTCACCCTCAGCGTCACAGGGCTCAGCCCCGGATCCTACGAGATTGTCGCGACCGCCTGTAGCAGAGTGACCGGCACCGACAACCAGTCCGCCGGCCGCATCGTCAGTGTCCCGCCCAGCGCGAGCGCGACCGGCCGACTACGACGGCGACGGCCGGACGGATAGGGCCTACTACGCCGCCGGGGCCGGCGGCGTCTATGTGCTGCCCAGCAGCACCGGCACGGTGGCGTTCATCTCGCTCGGGTCGGCCGCGGTGTCGGGGGCCGTGCCGGTGCTCGCCCCGTTCGGCCCGCCCCCGTCCCGCCGCCTCCACCCCCGCCGCCCCCGCCGGTGTGCGCCGGTAGCGATCCGTTCGCCGCGCTCGGGGCGGGACGTGCTGTCCCGACGGCGGCTGGCGGCCGCCCGGGATGGCGTGCAGCGCACCGGCAGCGCTCGTCGCCACCGGCAGTCCACCCACACCGCTCGTCTGCGACGGCCGCGAGGGGTGGTGGTGGCGCCATCCGGCGCCCCCCGCCCGCGAGGGATCTCGGCTGGACTGAATAGTCCTTTGCTGTTCGTCGATCCCAGCGGGCTGACGGATTGTACCCCCCCAGACCCGGTTGTTTTGCGACAGGCACGACTGGTACCCTTCCCACTCCGGGTGGAACACCGGGCGGGAGCGCACGGCCTGGACGCGGCGGAGGAGTGGATTCAGCCGGTTCCGGCGATGAACTGCTGGGTGTCGTCGATGACGGGTACGTGGATATTGGAGGCGGCGGTGTTCTGACACCTGTGATTTCGTCGGACAACACCACAAAACCAGGGCCCAAACCCGGACCGGAACCCCCCACCGACACGAACGGTGGCGTGCTTACTAGGTTGAAGAATTATGTGTTGCATAGACCTTGGTCATTCAACTGGATCATTCCGATTGCGCCTGTTCCGGTGTTCCTTGGAGTCGGCCCAGCGGGAACTGTCGCTTGGAACCCCGATACGGCCACCCTGTGTGGAGGAATAGGAGTTGGAGCATCAGCGGGCCACAACTTCGCGTTCGGCCCGCTAACACACGGAGCTATGTTCGACGGCTCATCTTACCCGAGCGGTGCCGATAGTATTCTCAGTGGCGGCTCGGTTTCCTTCGGTGCGAACACGCCGTTCTTGCTCGGCGGGCAGGTAGTAGTCAACAACGCCGGCGTGGCCGGAGGACCGACGGTTGGAATGCCGGGCGTTTCGGTGGCTAGTACGACATCAGGCTGCGTCACACTTCGGTAGCATGAGGAGGTATCGGTGGCGCTGATAGTTCTTGGATGGCTACTATCCATCTTGGCTTTGACGTACCAAGGCCTCTATACTCTTCGCACGGGGAAGACGGACCTGTTTCTTCTCAGGTCAGCACGTCCGCAGCGCCTTGGCAAACGCCTTGCCTACTCGTTGTTCGTCTATCTGTTTCCGGCCGTCCTGATGGCTTCAATTCTGGCGAACGCCTTGGCAACGGTTGGGGCCTCGCGCGTGCGGAATTGGATACTCACAAATCTCGGCATACTCTTCTGGTTGTTGTGTGCCTTGGCTGTGGGTCTGCTGCTGATCACGCAGCCGAGAATGATGTTGCGATGGCTGATTCGGGATCATCCGGAGCTACCGGACACCAAGGGGGCCTTAGCCATCATGCGCTTAATTGGGTTTGTTGGTGGCGCGATTGCCCTGGTGGGTCTGAGTCGGCTGTGAAAATCTGGTTGCAACGCCGAATTCAGCTTTCTCGACTGCGGTGGAAATCGTCTGTTCTGGAGCTCGCCCGGAGAAGGAGGATACGGCTTCGACTTCGGAAACGGTCTCGCGTCGGCCAAGCAGCAGGGGTTTGTGGAAGGGATGCCCGCCGACGTCTGGGATGCTGTGGCCACCAATAATTCTAGTTCGCAGCATTCGGGGTAGCGACGAGCCTCCGAAGGCGGCTGGGCGTGGTTTTGAGCGGTGGCCGCGGCCACGCCTATGGCCGGAGCGCGCTGAGCGTTGAGGGTGTGGGCGCGCTGCTCGGTGCTTGGGCGAGCCGGCATTCCGCCCGCGGGAGCGCGCGTGTCGCAGAATCCGGTCAGGCGGCGCGCTCGTATCGGTGATGAAGGCCGCCGACCTGCGGGATCGCCACGATCCGGCCAGAACTGGCGGGCGTGATCCGGCGGGGAATCGGCGCGTCCTTGTCGAGCGACAGATGCGTGCGCGTTTGCTCGTCATAGTGGCAATAGCACGTCATGAGCCGTTGCAGTCCGCTGGCGCCGAACACGATGACGTGATCGAGACACTCGCGTCGCGCCGATCCGATGAACCGTTCGACGTAGGCGTTCTGCCAGGGCGAACGGGGTGCCGTCAGGAGTTCGTCGATGCCCATCGCCGTAGCGGTCTCCGCCCAGCCGTCGAACGCGTGATCGCGATCCCGGAGCCTGTATCGGAGGTGCCTGGTCCCAGGGAAACGCTTCGCGCAGTTGTTGCGCAGTCCACGCGGCGGTGGGAGGGTCCGTGACGGCCACGTGCACGACGCGTCGGCGCTCATGGGCGAGAATCACCAGGACAAAGAGAAGCCGACACCTCGCGGTGGGTACCACGAAGGAGTCTGCAGCCATGACCTGTCCGATGTGATTCGCCAGGAACGTCCGCCACGTTTGCGACGGCGGCTGCCGACGGTGCACCCTGTATTTCGCGACGGTGGCCTGACAGACATCAATCCCCAGCTTCAGGATTTCGCCGTGGATTCGCGGAGCGCCCCAGCGCGGGTTGGCCTCGGACATCGTCCGAATCAGCGCACGCACGTGGAGTGGTACGGCAGATCGGCCTGTGCGTCGGCGGCTCTTCCCACGTCCAGAATAACCGGAAGCCGCGGTGATGCCAGGCGATGACGGTCTCCGGCCTCACGATCACCAGCGCCGTCCGCCATCCCATCCAGACGCCGGACAGCCACGCCCAGAGCCACCGGTCCGCCGGCACGAGCCGCATTGGCCGAGGCCGTGAGCGCTGTATGACCTGCAGCTGGTGGCGCAACGCCAGGACTTCGAGGTGCAGGGCGGCACGCGACCGGACCAGTCCGCGGACGGTCTGCAGGAGGGAGAGAAGAACGGAGATCATCGCCGAGCAGCGTCTCCACGATTGGCCGCAACATCAACGGCGGCAACAGGAACGGACTTTCAGTAGGCACAACCGAGTGGGGTTCGAACAACTCCTCAGGACGTAGACGAAGCGCTTCTCGACGAGCATGGCCACCGGATGGCGAGCAAGTGAGGTGCCGAGCGCGTTGCGCCTGAAAGCTCGCGATTCCGGCGAGTGTGGGTTGAAAGCGACAACTGCGGTTGCGGCGGCCCACCTCTGCCTGCTGGGTGAGCGCGCGTGGCTTGCCATCCGGAGCTCGTTCAGAGACAGGGACGGGCCCACCTTCGCGGCTTCGCCGCTACGGTGGGCATCCTTCGCCTGCATTCATGAGCGAGCGTGGCTTGCCATCCGTAGCTCGTTCAAAGACAGGGACGGGCCCGCCTTCGCGTCGCACGGCGACGCTCCGGCGCGGCATCCTTCGCCTGAATTCATGAGCGAAGGTTGGTGGCCCAGATTTGGCCCAGATGGAACCGGGTGGCCGACTGGCTGATAGAAGCCGAACGCTATTCAAAGGCGGCGTGAACATCCAGCTTGCGACTGCGAGTCGCTTGCCTGTAACGACTTGCAGCCCGTGAGGTAAGGCACCTCGCTTCCAGTTACCACGCGTACGCGGGGGTGGACCGAAGGCGGCGATTCGCGCGGCGGTGCAGGCCCGGGACGCGCGCGCACAACGCACCCCAGAGCGTCGTGATGCGCTGCCAAGCGGTTCTGCTGGCCGCCGACGGGCTGGCCAACAACGCGATCGCGAAGGATTTGGGGATCAGTCGTCCCACCGTCTTGTTGTGGCGCGCGCGCTTCGCCGCCAATGGCCCGCAGGCGCTGGTCGAAGATGCGCCCGGCCGTGGGCGTCGCCGGTCGATCACGGCCGCCAAGGTCAGCGCATCGCGACCGCGACGACCCAAACGCCGCCGCCGGCCGCCACGCATTGGAGTTGTCGGACGCTCGCGCGCGCGCAGGGCGTGAGTTCCGCGACGGTGCAGCGCATTTGGGATGCCCACGGACTGCAACCGCATCGGACCCGCAACTTCAAGCGTCGCGGGACAAACGGTTTCTGGAGAAACTCACCGATGTCGTGGGGCTCTACCTCCACCCGCCCGACAAAGCGATCGTCTTGTGCGTCGACGAGGAGAGTCAGATTCAGGCGCTCGATCGCACCCAGCCTGGGCTGCCGCTCAAAAAGGGGCCGATGTGGCACGATGACCCATGACTACAAGCGTCACGGGACGACCACGCTGTTTGCCGCGCTGCATGTCCTGGAGGGAAAGTCATCGGACAATGTCTCCCGCACCATACGAACCACGAATTCCTGCGGTTCTTGCGGCGGCTCGACCGCGCGTTCCCGCGGGACCTGACGCTGCATCTGATTCTGGATAACTACGGCACGCACACCACGCATCCGAACGTCACCGCGTGGTTAGGTTAGCACTACTTTGTCAGGTTCAGTGATGTGACCTCGCCCCGCCGGAGGGCCAGGGGGATTCCTGGTCTGGTGCTCACCGACAGTCAGCCAATCAGCCGGCAGTCAGAACCGCAGCGGAGGCTCGACGACCTGTGTGTGAGGAAAGGCGTTCCGAATGCGGTGGGTAAAGTAGGCGCCCTTCGACGGGGCCGTGAGGAACGCCTCGACGATGGAACGCGGGACCGTGAAGTAGCGGTAGACCGTCCCGCGACGGAAGCGGACGGTCAGCGTCGCATCGGACGCGTAGGTCACGCTCCCGATCCAGGAGGAGTCGACGGCGATCGTGGTCGATACGTGGCGCATAGGACTCCGGATCACCTGCGGAGCGGCGGATTCCGTCGAAAGCTGTCGAGCATGTGGAGGAGCCGTCGGTTGTGGAGCACGTAGAGCAGGCCCATGATCTCGCGGACCCACCCCCGCACCACGGGCAGCGTGGGCCGGGGGCCGTCGGTGACACGTGCCCGTTCGATCTGCAGGAACGTGAAGGCGACGGCCGTGAGCACCACGTGATGCGTCAGCCCTGATAGGTACGCCCTTCGAAGTGATCGAGGCCGAGGTCGTCTTTCAGCTCGCGGTACTGCTGCTCGATGGGCCAGCGACTGCGTGCGAGCGCCACCAAGTCGACGAGCGGCGTGGTCGCCGGGAGATGGACCAGGTAGTACTTCCGGCCCTCCGTGGCCGAGCGTTCGCAGAGCAGCCAGCGGTCGCCCCGGCCCGCCGTCGGACGCACACGCAGTGCGCAGAACTCGGCGGTGAGCGGGCCCGCGGTGCCCGTGCCCCAGGTCACCGTGTCCCACACGTCGTCGGGGGCCAGGTCGGCGAGTGCCGTGGCGGACAGGGTGCCCGGCACGTCCGCGACGGCGAACGTCGCCTCGCCGCGGATGGCGATGCCATAGGCGAGACCGAGCCGTTCGAGCCCCAAGCGAAACGCCGCGTTCGTCCCGTAGTCCGCATCGACGACGACGCCGGTGATCGTGAAGCCCGCCTGCAGGACGGTGCGGACCTGGGCCAGCGCGATGCGCCACTTCTCGCGGAACCGGACGGTCGGCGGGATGCCGGCCGCGGCGCACCGCGCGGCATCGTCCGTCCACGACGTGGGCAGGTAGAGGTCGAACGCCAGCGGCCACGTGCGGCCATCGGCGATCAACGCGCTCGACACGGCGACCTGGCAATTGCCCACCTTGCCGAGCGCGCCGCAGTACTGCCGCTGCACGCCGGGCGAGTGCGTGCCCTGCTTGGGAAAGCCGGTATCGTCGATCGCGAGGATGCCCGCGCGGAGGGGGACGACGGTGCGCAGCTGCGTCCAGACGCGCGCGGCCTGCCACGGCGAATGCGTGATGAAGTGCTGCAGCGCCTGGTAATCGCGCGGATCACCCAGGCGCCCGTGCATCGCCTGCATCGACTTCCGCTCGCTGTCGTTGAAGAGCCCGTCCACGTACTGCGTCGCAGCCTCACGCTGCGGCTGCCGGCTGAAACACGCGCTGAACCCGTCGAGAAACAGGCCCAATCGCCGCAGCAGTGCCCGTGCGGGCCCCGTCGTCACGCGCGCAGCGTACACGACCTCGGGAAAAAGTACAAGTCCTTGGATCGCGCCGCCTTCGCGGACCGCGAATCAACCTGACAAAGTAGTGTTAGCCACCCACCCGCGCTTTATCTTGCACTTCACGCCGACCAGCGCGTCGTGGTTGAATCTCGTCGAACGCTGGTTTCGGGAAATCCCGACGAAGCGGATTCGGCGCGGCGTGTTCCACAGCGTGTCCGATCTGGTCGCCGCCATCGACGCCTATCTGCGAGAGACGAACAAGAACCCGAAAACCCTTCCTCTGGATCGCGTCGGTCGAGACCATTCTCGCGAAGACAGCGCGTTGTAAAGCTACTTTTGAGACACTACACTAGTCTAGCCCAGCGGTTTCATGGACCCAAAGCGGCGCACCGCGATTCCCAGAACGGCCATCGCCGTCAACTGCAGGATCAGCCCGACGAGCAGTCCCACCAGCACACCGATTGATGCATACAACCCAATCGCCGGAATCACCCAGATCGATCCCACCCCGCGTACCGCAGCCCCGAACGCTGCGGACCCGAGCATGCCTCCGACGAACAGCCCGCCTAGTGCAGCGGCTTCGACGATGCCCCTCCACGAGCGGCGCTGATCCAACCATTGTATGGCGTAAACGTATGTGCGCCACGCCGCAAGCCCCGCCAGCGGAATCGTCACGATCAACCCGATCAGGCTGGCCTGAATCGCGTCCACGACCGTTGACACAGCCGGCGCAAGCACAGCGCCGGACGCGAAATGTGCGGGAAGAATGGTGCGGAGAACGGACGCGAGCAAGATCGACCAAGCGGGCAGCAGCAGGACCACTGCGCCGTTCACGGCCGCCGCAGCAAGAGGGGCCCGGTTGCGCATTCGATCCTTCCTTGCGAACGGACGAGGCGCCGGCCGCGACGGCAGTAGCGCCGTGGCGCGCTCAGACGACGATCAGCGTACCACGGCACCACCAGGAGTGCACCTAACTAATTTAACGCTGTCCTCAGAATCACGTCGACAGCTAGGCGTCTCATCGGACCTCTGGGCACGCCGTTCCTTTCCATCGTCACATGGCTGCGATATCTCATGAGGTTGCCGTAGCTATCGGTGCCTTTACCGAGCACGTACCTCAGCGAGATCGAACGCACGCCCTCGTCTTCGAGCGTGGTCAACTCGGCTGGCTGCGACACGCCATCGTGGTTGGCATCGATCCACAGCCGGAGGCGGTCATACACCGTGTCCTCGTCCGTGATTTGCTGGTCACCGTTGCCGCCGGCGTTGGGCTGATCGAAGACCTTGAGCGCGCGGAATCCGTTGCGGCCGCCTCCTCTCGGAGGATTCGCTGGAATCGGCGGCTGATCGGTGTAGTTGCCAAAAAGCTCCTTCGCATCGTCAATCAGGCCATTGCCGTTCCGATCGAGCACGAGAAACGCGTCTCGGGTTCCGGCCCGCGTCCACGCGACCTGAGTGGGAGCGCCGCTCGCCAGGATGTCGAACGACACACCTTGTCCCACGCTGGTGAGGTTCAGGTCATCGTCGTCGAGATCAATGATGATGGGAGAAGCTCCAACAATGCAGGTGCACGAGTCATAGTCCCAGTACCGAGGCCGGAGCCTCGGGATCGCCGCTGGCTTCGCATTGCTCGATGACGGACTGACCCGGCTCGCAGTTGTAGTGGCAGTCGGAGTCACCGGCCGAGCCGCTGGCCACGCCCCAGAGGAGCAGCTCTTCCTCGAGCGTTTCCAGCCATGAGGACGACGCATCGATGTCGAAGCTGTTGCCAAAGATGAACTGGTTGTAGTTGTACTGGAGAGCCGCAGTGGTCGTGACCCAGGTTTCGATTGGCAGCGGCCAGCCCAGCACGACGATCGGAAAATCTATATTGAGATACTCACCGGTATTGAAGAGATCGAAACCGGAGGAGGACGACGTGTACCGCGGCCCTGAGCACCACGTGGTGAACCAGTGCGTGCCAAAAGGCGTCACCGGGTTCGACCAGCACAGGTGTTCGGGCTGGTGAGTGAAGAAGTGGGCATACGGTTCGAACAGCTGGGCGTCGTGCGTCCAGAACGATCCGACATAGGTTTCGTTGAGATAGTCGACGGGGATGTTCAACTTGCGTGCGAGCTCCCAGACTTGGAAATCCGAGTATCCTGAGCCGCTGCACACGGACCAGAGCTGCGGTTCTACTTCCTCATCTTCGTCAACGCTCGGTCCGTGCGCGATTTTGGCGACCTCGACTGGCGGGGAGCAGAGCTTGTGCTCAGTCGACGCGACCTGACCCGGGAGCCTGGCCGGCCTCCGTCGTATCTCTTCGGATCGCCTTCGCGGTGTTGAGCCGGTCTTCGTGAAGCCGCTCGACGATTCGATCTCCTCGAAGCGGCAGGTTGGCGCGATGTCGCATTGCGTGCTCGATGCGCTTCGCATCCATCTCATCGTCATCAGTGAGACGGAGCACCGTGTACTCCCTAGTCTTTCGATTGACCGTCCAGAAGAATCGCTCCGTCGTGTCCTTGGTGAGCGGTCCACTGATATCGAGCCGGAATCTGCCGCCGCTGTCGGCAATGATCTGTGCTTCGTACAGCGTCAATTCGCTGTCGGCGGACGGCTGCAGCTGAGCCGTGCGAACGTGCTTCTGCCTGCCTCCTGGTCTTTGGGCTTCAAGGTCGACCTGCAACGGCGAAGACTGTGGGAGAACGGCGATTGCGACAATCGCAAGGAGTGTGCGGATAGCACTTTGATGCATAGAATCCTCGAAGAACCGAGTTGATATGCCCTGTGGCTTGGGATCGGACCGGTTCGCGCGGTCTCTAGCTTAGCTAGCTAAGCTAGCGACGCCAGCAACGTGGAAAAACGTGCCGGCGTCGCGCTGGTGACGTCATCGCTTCGTCAGGGTGGCGCATGGATCGGCGCTCTTGACTTGGTCGGGAAACGCATCGCATTGGAGTACTCCACATATCGCGCGATCGCGCCAAGAGGGGCGCTAGACTGCCGCGACGAAGATCCAGATTCGCATCAGCTGGATCGAGATAGAAGGCTTTGAGAGCTGCCCGCTACGTCCGCGGCCAATGCTGTCGATGAGCAGGACGTTCGCCGTCGACGGAATGGAGTTCTTACGACCCTGAATTGTGGCCGTGTGCGCGGCGGGATCGAAGCGCAGGTCGGCGCTGACGTCTCCGGACTGAAGGGAGACCCGCAGCGTCCCGTCCTGCGCGAATCCGGAATTGCCGCCCCGATGGCTCCCCGTGGCGTACCATCGCGCAGAGCCGCGCCATAGAACTAGCAGCACCAACTCTTCGTCTCTCGTGGCCACCGTGGCTACGACCGACGGTGATACCGGGAT
>CAWFPR010000005.1:0-827515 GCA_963817635.1 uncultured Acidobacteriota bacterium | reverse complement strand
GCCCAGGGGATTGCCGCCCCCGACGAGCCCGAGTTCGAGCACCGAGTTGGCCCCCGCCACGTTCATCTTCACCATGCCGAGCGTGCCGCTCGGCAGGTGGGTCTCGTCGGCGCCCTCGAGGCTCAGTGTCACCGTCGGCACGAGTGTGGTGACCGTGATTCCTCGAACTCCGAGAACACCTCGAACGGGCGCGCTCGGCCGAACCATCCGCCGTGGCCGTGTCGGTCGCGCCGCCGGTCCCCGTTCCCGGGGGCAGCGATCCCTTCCCCGGCATGGCCGTGATGACCCGCGCGACACCCGGTGACGCCTCTTCGAGATACTTCCGGACGAAGTCGGTCCAGCTGATATAGATGTCGCTCGACTGGGTCGCGCCGCCAAACGGCACCGTGAGTCCGACGGGGCCGACGTCGAACCACACACTCCCGTGGAACCGCGGGACCCATCACGTGGATGCTCGCGCCCTTGGAGAGCGAGAACGACACGTCGCCGAGCCATGTGTCGATCGTCACGCCGGCCGCGATCTAGGCATCCTGCTGCACGTTGTACCGGAATGGATCGAGGTACACGATCCCGTCGGCGCCGAACTTCACCGTCGCCCACGCCGACCCGAAATCGGCCGACGCCGTCAGCGCATCCGCCGGCCATCACCGCCTCGGACGTCAGCGCGAAGTAGGCTTCGCCCTTCACGGTGATCTGGGTGCTGACGCTCCACTGGAATCCAAGCCGCGGGACGACGGGATAGTCGGGGCGCTTGAAGCTGGGATGGTAACCGCCGAGCGTGAGCACGAACTGCCCTGCGTTGGGTCCCGCGAACCAGGTGACGAACGCAAAACCACCGGTCAGCCGAACCCATTCGTCCAGGATCCAGGAGTTGTCCGTCAGTTGGGCCTGAATCCACAGCACGCCCTCGCTCGAGGAAAAACGCGCGATGAGGCCCAGTTCGATCGACACCAGCGCCAGTTCCGGACGCGGAAGGGCCGATGCGCGCCAGACCGAGCAGCGCGATTCCCAGGCCGTCGCCGATGGCCACCGACACGACCGCGACGCCATCGACGAGCGCGAAGCTCGTGAAGCTGATGCCGGCCGCGAACCAGAACTCTCCGGACTTCATCGGAAAGGAGCGGGACGCAGTGACAGCGAGTTCGGCCATCGGATTGTCGGCCGGCTCGGCCGCCGGATTGAGCGCCTTGATGAAGGGGAACTCGTCGAACGTGGACAGACCTCGGGGAAGGTGAGCCCGCGGTTGATCCCCAGCCCACCGCCGATGCCGGTCAGGAAGAACGCCGGTGGTCCGCCGATTGGTCCGTTGATCGCTCCGAACGCAAAGAACGACGCGAAGCGCGGCACCGTCGAGGAGGCCGGTGCCATACCCGCCGTACACCGACAGCCCGTAGACGGCGAAGCGCGCTATCAGCATGCCGACGGTACTCAACCGACTCGCCGTCGCCGAACTTGCGCAGGCCGCCCGCCAACTTGCTCCACCGCCCGTGATGTCGGCGTTGATGGCAAAGCCCGCCAGATTGACCCACCAGTACGCCGGATTGAACACGTTGGCGCCAGGCGACACGAAGTAGGTGAGCTGAAACATCATCGACCGCGGCTGCTAGGCCGAAGAGCGACACGCGGCCGTCGAGCAGCAGCGAGATGCTCTGCAGCTCGAACTCCGTGGCGCTCACGCCAAATCCGACCTGCTCGATGTAGACCGGGCCGAACCCCTTCTGAATCGCGAGCCACCACGGCCCGCTCCCTTCCCCCGCACTCAGGGGAGATGAGCAGCGGATTGCGGCCTGTGCTTCTGGATGGCGAAGGCGGGACTGAACGACGGCGCGAGCCGGGTCGAGCCAGAGTTCGCGTCGTTCATGACGCCCTGCGCCACCGGGTTGCCGCCCTGCGCGCCGGCCAGCGACACGGCGAGGTCGCTCAATTGAAGCTGCGCGCCGCCCGACAGGCTGCCGTTCGCCTCGACTTCTCCTGTACAGATGAATCGCAATGGAACCGAGCGTGACCGCGGTATCGAGCAGACCGGACCGCTGCCGCGGCTGATACGAATACCCACACCGTTGCACGCGAAGGCCGGCGCAAACGCAATGTTTCCACCGCTGTCGTTGAGGACCGTGAGCGCCAGTTCCGCAGCGGGCTGCCCGGTGATCCAGCGCGAGTCGGCTTCGATCGACACGATGAGATCGCCGCTGCTCACGGGCGCCCGCCCCGTGATCCCCAGCGTCAGCTTCGCATCGTGACCGTCCTTCCGGACTCCGACGGTCAGGCCGCCGTCGAGAGCCGTCGAAGGCGCGGCATCCGCGAAGTTGACGCCAAGCTGAAGAATCCGGACGAGGAGCGCATCGGGATCGTAGAGACCCGCGTCCAGGACGGCCTGGTTGTTCGGATCCAGCACCACGCCCTGCAGGATTTCGCGCACGGTGCTGTTCCCATCCGCGTTGTCGAGCAGGTCCTGCACGGCGCTGGTGGCAATGGCGAACACCGCGACCAGATCGAGCACCTCGCCGAGGATCGCGATAGCGCCACAGCCTCCGCGTCACTGGATTCCATCCGGGAGCGTGACGAGCGCAAAGGGACCGCCGAGATTCCAGCGCGCCACGAATCCGCGGGTGGCGTTCGCATCGCCTGACAGCCCCAGATCCACGCGGCGGCCGCCATCGGGGCGATCGCCCGCGGCGATCGTCAGAATCGGACTCAGCCGGTACGCCCCCCGCATCGATGTCGCCTGGACCCAGCGTGATTCCGAGCGCCTCGAGGCCGCCGGCGTCCAGGGTGATCGAGGCATCGAGCCGGCGGACCTGGGGCAGGCCGGTGAAGGCTCCGGTCAGCGTGATTGACAGCGGCGCGGTCTGCCACGCGAGCGTCAGCTCGTTGAGCGTGAGCGTCAGCACAGGCGTGGTGAAGGTCACGTGCGCGCCGGCCGGAAGCACCGGCCGGAAAGCGTCGGCGATGGCCTGCATCGCCGCTGGAGGCGGCGCGACCAGCGCGGCCAGGAACGCTCCCGCGGGATTGGCGGCCCACGCCTGGAGCCTCGTCGCGTCGAACGCCGGCGTCGCGTCACGCAGGCCGAGCGCATCGCCGACTGCCCGCACCACCGCGCCCGCCTGACCCGCCAGATCGGTCCCGGTGCGCGCCGCCACCGTATCGAGCACGAAAGGCAGCGCCTGCGTGACGGCGGCGTCGGCAAGCTGCGCAAGGCCCGGCGGATTGGGGATACAGCGGAAGGCTCCGCGCCGCTCTCGGGGCGCGCATATGCCCGCACGTCCCCGTCGAACTCGACGTGCAGGGCGCTCCGCCCCTGCGCGGCGCCCGCCAGGCCGACCCACGCCGCGACGCCGGGAAGCGGAGCCGACGTCTGGCGCAGCCTCAGCGTGAACGTCCCGCCCGCCACCAGACGGGCGTCGTCTGGTCCGGGGAGGCACGAATGCGCTCGTGTTTACGTCGAGCGCGAGCCGCAACTGGCCGCCCTCCGCCGAGGCGGTGGCGCGCTGAGCCCCGTGCCAAGCGTCCACGTCCCCGGCGAACCCGCAATCCCGGCCAGCGGCTTGATTGCATCGAGGAGCGCGATGGCCCTGGCCGGATCGATCCCCGCGCCCCCGCCCAGCGCGGTCGCGTGACCGAGCCACCCGACCGCATCCTCCACCAGCCCGGCCGGGGGCACCCGCACCGCGCGCACGCCGTCGGCATCGGCCTCGCCCAGGAGGCCGAGCAGATTGAGCGAGGTGTCGAGGAGCGCGCGCGCCGTGGCGTCCAGCGTGCGCAGGAACTCGATGCCGGCGCGCCCGCACTCGGCCGGGACTACGCGCGCGAGCACGCGGGCGATTCCCTCCGCGTCGGGCGACGGCCAGAGCGCGATGGTCTCCGGCGCCGCGGCTCCCGCCCAATGCCAGTCGGCGGATACCCTGAACGGTCCGGTTTCCACACGCACGACCACACCGCCCATGGCCGTCACGCCCGCGGAGCCCAGCGCGAACGACGCCGTCAGCTCGCCCGTCGTCTCCAGCGACACGTCGGCGGACGAAGGGAGCATGCCTTCGGCACGACGGTGGTTGCCGTCGCGATGCGTACCGAGCCTGTCGCCATATTCACCGTGACGCCGGGACACCCGGCCAGCAGCTGCGAAATCCCGCCCGACAACGCCGTCCGCTGCTCTGCGTCCGCCACGGCGTCGGCGAGGTGATCGGCCGTGTCGTGCAGGAGATGGATCGACGGCGTCCGGCACGCTGGCGCCGGTCGCGTCGAGCAGGCCGAGCGCTGCCAGCGCGTCGCGCACGGCCGCTATTTGACGGAACCGTTGCGGCGCCGGTGATGGCCTCTGCCACCAGCGAGAGGAGCACGCGCACTTCCGGCAACGCTGGTGTCACGATGTCGGTCGTGCAAAATTCCGTGCCGTCGGCCCCAATGGTCCATCGCTCGCGCGACATGCCGAAGACGGTAGATTCGTGGAGGACGATTTCGGCCGTGGCTTCGTCTTGGCTGGTCAATGGAATCCGGACCAGGGCCGAAACCCAGCGGAGTTCCGCTGGTGGCGGCAGCGCAGTGCCATCAGGTCCGCCGGAAAGCCAGCCTGCCGGCCTCCGGATTTCTCGAGCCGGATTCGCGACCGTGCGCCCGGTGCTCACGGCCGGGAACGGAGCCGCCGCGTCAACGCCCGCGACTTCGATCAACGCGGACCCCGTCACGGCGAGGTCCGCCGACGAGGCGTTCAAGGGCAGGAAGAAGCCCACGCGCGCGCCGGTGACGGCTTCGCGCGGGACGGCCGCGCGCGTCATCGCGCGCGTGGACAGCCCCGCAGCCACGATCGCGGTGAGCGCACGCTGGACGGCTGCGCTCCCCAGCACGCCGTAACAGGGCGTGGACCGCGAGTCCGGCGCGCGGTTCCGTCGGGATCGCCGGAGGGCGCAATTCCACTGCGGGATCGGGCGATCGCAGCAGGTCGATGAGTCCCGTCACCAGGCCACGGCCGCGCGCCAGATCCGCGTCGTCGGGGTCGGCTTCGTCGGCGGGCGGCAGCAGCCATCGCAGCAGCCTCAGCGTGTCGCCGGCAACGGGCTCGTCGATGATCGTCAGGGAGACAGGAGAAAACGCGGTGCCGAGCGTCACCACGGCCGTGACGAAGGGCAGTGCGTTGGCGGCGGCGAGCGCCGCATGTCCCGCACCCTCGGACGCCACCATGACCACGCTGCCGCCGACGATCGCGAATCCGGACAGCACGCGTGCCAGCCGCGCCGCCTGACCCGCGATGCCGTCGCTGTCTCCGCTCTCGAGCCGCGCATCGGCGCGGCCCGCGAGCGCCACGAACCATTCGCCCGCGCTGACCGTGGGCACGGCGAACGCCTCGGGCGCGAGTCTACGGATCCGCGCGTCAATCATGCGATCCGCCGCGACGTCCGTCCACGGAAACGGCGCGTCGGCTGCCACGATCGCGATGTGGATGCGCGTGCCCGGCGCCGCGCCGAGCAGCGCGTCCACGTCCACGGCGGCCTCGAGCGCCGTCCGCTCGACGTCGGCGAAGGTGTGGGCATCCTCGATGCTGGTGGGCGGCACCGTCGGCGGCACGATCCGGCCGTCGCCCGCGACCCAGCGTTCCGTCAGTTGCAGGATCCCGTCGGCGATTGCCGGGCGGCCTGCCACCAGGTCCGCCACGTCGGATGCGACTGCGCCTTCGAGCAGCAGCGCCTGCTCGAGCATGTACGGCGGGAGCGCTTCAAACGCCGGCTGCCACTGACGGACGGCGTTGGGCGCCAGGCTGACGTCGGCCGCCGGACCACCCGGCAGCAGCCAGGTCGCCAGGGCCGGCCCGCCGTCGGACTGCAGCATCGAGACGCGCCACGGATTCATTGGCGTGCCGGATCCTTCGAAGGCGTCCGGTTGCCAGCGCGGATCCCGAGATGCCGTGTGCGAGCGCGCGGAGCGCCAGTGTCACGGTGCCACTGTCCGCGAGCACGAGCGCGGTCAGCCAGGCCTTGATGGCATCGGCTGGCGCGACTGCCAGGTCGGCCAGGCGAAGCCGCGGCCGCTCCTGCCGGTCCACGGCGGTCAGCCAGCCGACCGCGTCCACGAGCGTCGCGAGCCAGTGAACCGGCACCGACAAGGCCAGGAGCGCGGCCAACCGCTCGACCGCGTCCCATTCCTCCCCGGTGAGCGTCACGCGCCCGTCGGCGCCAATCGCCGGCAGCGCCACATCCACGCTCACGCCGTCGATTGTCGCGGCCGGGTTGGGCGCGAGAATCTCCACCGCGAACCCGCCCACCGCCTGCCAGCGCGGTGCACACCGACGTGGTCGGCGGACAGCGTGAGGGCTCCGGCGGTGATGAACGCGCGTGACTGACCGCGCGCTCGCGCAGTCAGCGTGAAGTCGGCCGCGCTGAACACCGCCACGTGCGGCAGCGCGAGATTGATTTCGACGATCTCGACGGCGATCGTGGTTTCGACCCGCTGTGGTAGCCGTTCCCAGGTCGTCCATGATGAACGACGCCGCCCATGCAACGTGGAGCGTAGTGCCGAGGGTGAGCCACGCATCGATTGTGAGGGCGCCGACTACCGGAATGCGCCACGGATCCGTTTCGGTGCCGCTGCCGGAGATTGGGTTGGCGACTCGCGACGGATTCGCCGACGAGGTCCCTGATTGTCTCGAGGACGTCCGGAACCGCGTCCCGGCGATCGCGCACCAGCGCCAGCCAGTAGCTGCGCACCGCGCCCAGAGGATTGGCGAGGAAGTCCGGAAGCGAGAGCAGGGTGACTCCTGGTTCCGAAGCGGAGCGGTGAGCCCGACCATTGTCCGGACGGCCGCTTCGGCGGGCCCGAGCAGGTGGAGGAGTCCGTCGACGACATCGCCCAGCACCGTGCCCGCGACTTCCACCACCGCGTCGGCCGTGGTGAGATCGAGCGTGGGATAGCTGTGTCCGGCAACGACGACCCTGTCCGCCGCGAGCAGCAGTGTCGGGCGGCGGCTCGCGTCCAGCGTGACGCCGGCACGCACGGCATCGACCTGGGGATCGCCCGTCAGCAGCGGCGAGCCGCCATCCGGCCGGCGGCCGATGTGGACGAACGCGTCGAGCCCCGGCAGCGCGACCGCGGTGAGGGTCCCCAGATCGAGTTGCAGCAGATTGGCCTCGATGCGCGCGCGCGCAGACTTGTACCGGCGTCGACGACGACCGAGAGCGTAGGGGTGACGCGGGAGTGGCCATCGACGCCGGCGATCACGCCGATGCCGAGCACGACAGTGGCGGCGCCGACGCCGAAGGTGACCTCGTCGCCCGCAACCGTCCCGTTCACCAGATTCGCGAGACAGCCGAGCCACTCCAGCCGCGAGGATGGGAGCGAGACCACGGATTCGAACCAGGTCGCGAGTGCCGGCGCCCCGAGCGTCGCCAGCTCCGTCAGGGGGAGCGGCGGCAGGCCGGCCGACCCCGACATGCCCACCAGGCCCACGAGCGCCTGGAGCGGCCCGGCCGCAATCGCGTCGGCCTGGACGCGCAGCAATCCGAGCACGAGTTCGTATACGGTATCGTCGAGTCGTCAAGATCTCTGTCGAGGGTGAGGGCGAGATCGCGCGGGGCGGTCGCGCCAGGCAGCAACAGATCGCGCAGCGTCAACCCGAACACAGGCGCTGCATGGCCGCCCGTCGGAAGGTCCAGCGAGAGGCCAAGCCCACCTAGCGGCGGCGACGCTCCGAGCGTGATGTCGGTGGTCAGGCGGATCACGCCGGCCGCTGTTCCGAGCAGAAAACGCGACGCGACGCTGTGACCTTCCTTCGCGGCGCGGAAGAGCGGCACGTGAAGCGACGTAGAGGACCCCGGCTGCGCCGTGGTGACCCTCGCGCCGAGGCCAACGCTGATGTACGTAGCCGGCGTGGGATTCCAGGATGAGAGACAGCCAGACCTGCGGTGCCGTCTCTGTCACGATCGGCAGCCAGACCAGCCCGTCGGGGTCGGTGTCGAGTGCGTCGCCGCCGAGCAGTTCGTCGACGAATTCGACCAGCGCATCACGCTGCGTGTCGGTGGCGAGCACCGAGGAAGATGGCACGTAACCGCATTGCTCAGCCAGTCGCTGTTGAATCCACCCGAGCCATTCTCGATCCCCAGTGCCGTGGCCAGGTTCTTCAGATCGCCGAGGTCTGATGTGGAAAACGTCATCGCGTCACCCGGTCGAAGCCGTGGCGGGCCTGGGGTCAGCACCGTGACGGTGTCGCCGTTGGTGCCGATCGCCGCGGGAATCAGTCCGGCGCCGTCGACGTCCTGGCCTGCGTCTTCCGCGATACCCGCGGCGACGGCGAGCAGGATTTCTACGTGAACGCGACCAGCGCATCTCCCCACGCGGCCGTGATGATGCCCGGCCCGCGCGGCCGAAGCTCGGTCGCGGCGAACATCCCCGCGGGGCGTTCGTTGTCGCCCACGGCGAACGGCACGTCGATGCGGTCGCTCGCTGTCTCTTCACAGCGAACCGGAATGGAGACGAGCACGAGGCCGCGGCTGAGTTGAGCGGTGACGCCGCCAACCTCAACCTGAAGCTCGCTGTCGCCGAGCGACCACACGATGGTTCCCTGACGAGCGGGATTGGCGGCGGCACGCACGAGCGGCGCGAGTTCGGCCGGCCCGAGCACGACTTCAGGACCAACCGCACCGGCCGGGAGCGGATCGCGCGGAAGAAGGCCGGGGCACCGCTGCTTCACGAGCGCCAGGAGCTGCTTGCATTCCGCGCTCAGCGGTGTGTCCAGCCTCTTCGGGCCATGCGCCGCGCCGGGCTTCCGCGTCTCTCGCTGTGCCACGCATGTCCCCACAAACTCGACGCAAACCACGGTGCCGGAATGAAATAGACAATCCTCGGGTCCGGGAACGCATCGGGAAGGTGATCGAGGTACAACGCGTCAACGATCGCGCATCGGACGAGCCGGATCGAACCAGCTCCAGTGTGGCGTCAGTCCTCGCCGCAGCCACACGTGGAGCAACCGGGTGACTAGGACGATATGTGCGCCGGACTGCAGCGAAGGACGTCGCCTACAGCCACTGATTGCGCGCTCGGCGCGCGGCGCGGCGTATGACGATCAGGACGATCGGTAGCGCGAAGAGCAGGGGCTCGAAGGTTCCGTTGCCACCATCCGGCGATACACCCAGAACCTCTCGACGAGATCCATGTCTCCTCCTCTCGGCGCACAGTGTCGGCGCATGGAGCATCGGAGTCAAGCGCGATCAAACGCTGAGCAGGAACCAGCTGAGCATTGATTGAACTCCGACGCTGGGAAGCGATCGCCCGTTCCACCGTCGCGTAACGACGCAATGCGCGGCCGTGCGCGACACCACGCCGCGATCGAACCGCTCGCTCCCTCACCGCGGACGTAGCCCTGGCGCGGAGGATCCAGCGAGCGTCTCGCTATCGAACCGCCGCGTGCGATTCACCGTTAGGCGCGCGATGCGATGTCGGGAAATCGGTGAACACGCCGTCCACCCGTACCGCGCGGAACCGATCGAACTCGGCAACGGCGTCGCCGTTGTAGCTGGCGGGCAGGAATTCCTTGTCGGCTCGGAGCGTCCAGACGTGCACGATCAGGCCCGCTCGGTGGGCGCGTGTGACGAGATCCGTTGGTGTACCGACGACCCCGTCGTCGCTGACCGGCACGACCAGGCGCTTCTCCGCTCCGATGCCGTCGGCGTAGGTGGCGATTCGGCGAGCCTGCCGCTTTCGACCTGCGCGGCGCTGCTGACGAGTTGAATGAGGCGCACGGGTGTCGTGGTCCGCAGGGTCGAAGGCTGCCGGACTCGAACGACTCGATGAAGACCGGCGATTCGCGACGGTTCCACCGTGACGCTCGAGTGCGTGCTCGGGGCGATGACCGCTTGCGCCGCGGCGCGCAATGATCAGGGGACGGGCGGGACCACCGCTGCCGGTGCGGTGAGCATCAGCAGCAGCGGAAGCAGGCGGGACGTTACCATAGCACCTTGAACCCGAGTTGGAGTTGCCGCGGATCGCAGGTGGAGGTGATGGTGCCGAACGCACCCGAGCTGCGGTTGCCGTTGGGCGCGCGGAAGTTCGCGCGGTTCAGGACGTTGAACGCCTCCAGCCGGAACTCGAACTGCGTGGCCCCCCAAGAGGAATGCGCTTGGTGGCCGCCAGATCCCCTGTCGCCGCGCCGGCGTCGCGATGGACGCGAATCCGGTGGACTTCCGCGTCTGCCGCAGGCCTTCGTAGTCGGCGAAGAAGAACGCCTTGTTCCTGACAATCGGCCCGTCGAGGACGCCGCCGAACTGGTTGCGGTCGAGCGTCGGCTTGCCCGTCGTCGGCTTGACGAACCCGGCCGCGTTCATCGACGTGTCGCGCATGAACTCCCAGCCGGTGCCGTGCAGCGCGTTCGTGCCGCTGCGACAGCTCACGGTGATCGTGGCGCCGGCGGCCCGGCCGTACTCGGCGCTCATGTTGTTCGTCACGACCTTGAACTCGCCGAGTGTATCGGGCGCCGGCTGCATGACCTGATTCGAGAACCCCTGGTTGCTCGTCCCCTAGGCGTTGTTGTCGGTCGCGCTGTCGAATTGCGCGAAGGCCGCCGTCGAGGTGAGTAAGGAGAAGACCCATCCACACGAACACGAATCGCATCGCAGCTCCCGGAAAGAGCCAGTCGCACGTTGAAGCTACCGCCGGTGTGCGACGGCCTCGCGAATCGTGTGCAACATGTTCGTGACGCCATCCGGTTGTGCTAGGCTGTGCGCCCGCGTCATGCGATCGGCTCGATCCGTCCTGCTCGTGCTCGTCCTCACCGGCGTCGCCTGGCAACGGCCGCAGGCCGGTTCCGTCGCTGGACACCTGACCTTCGCCGACACGGGCGATCCCGCCTCTGGAATTTCGTTGACGCTGGTAACGAGGCGCGGAACGAGGACAGCCTCGTCTGTGGTGACCGACCGCGACGGACGATTCCGGATCACGGCGCCTCCCGGGATTTACGGCGTCGCGGCGGCTCTGCCGCGCGAACAACTCCGATATCTCTCCGGTGTGCTTGGTGCGGAAGGCACCCCCCTCGAAGAAGGACGCCTGTTCCGCATTCGCGCCGGCGTCGAATCTGCGTTCGACTATGCGCTCTTGCCTGCCGGTGCACTCGGAGGACAGATTCGGTCGCCAGAGGGAGGGCCGGTACGCTACGCAAGCGTCTCGGTCTTTGGCGTCCCGGAGGACAATCACGGGGCGCGCCTGCTAACGGAGGGCACCGCGGCGACCGATACGGAGGGGCGCTTCCGCGTCGCGGGGCTCGCGCCTGGCGTCTACCGCGTCCGCGCGACACCGCCCGACCAGGCCAGGCCGGACGCAGACGGACGCATCTGGCTTCCCACGTCCTACCCAAACACGACGACACCGGCGAGCGCGCTTGGCATCGCCGCCGGACTGGGCGACCAGTTCGATGGCCTCACCGTCACATTCATCGCCGGCACACCGGCGACCGTCAGCGGCCGCATCACCGACATCGACTCGCCTGACGTCTCCGGTCGCATGGTGGCGCTGGTCCAGGGGAACGCCTTCCGGAGGTCGCTGCGCAGCATGAAAACGGACGACGAGGGGCGATTCATCTTTCACGACGTGCTGCCCGGCCACTACGAGCTGCACGTGATGAGTCGGACGACGGCTGCGGCGTGGTCGACTGCACTCGAGGTCGCCGACCGCGATGTGGCGGACGTCACGGTCGACGTGCTACACACTGTTCGGTTGAGCGGGCGCGTGATCTTCGAAGGCGAACGACAGCCGCCGGCTGCGCTGACGGTCGCCGCGCTCGGGCAGGAATTGGTCGGTTCGGTGCAGGCGAGGGTCGACGCCGACGGCCGGTTCGCCCTCGACGTCGTCGCACCGCGGGTGCTCCGCATCGACGGATTGCCGAAAGGCTGGTATCTGAAGTCCGTCGTGAACGAGCGTGACGAGCTGCTCGATGTCGCGTTCGCTCCCGAGCTGGTCCGAGGACCGCTCACGCTCGTCGTCAGCCAGCGGATGGCGACGGTCGCCGGGACGGTCGAAGGGGGCGACGACACGGCCGCAGTCGTGCTGATCGCGGACGACCGCCGGCGCTGGACGCCGCGCTCGTCCGGACTCGTCGTGGTCGAGCCCGACGCCGAGGGGCGGTTTCGAGTCGAAGGGCTTCCGCCCGGCCGGTATCGCGTGGCGGCCGTCGCGCACATCCCGGGCGCGTTCTACACTGCGGACCCATCAGTTCTCGATTCGCTGATGGCCGGGAGCCTTTCAATCGACTTCAAGGCAGGGGCGCAATCGCTCACCTTTCGCGGCCGTCCCCGCTGACGTCCGGCCACGCGAGGCGTGCCGGGTGCTCGTCCAATCGCGCCGCTGAACGTCCCGCGTCACGGCGGAGGTACGCGCCTCCAGACGTTTCGAACAGGAACTGCTCCCGCACCAGCGCTGACAACACGTCGTGGCACACACCCGAGTCGATGTTCCACAGGCGGCTGGCCTGACGGGTCGTCAGCAGCAGGCCTGGCATCTCGAAGTAGTCCTGCTTCGCGCGGTTGATCAGATCCGTGGCGACGGCGGTAATCATGGCTGTCCTCACATCCTCGCGGAACGACGGGTCGCTTCACTATGGCGGCCGCCAATGATCGCCGTGTGGCTTTCGAGCTACGAACAGGTAAAGAACGGATCCGCATTCAGGACCTCGCGACGCGGAGCGGAGACATCTCCGCACGGGTTGTACCGGGCCACGCCGTTCGTCGAAGGCGCTCCCGCGCCGACCAGGAACCGTCTACCGGGGAGGTCTGACGGAACCGCTGACAACCGGGAACCGCTGTCTTGACACCCCTGCGACCACGCGCAGAGCATAGGAGCGGTATGAAAACCTTCTCGATCAAGATCGACCCGCTCACCAACGAGGAATTCTGGGAAGTCTACCTGCGCGGCCAGCAGATCCTGAGCGACCCGCTGCTCAACAAGGCGTCCGCGTTTACGCCGGAGGAGCGACGGGCCCTCGATCTGGATGGCTTTCTGGGGTCTGGTGCGTCGGACGTGGACACGCAGGTGGCCCGCATCCGCGACGCCTACGCCCGCAAATCAGATGACCTGGAGAAGTTCATCTACCTCCAGTCGTTGATGGACCGGAACGAGGTGCTGTTCTACCGTCTGCTCGTCAACAACCTCACCGAGATGGTCCCGATCGTCTACACACCGACTGTCGGCCTGGCCTGCCAGCAGTTGAGCAGGATCACGCGCCAGTACCGGGGCGTATACCTGAGCCCGGACACCATCGGGCGCATCGATCCCATCCTGCAGAGCATCTCCCTGCCAAACGTCTCGTTGATCGTCGTCACCGATGGCGAGCGGATTCTCGGGCTTGGTGACCTCGGGTCGGATGGGATGGGCATCCCCGTCGGCAAGGTCAAGCTGTATGTCGCGGCCGGCGGACTCCATCCGGCGTGCTGCCTCCCGATCTGTCTCGACGTCGGCACCCACAACCAGTCCCTCCTGGACGATCCCCTGTATCTGGGTTGGAAACACCCGCGGCTGGAGGGGACCGAGTACCTGGGACTTCATCGAGAAGTTCGTGCTTGGCGTGCAGCGCAACTTCCCCGGGGCGCTGGTCCAGTGGGAAGACTTCGCCAAGCACAAGGCGTTCACGCTGCTCGAGCGGTATCGGCATCGTCTGCTCTCGTTCGACGATGACATCCAGGGCACGGGCGCCGTGGCGCTCGCGGCCATGACCACCGCGATGCGGATCAAGCACAGCGCCTTCGCCGAACAGCGCTTCCTCATCGCAGGGTTGGGCCAGGCCGGCATCGGGATCGCCCGGAACATCCAGACGCAGCTCAAGGCCGAGGGACTCTCGGATGCCGAGATCCACGCGCGGGTGTTCGCCGTGGACCTGCCCGGCCTGATTTGCGACGACACGCCGGGACTGTCGGCGTGGCAGCAGTCGCTCGCGCAGCCGCGCGGCGCGGTCTCGGGCTGGGCACTCTCCACGCCAGGCCAGATCGGTCTGATGGACGTCGTGCGCAATGCGAAGCCGACGGTCCTCGTCGGGGTGACCGCACAGGCCGGCTTGTTCGGCGCCGAAGTGCTCGAGACCGTCACCCGCTACGAGCCGGAGCCGGTGATCCTGGCGCTGTCGAATCCCACCAGCAGTTGCGAGTGCACCCCCACCCAGATGGCGCAGGCCACGGGTGGACGGGGCTTCATCGCCACCGGCAGCCCGTTCGCGGACGTCCACGCGAACGGCCGTGTCCTGGTGACGTCGCAGTGCAACAACCTGTACGTGTTCCCGGGTGTGGGCCTCGGGGCGCTCGTCGCCAGGGCGCCGAAAGTCACCGACGCCATGTTCCTTGCGGCCAGCCACACGCTCAGCGCCCTGGTCACGCCGGCGCAGGAAGCCCTGGGCTACATGCTTCCGCCGATGGAGGACATTCGCGCCGTCTCGCGTGCCGTGGCGAAGGCCGTGGCTATAGAGGCGCGTGACTCGGGCCTGGGCCGCCTCGTGGACGATGCGACGTACGAGGACCTCATCGCCCGCGCGCAGTGGGAACCCAGGTATTCGCCGTTCCGGCCCGGGTTCGAGCCGCTGCTCCACGGGCGGGGACCGAAGTCCATGGTGTAGGCCCGAGCGGGAAGAGCGAGTGTGGAAGAACCGGCGATTGCCGATTGGTAATACCGAAGGCGGTGCCGGTGAACATGCGAAACCTCGGGATTGTCCACACGTGTGTCCTCAGCTGCCTGTTGATCCCGGCGGGCTGCGGCGGCGGGTCGCCAACCAGCCCGGACAGCGCCGCTGCGGCTATCCCGTTGTCATTCGCGGTGTCGCCCGTGAACGTGGCGGCCATCCAGTACATCGTGCCGCTCGGCAACATGGGCCCCTGGGCCCATACGCTGCCGACCGACCACATCTACTTCTACCATCACTTCGGGGCCGGCTCGTCTTCGCCGGAACCCCTCGTGGCTCCAGCCGCCGGCACCGTGGAGTTCCTCATACATCCGGACGGCTCGGGCGAGGTCAAGCTCGGCATTCGAGTGAACAGCACCTACGCCTACTACTTCGATCACCTGACGCTCGCGCCCGGCATCGGCATCGGCACCCACCTCGACGCCGGCGCCGCGGTGGGCACCTCGAACGGCATCGCGTTCGACTTTGCCGTGGTGAACAACGGCCTGACCGTTGGCTTTCTGAACCCCACGCGCTATGGCGGCACCGGCGGGTACACGATGCATACCGACGCGCCCCTCAAGTACTTCACCGAGCCCATCCGATCGTCGCTGTACGCGAAGGTGCAACGGGAAGGCGCCGATCTCGACGGCCGCATCAACTACGACGTGGCCGGCACGCTGTCGGGCAACTGGTTCGCGGAGGACCTGCCGCCCGCCATGTCGATGGGCGGCGACATGAGCAGCGGGACGAAGCAGATCGCGTTCGCGAGAGACGTTCGGTACCCGGACCGGCTCAGGGTGTCGATCGGTGGGCTGGGGATGACGGGCGCGTGGGGCGTGCCGCCGGACACGGCCGACTTCTCGAGCGTCACGCCCGCCACAGGTGCAATCGTCTACCGGCTGCTCAACACGGGTGAACCCGGGGGACCGCCCGGCACGACCCAGGTCGGCCTGTTCCTGGTGCAGATGCTCGACGCCGGACGGATCCGCGTGGAAGCCGTCCCCGAGTGGGCAGCGACCACGGCGTCATTCAGCGGGCAGGCGCAGATCTACGTGCGGTAGCGGGCCGGTGAGCCGGCGCCTCGGACTCTCTTCCCGCACCGATTCCTGCGTGATCCAACTGAGCGCCGTCGCCGGATCGATGACGGGGAACGGTGCATTGGGGTACCCGTCTGGGTCGCGCGTCACGAGAGCGTCGCAACCGCTGGCCTCACCGGCTGCCGCGCAGACGGCATCCTCGAAGTCAGGCCAGGCGAGCGCGAGCGCCCTCCGCACGACGTTATCGTCGACCTGAGCGACCGCGAAGACGCTGATGAGACGTTCAATGCCCTCGCGGGCGAACGCTGCGTCACGAGCCTTCTCGAGCAGATAGAAAATCGTGGTGACGCCGTGAGCCGGAACGAAACCCTGGGCCTCTCCGCGTTCGATCGCTGCCCACAGAGCCGCCGCGACATCCGCATGGGGCGGACGATCGAGAATCACGTCGAGAAAGACGTTCAGATCAAGCAGAAGACGCCTCACCGGTATTTCCGGCTGAGATGCCGACGGTGCGCGTCGACCGGCACGCTGCGGGCCGCTCCGCGGAGCATACGCAGAACGGGCGTCTGGCCATCGGCCTTGGGCGGCTTCGACAGCAGATCGAGGTAGCGCTCAACGAGGCGAGAGACCGACGTGCCTCGAGCGGCCGCGTAGCGCTTAGCGCCCCGAACCACCTTTTCGTCCACGCTGAGCGTCAGCTTTGGCATATACGTATAATAGCACGTCACTCATACGTATCGCACCGGTTCCTGGCTGTAATTCAGCCGGATTGCGCCTTCCGCGCATCGTGATCAACCAGTTCGCGCTATCGTCTCCAGGCGTTGCCAGGCCACTCAAGGCATCCGGCTGGGACTGGACGCGATGGATCGTCTACCCCGGCGGCGGCACAGGTACCACGCGGTCGAACTCGAGTCCGCTCGCACCCTCGCCGCGGCCGGTTTCCTTGCGGCGCCCGATCCAGGTGAACACCTTGCCGTCGAACCAGCGGGTCCGCTGAAAACACCGCGTCACGATGGCGCCGGCTCGCGGCACCTCCTCCTCGTGCAGGAAGTACGGCTGCCGGATCTCGACGCCGTCGAGGCCCACGCGAAGTACCGTGCCCCGCGGCTCGACGCGGCTGTCGGGAATGGCGTCGGTCAGGCGCGGCATCGCCGCGCGCTGGAGGCGGATCAGCCGCTGCGATCCCGGCTGGTGCGTGGCGATGAAGGGGATCCAGTTCTCGGGCACGCTCGTGCCGAGCACGTACCGGATTGCCGCGTCGCTCGCCTCAGGAGGCGCACCGCCCGGAGGCACCCGCTGCCGGAAGTACGCCGACAGCGCCGTCGCACGCTCGAAGCCGTCGGCGCCCGCGCCAGCCGCGCCAGGAATTCGATCCTCGACGGCCCAGACCATGTTCGTCATCTCGTCGCGCGCAAAGACGATCTTCTCGAGCGGCTCGCCCTCCTGCGCCTTCGCCACCGCCGGCGCAAGCAGCAGCCGCCGGTCCGCCGCGCCCTGGCCGGCCCGGGCGCTCAACGCGTACATCGACCACTGCTGCCAGTCCATGCCCTGATCCTGCCCGGCGGCGCGGATCAGCGTCCGCACGCCGAAGACATCCGTCACGATCAGCCCTTTGATCTCGGCGAGCGATCCGACAGGCAGGTTGTAGGGGACAACGCACCAGTCGTTGCCGTAGACGAGGCCGAACTCGGCGAGCAGCAGCAGCGGCACGTCGGTCGTGCTGGCGCTGATGCTGCCGAAGTCGGTCCGCCGATCCTCGAACTCCCACCAGCGCACGTTCGGCATGCCGTTGAATTCGATCTGCGTGGGCACGAACGCCACCGGCTTGCGGACGTCGAAGTTGCCGCCCGGGAACACGACGTCCGGCAGGTCTTCCAGAGCGCCCGTGCGGTCCACGTCGAACGCAAACCAGTCGAGACGGCCCTGATGGTACTGCTCCGCCACGAGCACGCTGCGCGTGTCTTCTGACGTGTCCGCCGGCGCGGACGCCGCGAACTGGTATTCGAGGTACGGCGGTTCCCACGCGTCCTCGGCTGCCGTTGCCGGCTGCGAATAGAGCCGGTTGAACCACCGCGTGAAGTCCCGACCGAGGTCCTTGGCGGCCTGTCGGACGCCGGGGTCGAGGTGAGCGTCCACGAACGCATCGAAATCGCCACTCGCGATCGCGGTCAGCAGCCGGCGTCCGTCCGGCAGCCGTCCGAGCAATGCCGTGAGCGCCTGCCACGCCGGCGGGTCGCTGTGCACGTGCGCAGCCTCGAGCTGTTCCGCCTCGGTCGTGCCGGTGCCTTCGCGCACGTCCTCGAACCCGAACTGCTCGATGAAGATCGGCTTCAACGACGACAGCCCGGCCTCCCGCAGCAGCCCGATCCAGTGGCGCCCCGCTTGAGCGCGCAGCGCAAGATACTCGGCCCGGGCTGGCGCCGTGGTGACCCAGATCGGCTCGCGCTCGACCTGCACTTCGAGCGGAGTCGTCAGATCGTAGGACACGGCCGGCTGCCATTCGCTGTCACCCGGCTGTTCGCCGCCGGACTTGACGGCGAACCGGTCGAGTCGCGCCGCATCTACCTGGACGCGGACCTTGGCCGCCGATCCCGCGTCTTCTCCCGCGAACTCGCCGAGCTGCCACTGGCGCGTCAGCATCCAGAGCGGATCGCGGATCTCGGCGCGAAGGCTGCGGTCGAAGTCCTCCTTTCTCGCGCGCCCCTCGAGGCGGTTCCAGAGCGTCACCGCCGGCCGGAACGTCGCACTCAGCAGTTGCTGTTTCAGTGCCGGGTCGATTTGCTGCGGCATCGGCGTGTCACTGCCCTTCCTGGAACACCAGCGACGCGGGCTGCGCGGCCAGATTGGTGGAAATCGTGCCGAACGGGAAGCTCGTAAACGTGCTGAGCACGGCGGGCAGCAACTGTGCGTAAGGCGTCTGGCGCAGGAAGTCCGGCTCGACCGCCCGGCGTCTGGCGCGGTCGAACGTGTCGATCAGCGTCTCGACGAGATCGTCCCACTCCCAGTGCCCGGCCATCACCGGACTGACCGCCACCAGCACGCACTGCGGCGGCTCGGTGTTCGGCTGGTTGTAGTGCACGGCAATCCCCGTCGTCTCGATCCGGTTCGGGATCACTTCGTTCCATTCGTCGATGAGCAGGCCCGCCTGCGCGGCCGCCGTGTCGTGCCCTTCGGGAAGATGCCTGACGATCGACAGGAAATCTCCGCTGGGCACGAACACGTCCGGATCGTCGAGCTGCCCGGCCGCCACCTCGGGGTACTCCAGCGCAATCCAGTGCGCTCTCACGTCGAACGGGAGCTGCAGCGGCTCGAGGGTCAGCGGATCCCGATCGAACACCTGCTGCCAGGTCTGCAGCTGGTCGAGCAGGCGCGCCTGCCGCCGGACCGAGGCGACGCCCTGAAGCCACTCGTCCACCGCCAGACCCCGCCAGTCCTGGATCGACGAGCCGGCCGAGGCGGCCGCCAGGCGCGCCTGCGTGAAGCGCAGCAGCCCCTGGTCCGGCACCGTTGCGGTGGCAAACCCCTGTGCCGCGTCGAGCTCGAGGCGATTTCTGAACGCGAATGTCGGAATCAGGTGGAAGGCGTCGCCAAGGAGCAGGGCTGCCGCACGCTGGAAGATCGCGGCCGTGTCTTCGACCGTGAGCCGGTTGCGCTGCTCGTCGGTCAGATCGGCGAACGTGCCGAGCGCGCGCGCCTGCTCGAGGCGGGACGCCGCCTGGTCGCGCGTCAGGAAACCCTGCTGGATGATCGCCTGTCGCGCCCGCAGCAGCGCGCGCACCTGCTCGTCGGACGCGCCCGGCCCGAGTGCAGGAAGGAACGGGAACTTCGGAAAGGCGCCGGTCGCGCCGAATCCGGACAGCCGGACGAGCGCGTCGATCAGCGCGTCGTAGTCCACACCGCTCAGATCCGGCACGGTCCCGGGATCTTCGTTCAACGCACCGTCCGGGACGCCGTCCAGCACTGTCTGCAGCGCGTCGATCGCCGATTGCAGGCCGTCGCCTGCCGTATCGAGCGTCGCTTCCATCTCCTGGAGGTCCCAGCCTTTCACGTTGCCAGCCGTCGCAGGGTCGGTGTTCTGCTCCGAGGCCAGCAGGTAATCGCTCGCGCCCAGGGCACGACAATTCGTCACGATGTTGCGCAGGCTCCGCAGCAGCGGCAGCAGTTCGAAAAAAGCCCGCGCGTCGTCCGGAAATCCGTCGCGATTCAGGAACAGGATCGTGGTGCGGCCCGACGGATCGAAATCCGGGTCGGCAGCTTTCCGCGCCTTCCGGTAGGCGTGGTCGATGCGTACCTCGAGTTCGGTCGTATCGTTGATCTGACGCGTGCCTTCCATCGCGCCGACTTCGTCGCCGACGAGCAGTGCGAGGTCGATCGGCTGGAGCTGCAGATCGGCCGCCGTGACCGGCAGCGTCACTGCGTCGAGGTCGTACGTCACGTTGAACCGCAGGGACGCCGGTGGGCCCAGGCGATCGCCGAGCCACTTGTTCAACCCCGGGACCGCGCGAGACTTCGGTGTCGCCGGGCCGCCCCACGGACTGGCGACACCTCCGGTTTCGAGATGGACCACGATCCGGTGGTTGACGACCGCGCCGCCGCGCGGCGTGTTGATGATCTCCGGCTCCGGCGGGGCGTGCCCTTCGGACATCGCCTTGAGCATGGCTCCCGCGCGTTCGTGGTTGCCCTGCGTGACCTGGAACACCCCCTCGGCAAGCGACAGGTCGGCGATGGCGTCCAGCGTGACCCGCAGCTTGTCCACCTCGGCGACGAGCGCCTGGCGCGCCCCATCGGCGGGATCGGCAGGCAGCCCTTCGACGCCATATGGGTAGGCCAGCGGCGGGTCCGAGAAGAAGACCGCCTGGAGCAGCGCGTACCCGTCCACCACCTGGTAGGCTTCCTTGAGATCGATCGCTTCGCCGGCGGCGTCGGGCGTCACCTTGTCGGCGACGAGCGGATACTGCTTCCGGAACGCGAGGATGAACTGCGCCAGCGCCTGCCCGTCGATGACGTACAGATCGTGCAGCGCGCGCTCGAACTGATATCCCAGCAACGCCCCGAGCTCCTGCCCGTTTCGCACGCCCTCGAGAAACGACACCGCCGTGCGGACGCGGTCCGACGTCAGGTTGACGGCGAAGTGTTCGGCGTTCTGCTGGCTGGCGTGCGTGAGATAGGCATTCCGCAGCACGGCGGCCGCAACGGCGTGATTGATCGACGGGCCGTGGATGTATCCGCCGTTGTTCGCCTGTTCGACGACGGATACGCCGTCCTCGCGAAGATCCGGGGAAATCTGCTCCTGCGGCACTACCGCCGGCGGCGGCGCCGGGCGGACGTTCTCGAGCCAGCCGTGCACGCCCCGAAATGCACGCCGTGTTTCGGCCCGCCATCACCGCCGCTGGACCGAAGTACGTTCAGCCGCGCAAGGCGCCTGGAGAAGAGCGCACCCTGCCAGGCGTCGAGCCGGTACGAGCACAGGTCGATGTGCTCGGCCGTCAGGCGTTCCAGATCAGCGGTCGCGAGATGTTCGAGCTTCTCGATGGACTCCCGCACCTCGCGCAACAGCTCTACGCCTGGACGCGAAAGGCCGGCCGGCGTGGCGAGGAAATCGCCGATCGCGAGACTCGCGTCGCTGACCTGCGGCATCACCTGGTTGACCCGGGCCTCCATGAACTCCCAGCGCGTCACCGTCCGCCCGGCTTCGACGTTCGTGAAATCCTGTTCGCGCCTGACCGTCGCCCCGACCAGTTGAAGGCCCTCGTACA
This sequence comes from uncultured Acidobacteriota bacterium, assembly GCA_963817635.1. Taxonomy (GTDB): domain Bacteria; phylum Acidobacteriota; class Vicinamibacteria; order Vicinamibacterales; family 2-12-FULL-66-21; genus CAWFPR01. The sequence goes on along the minus strand of CAWFPR010000005.1, from coordinate 806,108 downwards.
GGTTCATGGTCGCGTCGTGAGTCGCGAGCAGAACCGAACGGAGCAGCATCCGGAAGAGCAGCGCCGCAGGCGCGGGAAGCGACGTGCCGTCGTCCTTCCGGAAGCTCTGCGACTTCAACGTGCCGAGCGGACTGGCGACGATCCAGCCGATGTAGTTACGGTTCTCGACCGCCTCGGAATCCGCCGCGCTGTGTATCAGCGCGTATTTCGCCGGCAGTTCGTCCGTTTCGGACAGCTTTTCGTCGTCGGCCGCCGCCACGTCGTCTACGAACGGGCCGTTCAGCGGCGAGGTCGCAGCGGAAAAGAGCAGGCCAAAGAGCTTCGGCAGCTTCGGAAACTGGAAACCGAGGTCGTTCAGGAGCTGGATGCCGCGTCTCGTCACATCCTGGAAATAGCGCACCATCGGATCGGAGCCGCCGAAGTTGCCGCCAATCATCAGGTGCGCGAGGTTCCACAGGAAGGTCTGGTAGGTGCCGACTCGCCGCTGGTAGTCCACCGATGTCGCCTGGAGGCCGAGGATGTTCAGCAGGTGCGCGAACGAGTCGCCAGGCGCGTCTACACGCGAGACCTGGCCGACGAGCTGCTCCCACTGCGTTTCCACTTTCACCAGGACGTCGTGCACCTGCCGGAGGACGGCCGCGTCGTCGCCGTCGATGCCGTCGTTGACCTGCCACCGGTTGAAGGCGCTGGTGACCAGCACGCCGTAGGGTTGCTTGCCCACCCTGATCGCGGGAAGGGTGCCGCGCGCGACCACGTCGGAGGTGAAGAACCGCCGGATCCGATCGTTCACGTTGGCGTCGGTCTCGAGCAGTTCCTCGAGAAAGTAGCCGATCGTCGCCGGCCACAACGCCTGGTTGATGATCTTCGCCTTCGACACGTCCCGGACGTCGGCATTGGCCAGCCGGGCCACTTTCTCGAAATCGATGTCCCAGGCCTCGGCGAAACGTTGCGCGTCGCTCTTGTCGAGATCGTCGATCGCCGGCTGCACGGGCGTCTCGGCGGTTTCCACCGCAAAGCTGGGTTCGCCCTCCGCATCGTCGGTTGAAAACCCGGACGGAGTGTCGCCGGTGTGGTTCGTGGGCGTTCCCTGCGGCAGAAAGCCGATGCCGTCCGGTGAATAGTGGTGGTTGTCGATCAGGTCCTCGAGCATCTGACTGTGATCCGCCGGATCGGCGGACACCTTGAGCCCGAGCACCATGAGGCGATCGAAGCCCGCTGTCGCAAATAGCTCCGGCAGCGCCACGCGCATCGCCATGCCGGCCTCGATCGCCGCCTCGAAGTCCCAGATCCACGCGAAGTCTTCACCGACGACGAGGTCGCCAGCGGTCTGGGCCAGTTCGCTTTCGAGTTTCTGGGGGTTCGGTCCGAGGATCAGCGGATTCCGCACGGCGGCGGGAAATGGAAACTCCTGCCGCACGCCGTCCGCGATCCCGATCAGCACGAACCGATCGGGCAGCGCCTCGGTACGTGGCGCGTGGCTCCAGCTCTCCGGCTTGAATGCGTCGAGGTCGAAGTCGAGATACGTCAGCACACCGTTGTCGATCGTCCGCACGATCGCCTGCCGTGTCTCGTCGCTGATGTCGCCGTCCTGCTGGAGCAGGTCGGTGACGGCCGCGCGGATTCCGGCGACGAAGGGGTGCGTCGAAGCAAGCAGGGCCAGGATCGCCGCGCGTTTGGCCGGCGACGTGACTCGAGGATCCGCGAGGATGCCGAGCGCCTGCGCGCGGACGAGGAGAAATGCCAGATCCTGGTTCTCGGGCTTCGCCAGCGCGCGCCTTCTGATCTCGGAGGCGACCCACGAGGCTCTCGTGCCCCCGTACGCAGTGGCCAGCGATCGCCACGCGCCCTGTTCCAGCCGTTCACGCTCGGCCGGTTCCGGTATCGACGCCGCGGCGGCGCGCGCGGTCCAGTATTCGACCGCGCCATCGGCCTCGTCGCGCGTCAGCTCCTTTTCGTGCGTATGGACCGCCACGTCGTCCGGGTATACGCGAACCCACAGCTCGCGTCCGTTCGCACCGGTCATGAAGCGCGTCTCGATGCGCAGCGGAAAGAGCACACATGGCAGACTGTCGTCGAGCTGGGATGCGAGCTGTTGCGGCGTCCGCGGGAGGACGAATTCGCCGACGAGTGTGGACAACTGCGCGGTCAGCGACGCCAGGTTCGCGCGCTCCCGCGCGACAGCGGCGTTGAGCGCGACGAGCTCGCGCTCGACGATCGCGGCCTGTTCGGCGAACGGCCGGCCGAGCCGTTTCAGCGCGGCGAGCTGCTGCTCCTTCGTGCGGACGCGGTTCTGCTGCGCGAACAGCGAGTCGTCTGCCGCGTGGTATGCGTCCCGGACGTTCCTGATTTCATCGTTCATGATGTTCCGGCCTGCCGGTGCCTCGCCGTGTTACGCGGGACGCGCGTGCCGTCCACACGGTCGGCGCCCAGGTTCAACCCCGATCCTCCGGATCGTTCTCACGGCAGCATGTCGGCCGCATGGAACGCCACCATCACCGGGACCTGGTAGAAGATGTAGGCCATGTCGGCGGCGTTCTGTCCCCACGTGAACTGACTGTCGGGGGCGTCGATGATACCCGTCTCGTCGGGCACGTTCACGTTGAAGTCAACGCATCCGAGGCTCTCGAACCCCTGCAGGTGTTCCCAGGCCAGCTCGTTCCAGTTCGTCGGTTTCGCCGGCGAATCGTCGCTGAGGTCGTCGAGGCCGAAACGCGGCTCGCCCGGACGCTCCTGAATCACGAAGAACCACCCCGGGTCGTTTACGGATGGATCCGGATTGCCTTTGACCACTGTGGACGTGAGGTCGAATCCGAGAAAACGGACGTCCGGGTCGATTTCAGCCTTGAAGATCGGCGTCTTGATCGTTTGCGCCGGGTTGCTCTCGTCCAGGACGCGGACCTGCCGTCCCTGTTCGTCAACGCCCCATTTCGCCTGCTGCGCGTAGATCACGGCCGTGGGGTACTTCTTGAGCAGATCGCCTCTCACGACCAGCACGAGCCTCGACTCGTCCGATTCAGCGCCACTCGGCAGCGGGCGGCTGGCATGCGTGCCGAGCGGCGTGCCGCGCTCCCAGGTGTGCAGCTTCGTGATATCCAGCAGCGCCTCTTCGCGCTGGGCCGCCGGCGTGGCCGGATCGCGAGTGACGACATCGCCGACGTCCCAGAACTGGCGGAAGTAGCTGCCGCGCTGATCGGTCGGGAACTGCCGCCACAACAGCTCACGCCCCATCTCGTCGTTCAACCCCACCATGTAGGCCTCGATGAAGCGCTGGTTGGTTTCCATGAGCGAGATCGTGTTGTTTGGAATCAGCCCGAGGTTCGGCGCCAGGAACTCCGCCGAAATGTCGCGGAGCGCCCGGTACATCGGTTCCGCGAACACCGGATGCGCCATGACGGTCACGAGCGTCTTCTGCGGACGAAGATAGGAATCGCTCACGCTTGGCGGAATCTTGAGCACGAACTGCGCCCGCTTCGGAATCGACACGGCCGGGTTCAGCGCCTGCTTCAGCTTCGCGACGGCGTTGTCCATCTGGAGAGGCGCAGGAACCGGCAGCGGCGGCGGCGAGGACTCGTACGCAGTGAACGCATCTTTCAGCGCCATCCGGAAGTTCGCGGCCTCCACACTGTCGGCGCTGCCGCCGGCCACGGCGGGCATGTCGGCCTGGAAGTCGGTCAGCACGAAACCGGGCCGCGCCGCGATCCGGTCAACCGCCGATGGCGTGAACGACTTCTCCTGAAAGCTCTCGCGAAGCGTCTCGGCTGCCTGAACGGTCGCTCTCAGTTGCAGGGCAAAGTACAGCACACCGCCGAGAGCGGCCGCGACCAGCACGAGAAAGACGTTCCCGAGCACCGCCAGGAGCAACGCCACAACGATCAGCACGACGAGCACGGTCACCAGCAAGCCGCTGCGCAGCAGTTGATCCAGCCAGTCGGGCAGCGCCGGCGGCTCGATCGACCTTGCGGCGTCGTCCAGCGAAATCTGGCCAGTCGGCTCTGGAGGAGCCGGCGCCGCGGTCAGCTTGCCTTCGTTCAGTTGCCGGAGCACGTCCTGCGGCGGCGCGGTACCGTCGGGCACGACCTTCCGCATGATGGCGCCCCGTGGACGGGCGATCTTCCGGAACGCCGGATCGATCGCGGCGCGAGGCAGCCGGCTCTCCTTCACCTGGCGGGCAATCGTCGTGGGACTCCCGAGCACGCGCGACTGGACCGCGTGGGTGAACGTCAGGAACTGATCCACCGGCTGCGGCAGCACGTTCTTCTGGAACGTCACGAACGTGCTCATCCACGCGATCTGGAACTGGCGGATCTTCTGGTTCGTCTGCAGCAGGTCGCCGAGCTGCGCCCAGGCCTGCTGCATGAACTTCTCCTGCTCCTTCTGGATGACCTCGGTGCCGGCGCCGGCCGGCGTCCGCAGCCGCGGGTCGCGATTCAATTCGTCAACCCACCCGGTGCCCTGCCGCACGTCGAGCCTCTCGGCCATGGCGTACCACTTGCCGTAGAGCGGCGGACTGACGATTGGGTCGGGGTGCGGATTGGTCGCGGTCTCCGGCTGCTGGAGACTGAACTGGAGGTTGACCTTCTGTTCGAGCTGATTCAGGAACCGTCCCGCGGAGCCCGCAGGTGGATTGTTGAAGTCCGTTCCCGCGGGGGGCCACTCGGACGGCGACGGCTCCGTTTCGGTGCTCTTCAACGCGCCCTCGAGTCCCATCACCCGCAGCGCGCCCGACATCCCCTCGACTTCGTACCCCGGGTCCTGCATGTCCATCGACCGAACGCCCACACGCTTGTCCACCGGACACGGCTCGAGCAGATCGACGAGGAACTCGAAATCCCCCTTCTCGCCGGTGCGGAAGAACCAGCGGTAGTAGATCGGGTGGACTCGCTGCCCGGCGTCCCACGACGAACGCTGGCCGCTCGTGCCGGGCGGAATGTCGAACCCGAGTCCGGCGAGCCGGCCCGTCTCGAACGCCGGGACCACGAAGGCGTGATACGCCGTGTTGTCCTCGAGCTTCCTCGCGCACAGGAGCCTGGACGACGCGCCGTCGGGGTTGGTGCGGATGGTCTGTGCGAAGTTCTGTTCGACGGCTGCCACGTCGGCGGGGGCCCCGGTCTGGAGCGCGTTGCCGATGACGTTCTGGCTCACGTGCACGTGCGCCCAGGCCCACGACTGATCCGGGCGCGGGAAGAACGCCGCGGGATCGAGCCCTTCCCCGAATTCGAACGCCGGTAGCGGCCCGCTGCTCTTGCGCTCGACGAACTCGCCTTCCTTCAGCACGACCAGGAAGATCCAGGGACGCAGCCGGCTCTGCTCCAGTGTGCCGGCCGCGATCGCCGGCGTGAAGCGCCAGGGGAAGTCCTCTTCGTAGAACTCGATGTACGGCAGGTAGTTCGCTTCGAAGTCGGTCACCCAGTTGCGCGGATCGGTCTTGACGATCGCGATCGGATTGATGCCGACGACGTCGCCGGGGCCGAGCACTTCGACATCCTTCGCGATCGGCTGCCCGTTGACGGTGAAGCTGACCGGCACGGCCGCGCGCTCAGGACCGGCGGCGCCAGAGCCGAGGTCGTCCGGGGTCGAAATCTCCGCGCTGAAGCCCCGACGGACCCACGGGAGGAATGTGTAGTTTCTAAGCGTGTCCATACGTCGGCCACCCGATCAACTGATTCACGCGCTCAACTCGAACAACGGGACGACCTGCAGCGACCCGCGCAGCGCGGGGTTGGCCGCGATCAGGTCGTCCTTGCGCCTCAACGCCGCGCGTTCGGTCCCCGCGATGCTGGCGGCGTCGAACAGGCTCAGGTCGCTCGCGCGAACGATCGCGAACGATTCCTGAAGGACGCCGACTTCTTCCGGGGCGAGCGTGGATTTGCGGCGCCGATCGAACGACAGCGACGACTTGGCGGTCGCCCCGTGAAGCGTCCACGCGCCGAAGGCAACCGCGTCCACGTCGAAGAGGCCGCCGGAAAGAGGTTGCGCACTGTCGCGTTGAGAGTCGATGTATGTGCGTTCGTAGCGGACCTCGCGCGCGGCGGCGTAGCCGGTGCGCCACCGCTCCGCGTCGCCCACCCGCACGCCGCTCGCAAAGCGCTTGAACGACGGGCTCGCCAGCTTGTCCGCATCGCTCAGGTCGAAATACTGCGCCGGCGCGAACTGCTCCTCCGTCGCCGGCGGCGTCCCCTGCGGATCGCCCCCCACCGCCACGTCCGCGATGGCGAACGCCGGCCCGTCGGCCGGCCGCTGCGCCCCGATCCGATCGAGCGCGATCCCGAGCGGCACCACCGTCTGGCTGATCGCCACCGTCCCGACCGGGTGCACCCGCACCGGCGCCGACCCGTCCACGCCGAGCGCCCGCAGGCTTTCCAGCCGCTGCCCATTGGCCGGCAGCTCCTCCCGCCAGGTGTCCCGCGCCGCCAGCGCCGCCGTCAGCCGCGGCAGCACCGCCACATCCGGCAGCGTCGTCTGCCGCGCTTCCCCGAACGTCTTGCTGAACCGGATCTTGACCGTCAGGAACCAGCACAGCTTCAGCCGCGCGTCCCCCTTCGCCTTCCACGGCGTCGGCCCTTCCAGCGTCAGCGTCAGCTTGATGCTGGCAATCGCCGACGACCCCACCCGCAGCGCCAGCATCGCCGTCACATCCGCGAGGAAGTAGAACGGGTTGAACTGGAACAGCACGTCGAACGACAGGAACCCGTAGGCGTTGAACTTCCACGCCGCCGCATACAGCTCCAGCCGCGCGCCGAACTGCGCCGTGTTCGCCGTCACCGCCAGGTAGGTTTCGAGCGTCAGCCGCGGGTTGTCCCCCGCCGCCAGCGCCACCGTCAGCCGGTGCAGCGCCGGCAGCGCCAGCGGCGGCGGCTGATACGCCGGGTGGAACCCACCCACCGTCACCAGGAAATTCGCGTCGGCGCCCCAATACAGCCGCAGCGCCAGGTCGCCCGTCAGCGTGAAGGCCAGCAGCCGCGAGTCCACCAGCGTCGCGTCGAACGACAGCCGCGCCTGCGCGACGTCAATCACCCCGAGGAAATGCACCTCCAGGCGCAGGATCGCCGCCTGCTCGTCCGGCAGGATCCCCCGCACCACGCCGAGCAGCACCAGCCGCACCGGCTCCGGCACCTCCAGCACCAGCCCCACTTCGGCCGTCAGCAGCGCCGGCGTCCCCCACGTGATCTTCGCCAGCGGGCCGAACACGAACCGCCCGCGCGCCGGCGGGAACACCTGCCGCAGGTCGCTCAGGATCCGATCTGCATTGGCGACCAGGTTCGTCGGAAACAGCACGCTCTGGAGCGTCTGGTCGCCCAGCCCGCTCGCCAGCCGATCGACGTTGCACCGTCCGGTTCAGCCCCAGCAGCCCGCCGACCCCCGTCAGCGAGAACCCGAACCCCAGCGGGATCGGCGTGAACTCGCTGCTGATCACGATCACCAGCGAAAACCCCGGCTCGCCATTGGGCTGCCGCGTCTCCAGCAGCCCGAACGCCTTCAGCGTGAACTGCCCCTGGAACCCCAGCTCCAGCATCCCGCTGTAGCGCCCCGCCTCCGGCTCGAACCCCAGGAACCCCCCACCCGTGAATCCCCCGCCCTCCACGCTCAGGCCCAGACCCTCGGGGGGTTTGAAGGCCGCGTCGATGTTCAGCGGACCGAGGTTGCCCCGCTCGTCCGGCGCTGTCACCCTGAACTCGACGCCGAGCCGCTGGACGACGAATTGAATTGGACCGAGCTGGCCGCGGAAATTGCCGGAGACTTCAATCGGAATCGCGCCGTCACCAGGCGTCGATCGGATCACGAGGCCCGTCAGCTCGATCGGACCGACCGCGGCATGAAGAGGAATCGCGATTTCGATCGCCGAGCTGCCTTCGAACCGCAGGCCCGTGGATGCGCTCCAGAACGCGTGGAGGCTGAACGCCGCGTCGCCGCTCGAGCCGCCGAGCACGTCCTGCAGAAAACCGTCGCCTTCGGACGTATCGAGAACCACTCGTCCGTCGTCGAGACGGACATCCGCAACCGTTTCACCGATGGCGCGCGTCCCGTTCCAGGCGAACCGCATCCCGAGCGAGGCGGCAACGCGGCCGACTTCCACCCGGCTGGATCCTGCCACGCCGAGCAGCACGAACCGCGCGCCGGCTTCAGGCAACTGGCCGGCGATCGTCGCCAGAATCTGGCCGTCCAGTGTCCCGTCTAGCGGCAGGAGGGCGAAGTCCGCGGGGGGACGAATCGATCCGGTCAGTCCGGCCTTGAACGTTCCCGCGGTCGTGACCTGCATGGTCCACGCGTCGCTGCCGAGAGGAACATCGGCCGTGAAGTCGCCTTCGATCGGTGCGTCGAGCGAAAAGGTCAGCCCTGGCGGCGACACGCCCGGGTCCGGTTTCAACTCGAACAGCACGATGCGAAGCGTGAGCGGATCGGTTGCGGTCGCCGGAATCAGCGCGACCGGCAAACCGAAGCGTGCGATGACGTCCTCGAGCACGCCGAAGAGCCGCGCGCCGTCGAACCCTGGACTGCCCCACTCGTACAGTGTCTCGAAGTAGTCAGCCGGCGACTGCACGAGATCGATGAGGTTGGAGAGGTGAAGCTGCTTGCGTTCGAACTCGGGCCGGGTCGGATCGCCGGGAACGCCCGGATCGACGACCCGCTCGATGATGCCCAGCAGTTGAAGCGTGTTCGCGACGGCTGGACGGCCCTCGAGCCGCTCGATCGCGAGCTGTTCGATGACGCGCCCGGGCAGCTCCTGCGCGAACTGGACGATCTCGGCCGATCCCATCCCGATCGAAGCGGCCGCCGCTTCCAGCTTCGCCGCGACATCGTCCACCGCGATGAATAGCGTGCTGAACTGCTCGACGATCGCAACGGTGCGCTGGACGACGACCGCCGTGTCGTCCGCCTCGAGCGCGTCGGCGAGATCCTGGAGCAGTCCGGGAATGGCCGCCGCGGTTGAGGACGCGTCGGTCAGCGACGCGACGAGCGCAGCGTCGTTCAGCAGCTCGGGCGGAAACTGAAGTCCGAGTTCCGACAAGCCGACGAGGATGTTGCCGGGCGCGAGGCGAGATTCGAGACGGGCGAGGATGGGCCCGATCTCGCCGAGGAGAAGCTCGAGCGTTCCTGGCTGCGTGGGCATCGGGGTCGCGCCCTACGGCTTCAGGTTCTCCAGGAATCCCGGATACGTCATGCCGCCGAGCGTCTCGACATCGCGACCAAATGTCGCGATGTCCTCGCGGAGCCTGCTGCTGGAGAATTTCTCGAAAACCGCGAGGATGGCGCCCACGCGTTCTCCCCAGCTCTTTCCCCGAATCGACGCCGGGACGGTCGTGGTCCGGGATCTGACCGCGTCCACGACGGTCTGAATCATGCCTGGGCCTCCCTGCCTGTGCCAGACCGTCGCGACGCGCCGATTGCTGTCGATCAGCTCGCGTATTTCCATGTGGTGCTTGAAGTAGAGCTGATAGATCTGGCGGCCGCGCGGAAGGGCCAGCAGATCCCCTTCGACCAGCGTCCTGAGGCTCACCGGTGGCGGCACGCCGTCGATCGCCGCCGCGGCAGCCGGACGGAGGCGCTCGCCGATCGCCCGCCGTCCCGCATCGCCTGCGTCGAACGGACTGAGCGCGACCTGGGTGTCCCCAACGGTGGCGGCGCTGTCGATCTTGATCTGAAGCTGGCTCTCGACGACCTCGATGCGGTTCGCCCAGGCGTTACCGAACGGGGACGCGGTGTTCGCCGCCCACACCAGGCCGACAACCCTGCGCTGCGGATCGAGCAGCAGCGACCCGGAATCCCCCTTCAGGGCGAACATCGGGGGGGTCACCATAATCGAGTGTGAGCCGGTGCCTTGCTCCAGCTCCGGGGTCGCGGCCACGACGAGGCGGTGCGCATCGACGACCTGGGTGATCCGGTAGCGGCCGTCGTTGGGTGGAACCTGGAGGAAGACCACGTCGCCCACCTGCACGTTCGCGGCGGTGAAATCCACCGCCGGCACGAACAGCGTGTTGTTCGCTTCAAACGTGATGGATCCTGACGCCGTCACTTTTCTGGGCAGGTCGATGCGGATCTGATTCTCTTTCGTCTTGCCCTCGATCGGCGGGTTCGTCGTCACGCTCACGGCGCCGACGATGCCGTAGGTGATGCGGGAACGCATCCCGCGCTTGTGCACGGCGAGGTCTTTGTCTGTTGTTTCGAGCGGCCGGCTCTCGCCGATGGCCTCGCGGTGCGACGGCTCGTCGTCTTTCACGATGTCGCGCTGGAACTCGACTCCCTTGTCGAGAATGGCGATGGCGGCATCCAGCTCCTTGTGGTCCTTGCCGCTGCCGCGCAGGACCGTGGCGATCTGGCTGCCGACGTTCGGATTGCCGACCGAGTCCCCCTTCGTGCAGCCCGTACAGCTCGGGCCGTTCAGCTCGCCAAACTGGTCGTCCAGGACGTGGTGGTTCGTGAGCAACACGTGGCGGCCGGGATCCGATCCGGTCGTCTTCGCAAACCCGCCGAGCGTGCCGAACGTCTGCGCGCGGTTTTCCGCAATCGAATTGGCGCCCCGAATCTGGATGCCCCCGACGATCGGGCGATACTCGTCTTCGTCGCGCGGGATGCCGGCATCGAAGTCTTCCTGCTCCTCTTCATCGGCGAGCGGGCGCGGTGGCTGTGCTTCGAGCACGTCAGTGGGCAGCCCCTCGATCTCGTCCGGGATGACTTCGTGTGGCGCCAGGGCTGACGCGGACTTCTTCTCGAGCACCAGGATGCTCAGGGCGAGCTGGCCGGTGCTCTGTCCGTTTACCAGCTTGCTTCCGAGACCGACGGAGAACACTCCGGGGATCTTGAGCAGCACGTCGCAGGCCCGCCTGACGAGTTCCCTGTCGTGAGGACGCTGGATCAGTTCCATGGCTATGCGCTCATCTCGAAGACCGGGACAACCTGCAGAGCATCCCGGAGGGCGGGATTGGATGCGATGAGCGCGTCGCGCCGCTGCAGCGCGGCCTGCTCGGTGCCCATCAGGCTCTCCGAATCGAACAACGCGAGGCTCTCAGAACGTACGATCGCAAACGGCTCCTGAAAGACGCCAACCTCGGCCGGAGCGAGCGTGGACTTGCGGCGCCGGGCGAACGACAGGGCCGATTTGGCGGTCGCGCCCCGAAGCGTCCAGGTGTTGAACGCGCCTGCGTCAACCGGGAACAGACCTCGCGGTCCGGGCTGGCCAAGTCTCTGGTCGCGTTGAGAGTCGATGTATGTGCGTTCGTAGCGGACCTCGCGCGCGGCGGCGTAGCCGGTGCGCCACCGCTCCGCGTCGCCCACCCGCACGCCGCTCGCAAAGCGCTTGAACGACGGGCTCGCCAGCTTGTCCGCATCGCTCAGGTCGAAATACTGCGCCGGCGCGAACTGCTCCTCCGTCGCCGGCGGCGTCCCCTGCGGATCGCCCCCCACCGCCACGTCCGCGATGGCGAACGCCGGCCCGTCGGCCGGCCGCTGCGCCCCGATCCGATCGAGCGCGATCCCGAGCGGCACCACCGTCTGGCTGATCGCCACCGTCCCGACCGGGTGCACCCGCACCGGCGCCGACCCGTCCACGCCGAGCGCCCGCAGGCTTTCCAGCCGCTGCCCATTGGCCGGCAGCTCCTCCCGCCAGGTGTCCCGCGCCGCCAGCGCCGCCGTCAGCCGCGGCAGCACCGCCACATCCGGCAGCGTCGTCTGCCGCGCTTCCCCGAACGTCTTGCTGAACCGGATCTTGACCGTCAGGAACCAGCACAGCTTCAGCCGCGCGTCCCCCTTCGCCTTCCACGGCGTCGGCCCTTCCAGCGTCAGCGTCAGCTTGATGCTGGCAATCGCCGACGACCCCACCCGCAGCGCCAGCATCGCCGTCACATCCGCGAGGAAGTAGAACGGGTTGAACTGGAACAGCACGTCGAACGACAGGAACCCGTAGGCGTTGAACTTCCACGCCGCCGCATACAGCTCCAGCCGCGCGCCGAACTGCGCCGTGTTCGCCGTCACCGCCAGGTAGGTTTCGAGCGTCAGCCGCGGGTTGTCCCCCGCCGCCAGCGCCACCGTCAGCCGGTGCAGCGCCGGCAGCGCCAGCGGCGGCGGCTGATACGCCGGGTGGAACCCACCCACCGTCACCAGGAAATTCGCGTCGGCGCCCCAATACAGCCGCAGCGCCAGGTCGCCCGTCAGCGTGAAGGCCAGCAGCCGCGAGTCCACCAGCGTCGCGTCGAACGACAGCCGCGCCTGCGCGACGTCAATCACCCCGAGGAAATGCACCTCCAGGCGCAGGATCGCCGCCTGCTCGTCCGGCAGGATCCCCCGCACCACGCCGAGCAGCACCAGCCGCACCGGCTCCGGCACCTCCAGCACCAGCCCCACTTCGGCCGTCAGCAGCGCCGGCGTCCCCCACGTGATCTTCGCCAGCGGGCCGAACACGAACCGCCCGCGCGCCGGCGGGAACACCTGCCGCAGGTCGCTCAGGATCCGATCTGCATTGGCGACCAGGTTCGTCGGAAACAGCACGCTCTGGAGCGTCTGGTCGCCGAGCCCGCTCGCCAGCCGATCGACCTGCACCGTCCGGTTGAGCCCCAGCAGCCCGCCGACCCCCGTCAGCGAGAACCCGAACCCCAGCGGGATCGGCGTGAACTCGCTGCTGATCACGATCACCAGCGAAAACCCCGGCTCGCCATTGGGCTGCCGCGTCTCCAGCAGCCCGAACGCCTTCAGCGTGAACTGCCCCTGGAACCCCAGCTCCAGCATCCCGCTGTAGCGCCCCGCCTCCGGCTCGAACCCCAGGAACCCCCCGCCCGTGAATCCCCCACCCTCCACGCTCAGCCCCAGACCCTCGGGAGGTTTGAAGTGAGGCGACAGATCGAAGATGCCGATGTTTCCGCTTTCGAACGAGACGCGGACGTCGAGGCCGATCCGCTGAACAGTCGCGACGAGCGGACCGAGAGTGAGATGGCCGCTGACAGACGACTCGATCGCAAGGCCGGCGTCCTTCACGCCGAGGCCGAGCGTGACGCTGTCCACGGTGAAGGGGCCGGCCTCGATGTGGGCCGGCAGCGAGACCGAGAGTCCCGAGCTGCCGTGGAAGTAGACGCCGTCGCGGTTCCAGCCGACACGCAAATCGAACGGCGCCTCGACTTTTTTCTTCGCGACGGCCTCGCTCAGGAACGAATCAGCCGCATCCATCGAGAACGACACGCGGCCGCCAAGCATCCCGAATTCCGCGAAGCTCTCGGCGGGCCGATCGGAGAACTTCTCGACGCCAGCCTGGAGGTAGACCTGCTCGGCCTGGATGCCGACGCCGCCGGGGAACGACAGCAGCGTCTTCGGATCGCTCGCCGGGCTTCCGTGCCTCAACGCGAGCGCGAAGCGCCCCGTGACCGCCTCGCTCAGGCCGCCGCCATGCCGGACGGTCAGGTCCTGCCCCGCCCGGATGATCAAGGCCACGCGCTTGAGCAGGTCGCCCTTCACCGACAGATCGATGAAGGCGTCGTCGAAGCCTGGAAACGGAATGCTGCCCTCTGCCTCGCCGCGGATGAGGGGCAGGAAACCGATGCCGCCGTCCGAGGCGCCCGGACCGGTTGGACGAACGCCGAATGCCGACAGTCCGAGCTTGAGGCCGACGACCTCGCCGATCTGCTCGTGAATCGTCACGTTCATCTGCGGCGCCGGCAGGGCGCCGGGATCGGTCGGTGGCGGTCCGACGAGCGCCTCTTCCGCTCTCGGATCCATCGCGAAGTTCTGAATCGTCAGGCCGAGCTGACGAAGGACCTGGCCGAGGCGCTCGAGCAGCAGGATGTCCACGAACTCCGGAGTGCCCCAGCCGTAAGTCGTCGCCAGGTGTTGCGCGGGATCGTCGAGGAAGGACTTGAGATGATCGTAGTGAACGATCGCGCGCACGTGCTCGATCTGGAAGGTCGCGGGATCGGCGGCGAAGTACTTGAATTCGATCAGGTTCAGGAAGGTGAGCACCGCGGCCGCAAGCGGCGAGCGATCCGACAATTGCTTGATGAGCAGCAGGTCGAGCAGCCGGCGAGGCAGCTCCTTGTGGATGCTGGTGCGATCGAGATAGTCGCCGAAGCCGCCGAAAAGCGCCTCGAGAGAGTCTGCGAGTTCCCTGATGGAATCGACGGTGGCGCCGATCGCGAGCCCGAGTTCGGCGATGCGGCTCGCCATCAGGATCTCGTCCTTCCGTTCTTCCGAGGACGAATCCGCGACCACTTTCAGCTTCTGGAGCAGGTCGGTGAAATCGAGTGCCGCCAGACCGATGTCGTCGACGCCGGGCGGCAGTTCCCAGCCAAGCGCATTGACGAACGCCGACGTGCCGCTCGTCAGTTGAACGAGCGCGTCGAGCTTCGACAGAACCTCGCCGACTGACTCGGTGAGCAGGTTGACGGTGTTCGCCATGAGCGAAGACGTTACTCCTCGTCCACTTCCTTCGGTTTGAACGGCACAGGTACTCCCTGCGCCCTGACCGTGATGTTGTCCACCTGCACGCCGAGCGTCCGGAGGTAGTCCGCGGGTTTCGGATCCGGCACCCACTCGAGCACCTTCGCTGTCTGCGGACCCGGACGAATCGGATTCACGGGCAGCGAAGCATTCCGGAGTCGCGTCTTGTGCGCCTCGGCCGTGTCTCTCCAGTCGCTCAGCCAGCCCGGTCCCGGCTTTGTTGCCGGAGCGGGATGCCCGAGGTGCTCTTCCCAGAGCGCCCGTCGCAACTGCTCCGCCAGTCGGGGCGTAGTCGCTGTGGCCGGCTGGCCGGCGATACCGTCGTACAGCACCAGGTTCAGTTCCGGGTGACGCGGCGGCTGGCGCTTCCTGTGCGGATTCGCGTGCTGGGAATCGCGCGCGGTCTCCTTCAGGATCGCCCCGAAGATGAAACCGACGAGCGTCGGCAGCGAGAACGTGCCGCCAACAGCGCCGACCAGCAGCAGAAGCGGACCGAACGCGATCAGGAACAACGCGACGTAGAGTGGACCGAGGATCGCGACCACGAGTTCCTTTTCGAGGCCGAGGCTCCTGAAGTCGTCGATGAGCGAGTCCAGGCGCTCGATGAGTTCGGCTTTCAGGATGAGATCCCACTGCCGACGATTGAGCGACGCGCCATCGAGGTTGGCTGTCCCCACCGTCGCCCACTTGTCGTCGATGACCGCCAGTTTGGCGTGGACGTAGATGTGCGCGATCTCGAACCTGGGCTGCGAGTCGTCCGTGCTCCAGATGGTGAAGATGCCCAGGCGATGCTTCTGCGTGTCTGGAAGCGCGTCGCGCAACTGCTTGAGCAGCGCCGCCTGCTTCCGGTGATAGCCCGCAATGTCCGGCTTGACGTTCAGGAGCAAGATCACATCGAGATCGGGCTTCGCCTTCATGCGAAGCGCGATCGCGTTGGCGATGTCCTCGTTCACCAGGTACTGATCTTCGATGTAAATGTACTCTTCGGCTTTCATGATCGCGCGCTGATACGCTTCCAGCACGCCGGTTTCGCCGAAGGGGAGATCTGCAGGGTCGTTCGGATTGGGCGGATCCTTCGCAAAGACCTCGCCCGGCATCGTTCGCAGCATCTGGACGCTGCCGCCGGACGTCGCGGGGCCCGGCATCGGCGACGGACTGATCACCGGCGCAATCGGGTTGACGTTCCAGATCGTGGTGAACGTCTCGTCCACGTGGCGCACCGCCGGCCCCTTCAGCCCGAGGCTCATGTCGTGGATCAGCTCTTTCTTTCCGTGACGAGGCTCCCGGATCAGGTGACGGCCGTCCGAGAAATAGCTCTGGCTCACGGTGGACCCGATGACGAATGCCGACGTGCCGTCGATCACCGCCAGCTTGATGTGCAGCAGTTGCGTGTTCTCGAACGAACTGGCGACGACCCCGGTGCCTTCGAAGAACTTCCGCACTTCGTCCGCCGTGTCGGCCTTGTCGAGCAGCTTGACGAGCAGATCCGGGATGTTCTCCAGCTCCCACACGAGCACGTGAACGGGCAGACTCGCACTCGCCTTTCTCTTCAGGATCCGTTCGAGCCGCGACACCTTCACTTCGTCGGTCGGCTGCACCAGTTCCGGGGGCACGCCAGGAGGGAACTCGAACTTGGAGAGGAGGCCCTTGATGTAGAAGTTCAGGTTCATGAACCTGACCGACGTGTGGGCCCCTTCGATCGCGTCGGTCAGGGCAGGAAACATGGTCGCGCCGTCGATCAGCCACTCGATGTGGTTGCCCGCCGTGAGCCGCACGGGCGTCCCGTTGGCCGGATCGAGCGAGGTGTGACAGACCAGCCAGCTCGGATCGGCCGGGTCGGACGTCGGGAAGTTCGTCCGGTGAATCCTGATCGGGTCGAGCGTGAGGAACTCGGTGTCCACGTTTTCATGGACCTCGCTCTGCCAGAGGACTCGCTTCCCCGGACCGTACACCCGAACCTCGATGTCGGGTTTTCGATCGAACTTCCACAGCCGATACGTGTCCGGACTGTACTGAATCAGGAACTCGCCGGTGGACGACGTCGGCACCTCCGTGCCCAGCACGTCATCCGCAGTGAAGGGATCGATGTCGAAGGCGGCGACCGAGACGTCCGTCGTGATCGGCGGATCACCGGCTTCGGCAAAGACGATGCGGCCCCTGACGCCTCGGTTGTCCATACGGCTCGCGTTCGGCCGTAGGAGTATGCCCGCGGGCGCGGCGAAGGTAAATCGGTTTCTGCGACTGCGCGGGGTGACACTCGCAAGCTCGGCCGTCTGGCACGCAAGCTCAACGACAGGCGGTATTCCATCTTTTTGACCCGCGCCCCCGTCCAAGCTGGCACCATGGCCACGCTCGAACAACTGACCCAGGACGTCCGTTTCGCGATCCGGCAGCTACGGACGAAACCGGGATTCACCGCGACCGCCGTCTGCATCCTGGCGCTCGGAATGTGCGCGGGCGTGGCGATCTTCGCCTTCACGGATGCCGCGCTGCTCAAACCCCTGCCCTACACCGACCCGTCGCGACTCGTGGGCGTGTATGAGAGCGTCAAGATGTTTCCGCGAAGCAACCTCTCGTATGCCGACTATCTCGACTGGAAGACGCGCAACACGGTCCTGGCCTCGCTGGACATCTATGACCGGAACGATTTCCTGCTGACAGCGCCCGCGGGGACCGAACCGGTCAGGGCAGTGCGCGTCAGCGCGGGATTTTTCCGCACGCTCGGCGTGGCGCCTGCCCTGGGACGTGATTTCCACGACGGGGAAGACCTCCCCGCGGCGCCCCGGACCGCGCTCCTCAGTTACGCCGCGTGGCAGAAGCGCTACGGCGGCGATCACCACGTCCTCGGTCAGACTGTTGTCCTCGACGGCCTGCCCTACCTCGTCATCGGCGTGCTCCCGCGTGTCTTTCACTTCGCGCCGGCCGAGCCCGCCGAATTCTGGATGGCGTTCCACGCCGACAGCGGGTGCGACCTGCGGCGAAGCTGCCACGGCCTGTACGGCGTGGGACGCCTGAAGGACGGCGTGACCATCCAGGCGGCGCTCGCCAACCTCCAGTCGGTCGCGCAGCAACTCGAACGGGAGTACCCGTCTTCCAATCGTGACCAGGGGGCGGCCATCGCGCCGCTGAAGGACGTGCTGGTCGGCGATATCCGTCCGATCCTGCTGGTGCTGCTCGGCGGCGCCGGCCTGCTGCTGCTCATCGCCAACGTCAACGTCGCGGGCCTGCTGCTCGTCCGCTTCGAGAGCCGGACGCGTGAGATCGCCGTGCGCGCGGCGCTCGGCGCCACGGCGCGGCGGCTTCTGAGCCAGTTCGTGACGGAAGCCGTTCTCCTGAGTGTGGCCGGCAGCCTGCTCGGTCTCGCCGCCGGCCGGTGGGTCATGCTACTGCTGACACGGCTCCTTTCAGCCGACGTCATGGCGCGCGCGCCCTTCCTGCGGGATCTGGGCGTGAACGTGCGCGTGGCGGCATTCGCCGCGGCGATCGCGCTAGCGTCGAGCGTGCTCTTCTCGCTCGCGCCCAGCCTGCGCCTGTGGTCGCCGAAACTGCGAGAAGGCCTCGCGGACGGAAGCCGCGGTTCGGCGGGCACCGTCTGGCGCCGTCTCGGGTCGAGACTCGTCTGTACTGGAACTGGCGACCGCGATGGTCCTGCTGACCGGCGCGGGGCTGCTTGGGAAGAGTCTCTACCGGCTCCTGCACGTCGATCTGGGCATGCAGCCGGATCACCTCGTGACGCTCGACGTCTCGGCTCCCGAATCGAGCTATAGCAAGGACCCGCAGGCAATCGCGCTTGCGCGCGAGATCGGCACCCGCATCGAGAGCCTGCCGGGCGTGACGTCCGCCGGCGTTTCGACCAACGGCGTCCCTCTGACCGGCAACGGCAACACCGCCTGGTTCCGCGTGCTGGGACGTCCGTGGCACGGCGAGCACGAAGAAGCGCCTGAGCGTGACGTCAGCCCCACCTACTTCACAACGCTCGGGACCACGCTTCAGCGGGGACGTTATTTCACCGACGCCGAAGACGCGACAAAACCCCGCGTGGCGATCATCAACCAGGCCTTCGCGCGGCAGTACTTCCCCGGAGAAGACCCGGTCGGCCGGCATCTGTCCTATATGTCGACGCCGCCTGAACCGATCGAAATCGTCGGCGTCGTGCAGGACCTGCGGCAGGGTCCGCTGGATGCCGACATTCCCCCCGTCCTCTACCGCCCATTCAACCAGAGCACCGACGACTCTTTCAGCCTCGTCGTCCGGACGTCGCAGGCGGACCCATCCATCCTGCTGACGCTGGCCGCGGCCATCAAGCAGATCGACCCCGACATCGTCACGCTCCGCGGCATGACGATGACCGACAGGATTCATGACTCCTCCTCCGCATATCTGCATCGCTCATCGGCGTGGCTGGTCGGAGGCTTCGCCGCTCTGGCGCTGTTGCTCGGCGCCGTCGGTCTATACGGAGTGGTGGCGTATTCGGTGAGCCAGCGGACGCGCGAGATCGGCGTTCGCATGGCGCTCGGCGCGGCGCCGGCGGCCGTCCATCGGCTCATCCTGCGGGAGGCCGGGTGGCTGACCGCGGCGGGGATTTCGACCGGCGTCGTGTGTTCGATCGCGGGCGCAACACTGATGCGCGGGCTGCTCTTTGGCGTCCACTCGTGGGATGTGCCGACGCTGGCCGCGGTCGCCGCGGTCCTCGGCCTCTCGGCGGCGTTCGCCAGCTACATTCCCGCGCGCCGCGCCGCCCGCGTCGATCCGATCGAGGCCCTGCGCGCGGAATAGACGGCAAGATCCACTGCAGGGTCGAGCGGTCGACAAGCTCAACGGCGGCTGTTCGTCAGCCGTGCCAGGTCATGGGTGCGGTCCGCCGCCCAAGCTCGTAGGAGATCAGCCCGATCGCAAGGAGGCAGATCAGGAGAAGCGATCGGCCGGGCGCGTAGTGGTTGTCGCGGATCGTGGCCCGGAACACGCGCCACCTGTCTGCGGCCGTCAACGGCCGTCTCTTCACCATGTCGCCATAACGCCGGAAGCTCCGTCCGTAGATGTGCATCTTCCGAAGCCAGGTCGCGACGCTGTCCACCTCCATGTGGCGCACCCACATGTCGGGCAGGTATGCCACCGCGCCGCACGAGTACTCGTCCAGCACGCGGTGGACGAGCATGACGTCGGCGCCTCTCATCCACTCCTGGAACGGGCCGGCTTTGTCGAAGGCCTTGCGGCGGACCGCCATGTTGTTGGTGTAGCCGTAGTAGATGTCCTTCCGTTCGCTGGTGAAGACATAGGCGGCCTTCTTTGCCTCGTAGTCGGCGAGGACCGCGAGCGGCAGCGACTCCGCGCCCGGCGAACACCGCCCCTGGATGAGCACCAGCCCCGGATTGGCCATGACGCTCCAGATCGTCTGCAGCCAGTCCGGACCTGGCGCGCAGTCCGAGTCGGTGAACGCCACGATCGCCCCGCGCGCCTCGCGGACTCCGCGATTGCGCGCGGCGTAGGATCCCGGCGTCGTTTCCACCAGCAGCCTGACGCCCGGATACCGGCGCACGATGGCCGCGGATCCATCGGTGGAGTTGTTGTCCACCATGATGATCTCGAACGCGTCGCGCGGAAAGCGCTGCGACAGCAAAGCCCTGACACACGCGTCGATGAACTCCGCGCTGTTGTGGAACGGGACGACCACCGACACGCGCACGCTCATCGCGTAATGGGAACGACGTGATTGAAGGGACGGTTGCTGAAGGCAGGAAACTCGAGGTCGATGGACGTCACGGGCTCGACCGCACCGAGCACCTTGTACACGTCGACGCGAGTGACCTTGCTGCCCGTGATGGGAAACGACGCGGCCAGTTCGAATTGCGCCTGCGTCACCGCCTCTCGCAACAACCGCTGCGAATCCCGCAGCCGGGCGGACGGATCCACTTCGACGGCGACCCAGCGGCATCCGCACCGCGAGCGCACCGCCGCCAGAACGTCGTCCACGCTCGACACGCTCGCCGTTTCGACCGGCCGGAACGTCGTCGTGGGGCCGAACTCGTACAGGAACTTGTCCGCGCGGACGATGCGACGCGAGAAGCGGGGGTCGGAGGCGCGGACGAAGAAGCCGAAGAGCCCGTCGTAGTGGCCGTCGTAGAGCACGGCATCAGCCGGCCCATGTTGGCGGAGGTAGTCCGCAACCTCGCGGAAGCCTGAAACGCTGATCACGTGAACCCGCGCCGCGGACCAGAACCCGAGCGCGAGGCCGGCGGCGAGCATCGCCGCACGCAGTCCCGGGCGGATCGCCGGCAGGTGCTTCACGACGGTCGCCAGGCCGATCGCCACCGCCAGGATGAATGCGGGCGCCACCAGCAGGATGTAGCGCGGGTTCTTCGCTGGCAGCAGCGAGAACCCAATAACCAGCGCACCGATCCAGGCGGCCAGGTAGCCGGCCTCGGCGCGCCAGCGCGGCGCAAGCAGTCCGCTGGCGATGCCGATCGCGCCGAGCGCGAGCGCGACGGAACCAACCACACCCGGGAGGGCCCTCCAATAGAACATCCACGTGGTCGCGGTTCCCAGCTGTGCGAGGCCCGGCAGGTGCCGCGCCATCTGCACTGGTGCGAGAAACAACGCGACCGCGAGCGGGACGATCGCAAGGGCGCCGGCAATCAGCAGATAGGGCAGACGGATCGCCTTGACCGGCGAGTCGCGTCTCATGAGGACGGCCCAGGCGAGGCCCACGAGGACGACGCTGGCACCCTGGTAGTACGTCAGGGCAAGCGCGATGAACGATACGATGGCGGCAACACGCTGCTTCCTGCCGGGAGCTTCGAACCATCGCCGGAAATGATAGAGGCATGCCATGCCCAGCGCCGTGGCCGGTATGTTGAGCATCACGGCGTTCGACCAGGTCACGATGCCAGGCAGGAACGCGAGGAAGGCTCCCGCCCAGCCCGCGCCGGGCCCGATCCACCGGCGGGCCCACGCCATCGTGTAGAGACCCGCGATCGCCGCAAACAGCAGCACGAGGAACCTGGCCGCGTACGGCGAAGGTCCGGCCACGGCGAAGACAAACCCCTCGAGCACGTAGAACAGCGGCGGGTACGTCGCCGGCGCGATGACCGGATAGCGTGCGTAGTAGCGGACGGTGTAGGTCACGGGATCGGCCGGCATGGCCGACAGGAGGTCCCACCAGAACAACCCATTCGCGGCGTGTCGGGGCGCATCGCCCTGGAACCACAGGCCATCGTTGCGCGCGTGGAGCGCGGCGACGAGGAACACGGCGAGGGCAACCGCCAGGGCCTGGCAGACGCGCGATCGGAGGAGCCTCTCCACGTCGGGAACGGTCATCTCCAGCCTGGGACGAAATGGCTGTCGAAGTTCGCGGCCGCGCCGACTTTTATCGGCACTGGGAAGTCAAAGTCATTCGCGAGCCGACGAAGCTCCGCAGTAGGCGGGACTTTCGATGAGCGTTGATACACAGGACGAATTTCGCATCGGCCCCCTCCGTGGGCGCCAGATCGGACCGTCTCCTCCGCGGCGGCATGCGGCTTGGGTACGGCGCTGCGCTGTCGCGCGCATCTCCCGTATCGCCAACAATCTGACTCGCGAGATCCGAATGAGCGGTTACGGCACATCGACGCGGGATCTTAGCACCGCCACCCGTCAGGTGCCGGTCGTCATCGTCGGCGCTGGACCAGCCGGGCTCACCGCTGCTCTGGAACTGGCGCGCGCCGGCGTGCCGGTCGTCGTGGTCGAAGCCGATGCCCGCGTGGGTGGGCTGTCTCAGACCGTTGACTACAAAGGCTACAGGTTCGACATCGGGGGCCATCGATTCTTCACCAAGATCCCGGCGGTGCGCGAGCTCTGGCGTTCCATGCTGGGCGCGGATTTTCTCCGTCGGCCTCGCCTGTCCCGAATCCTGTACCGCGGCCGGTTCTTCCACTATCCGCTCAACCCGGCAAACGCGCTCCTGAATCTGGGCGTTCTTCGGAGTCTCGGGATTCTCGCGAGCTATCTCTGGATCAGGGTGCGGCCGATCCGGCCGGAGGCGAGCTTCGAAGACTGGGTCAGCAACCGGTTCGGGCGCCGGCTGTATCGCATCTTCTTCGGCGCCTACACGCAGAAAGTGTGGGGCCTGCCGGGGAGCGCCATCAGCGCCCGATGGGCCACGCAGCGCATTCAGAACTTCTCCCTCGGTACGGTGATCTCCCGGATGCTGCGTCCGTGGAGGCGCGATGGCGCCGGAGATGTGGTGCGGACGCTCGTCGGCGAGTTCGAGTATCCGCGCCTCGGCCCGGGCATGATGTGGGAAGCGTTCGCCAGGGAGGTCGAGCAGCGCGGCGGACGCGTCATGCTGAACGCGCGCGTCACCGCCCTCGTCCACGAAGGCCGAACGGTCACGGCGGTCGACATCGATCGCGACGGTGAGCGCCTCCGTCAGCCGGCCTCGCATGTCGTCTCGACCATGCCGCTGACACACCTGGTCGAGAGCCTGGGGCCCACGGCGCCCGCGTTCGTCCGTGCGGCCGCCGGTCGCCTGAAGTACCGCGACTTCCTCACCGTGGGGCTGATCATCGGCGAGCCAGACGTCTTCGCAGACAACTGGATTTACGTCCACGACGCCACGGTCAAGGTCGGCCGCATCCAGAACTTCAAGAACTGGAGCCCCGACATGGTGCCGGATTCTTCCAGGACCTCTCTGGGCCTCGAGTACTTCTGCACCAGAGACGACGAGGTGTGGACGCTCCCGGACAAAGCGCTGATCGAACTGGCCACCCGCGAGCTGGGCATGATCGGGCTCGTCGATCCCGCGCGTGTGATCGATGGCAAGGTCGTGCGCGCGCCGAACGCCTACCCAATCTACGACGATGGTTACGCCGGGGTGGTGCAGTGCGTCCGCGAGTACGTCCAGCGTTTCGACAACCTCCAGACCATAGGGCGCAACGGCACCCACAGCTACAACAATCAGGACCACTCGATGGTCATGGGCATGCTGGCCGTGCGCAACCTCCTTGGCGAGCGGCACGACCTCTGGGCGATGAATCCGGAGGACGAGTACCTGGAGGCGGCCCGAGACGATCGCGACCCCGCGCTGGAGAATCTCCGGCAGCTCCTGTCCACGCAACCGCTCGTACCGGTGGCGGCGCTCGCCGACGCGGGCAGCGGGGCTCGCCTGGCGACGGGTCGCTGAGTGTGACGCTGATGGCAGTCCGGATGTCCATCATCGTGCCCTTCCATCGGGGCCTGCCGTCGCTCGCTCGATGCCTCGCGGCCCTCGATCGACGGCCGGACGACACCGAACTGATCGTGGCCGCCGACGGGTCGGTCGATGACTGTCAAAGCGTGGCTGCGGCGCGCGGCGCCCGCGTCGTGGTGAATCCCGACCGGTCCGGCCCGGCGTCGGCGCGCAACCTGGCGGCCCGGACGGCGAGCGGAGACGTCCTCGCGTTCATCGACGCCGACGTCGTCGTCGCCCGTGATGCGCTCGAACGCGTCGAGCAGGTATTCCGGGAGAACCCGCTGACGTCAGCCGTATTCGGCGCGTATGACGAAGGTCCAGCGGAGCCAGGGTTCGTCTCTCAATACAAGAACCTCGCGCACTCGTACATCCATCAGTCGTCGGCCGGCGCGGCGCGGACGTTCTGGGCTGGCTTCGGTGCAGTCCGGCGCGAGGCCTTCCTGTCGGTCGGCGGGTTCGACGAGCGATTCGACCGGCCGTCGGTGGAGGACATCGATCTGGGCTATCGCCTGACGGCCGCCGGACACATCGTGACACTCGACCCGTCGCTCCGCGGGTGTCATTTGAAGCGCTGGACGCTGGGGTCGATGATTCTGTCCGACATCCGGGATCGCGGCATCCCGTGGGCCCAGCTGATCCTGCGCTATGGTGCGCTGCACGACGACCTGAACCTGAGCCACGCGTCCCGCTGGTCGATCGTCCTCGCGTACCTGGCGCTCGGCTCGCTTGTGATTGCCCTCTTCGACCGGCG
The DNA here is from genome assembly GCA_963817635.1 of uncultured Acidobacteriota bacterium. GTDB lineage: Bacteria > Acidobacteriota > Vicinamibacteria > Vicinamibacterales > 2-12-FULL-66-21 > CAWFPR01. Next base: position 781,737 of record CAWFPR010000005.1, on the reverse strand, counting down.
CTTCGTTGTTGTGATCCCGCTCGCGATGGCCGGACTGGCGCTGCTCAACCGGCGCTACTACGAGTTCTTCTACCGGCGGCGTGGAGCTTCGTTTGCCGCCAGAGCCTGGTGTCTCCACACGCTGCAGCACCTCTACAACGGATTGTCGTTCGCCGTGGGAACCGTCCTGTTCGTGGCCGCCCGGTATCTGGGACTGCGCCTGCCCGGCGCGCTTGCGGTGGAGGCCTGGACCGGACAGTTCCCAGCCGATCAGTCATCCCCGATTCCTGACTTCCGATAGCGCCGCCTCCCTTCCTTCAGGGTTTGGTGAGCTTTCCGTAGGGACTCGCGGCGCGAGGCCGCCTGTCACAGGGCTCGTCTCCCGGCAGCCCGACGGAGACTTCCGGCGTGCCGCCGCTGGCGGAGACTCCCCCTTTCCCACCGGAACTCCGCAAGGCGGTGCATGAGTCGTCGGGGACCGCGCAGGACGGGCCAGGTCCGCCGTATGGTCGAGAAATTCGTGGCGCTCTCCGGACTCACACAGAAGATGGGCATGGGGACGATGCGCGTCATGACCGATTTCAGCGCCGAGCGGTACTGGACGGTCGTGGCGGAGATGGAGGTCCGCAGCCTGGAGGAGTTCTCCGAGATGTCGCGCAAGTCGATGGAGAAACCCGAGTTCCAGGCCACGATGAAGGGCTACCACGACCTCATCGATCACGGGCGGCGCGAGATCTACGTGATCGAGAAGTAGTCAGAGTCGGCGGGTGCGCCATCGCCGGCGACCGCGTGTACCGGACGACAAGCCTTCCTCATCGAGCCGCGCGGCGCCGCCGCCGTCGCTACCAGATGCGCACGCGCTGGTCGGGCGGCAGGTAGTATTTCCCGCCCGGCATGACGTCGAACGCGTCGTACCACGCGTCGATGTTGCGGGTCGGCCCGACGACGCGCCAGTGCGGCGGGCTGTGGGGATTCGAGAGGATCTGCTGGCGCATCGCCCCCTCCCGATACTTGCCGCGCCAGATCTGCGCGAAGCCGAGGAAGAACCGCTGATCGCCGCTGAATCCGTCGAGCACCGGCGGCGTCTTGCCGTTCAGCGAGAAGTGATACGCCTGCAGCGCGATGGCGAGGCCCGACAGGTCGCCGATGTTCTCCCCCATCGTCAGCTTGCCGTTCACGTGCAGGCCCGGCAGCCCTTCGAACGCATCGTACTGCTCGCCGAGCTTCGCGACGCGGTCATCGAACGCATGGCGGTCCGCATCGGTCCACCAGCTCTGGAGCACGCCGAGGCCGGTGTACTTGCTGCCCTGGTCGTCGAAGCCGTGGCCGATCTCGTGCCCCATGACCGCGCCGATCGCGCCGTAGTTCACGGCGTCGTCGGCGTTCGGGTCGAAGAACGGCGGCTGCAGGATCGCCGCCGGGAAGAAGATCGAGTTCAGCACCGGCGTGTAATAGGCGTTGATGGTCGGCGGGGTCATGCCCCACTCGTTCCGATCCACCGGCCGGTCGATGCGATCGGTCCGGTAGTGCCACTCGAAGTCATTGCTGCGCTCGATGTCGCCGATCAGATCGTCCCGCCTGATCGCCAGCCCCGAGTAGTCGCGCCAGCTGTCGGGATAGCCCACGTGCGGCGTGAACTGGTGCAGTTTCTCGAGCGCCTTCTGCTTCGTGGCGTCTGTCATCCACTTGATCGTCCGGATGTCGGCGTCGTAAGCCTTGAGGAGATTGGCGACGAGGGCCTCGACCTTGGCTTTCGACTCGGGCGGGAAGTATTTCGCGACGTAGCGCTTGCCCAGAGGATGGCCGAGCCGTTGATCGATGAGGTGCGCGGCGCGCGTGGTACGCGGCAGCTTCTCGGGCTCGCCCCCGAGCACCTTGCCGTAGAACTCGAAGTCGGCGTCGTCGAACGCCTTCGGCAGGTACGCCGACACGCCGTGGAGGTAGTGCGCGGTCAGGTAGTCGCGCCACACCGGCACCGGCGTCGCCGCGAAGATCGCGGCGAGTTTCGGGAACGCCGTGTTCTCCCGGACGATCACGACGCGGTCGCCGGCGGGCCCCTTCGCGGAAAGTCCCTGCTCCTTGAAGAACGCAGCCCACGGGAAGCCCGGCGCATACTCCGTGAGCTGCGCGACGGTCATCGGGTTGTATGTCTTGTCGGCGTCGCGGCGCTCGACTGGGGTCCAGTGGGCCCCGGCGATCTTCGTCTCGAGGGCGAGCACCGCGTCGGCGCGCGGGCCGGCGTCCTTCTCACCGGCAAGTGCGAGCATCGACGTCAGGAACTTGCGGTAGGCGTCGCGGGTCGCGGCGAGCGCCGGATCGTCCTTGAGGTAGTAGTCGCGGTTCGGCATCCCGAGGCCGGCCTGCGATGACGAGCATCACGTACTGGCTCGGGTGCTTGGCGTCCGCGTTGACGAAGCTCCCGAAGAGGCTGTCGGCAGGGAGGCTCGTGCGCCCCATCAGATGCGCCACGTCGTCGGCCGTCTTCGCGGATGCGATCAGGTCGAGGTCGTTCCTCGCCGGGGCCAGGCCGCGCTGCTCGATCTGCGCCGCGTCGGTAAAGGCGTCGTAAAGGTCGCGGATCTTTCGCTCTTCGTCGCTGAGCTGCGCGTCCGGCTTCGCTTTGATCTCCGCGATGAGGTCCTGCATGCGCTTCTCGCTCAGGATCTGCAGGGTCTGAAACGAACCCGTCGAGCTGCGATCCGGCGGAATGACAGCGTTTCTGTACCAGTTGCCGTTCGCGTACTCGAAGAAGTCATCGCCGGGCCGGACGGACTTGTCCATGCCGCTCAGGTCGACGCCCCACGCGCCGAGCGTGGGCTTGCCCGCAGACTGACCGCGGGCAGCCGGCGCGAAACTGACACAGACCGTCAAGGCAGCGACGCCGAACACCAAGCCTTTCATGCTGTTCTCCCCTTTCATCCGTTCGAGTCTATCGCATCCTCCGGCGCCGAAGCTGAGCGGCGCGGGCTGCTCCGCATTTGCGCCGCCACCGCACCCCTTCCCCTTGCGCTTAGACAGGAGAGCGGGTAGCCTTGTCGAAGCAGAAGGGGAAGAGGAAGAGACATGGCCGACCGCAGACTGGACCTCCCGCAGGGAACCCTGGACCTCCTCATCCTGCGCACGCTCGCGCTCGAACCGCTCCACGGCTGGGGGGTGTCGGAGCGCCTGCAGCAGATGTCGCGCCAGGTCCTCAGGATCCAGCAAGGCTCCCTCTACCCGGCCCTCCACCGTCTCGAGCGGCGCGGCTGGATCAAGGCGCGGTGGGGTACGTCGGACAACAATCGCCGCGCGAAGTACTACGGGCTGACGGCGGCGGGGCGGCGCCAGCTCGAGGCGCAGCAGAGCGACTGGGTGAAACTGACCGCGGCGGTGGCGCACGTGCTCGGGACGACCTAGAGACAGCCATGCTGCCCGACCTCCTCATCCGTCTTCGCGCGCTCTTCAGGCGTCGGGCCGTCGAGGCCGATCTGGACGACGAGCTGCGGTTTCACCGCGAGCGCCAACTCGAGTCGTACGAGAAGGCGGGCCTTTCGCCCGCCGAAGCGCGCCGGCGCCTGGCGCTCGAATTCGGAGGCCTGGAGCAGACGCGGGAAGCCTGCCGTGATGCGCGCGGCACCTCAACCCTCGAGTACGTCTTCCAGGACGTCCGGTACGGCCTGCGATCGCTGTTCAGGACGCCTGCCTTCACGATCGTCGCCGTCCTGACGCTCGCGCTGGGCCTCGGTGCGACGACGGCGATCTTTTCCGTGGTCTACGGCGTGCTCCTGCGGCCGCTTCCCTACGCGGAGCCGTCGGCGCTCGTCGTCCTGCACGAGACCACCCCGAAGGTCGGCCTCGTCAGCGTGTCGTATCCGAACTTCATCGACTGGCGCGGCGACAGCCGCACGTTCGCCGCCATGGCCGTCGTCTGTTCGCTCGACGCCGACCTGGGCGGCGTCGGCCGCCCCGAAACCATCAGCGCCGAGGCCGTCTCGTCCAACTACCTGACGCTGCTCGGCGTCCGCCCGGTCCTCGGACGCGACTTCACCGGGGCGGAGGATCGCGCCGGCGCCGCGCCGGTGGTGCTGCTGACGTATCCGTTCTGGCAGAAGTACTTCGCGGACGATCGCGGTGTCCTCGGACGCTCCCTCACCCTCGACGGCCGGCCGGCCACTATCGTCGGCGTGCTGCCGCGCGGCTTCCGGACCGTTGATTCGGCGGATCTGCTGGAGCCGATCGGCATGTGGCTGACGGGCAACGAGGGTGCGGGCCAGCGCGGGAGCCGGGGCGACACCGTTGTCGTGGCGCGGCTTGCTCCCGGCGTGGCGCTGGACGAGGCGAGGTCGGAGATGGAAGGCATCGCCGCGCGGCTCGCACGCGCCTATCCGAAGGAAAACGCTCAGTTCGGCGTCTCGCTCCAACCGATCCACGACGTCTTCGTCGGCGACGTCCGGCCGGCTCTCCTGGTTCTGTTCGGCGCGGTGGTCTGCGTCCTGCTGATCGCGTGCGCCAATGTCGCGAACCTCTCGCTGATCCGCGGCGCAGGGCGCGCGCGCGAGATGGCGCTCCGAATCGCCATCGGCGCGGGTCCGGGCCGCATCGTGTCGCAGCTCCTCGTGGAAGGCTGCCTGCTCGCCTCGCTCGGCGGGCTGGCCGGGCTGACGTTCGCCTTCTTCGGTCTGCGCGGACTGGCGTGGCTCGTGCCGGCAAGCGCTCTCGGCGGAGTGCCCGTGACGTTGAACGGCGTCGTGCTGGCATTTGCCGCCGTCGCCGTGCTCGCGTCCACGGTGCTGTTCGGCCTGACGCCGGCGCTGCAGGCGGCCCGCACCGACGTCACGATCGATCTCAAGGAAGGTGGGCGATCCGCCAGCCCGGGCCGGCGGCAGCAGCGGTGGCACAGCCTGCTGGCGGTCGCCGAAATCTCGCTCGCGCTCGTCCTCCTCGTCGGGGCCGGGCTCATGATGCGAAGCCTCTCGCAGCTCCTGGCGGTCGATCCCGGCATCAGCACCGATCGGGTGCTCACGATGTACCTCGGGCTTCGCTCCGGCCGGTACGAAAAGGAGGGCGTGACGCGCGCGTTCTGGCAGGAGATCCTCGAGGCGGCGGGGCGGCTGCCCGGCGTGAAAATGGCCGCGCTCGGCACGGGAGTGCCGCTGACCGGCGACCACTCGCGGGGCGACATCTCGATCGAGGGCGCCGACTACGCGGACGGCGCGCGGCCGCATCCCGACATCCACATCGTGAGCCCCGGGTACGTGCCGGCGCTCGGCATCCGCCTGCTCGAGGGCCGGACGTTCGCTGCCGCGGACACCGATGGCGCGGTTCGGGTCGGCCTCGTCAATCGAAGCATCGCCGAGCGCGTCTTCGCCGGCGCCGATCCGATCGGACGCCGGTTCACGTTCGGGCGCCCTGCGCGGTCGGGGACGTCCTGGATCACGATCGTCGGCGTGGTCGAGGACACGCGGCTCTACGGCCTCGACAACCCGTCGCGCCTCGAGGTGTATCTGCCGCTGGCCCAGTCGGCGCAAGACGGCATGACGCTGGTGGTGAAGGCATCGGCGGATCCGGCCTCGCTCGTGCCGTCCATCCGGGCCGTGGTTGCCTCAATTGATCCGGATCAGCCCATCTCGGAGATTGCCTCGATGAACGACCTGCGCGACGCATCGGTCTCGACGCGCCGCGTGACGTTCGCGCTCCTTGCGCTCTTCAGCGGCCTGGCGCTGGCGCTCGCCGCCGTCGGCATCTACGGCGTGATGTCGTATGCCGTCGCCCAGCGCACCAACGAGCTTGGCATCCGTCTGGCGCTCGGGGCGCGGCGGGCGGACGTGCTCAGGGCGGTCCTCGGGCAGGGCCTGTCGATCGCCGGTGCCGGGATCGCGCTCGGGCTCGCCGCGGCGCTCGTCGCAACGAGGCTCATGCGCTCGCTCCTCTTCGCCGTGAGCGCCGCCGACGCGGCCACGTTCGCGGCGGTCGCGTCAGGCGTGGCGCTCGTCGCGCTGGCGGCGTGCGCCGTGCCAGGCTGGCGCGCGGTCCGCGTCGATCCCCAGGTGGCGCTGCGGCACCAGTAGCCTGGCCGGACTCGCAGCGTGACGTGCGTCGCGGCGGTGACCACGATCCCGCCCCATGTCTGCCGCTGACGCAAGGCCTTCATCGGTCCCACGAACGATGGCATATACTGATGTATACGGCTCACCCCATGGAGGTTCCACGATGCAGCGACGGGCCAGGGTATTCATGAACAACCGGAGTCAAGCTGTGCGGCTGCCGAAGGAGTTCCAGTTCGACACCGACGAAGTGTTCATTCGCAGGGAAGGGGAGGACGTGATTCTGTCGCCGCGCCCGACGGATTGGGGACCGTATCTCGAGAGCGGTCCCATCGCGTCTGACACGTTCATGACGAACGTCGAGGAGTTGCCGGTCCAGGAGCGTGAGCCCTGATGGCTCGGTACATGCTCGACACCGACACGTGCTCCTACATCATGAAGCGGTCGAGCGAGGCGGTGATCAAGCGTCTGCGTGCCGTGCCGATCACCGACGTCTGCATATCCGTGATTACCAAGTCGGAGCTGTTGTACGGCGTTGAAGTGTCGCCGCGCCGAACGCAGGACGCCGCGGCCCTCCAGGCTTTTCTTCCGCACGTGGCGGTCCTGGACTTTTCAGACGACGCGGCGACTCACTACACTCAGATCCGCGCCGACCTGAAGAAGCGAGGTCAGATGATCGGCGCCAACGATCTGTTCATTGCGGCTCATGCGCGCAGCCTCGGGCTGAGACTGGTCACGAACAACGTCGTCGAATTCAATCGCGTGAAAGGGCTGACGCTCGAGAATTGGACGACGCGGCCGGTTCGTCGCGCCCGCGCGACAGACGAACCGTAACCGCCGGCGCACCTGTCCCGCGCACGCCGCGCGGAGGCGGCCGGCGCCGTCGTGGGGGCCACTCCTGGACTGACCCGTCACTCCTCGCCGCGCCAGGGACTCAGCGGCCGGTGAGCCCGCGGAACTTCAACATCGGTCCGATCTCCGGATCGTGCCCAGCGAAGTTGCGATACATCGTGCCGTATTCGATGGTGTTCCCGCGCGAGAGAATCATCGACCGGAAGCGATCGCCATTCTCGCGCGTGAGGCCGCCGTGCGCCTGGAACCATTCGAAGGCGTCGTCGGCCAGCATCTGGGTCCACAGGTAGGCGTAGTAGCCCGCCGCGTAGCCGTTCGCCCAGATGTGCAGGAAATAGCTGGAGCGATAGCGCGGCGGCACCTGCACCAGATCCACGTGCGCCTTCGCCAGCGCCGCCTTCTCGAAGGCGTCCACGTCCTGGAGCGGCGCCGAGGCCGGCAGCGTGTGCCACTGCATGTCGAGCTCGGCTGCCGCGAGCAGCTCCGTCATGTCGTAGCCGGCGTTGAAGTCCCGCGCCGCGAGGATCTTGTCCACGAGTGCCTTCGGCATCGGCTTGCGGGTCTGGTAGTGGATCGCGTAGTGCGCGAGCACGGAGGGCTCGAAGGCCCAGTGCTCGTTGAACTGCGAGGGAAACTCGACGAAGTCGCGCGCGACGTTGGTGCCAGAGAGGCTGGGGTAACGCTGGTCGGCAAAGAACCCGTGCAGCGCGTGGCCGAACTCGTGGAACATCGTCACGACGTCGTCCGAGCTGAGGAGCGCGGGCTGCCCGGGCGCGGGCTTCGTGAAGTTGCCGACGTTGTAGATGACGGGCCGCGTTTCGAGCAGCTTCGACTGCCCGACGAAGTTGTTCATCCAGGCGCCGCCGCTCTTGTTGTCCCGCTTGAAGTAGTCGGCGTAGAAGAGCGCCAGCGGCGCGCCGTTGCTGTCGTTGACTTCGAAGACCTTCACGTCCTTCTCGTAGACGGGAAGATCGGGCCTCTCCTTGAATGTCAGGCCGTACAGCTGATGCGCGGCGTAGAACACGCCGTCGACGAGCACGCGGTTCAGTTCGAAGTACGGCTTGATCTCGGACTCGTCGAGGTCTGTACTTCGCCTTACGCACCTGTTCGGCGTACGGCTCCCAGTCCCAGGGCTCGAGCGTGAAGCCGCCGTGCTGCGAGTCGATGCGCTGCTGCAGGTCGGCGGCCTCCCTGCGCGCGCGCGCCGTGGCTGCCGGGACCAGCTGATCCAGGAACCGGCCGACCGCTTCCGGCGTTTTCGCCATCTGGTCCTGCAGTTTCCAGGCGGCGTAGTCCGCATATCCCAGCAGCGTCGCCTGCTGGGCGCGGATCTGCGCCTGACGCGAGATGCCGGCGCGGGTGTCGTTGTCGTTCCCGTGCTCCGCGCGGGTCCACGAGGCCTCGAAGAGCCGGTGACGCGTGTCGCGGCTGGTCAGCGACGCGAGGTCCGGCTGCTGGGTCGTGTTCTGCAGCGGCAGCACCCACTTGCCCTCCAGGCCGCGCGCCGCCGCGGCCTGCGCGGCTGCCTCGATCCGCGACGGGGAGAGTCCGGCCAGCGCCGCCACATCATCGACGACGAGCGCGCTTTCCTTGGCGGCGCCGAGCAGCCGGTTGGTGAACTTCGCGCTGAGCGTCGCGTCCTCCTCGTTGAGCTTCTGCAGCGTGGCCTTGTCGGCCGGCGACAGCTTCGCACCCGCGAGAAAGAACTGCTGATGGTAGTACTCGATCAGCCGAACCGCCTCCGGGCTGAGTTTCAGGCTCGCCCGCTTCCCGTACACCGCCTCGACGCGCGCGAACAGCTTGTCGTTCAGGAACGTCTCCGACTGGAGCGCCGCCAGCTTCGGCGCTTCCTCCTCCTGGATCTTCTGCAGCGTGTCGTTCGTGTCCGCCCCCGCCAGCCCGTTGAAGATGGCGTAGACCTGGCCGAGCAGCTGCCCGGCCCGTTCGAGCTCGACGATGGTGTTCTCGAATGTCGGCGGCGCCGGGCTGTCCGCGATCTTCCTGACCTCCGCACGCTGTTCGAGAATGCCGGCCTCGATCGCGGGCTGGAAATCAGCGTCACGGATCTTGTCGAACTCCGGCGCGTGAAACGGCAGCGTGCTCCTCGAGAGGAGCGGGTTCTGCCTGGCCGGACGCGCCTGAGGCGGAGCCGCGGCCGGGGATGCTGCCGCCGTCACGGCAGCTGTCAGGACAACGGCGATCCAGCGTGAAACCGACATCATTCCCCCTGTTCGTGTCATGGTCTTGTCGCGCGCGGGCGGCTGCGCGGCGGCTTCTCGCCGACGCCGAAGTACAGCAGCACGCGCCGAACCGTCAACCCCTGAACGAGTATAGAGAAGATCACGACGGCGTAGGTGCTCGCCAGCAGGAGGTCCCTGCCGGGAAAGCGCGGCAGGGACAGCACCATCGCGACGGAGATACCGCCGCGCAAGCCGCTCCAGGTCAGCACGGGCACGATCCCGCGCACGAACTTGCCGCCGACACTCATCGCTGCGACCGGGATCGCGACCGACACCAGCCGCGCCGCGAGCGCAATCGGGATCGTCAGCAGGCCCGCCGCGATCACCGCCGGCGGTTCAGGCACGGCCAGGAACTCGAGACCGATCAGCAGGAAGAGGACCGCGTTCAGGATCTCGTCGGTCATGCCCCAGAAGGCCTCGACGTGCTCCCGCGTCCGCTCGCTCATCGCGAACTTCCGTCCCGGATTCCAGATCAGCAGTCCCGCAACCACCACCGCAATCGGGCCCGAGACTCCGATCCAGAACGAGACGGAATAGAGGAACATGACGAGCGCCAGCGTGATGAGCAGCTCGAGCGGATGGTCGTCGATGCTGAGGAGCGCGCGGTACCCGACGTAGCCGAGCGTCAGGCCAAGCACCACGCCGCCGCCCACCTCGCGCAGGAAGAAGATCAGCAGCCCTGTAACGTGCGCGGACGCCTTGGCTGTCTCCCCCTCCGCGGACAGTCCAGCCACCGACACCAGGGCGAAGAACACCACGACGCTCACGCCGTCGTTGAAGAGCGACTCGCCCGCGATCTGCGCCTCCAGGCTTTTCGGCGCCTTCAGCTCCTTCAGGAGCCCCATCACGGCGATTGGATCGGTCGGCGAGATGATCGCGCCGAAGATCAGGCACGCGACGAGCGGCACCGGCTGGCCGATCAGCGCGAACATCCACCAGGTCAGGAGCCCGATGACCGCGGTCGAGAGCAGCACGCCGACCGTCGAGAGCGCGCCAATCGTCCACTTGTGCTCCAGCAGCCCCTCGAGATCGACGTGCAGCGCACCCGCGAACAGCAGGAAGCACAGCATGCCGTGCATCAGCGTTTCGTTGAAGTCGATCTGATTGATGAACCCCGAGATGTCGCCGCGGACGCCGGGAAACACCGCTTCCGCCGCGACGATGACAAACGAGCTGAGGAGCGCGACGACAAGCGTGCCGCTCGTCGCCGGCAGCCTGAGCACGCGATGGTTCACGTAGCCGGCGAGGGCGGCAATCGCGATCAGGATGGCGGCGATGTCAAACGGATTCATGCGCGCCGCTGACGATAGCGCGCAACGAGGGCCCTGGTCGAACTGTCTTGCGCGGCCGCAGGGTCAGCGGCGCCGGTCAACGCGGGAACGATGCGCGCGGCAAGCACCTTGCCCAGCTCGACGCCCCACTGGTCGAACGAGTCAATTCCCCAGATCGTGCCCTGCGTGAAGACGCTGTGCTCGTAGAGCGCGACGAGCGCGCCGAGCGTGTGCGGCGTCAGGCTGTCGGCGAGAATGGTGTTGGTCGGACGATTCCCGTCGAAGGTGCGGGGCGGCACGAGACGCTCCGGCGTTCCCTCGGCGCGCAACTCCTCCGCCGTCTTCCCGAACGCCAGCGCCTGCGTCTGCGCGAAGACGTTGGCCATGAGCAGGTCGTGGTGGTTCCCGAGCGGGTTGAGCGTCCGGCAGAACCCGATGAAGTCGCACGGGATCAGATGCGTGCCCTGGTGAATGAGCTGGTAGAACGAGTGCTGCCCGTTCGTGCCAGGCTCGCCCCAGTAGACAGGCCCGGTCTGATAGTCGACCCGCGTCCCGTCGCGCGTCACGCCCTTCCCGTTGCTCTCCATCGTCAATTGCTGGAGGTAGGCGGGGAAACGCTTCAGATACTGATCGTAGGGCAGCACCGCCACGGTCGATGCCCCGAAGAAGTTCGCGTACCACACCGTGAGCAGCCCCATGAGGGCGGGCAGGTTGCGGTCGAAGGGCGCCGTCCGGAAGTGCTCGTCCATGGCGTGGAAGCCCGCGAGCATCGCGTGGAACTGTTCCGGCCCGACGGCGATCATCGTGGACAACCCGATGGCCGAGTCCATCGAGTACCGTCCGCCGACCCAGTCCCAGAACTCGAACATGTTGCCGGTGTCGATGCCGAAGGCGGCCACCTGCTCGGCGTTGGTGGACACCGCGACGAAATGCCGCCCGATGGCCCGCTCGTTGCCGAGCGCGTCGAGCGCCCACTGGCGGGCCGTCCGCGCGTTGGTCATCGTTTCGAGCGTCGTGAAGGTCTTCGACGAGACGATGAACAGCGTCTCGGCCGGATCGAGATCGCGCGTGGCCTCGGCGAAGTCGGTGCCGTCCACGTTCGAGACGAAGCGGAAGGCCAGGTCGCGCGCGCTGTAGTGCTTCAGCGCTTCGTAGGCCATGACCGGGCCGAGATCCGAGCCGCCGATGCCGATGTTGACGACCGTCCGCATCCGCCGTCCCGTATGCCCGCGCCACCGGCCGTCCCGCACCTGGTCGGCGAAGGCGGTCATCCGGTCGAGCACCTCGTGCACGGCAGGCACGACGTTGCACCCGTCGAAGACGATCGACGCGTCGCGCGGCGCCCGCAGCGCCACGTGCAGCACGGCGCGCTCTTCCGTCGTGTTGATCCGCTCTCCGCGGAACATCGCCTCGATGCGCTCGCGCAGCCCGCAGGCGTGGGCGAGATCCACGAGGAGCCGGAGCGTTTCGTCCGTGATGCGGTTCTTCGAGTAGTCCAGGTACAGGCCGGCGGCCTCCAGCGTGAGCCGCTCGCCGCGCGCTGGCTCGGTCGCGAAGAGCGATCGCAGGTGAACGTCGCGAATCTGCTCGAAATGAGTCCGGAGAGACTGCCAGGCTGGAAGCGCGGTCAGTGATGAGTGCGTGCCCGATGATGCGGTCGTCACGTGTCCCCCCGTGGATTTCCGTGCCTGTTCGAGCGTGCCGGCCTTGAACGCCGGCCGCCCCATCAGCTTATCTCACGAGGCGGCCAACGACCTGGCGACCGTATGCTGCGCGGCCGGGTTCGCGCATTCGCGACTGGCCCCTGTCTCCGCTGGACCTCGCGCTTTCTGGTTCGACCTGTCCGTGGCGGGACTGGGCCGTATCCAGCCGCCGAAGTGCGACGCGACCCGGTCGGCCTCAGCTGGTCCCCAGCTGCCGCGATTGGACCGATGCCCCAACCCCTGCCGTGTTCTACGACGGCTCGACGCTGACTGGCTGATCCGCGTTCGGCGACAGGAGGAGCGGCCGTGCGACGGCGGATGCTTCCGATTCGGGACCCCACGGCGTGGACGATGCCCGCCGCGGTCAGGTTGACCAGATCCTGCACCGAGCTGCCGTACTGGATCAGGTGCGCGGGCAGCCGCGTCCCCATCAGCACGGGCCCGACCACCACCGCGTCTCCCATGTGGGTGATGAGCTGCATCGCCAGGTTGCCCGACTGGAGATCCGGGAACACGAGCACGTTGGCGTTGTTCCCGAGCTCGCAGAACGGGAAGTACTCGTGGCGGACCTGTGGATTGAGCGCTGTCGCCATCTGCATCTCGCCGTCCACGATGAGGTCGGGCGCCCGCTGCTTCACCAGCTCGGTGGCCCGCCGGACCCGGCGCGCGAACGCGTGGTCGACGCTGCCGAAGTTCGAGAACGACAGCATCGCCACGCGCGGCTCGAGACCGAGCGTGCGCACGCAGTCGGCGTCAGCAGCGCGATCTCAGCCAGGTCTTCGGCCGTCGGCTCGATGTTGACCGCGCAGTCGGCGAGGAAGTACACGTCTCGCGGCAGGAGCACCATGTAGTGGCTGGAGATCCGGCGCACGCGCGGCGCCGTGCCGACACCTCCAGGATCATCCGGAGCGAGTCGGCATAGTGCGCGGCAAACCCGGAGACCATCATTTCAGCGTCGCCCCCGCGCAGCATCATGGCCCCGAAGTACTCAGGCTGGCGCAGCCGATCGACCGCGGTGGACTGCATGACGCCGCGGCGGCGGCGGATCCGGAAGTACTGCTCGCGCGTAGGCATCCCTCCGCGTGCTGCGGGCCGGATCACCACGACCAGCCCGGCAGCGTCGAGCCCCAGCCGCTCGACCAAGCCGCGGATCTCTCCGTCGTCGCCGAGCAGGATGGGGCGCGCGATCCCTTCGTCGGCCAGGATCGCGGCCGCGCGCAGCACGGTCTCGGTCGCTCCCTCCGGGAACACGACGCGCGGGCGTTCGTGACGGGCCTTCACGACCAGGCGGCGCATCAGCTCACCGCCGGTGCCGAGACGGATGCGCAGGCTCTCCTGGTACGGCTCCATCTCGAGCGGCCGGCGGGCGACGCCTTCCGCGACCGCCTGGCGGGCCACCGCGGAGGACTCGCGCACCAGGATGCGCGGGTCGATGGCCTTCGGGAGCAGGTACTCGGGGCCGAAGCTGAAGCGCTCCCGTCCGTAGGCGCGGCTCACCTCGTCCACGACCTCCTCGCGGGCAAGGTCCGCGAGCGCACCCGCGGCCGCCAGCAGCATCCCGTCGGTGATGCGCGTCGCCTGCACGTCGAGCGCGCCACGCAACACATACGGGACGCACAGGTGATCGACGATCGCATTGGGCATCTGGGACAGCGCGGTGGCGACGATGGCGTCGCGGCGACTCGCCCTGGCGTCCTCGTACGCGATCTCCGGCACCGGCGTCGCGAGGGAGAACACGATCGGGAAACGCGCCATCGACCGGATCATCTGCTGCGACAGCACTCCGCCGACCGAGGCGCCGACGAACACGTCCGCGCCGCCGAGGCCCTCGGCGAGCGTGCGGCGGGGGTCCGCGATGGCGAATTCCCGCTGGTAGACGGTCAGGTCGTCGCGGTCCGCATGAAGGAGGCCGTTGACGTCATAGATCAGCAGGTGCTCGCCGCCCACGCCGAGCTGGCGTAGCAGCCGGGCGCAGCCGATGCCGATGGTGCCAGCGCCGCAGATCACGACGCGCGCGGCGCTCACCGCCTTGTCTACCAGGTCGAGCGCGTTGGACAGCGCGGCCGCCGCCACGACGGCGGTGCTCTGCAGGTTCTCGTGGAACACCGGGATGGTGAGCAGTGGCACGAGCCGCTCGTAGATGGCGAGTCCCTCCGGCGCACGGATGTCCTTGAGCACGATCGCGCCGAACCCCGACCCGAGGACTCGGACCGTCTCGACGAATCGATTCGGGGTCGTTCGCGTCGAGCTCGAGATCGAAGACGTCGATGTCGGACAGGCGTTTCAGGAGGAGCGCCAGTCCTTCCTGCATCGGCTTGGCGGCGCGCGGGCCGATGTCGCCGAGGCCGGGCACCGCGGATCCGTTCGACACGAGCGCGACGAGATTCCCGCGTGCGGTGTAGCGGAACACGGCCTCCGCCTCCGCCACAATGGCCTCGCAGGCGAACGTCGCCCCCGGCAGGTACGCGAGGCGAAGCTCTCGCGCGGTCAGGCAGGGCTTCGTCGCGCGCAGCTCGACCTTCCCGGGCGGTGGCCGCCGTGATACTCGAGTGATTCGTCGCGCCGGATCATGTGTTCCTCCTGACGAGGGGATGCCTGTCGAGCGTCTCGCGCCACGCGGCCAGCGCGGCGGGCACGGGACGAACCTGCAGCAGCCAGAGTCGGCCGCCTTCGAGCGCGAACTCGACGTCGAGCGGCTGGCGGAAGGCGGACTCGAGCCGCGCGGCGGCGGCCGCCATCTCGCAGAGCTCCACGTATTCCAGCGCCGGTCGCAGCCGCTGGTGATAGAGCGTGGCGACGCGTGTCGTTCCGGAGCCGAACCGGGCATCGAACACGATGCGCTCGCGCTTGTCGTTTGTGATGTACCGGAAGCGCAGGGGGACGGCACACCCGATCTCCGCCTTGGACACGATCACCTGGTCGGCCGCCACCGCGCCGGAGACGATCCCCTCACCCAGCCCGAGGCCGGCGTTGATCACCATCTCGCGGAGACGGCCCTCGGCCAGGTTGATGGTGTGCAGCACGCCAGAGGCGCGCGCCGCGACCATTCGCTGGATGAGCACGCCTCCGCCCACTTCGCCGGTGACCCCGAGGACCGCGCGGTTGTAGATCGCCCGTTCGGTCCACAGGCCGCTCCAGGCACGCTTGAGGCACTCGCACAGCGCATCGACGCCGCGGACGAACAGGAACGTGTCGAACTCGCCGGCGCGTGCGGTCGCCTCGAGGTCCTCTTCTTTGGCAGACGACCGCACCGCGACGAACGGCTGGTCGTACTCCTCGCCCGGTCCACGCGCGTCGATCGCCAGCGCGCGGTAGGCCCCGGCGACCTCGTCAACGAGCGCCGCGGGAAGCGGCACTGTCTCCCAGGCGCGTGCGATCGCCGTGGATTTCTCCGCATCGGACAGATCGTGACGCGCAGGGTCCGGCCGATGCAGTCGCGCAGGCTGCCGCCCGCCGGCGCCGCCTGGTCGGGCGGAGCCGGCAGATCGATGACCTCGCGAAACGCGCGATCGGTCACCACACACCACCGCGGGATCAGCCCGCCTTCGCCGAGACGCTCCGCCTCCGCGAGGTTAGCGGCTTTCGATCCGACGAGCGGCCACAGCTCGGCGCCGCCGTCCGACGGGCCCAGGATCCGCCGTGCCGAGAGCGCCTGCACGGTGGCGGCATCTTCGTCCACGAGGCGAGGCCACAGGCGCGCCATCGCCTCCTGTTCGTCCGCGTCGGTCGCGAGCAGGTCGTCCAGACGCTGAAGCTGGCGCAGAATGTGCCGGAGCCGGTGTGGCGGACCGGCCGACAGGCGCTCCACGTCTGCGAGCAGACGTGCACGAAGCGCGTGCAGGCGGTCCGTCGCAACGGTGTCGAGATCGAGGCTCGCCGGCTGCGGCGGCCTGGCCGGGGCGACGACACACGCGTCGACCAGGGCGCACACGTTCTGGTGCAGATCGCCCGCTTCGATGGCCGCCAGACGCAGAGTCAGAATCTCGAGCGGGTCGTCCGAGGACGGAACCAGCTGCGCGACCTGCTCCCGGAGAGCGGCCGCGCGTCGGCCGAGCACGTGCTCCAGCGCCTTCACCATGCCGGCCACGTCGGTGCCGACGGAGACGTTCGCGAGGACCGCCCGAAGCAGGCGCACCTTGTCCGCCTGCCCGAGCGTGGGTTCGGCGCCTGCTTCGCCGGCGACCAGTTCCACCGCCGCAAACCGGCCCAGGACGGGATCGTCGATGCGTCCCAGCAGCTTCTCGAGATGATGTCGCGCCCGCAGCATCCGGCCGCGTTGCGCGAGCAGTTCCGTATCAGCTGCCGCGGCGGCGAGGCTCCGGCTGGCGCCGGCCAGCCGGCGCAGCCCGTCGTGGAGGGCCAGCGCATCGGGGTCCTGACCGAGGACACTCAGCGTGCGCTCATCCGCGTCCAGCACGACGAGATCGCCGTCCTGCAGGCGTTCGTCGCGCTCGATTGCATGGTGCCGCTCGGTCACGGCGTATCTCCCGACGCGCCGGCGCGCCTCGCGATGTGCGACGCAGGTGTAGACCAGCGTCTCGGCACCCGATGCCGAGCGTTCCCATCGGCCGCTCACCACCAGGGCCGGCTTGCGGAACTCGAGCGCCAGCAGTCCGGCGTGGCTGAGCACGCCGCCGCCCGTGGACACCACGCCGGCCGAGCGATACACGAACGGGTTTTCAAGCGGGCTGAGCGCCGGCGTCACCAGAATCCCGCCGTCGAGATCGTCAGGCCGGCGACCCGGCGTGCCGAGCCGCGCCAGTCCGACCGCTCGTCCGGGCGAGGCCTTGACTCCGGTCAGACTGCAGTCACCCGCGAGCGGTGCCGAGTGAGCCCACGCGTTCGGCATGTCGAACGTGCGCCTGAGTAAAAGCGGTGCGACAGCCCGCTCCGCAGGATCGATCCCATCGGCTCCAAAGTTGCCGCGCCGCAGAGCCGCGGCCAGTTGCTCGGCGTGCACCGACCAGTTCGGCCTCCATGCCTCCCCGACCCGATCGCGTCGCTCGTACAGCGTGTCGTCGTGGCTGAAGAGCCCCAGCCGCGGAATTCCCCCGCTGTCGCACAGCACGTAGAGACCGAGGATCCCGCCAGCCAGCGGGATGACCGCCCGCTGCACCTTGTACCCGTTGACGGTTCCAGTGAGGTCGAATCGCCGGCCTCCCTCCAGGCGTTCCACGAGCCCGGCCAGGCGCGCGGATCGCACGAGCGTCTCGTCCGTGGAGGCCAGGATTCCTGCGAGGTTCTCCGCCTCGTGGCGCGGCGCATACACCTGCCGGGGCGACGCCGACAGCCGGTTGCCACCGTCCACGACCTGGCTGCGCTCGACCGCCCGTCGCAGCGGATTCAGCAGGTGCGCGTCGAGGGTGCGTTGTGCGATGGGACGCTCTCCGTCAAACGCGACCACGTCGTCCAGACCCTGTTCGTGGGTCGCCGCCCGAAGCGACGCCCAGAAGTCAGGCGGCGATTCGACTGAGAAGCGATCCCGGTAAGGGCCCGATCCGTTCCATCGCCGTTCTCGATCGCCCGCAGGTGAGTGTTCGACGCCCATGAAAATTCCCAGTCGATCGGCGGTCAGCGCGTGTGCGATCGGGACGACACCCCAGTTGACGAAGAACGCCGCCCACGCGGCAGCCACGTCCCGCCGGGCTCCGTCCGACAACCCGAGATCGCCGATGACCCAGTCCACGTCCATCAGGTACGGCACGAGGTTGAAGAGGCTCCTGAGCTTGTCGTCGAGATCCCTGAGGTCGGCCGCGCGCTCCTTGTCGTACCGCGCGTGGATGCGCGTGGTGTCCACCTGCACGTCGAAGTCCACCGCGCGGAATATCTGCTCGATGAACGTGAGCGAGACGTTGGGGTGCCACTCGAAGGTCGTCACTTGCTGACGCCGAAGTAGTCGAGGTCGATCATGCCGCCCCGCAGCGGCGGCGAAGAGTCCACCCGGATGAAGACGGGGTGGTTCCTGAACGCGGCAAAGCAGTGCACTTCGTTGCCGTAGCAGAAGATCCTCAGCTTCGGAAACGCGCGCTCGCCGTGGACCAGGTGGCGCGCGAACGCCTCTACCGCGACGCGCACGACATAGGGGACCGCCGGTTGCCCTTCGCCCGCATCGAAGTCGGCGTATTCGACCGCCCTGAGCACGTGCAGGACTTCCGTTGCCGACGCGACGACGAGCGTGACCGTCCGGTTGGTCGTGCGCGCCGATTCCGCGAGAGACGAGCCGAGCTGCAGGCCCCGCTGGTGCAGGTAGCGCTTGCACCCGTGCAGCGAGTGCATGTCGGAGGGCGCGGGCGGATCCTCGAACATCTGCACCAGTCGCGTCAGGCCCGCCGGCAGCAGCCGGTCGGGCGAGCTCGAGGCCAACTCGCGCTCGATCTCCTGCTCGATGGCGCGATACGTGTCGGCCACCGCCACACATTCGTCCTTGTGCGCACCGCTGAACAGCGCCTCGAAGTCGTCAACGACGGCGCTCATCCCGCGCAACATCCGCCGGACTTTTTCGGTCGTCAGCGGCGCGACGTCGAGCAGACCGACGAGCAGGTCGGCATGGCGGACGTTGTGCCTGCGGAAGCGATCGATGGCGTCTGCGCCTGATGCCCCCCCATCGCCGAGCCACGGTGTCGCCGCATGCGCGACGACCACGACCCGCTCGAACACCCGCCGGGCGTCGGGGCAGCGTTCGACCAGCGCGGCCTCGCTCGTCGCCATCACCAGCGGAAACGAGCCGCCGACCGACACGCCGGCAGCGACACTCGCGGCGAGGCCGCCGTTCAGCGATCGCCAGCCCAGCGCGCTGATGACCTGCCGCAGCAGCGCGGGGCCACAGACGGCATCCGCGCGACGCAGCGACTCGAGAAGAACCTCCCGGCTGACTCCGCCGCCGCCAAGATCCAGCAGATCGAGGTACGTCGCGCGCGTGTACGCGAGAGTGGGCTCGAGGTAGTCCGCGAGTTCGCGGCCCAGGATGCGAACCGCGACCGTGGGCGGCGGGAGAGACGACGAGAGGTCCAGGAGGCGCGCCGCGAGGCGGCGCGACAGGGGAACGGCGGATTCGAGGTACATCGCCGTCAGCGCGGCGTCGGCGGCGGCTCCGCCGGGAGGGCCTCGGAGCAGGCCGCGGATCTGCTCGAGGGCGGATCCCTCTCGCAGCAGATCGGGCCGGATTCCACGAGCCTCCCGAGGCCCGTCAGCAGCCGTTCGTCGATGCGAAGGCGGCCTGCCTCGACCAGCTGTCGCAGGCGTTCGAGCGTTCCGTCACAGATCGAGCGGTCGTGCGACTCCAGGAGCGCCGCGAGGATGCTCCAGGGATCGTCGCTCGCGTCCGCCACGTCGTACAGGAGGTCAACGATCGGCTGCCTGACCCCGCTGGATCCCGTCGTCACGGGGTGCGCGAGCGCGCGCAGGCGCTGGGCAACGGGCGCGAAAGACCAGGCGGCGCGACCACGCCCTACCTCGGCGCATGCCGCGGCGACCGCCTCGACGTTTCCCTGCGTGAGGGCCAGCTCGCGCTCGATGACGTCGAGCGCATGGTCGAGCGGCGAGGTATCCCGCGCCCACTCCAGCACTATCGGTGGGATGGTGGATCCGGACGGGCCGTCGGCGGCGGGAGGCATTGCGGCACCTGCGCGAAGGCTCCACAAATGATGCAAGATCAGTATACGCCAGCCGTCATCGGCCGGCGGCCATTTGCGGACGGCCGCAACCCACTGCAGGGTGCGGTGCAGGAGCTGGACTCGTGATCTGCCTCACCGACGGGTCGCGCTTCGCTCGCGAGCTGGTGGCGTGCCTGGGCCCCTCCGGCGGCACTCGACCGCTGCCGGCGACCGACCGGGAGTTGTGGTCGCGGATTCACGGCGCGCCGGACGACACCGTCGCGTTCGAGCTGCCCGCCATCGCATTCTGGTCGCGTCTGGTGATTGTCGAGCGGTCGCCCCGATCGCAGTTCGACGCGCTCGCCGAGGCGGCCGCCGCCGGATTCACCCTGCCTGGGGCCCTCGCCGCGGTCGCGGGAACGTGCCCGAACCTGCGCGGCTTTCACGGCCGCACATGGGAGTCGGCGGCGGGCAATCTGCATCTCGCGGCGGTTCTTCCCCTCGACAACTGCCCGGCGGCAACGGCGTGTTCCCTCGTGCTCGTGCCAACGCTTGCCGCGCGCGACGCCATCATGTCGGCGAGCGCGGGCGCCGTTGCCCCGCGAATCAAGTGGGTCAACGACCTCTACGTCGGGGATGGCAAGCTCGCCGGCGTGCTGACCCGCACCGAGATCACGGGCGCGCGGGCGGAGCTGCTCCTCGCCGGCATCGGCGTCAACGTGCGCGCCGCGCCGCCGATCGCGCCATCGCCGTTCGTGCCGCGCGCCGGGGCCGCCGAGGGGGTCGATTCTCGTGTGCTCCTCCGCGAGGCGCTCACCGCGCTCGAACGGCGCCGTAACGAGGCGCTCGACCGCGGCTTCGCCTCGATGCTGGTCGAGTATCGCGCCGCGTCGAACGTCATCGGCCGCAGGGTGCGCGTATACGCCGACGGGACCGGGACAGCCGTCCTCGCCGACTGGCCGCCGCCACTCGCCGCCGGCGTGGTGCGGGACATTCGCGACGACCTGTCACTCGTGATCGACGGTCTGCCGGAGCCCGTCGCGCGGGGGCGGCTAGCCTTCGAGACGGATTGCCGCGAGCGTGGCCTGCCGCCCCTCTGACGGAGGCGGCGCCATTTGGCATTCGACCTGGACGGCGCTATGCTGGGGTTACCGGACAACCTGGGACCGGAGGCGCCTGTGGATCAGCAGAGTTTTCTTGTTGTCTGCGGCCTCGCATTCCTGACGGTATTCATCCTCCTTGCCGCGCTCGCTCTCGCGATGCGCGTTGTCACGCGGCTCCTCGCCGAGCGACCGGCCGGCCCCGACCCCGACCCCGTTCTCATAGCGGCAATTGCCTCATCCGTCTCGGTGATCTCCCCTGGTGCCCGGGTCGTCCAGATCGAGGAGATCCCATGCTCGCCACCGTTGCGACCAAGACGATTCGGGTAATGCTCACGACCTTCCGCGACGGGCTGCAAAGCTCGTTCGGAGGGAAGACACGCCTGAACGACATCCTCCCCGCGATGGAATACGCGGCGAAGGAGGCGCACATCCGCCACTTCGAGTTCGGCGGCGGAGCCCGCTTCCAGGCGCCGTACTTCTACCTCGGCGAAGATCCATTCGCCTGCCAGGACGAGATGCGCCGCGTGGTCGGCCCGGAGGCCGACCTCCAGATCCTCACGCGCTCGGTCTCTGGCGTCACGCTCACGACGCAGCCCCTCAAGACGCTGGAACTGCAGGCCCGGTTGATGGCGAGACACGGCGCCACGTGGGACCGCAACTTCGACTACATGAACGACGTGGACAACCTGGAGAAGACCGGCCGGCCGATCGTCCAGGCCGGGCTGCATCACCAGGTGGCAATCGCGATGATGGGCCTGCCGTTCGACGACGCGACGGTCCACAGCGCGGAGTTCTACGTCGGGATCATCCAGACGCTGCTGGACCGCGGCGCGCATTTCGACAGCGTGTGCATGAAGGACGCGTCGGGGACCACCGATCCGCGAACCTGCTACGAGACGGCAAGAGGCCTCAAGCGGATCCTGCCGCCGGAGATCCCGCTGTGGCAGCACACGCACGACACCGCGTCGATGGCCGTGTCGTGCTACCTGGCCGGTCTCGAGGGAGGCGTGGACGGCATCGATCTGTCGGTGCGCCCGCTCGCGTCCGGGCACGGTGCAGCCGGACGTCAGGTCGATGTGGCACGCGCTCAAGGGCACCGGGTACAGGCTCGACATCGACGTCGCCAGAATGGCGGAGCTCGAGAAGATCCTCGACGAGCGGATGGCGGAGTATGCGTTCGACCCGATCACGACCACGGCCGACGCGCGGGTGATCAACTTCCCGATGCCGGGGGGCGCCATCGGGCCGAACGTGCACATGATGAAGGAGGCGGGCATTCTCGGAAAGTACGGCGACGTGCTCGCGGAATTCCCGATCGTCGTGCGCGCGGGCGGCGCGTGGACGAGCGTCACGCCGGGCAGCCAGCAATACTGGCTGCAGGCGTTCAACAACGTGCTGCTCGGTCGATGGAAGAAGATCGACGACGGGTATGGCAAGGCGGTGCTGGGCTACTTCGGGCGGCCGCCGCTGCCGCCCGATCCGGAGGTCGTGCGTCTCGCGTCAGCGCAGCTCGGGAAGCCCGTGTTCACAGGCGATCCGCTCGAGGCCGCGCCCGACACGCTGCAGCTGGCGGAAGACGCGCTTCGCGAGCGCAAGCTCCCCGTCACCGACGAGCACGTCTTCCTCGTGGCCTCGGCAATCGTTCCCGGCAAGAACATGGATCTCAACGAAGGGATCCGTTTTCTGAACGGCACGGCGAAAGTGTCGGTGCCCCTGAAGCACACGGCCCCGGTCGCCGCCACGCCACCGGCCGCGGTGCCGGTTCCAGACGCGCAGCCACGCGTCGTCGGTCCGGTGAGGACGACCTGCGTGGTCGAGGAGAACGGGAATCGACGCACGTTCCGCATCACGATCGATCCGCCGGCGGCGGCGGCGAGCTCCGGTCAGGCCGTGGTCGAGACGTCAGCCCTTCCGTCCGCGGAACGCAACGTACCCGTGTATTCGCCGTTCGAGGGGAAAGTCGCCCTCGTGGAGATCGCCGTGCACGTCGGCGACGCGGTCAGGAAGGGGCAGATCGTGGCCGGCGTCGAAGCCATGAAAGCCAAGCACGACGTCAGGGCTCCTCGCGACGGCACGGTCGTCGCGATCCACGCGTCGGTCGGCACGGACGTCACGGCGGCGCAACCCATCCTGACGATCGGAGGCTGACGTGGACGTCTTCACTACCCTCCTCCGCCATTCGGGGCTCGTCGCGATGACGTGGCAGAACTTCTCCATGTTCATCGTCGGCGGCGTATTGATCTTCCTGGCCATCCGAAAGCACTACGAGCCGCTGCTCCTCGTCCCGATCGGCTTCGGCGCTATTCTGGCGAATCTCCCTGGCGCGCACCTCGGCGCGGGCAGTGCGTTGATTCCGGGCAGCGGTTACGACACCGGAATTCTCCAGCGCGTCTACGACGCCGGCATCGCCACGCAGTTCCTGCCTCCTGTCATCTTCCTCGGTGTCGGCGCGCTCACGGATTTCCGTCCGCTGCTCGCGCGTCCGATCACGTTCGTGCTGGGAGCCGCCGCGCAGTTCGGAATCCTCGTGTCCGCACTGTCGGCGCACTGGCTGTTCGGCTTCACGGCACGCGAAGCGGCGTCGATCGGCATCATCGGCGGCGCCGACGGACCGACGACCATCTTCCTGGCGAGCCGGCTCGCGCCGCACTTGCTCGGCGCGGTCGCGGTCGCGGCCTACAGCTACATGTCCCTCGTGCCGATCATCCAGCCTCCGGTCATGCGGCTGCTGACGACTCAGGCGGAACGCGAGATCCCGATTGCCCCGGCGCGAGACGTCTCGCAGGCGGCCGTGATCGTGTTCCCGATCATGACGGCGATGGTCGCGTCGCTTCTTGTTCCCGACTGCGCACCGCTGGTCGGCCTGCTGATGTTCGGCAATCTCCTGCGCGAGACGGGCGTCACCGACCGCCTCTCGAAGACGGCGGAAGGAGCGCTCATCAACATCGCGACGATCTTCCTCGGGCTCGTGGTCGGCGCGACGATGAACGGGAACGGGTTTCTCACGCCGAGGACGCTCGGTATCCTGGTGCTCGGCGCGACGGCGTTCGTCTTCAGCACGGCGGGCGGCATCGCTTTCGCGAAGCTGATGAACCTCGTGCTCCCCAGGGACTGGCGGGTGAACCCGTGCATCGGCGCGGCCGGCGTGTCGGCCGTGCCAATGAGCGCGCGGGTCGTGCAGAACTTTGTGTCGACCGAGACCTCCGGCCGCGTCAACCCGTTGATGGCCGCGATGGGGCCCAACGTCGCCGGCGTGGTCGGCTCAGCGGTCGTTGCGGGGGTGTTTCTGGCGTTGCTGGAGTGACGATCGCGACTTGAAGGCACGGCGGCGATGAAGCGTCTCTGGAACCGGCGTGGTCGTCATCCGACGCTGACCAGGAAATCACTGCCCTCCCACCGGCCGGCGTCTGGCTGGCGGAACGTGAAGACCACGCTCGCGCCGGCCGGCAGGCGCGTCGTCGGCAGGTCTACCACGTGGACGCCCGGCGTGGTGTTGTGCGTGGCGGTGTCCTGTACCGTCCGCCAGCCATCCACGCTCCAGTGCACGACTGCGGACGCGAGGGTCTCGATGCGGAGCACCGTATCGGCCGGCACCGTGCGCACCTTGTTGTTGAAGCGCCAGATGACGCGGCACGACGTCGCCCTGTCGACGAGGTAGCGTGGAAGCCCGCGAGCACCTCGGCGTTGGTGGACACCGCGACGAAATGCCGCCCGATGGCCCGCTCGTTGCCGAGCGCGTCGAGCGCCCACTGGCGGATCAGGACGGCGGTGCGCGCAAAAGCGGCGCCGCTCCGTCGATCGCGGTCGAAGCTGGGTCGAAGCCGGGTTGAACACCGGAAGATGGCTGCTGGCCGGCGGGTTCTTCATTCCCGGGGTCCGCCACGTCACGGCGGTCGTCGCCGGCGCCTCGAAGCTCTCCGGCGGCACGTTCGTGACGCCTACGCGGGCGCCGCGATGTGGGTCTGCTGCTTCCTGGTAATTGGGTACGTGCTCGGCGATCAATGGCGCGGGCTCGTGGCGAATCTCTACCGCCATCCACCGATCGCGTACCTGCTCGCCGTCGTCGCCACGGGCGGATTCGTGTACTGGAAGTTCCGCCGGCGCTGAACCCGCTGTGGCGTCAGACAACGTTGACCAGGAAATCGACCCCTTCCCAGCGATTGACGTCCACCCAGTGGAACGTGAACACGACGACGACGCCGGCCGGCGGGGTCATCGGCAGATCCGCCACGTGGACGCCGAGCGTGGTGTCGCGCGTGGCGGTGTCACGCACCGTCTGCCACCCGTCGTCGCTCCAATGAACAACCGCCGCGGCAAGGGTCTCGATGCGGAGGACCGATTCGGCCGGTATCGTGCGCGGCTTGTTGTTGAAGCGCCAGATGACGCGGCGCGACGTCACCTTGTCGACGAGATATCGCTGCACGGTCTGCGGGGGACAATCGAACACCCGGCCATCACGAAGCGATCGGCGCAGCTTGAGGTATTCGGCATGGGCCCACACGAGCGGTCTCGCCGAGCCGGATGCCCGGCCGAAGAACAGTTCTTGCTCGGGAATGTCGGCGGTATCCCAGACCTGTTCAGGCAGGAGGCGGCTCTCGCCGGCGAACGTCTCGAGCGCCGCCGCCAGGTGTCCGGCCGCGTCAGGGCGGCCGGCGGCAAGTTCGTAGTGGGCCCGCTCCCCGGTCAGGAGCGGCCACGCGCGCCCGATGCCGGTCCCGTCGAACGGACCGCCATCGGCATGCTCCCCATATCCATCGCCCGCGTATCGGCGCCACGCCGGGCCGTTCGGCGTCTCGACGCGAAGCGTGGCGTCGATGACCTTCACGGTGTTCACCATCCGGGGGTCATCAGCCGCGCGCAGGCCGAAGCGCACGAACGCGAGGGCGTCCACGCTGACCAGCGACGCGGCGCGGACCGTGGACTGATCCGGGGGGCGGTTCTTGATGGACACGAAGCCGTCGCGCGGCGAGGCGGCGTCCGATCGATCCGGTTCCGCCACGCGCACGTAGTAACCGTCGACGCCGTGCTGCCGCGCCAGTTCGGTGCCGGACACATACAGCCATCGCTCGATGCTGTCGTTCCACGCATCGGCCGTTTCCCGCAGGTACTCCGCGGCGGTCGTCTCGGCGGCCGCGTCAGCCAGGTCGGCCGCGGCCAGGAGCGCGGCCACTTCGGCGGCAATCGTGAACGGCGAATAGCCGGGATCTTCTTCCCAGCGATCCTGAGGGCTCACCGGACCGTTGCAGACGAGAAACGCGGCGGCCCGCCGCACCATCGGCCAGCAGGCGTCGCGCGCGGCGGAATCGAGCAGGCCTTCTCGAACGGCCAGGTCCACCAGCACGATCGGCAGGGCCGTTTCGTCCATCTGGATGCCGTGCCAGTACGGCATACCGTCGAGCCACATGTTCTGCGTCCAGTGGCCGTCGGGCTCCTGCGTGACGCGCAGGTACCGCAGCACGCGCCGGGCCTCGTGGCGCGCACCGACCGCCAGAAATCCCGAGGCCGCTTCGACCAGATCCCGCGGCCAGATGAGGTGATAGCCGCCCAGGTCGTCATCCCCCTTCGAGAAGCCCCAGGGAATGGAGAGGCTGGCGATCACACCGCCGTCCACGTGCTTCGATTCGTGGATCCGCAGCACCGCGGCACTGAGGTCGCACAGCTCGCGGCCCGGCCGCCCGAGCGGGACACCGCCCTCGAGTGACGCGTGCCAGGCCTGCCAGCCTCTGACGTACTCGGCCTGCGTCGCGGTGAAGTCGTCCATGAGACTGGCGGCCGCGTGCTGACCTGCCTCCATGGCCGTGGGGCCGAAGGCGAGCGCGAGCACGAAGAGACCGTCCGACGCGAGCAGATCGATCTCGCCGATCAGCGCGACATTCCCGTTCTCGGCCCGCCCGTACGTATGGACCAGCCGCTTGTGCTCGGTGAGTTCCTGCCAGCCGTCCGAGACTCCGACGAACCCGGCCGACCGGGCGAGCCACGGCGCGGAAGACGCCAACGCCAGTGCGGTCCCGTTCCGCTCGGCGAGCAGCATCGGGGTGCCCTTGTACTCGCCCACCCAGGCCGTATTGCCGCCGCCTCGATTCGCGAGGTGAGGCGCCAGCAGCGCATACAGGCGGAAGTCAGACAGCGTCCCACTGAGGGGGACGAAGTGCACGCGCTGGAGCACGACGTCGCGACGGGGATCGGTCAGCACCTCCTTCTCGATCCGGTAGCGACGGTCGTTGTCGGTGTTGCGCACGCGATACGCGGGCACACCGGGCGCGCTCGGCGTCGTCTCCGACCGGGTGTGCCGTTTTTCTTCCGACAGCCAGGTCCGGCCATCGGTCACGAGGAGTCCGAGGTCGCGGGTGCAGGCACGATCGACGCGCGGATAGTAGACCTCGTCGAGGATGCCGTGACTCAGCGTGAACCAGACATGGCTGTCGCGACCGGCGGACGTGCCGACGCCGGTCTTGACGCTCGAGGTCCAACGCCCCGGAATGCCCGGCCACCCCGGGGCGAACATGCTCGGCTCTTCAACCACGGTCTGATCCCTCCCGCTCTGGGCGGCGACAGGTTGAAACCAATCGTCACATGTGTGCGATTGTGAACATCCCTGGTTCCCGGGCAGGACGTACATTGACCGAAGGGAACGAACGCGTCTTGCTTCACCCCTTTCTGGCATCGGCGAGCCGGGGGGCACGAGACGCACGACCGTTCAGGGAGGATGTCATGTCAAGGTATCTCAATCTGTTGGGGTACACCATCGCCGCGTTGGTGGTGGCCGGACTCGGTTTCGCCTACGCCACGGGCCGACTCGGTTTCGGCACGTTTGCGTTTCTGGGCGCACTGACGGTGGCGCTGGCGGCGGTCGTTCTCGTTTTCGTGGGAAGGATGATGAACCCTCCCGAATCGTTGGAACAGACCCTGTACAAGAGCGACCATCCGACGGGAACGTAGTCGCCGGCTGAAACACCTCCGTATCTTCGGTCTGCCCTCTTACCGCATCGCGGCGGAGGACCCGGGAGCCTTGGGCAGCGCCAGCAGGTTCGCCAGCAACTGGTAGGCGCCGGGCGTCCCCGCAGGGAGCTGGCGCCACAGTCCGAGGCCCAGGTACAGCCAGCGGCCCTTCCCGATCTTGCCCTCGACGAGCGATCCGAGCTTCTCGCCCGGGTTGTCGGGGAACGAATCGGTCATGGAGATCAGATCCACGTACTTGGGGTCCTTCTCACCCAGGAAGTAGAGCCCGCGCTCCTGCACCCAGTTGGCCCAGGCGGCCGGCCCGATCTTGTTCGGGTAGTTGAACACGGGATGGCCGGGCACGAGGATCTTGACCGGCACGGTCTCGTCCGCGACGCGGTCGCGTCCGACGGTGGCGGGATAGGGTCCGTATTGCGCCTGGTTGAACTCCATCTTGTTGTACTGCACGATCACCGTCCCGCCAGCCGCCGCGTAATCGATGAGCCGCTTGTTGTAGGCGCGCAGGTCGTCGCGACGCTCGTAGGCGCGGACGCCGGTCATGATGACGTCGTACTTCGACAGATCGCCCCACGCCAGCTCGTTCGTGTCGATGAACGACACCTTCCCCCCAAGCTGCTCGATTGCCGGCGGCACCTGGTCGCCCACGCCGACGATGTAGCCGACGTTGAGGCCGGGCACGGTCTTGACGTCCACGACCTTCACCTCGGTGGCGGACGGCTTGATCACCTGGCGGCGCTCGATGTGCGGGTACTCAATCTCCTGGTAGCCGCTGGCGAAGGTCTGCGCGCCGGTCGCGGCCGAGCGGACCGTCGCCGTCACCGTGTAGTCGCCAGTCTTCACCTGCGCGGGCGCCGTGACGACGAAGCGCGCCGAGAGCGATTCGTCTTCGTTGTCGAAGTGCAGCGGCGCCGAGACCGGCGAGGCGCTCCAGCCGGCCGGCAGCGTCAGTGACGACGGTCGCGTCCGCGGGGCCCTTCGTCCCGTTGGTGACGGCAACGAACATCTCGCGCGTCGTGGCCCGGGTGGTCGCCGCGGCCCCGGCGGGGATAATCGCCAGGCGCGGCGTCGCCTCCACCGAGAAGGCCGGCACGACGGTCAGCTCCATCCGCTTGTCGCCGAAATAGAGATCCTTCACGTAGCGATACTCGAACGGCAGCTCTTTCGTGACGTCAACGCCGCCGACCGTCAGGTGGACGGTCGCGCGAAACGGCGTCTTCGCAAACGGGACGCCGAACGGCACGGATGGATCGAACCGGTAGATCGCCTGGTTTTCCGGGTGGCTCCAGTAGTTGTCCGTGAAGTACGGCTCGGTGGGCTTCGCGCCGGCCGGCACGGTGGCGGTCGATTCGCAGGTGAACACGCCGTCGGTAGCGATCGGCCCCGGCGCGCACGCGCCCGGGCGGTCGAAGCCAGCGATGGCGACGTCACGCACCGTGACGTCGGCCGCTCCTCGGTTGACCGCCGCAACGGTCAACTGCACCGGCTGGCCCGCGATGATGAGGCCGTCGTTCGCGACGGCACCGAACGTCAGGCCGTGGGCCGCCAGCAGCGCATCCTGGAAGTCCGCCTCCTCGGTCTCGAGCCGGAAGTCGATCTCGTAGCGCGCATCGTCTGACAATCCCATCGAGGCGAGCTGGCCGCGGAGCGAGCGCACGGCCGTCAGCCCGGTGGCAATCGGCGCGACCGTGCCAGCGTCGTTGCCTCCGTCGAATGCACGGGACGCGGCGGACGCGGCGTCCGCGATCGCGGCGAGGCCGGTAGTGAGGGCAGCCGGAGGCGCGGACCCGGCGTAATGGGCCAGCCCCTTCACGCTGACGTCGATGCCATCGAACAACGACGTCTCGTCCTTGTCCTGCTCGCCCGGTATCGTCGTGTCAACGAGGGTGTAGACCGCGCCGCCGCGCGCGCCGCCTGGCGCACCTCCCCGTCCAGCGGGCGCCGGCGGCCCACCCCGGCCTCCACGGCCGCGGCCGCCCACGACTCCGAGCAGCGGCGGCACCCCGCCTGTGCCCTGGCACTTGTGGTTGCCGTGCGCGTCGGTCCCGATCTCGGCGTAGGTCCGGCCCAGGAGCGGATCGTACGCCGCCGTGTCGATGCGCGCGACGTGCGCCGGCGAGGTCCGCTCGCCGCCCGGCTGCACGATGCCGGCGCCGGAGAAATACAGCTTGCGTGGCTGCCAGGGCCTGAGCCCCTCGCGCAGCTGTTCGGGGTATTTCGTCGGATCGCCTGCGGCGCGGAAGGCGTCGCGCACGAGAATGGTCTGGGCTTCGTGCGCGCGGTCGCCGCCGCGCCCCTGGATGTTCATCGTCACCACGACTTCCGGCCGCAGCGTGCGGAACAGCCGCACGTAGTCGCCCACGATGTCGTCGTGGCCCCACTTGCGGATGACCTCCTGCGGATCGAAGGAGTAGCCGTAGTCGATGGCGCGCGTGAAGTACTGTTCCGCGCCGTCGATCTCGTGCGCGGCGAGCAGCTCCGCGGTACGCAGCACGCCGATGTCGCGGAACAGCTCCGGGCCGATCTCGTTCTGGCCGCCGTCGCCCCGGTTGTTCTGCAGGTCGATCGTGCGCAGGCCCATGCCATACCCGTACAGGGCGAAGAGCGGGTTCGTCTCGTCATCGGGATGCGCGGGGCACTGCATGTAGGTGCCGGCGACGTCCAGCTTACGGATGGCCAGCCCAAGCGCGACGTGGCCGCTTTGCTCGCTGATAATCGAGAAATTCTTCCGGTTCTGAGCCGAAACGCCGCCGTTGACGAGGTCCGTCCCCATGAGGATGGCAGCCACGGCGACGAATGTGGCCAGCAACAGTGCAATCGGATGTTTTCTGAGGTTCATTGCGTGCTCCGGAAGCGCCTATGGTGGACTCGAGTCGGCGCTCGATAGAAAGTGCCTCATGCTACGAAGGGCGGGGCGGGGTGTCAATGCTCCTCGCGAGACGGGCGAGGCGCCCGGCCCGGCGCCCCGGAACCTGTGCTACCGTCTAAGGCCCGGCGCAGGGCACCCGACATGTCTTTGACGCTCAAGGCCTTTCTGAGCCACCGCTACCAGTCGCCCGTGGTGAACACCTATTTTCACGAGGTGTTCAGCGAGGTCGCCGAGCTGCAGTTCGACGTGGACCGGGGCACGGGATCCACCAACGTCACGCGCCTCGAGCGCATGATTCGGGATACCGACGCGTTTGTCGGCATCTATCCGTATGACGGCGAGGGAGACGAACGCCCGACCCGCCAGTTGCTGCTCGAAGCGAGCCGGTACTTCCGGCTCGAGGTCGACCTCGCGGTCCGCGGGCGGACGCCCGCCATCGTCTTCGTGGACCGCCGGTACGGTCCGGTCATCCCGCTCCCGCCGTCGATGTTCGTGTGCCCGTTCGATCACAAGGAAGTGACGGGCCGCGGCGGCTCCCCGAATCGCGAGGCTTTCCGGAGCCTGTTCAAGCGGTTCTGCGAGAACGTGGACGTCTCGATGCAGTACGAGCGGACGTGCCCGCAGCTACCCGGCCGAACGGTCGGGTTGCTGCTCCCGCCTCAGGGGTACAAGGAAGATATCGTCCGGCGGCTCGAGTCCATGGCCGGCGCCTCGAACATCGAGGTCGAACGGCTGGCGTGGCCGCCGCAACTGGACGGTCGGCTCGTCAGCAGGCTCCAGGCCGCGGACTGGATCGTCACGGACGTGGGCGCGGCGGCAGCGGAAACCGGCATCGGCGCGTACCTGCACGGGCAGGCCATTCCGACGCTGCGGCTCTCGTGGCAGTCATCGGACGGTCCCGGCACAGACACGGGCCGGCCGCCGCTCGAAGGGAGCCTCTACGGCGCGTACGACGTAGGGTACAGCAAGGACATCGTGCGCTGGACGACCGAAGATCAACTGGTCGACGGGTTCCAGAAACGGCTCGACCGGATCCTCCAGGAAGGCCGGCGCATCGGCGCGGTGGAAGAGGCGCGGGCGTATTTTCGCGAGGCCGCGATGCGCAAGGAAGCCGTCTTCCTCAGCTACAGCGGCCAGGACGAAGCCCTGGTGGCGCCGATCGCGACGGCCCTGCGGCGGCGCTTCCAGTCGGTGTTCGACTATCGCGACGGCGGGGACTCCATCGAGCCGGGCCGGCCGTGGATGGACGAGATCTTCGCGAAGCTCGATCGCAGCGCCATCGCGGTCCTGATGCTGTCGCCGTCGTATCTGTCATCGGGCAACTGCGGGCACGAAGCTCGAAGCGTCGTCGCGGCTCACGACGCGAAGAAGCTCAGGGTGGTTCCCGTCAAGCTGGCGCGCGAAGAGATGGCCCTGCCACCCTACCTCACCGACATCCAGTACATTCGCGCGTGGGAACATTCGAACGCCGACGGCATCGTCGATCGGATCATCAAGGTGCTGGACTGACAAGGAGCGCGCGATGACGTACCGGCCTCGCACCATCGACACCAGCCCGGTCGCACTGACGCCGGAGCTCGAGCAACTGGTGGAGCGGCTCTCCGAGAACGTGCACGACCACTGGGCCGCGCGCCGCATGTCGGAAGGATGGGTGCACGGACCGCAGCGAGACGACGCATCGAAGACCCATCCCGACCTCGTGCCTTATGGCTCGTTGCCCGAGTCGGAGAAGCAGTACGACCGCACGACGGTCACTGAAACGGTGAAGGCCATCCTCTCGCTGGGCTTCGAAATCCGCGCGCGATGAGATAGACGGTCAGCAGTGAAGTTCCTGCTCGACCGCTGGCGCCAAATAGAAGGATGTTCATCGGTTGTGCGGCATCACGGGTGCGATTACCCGCATACCCGACGACGCCCTCAGGCCGTAGCCTTCGCCTCCAGGCACTTTTTCAAGTTGGTGTCGATCTTGACGACGTGGCTGGTCATCCACCCGCTGAACTGCTTCTCGACCTGGATCACCATGGTCGGCGTCGGCCCGTCCTTCTGCAGCCGCTCGGTGAGCGCGGTGAAGATCCTGATGAACTCGGCGTGCGCCGACTTGTTGGCGGCCT
The DNA here is from genome assembly GCA_963817635.1 of uncultured Acidobacteriota bacterium. Lineage (GTDB taxonomy): Bacteria > Acidobacteriota > Vicinamibacteria > Vicinamibacterales > 2-12-FULL-66-21 > CAWFPR01. The sequence continues at coordinate 749,037 of CAWFPR010000005.1, read as the reverse complement.
GCACCGGGCACTGCGCCCGGGCCATGCAGTCTTCCTCGTGCTCGAAGTGCCACTCCGCGTAGTTCTTCAGGAACAGCAGCAGTTCATCCAAGCCGTCGGTCGCGCGTCCGACCGACATTTGCGCGAACAGCTGATTGAGGCGCTTGAAGAGTTCCTTGTGCTGGGCATCGATCGTCGGGATGCCTGTACCCATCGTCCGGGGACAGTAGGTCAGCATGGGTATGAGTCCAAATCGCTCGCTTCGGCACCGCCGCACCCAATTGTGCCGACCGGCCGCTGGCATACATGGGTAATCGGCCTGACGCGACCGCGGTTGAACGGGCGGACAGACGATGGGGCCGGACGATTCAGCGCCGAATCGCCGTCGGCAGCCAACCGGAAGGCTGGATCGCGGCCAGCGCCTGCCGCTCGGGCGGCGGTACGTGACCCTGGGCGATGCCGGCGAGTGTCGCGAAGAACCAGTTCGCGAAGACGCTATAGAGCAGCGCGCCTCGACAGACACGAGCCTGTAGTACCGAGAGCGTGACGCGGTTGAAGAACAGGCCGACGATGGTGAGGAACATCCCGTTCATCGCAGCCTCCAGGTGACCGGCCAGCACACCTCTCGGGTTGGCGACGAACGACGGACCTGCAGCCGAATCGTACCGGGCGGGCGCCAGGACGGCCGGGATCAGAACAGGATTGTCAGCGTCGTCGAGAGGATGTGACTCACGCGCCGGGGGCGGCCGTGGCCGGGCACAAGGTCGTTGAGGTATCCGACTTGGAGCCGCCCGCCGCTGACGGCGACCGACACGCCGGCAAACACCCGATTCTGATCGACGCCGCGCGGCCCGCGCACGCTGCCGTTCGCGTGAACGAGGAGTTCGTCGGACGCGGTGACTGCCAGCCGGCTGGACGTTCGCCACGGGCGAGTGAACCCGACCTGCTGGCGCAGACGGGTGACCTCGCCGCCGTTCCCATCAATGAAGCGCGCTTCCACCCGCGTGCGGAACGCCCACGTGCCGCCGGCGGCGGGCACTGCGGTGGTGAACTGGCCGAACACTCGATGTTCGACGACCACGCCGGAGGCGGCGAAGGCGCGATCGTAGAGGTATCCGCCGCCGAGCGCCGTTCGTGCGGAGAGCCGTCGCAGCAGGGTGACCCGCGTGCCGAACACGTCCCGCGCACGGAGCCCATCGCGGCTGTGGGCGATACCTTCGAACGCCGTCTCCCATGCCGATCGGGCGCGAGGCCGATGCTGCGCGATGACACCGAACCAGCCGCGGGCATCCGTGACGGTCTGCCCGATTACGTCAGCCGGCAGGGCCAGCGCCAGCACCGCTCCCAGGACGCAGACACGCACGCGACAGGCCATCAGTGTGAACCTCTGACCGCATGGAGGACGGTTCTGTCCCGCCCGAATGGCGAGCGACGCAGCTTCGCCGACGTTCGATTGGTTGAGCAGAATCTTACATCAGCAGACTTTCGCCAGATCAACAGGGCCGATTTCTTCGACGAGAGGTTGCGGCGGGGCCGCGGTATCGGCCGATTCTTTCGAGTGACGCCGGCGCCCGTTGAGCGGGGTTCAGGCGAGCGCAAACCTGGGCGTGCGTCGGAACTACATCGAGTCGCGGAACTCGACGTGAGGGTTCCCTTCGACGACGTAGCCGAGCGCCCACGCGGATTCGAAGAGAATCACGTCGCGATCCGAGCCGGTCCTTCACCGGCCTTGCGCCGGACGGTCGTCAGGGTGACAGGCGTCGTGTTGTCGGCGGACTTCGGCACCGGCCACCGCGCCGCCACGTGCGGCAGCGGTTCGATGACGCAATCGATGCCGTACTCGGACCGCAGCCTCGCCTCGACGACATCGAACTGGAGCGGACCCACGACGCCGATGATCGGATGGCGCAGGCCGGTCTGGGGCGTGAAGACCTGCATCAGGCCCTCTTCTTCGAGCTGACGCACCGCCTCGTCGAATCGCTTGTGGCGCACGTCGGCAGGCCGGAGATTCGCGAAGCGCTCGGCGGGAAACTGCGGGATGGGCGGGTACCGGACACGCTGCCCCGCGTAGAGCGTGTCGCCGATCGCCAGCCGTCCGGGATTGACGAGCCCGACGACGTCTCCCGGGTAGGCCTCGGGAACGGTTTCGCGATCGCGGCCGAAGAACCGGTACACACGGGAGAGGCGCAGCGTCGTGCCGAGCCGCTCGTTGACCGCCGACATGTCCTTCGTCAGGCGCCCCGAACAGACGCGCACGAACGCCACCCGGTCGCGGTGGCGGGGGTTCATGTTCGCCTGGATCTTGAAGACGAACCCGGAGAAATCCGGGTGGGTGGGCGAAACGAGACCGGTCTCGCTGGCGCGCGGCGCCGGAGAGGGCGCGAGCGTCAGGATGGCGCGGAGGAACGGCTCGACGCCGAAATCGTTGAGGGCGCTGCCGAAGAACACGGGCGTCAGCCGCTCCCGGCGATAGGCGTCCATGTCGAAGCGCGTACCCGCTCCCGAAATGATCGCCGCCGCTTCGATGAGGTGCTGCTGGCGCGACTCGCCGATCAGGTGCGCGACAGCCGGGTCGTGCGGGTCGCCGACGCGCACCGGCACGGTGCGCTCTCCCCGGGCGCCGCGTTCGTACAGGAGGACCGTCTTCGCCTCGAGGTCGTAGACGCCGGCGAAGTTCTGGCCGTCGCCGAGCGGCCAGTTGATCGGCGCGGCCGCAATCCCGAGGACGCGTTCGATTTGGTCCAGCAGCTCGAAGGGATCGAGCGCCGGCTGGTCCAGCTTGTTGATGAAGGTCAGGACCGGCAGCCCGCGCGTGCGGCAGACCTCGAACAGCTTGCGTGTCTGGGGCTCGATGCCCTTGGCCGCGTCGAGCACCATGACGACGCTGTCGACCGCCAGGAGCGTTCTGTAGGTGTCCTCGCTGAAGTCCTGGTGTCCGGGCGTGTCGAGGAGCGTCACGTGGTGCCCGTCCATCTCGAACTCGAGGGCGGCGGCGCTGATCGAGATGCCGCGCTGCTGTTCCATCTCCATCCAGTCGGAGACGGCGTGCCGCTGCGTCTTGCGTCCGCGCACCGCGCCCGCCAGCTCGATGGCGCCGGCGTACAGGAGCAGCTTCTCGGTCAGCGTGGTCTTGCCGGCGTCGGGATGCGAGATGATCGCGAAGGTTCGACGCCGGGCGATTTCGCGCGCAAAGGCATCGGCTTCACCGGCCGGCGCGGCGCCGGCGGTCAACGGAGCGGGGTTGTCCAGATTCACTGTGTGTATTGGTAGACGCCCGGCACGGCGGACCGCGCCTCGGGAACGTGCTGGATTGTCGCTGGCTGAACGGTTCGGAGCCTCTCGAGCAAGTATAACTGGCCGCTGCCGTCCCGACGCTCCGGCCGATCGGAATCGGGCCTCCCGGAGCGCCGGTCAGGCGGCAGGAATCCGCAGGTCAGGACGTCGTCTTCGGCTCGATCAACTGGTCCAGGTAGTCCGGCTTGCTCGCGTCGCGGACGAGGTGGGAAAGCGCTGACCGCCGTGGTAGTCGATCTGGCAGGTCTTGTAATAGTCGTCGTTGAGGACGAGGACCGCAATCGGCTGCGACGCGCCCGTGCGGCTGCGGATGGCATCCTCGAACCGATCGTGCGTATAGGCGCGGTCGTCCACGGCGACGATCTTCATCCCGGGCGTGATCCCCGCCTTGAACGCGGGACCGCCGACAACCGATCCCTTACCGTGCCGTCTTCGGACAGGTCCAGACCGACGGAGTACAAGTCGGGCGGGATGGCGCGGCGTCCCGTCGTCTTCTGCGGCTCGGCCGTGAATACGACCTTCCACCCGCCGTTCTCGATTCCGCCCGTGGGCGCCTCCGGTGAGATGGACGTGAGCCGCTCGTGCAGGAATGTTGCCCAGTCGTACGGCGCCACCTGGCTGAGCGTGCGAACCACATCGTCGAACGTATAGGTCTTCAATTCGGGTCCGGCGTTCGCGCCGCCGTGGAACAGGTGGCAGAAGTCGTCGATCGACTTCTGGCCGCGCGTGCGGTCGTGGATGATGGTGGCGACCTCGAGCCACAGCAGATCGCCTTCATCGTAGTAGTCGGTCCCGCGGCGCCAGTTCGCCCACCCGCCGCGGGCGCCGCCGAGCACCGGCTCGCCGATCGCGGTATCGAGCAGCGGACGCCAGGTGCGGCCTGGCCGGCCCGGACCGAGCGCGGCCGCGATGCCGGCGAGATAGTCGCGATACTCCTCCGGCGTCCACAGTCCGCTGCGGGTCGCGAGGAGTGGGCCGGCGAAGTCGGTCAATCCTTCGTAGACCCAGAGCAGGTCGGTTTCCTCGGGCGCCTCGTAATAGGGCGTGCTCAGGTCGGCGGGACGGCGGAACTTGCCGTTCCACGAATGGGCATACTCGTGCGCCAGGAGCCCTCCGACGGTCACGCCGGCGTGCGGCGAGAGGAGCGCGCGTTCACCCAGCCGGCTGTCGTTCGATTCGTGGTGCTCGAGGCCGAAGTGCGCGACGTGATCGCTGAGCGTGAGGAGGAAGTGGTAGTCGCGATAGTGGCGTGAGCCGAAGAGCCTCGCCGCTTCGATCACGAGGTTCTTCATTCCCGACTGCACCTGCGGGCTCATGTTCAGCGCCTCGGCGCTGTCGGCCACCATGTCGATCTCGTGATGCACCGATTCTCCCGAAGGCGTGAGATCGATCGCGCGGTAGTACTGCCCCGCGATGACGGGCGAATCCACGAGCCGGTTCAGTTCGACCGGCTTGAACGTGATGCTGTCGCCGCGACTGGCCTTCGGTCGGGAGCGCCGTGCCGAATTTCCATCCGGACGGCAGCATCAGTTTCACGTCATAGGTCAGTTGCTGGGCGGGCGGCCGGCCGGGTACAGCAGGTTCTGGTTCCAGCTGATCACCACGAGCTTGGCCGTCGCGGACGATCCGCCCGTGAACTGGCCCGCGCCTGGTTCCAGATAGTCGAATGCGACGTCGAGGCGGGTGGCTCCCTGCGGCACGTCAACCCGGAGCGTGAAGGCGTCCTTCGTGTCGCGCTGCCAGGAGAGCGTCTTTCCGTTGGCGGTGAATTTCAGGCCGGTGACGTTCGCGATCGGGCCGCTTGCGGCGTGCTCACCGGGAATCCATTTGGGGTAGTAGAGCGTCAGCGGACCCGGCGTCACCGGGATGACCATCGTGCTGTGCAGGATCTTCTCCGGCGCCCGGGTGGCATCGACGGTGAGGGTGATCGGACCGGTCTGGCCGAGCGCGGCCGCCGCGCTCGACAGCATCATGAGGGCCGCGAGTGGCACAACCCTGACGCGCAACCTGTACATTTGTGGTCTCCTGTCCCTCCTTTGTCACTCCTCCCTCATTTGTTCAGTATATGCCCGCGCGGCGGCCGAGCCGGTTGCATGGGCACACTCCGGAACGCGTCGTCGGGGTCTGACCCCACCCCCCCAGACGCCGGGGGTCTGACGCCGGTGTTACGGCTGGAAAAGCGTGTCGGGCGGCGCGACGGTCAGGCTGCCCACCACGGCGTTCCACAACACGATCGCCGCCTCGTCCGGGTCAGGGCGGTCGTGCTCGTAGCCGAGGATGCTCACTGACGCCGTGCTCAGAACCAGGTGCTGCGCCTGGCTGATCGGCAGGTCGATCCATCGCGCCGCCATGACGCGCCCGAAGTGGCCGTGCGAGAAGATCGCAACCTCTCCGGCGATCGACCGGTACTGGGCAATCAGGCGATCGGCCCGGTCCGACACGTCACGGGGCGATTCACCCTGCGGACATCCGTCGCGAAAGAGGTTCCATCCCGGCCGCCGCTGCTGAATCTCCTCGGAGCGCAGCCCCTCGTACTCTCCGTAGTCCCACTCCGCCAGATCCGGTTCGACGTGTGCGACGCCACCCAGTCCGACAAGTTCACACGTCCGCCGCGCGCGCCGGCGCGGGCTGGTGAAGACGCGGCTGAAACTCACGGCGCCCACCAGCGCAGCCAGCCTGCGGGCCTCCTGCTCGCCTCGCGCCGTCAGGGGAATATCGGTTCGCCCTGTGTGCTGGCCCGAGAGCGACCAGGCCGTTTCGCCGTGTCGAACCAGGTAGAGGCTCATCCCTGCCACTTCCAGTTCCGAACCTCCGGAAGGTCCTGGCCGTGCTTGTCGATGTACTGCTTGTGCTCGATCAGCTTTTCCGCGAGTTGCCGCTTCAGGCGCTGACCCTTCTCGCCGGTCTGCGGCAACCGATCGATTGTGTCCATCACCAGGTGGAAGCGGTCCAGATCATTCAGCACCGTCATGTCGAAGGGGGTAGTAATCGTGCCTTCCTCCTTGTATCCGCGAACGTGGAGGTTGTCGTGGTTGGCGCGGCGGTACGTCAGACGGTGAATCAGCCACGGATAGGCGTGGAAGGCAAAGATCACCGGCTTGTCCCTGGTGAACAGCGCGTCGAAGCTCGCGTCGCTCAATCCGTGCGGGTGCTCGCTCGTCGGCCGCAGCTTCATCAGGTCCACGACGTTCACCACGCGGATCTTCAGCTCGGGCAGGTGCTCCCGCATGATCGACACGGCCGCGAGCGTCTCGAGTGTGGGCACGTCGCCGCAGCAGGCCATGACGACGTCTGGCTCAGCGCCCTGATCGCTGCTGGCCCACGGCCAGATGCCGATGCCCGCCGCGCAGTGTTCAACGGCAGCGTCCATCGGCAGCCACTGCGGCGCCGGGTGCTTGCCGGCGATCACTACGTTGACGTAGTGCCGGCTGCGCAGACAGTGGTCGATCACCGACAGCAGGCAGTTGGCGTCCGGCGGAAAGTACACCCGCACGATTCCGGCCTTCTTGTTCATCACGACGTCGATGAATCCGGGATCCTGATGGGTGAAGCCGTTGTGATCCTGCCGCCAGACGTGCGAGGCCAGCAGGTAGTTCAGCGAGGCAATCTTGCGCCGCCACGGCAGGTGCGAGGTGACCTCCAGCCACTTGGCGTGCTGGTTGAACATCGAATCGACGATGTGGATGAACGCCTCGTAGCAGTTGAACAGCCCGTGTCGCCCGGTGAGCAGGTAGCCCTCCAGCCAGCCCTCGCACTGATGCTCGCTGAGCATCGAGTCCAGCACGCGTCCGTCCGGCGCGAGAAACTCGTCGTTGGCCACGGTCGCGGCGTCCCATTGACGGTTGGTCGCTTCGAAGATCGCGGCCAGGCCGTTCGACAGCGACTCGTCGGGGCCGAAGATCCGGAAATTCCGCTGGGCGTCGTTGAGCCGTTCGACATCGCGCAGGAAAGGTCCGAGCACATGGGTGTCGCCGATGCCGGGCGTTCCCGGTGCCGGCACCTCCACCGCATAGGTGCGGAAGTCCGGCAACTGCAAATCGTGAAGCAGGATGCCGCCGTTGGCGTGGGGATTGGCGCCCATGCGTCGAGCGCCCTTCGGAGCCAGTTCGGCCAGTTCCGGCTTCAGGTGCCCCGATTCGTCGAACAACTCCTCCGGGCGGTAACTCCTCAGCCAGTTCTCCAGCAGTTTGAGGTGTTCGGGATGAGTGGCCGGGTCGGCGAGTGGCACCTGGTGCGCCCGGAACGTGCCCTCGATTTGTCGCCCGTCCACGACTTTCGGCCCGGTCCAGCCTTTGGGTGACTTCAGGACGATCATCGGCCAGCGCGGACGCGTGAGGTCGCCCTGCACGCGGGCGTTTCTCTGGATGGACTGAATCTGCTCGACGGCGCGGTCGAGCGCCGCGGCCATCGCCTCGTGCATGAGTGCCGGTTCGTGCCCCTCGACGAAGATGGGCGTCCACCCGTAGCCGCGAAGCAACTGTTCCAGTTCCTCGGGCTCGATGCGGGCAAGAATCGTGGGGTTGGCAATCTTGTAGCCGTTCAGATGCAGGATCGGCAGCACCGCGCCGTCGGTGGCCGGATTCAGGAACTTGTTGGAATGCCACGCCGTGGCGAGCGGTCCCGTTTCCGCCTCGCCGTCGCCGACGACGCAGGCGACGACGAGATCGGGATTGTCGAACACCGCTCCGAACGAATGACTGAGCGAGTAGCCCAGCTCGCCCCCCTCGTGAATCGACCCCGGGCACTCGGGCGACGCGTGGCTGGGAATGCCCCCGGGGAAGGAAAACTGCAGGAAGAGCTTGCGAAGGCCGGCCTCGTCCTGACTGATGTCCGGATAGATCTCGCTGTAGGTGCCCTCGAGATACGTGTTACCCACAACAGCCGGACCGCCATGTCCCGGGCCCGAGACGTAGATCATGTCGAGGTCGTACTTCTTGATGACCCGGTTCAGGTGCACGTAGACGAAGTTCTGCCCGGGGGTCGTGCCCCAGTGTCCGAGCAGCATGTGCTTCACGTCCGCCAGGGTGAGCGGCCGCTTCAACAGCGGATTGTCATACAGGTAGATCTGGCCGACCGACAGGTAGTTGGCGGCACGCCAGTAGGCGTCCATCCTGTGGAGCAGTTCCGGTGTCAGCGTCCTGTTTTCCATGATTCACGTGCTCCCCGTTGTGCCGAGTTCGAGAACGCGGGCCACGAACGTTGCGATCATGAGTTCTTCGTCCGTGCGGATGACCCGTACTTTGACGCGACCGTCGTCTCGCGAAATGAGCGGGGCATTCTTCGCATTGCGCTCCTGGTCGAGTTCCATGCCGAGAAAACCGAGCCCCTCGCAGATCCTGGTCCGGATGTCGGGCGCGTTCTCGCCGATCCCCGCGGAGAAGACGAGCGTGTCGAGCCCCCCGAGCGCGGCGGCGAACGAGCCGATCCACTTCTTCGCCTGATAGCAGAAGAGCGCCACGGCCTCCGCCGCTCGCGCGTCGCTGGCTTCGCGTGCGAGCAGGTCGCGCACGTCGGAGCTGGTGCCGGACACGCCGAGGAGCCCGGACTCGTCGTTGACCATTCTTTGGAATCGCGCCGCGGACATGCGATCGGCGCGCGCGAGGTAGTACACGAGGCCAGGATCCAGGTCTCCGGTGCGCGTGCTCATCACCAGCCCCGACGTGGGAGTGAAGCCCATGCTGGTGTCGAGGCTCCGGCCGTCGCGCACGGCGGCGAGGCTTGCGCCGTTGCCCAGGTGGGCGAGAATCACGCGCCCCGCTGCGGCGGGTGGATCCAGCCGGCGGAGTTCTTCCATCAGATACGTGTACGACAGCCCGTGAAAGCCGTAGCGCTCGACCCCTTTCTTCGCGAACCGCCGCGGGATCGGCAGCACCCTCGCAACCTGGGGCAGTGTGCGGTGAAACGCGGTGTCGAAGCACGCCACTTGCGGCAGTTTCGGATGCCGGCGCCCGACCGTCTCGATCAGCGCGATCTCGCGCGGCAGGTGATCGGGCGCATACGGCGTAATGCGGCGCAGTTCGGCCAGCAGCTTCGGGGTGATGCGCTCCGGTGCGGAGTGCGTCATGCCGTGCACCACCCGGTGGCCCACGGCCTCGACGGAGGTAAAGACGGGTTGCGCGTCGAGCCAGTCGAGAAGTGCGACGACTGCAGAGTGGTGATCGGATGCGGTAAGCCGGACCGCGGGCCGCGCCGAGCCGGCGGGGTCGTGGACGATGAGGTTCGTGCCCTTCAGCCCGATGCGATCGAGCTTGCCGCTCAGAAGCCGGCGGATCGTGTCCCCGGCCTCGTACACACCGAACTTGATGCTCGACGAGCCAGCGTTGATCGTGAGGATGCAGGGTAGCGGAGATGGCATGGATCAATCCGTCAGCACCCATCACACACCTTCGTGCGGTTCGGCACAAGTCGGCTGCGAACCGTTTACGTGGCGGGCGGCCGGCAGAAGCTCGCAACAGCACAGAGCGCCGGCAAGCGGACTGACCTTTGTCATCCCAGGATCACCTGTACCTGGTGGACTGTTGCGTCATCCGACAACTCGATCTGCGCCGGAGGCGTTTGTACGGGGGTGCCGTCGAGTGCGATGCGCGACACGCCGTGGCTGACGCCATTCGGGTTCTCGACAGCGATCTCGTACCGCGCGGTGCGGTACTGAAACGCGATGGTGAAGCCGGGCCACGACTTCGGTATGCAGGGATCGATGACGAGCGCCGTGCCCCGCAGACGGAATCCGAGGATCCACTCGAGCCCCGCCCGATACATCCATCCGGCCGAGCCGGTGTACCACGTCCATCCGCCGCGCCCGAGATGGCTCGGCTCGGCGTACACATCAGCGCATGCCACGTAAGGTTCGACCTTGTACCGATGGATATCCGCGCGCGTGCGCGCGTGGTTGATCGGATTGAGCATCTCGAACAGTTCCGCGGCCTTGTCTCCGTTACCGAGCATCGCAAAGGCGATCACGGACCACAGCGCGGCATGGGTGTATTGGCCCCCGTTCTCGCGGATGCCCGGCGGGTAGCCCTGAATGTATCCGACGTCGAGCGGCGCGCGATCGAACGGTGGAGTGAAGATCAGCGCCAGTCCCTCCGCGCGACGGACGAGCTGCGTGTCCGCCGCTGCCATCGCCGTCGCGGCGCGACCTTCCTGTGCGGCACCGGAGAGCACCGCCCACGACTGCGCGATCGAATCAATTCGACATTCGGCGTTCGCCTGCCCACCGAGCGGCGCCCCATCGTCGAAATAGGCTCGCCGGTACCAGCCGCCGTCCCACCCATCTCGCTCGAGGGATGCCGCCAGCGCGACGGCGTGTTGCCGCCAGGATGCGCCGCGCGTGTCCTCGCCGCGAGGATCCGCCAACGGAGCAAATGCCGACAGCGTGGCATGAAGAAACCAGCCGAGCCAGATGCTCTCGCCCTTACCGCCCGCCCCGACCCGATTCAGGCCGTCGTTCCAGTCACCGGTTCCGATCAGGGGCAGGCCGTGGCTGCCGACCGGAAGGCTCGTGTCGAGGGCACGCGCGCAGTGCTCGAACAGCGTCCCCTGCTCGAGGGACGCCGTCGGCTGAAAGAACGATTCCTGCTGGCCGGCTTTGAGGACCGGGCCGTCGAGGAACGGCACCATTTCATCGAGGATGCCCCGGTCGCCAGTCGTCTCGATGTACAGAGCGGTGACATATGGCAGCCACAGCCGGTCGTCCGAGACCCGCGTGCGCACGCCCTGGCCGAGCGGCGGAAGCCACCAGTGCTGCACGTCGCCTTCGACAAATTGCCGCGCGGCCGCGCGCAGCAGGTGCGCCCGCGTGATCTGCGGTCTCGACACGCTGAGCGCCATGACGTCCTGGAGCTGGTCGCGGAAGCCGTAGGCGCCGCTGGCCTGATAGAAGGCGGCCCTTGCCCACACCCGGCAGACGAGCGTCTGGTAGAGCAGCCAGCGGTTGAGCAGCACGTCCATCGCGCGATCGGGCGTCTTGACCTGCACCATCCCCAGGACGCTGTCCCACGCCTCGGTCACGGCTCTGAAGACGGCGTCGAGATCGGCCGCTCGATAACGCGTGACCAGGGACACGGCTTCGGCCTTCGTCGCGGCCTCGCCAAGGAGGAACACGATCTCCGCCACCCCGTTCGGCTCGAGCTCCAGAGAGGTCTGGAGGGCGCCGCAAGGATCGAGGCCGCCTCCGACTCGATTGGTGAGGGGCATGCCGTTGGCAAGCGCGGCGGGACGATCAAGCGTCCCGTTGCGGCCAAGGAACTCTTTTCGGTCGCCCGTCCAGGACTGTTGGCGTCCGCCGAGATCGGCGAAGGCCGCACGGGTGCCAAAACCAGCGCTCCAGTGATTCCGCGCGAGCATCGTGTGCGTCTCGGGATCGATCTCCGTCACGACGAACGGCGCGGAAGCGGCGCGGGACGCGCCAAGCACCCACTCTACATACGCGGTAATCGAGAGCCGGCGCGATCGGCCCGACTGGTTCTTGATCGTCAGCCGCGAGATCTTGACTGGGTCGTCTGGTGGTACGTACTGCAGGAGCGCGAGCGAGATGCCGTGCGAGACATGCTCGAAGCGGCTGTACCCCTGGCCATGGCTGGCGACGTAGGGGGACGCGTCCTCGCGAATCGGCAGCGCCGTCGGCGTCCACAGCGCGCCGTCGTCGTCGTCGCGCACGTAGAACACCTCGCCGGGCCGATCGCTGACCGGATCGTTCGCCCATGGAGTCAGTTGGTTCTGCTGGCTGTTGATCGCCCAGGTATACCCTCCGCCTTCGACGGATGTCTGGAAGCCGAAAGAGGGGTTCGCGATGACGTTGATCCAGGGCGCTGGCGTCCACTGCCCCTCACCGAGGATGGTCACGTATTCGCGGCCGACGGTCGCGAAGCCGCCAAGGCCATTGAAGAATTCGAGGTCGGGCCGCGACAGCACGGCCGGTGGCACGTCGTTCGCGGTCGCGCGGCGTCTGGATCTGGATGGCGAGGCGTACGGCTCCGATTCTTCCAGGCGCGTCACTTGCTCGAAGAGGCTGCCGCGGCGGCTGTAGAACACCGCCCGCGCGGCATTCTGGAGCAGCCTCCGTACCTCGACCGGCACCAGGTCAACTCGCAGGACGAACACAGCGCCTTGCGTCGTGAATTCTCCCGGGGGATGACGCAACGCTCTGGCCTGGACCATCGCCTCCAGGGCCGCCTGGAGATCCTGAGCGTAGGACGCGGCGTGTCCGTTCAGAATCACCAGATCCACCGGCAACTGCTTCATCCGCCAGTACTCGTGGGCCTGGAGTAACTGGCGGACGATCTGCAGCTCCGCGATGTCGTCGATCCGGCAGACAACGATCGGCACGTCGCCGGAAATTCCGTGCGCCCACAGCACGGCAGGGCCACCCTCACTGCGTGCGAGGACACCTGAGGAAGGGCGGAGCGCCGGGTTCGCGTAGAGCACATAGCTGGCGAGGCGTTGGAACAGGCTCGCTTCGTCCGAGCCGATACCGAGGTGAAATTGCTGTACCTGCGCAAGCGTCCATGCCAGGGTGCGGGCGCGCTCGAACGCCGCGGGCTCGTGATGCTTGTCGGCCAAGCCGAGCACGTCGCTGCGCGAGGTCCCGACGAGCGTCCAGAACGTGACATGGGCCGTGGCCCCAGGCGCCAGCCTGATGCGGCGCCGAAGACTGAAAATCGGATCGAGCACGGCGCCGGACGTGTTGGAGAGCGGTCGCCCGTCGATGACCGACATGGCAGTGCGAATGCCGCGGCCGCGGCCCAGAAAGCGTGCCCGGTCGGTTTCGAATTGTGCGCGACCGACCACTTCGCCCTCGACAACGGCCAGGTGGGCCGCCCAGACCGGCGGCTCGTCGGGAGACCGGCGCCGACGCGTGGCCAGGACCGCGCCGATGTCGGCGACGAACTCCGTTTGCACGAACAGATTCGAGAAAGCCGGGTGTGCCGTATCGGCGGCGGCGGAGGCCAACACGATCTCGGCATACGACGTCACGTCGATCTCACGAGTCCGGCGCCCACCGTTGGAGATCGTGACACGGCGTGCCTCGGCATCGTCTTCCGGGGAAACCATCACGTCCAGACTGGTGGTGATCGTGCCATCGCGCCGCACGATTTCGACCCGATCCTCGAGGAACGTCGCCTCATAACTATCGGAGTTGACTCCACTGGGCTGGTACCCCGCCGACCACACCGTGCCCTGGTCCACATCGCGAAGGAAGACGTACGTGCCCCAGCTATCGCACGTCGGGTCCTCGCGCCAGCGAGTCACCGCGAGATCACCCCAGCGGCTGTATCCGGAGCCAGCCGCGGTCATCATCACGGAGTACCGGCCGTTGGAGAGCAGCTGCGTGTGGACGACGGGCTGGTGGGGCGACTGGAAGCGGCGCGCTGGCGGCGGGACGAGCTCGTGAACACGGACGGCCGCCCGCGCCTCATAGCGGCGCGGATGAGCGGCTTCCACATTGCGCGGCGTGCGTTCCTGCAGCAGGAGCTCGGTCGCCTGGACGATCGGCTCGGCGTGAAAGCGGGCACGCATCACGCCGTCGTGAAGCGTGTTGGCGAGCGCGACGAGCGTCATGCCCTGATGGTGCGCCATGTAGGAGCGGACGACGGCCACCTGTGCGCCTTCGGGGAGACGAGCCGGCGTGTAGTCGAGCGCTTCATACCAGCCATATCGGCCGCGCCCGCCGGCGCCGGCCAGACGCGCGAAGTTTCGTACCGCCCGCTGGGGCGCGATCGTCGCCGCCAGCGCCGTCGCGTACGGCGCGACCACGGCGTCGTCGGCGAGGCCGCGCTTGAGTCCAAGGCCGGGGACGCCGAAGGTCCCATACTGATACGTGCGCTCCAGATCTCGTGCGTTGTACGCCGACTCCGACACGCCCCATGGGAGGCCACGCTGAGCGCCGTATTCCGCTTGCCGCTGGACAACGATCTGGTTCGTCTGGTCGAGGAGACTTCCCTGCGGCGCCCGCATCACCAGTGCCGGCATCAGGTACTCGAACATCGACCCGGACCAGGAAATCAACGCCGGGTGGCCGCGCACCGGCGTGACCGCCCGTCCCAGATGGAACCAGTGTCGGGTCGGCACGTCACCTTTGGCGATGGCGACGAAGCTCGCGAGCCGCGCCTCCGACGCGAGGAGATCGTAACAGCTGGGATCGAGCGCACCGTCATTGACCCGGTAGCCGATCGACAGGAGCTGACGGTCGGCGTCGAGGAGTAATCCGAATTCCATCGCCTCGAACATCGTCCGTGTCAGCGCGATCAGTGTGGCGAGACGCACCGCGAGCGACCGCGCAGCATTCGAAGAACGCTCGAGTGCGTCGATGGCGACGTCAGGCCGCTGCGTCGTCGGACGCCGGGGGGCTGCATCGTCGTGGTTCGGCCGATCGGCCAGGGTGTGCGGCGGCGGCGCGGGCTCGAGCACCGACTGGCCGGCGAGATCCGCTTGGGGCGTCAGTAGATCGAGATCGCGCTGGTGGCTCCCGATCGACGCTCGCACGGCCGCCGCGCAGGCCAGGACGTCTGCGCTCCCGTCGTCGCCCCGTTCCGCGTTCAGCGTTCGGGCGATATCGGCAACCGTGTCGGCGTGGACCATCAGTTCGTGCAGACCCGACATGCCGACCTGCCCGCTGACGCCCGCCACGGCGCTGGAGAGCGCGTCGAGGGCGCCCTCGAGATGCTTTCGCGTCACCGTGTGCGTGCGCCGATCGTCGGCAAGCAGGCGCACGGATTCCCGCGTGATGCGCAGGCCGTCATCGATGCCGTTGCGCCAGTCCGCGCCGGCCGCTGGCGCGGCCTTCATCTGGCGCAAGGCCGCCTCGAGCGCGAGCAGGTGCCCGGCGAGATTCCCGCTGTCGACGGCCGAGACATATTTCGGCTCCAGCGGACGAAGGTCGTGCGTGTCGTACCAGTTGTAGAAATGGCCATGGAATCGTTCGAGCCGGTCCATGGTCGCGAGCGTCGCCTCCAGCCGGTCCACGGTCTCGTGCGTGCCCAGCCATCCGAAATCGCGGGCGGCGACGACCGACAGCAGGTAGAGCCCGATGTTCGTGGGAGACGTCCGATGGGCGACGACCGGTGCGGGGTCTTCCTGGAAGTTGTCGGGCGGCAGTCCGTGCTCCTCCGCCGTGACGAACGTCTCGAAGAACCGCCACGTACTGCGGGCGACGAGCCGCAGGGCTCTGGCGTCCGGGTCGGAGAGTGGCGTCCCGGCGGCGTCACGCGGCAAGCTCGCCCATCGCGCGACGGCGGGTGAGAGCATCCAGAGGATCACGAACGGCGCGGCAATCGGCCACGATTCCGGCTTCAGGCTGGCAACGACGATGGCGGCGCCAATAGCAAGCGCGACGCCACCGCGCATCCACCAGTATGTTTCGCGACGGTCGAGCCGGACGCGGACCTGCGACTGCGCCGCGGTCATCCATTCGAGCAGCCGCCGATGCCTCACAAACAGACGGAACAGCGTTCGAGCGATGGCATCGGTCATCAGCCAGGCCTGATGCGCGACGAGCGTGACCAGTAGACCGACCTGGAGCAGCGCGAGTTTGGAATCGGCGCCAACCGCGACCCAGTGGGCCCGCTGCGAGAGGCCGAGCCGTCGCGGCACGATCCCGGCGACCGCCGGAAGCACGGGAGGAATCGCGAACGTCGCGACGACGAACCCGCTCCAGATTGCCGCGGCCGGCAGCGGCAGCGTCCATCCCGCCAGCAATGCGAGAAAGACGGCTGGCGCCGACAGCGTCCGACGCAGGTTGTCCAGCATCTTCCAGCGGCCGATCAGCGGAATCGCATACCGGGCGGTGTCGCCGCCGGATTGGGGACCGCGGCCACACGCCCAGGGCAGAAGTTGCCAATCGCCGCGCGCCCACCTGTGCTGGCGAGCCGCCGCGACGTCGTAGCGTGCGGGGAATTCTTCGACGACTTCGATGTCCGAGACCAGTCCGGCCCGGGCGAAGATCCCCTCGAGCAGATCGTGACTGAGCAGGGTGCTCTCCGGGATCCGATGGTCGAGCGCCATCTCGAATATGTCGACGTCGTAGATGCCCTTCCCGGTGTACGAGCCTTCGCCGAACAGATCCTGGTACACGTCGGAGACCGCGAAGGCGTACGGGTCCAGTCCGCTGGGACTGGTGAACACGCGCTGAAACAATGATCCGTCACGAGTCGTCGGCAGAGACGGGGTGACGCGCGGCTGCAGCACGCCGTACCCTTCGACCACACGGCCGCTGACGGGATCCAGCCGGGGACGGTTCAGCGGATGCGCCATCTTGCCGACGAGGCGCCTGGCCGCGCCCCGTGGAAGTCGCGTGTCCGCGTCCAGCGTGATGACGTACCGGACGGCGATCGGCGCGACGGGAAGGGCGCCGTTGATGGGTACGAAGGTGGTATCGGTTGCGCCACGCAGCCAGCGATTCAGCTCGTGCAGCTTCCCCCGTTTGCGTTCCCATCCGATCCATCTGCCCTGTCCCTCGTTCCAGAGCCGCCGGCGATGGAGGAGCACGAATCGAGGCCCGCCCGGCGCGGCACCGTACTGCCGATTGAGCCGCGCGATGCCGCCGGCCGCGGCACCCAGCAGCTCATCGTCGCCGGGGGCCGACTGCGTTGCGGAGTCCGTCCAGTCGGACAGCAGCGCAAAGTGCAGCTCGCCGTCCTGGCTCGCCAGGTGGTGAACCTCAAGGCGTTCGATCTGCTCGTCGATGGCCGCTCGCGTCGTGAGCAGCGTCGGAACGACGACGATGGTGCGCAGGTTCGCCGGCACACCGTCCCGAAGCTCCAGCGCGGGCAGCGGCCTGGGGTTGAGATCATTGGTGACGGCGCGGTTGGTGACCGCGACGGCCAAATCCGACGCCGGCGCGAGGGCGAGCAGCGCGAGCAGGCCGAGGGGCCATCCGCTGATGCCGAGCGCTGACAGCGCGAGCAGCGGCAGAGCCAGGATGAACAGCGTGAAGAACGCGATCGCCGCGATGTAACCGACGATGCCGGCTCGCGTGATCGCGCGGACCGGCCAATCGGTGACGGAGTAACGAAAACCGATGTCTCTCTCGAAGGCCAGACGGCCGTTCGCGATGAGGTAGTAGCCTGGATCGTGCTCGCGGCCTGGGGGGGCCTCGCCGGTTCCTTCCGGCACAGCAGCCGGACGCGTGGCGGCGGCAATCGCACGCCGCGCGACGTCCAGCTCCGTACGCCCCGACCCCCGAGCCAGATCTTCGATCGCATGCCGATAACGATCCCGGGTCGGGAAGTCCATCTGCGCGAAGGGGCTGTCGGCGCGCAGCGCCGCATCGACGAGACTGATACTCTCGACGATCGCCGGCCAATCAAGGGTGGAGATGAGCCGCATGCTCGTGATCACGTTGCGGACAGTGACGTTCATCCCGCCCTGCTGCTGATGCTCGCCGCGGACGATCTCGTCAGTGGTCGCGCCCTCGCGTGCGAGGTGTTCGTTCAGCCACGCGAGCGCCGGCGTGACGTTCGGATCCTGGTCGCGCAGGCGTTGGAGCAGTCGTACGACGAAGGCTGTCGGCAAGGGCGTCGAGTTGAATCGGCGCAGCGCTGTTTCCGGCGCCTCGGCCGCTCGACCACCGACGCCCAGGAGCTGGTCGGCCAGGGTGTCGGCCTTCAGGCACGCCGCACGTGCGCCCGCGATTTGCTCCACCGAACGGCGCAAGTTCTCGATGAGGACGATGCGCAGCGTGATCGCGACGGCCCAGAGTTCGCCGATCGTCAGCGGCTGCACGCGCTGGTAGGCGCCCACGAACCGGACCAGCACCTGTCGATCCAGCCGGCTGTCGGAGTGCGCGACGAGCGCCCAGGCGAGTCCAAAGACCCTCGGACAACCCTTGAGCGGGCCCTCGGCCAGCTGGGGTAGCCCGCTGCAAAAATCGGGCGGGAAGTCCTTGCGGACTTGCCGAATCTGCTCCTGCACGACATAGAAGTTGTCGAGCAGCCACTCGTCCGCCGGGGTGAGGACGCGCTCCTCACGAACGGCCTGCTCGATCCCTCGATACGCGTCGAGAATGACCCGGCCGTTGTCGCGAAGCCGTCTGGCGAGGTGCCGGCAGGGTCGTGACCTGGGTGTGACATGCTGCGCGGCGGCGAGGCTCTCCGCATGCTGCTCGAGGCGTTCGATGCTGAAGAGCTCGCTGCGAATCAGCTCGTCCGTGTCCGGTGGGAACACGACGGCTGAAGGCCCGAATGGCCGAAGGATCGAGGGTCTCATGCGTCAATAGAACGGGCACCAGGCCGCATCCTCGCCTTTATAGTGCTGCGTCGCGTGGTGACGGGACCGTCTCCTTTTGCACAGCGCTCGCCTCCCCTCGTCGGGGTCCTTCAGGCCCCCCAGCTCTTCCAGATGTAGTAGATGGGCTCGGGATGCTCCGCGCAGGCCGCGGTCAGGACAGCGCCTCGAAGCCGGACACCACGTCGAAGAGTTCCTCGTCGATGCCGCTCTGGCGCAGACGATGGAATTTCCCGGTGAGGTCCTCCAGCAGGTCGTCGATGTTCTTGTCGGCACGCTGCATCGCCGCGAGGCGGCTCGCGTTCTCGCTCGCGAGCGACTCGGCGCACGCGCGGAAGAGCGAGACGAACAGATACTCACGGATGAGCGCCCGCAACGTCGCGGTGCCGCCGCCCATGACCTCGGGCACACTCCTGGTCGGCCACGAACGCCCGGCGAATTTGCGTCGCCAGTTGTCGTCCAGCGGCAGCAGTCGCTGGCTGACGGGCGCATACGCCGCCCCGGACTTGGGGCGGTTGTAGAAGAGGTGGAGCGCAACACTGTGCTGCGTCTCGCTTGCCACGAGAAGCTGCCCGACCAGCGGGGTGATGGCCTGGACGGAGTTCGGCACGGCGAACAGTTCCACGTGTGGCAGGCCCGCGTCCGCCAGGCGCGCACGTACGCGCTCACCGACGGCCCAGACGTGGGCTGTGCCGGGCATCCCTGTGAGGGCCTTCAGCGCGTAGTCGGCCACGACCTCGTTGAACTGGCCGACCAGTCCCTGATCGGATCCGAACACGATGGCGCCGATCGTCGCGCCGTCGCTTCGTCCTTTCCGTTCCGCCGTCACGTCGGCAGGCCTGCTGTCCCGCAGGCACGCGCCCAACCCCAGCTCCACGGTTCGAGCGTAGTCGGCCAGCGCGCGTACCGATGTTTCGTATTGTCCGATGCTCGAGGCAGCAAGGGTCTTCATCGTGCGGACGACGGACTGGAGATCCCCGGCACTGGTGATCTTCCGGCGGAGGCTTGCCGTGGTGTCACTCATGGCTCCTTCTCGAGTGCGGCCTTGGGCGCGGCCTCCGCGGCGGCCTCCGGCTGGGCGCCTGGAGCAGCCTTGGGCTCAACACCAGCATCGGGTGCCGGTTCCGGCTTGGGCTGGAAGGCAACGAGCGCAAGACGAGCCAGCTCGGTGATCGCCTTGCGATCCTCGTCGCTGAACGTGTCGGCGGTGTCGAACCGCGCGACAATCTCCGCCGGGATGTTCGCCGCCGCCGCGTGCACGGCGTGCTCGGCGTCCGCCATCTGGTCGATCGGCACCGGGTCGAAGAGACCCGCGGTCAACGCGAGCAGGACGGCGATCTGCTCCGGCACGGACACCGGTGAGAATTCCGGCTGTTTCAGGCAGGCGCGAATGCGCCGTCCGTGCTCGATGATCTTGCGGGTGTCGTCATCCAGACGGGCGCCAAATCTGGCAAACGTCTCGAGTTCCTCGAACTGCGCATAGGCGAGCTTCAGGTCGCCCGCCACCGCGCGGTAGGCCGCATGCTGTGCCTTGCCGCCGACGCGCGACACGGATTTGCCGACATCGATCGCCGGGAGCACGCCTAGTTGGAACAGCGACGGCGAAAGGTAGATCTGTCCATCGGTGATGGAGATCAGGTTCGTCGGAATGTAGGCGGAGATGTTCTGCGCTTCGGTTTCGATGACGGGTAGCGCGGTGAGCGATCCGCCGCCGAGTTCCTTGCGCAAATGCGTGGCGCGCTCCAGCAGCCGCGAGTGGATATAGAAGATGTCGCCGGGGAAGGCTTCGCGACCCGGCGGCCGCCGGAGCAGGAGCGACAGCTCGCGATAGGCGCGGGCGTGCTGCGTGAGGTCGTCGTACACGATCAGCACGTCGCGACCCGCTTCCATGTAATGCTCCGCGATGCTGGTCGCCGCATAGGGGGCGATGTAGGCGAGACCCGGCGGGTCGTCGCCCTCGGCCACGACCACGACGGTGTAATCCATCGCGCCGCGCTCCCGCAAGGTGGCCACGGCCTTTGCCGTGGCCGACGCGCGCTGGCCGATGGCGCAATAGACGCACAGGACATTCCGGCCACGCTGGTTGAGGATCGTGTCGATCGCGATGGCGGATTTGCCTGTCTGCCGGTCGCCGAGAATCAACTCGCGCTGGCCGCGCCCGATGGGAATGAGCGCATCGATCACTTTCAAGCCGGTTTGAAGCGGCACGGTGACCGGCGCGCGGTCCATGATGGGCGGGGCGGGGCGTTCGATGGGCAGGCGCTCGCCGGCCTCCGCCAGCTCTTTGCCATCGAGCGGCCGGGCGAGCGGATCGACGACGCGCCCCAACAAGCCGTCGCCCACGGCCACGTCCATGACCCGGCCGGTGCGCTCGACTTCATCGCCTGCGTGCAGATGCCAGTATTCGCCGAGCAGCACCACACCGACTTCGTCCTCGTCCACGTTGAACGCGATGCCGAACACGCCGCCGGGAAACTCTACCAACTCATCGAACCCCACGCCGGGAAGCCCTGATACCTTGGCGATGCCGGTGGCAATGCTGGTGATCGTGCCCACCTCCCGCGGCACGAGATGCGGTGCGAATGCTTCCCGTGCTTCGCGCAGCGCCGCAAACGCACTGTCGAACACCTTCTGCAGACCCTCAGCCGGAACCATGTTCATCGGCTCCCTGTCTCGGGCGCAGCTTTTTCGCGCTTGGGTTCGGCCTTGGCTTCGGGCTTGGGCTCGGTTTTGACGGCATCGAGATTCTCCTTCCGAATCTCGCGCTCCGCCTTCTCCCAGTCCTGAACTGCTCGACCCTCCTTGCGGCCTTGCCCTTCGTAGAGCTCATAGGCCCGCTTGCCGATCTGCTTCGTCAGGCTGGACGGGGTCTTTGCCTGCGCTTCGGCCTTGTCCTGCTTGTCCAGAAGTTCCTCGACACTCTTTTCCAGCGACGCGAGATAATCCGCGATGCTCCACGCGACCTTCTGTCCGTTTGCGGTGAGCTCAATCCCGCCGACCAGGTCCGGCGCGGTCTCGAACCGGACCTGGATGTCGGCCGAGAAGGTTTCGTCGAGCGCCTTCTGTATCGCCGCGCGCTGCTTCGCAGGTATGTCAAACGCGCTGCGGACGAGCACCGGATCGGATGCGGTCTTCAGCGCCCCGGCGAGATCTTCTTTCGCTTTGCCGTCCATCTCTCGCAAGCGGCGCGTGAACACCTCGCCCACCCGCTCCTCCAGACTCGTCGTGGCGAGATCCGCCAGCGTCTTTCGCGCGATGGCAAACACTTCGTGCCTGGCCCGGCGGGTGATGGCCTGATTGAGGCTGCGGGCGTCGTTCCTCAACGCCTCTTGTCGCTTCGCACTCAGGGCGTCGGCCGCCTGCCGCGCTTCGTCGAGGAGCCGCTGGCGTTCAACGTTCGCCTCGTCGGTCGCCTGGCTCAGGAGAGCGGCGCGCTGCTGGTCGATCGCCTCGTTCTTCTGCTGGAACTCGTCGCGCTCCTTCTTGGCCTCGGCCTGTTTCGCGGCGGCGTCCGCGAGTTCACCGGCGATCCGCTTCTCCCGCGCGTCGATGGCATCGAGGATGGGCTTGTAGAGAAAGCGCTTCATCAACCACACCAGGATGAGGAAGTTGAGCGCCTGCGCACCGACGGTGAACCAATCGATGAGCATCGCTTACTTTCCGGCGGTCTGGGCGATGACGTGATTCCAGAACGGATTGGCGAAGATGAGAATCATCGAGACCACGAAGCAGTAGATGGCCGTGGACTCGATCATCGCCAGGCCGACGAATAACGTCCGTGTGATCGTGGCGGAGGCGTCGGGCTGCTGCGCCAGCGCAGTAAGTGCCGTGGCCACTGCCCGGCCCTCGGACAAGGCGGGACCCATCGTGCCGAAACCGGTGGTGATGCCGGCAATGACAATCGATGTCATCCCGATAAGCGTCATGCTGTCCATGAAATGTCCTCGTCTCGTCTGTCGTCGCTCATACTCAATGTGCCGTGGCCGCCGGGGGCGCGGTCTTGCGGGCCCGGGTGGCGGCCGCGATGTACACCGCAGCCAGGATGCTGAAGATATAGGCCTGCACCATTCCTGTGAGCAGGCCGAGCAGGGTCATCACGATCGGAAAGATGAACGGTGTGATGGTCAGCAGGATGCCGACGATCATCGCGCCGCTCATCATGTTGCCGAACAGGCGGACCGCCAGCGCCAGCGTCCGGGAGAGCTCGCTGACGATGTTGAACGGCAGCATGATGAAGGTCGGCTCCACGTAGGACTCGAGGTAGCCCTTCACGCCCTGTTCCTCGATGCCGAAGAGCGGCACGGCCACGAACACACACAGGGCGAGCGCCGCCGTCGTCGAGAGTGAGCCGGTCGGCGGCTCATAGCCGGGAATGACGGTGCAGAGGCTGGCCGTGGCAACGAACAGGAAGAGTGTGCCCAGAAAACCGAGGTACTTCTCCGGATGGGGGAGGCCGACTTCCTCGATTTGGTTTGCGATCGCCGTCACCACGATTTCCAGCAGGTTCTGCCAGCGGGACCGGGTTAGATCCGTGGACAGCCTGCGGGTGATCAGTTTCGACCCGACTGCCAGCACGATTATCACTCCCCACGTGTAGACGATGGTCGCGTTGAGCGTGACGAACCCGTATTGCCAGAAGATGATCTCGTCAGGACTAAGGCGCATGGCTCGCCTCCTGCGCCGGCTGGGCGTGCGGTTCGACCGGCGATTGGGCCACCCACGTCACGACGAGGCGTGCCATGACGAATCCCAGGAGACAGAGCAGCAGCCGATCGAAGTGACCACCCGAGACGAAGTACATGCCGGCCAGGGCCAGGCTCATTCGCACGAGCTGGCTGCCCAGGAACCACAGTGCCGGCCGCCGGGACGACACGCCCTTGCGGACCGTCCACCACAGGCCACCGAAGAACATCGCGCCGAGCACGGCCCCCGCCACCCACGCCAGCACGAGCGTCAACGTGTCATTCATCGTTCTCCTGCTGTTCCTCCCGCATGGCCCTGTCTTCCTTGGCGACCCACTGCCACGCATTCCAGCAGCCGATCGCGAGCCCGGCCACGAGCAGCGCCAGCGTCCAGGAATGCGTGCCCGGGTGCCGCGTGTCCAGCCAGAGACCCAGCGCCGCGCCGGCGAGCGTCGGCACGACCACCGACCAGCCGATGAGCCCCATCATGCCCAGACCGAACCAGACGCCAGGCGTGGCGTGACGCCGCGCCTTCAGCTTGCGCGCCGCCTTCGCGCCGACCTGCCCGGCGAAGGTAGGTTTGTCAGTCATGTTGAAACGTCGCAAGACGACGCACGAATCCGGTTTCCAGTTTCGTCATGACGGAGCGCACGCTTTGTTCGCGCTCGTCCAGCGTCAGAAACTCCTGCTCCACCAGATCGCGCAATTGGCCGAGGTCCGTTCCACCCAGCGCCCGGCGCACGGACACGAGCACGTCCGGTCCCGTCTTGACCAGAACCCCTTCATCAACGGCCACAAACGCCTCGCCCTCCCCTTCGGTTTCGTAGATCAGAATGCCAGGCGCGAGCGCCGCCACACAGTCGAGCCGGTGCGGCAGGAGTCCAAACGAGCCCTCGCGCGTCTCCGCCACGATGCGCGACACGCCGGTCTTGTCGGCGAAGACCTGAAACGGCAGAAGAACCTTGAGGTTCATTTCGCCTTTCCCTTCGCTTCGTCGATGGCCCCGATCATGTAAAGCGCGCGCTCGGGGTAGTCCTTGAATTCATCGCGCAGGATCCGCTCACAGCCGTCCAGCGCGTCCTCGAGACTGACGAGCTTGCCTTTGAGGCCGGTGAACTGCTCGGTCGTGAAGAAAGGCTGGGTGAGGAAGCGCTCCAACCGGCGCGCGCGGCCGACCACTTTGCGGTCCTCCGGCGACAGTTGCTCGAGGCCGAGCATGGCCACGATGTCCTTGAGTTCCGCGTATTGGGCGAGCGTTCGCCGGATTTCCTGCGCCAGGGCGTAGTGCTCTGGACCGACGATGCCAGCCGTGGCCATCTTGGAGCTGGATTGGAGCGGGTCGATGGCCGGATACAGGCCTTCGCTCGCCCGCTTGCGCGAGAGCACGATGGAGGCGGACAGGTGCGAGAAGGTGTGGACCGCGGCCGGATCGGTGAAATCGTCCGCAGGCACATAGACCGCCTGGATTGAGGTGATGGCGCCGGTATCGGTATTGGCGATGCGCTCTTCCAGTCGCGACAGCTCGGTGCCCATCGTGGGTTGATAGCCCAGGCGCGACGGCATCTGTCCCATCAGGCCCGACACCTCCATGCCGGCCTGGATGAACCGGAAGATGTTGTCGATGAGCAGCAACACATCGCGGTGTTCGTCGTCCCGGAAATACTCGGCCATCGTCAGGGCGGCCTGTCCGACGCGGAACCGGCTGCCCGGCGGCTCGTTCATCTGGCCGAAGACCATCACCATGTTCGGCAGCACGCCGGCTGCCTTCATGTCGCGGTACAGCTCTTCACCTTCTCGACAGCGTTCGCCGATGCCGCAGAAGATGCTGACACCCTCCTGGTGCCCGATCATGTTGTGGATCATTTCCGTGAGCAACACCGTCTTGCCCACCCCCGCTCCGCCGAACAGGCCCGCCTTGCCGCCGCGCTCGAGCGGCACGAGCACATCGATCACCTTGAGGCCGGTCTGGAAGATCTCGGACTTGGTGGAACGCCGCGCCAGCGGCGGGGGCGCCCGGTGCACGGAACGCCATTGGACATCGGCCGGCGCCGGCTCGCGGTCGATGGTGCTGCCAAACACGTCGAACATACGCGACAGGATGCCCTTGCCCACCGGCGCCTTCAACGGTCCGCCCGTGTCGTCCACCGCCATGCCGCGAGCGAGACCTTGCGTAGGCGTCAGCGCAATCCCGCGAACGTGCCGCGCATCCCGCTGCGCCAGCACCTCGATGACGATCTGACCATCCGCTCCCGCGCGCAGCAACGAATAAATGGGCGGCAGATGCCTGTCGAACCCGATATCCACGACACTGCCGCGCACCGAGACGACCGTGCCGGAGTTCGTGCTCGGGTCCGGCGTGAGAGTGGTGGTTTCCATGGCGTTTCCAGTCACCCGCGGTCTCGTCACGTCAGCTTCAGCATTCGCGCGTTGATGGCCACTATCACCGTGCTGGCGGACATCAGCACGGCACCGGCTGCGGGGCTGAGCAGCACGCCCCACGCGTACAGCGCTCCGGCCGCCAGGGGAATGGCGACGACGTTGTAGCCCGTGGCCCAGACGAGGTTCTGAATCATCTTCCGATACGTGGCGCGAGAAAGCTGGACGATGGCCACGACATCCAGCGGATTGCTCCGCACCAGGACCACGTCGGCGGTTTCCACCGCCACATCCGATCCGGCCCCGATGGCGATACCCACATCAGCCTGCGCGAGCGCCGGTGCATCGTTCACGCCGTCGCCGGTCATCGCCACCAACACGCCGCGGGATTGAACCTCCTTCACTTTGGCGGCCTTGTCCTGAGGCAGGACTTCGGCGAAATATTCATCCAGCCCGACCTGGTCCGAGACCCACTTGGCCGTCGCGTGGTTGTCTCCGGTGAGCATCAGGCAGCGTATGTTCAACGCCTTGAGAGCAACGATGGCCTGCTTCGCCTCGGGTCGCACGATGTCAGCCAGGGCCACCGCCCCCTTCAACTTCCCGTCAACGAGCACGAACACGACGGTCTTGCCCTGAGCCTGCAGTGGCCCGATGCGCTCGTCGGTGACGTCGATGTGCTGTTCGCGCAGGAAGCCCGGACTCACCACCTTGATCTCTTTGCCGTCGACCCGGCCTTCGGCGCCCTTGCCCGGGATGCTCGTGAAGTGTTCAACCGGCTGCTTCTGTTCCGAGGAAGCGGCGATCGCCTTGGCGATGGGATGTTCGGAGTTCGCGTCCACGGAGGCGGCGTACTTGCGCAGCGTGTCTTCGTCGATGTCCTGCGAAAACACGAGCGTGTCGGTCACGCCAAAGCGACCCTCGGTGAGCGTGCCGGTCTTGTCGAAAATAATGGCCTGGATCTTTCGGGCGCGTTCGAACGCCTCGCGGTTACGAATGAGCAGGCCGTGGCCGGCGGCCACGGCCGTGGACACCGCCACGACGAGGGGCACGGCCAGACCGAGCGCGTGCGGACAGGTGATCACCATCACCGTCACGGCGCGTTCGATGGCGAAGGCAAAGTCATGGCCCATGAACACCAGCCAGATCACCAGGGTGAGCGCGCCACTGCCGAGGGCGATGAGGGTGAGCCACATCGCGGCGGTGTCGGCGAGGTTCTGGGTTTTCGACTTGCTCTCCTGGGCCTGCTTGACCAGGTCGATGACCTGCGAAAGGAACGAGTCCTTGCCGGTGCCTTTGACTTCAATTGTCAGCGAGCCTTCGCCGTTGATAGAGCCGCCGATGACTTTGCCGCCGCTCTTCTTGCCGACCGGGGTTGATTCCCCGGTGAGCATGGCCTCATTGACCGAGCTCTCGCCCTCGACGATCACACCGTCGGCGGGAACCTTCTCGCCCGGTTTGATCAGGACCCTGTCATCCACTGCCAGCTCGCCGAGCGGCACGTCCTGTACGCTGCCGTCGGGCAGGACTTTGTGCGCGTCGGAGGGCATGAGTCTGGCGAGTTCCTCCATGGCCTTTGACGCGCCCATCACCGACTTCATCTCGATCCAGTGCCCCAGCAGCATGATGTCCACGAGGGTGGCCAGCTCCCAGAAGAACATCTTGCCGGTCAGGCCGAACACCACGGCGCTGCTGTAGACATAGGCGGTCGTGATGGCGACGGCGACCAGCGTCATCATTCCGGGCTTGCGGGCTGTGAGCTCCGTGAACACGCCTTTGAGGAAGGGCCAGCCGCCATACCAGAAGACCGCCGAGGCAAAGCCAAACAGGACGTAGAGGTCGCCGGAAAAGCGAATGGCTTCGCGCAGGCCCACGAGCGTCTGCAGCAGGGGCGACAGGAGGAGAATAGGCAGGGTCAGGATCAGCGAAATCCAGAACCGCTTCCGGAAATCCGCCGCCATATGAGCGTGATGGGGCTGGTGGCCAGGATGGCCGGAGCCGGTGTGCGAAGGCACCTGTGTCATTTGAGGCAGCCTCCACGGGCTTGAACAGTCGAACGTGCGATCATCAGTTCCTCATCGGCGCGGATGACCCGCTCCGTCAAACCGGGGCTGTCCGCGGGTCCTACGGGCGACCCGTCAGCGCATCATGTTTCCGCCGCCCATGTAGCCACCGCCCCAGTGGCCTGTCAGCCAGAGCAGCAGCAGCACGATCAACACGAGCCCGAGCAATCCGCCGCCATAGTGCGGGGTGCCCCACCCGGCGCCACGGCCGTAGTAGTAGCCGCCGCCGCCGCCGAAGAGCAGCACCAGGATGACAATCAGGATGATCCACATGACACCAGCTCCGTTCTTGACACGTCACACGCCGGACGCACCCGGAATGGGCTGCCCGTCCACCCTCCATCCTGCCCCGTCGCGTGTCAACGGGACCGTCTCCTTTTGCACACTGCCGGGACGTCCGATCCGGGGGCGCGGCTGACGAAGGGGGTGGTCACGGCGTGTTGTTGTTCCGGGGTGAGATGACGTGCCGCCGAGCTGCGGGCGACCAGACCGGGCATGGACCCTGCCGCAGAGTGGAACCGGAGGACCGGGACCGTCGAGCATGGCTATCTGGCCGCGTGCACCGAGGCGACCTTGAGCGTGCTGCCGTTCAGCTCGCCGGTCACCGTGACCTGCTGATCGGCATGCTTGTCGAGGTCGGCCTTGATGGAGTCCTTCGCCTCGAGCGTATACACCTTGTTCTTCACGATCAGCGCGTACTCCGCGCCTCCCTTCACGCACGCGCGCGTGCAGGCGGCATCGTCCCCCTTGACCATGTGAGTGACGCCGCACATGGCATCGCTGACCTTGCCCGTCAGCGTCGTGGGCTTCGGCGCCGCCGCCGTGGCGCCGAGCGCCGCCACCGCCAGCGAGAGGGTCATCATCGCGGTTCGAGCGTTCATTCGCATCACACAGTCTCCTTGTTGTCAGGTGTGTCAGGAAGGCTCCAGCCCTTCCAGATGAAGTAGATGGCGGGGTAGACCAGCAGGACCACGACGACCGAGGTGACGACGCCGCCGACCATGGGCGCGGCGATGCGCTTCATCACGTCGGCGCCTGTCCCGTGACTCCACATGATGGGCAGCAGGCCGCCCAGGATGACGCTCGCCGTCATGATCTTCGGCCGCACGCGGCTGACGGCGCCTTGGTACACCGCGGCCACGAGATCGCGCCGCGTGGTCATCTGGCCGGCAGCGACCGCCTCGTTGTAGGCGCCGTCGAGATACAGCAGCATGACGACGCCGGTCTCCGCGCTGACGCCGGCGAGCGCGATGATGCCGACCCACACGGCGATGCTCATGTTGTAGCCGAGCATGTACATCAGCCAGAACGCGCCGATGAGCGCGAAGGGCACGGCCAGGAGCACGATGAGCGTCTTGAAGACGGACCTGGTGTTCAGGTAGATGATGACGAAGATGATGATGATCGTCATCGGGATCACGTACAGGAGGCGCTGCTGGGCGCGCATCATGTACTGGTACTGGCCGCTCCACGCGAGGCTGTAGCCGGGCGGCACCGTCACGCCGCTCGCGACGGCCTCCTGCGCCCGGCGCACGTACGTCCCCACGTCAATCCCCTCGAGATCGATGTAGATCCAGGCGTTGGGGCGTGCGTTCTCCGTCTTGATCGCCGGCGGGCCCTTGACGATCTCGAGCGGCGCGAGCTGACCGAGCGGGATCTGGAGCCCGCCGGGCGTGGAGACGAGGATCTCGCGCAGGGCGGGCAGGTTGTCGCGCAGCTCGCGGCCGTACCGCAGGTTGACCGGGTAGCGCTCGAGCCCCTCGACCGTCGTGGTGATGTTCATCCCGCCGATCGCTGACTGGATGACGTCCTCGACATCGGCGATCGTCAGGCCATAGCGGGCGATGGCCTCGCGATCGATCTTGAAGTTCAGGTAGTTCCCGCCGGTGACCCGCTCGGCGTAAACCGACAGCGTGCCGGGCACGCCACGGATCACGGACTCGATCTCGCGACCGACCCGATCGAGCACGGCAAGGTCGGGACCGGAGACCTTGATGCCGACAGGCGTCTTGATGCCGGTGGACAGCATGTCGATCCGCGTCTTGATCGGCATCGTCCACGCGTTGGTCACGCCCGGAATCTGGATCGCGCGGTTCATCTCGCTCGTCAGGCGCTCGGGCGTCATGCCGGGCCGCCACTCGGACTCCGGCTTCAGCGTGATGGTGGTTTCCACCATGCTGAGCGGAGCGGGATCGGTGGCGGTGTCCGCGCGGCCGATCTTCCCGAACACCCGCTCGACCTCGGGAAACGATCGAATGATCTTGTCAGTCTGCTGCAGCAGCTCGCGGGCCTTGCCAATGGAGATCCCCGGCAGCGTGGTCGGCATGTAGAGCAGGTCGCCCTCCCACAGCGGGGGCATGAACTCAGAGCCGATCCGCGAGTAGGGAATCCACGTCAGCCCGAAGGTGGCAACGGCCGCGACCAGGACCACCCACTTCCACCGCAGCACGAGGTGCAGCACCGGATCGTAGATGCGAATCAGCAGGCGGCTCACCGGGTTGCGCGCCTCCGATCGGATGTGCCCGCGAATCCAGTACCCCATCAGCACCGGCACGAGCGTGACGGAGAGCAGCGAAGCCGCCGCCATGGAGTAGGTCTTCGTGAAGGCCAGCGGCTTGAACATCCGGCCTTCCTGCGCCTCGAGGGTGAAGACGGGAACGAAGGAGACCGTGATGACGAGGAGCGCGTAGAAGAGCGTCGGCCCGACTTCCTTGGCGGCGTCCGCGATGATCTGCCAGTGCTCCTTCGTTCCGCCGTCGCGCTCGAGGTGCTTGTGCGCGTTCTCGATCATGATGATGGCGGCATCGACCATCGCGCCGATTGCGATCGCAATGCCGCCGAGCGACATGACGTTGGCGTTGATGCCCTGGTAGCGCATCACGATGAACGCCATCAGGATCGCGATGGGGAGCGTGAAGATGGCGACCAGCGCCGAGCGCACGTGCAGGAGGAACACGAGGCAGACGAGCGCAACCACGATGCTCTCTTCGACCAGCTTCTCCTCGAGCGTCTTCACCGCCCGCTCGATGAGCCCGGACCGATCGTACGCGGTCACGATCTCGACGTCGCTCGGCAGGCCGGGCTTCAGCTCCGCCAGCTTCGCCTTGACCCGCCGGATGGTGTCGTACGCGTTGGCGCCGGACCGGATAATGACGATGCCGCCGACCGTCTCCCCTTTTCCGTCCAGCTCGGCGAGCCCGCGGCGCATCTCGGGCCCGATCTGCACATTGCCGACATCCCTGAGGAGGATCGGCGTGCCGCTCCCGTCCACGCCGAGCGCGACGCTCTGGATGTCGGCGACGTCGCGGATGTACCCCTCGCCGCGCACCATGTATTCGGTCTCGGCCATCTCGATCACGCGGCCGCCGACGTCGTTGTTGCTGCGCTGCACGGCGTTGCGAATCTGGGCCAGCGAGATGTGGTAGGCCCGCAGCTTGTTGGGATCAACGGTGATCTGGTACTGCTTGACGAATCCGCCGACGCTCGACACTTCCGACACGCCCGCGACGCCGGTGAGCTGGTACTTGAGATACCAGTCCTGAATCGAGCGCAGCTCAACGAGACTGCGATGCGGCGACTGCAGGGCGTACATGAAGGCCCAGCCCACGCCCGTCGCATCCGGCCCGAGCGAGGGATTCACCCCGCGCGGCAGGCGGCCGTTGACGTAGTTCATGTACTCGAGCACGCGGCTGCGCGCCCAGTACAGGTCCGTCCCGTCCTCGAAGATCACGTAGACGAACGAGTAGCCGAAGAACGAGTAGCCCCGCACGACCTTGGCGAAGGGCACCGCCAGCATCTGCGTCGTGATCGGATAGGTGATCTGGTCTTCGACGACCTGTGGCGCCTGGCCCGGGTACTCCGTGTAGATGATGACCTGGACGTCCGACAGGTCGGGGATCGCGTCGAGCGGCGTCTGGCGTACGGAATAGACGCCCACGAGGATCACGAAGAACGTCGCTAGCAGCACGAAGACCTTGTTGCGAATCGACCAGTCGATCAGGCGTTCCAGCATGACAGTCTCTTTGGGCTCAACGATCGCGCTCGGGAGAGGCCGGTGTATCGGAGGGCGGCGTCATTTTCGAGATGGCGTCCTTGAGGTTGCTTTCCGAATCGAGCAGGAACTGCGCCGAGACGACCACGCGGTCGCCTTCGGCGACTCCATGGGCGACCTGCCAGAGCCCGTTCCCGTTGACGCCAAGCGTCACGTCCCGCGCCTGAAAGAGCCCGCTCCCCAGGTCGAGCACGACGACATCGCGCAGGCCGCTGTGAATGACCGCGTTCTCGGGCACCACCAGCACGTCATGGGCCGACGGCACGTTGATGGTGACGGTGGCGTACATCTCCGCGCGGAGTTTCAGGCCGGGATTCGGCAGCTCGATCGACACGGTGATCGTCCGCGTCTTCTGATCGAGAGACGGATGAAGGAACCGGATCACGCCCGTATAGGTGTGGCCGGGATCGTACGGCAGCTCAATCGTGGCGCGCTGGCCGGGCTTCAGCCACTGCACCTGGTGCTCGAAGATCTGCACGTCCACCCAGATCGTGGACAGATCCACGATCTTGTAGAGTTGCATGCCGGCCGTGGCCCGCATGCCCTCGAGCGCCTGGTCCATCTTCTCCACCACGAGCCCGTTGACGGGCGACGACACGGACAGCGTGCGCTGGAGCTCGCCCGACTCGGCGAGCGCATCGATCTGCGCATCGCTGATGTCCCAGGTACTGGAGCCGCTGCCGGGCGGAGTCCACCAGCGCCTGGGCGCGCGCGGCCGCGTCCGGATACGCGCTCTTTGCCATCCGCTTCGCATAGTCGATCGCCTGCAGGTACTCCTGTTCGGTCGTGACGAGCTGGGGGCTGAAGATCTCGAACAGCTTCTGGCCCTTGCGCACCGGCTCGCCGACGTAGTTGACGTAGACCTTCTCGATCCATCCGTCGTACTTCGTCGTGATGAGAGTCACCTGGCGGTCGTTGTAGGCGAAGGTGCCGACCGTCCGGATCGTGAACGGGATGTCCGCCCGGACAACCGGCTCGGACTTCACTCCCATGTTCTGCACGAACGTCGGGTCGATCTTCACCGTGCCGGCGGGCAGCGCGCCCCCTTCGTCTTCGTACACGGGGACCAGGTCCATGCCCATGGGCGACTTGCCGGGCTTGTCGCGGACGTAGCTCGGGTCCATCGGCGCCCGCCAGGTACTTGATCTTCCGTTCGCCCGTGGTCCCGGCAGTCGCAGCGGCGCCCGGAATGCCGGCGGGTGGGGCATCGGAGGTTCGCACGATGACGCCGCGCGCGCGGCTCATCCACGACCAGTCGCCCGGATTGACCACGACGAGCGCGATCAGGCCGGCACCGAGCAGAAAAGTCAACAGGCCGGTTGCGAGATATTTCCTCATGGGATCCTCGTCACTGCGGGATACGCGGCACCAATGGCGCGTTCGAGGTCGGCCAGTGCCACGAGATAGTCGGCGGTCTCGCGGGCGTGAATCAGGCGCACGTCGAGGCGGCTGCGCTCGCTGTCGAGGAGATCGAGCACGCCGACCTGTCCGGTCTCGTACGCCGACTCGGTGGATCGCAGCGCTTCGTCGGTCTGCGGCAGCAGCACCTCGCCGACGAGCCTGAGCTGCTCGCGCAGCGTCTGGAGCCGCACGATCTGATCGCGCACCGCAAACGCCATTTCGTTGTGCGCGTCGGCCCGGCGCAACCGGGCGGCCGACAGCTCCTCGGCCGCGCCCTGAAGAGCGGCTTTGTACTTGTCGCGCCGGATCGGCAGGTTGAGGCCGACCGTCACGGTGAAGGCGTTGCGGCCGTTGTCGGGCGGCGGCTGCAGCAGACCGGCGGCATCGTTCCGCTTGCCGACGTTGATGAATCCGGCGCCGACCGTCACGTCGGGCCAGAAATTCTTCCGGGCCAGCTTGACGGCCCACTCGCCGCGTACGATCTGGGCCTCAGTGGCCTGGATCTCCGGCCGCTCAGTGTCTCCGGTCGCGTTCAGCTGCTGCGCGTCCAGCGGTACATCGGCTGGAATGGCCGGCGACGCAGCCGGCGGGAGTTGCTGATCCGGCGGGCGGCTCATCAGCGTGTTCAGCCGTGCGGCAAGCGTCTCGCGCTGTAGCTGAAGAATGTCCAGGTGATTCGCGACCTTCGTGATCTCCGCCTGGATCTTGATGACCGCGTGCGGGAGGCCCTGGCCCGATGCGTAGCGGGCCTGCGCCAGCTCTTCGTAGTGTCCGAGCAGCCCATGCTCCTCGCGCGCGACGCCCAGCGCCGCATCGACATACGCCAGGTTGTAGAACGCCTTCTTGACCTGGGCGATGACCTCGCGCTGGCGCGCGCGGTACATCTGGTGCGCGGCCGCGGCGTCCTGGACCGCGACCTTGCCCCGGAGGTCGAGCTTGCCGAACCACGGGAACACCTGGCTCAACACCACGGTATCGAGCTGGGGGCCGACACGGGTTTCAACCGATCGCAGCCCCTGCGTGAAGCTGACCATCGGATCCGGGAGCGCGGTGGCGATGGACACCCGCTCGAGCGACGCCCGATACGTCGCGAGGCTTTCCTGCACGCCCGGATTGGTCTCGAGCGCCGCACGGACGTACCCGGCGAGCACGGGGTCTGGCGCCCAGAACTCGGGCGGCTCGGCCGGCGCGCTCGGTTGCGGGCGCGCTGCGGCCGGCTCGCCCTGCGCCGGGTGGAGCGCGGCCGCCGCGCCGACGGCGGCCGGGAGAAGAGCGATGGCGGAGAACACGGCCGCGCGAATGAACATGTGGACCTCGACCAGGCGGGCCGTCCCTCTCACGTGGTGATGCACGCACGAGGGTGGACCCGCATCCGAAACCGGGGGAATGTCGAAACAGGCGAGGATTAGATCAGCAGCCTGACGTACCGGGCCGAGAGATCGAGCGGGGCGGGGCGGACGGCCGCGGGCGAGATCGACAATGTGAGGTGCGAAACGACAAGGAGGGTCTTCGTGGCGGACCAGTCGGGCGCGAATTGCACCCGGCCTTCCACGATGACCGGGGTCGAGCCTTCCTCGTCTTGTCCACAACAGCACCTGGCCAACGTCCCGGCACCGCAGTGCTGCCTGGCGTTCACGCAGTGGTTGTCGTTGGGTGCCGCCACGGGCCTGCTGACCGCGCTGATGACCATGGCCGCCACCAGGGCGACCGCGGCGAGTTTGCTGCTCACGATGTCACACAGAACAGCACGGATCGTGCCGGGCTCTCAATGGATCGGTTCGCACCGCCCCATCACGGCTTCACGGTGCGAGAAACGCGGCGGTCCCCCGGGGGTTCTGCGATCCAACGACCGATCGACTGTCTGTTTTCAAGCAACTCGTGTCCGTTTTCAGAGGGCTGGCGTCTTCGTTGCGCGGTCCCGGCTGCCCGCGCGCGTGGTCAGCGCCCCGCGGCGGCGTCCATCACCTTCCGGATGTCCTGCCACCGGCCGGGCACGAGTCCGCGCACGGCATCCTCGATCTGGCGCGTCCAGGCCTGGCCGCTTTCGGCATAGTTCTTGTGCGCGTGATCGACGAACGCCTGGCCGAACGCGTCGACATCCTTGAAGCCGCGCTCGGCGGACCAGATCGCCCACTGCCGAATCGAGTGGAAGTACTGCACGGGATCGCTGTCGGGGTGCAGCCCGCCCGCGTCCTTCAACTGCCGGCTCGCATCCATCAGGCGGCCAAGCGTGGCGTACTGTCGCTGAACGGCCGGCGGCGCCAGGCGGTAGATCATGCCGGGCACGGGCGGCGCCTTGAGCATCTCGAGGCAGTAGGTGCTGACCGTCACCGTCGTGCGCCGGCCCTTGAGCGACGCGAGCGCCCTCTGAACCTGGCCGCCGTTCACGTTGCCGAGCGGTTCCAGGACGAAGCCGGACGCGAGCAGCGACAGCGCCTCCGGCCCGTTGTTGACCACGGTCATCGTCATGGCGTCGCCCGACGATTCGCCCGTGCTGGCAAAGACGACCCGCAGGGGCCCGGCCACGTCGCCGTGGGGCACCGAAGGCCGGCGCGCGGCACGCATGCGCCCGGGACCGGCGCTGGCCCACGGCGGCACGTCGAGAGCCACCGACGGCCGCCTGAACACCCACCCCTGGGCGCCATCGAGCCATGGCTGCGACGGCGAGAGGTTCTCGGAGATGACCACCTGGTTCTCACCATACGAGAGCATCGTGGCGCCCATCCGCTGCGTGCCGTCGGCGGGCTTCCCCTTCGACGTCGCGTCGACGTTGGTGACCTGAGCCGGCGTCACCGCCGGACCGCTCGTCGAGACGAACGCTCCCGTGGCCGTGTCCGCAATCGGCGCGCCCGGCAGGTTCAGACGCAAATCGCCGCGATGGGGCCCACCGCCAGGAATCACGACGGGGTCGCCGAGCTTGACCGGCGGGGGCCGACCGTCCGCGCCGGTCGATCCCACGCCCTCCGCCGTGCCACCGTCGATGACGGTCCGATCGGGCACCACGGGCGGCGGGGGCTCGGTGCACAGGACGTGCGTGTCCTCGACGCGGGTCGGGGTGTGATGGCGGCGGACCGTTCCATCGGGCATCCGGTACCGGTCGTAGTGGTAGCGCTTGAACGTCTCGCCCTCGCAGCGGAGTTCCGTGATCTCGCCGTCCCTGACGCCGACCTGATAGTCCTGCGCGGACATCTCGACGCTCTGGCGCAGGTCGCCCAGGCGCTGGCGTACTTTCGGCGGCTCGGGCAACGACTGGCCGGCCGCGTCCCGGCACGGCTGGTCGGTCCGCTCGTTGTGAATCCGGACCTTCGTGAGCGAGCCGTCGCCGTTGACGTAGTACGCGTCCACGACCACGTGCCAGAACCCGTCGGACGCGCATTCGGAGAACATGTGGTAGGCGTCGGGTTGACGCGACTGCGAAGCGAGCCCGATGCCACACGCCAGCAGCACCGCGGCGGCCAGCGCCGCCACCCAGCGGTTCCAGCGCGCCGATTGGAGACGGTCAGTCATCGGGGAGTCCCCCCTTGCGCCCATCGAGTTTCGCCGCTGCTTCCAGTACTCGCGCAATCGCGCTCCACCGGCCCGGGGCGACCGTCCTGACCGCGTGTTCCACGGCCGCACTCCAGGGTTGCCCGGCCGCCAGCACGTTCTTGCGCGTGTGGTCGACCAGCGCATCGGCGAATCCCTTCGCGGTGAAGTGTTGCTCGCGCGTCCAGATCGCCCACTGGCGAATCGAGTCGACGTAGGCCGTCGGGTTGCCGCCATCGGGCACGAGCTGCCCGAGATCGCTGAGCCGCCGCGTCGCCCGAAGGATGTTCCGAACCGGCGCGAATGCTCGCTGGGCGCCCGCGTCCGCCAGCCGGAACGTCATGCCGGCCACGGGCGGCTGCTTCAGGTGTTCCAGGCAGTAGCCGTCGAGGGTCGCCGTGGCCGTGCCCACCGGACCCATCGCGCGAATCTCCCGGTCTACGGCGTCTCGCGTCGCACCCGATACGGGCTCGAGCACGAATCCATCGCCGGTCAGTCTCACGGGCGCCGTACCCGCATTGACGACGGTCATCGAAAGGCCCTTGCCTGTCGAAAGCCCGAGGCTGGTCACGAAGATCTTGATGCCGGCCGCGCCGGCTGACCAGTCCGCAACCGTCATCGGCCTCATGCTGATCGCGAGCGCCGGCAGACGCCGCGCACCGAACCCGCCGGGGTTCGGTACGGGTGCCCGCGGCGCGCCGGGTACTTCGACCGTCCCGTCCTCGGTGGTCGCCACCAGCTTCTGGATGCCCGGCACCCCTCCGGCCGACGCAACGGCCGCGAACTGATACGGACCGAATCCCTCCAGCATCGCGGTACTGGCCGCGGCCGGACCAAGATCCACGAACGTGAAGCCGCCTCCCCCGCCGTGCCGTGGTCCGGGCGTGAGGACGAACGTCTCGCCTGGAATCGTCCGCGGATCCGGCACGGCGAGCCCAACTTCCTTGCCCTTGGCGCCGCCCGTGGTTGACGGGGGGGTCCCGAGACGGATCACCACCGGGGGCAGCCCGTTGCGGTCGGTGATCCAGCTGATGTTCGGGACCGGTCCGGAGGGCTGGGACAGGGAATCCGGGCCGCCGCCCGGCACTGGGCCCGCCGATGAATACGGCACCAGGGAACTGACCCCTTCAATCATCCGCCCGCCCCACGCCGCCTGCCGGCCCGGACTCGGGGCGAGCAGGCTGTCGGCGACATTCGGCACCAGGCGCGGCGGCGGCGGGAGATCGACGCGAAATGTCGCCGGGTCGAACGGCGTCGGTGGCGGAACGATCGACTCGAACTGGCGTGCAAGCGGCGTCCGGTAATTGAGGTCCCCGACGTACTCGTCGCGAAACGGCTCGGGTATGTCCGTCGTCGGCGTCTCTCGTCTCGGCAGTTCGGGCGTCCGCAGACCTTCCCCATCGTGCACGAACCTCGGTACTGACCTGTCCGTGCGTGTCGAACGACCAGCGCTTGATGCCGCCGAAGGTACCGGCCTCGACGGCCTGCGCGCTCGGCACCCACACGTTGCCGGCCGAGTCGCGCATGACGAGGTACTCGACCGTGCCGTCGGCCGATCGATACCGGAACTTCTCGTGCCAGCCGTAGAGCGGCGAGTGGTCCCACCCGCGTTCGATCAGGGTTGGCGGCGCGCTGAAGTCCATGAAGCCAGGCGGCGCCGCGTGGAGTTCGTTCTCGAGCGTCAGGACGGTCTCCAGATCGCTCCCCTCCAGGGTTGCGGGCACTGCGCCGAAGAATGCGCGGTTGAGGGCGACCCGGTCGGTGATCTTTCTGGCGGGCCGACCGGAGAGCCACCTGCCGACCGGGAGCTGCAGCTCATTCGTGACATCGACAGCCAGTTGGTTGGCGTAGCCCTGTGTCACTGGCTTGGAAGTGTCGAAGTCCTTCAGGACTGTCCCAAACTCCGGATCCTTGGGGGCCTTGGCGCCCTTGCCGACGCCGCCGCCGAACGGGCCGCCGTTCGGCATGACGCGAATGACGCCGTGCTCGTTGCTCCGATAGAACACGCGTACTGCGACCTGGCCGTTCTCGAGTTCCTCGTACGCATAGAGGAAGAGCCGCTTGCCCGGACCCTCGAAGGGCTCGGACAGGTAGAAGACCTGACCACCGCCCTCGACACGGACCACCGGCTGCAGTTTCTGGTCGGCGATGAACCCCTCGGTGAGGGCGTCCTGCGCGCGGCCCACGACGTCCGCGTCGAGGCGCTTCAGGACGGCGCTCGCATCGGTCACCGCCGTCCCCACGCCCTCGACCGCGCGCTCGAGCGCCTTCACCGTGCGATACGCCTGGATGCCCCGGGCAACGCGCAAGCCGGCGTCTCCGACGTCGAAGACCCCGAAGAGTACAGACGTGAACAGGGCGTCGGTCTGCTGCTCCTGGCGCTTTTCGAGCGTCGTCAGCGTGTCGTAGCCAACGAGTGGACCGATTGTTCGGGCGGCCTCGAGACGGTCGGTTGCCTCGTCGAGCGACATCGCATCCGACGTGATCTGCTGCGCTGATGCCGCCACGCTCACGACCGGAGCCAGAACCGTCAGCGAGGCTCCGGCGGCAACAATGGCCAGGCCCGTTGCCACCTCCACCTTGTCGGCGGCGTCGTGGGCGTCGATGGCCGCGCCGACGCTGCCGACCTCGCCCATCAGGTACGGCAGCAGCTCGGATCCCTTCTCTTCGCCGAACCTGGTGACCTGCAGGCGGATCGGTGCGTAGGCCAGGCCCGCGAACTGCCACAGGTCGCCCAGACTGCGCATGCCGCGGAACTCGGTGGCCTTCGCGCTGTAGTCCTCGATGCCGGCCTGGAGAAAACGCCCCATGATCGACGACAGCACGACCGGCTGATCGGCCGGCGCCGCGGCCAGCGCGGCCCATTGCATTTGTCCGTTCCGAGTGAGCCCCAGGAGCGGCTCGGCCGTGAGCCGATCGTAGTACTCCTGGCGCAGTCGCGCCTCACTCGACCTGGCGTCGGCCAGCTTGACCTGCCAGTCTGGCGGTCGGAGCGCCGCCGCCTCCGGACTGCCCGGCGATTCGTATTGCTCGTAAGTCTCAACGTCGTCCATGGCCTGCTGAAGCTGGTCGTAGACCAGCCTGGTCTGGACGGCCTTGCCGCGGAGGTACGCGGCCACCGAGGCCCGATCCGCGGCCGGAGCACCAAGCAGCGCCTGGATCCGGGCGACGAACGCATCGCAGTCGGCGGCGGTCGCTTCGGCGACGGCCAGCAAGCCGAGCACGGTCGTCTTCGAGACAGCCCGGTTGTTGGGATCGAGGAAGTGTTTCGTCTCAATCGTGTCGAGCACCGTCTGCCAGTCCCGCCGGGCGAGATCGAGCGCCAACGCGCCCTTGTCGATGGACTTCGTGACGTCGTTCAGCCGCACGACGAGCAGTTCGGCGATGTGCGTGTCGAGGGCCAGCGTCGCCGGCGAGGGCTGCGCGTAGATGTGGCCGTCCAGCGTCCAGAACTGCACGTCGCGCGCCGCCGCGCCTGGCGTCGAGTACTCGACCGTCAGCGTCCCCCGAAGGTCCTCGCCGCCCTTGGGCGCGGTCACGAGCGGCGGCGTGGTGATGACGAGCGAGACTTCCCGGCGTTCGCCGGCCTTCAGCGTGATCGACGACGGCAGCGACACGTACGGCAGCGGGAGATTGGATGACCGATCGAGCAGGCGAATCTCGACGTGCTGCTCGACAGCCGAGTCGTTCTGCAGCACGACCGGCGTCGTATAGGTCCGGCCGTAGATCAGGGGCGGCAGCCCCACGACACCCGCTCCGCTCGCTGCCGGTGCCGGGCCGCGCGCCTGTGCACGCATGGTCCCGGCGAGCGGCCGGGGAAGGGCGGACAGCGCAAGGCAGATGGCCGCCGCGAGGATCGCGCCGTGACGACGAGGGAATGTCGTGACTCTCATCTCAGAACCCACCGGCGTCCCGGCCGCTCATGACGCCCGCCGCGCGCGTCTTCATGGCCAGCAGTTCGGGAATCGTCATCCGGCCGATCTGGTCGGCCGACGGCAGCCACTCCCACCCGGGCGCGCGCGCGGCCAGTGGGACGAGTGCCTTTTCCCGATAGTCCGCCGCCAGCTTCCGGATCGGCTCGAGGCAGCGTGCCTCCGCATCGGGGTCCCGCGCGGGCCGCTCGCCCGTCAGCCACCAGACCGTGCAGGGATCGTCCGTCTGCAGCTTTTCGGCAATGCCGGGACACGTCGGCACGACGATGTCGGCCTTCAGAGAGATCCTCTGTGACCGCGCGGGGCAGGCGTCGCCCGCGCCAGGATACGACACACGGATCTCGCCGCCGAATGGCGGGAACATCCGGCCGCCAGTTGGCAGGTTGACCACGCCAGCCGCGCACGGCGGCGCCGGAATGTGCATCCTGATCGAGTTGTCGCAGACGTCGCCTGGCGCGACGTCACACCACGTCCAGTCGATGCCCGCCAGATACGGGAGATCGACCGTCGTCAACTCGACGCGCGCCTCGACATCGCACTGATTGCTGATCGTGAACGTCGCGATGTAGTCCACGTCGTTCGCCTTGAGCTTGCCCCAGTCCCACACGCCCTGCGCGGCCGCGGGCGCGACGCCTCGGACCGTGACGGCAGAGGCGAGGCCCGCGAGCGCGATCACGAGGACGAGCGGGTACCGTGACATCGTCCGGCCTCAGTGAATCCAGGAGAATCGAAGCAGCAGGCCGGCCTTGATCTCCGTCACGGTCAGGTCAACCGGCCAGTGGGCGTCGTTGTCGGCGGCGAACGCGCCCGAGAAGCGCGTGCGGTCGACCTGCGCGTAGACATGAAGCGTGTCGGTCAGCCCCCCGGACGCGCGGACACCGAATCCCACGTCCGTGCCCGTATGCTCGGTCGTCGTCGTGCCGCCCCTGACGTTGGTGCTTCCCGAAAACAACGAATCGACGAGCGTCTCCCTGGCGTTCCATCGCGAGACGAGCACCATCGGCGTGACCCGAACCCGCCGGCTGCCGAACGACGGACCGGCCGAGAGGACGACAGTGCGGAAGTGAACATCGCTCTTCTCGTCGAACTGGAGGCCGCCGCTGACGCGGCTGCCGGTGGTCGTGAGCGAGAGGTCACCGAACGACTCGAAGGAGGCTCCGATTCTCGAGCGACACGGGACCGGCCAGGGGTATGCCCACGCCACCGCCCAGCTCGAAGCCGTTCCTCGACGCCGAGCCGGCACACGCGCTCGTGTCGTAGGCGGCGCTCTGGTAGAGGCCGTCGATAGCGGCGCACGCCGTATCGACCGCGTCGCCGAAGTTCGCGCGCTTGTAGCCGCCGTGGCCGAAGACGCTGACGCCGCCGCCACCGCTGCTGCTGCTGCCGCTGCTGATCCGACCCGTGCCAGCGTCAATCGTGACCCGGTCGCCCCAGATGAATGCGCCGACCTTGTGGCACGCGCAGCCGGCGCCGGCCGGCGCCTGGGTGTTCTTGTCGCAGTCCTGGTCGTCGGGGCCGAGTTGCTCGCCTGCCGGCACCATGATGATTTGGATCTTGCCGTCCTCGCACTCGCGCCGGTAGACGTCGACGTGCGTTCCCGGACGGACCTTGTTCGTCAGCATCGCCGGATTGATGCTGACCGCCGGCTGCTTCCCGCCGTTGAGGTACATGAACACATCGACGCCGGCGGCGGGCCCGCCGTTCTTGGTGACGGTCGGCATCTGTGCCCGGGCTGCGGCCGGCAGAACCAGGAGCAGAACGATCAGGGTCGGAACGGCAGTCCACGGTCTTCGCATGGCGACTCCCCGCAATGGCGCCGTCCACCGGCTCACTCGGTGGCCGGCGGGCGCGGAATGTGTGTCTGAGTTCTATGAACGGACACGGTGGCCGGAACCCCGTGTCCGTTCATTCAGAGAGGATGCCCGTGACCGGATGGCGCCGCCGATGCTAGGCTGTAACCCACCAGGGCAGGTGGCCTACGCTGAGCGATCGCGAGCTGCACGAGTTGTTCTCCGGCGACGTCGGCCGCGCCTGGCGCGCGTTCGTCGACGAGCGTACGCCGGCCATCGTCGCGCTCATCCAGCGCTCGGGGGTACACGACCGCGACGAAGCGATGGAGGTCTACACGCTCGTCTGCGAACGGCTGGCCGAGGACGACTGCATGCGGCTCAGGCGATGGGACCCGGCGAAGGGCCGGCTCGGCGCATGGCTGGCCGTGCTCGTGCGGCGCGTGATGGTCGACTGGGTCCGCTCGCGCACGGGGCGGCGGCGCCTGTTCGGCGCCGTCCAGCAGCTCGACCCACAACACCAGCAGGTGTTTCAGCTCTACTACTGGAACGACCGAACCCCGTCCGAGATTGCCGAAGAGCTGAGCGTGGCTGGCGCACGACCGGTCAGTCTTGTCGAGGTGTTCGCCGCGCTCGACGCGATCCATGACGCCATGACGGAGCGTCACTTCCGCGAGCTCGTGTCGATGACGTCGCGCTCGAAGCCGCCCGTCAGCCTCGAAGCGGAGTTCGAGGAAGGCCGAATCGATCCGCCCGATCCGGGACCAGCGGCCGACGTGCGGCTGGCCGCGCGGGAGCGCGATGTCGCGCTCGATGCGGCGCTCGCGGCACTGCCGGACGAGGATGCCGCCATCGTCCGGTTGCACTATTTCCAGGGACTGTCGCTGGCCGACGTCCGCCGGGCCCTGCACCTGCCCGAGCTGTCGCGCGCGCGCCTCGGAGACATCGTCGGCGCGCTCAAGTCGGCTCTGGTCGGTCAACCGGCCGCCGAGGCCACGAACCGGGCCGTCGGAGGGCAGTCGGCATGAGGCACCTGACACGCGAGACCCTCGTGGCCTGGCGGGATCATCCGACCGAGGATGCCCGAGCACAGGTGGTCGGGCATCTGGCGAGGTGCAACGCGTGCGCCGCCCTGTACGCTGAACTCATCAGGACGCGGCCCGCCGAAGACGTCGCCGATCTCCCGGATCACGAGGACTTCCTGGCGCGGGGGCGGGCGCTGCGGCCGACGGCGGCGCCTCGGCGGAGGCGCTGGCCGCTCGTCACGCTTGCGGCGGCGGCCATCGTCGTCCTGGCGGTCTTCGTCACGTGGCCGAGGCCCGCAGACCCGCCGGTCGCGCGCGGCGCCTCGGACGTCGACGTCGTCGCCCCAGTCGGCGCGGTGCCCGACGCGACCGTGATCAGCTG
Source organism: uncultured Acidobacteriota bacterium (assembly GCA_963817635.1). GTDB lineage: Bacteria > Acidobacteriota > Vicinamibacteria > Vicinamibacterales > 2-12-FULL-66-21 > CAWFPR01. Next base: position 705,321 of record CAWFPR010000005.1, on the reverse strand, counting down.
GCGCGCGCCAGCCGGCTCGGACATCTTTCGCGTGGAGATCATGGACGCGTCGGGGAACGTCATTCACGAGGCCCGCGTGACCGGCAGCCGCCGCTTCGTGCTTCCCCCCGAACTGACGACGCGCCTGCTGCCCGGCATCCAGGACCGCTGGATGGTCAGTCGCCTCGATGCCCGGGGCGACACGATTGCGACTCGTCCCCGCTCTCGACGTTGCACGATCACGAGCGCGCCCGGTGAGGCCGCGAAGCGGTGCAGGGGACTAGCGGCCCGCCGGGACCGGGCGTGCCCGGACGATCGGCGCGGTCGCGTGTCCCATCAGAACGAACCCCGCCCAACTCGCCGGCGCGGCCGCCACGCCGCCGGCAGCGATCATGCGCAGTTGAGCGTCGCGTAACGCGGCGTCGGGTGCCAGACCGGCGCGAATGGACTCGTAGAACAGCGGCATCAGGCGCGACGTCTCCAGGTCGTCGACCGCCCAGAGCGACGCCGCGACGGCACGCGCCCCGCTCAGGATGAACGCACGGCTGAGGCTCATCAGACCCTCGCCCCGCACCGCCCGTCCGAGCTGCGACTGACACGTCGACAGCACGACGAGATCCGCATCGAGCTGGAGGTTGGCAATCTCGTTCAACTGCAGCAGCCCGTCGTCGGTCGGACTCGACGCGAGGATGAGCGCCGTGCGGCGCGGCGCACGGTCGTCGATGAGCGCGTGCGACCCGACGTGGACGATGCGCGCGCCGGTCACCGCGCGCTTGAACGACGTCTCGTCGGCGCGGGCGTTCAGGAACAGGTCCGTCTGCGGATTGGCGGCGAGCGCGCGCGCGACGGCCCGCGCTTCGGCCGTCGCATACTGCAGGGGCCGGTCCGGCAGCAGGCGGTCGTCGTAGAGCGCGCGAAGGGCCCGGACCGCGTCGGGAACCGCGTCGAGCGCAAAGATCCGCGCCGGCTCGCGGGTCGACGCCGCGGATGACGAGGCCAGCGTCGCGAGCAACGACGCCGATGACACGACACTGATCGAGGCGCGGCGGATGAGCCAGTCGCGGCCGCCCGCCTCTGTCGTGAGCGCGGCAAACGGGAGCCGCCACAGCGGGCCGTCCGGCACGACAATCAGCCGCTGGACGCGCGACAGGTCCACGCCCTGAAAGAGCGTCCGGTACAGGCTGGAGCCGAGGCTGCCCACCAGATCGGCCTGACCGCCGGTGATCGCGCTCTTGAAGCGGGCGACGTCGCGGTCGATCTCCCGGCGTCCGGGCAGCGGATAGCTCCGAAGCGCGCCGCGCGTGACGACCCACGCCTCGCCGCGTTCCGCGCCGATCCAGAAGCTCACGAGCGCCTCGCCTGACGACAGCCGGCCGGCCGTCTCGGCGGCGGTGGCGACGCGTGGATGGGTCAGCGCCGCGTATCTCGGCGTCTCGCGCCTGATGCGGACGACGAATGCATCGTAGTCACGCTCGGCGCGTTCGAGGTCGGCCACGAGGCGGCGACGCTCGCCGTCAGACGAGGTGGACGCGAGCGAGTGCTGCAGGGCGGACAGGCGTGTGCCGAACTCGGCCTGCTCGGTGCGAACGCGGGCGATGGCGGGGTCGGTCAGACGAGCTTCGGCTTCCGCCAGCAGGTCCGCGAGCGCGCGCCCGTGGGCGCGCTCGGCCGTCTCGAAGGCGCGCGCGGTCCAGGCGTCGCCCGGTGTCGTGCTTCGCGCGAGCAGCGTCGCGATCAGACCGTCGTAGGCCCCGAGGCGCTCGGCCACGAAATCGGCGCGCAACCCCGCTTCGGGCAGCTTCTGCCGCACGCGTTCAATCACCGCGACGGACGACTCGAAGCGCGTCTGGGCGGTCGCCAGATCAGTTCGGCCGAGCGCGGCGCGGCCAAGGCCCTGAAGCGCCCGCCATTCGAGGTCCGAGTCGCCGAGGGTGCGCGCCTGCTGGAGCAGGCGCGTGAACCGGGTGTCCGCGTCGGTGAAGTCCCGGGCCTCGAGAGCGGCGTGGGCCAGATTGCCCTCCACCTGGGCGCGGACCCGTGGCTGCGCCGAGCCCGCCCGCCCGGCGGCCTGCTCGGCGTAGGTCGCCGCCCGGTCGCGGCGACCGAGGCGCGCGTTCACGAGCGCCAGTCGCGACAGCAAGGCCGGTTCCTGCCCGGCTGATCCGGTTCGAGCGAACAGGTCCCGCGCCCGCTCGCCATCGGCGGCGGCCCCCTCGTAGTCTTCGAGCGCGAACCGCGCGTCCATCCGCTGCCGCGTGGCGAGCGCCACGCCGACGAGCAGGCCGGCCTTCGAGTAGGCGTCGATCGCGTCGGTCCACAAATCGAGACCGCGTTCGAGATCACCAATCTGCGAGAGCGTCTGAGCGAGAGAAAAGGCCGCGGCTCCTCGAAGGTCGGGGGCGACTGCCGGCGCCGACGCGACGTCCCAGGCCAGTTGCGCGTCGGCAAGGGCGCCGTCGTAGTCGCTCAGCCCGAGCCGCGCGCTCGAGCGGGAGCCGAGGGCCTGCACGCGCATGCGGACCCCGCCATTCTGTTCCGCGATCGCCACGGCTTCGCCCAGCGGACCGAGCGCGGCAGATCCGCGCCCGCGGGCGCGCGCGAGCCGTCCCTGCTCGAGCCGGAGATTGAAACGCATGCCATCGTTGCCCGTCCGATCGGCGATAGGGACGGCCTCGGCCAGTCGCGCGTCGGCGGTCGCCAAATCGCCGCGGTCGCGCGCGAGATTCGACAGCAGGAAGAGCGCGTCGAACTGGACCGACCACTCGCCGCCGCGTTCCCCAAGGCGTCGGGCCTCGTTGGCGGCCCGTTCAGCACCAGGCAGATCGGCCGTCGATCGGAGCGCCACGCCCCGGTAGACCATGGCCCGACCCTGGACGCCGGCGCCGGCCGCATCGATCTGCGGCTGCAGGCGATCGAGCGCCGCCAGAACCTCGCGCTGCGATCCAGTCCGGCTCAGCGCCTCGACCGGCGCGAGCAGCGCGAGATTCGGATCCTCGCGAGGAGCCGTCCCCGATCGGCCCTGGGGTGAAGGCGCCGCTGCCTGGCCGCTGACGAGCATCGTCACGAGCAGGACCGCCAGGCCCGTGAGGCGGAACGCAGCCCTTTCGCGAGCGACGGCGACCCTCGTTCGTTCGCATGGTGGAGGGCAGAGCATCCCGCACCGAGCGCGGCCGAGTCAAGCCGTCCGGGCGTGCCCGCCAGTGTTACAGCGTTGAAGACTGGCCGCTGAATGTAATCGAACTCCGTCGACCGGCCGTTGACGCGAAGTGAAGGGACTACTTCTCTGTCTGCCTGGCCCTCTGAGCGGCCAGGGCGGCTTCGAGCATGGGCATCTGGGCGGCATCTTTCGCGCGCCGAGCCGCGCGCTTGCTGGCGATGACGCGCTCGAGGGGCAGGACTTTGACGCGGACGCCATCGAGCGCGTACCCGCGCGCGCCCCTGAATTCGCTTTCGAACGATTCGAGCCCCGAAGCCGTGAGCACCACATCGACGCGATCGAGCCCTTCGCCTCCGAGCGCGGGAGGCTGCAGCCCGAATCCCGACGTATAGAAGCCGCCAGCTCTGTGTGCGACTTCGCGCAGCCGTTCGTCATCGATCCGCCCGAACCACAGATCGATGTCCTGGGTCGTGCCGGGCGCCCCCTCGATGAGCGCGGCGCCCATACCCACAATGAGGTATGGAACTCCGAGCGCGTCGAGCGCCTGGAACAAGGCTCGCTCAGCGGCGGTCAGGACGATGTCGAACACGGGTCAGACCTCGACGCAGCCGCTCCGCAGCGGGGAAGCCGAGACACCGGAGGGCGTGATAGACATCGCCCGGATCTACGCCGGGATTCGCCGCCGCGATGACGTACGCCTCGCGCCACAGCGCCTCGCTCTGAAGCGCCCAGGCGCGTTCAGTCTCCGTCAGACGTTGAAGCTCCTCGCTGTTGCCCACCACCGGTCATGATGCCATAGATCCCGCTCGCGATCCGCCCGCCGGTGCCCGCGTCCGATGCCGAGGAAGACAGGGACGATGCTAGCTGCAGCAGCCGCAGCCGCCCTTCGACGTTCCCGCGGATTTGCCCAGGTATTGCTCCGGGTTGGCATCGAACTTCTCCTTGCACCCGGTGCCGCAGAAGTAATAGGTCTGCCCTTTGTGGTCAGTTCGGCCAGCCGCGGTGGCGGGTTCTACGTCCATGCCGCACACGAGATCTTTGACGGCGGCTGTGGTCTTCATCATTGTCATCTCTCCTGTCGCTCGGGACTGTCGCTCGATGGCATGCCCGGTGGTCTGTTCCCATACGCTATTGCCAGGCGCCTTCCGTCAGCCGTGTCCAATCGCCCAGACCCGTTGGTTGATTTCAGGGCGCGGTCTTGATCGAGGCGCCACGCGGCGCCTTGTCCAGCGCAGCGAACACGTTGTAGAGCCACGCGAATACCAGCCCGCCGATTGCCCCGTCGACGAGCGCGTAGATCGTTCCGACGATCACGTCGGCGAGGGTGCCGGACGCGTGAAATCCCGGATAGACCGAGCTGACCATCTGCAGGAATGCCGACCCGTACGATGGCGATACCAGGTTCCCGAGGCCGACCAGGAGCACACCCCCGCCCCAGAGCAGTGACATCGCGGTCGCCAGCGCGCGAACCGAAAGCTTCATGACTTGCCCCTTTCATTGACGTTCCGTCGCGTGTTCCAGGTGCTGTACTTGCTCGTCGCGATTCGTTTTCCCCATGCGCACGCCTGGTTTCACAACCGCGCTCGTCGGAGCCGCAGCGCGTTGCCCACGACTGACACCGAGCTGAAACTCATCGCTGCAGCGGCGATGATCGGGCTCAGGAGAATGCCGAACATGGGATACAGCACGCCCGCCGCGATCGGCACGCCGATGGCGTTGTAGGCGAACGCGAAGAACAAGTTCTGTTCGATGTTCCGCATGGTCGCGCGGCTGAGCCGGCGCGCGCGGACGATGCCCCGGAGATCACCTTTGACCAGGGTGACCCCTGCGCTCTGCATGGCGACGTCGGTGCCCGTGCCCATCGCGATGCCGACCTGCGCCTGCGCGAGCGCGGGTGCATCGTTGATGCCGTCACCCGCCATGGCGACGATGTGTCCCTCCGACTGGAAGCGGCGCACGGCGTCAGCCTTCTGGCCGGGGAGCACGTCGGCGACGACTTCGTCGATGCCGAGCTTGCGGGCCACCGCCGACGCCGTCGTGAGGCTGTCACCCGTGATCATGGCGATGCGGATGCCTTCGTCGTGGAGCTGCTGGATGGCCTCGGGCGTGGTGGCCTTGATGGGGTCGGCGACGCCAAGGAGACCGGCGGGCTTCCCGTCCACGGCCACGAACATCACCGTCTGTCCATCCGCTCGCAGCGACTCGGCGGTCTGCGCCAGCCCGCCCGGATCGATGCGCATGTCCCCGAGCAGCTTGAGGTTTCCCAGCGCCACGCTGCGCCCCTCGATGTGCCCGGTGACGCCCTTGCCGGTGATCGACTCGAACGACGTGGCGTTCCCGGCCGCGACCCCCTGCGCCAGCGCGCCGGCCACGATGGCGGCCGCCAGCGGATGCTCGCTGCCGCGCTCGAGACTTGCCGCCATGCGCAGCAGATCCGAATCGCGCCAGCCGGCGGCCGGTGTCACGCTCACGAGGCTCGGCTTGCCCTCGGTGAGCGTCCCGGTCTTGTCGACGATCAGCGTGTCGACCTTCCGGAGCACTTCGATGGCCTCGGCGTTCTTGAAGAGCACACCCGCGGTGGCCCCCTTGCCGGTCGCCACCATGATGGACATCGGCGTCGCGAGGCCCAGCGCGCACGGACAGGCGATGATCAGCACGGCAACGGCGGCGATGAGCGCGTGCGCCAGGCGCGGCTCCGGGCCGACCAGCGCCCACACGGCGAACGCGATCGCCGCGATCGAGACGACCGCCGGCACGAAATAGCCGGCGACCACATCGGCCAGCTTCTGGATCGGCGCCCGGCTGCGCTGCGCCTGCGACACCATCTGAACGATCTGCGCCAGCAGGGTGTCGGCGCCGACGCGATCGGCGCGCATGACGAGGCCGCCGGTGCCATTGACGGTCGCGCCGATCACGCGATCGCCCGCCGTCCGCTCGACCGGCATCGGCTCGCCGCTGATCATGGATTCGTCAACCGCGCTCACACCCTCGAGCACGAGACCGTCAAGGGGGATCTTCTCGCCCGGCCGGATGCGCAACCGATCCCCGACCCGGACCTGGTCGAGAGGAACGTCCTCCTCGCGTCCATCGTCGAGGAGCCTGCGCGCGGTCTTCGGCGCGAGCCCCAGCAGCGCCTTGATGGCGGACCCCGTCTGGCTGCGCGCGCGGAGTTCGAGCACCTGGCCGAGCAGCACGAGCACCACGATGGCGGCGGCGGCTTCGAAGTACACCGCCACCTCGCCGGCCGGGCCCCGGAAAGACGGTGGAAACAGGCCTGGCCACACCGTGGCCACGACGCTGTAACCGTAGGCGACCCCGACACCCAACGCGATCAACGTGAACATGTTGAGGCTGCGATTGCGGATCGACTGCCAGGCCCGCACGAAGAAGGGCCACCCACACCAGAGAACCACGGGCGTGGCGAGCGCGAACTCGAGCCAGCCAAGCGCACGCGGCGCAACGAGGCGATCGAGGCTGCCAGGAAGAGATGCACTCATGGCCATGGCGAGCAGTGGCGACGTGAGCACGACGCCGATCCAGAAGCGCCGGGTCATCCCGGTCAACTCGGCCTGTCCTTCGTCGTCGCCCGACGCCGTCCGCGGCTCCAGCGCCATGCCACAGATGGGGCAGCTGCCGGCGGCATCCCGCACGATCTCCGGGTGCATCGGGCAGGTGTAGGACACTCCGCCTGCGCGCCCGGTATCGAAAGGTACGGGACGGCCGGGCCGGGGCTCGGCTTCCACGGTCTGAGCGTGCACATGTGCGTGGGCCGTTAACATGTGCAGCCGCTCCTTTCGGGAATGTGTGGGCGCATGACCATGGGTCTCGTGCGCAAGGCCGATGCCGTGGCCTTTTCCCCGCGTTGCACGCGGTTCCGCCGGGCGCGATGCGCCCGGTGGCCGGTTTCAGACAGCGGCGTGGGTTGATTGTCTGAAAGCAGACACCATCCCTGAGCTCGCGAGTTGGGAGTGCTACCATCGGCCGGGATGGTGCTCAGCGGACGACTGACTCGGGGCGGGATGGCCGCCACCGACAGGTGGCGCGTGGCCGCGCTGGTGCTCCTCGTCGCAACGATCTCAACGCTTCATTACGTGACGAGCCCGACGCGAATCGTATGGCACGAAGTGTTTCAGCGCTTGTACTACGTGCCGATCATTCTGGCGGCCTACTGGTATGGCGTGCGGGGTGGCCTGTTCACCGCCCTGCTGGTCTCCCTCGCGTACCTGCCGCATATCCGGATGGCGTGGACGCAGGGCGTTCAGCAGCAGGCCAGCCGGTACGCAGAGCTGGTGGTGTTCAACCTCGTCGGCGTCGTGGTCGGGCTGCTCGCCAGCGCGCAGCGCCGTGTCACCGAGCGGTACCAGCGCGCGGCGGCATCTCTCGAAGTCGCGAACCGTGAACTGCGAGAGTCCTACGACCACCTGCGCCGGGCCGATCGACTCAAGGCGCTCGGCGAAATCGCCGCGGGGCTCGCGCACGAGATCCGGCATCCGCTCGCGTCGATAGGTGGCGCGCTCGAGATTATCGAGTCGCGGGCGGCGGAGGACAGCCCGGAAGGGGAGTTCTCGAGACTCGCCAAGGCCGAGCTGCAGCGGCTGGATCGACTCGTGATGGAGTTCCTGCGGTACGCTCGACCTCACGAGCCCGAATTGCGTCACGTGCCGCTCGGCGACGTCGTCGATCGGGTGGCGGCGCTGGTACAGGTCGAAGCCGATCGCGGAGCCGTCACGCTGGCGGTCGAGCGCCCCGGCGCGCTGCCGCTGGCCTGCGTCGATCCGCAACAGATCGAGCAGGTCCTGTTGAACGTCGTCCTCAATGCCATCCAGGCCAGCCCGTCTGGCGGGCGCGTGATCGTTCGCGAGTCGGTCGAGGAGCCGAACCTGCTGATCGACGTCATCGACGAGGGGCCGGGCGTGGCGGTCGATCACCTGACGCGAATCTTCAGCCCCTTCTTCACGACGAAGGAGAAGGGCACGGGGCTCGGGCTGGCGATCGCACATCGAATCGTGACCGCGCACGCGGGCAGCATCGCGACCCTTGACGGCGGCGCGGGAGGCGGCGGCTGGTTTCGCATCCGCCTGCCGATCGCCGGACCGCCTGCGCCGGCGCGCACGGATCCCGCCCAGGGACTGCTGTATGAGCGATAAGAAGACCATCCTGCTGGTCGATGACGACCAGAGCTTGCGGCGCGTGCTGGAGTACCAGCTTCAGGAGGACGGATACGACGTGGTCGCCGTCGCCAGCGGCGAGTCCGCTCTCGAGCAGTTCAACGCCCATGCCGTGGACGTCCTCGTGACGGACGTCAGGATGACCGGGATGGACGGTATCGAACTGTTGTCGCGGATCAAGGCGATGCAGACCGACATCCCCGTGATCGTGCTGACCGCGCACGGCACGATCGGGTCCGCGGTGGAGGCGATGAAGCTCGGTGCGCTCGACTACCTGACGAAACCCTTCACGCGCGAGCAGCTGCGGATGAGCGTCGGCAAAGCGCTCGAGGTCGCTGCCCTGAAGTCCGAGAACCGCCGGCTGCGCGCCATCGTCGCGGAACGCTTTTCGTTCAGCAATATGATCGCCGGCTCACGGGCGATGCGCGGCGTCACCGATATGGCGTCGCGCGTCGCGCCAACCGACACCACGGTCCTGCTGTCCGGCGAGAGCGGTACCGGGAAGGAACTGCTCGCCAAGGCGATTCATTTGCACAGCGAACGGAAGCGGCAGCCGTTCGTCACGGTGAACTGCGCCGCGATTCCGGAGAGCCTGCTCGAGTCGGAACTCTTCGGACACCGCCGGGGCGCGTTCACGGGCGCCGCGGCGGACAAGCAGGGAAAATTCGAGGCCGCGAACAAGGGGACGATTTTCCTGGACGAAATCGGCGAACTGCCGTTTCAGATGCAGGTCAAGATTCTGCGGGTCCTGCAGGAGCGCGAGATTGACAAGGTCGGCGAGCCGAAACCGCTGAAGGTGGACGTGCGGATCATCGCCGCGACCAACCGCGATCTCGAGAAGATGATCGCCGACGGGAGCTTTCGGGAAGATCTGTACTATCGCCTCGCGGTGGTGGCGATTCGATTGCCGCCGCTGCGCGAGCGGACCGATGACATTCCGCTGCTGGTCGAGCACCTCCTCGCCAAGCACGGGGACCGGCTCGACCGTCCCAGGCCCGACGTGTCCCGCGAGGTCTACACCGCGTTCAACCTCTATTCGTGGCCGGGGAACATCCGGGAACTCGAAAACGCCATAGAGCGCGCGCTCGTGCTGGACCGCGACGGCACGATCGGCCTCGACGACCTGCCGGATCGCATGCGGGAGCGGGAGGGCCGCCTGGGCCGCCTGCGCATCGAACTGCCGGACGACGGCATCTCGCTGGAGGGAGTCGAACGCGACCTGCTGGTGGCGGCGCTCGAGAAGCACGACTGGAACCAGACGAAGGCCGCCGCGTACCTCGACATCACGCGGAGCACGCTCCTCTACCGCATGCAGAAGTTCGGGCTCGAGCGCGACAAGCCGCACGCCGACAACGAGTAGCCGTCAGGTCAGCGCTGCCGCCGCACGCCGCCGCGACCAGGGTCAGCAATACTCCTGCGAACATCTCCGTCGCTCGCGACTGGCTCGATGACTTTCTCGAATCTGGACGGCGACCGCCGCCCGTAACCTCGGAGGCGGAACGGATCGGCGGAACGATGAGGCGCGCGATCCCTGTCGATCCGTTCACACGTTCGACTTCTGGGTCGGCGACTTCGACGCCAGGCCCTGGAACCAGCCCGACGCGCCGGTCAGGGGTCAGCTGCACAATACACGCGAGTACGAAGGGTGCGTGATCGTCGAGCGGTGGGTGGCCGGCGAAGGGCGCGGGGCCGGTATGAGCATGGCGTTCTACGACGTGAACCGCCACACGTGGCGGATGGTCTGGAACGACGACGCGAACAGCTCCGACGATTTCGAGGGCTCGTATCGGGACGGCGCCATGCGCTTCGAAGGTTGGGCGCTCGACGCGGACGGCAACCGGGTGCTCACGTCGAACGTGCTGCAGGCCGTCACGCCGGACCTCATTCGGCACACCTACTCCACGTCGGCGGACGGCGGAAAGACGTGGGTCGTCAGGAGCGACGGCAGGTTCGTCCGCCGCGGGCGGTGACGCGGGACACGGCGGTCGCGGGTGGACGGGTGGCCTGTCACTCCGTCCGCAGCGCCACGAGCGGGTCGATCCGGGACGCGCGCAGCGACGGTCCCAGGCACGCCAGCGCCGCCACTCCCGAAAAAATCAGCACCACGGCGGCGTATACGCCCACGCTCAGCGGATCAACGCCGAAGAGCAACTGCCGGATGAGCCGCGAGACCATCGCCGCGCCCCCGACCCCGAGCACGAGCCCGATCGCTACGACCTGAAGACCGCTGCGCATCACGAGCGACACGACGTGCCGGCGGCTCGCGCCCAGCGCCATCCGGATCCCGATCTCCGACGTGCGCTGGGACACCAGGTAGGCGAGCACCGAGTACAGCCCGATCATCGCCAGCATCAACGCCAGGCACGCAAAGACCATCGTCAGCGCCGCAACCAGGCGTGCCGTGGCCAGGTTCGCGGCGACGTTGCTTTCCAGCGTGGCGAAGAACGAGATCGCCTGTGTCTTGTCAACGCCCGCGACCGCCCGGGTAATGGCGCCCTCCAGCGATGCGGGATCGCCGCCGGTCTTCGCGACGACGTTCAGCCCCGCCATGCTTCGCTGCCGGAACGGAAAATACACCTCGTCGGGCGTCGGCATGTTGACGCCGAGGCTTTTCACGTCGCGAATGACACCCACGATCTCGATGCGGGTCGTGCCGTCCCTGCCGAACAGCAGGGCCTCTCCAATCGCCGGCTTGCCGGGAAACACCCGCCTCGCCAAGGTCTCGTTGATCACGCAGACCTTCGGCGAGGTGAGCCGGTCATCGCGCGTGAAGCCGCGGCCGGCGGCGAGCGGAATGTGGAGCAGATCGAAATAGTCGTTGCTGACCACGTCGATCGTGACGGTCGGACGCTCGCTGGGCGGCCGGACCGGCTGACCCGCGATGCCGTAGACGCTCAGCGGCGCGTTCCCTCCAAGCGGCGTGGCCAGCGCGACGGCGGCGCCAGCGACGCCGGGCTGCGCATGAAGATTCGTGATGACCTGGTCGAAGAAGTCAGCCTGCTCCACCGGCGTCGCGTAGCGGTCCGGCGTCAGTCCCACGAACGCCGCGGCGGCGCCCTGCGGCTCGAAGCCGGGGGACGCGCCCTGGAGCCGGACGAACGTCACGATGAGCAACACGGCGCCGACCAGCAGCACGACAGACAGCGACACCTCGGCGACGATCAGCGCGTGCCTGGCAAACCCTCCTCTGCCGGCCGATGTGCCTCGCATCCCGTCCTTCAGGTGCTCCACCAGATCAGGACGCGACGCCTGGATCGCTGGCAGGAGCCCCGTCACGACTCCGCACGCCAGCGTGACGCCAATCATGAACAGGCACGTGCGCCAGTTCAGCGCCAGCACCGTGTTCGGGGGCAGTTGCGAAGCGGCCGCCGACTGGAGCACCCGCAGGCTGCCGAGGGCGAGGGGGACGCCGATGGCGCCTGCGGCCGACGAGAACAGCAGGCTCTCGACCAGGAACTGCCGGACAATTCCCATCCGCGTCGAGCCAATCGAGAGGCGCACGGCCACCTCTTTCCTGCGCGTGAGGAGCCGGGCGAGAAACAGTGCGCTGACGTTCGCGCACGCGATGAGCAGCACGCACGCGCCGGCGCCGAGCAGCGTGTACATCGTCGGCTTGAAGCCGTTCGCGAGCATGTTCACGAACGGGCGCGGCTCGCTCACGGTGTCGGCCTCGAGCGAGCCGGGATGTCGCGCGCGGTACTGCTCGCTGAAGGCAGCCAGTTCGACACGAGCCAGTTCGAGCGACACGCCCGGCTTCAGGCGCGCGATGGGGCGCGCGAACGTCGCCGTCTGCCGCTGCGCCGCGGTCAGTCCAGTCAGTTCGAAGACGCGGGGCGCGAATACCTGCACCTGGCCGTACGGCGCCGTCAGGCGCGGCGGCATGATGCCCACGACCTGCCACGCGGCGTTGTTCAACCGGATCGTCCGGCCGAGCATCTCCCGCCCGCCGAAGAGCGATTGCCAGGCTTCGTGGCTGAGGATGCAGACCGCCGGCCCGTTGGGCACGTCCTCCTCGGCGGTGAAGCCGCGCCCGAGCATCGGGCGGATGCCGAGCGTGGGAAAGAACGACGCGCTGATGCGCAGGCCATTCAGCTGGGTCGCCTCGCCGTCGCCCGTCAGGGTGAAGCCGTCGGGGACGGAGTCGGCCAGCGACGAGAAGGACCGGGCGAATGCGGCGAGCTCGTCGTAGCGCGGGACCGACATCGCGGGGAACTGGACGTGGCGCGTCGCGCTGGTCAGCCAGATCGCCACCAGCGACGACGGGTCCGGAATCGAAGCCGGATGGAAGACGAGCCGGTCGCACGCCGAGAACATCGCCGTGTTCGCAGCGATCGCCACCCCCATGGTCAGGATGGCGATGGTGGAGAATCCGGCGTCTTTGCGCAACGCACGTGCCGCCGCTTTCAGTTGGATCATAATCACGTCCTGTTCCTGCCGCGAAAAGCCTTCCGACGCGCGCTGGCGGCACTCCCATTGAGCGTCAGAAGCGGACCCATGGATACAGCCAGTTCGTCGAAATCAGTACCACCAGTTGGGCGCCCTGTGGTACGGTGCCGGGCATGATGCCCGGCGCCAGGCGCACTGATGACCATTGGGAGTTCGCGCTCACGCTGGATCGCGACGACGGCAGGCATCCGCTCTTTCTGAAGATTGCGCGTGCCATCGTCGAGGAGATCTGTCGCGGCAGGCTCGAGCCGGGCGACAGGCTGCCGGGAACGCGGACGCTGGCGCGGTCGCTCGGCGTCAATCGGATCACGGTGCTGACCGCCTACGACGAACTCTCGGCGGAGGGCTGGATCACCGTCCAGCCGGCGTCGGGCGCCCGCATCTCGACAGAGCTGCCCGACCAGACGAGCCGGCGGCCGGGGGTCGCACCGCGATCCTCGGTGCCGCAGCTGGCCGCCTACGATTTGCCGGCCCCGCCTGTCGTCGAGTACTCGCCGGAGATGCGCCGGGACGCGCTGCTCGTGTTCGGTGGCAGCTCACCAGACACGCGGCTGCTGCCGGTCGAGCCCCTTGCGCGGGCGTACCGCCGCGTCCTGCGCCAGCACGGAGGGCGCGCGCTCGGCTACGGGAGCGCGCGCGGGAATCCGCGGCTGCGCGCCGCGCTGGCCTCGATGCTGTCTGCGACCCGGGGCCTGGCGTCCACGCCCGATCAGGTGTTCGTCACGCGCGGGAGCCAGATGGCGCTGACGCTCGTGGCGAGGGCGCTCGTCAGGCCGGGCGACGTCGTGGCGGTCGAGGAGTTCGGCTATCGCCACGCGTGGGAGAGCTTCCGGCTGGCCGGCGCTGCCATCGCGCCGGTGCCCGTCGATCGCGACGGCCTCGACGTGGCGGCGCTCGAACGGCTCGCCCGCACCGAGCGCGTGCGCGCCGTCTACGTCACCCCCCACCATCAGTTTCCGACCACTGTGACGCTGTCGGCCCAGCGGCGGGTGCGGCTGCTCGAACTGGCTCGGGTCCATCGGATCGCGATTGTCGAGGACGACTACGATCACGAGTTCCACTACGACGGCCGTCCCGTCCTGCCGCTTGCCAGCCTCGATCGCGTTGGCGTCGTCATCTACATCGGGACGATGTCGAAGGTGCTCGCGCCGGGCCTGCGGATTGGATACGTCGTAGGCCCGCCCGATCTGCTGCAGTGCCTCGAGGCCCACCGCGAGTTCCTCGACATGCAGGGGGATCATGCGGTCGAGGGAGCGGTCGCCGAACTCCTGGAGGATGGGGAAGGGCAGCGCCATGTCCGGCGCGCACGGCGCCAGTATCAGCGGCGTCGCGACATGCTGGCGGACCTGCTGGGCGGCGCGCCGCGAGGGCTGCTGTCCTTCGACGTCCCCGCTGGGGGGATCGCGATCTGGGTCGGGGTACGCCGCGACGTCAACGTGGAACAGTGGGCGGCCCGTTCGCTGAAAAGCGGCGTCGCGTTCCAGACGGCGCGATCGTTCACGTTCGACGGCGGCCCGCAGCCCTTCCTCCGGCTCGGCTTCGCGTCGCTGGACGAGTCCGAGCTGCGGACGGCGGTCGAAAGGCTCCTCGACGCGTGCCCGGTACGGCGGTGATCGCCGGCGCCGCGACGGCCGCCCCAGGTCTTGCCAGTCCGTCTCATCAGTCGCGCGCGACACTTGCTGCAGAGGCCAGGATTCGGGCCATGACTGGTGCGGAACCGACACGTCGAGGACGCACATCCGTGCGCATTCGCACATTTCGCTCACGGCGAATTGGTGCGACGGCAGCCCGTAAGCACCAGTAAATAAACACTTTAGTCGTAGTATTCGGGAGTTACAATATTGTGGCCCGAAAAATGCTTTTTGCTGCTTGATCCGGCCTGAGGATCGAGATAAGGTTGTTCCTGGTTGCGCTGCCGGCCTCCCCCAGTAACGCACACGGTACCCCGTGTACTTGGAGGCCTTATGAAGCGACTCGGTCTAATCTTATTTTGCGGGACGTTCGTCCTTTTCTTCTACAGTGGCACCCCTGAAGCTTTCCACTCCGGCGGAGTCGCGGAATGCGGCGGCTGCCACAGCATGCACACTCCCAAAGCTGGCGGCTCGTTCCTGCTGATTGGAACCGATCCCAGCTCGACCTGCCTGACCTGTCACATGCACGCGGGCGACACCGGCCCGTCGTCATACCACATCGCCACGGCCGAAGCCGACATGCCCGTGGGGGTTGCCCCCTTGCAGAGGACGCCGGGCGGCGACTTCGGTTGGCTGAGGAAGACCTACTCGTTCACGGTCCGCGGCACCATCGACCAACGAGTTTGGCGCAGTCCCATGGTCACAACATCGTGGCGGTCGACACCCCATTTATCGCCGACGCGAGACAACCTGACGGCACCGGGCGGCACGTTCCCGTCTGGACAGCTTGGTTGCACGAGCTGCCACGACCCGCACGGCCGCGTGCGGCGCCGCTCTGACGGCAGCTACGCCACGGGAGCCGCCCTGGGCGGAACGGCAGACCCGATCATCGCGTCGGGGTCCTACGACAACAGCGCGACTCCGGCGGCGGGCCAGGCGGTCGGCACGTATCGCCTCCTGCGCGGTCTGAACGACAACAGCGTGACGGGCGTCACGTTCACGGGCGTGGCGATCGCGGTCACCCCGTCCACCTACAATCGGACCGAGGCTGCCACCCAGACGCGGACGGCCTACGGCGCGACCGGAATCAACACCTGGGGCAACTGGTGCGCGAGCTGCCACCCGGCGATGCACTCGAGCGGCAACTACGTGCACCCGGTCGATCAGAACCTCGGCGGCACCGTTGCGACCGCCTACAATGCCTACGTGAAGTCGGGCGATTTGACGGGCGTCGTCGGAACGTCGTTCACGTCACTCGTGCCGTTCGCGGAGAACACGGGGGACATCGCGACGCTCCAGCTTCATGCGAAGAACAACGACAGCGTACCTGAACGGGCCTGCGAACTCTGACAAAGTGGTGTGCCTCTCGTGCCATCGCGCGCATGCCAGCGGCTTCCCCGAAGCGCTCCGGTGGAACATGGAAGGCGAGTTCATGGTGTATAACAGCCTGTATCCCGGCACGGACAACGGGGTCGCCCGTTCAGTTCGCCCGCGGCCGGCTCTCGGCTGAGACCAAGGCTGCCTACTACGATCGCCCGGTGACGAAGTTCGCGAGCTACCAGCGCGTGCTCTGCAACAAGTGCCACGCGAAGGACTAGTTCGATAACGTCGCAGGGACGAGCAGTTGGAGAAGGGCCGGGTCCACCCGGCCCTTTTCCTTTATGGACTCGAGGAACAGCGGAGATGGACTGGTGACATTTTTCATGGGAGCGCGCGGAGGCGGCGCAGCGGCCGTTCGGCTTACCGCGTACGTGTGCTTCCTGCTGCTGATCTGCGCGGGCACACTGTCGGCGCAGGTCAAGCCGACCTACCTGCACAGCCTGTCCACGTTCTCGGGGCCGCTCCACTACGACTGGGTGCGGCTCCACGTCGATCGGGAGCGCGGCGAAACCTACGTCATCTACCAGAACATCGTGCGCGTCTTCAGCCCGAGCGGCATGGAGATCTTCAGCTTCGGGGACGATCTCAACCTGGGCCAGATCCTGGACGCCGCGGTTGATCGCTCAGGCGACATCATTCTGCTGTCGTACAAGAACTCCCGCTCGCTCGTCACGCGGTGTAATTTCAGGGGCGTGCCGGTCGGGTCCATCGAAATCAGGAACCTGCCTGCAGGAGTGGTGTTCGCAGCCAACCGGATGATGTACCTGAACGGTCAATTCTATTTCGCGTCGCTCGCCACGGCGAGCGTGATCGTGACGGACACGAACGGCGAATTCCGCAAGCATCTGGATTTCCTGTCGATGCTGGACTCCCGAAGCGGGCAAAAGGGGGGACGCGGAGATGATCGGGTTCACCGCGGACGAGGCGGGGAACATCTTCTTCACGATACCCACGCTCTTTCAGGTGTACAAGTTCTCGGCGGATGGACACCTGACGTCGTTCGGCCGCCCCGGGTCGGCGGCCGGCCGGTTCGGTGTCATCGCCGGCGTCGCGACCGACGCCGAGGGCAACCTGTTCGTGACCGACAAGCTGAAATGCGTGGTCATGATGTTCGACAAGGACTTCAACTTCGTGACCGAATTCGGCTATCGCGGCACGAGACCGGAGAACCTCATCGTGCCGGACGACATCGCCGTCGACGGGAAGGACAGGCTGTACGTGTCACAAGGGCGCCGGCGCGGCATCAGCGTGTTTGCTCTCGAGCGCCATTGACGTTGTCGGCCCAGGCGGGCTCCCGAGGGGCGAATCCGTGTCACACCTCCGGCTGGCAATCCTCGTGCTCATGTGCGTCCGCCCGGCCGTTGCGGGTGCCGCGGACGGTGGAGTGCACCTCTACCTGCAGCCTCTCCCGCCCGAAGCGGCCAGGCTGACGTTCACCATCGCCTCGATTGCCGCGATTCCGGCGAGCGGGCCAGGCTATCCGCTCGAGCTCGGCCTGAATCCCGTCAAGGGTGAAGACGCGAGCCGGCAGCGGCTCCTGGCGTCCGGGCGCCTGCCGATCGGCAGCTACACGGGATTTGCGATCACCGTCAAGCAGGCGGCCTTGAAAGACGGCCGCGAAGAAGCCGCGCTCGGCGTGCCAGACACCGCGGTGCGAATCGACTATCCGTTCGTGGTCACGGCGAAGCAATCGTCGGTCGTCTGGCTCGTGCTCAAGTACCCGGAATCGCTGGCGGGCGTCGCGTTCAGCCCGATCTTCTCGGCGTTCGCTCCGTCGCGACCGATCGTGGACCACGCCGGCTTCGTCACCAATTCCGTCGCGAACACGATCACCGTCTTCGACAAGAACCTCGAGCAGGCGGTCGGGGTCATCGACACGTGTGCCGGACCGGCCGGCATGGCGCTCGATCAGCTCCGGCGGCGCGTGTACGTGGCGTGCTCGAAGGACGACGAAATCCAGTCCATTGACGTGGCGACGGGCGCCCTGGTCGAGAGCGCCCGGCTGTCTCCCGGCGATCGTCCGCGTGAGCTTGCGCTGACGCCGGACGGCACGACACTCCTGTCGGTCAACCCCGGTTCCAACAGCGTGACCATCTTCGACGCCGTGTCGATCGTCCGTCGCGAGCGCGTCAGCGTCGGCAGCGGTCCTGGCTCGATTGTCGTCGATCCGGATGGCACGCGAGCCTTCGTCTCCAACACCCTCTCGAGCACGCTCTCGGTGATTGACATCGCCAGCCGGAGCGTCGTGGCGACCCTGTCGACGGAAGCCCCGCCCCTGAGGGCCGTGTTCAACCGCCGGGGGGATCGCCTCTACGTCATCCACGAGCGATCGCCGTACATGTCCGTCCTGGATCCCCGGCAGCTGACGACGGCCACCCGGGCGCGGCTGAGGATCGGGGTCAGTGCGATCGCCGTCGACCGTGTTCGCGATCTCGTGTGCATCGCCGGCGAAAACGACACCACCGTCGACTTCTACGATCCGAACGCCCTGATGCCGCTGTTCTCCATGAACGCGCGAACGGGCATCTCCTTCCTGGCGTTCGATGCCGAAGAGAGCAACCTCTACATGGTGAGCCCTCAGACCCGAAGCGTCGGCGTCGCCCGCCTCGCCGACAGGAAAATCCTGTCCTGGATCGACGTCGGAAAGGGGCCCTATTCAGTCGCCGATCATGGGCGAGAAATAGGCGTTACCGGGTTTTCGGCACCAGCTCAACTTACACGTGTGGCCAGGCTGCCGGAATTCCGACAGGTCGTGGCCTTCACTCGAGTCCGGGGGCTGACCGGGCCTGCGCCAGCGACCGTTTTCGCCGGTAAGTGATGCAAACAGCAGCAATTTGCCGTTCCCGCACAGTGGCATACCGGTTGCGATGAATACTGACGACCGTCAACCGCGGTTTTCGCTCACCCAACACGCAAGTCTGGCGAAGGGAAGTCGCACGACCTGGCCGCAACGCCGGCATCGCGGGGGGCCGAGGTCCGGACCAGCATGATTCGGCATGGCATCGCACGCGCGCTACTGCCTCCGATTGGCGTGGCCTGCGTCCTGGGGCTGTTCGCGCCTCCGGCGCATGCCCAGGAGGGGCTGTTCGCCGGCATGCAGAGGGGGCTGGACTTCACGTTCAGTTCCGTCTCGACGACCACCACCTTTGCCTCGGGCCAGGTGACGAAGACGGAGACGCGGAACATCTTTCCCGCGCTCACCCTGAGAACGGACGCGCTCGTGTATCCGGGTCTCAGGCTGAACGCCGGCGGGGTGTTCGAAGTCAGCATGTTGTCCGCGAATACGAATGGCGGCGAAGTGAACTCGACGATTGTCAGGAACCGCCCGTTCTTCCTCCTCCGGTCGACGAACCCGGTGTTCTCGCCTGGAGTGGCCTATTTCAGGCGGGAGGAACGAGCCAGGACGGAGGGCCTGTCGGACGTCAAGCTCGTGAACGACGAGTACGCCGCTTATCTGGGTTGGAACCCCGCCGGAGGCCCCCGGTCGGACTTCCAGTTCCTCAGGACGCACACCTTCGACGGCGACAAGGCCTTTCAGGACATCACCAGGGATTTCGGCACGATCGTGTCCAACTACTCGAAGGGCAATCTGGGCGCCTACTACCGCGGGGCCTTTCTCGACACGGACAACCCGCTCGAGGGCCTCCAGACCCGGCAGGTGACCCACTCCGCCCGGGTAAGCGATTCGGGGTCCCTCATCCGGAAACGGCTCCTGTGGAACGCGACCTACAACATCAACCACCAGGACGTGAGGACCGCGGCGAGCGGCACGGAAGGAGAGGTTGCGATTCCCGTCATCGCGTCCGCGGGGCTGTCGGCCGTCAGCGATACGCCGGTCACGGCGAAGCTGACGCAGAACGGGCCGCTGATCGACGGGAATCTCACGGCGGGCGCCGGGCTCGACCTGGGCCTCTCGCTCCCGCCCGAGGATTCGCAGGCCCGGAACATCGGAGTCGACTTCCTGAATCGGACGGAGGTCAACCGGTTCCTGGTCTGGGTCGATCGCGAACTGCCGTTCGAGGTCGCCAGCTCGTTCTCCTGGGAGGTCTACAGCAGCTCGGACAACATCACCTGGACGCGAGAGGCCCTGGTATCTTCAGCGCCCTTCGGCCCGTTCGAGAACCGGTTCGAGATCGACTTCCCCTCAATCACCGCCCGGTACGTCAAGGTGGTCACGAGGCCGCTGTCCATCGCCGTCGCCGAGTCGTCGCTCTTCGCGGACATCCTCGTGACGGAAGTGCAGCCGTTCCTGAGGCGGCCCGCGGGAGAGATCACCAGCCGCCTGACGCAAACCACCCACCTCGTGAACAGCGACGTGCGCATGCGGATCCTCGACGCGCCTTCGCTGTTCTATGAGGGGTTCTTCCTGTACAACGGCCCCGATACGTTCGGCACGAGCACGACCACCCTGTCCAACGGCCTGTCGGTCAGCCACACGTTCGACCGGATCTTCTCGGTCTATGCGCGTGGCACGCGGGAACAGGGCCAGGATCCGCAGGGCGACCGGGTCGCCACCCTCACGAACGCCACGCTGACGGTCAACCCGATTCCCACGTTCAGAAGCTCGCTCCTCTACACGGGGCGGAACGAGGAGCATGCCGGACTGCCGACCGACAGCCGGGGCGTTTTCGTCCAGAACGCCGCGCAGGTCTATCGCGGCATCGACATCCTGTTCGGCTTCGGCCGGACGTCCTCGACACGGGAGACGGGTGAACATTCGAACGACCGTCTCATCAACGCCAGCGGCACGATCGTCCCGCGCGACCACCTCAGCCTGACCTTCAGCTACGACGACACGGCATCGAAGCGTTCGGGCACGTTCGTAGGCAACCCGCGGTCTCACGTGCGGCGGGCGTACGCGGCCCTCGCTGTTGACCCGCTTCGCACGCTCCACGTGGCGCTTGGCGAGGAAGTGGTGTCCGTCACGGATCAGCCGACGAGGACGACCCACGACATCGGAGCCAACTGGGCACCGTTCCCAGACGGGACGCTGCAGCTGATCTTTGCCTACAACGAGGCGCTGCGCCCCCTCCAGTTCGGAAAGGACAGGAGCACCCTCGGGTCGGTGCGCTGGAACATCTCGCGGCGGTCGTACGTGGACGTGACATACCAGAAGACCAGGAGTGAGTTCGTAACCCAGACAACCAAGTCCCGGATATTCAGCGTGAGCGTGAGGTTGTTTGTCTGATGCGGTGTGAGGCGATCGTCATGAGAAGAGCGCCGGGTTTGCTGATTGCCGTTCTGTTGTGTCTTGCGGCGGCACCGTCCGTCTGCATGGCGCAGGTGACCGACGTGTACCGCGACCCCAACATGGACTTCGGCAGCATCCAGACGGTTGCCGTCTTGCCCTTTTCGAACCTCGCGCGCGACCAGGTGGTGGCCGAGCGGGTGCGCGACGTCTTCATCAACCGCCTCCTGGCCAGCGGGGCGGTGTACGTCCTTCCCGTCGGCGAGGTCGCCCACGGCGTCGCGCAGATGGAGATCCAGACTCCGTCGTCGCCGACATCCGACGAGGTCGTCAAGCTCGGGGCCCTGCTGAAAGCCGACGCCGTCATCACCGGCGTCGTCAGGGAATACGGCGAGGTGCGCTCCGGCACGACGACGGCGAACATCATTTCGATGAGCATCCAGCTGATCGAGGCCGGAACGGGCCGGATCGTGTGGAGCGCATCGTCCACGAAGGGCGGGATCAGTTTCTGGGATCGCCTGATCGGCGGCGGCGGTCAACCCCTGAACAGGGTCACCGAGCAGGCGATCGAGGCGCTGTTCGACAAGCTCCTTGGTCCCCCAGCGAAAGGAAGGTAGGCCGCTCTGATGAGCCCCGCGATGGTCGGCGTCATTTACCTCCTGTTCTTCCTGTCGGGCGCGGCCGCGCTCGTGTACCAGGTCGTGTGGGTCCGATCCCTGACCCTGGTGTTCGGCGGCTCACACCTGGCCGTGACGGCAGTCCTGTCGATCTTCATGGGTGGACTGGCCATCGGGGGGTATTTCGTCGGCCGGCGGGTGGACCGGGTCGAACGCCCGCTCAGGCTCTACGGCTTCCTGGAGCTCGGAGTCGCGGCGTCAGCGCTTGCGTTCGCGGGGCTGATGCGAATCTATCCTGCGATCTACATCGCGCTGGCGCGGTGGACGCGATGATTCGACGATCTACCTCACGGCCGTCCGGACGCTCTTCGCCGTCGTGGCCCTGATCGTCCCCACGGTGCTGATGGGCGGCACTCTGCCGGTACTCTCGCGCTTCATCTCGCGCCAGCCGGAAAACCTGCGCAGCCACCTCTCGTTTCTCTACGGCTTCAACACGCTCGGCGCCGTCTTCGGGGCGCTGGTCGGGGGCTTCTTCCTTCTCCGGATCTACGCCGTCACGACCACGCTCTACGTCGCCGTCGCGACCAACGTCGTGATCGGGCTCGTCAGCCTCGCGCTTCAGCCGACGAACCGCCGGCGCTTCTGCAGCAGACGTGGACCCGGATCCGCCGGCGACGGACCCGTCGGCCGATCCGCTCCCGGTCACGCTGATCCGCTGGGGGATCGGGCGTGAGCGGATTCTGTGCCCTTGGCTACGAGGTGCTCTGGACGCGGGTGCTCACGATAGCGGTCGGGGCGAGCGTCTACGGGTTCACGATCATGCTGGTCGCGTTCCTGACGGGAATCGCGCTGGGGAGCAAGGCGTACGGCGCGGTGGTCAAGATCTTCAGGATCGCAAATCCCAGGACCACGCGCGTCGTCGCCTGGTTCGGGATCACGCAGATCGTCATCGGGCTCACGGCGCTGCTCGTGACGGTGTACCTCCGCGACATTCCGGTCAACGCCGTCCGACTCCAGGGCTATTTCCTGGGCGGAGAGGCCACGTCCTTCAGCGCCCGGGTGTGGGCGAGCTTCTCGCTGTCCTTCGTGTACATCGTCATCCCGGCGATCTTCATGGGGGCCGCCTTTCCGCTCGCCGGCGAGGTCGTCGTGCAGCAGCGCAAGGCCGTCGGGCGCGCCGTGGGAGAAGTCCTCGCGTTCAACACGGTCGGGGCGATCCTGGGGGCCGCGGTCAGCGGACTCCTGATGATTCGCTTCTTCGGCATCGAGCGCTCTCTCCAGATGCTGACGGTGATCAACGTCGGCCTCGGGGTGCTCATCCTCGCGAGCCTGCGGAAGCCGCGATGGCTGCCGGCCGCCGTGGCGGTGCCGACGCTGGCCGTCCTGGTGTTCCTGGCCGTGAACCAGAACGCCGCGAGGATCTGGGACCAACGCTACTTCGCCATCTTCCGGAGCAACCAGCCCGAGGCGTTCCGGACGCCGGAGATGGTGCGCGAAGCTGTGGAGAACACGGATGTGCTCTTCTATGGCGAGGGCGTCGAATCCATCGTCAGTGTGATCAAGGTCAAGGGCGGCGAGCAGGCCTTCATCACGAACGGGCGGGTCGAAGCGTCGTCGCACCTCCAGGCGCAGCAAATCCAGTTCGCGCTCGGGCACCTGCCGATGCTCCTGAACGCCGACCCGAAGAACGTCCTCGTGGTCGGACTCGGAAGCGGCATGACGGCCGGCGCCACGACGGTCCATCCGAGTACCGAACGCGTGACGCTCGTCGAGATCGAGCCCAAGGTGCTGGGCGTCGCCAGGACCTTCGCGGACTACAACCATCACGTCCTCGACAGCCCAAAGCTGAGAATCGTCTTCAACGACGGGCGCAACTTCCTGCTGACCACGAACATGAAGTTCGACGTCATCACGGCGGATCCGATTCATCCGTGGTTCCGGGGAGCGGGATACCTGTATGCGAGCGAGTACTTCAAGCTGGCCGCGGAGCACCTTCGTCCCGGCGGCGTCATCGCACAGTGGCTCCCGATCTACGAACTGACGCCGAAGGACCTCGCGTCGGTCGTCAAGACGTTCCAGCAGCATTTCACCCACACGCTGATGTGGCTCACGCACTACGACGCGGTGATGATTGGCAGCAACTCGCCGTTTCTCATCGACGAAGCGGCTCCTCCAGAAGCGCCTCGCGGAACCCGCGATAGCCGCCGACATGGAGAAGGTGCTGATGGGCTCCTCGACGGACCTGTTGAGCTACTTCGTCATGGGCACCAGCGGGATGAAGCGGTTCGCGGAGCCCGGCACCCTGAACACGGACGATCGGCTGTACCTCGAATTCTCGGCGCCGTTTTCCATCGCGACGCCCGCCGTCATGGCGGCGGATATCCAGGCGATCGCGGCGCAGCGCGAGAGCATCCTGCCCTACCTGAAACCGGAGGCGGACCCGACGGCGCGAGCGGCGCAGGTGGCGAGATGGAACCTCCAGATGGAGGCCGGAAAGATCGGCGACGTGGCGCTCGGGCGGTTCCTGTCTGGCAGCCCGAGCGATCCCGGGTTCCTGCGGCTGCTGCGCCAGCTCAATTTCGACTATCCGTCGTACGCGCCCGGCCGGTTCCTCGCCGGCGAGTACCAGACCGCCCTGGCCCTCGAGCCCAGGCTCCTTCAGCAGGCGTCCTTTCCGCTCCTGAGCGACGACGGGACAACGACTGTCGTGGAGCTGTCGGCGGTCCTCGTGCCCGTGAGCCGAACGCGCGCATCGATCATGTTCGTGGACAATCGCGCCAAGACCGTTTACGGGCAGTCGTACCTGGACAACTACGACCAGGATGGCCTGGCCAGCCGTCTTGCGGTCGATGTGATGTCGGCGATTCGCCAGGCTTACGACAGCGAGGTGGCGCAGGCCGGCCAGCAGAGCCGCCTGCCCTCGGCAACGCGGACGCTGGGGCGAATCAAAGCCGTCATCGATTCGAAGGTGCACCATGCGCAGACCCCATCGTGAACGCCTGCGTGCCGGGCTGGTGCGTGCGGCCTGCCGCGCGGTCGGCGGAGCCGTCGCTTCTCGGCCTGGCGTTCGCGAGCGTCCCGGCGGCGGGCGCCGGCGAGCGAATCTCGAGCGTCGCGGTGTTCCCGGTCGAAAACCTCAGCGGCGGCAACGCTCCCGCCGACGAAGTGCGGCAGTTCCTTGTCGCGAGGCTCCAGTCCCGCGGGATCTCGGTTCTCGACGACGGTCAGCTCGAAGCGTTCATGACGCGCCATCGCGTCCGCTACGCGGCCGGCATCGACGGGCCGACCGCCGCGTCGCTGCGTCAGGAAACCGGAGTCGCCGGCGTGGTCATCGCCTCCATCGAGCTGTCGAGCGACGCCGTACCCCCGAGGTTCGCCCTGATCGTCAGGCTGGTCTCGGTCACAGGCGCGCCGGTCGTGGCGTGGGCGGACGACGCCGGGGTGGCGGGCGACGATCGTCCGGGGTTCTTCGAGCTGGGCATCGAGAACGACTACCACGCGCTGCTCGTCAAGGCCCTCGACCGGCTGTCCGATTCGCTGGTCGCCTATCTGGAGTCCGGAACGACCGGCGCGAGACCGAAGACCGCGTCGAAGTTCCGGCCGAGAACGTCGTTTCGCGGCGTCACGATCGATGCCGGCCGCCAGTACTCGGTGGCCGTCGTGCCGTTCGTCAACCTCAGCGACCGGCGCAGTGCCGGAGACATCCTGGCCTTGCTCTTCATGCGGCACCTGGCGACCTTCCCGCAGTTCAGCGTGGTGGACACCGGCGTCATCCGCCAGCAACTGCTCGATGCCCGAATCATCATGGAGGGCGGCCTCTCGCTGAGCGACGCCGACACTGTGGCGGCGCTCATCGATGCGGATTTCGTCCTCGGAGGGCAGGTGCTCAGGTACGAGGATCCCCGCGCGCCGGGCGGCCTCGATGCATGTGGAATTCTCGGCCATTCTGGTCGAGAGGAAGACCCGCCGCGTCGTGTGGAGCTCGGACAGCTACAACGACAGCGACGAGGGTGTGTGGTTTTTCGGGCGTGGCACGTCGAGGACGGCCCACGCGATGTCAACACAAATGGTCAGGCTCACGGCCGAGATGATTGCCGGCCGCGACCGTTGAACGGAAGAGGCGCAGTGCGCCAGTCAGAAGGGACTCATGCGGTATCAGCTCGCTCTCGCCACAGGTCTCCTCGTCGTGTCGTTGCCGACGCAGCCGCTCGCTCGGCGGTGCCGCGCCGCCGCTGCCCGTCAGAAACGGCCGCAGCGTGGTGGCGACCGTCGGCCGGGATGCGATCTCGCTCGATGAGTTCCTCGCGGAGCTCGGGCCGGACGCGAACCGGACCCGCCTGCGACAGGGGCGCGGCACGGCGGACGAGATTGAGGTGCTCGACCGGCTGGTCAACATCAGGCTCATCGTGGAAGAAGGGGCGACCATGGGCCTCGACGAGCTTCCCGAGATCCAGAAGCAGGTGGAGGTCTCCGCGCGCAGCGTGCTGCGCGAGGTGCTCTTCGAGCGAATCGTGAAAGACGTCCAGCCGGACCCGGCCGCGGTCGAGAAGGCGTTCAGGGACCTGGTGAGGGAATGGAAGACGACGTCGCTGATGTTCCGCGAGGAGGCCGCCGCCCAGCGCGCACGCATGGAGATCGTCGAAGGCACCGGGTTCAGCGAGATCGCCGCGCGGGCCACCGCGGCAAAAAGCGCCCAGGTCGACGCGGACAACGAGTACCACGCGAAGAAGGACTACCTCCCGCAGATTGCGGAGGCTGTCGCCAAGCTGAAGGTCGGGGAGCTCAGCCCCGTCATCCGCCTCCAGACAGGATTCGTGGTCGTGAAGGTGCTCGCCGTCCGCTATCCGGAAGACAAGGAGGCCCGCGCCGAGGCCCGCGGGACGGTCCTGAAAGAGCGGCAGCTCGCGGTCCTGAAGGCGCACGGCGACGCCCTGCGAAAGCAGAACGTCGTGGTGGACAAAGCGATCCTCACCGGCATCGACTACGCCGCTCCCAAGCCGGGGATCGACCTGCTGCTGAAGGACGACCGCGCGGTGGCCCGGATCAAGGGCGCGCCGGCCGTCACCGTCGGCGATCTGACCGACTACCTGCGCATGCAGTTCTTTCACGGGGACGACAGGGCCCGGCAGGGCAAGGAAATGAACGAGAAGAAGGACGCCGCCCTCGAGGCCACGCTCGAGCGGCGCCTCCTGAACGCGGAGGCGTTGCGCCTCGGCCTCGACAAGACGAACGCGTATCTGGACCGCGTCAGGGCCTACAAGAACTCCCTCGTCTTCGACACCTTCGTGCAGAAGGTCATCGTGCCGGACAACAAGATGAGGGAAGAGGAGGTCACGCAGTACTACAAGGACCACCCGAAGGACTACTCCTCCCCCGAAATGCTGAAGCTCCGAAGCCTCGCCTTCGCGCGCCGCGCGGCCGCTGAAAACGCCATGGGGAAGCTGCGGGAAGGAGCCGACTTCAGCTGGGTGCTGGCAAACGCCGAGGGGCAGGCGCCAAAGGACGCCCCGGGTCTCCTGATGTTCGAGGGGCGGCCCGTCACCACCACCAGCATGCCAGCGGGCATGCAGAAGGCGCTCGACGGCGTCAAGGACGGGGAGTTCAGGATGTACGCCTCTTCAGACGGTCCCGTCTACGTGCTCGCCGTGCAGCAGGTCATCACGCCGATCCCAAGGCCGTACGACGATGTGAGGGACGACATCGCGAAGAAGCTGTACAACGAGAAACTCAAGAAGGCCATTGAGGACTATGCCGGCAAGCTGAAGGCACACACGAAGGTCACGACGTACGTGAAGAAGGTGCAGTGATGCCGACCAGAATCAGGCGGGCACTCTGGGCGTTGGCGTGGAGCACGGTGGTCGTGCTGTGCGTGACGGTGCCGTCGCACGGACAGGAGACGCGGAAGCGGACGCTTGGCGGCGGAACGCAGAGCACGAAACAGGGTCTCGGCAGCCGCGACTGCCTGGGCTGCCACAAGGCGTTCGCCGACAAGTACATGGGCATGAAGAACGTCCATGCGGTGGTCAAGGAAAACAAGTGCGAGGAATGCCACCTGCGCCATGGACTCGTCGCGAAAATGGCCATGAAGAAGGATGGCAATGAGCTTTGCACCACCTGCCATCCGAACGACACGCTCGGGCTGAACAAGGCGCACGTCCATACGGCCGTGAAGAGCGGCCAGTGCGTGCTCTGCCACAACCCGCACGCGTCGAACGAGGACCATCTCCTCAACGTCCCGGCGAGCCAGCTCTGCTACCAGTGCCACGACCAGGCGGAGTACCAGCAGAAGACCGTCCACAAGGTGCTGGAGACGAAGGGGTGCCCGGCGTGCCATTCGTCGCACGGCGCCGACCAGCCGAATCTCCTGGTGAAGGACGAGAAGGCGCTCTGTCTCAGCTGTCACCCGGGGGACGCGCCAGCGTTCAGCAAGGCGCACGGCGGATACCCCGCCAGCCAGATGTCCTGCGTCGAGTGCCACAGTCCCCACAGTTCGGTGCAGCCGCATCTGCTGAAGACCAGCCTGCACGCTCCGCTCGAAGGGTCCCAGTGCGACACGTGCCACGTGGCGCCGACATCGGCAAAGCCGTTCGAACTGAACCTGAAGGGGAGCGAGCTCTGCGCGACCTGCCACGATCCGGGAAGCATGAAGGGCGACGGAAAGGTCCAGCACGTGCCGTTCAAGGACGGCGAGTGCCTGCTCTGCCACAGCCCGCATACGTCACCGAATCCGAAGCTGCTCAGGGCCAGCGGCAGCGCGCTCTGCGTGACGTGCCACGCCGAGAAGGCGGAAGCGGTCGAGTTCAAGCATGCTCCGGTCACGAGCGAGCAGGGATGCCTGTCGTGCCACAGCCCGCACTCGTCCGACAACGAGCGGCTGCTGACGGCCGCCCCCGGCCCGCTGTGCCGCTCGTGCCATGCGAAGACCGGTGAAGCGGCTCAGAAATCGAAGGTGCCGCACGCGCCCGCCGCCGCCGACGAGTGCGTCGCCTGCCACAATCCGCACGGGTCCAACGCGAAGGGGATCCTGAACGATCGGGTGGACCGTGTCTGCTACCGGTGCCACTCCGACGCCGAGACGAGTTTCACGAAGACCTACATGCACGCTCCGGTTCGGGAAGGCGCGTGCACGGCATGCCACCAGGCGCACGGCTCTGAGGAGAAGGGCCTGCTGAAGGCGACGGACGCGAAGCTCTGTGAATCGTGTCATGCGCCGCTCATGAAGCCCATCGAGGGCGGCAGCGCGCACATGCCCTTCGTGGAGGGCTCATGCCTGACCTGCCACAACCCGCACGCCAGCAACGTGAAGGGCATGACGGTGGACGATCAAGGGGTGCTCTGCGGTGCCTGCCATTCCGATGTGAAGGACGCGGCCGACGCCGCCAAGTCGAAGCACTCGCCCGTCATGAGCGGCGAGTGCACGAAGTGCCACAGCCCGCACCAGGCCGCGCTGCCGCGTCTGCTGCTCGCGAAGAGCCCGGATCTCTGCCTGAACTGCCACAAGACCATGAAGGAGGCGATGGACGCCGGACGCACCCACTCGCCCGCCGCCCGGGATTGCCTCCGCTGTCATCAGCCCCACTCGTCGGGCGAGAACCGGCTGCTGACAAAGCCCGCCAGGACGCTCTGCGCGGAATGTCATGACGTGAAGACGCCCGCGTTCAGCGAGGCGCACGTGCAGATCGACCCCGCGATCATGCACTGCGAACGGTGTCACGACCCGCATGCGTCCAAGGACCCGTTCTTCTTCAAGAGCAACACCCATCCGCCGTTCGCGATGAAATCCTGTCCGGATTGCCACCTCGCGACGCGAGCCATCGGCAAGTCAGGGGGGCAGCGATGACGCCGCGTCTGACGATCGTCGGCGTTTCGCTGGTCGTCCTGCTGTCGGCCGCGACAGTGGCGCGCAGCCAGCAGAATCCCTACCGCCTGAAAGAGACGGACCAGAAGAAGCTCTGCCTGGCGTGCCACACGAACTTCGAAGAGAAGCTGAAGAACCGGTTCGTACATACACCGGTCCGGACGGGCGAGTGTTCGGGGTGCCACGATCCGCACGTCTCGTCTCACAGCAAGCTGCTGTCAGCCGACCCGCGCGAGATTTGCGCCAGATGCCACGACAGCATGATTCCCCCGAACGCGAAGAGCACCCACAAGGTGGTCGCCGACGGTGACTGCCAGAAGTGCCACGATCCGCACGCCAGCAACAATGCCGCAAACCTGCTGGCAAAGGGCAACGAGTTGTGCGTCGGCTGCCACAAGGAACTCGGGGAGGCCATCAAGAACGCGAAGTTCAAGCACAGTCCCGTCGAGCAGGGGTGCCTGACCTGCCACGGGCCGCATGCCTCCGACCGTTCTGTCCGGCTCCTGAAGGACGCGGTGCCCGGGCTCTGCGTGACGTGCCACAAGCCCGACGCGCCCGCGTTCGTGACACGGCACATGAAGTACCCGGTCGGCAAGGCGTCGTGCACGTCCTGCCACGATCCCCATGGCTCGGATCAGCCGGCGCTCCTGTTGAACGACGTGCATATGCCGCTGCGCAATGGCGGCTGCAACCAGTGCCACGTGGGACCTGATTCGGCGGTGCCCTTCGCGACCAAGCGGCCGGGCTACGAGCTCTGCAAGGGATGCCACAGTGACGCGGTGAACGCCATGATGTCCAAGCAGCGGCTGCACTGGCCGGTGGCCGACAAGAAGGGGTGCGTCAACTGCCACAACCCGCACGCCTCGAAGCAGCCCAAGCTGCTCAAGGCGGATACGGCAGCGCTGTGCGGCCGCTGCCACGCCAACGCCATCAAGCGGATGGATGCGACTCCTGTGAAGCACGCGCCCGTCGAGGGTGGAATGTGCGTCGCGTGCCATTCCCCGCACTCTTCGGAAACCGTGTACCTCCTCGACCAGCCGTCGGTCGTCGCGCTGTGCACGACGTGCCACGACTACTCGGCGCATTCGGCCCACCCGCTCGGCGACAAGGCCATCGACCCGAGGAACAAGAACCTGCGGGTCGACTGCCTGAGCTGCCACAAGGGACATGGCACCGAGTTCAAGTGGATGCTCCTGGCTGAGACCAACGTGGAACTCTGCACGCAGTGCCACAAGAAGTTCATGAGGTGAGTCGATGAAGCGGGTTTCATGTGCCGGTCTCGTTGTCGCCGGCCTCCTCGTCGGGCAGCTGGGGCTGTCGGCCGCCGACGCCGGAAGACTCAGGCATCTGTTGTCGGTCTACTTCGACGGCGCCGGTGCCGGGCTCAACCTGCCGGAGGGGGTCGCGTGCGGCGCCAACGGCCAGTTCATCGTCGGCGACACGGGCAACGACCGCCTGCTTCGCTTCACACTCCGGGACAGGACGGTGATCGATGGCACCGAAATCCGGCTCCCGCAACTGACGACGCCGTCCAGGATCCGGCTGAATTCGAAGGGGGAGATCTACGCGCTCGACGAACGTCAGCGTCGGATCGTTCACCTCGGCGCCGACGGGGCGTTCAAAGAGGTGCTCTCGTTCGACGGAGTTCCACCTCCGTCCACTATCGTGCCGAAGGATTTCGCGATCGACGCGGCGGACAACCTGTACGTGCTCGACGTGTTCTCGGCGCGCGTCCTGGTGCTGAATGCCCAGGCGCAGTTCCAGCGAGCGCTGCCGCTGCCGGATGAGTCAGCGTCCGGCTCGGACCTCGCCATCGATCCGGCGGGAAACATCATCCTCCTGGATGCGATCGGACGCAGGTTGTTCTCGGCCGCGAAAGATGCCAATGCCTTCACCCCGGTCGGCGGAGACCTCACGCAGTTTCTGTCAACCCTGCCGACCTCCGTTGTCGCCAGCAAGGGAACCATCTACGTTGTCGAGGGCAACGGCAGCAGCATCGTCGCCTTCGGACAGGATGGGACGTTCCTGTCGCGGCAGCTCACGATGGGATGGACCGAAGGCCTGCTCAATCACCCTTCGCAGATGTGCATCAACGACAAGGACGAGGTGTTCATCGCCGACCGGGACAACAGCAGGGTCCAGGTGTTCCAGCTGACTCGGTGATCCCCTCGTCTGACCTTTGGGCGCCCGGGCGAGTCCAGCGACGTCGCGCGCTCGAGTGACGCTCGAGTGACGGATGAGGACGGATGCGGTCAGGCCGATCCGGGGGCGAGCGTATCGCTGGGGGATTCGTCCGGGGCGAGGTGAGTCGCCGCTGAGCTGCGGAACAGCTCGAGGACCAGTGCGGTGACGGACCGGCCAGCGCCGGCGGTGACGACGGCCTGGCAGGCGAAGCTCGCGGCGGCCGCCGCCATCCAGAAATCGACGTGAAGGACCACCGTGAGCCCGGCGGCCGCGGTCAGCACCACCACGACGTCGGTCGCCACGCTGCGGAGGCGTCCGAGCGCGAGACTCCAGCGATTCGAGGGCTCTTCCGCGAGTGTCAGCCGCAGTTCGTGCCGGGCGGCGTCGGGTCGGGCCCGGTGCGCGCCGGGCGGTGCGCTGCCGTCCACGCCTTCTGAAAAGCATTCGACAAAACGGGCCGCCACATCGGCCGGATCGAGTCCGGTGGCCGTCGCGTACACGCCGGACGTACGCCCGGTTGTAGATGCCGCCTGGCCAGCGGGAACAGTCGCCACGCTCGAGCGCAGCGAGGAGGGAGACGCCGATCTTCGTGGCGTCGGCGACCGACTGGAGGGAGACGCCGCGACGTTCGCGCTCGCGGCGAAGGCTTTCTCCGAATGCCTGGCGGGATGTCACTGCGATTCGTCCTGACGGCTGTTCCGCTCGGACAGCCACTGGTCGCTTACCGAAGGCGTGGTCACATCGCGCCATGCGTTGTGCCGGTGTCTGCGCCATGTGAGAAGCGTTGCCGCCACCGTAAGCGCGCCGGCTGCCACGGCCCAGATGTTCATATGTCGCCTCGCCGCCCTGCAACGACGATTCCTATCCGGTTGGCGCAGATGGCATTGCGCCATCGGTGACGTGGCGCCGATGCCGGAACTGATCTGTCCGCTCTCGCTGCGGTAGAAATTACCCGTGTGCCGGCACGTCGCCGGGTGCCGTCAGCGGGGTCTGACCCCATCCCCGGGAGGCGGGGTCTGACCCCGGCCCCGGGTTCATCCCTTCGGAATCGCAATGGGAGGCTGGCCGGCAGCCTTCCGCTTCGCGTTCAACGCCGGCAAATCGACGGTCGTGATCTTCGTCCACGCCCGCATGACCGCCGCGTGCTCACGACGGGCCGCGGCGCAGGCCTCGACGTCGCGGGCCGTCGGTGCGGCCTCGGCCTGTTGCATCGACATCGCGGCGGCCATCATCGCGGCGCTGGCGCTGTCGAGCGTCGCCGGCGTGTTGCCACGCCCTCCGCCCCCGCGCCCCCCGAAGCCGCCGCGGCCGCCTCCACCTGCCGGCGCCGGCGGTGCCAGCGTGGCGACCTCAGCCTTCAGCGCCGAGGCGTCCGCGCCAGCCGCGTCGAGCGCCGACGCCAGCGCGCGGGCCTGCTCCGCGGCCGCGTGCGCCGACTGCGCGCCGGTGTACATCTCGTGGGTCAGCGTCGTCAGCTGCGTCAGCGCGATCGCCGACGTCTTGACGCGCGGATCGAGATGCACGCTCAGCGGTTGCGTGTAACGCTTGCCGCCGACGGTGAGCCGGACCGTGTAGGCGCCCGGCGGCGCCCAGGGCGCGCTGACCGACGGATACGTCCGGTGCGGCACGGCCGCGCTGCCGCCGCGGCCGCCGCCTCCGGGGATCGGTTCATACTTCATGTCCCAGCTGAAGCGATGCATCCCCGCGCGCATCGACACGTTCATCTGCGCCGCCGGCCAGTAGAACGGCAGGTTGCAATCCGGCGCCGTGGGCGTCTGCTGGCAGAGGTTGTTGTACGCCACGGGGTCCATCGCAGGATCCGGCGAACGCACCGGATCGTCGCTCGAGTACGACCGGATGACCTTTCCGGTCCCATCGAGCACCTCGAGCGTCACGGGGGACGTCGCATCCGATGCCAGGAAGTAGTCGAGCACGGCGCCCTGCGGCGGGTTCTCCCCGGCCGGCAGTTCGGGCGGCCACGGCGTCGGGTCGTTCATGCCGAAGCGAACGCGTATCGCCGGCGCGGGCTTGACGAGATAGGCATTGCCCGCCGCCGCCGCGGCACGGACGGCCGCCGCCTGCCTGAGCGGCGTGACGTCGTCCAGGATCCAGTAGCCGCGTCCGTGCGTGCCGGCGATCAGATCGGAACAGAGGCACGCGCTGTCGTCCTTCACCTCGAGGTCGCGCACCGACACCGCCGGCATGTCGAGCCGCAGCGATTCCCAGGAGTCGCCGTCGTCGTACGACACCCACACCTGTGTGTCGGTCGCCGCGTAGAGCAGCCCCTTCTGCTTCGGGTCCTCGCGAATGGAGTTCGCGGGCCAGCCCGGCGCGATCCCGGTGTTGATTTCGGTCCACGACTTGCCGCCGTCGTGCGTGCGCCAGAAGTGCGGGTTGAAGTCGTCGATCCGCATCGTGTTCGCGGCGGCGTAGGCCGTCAGCGTGTCGAAGTGCCCCGCCTCGATATTGAAGATGCGCGTCCAGGGCTTGATCTGGGGAGGCGTGACGTTGGTCCACTTCAGGCCTCCATCCAGCGTCACCTGGATGTTGCCGTCGTCGGTGCCGGCCCAGATGATGTTGACGTCCTTCGACGAGGGCGAGAGCGCCGTGATCGTGCCCCGCGGATCCGGCGTGACGCCCTCGGCGTACTTGCCGGCGCTTGCCGGAACCTCCCACGTCTGACGTGCCAGGTCGCCGCTGATCCGCGTCCAGTGGATGCCGCCGTCCACCGTCTTCCACACGGCGTTCGAGGTGTAGAAGAGGACGTTGGGATCAACCGGCGACCATTCGAGCGGCATCGTCCGAACGTTGCGGTTGAACGTTTCGCCGTTCGGGCCGGCCTGCGTGAGGTTCGGACCGACGCTCTTCGTCTGTCCGGTCCTGCGGTTGTAGAGCGAGACATTCGTGCGGGCGCTTCCGTACACGAGGTCGGGATTTTTCGGATCGGGCGCGGCCTCGCCGTATTCCTGGATGTTCACCGGATGCCAGTCGTGGAAAGTGATCTCCCCGTCGTTCGAGCGGCTCTGGACGCACGCGGACCCGGAATCCTGCTGGCCGCCGCACACGCTGTACGGAAACGCCTTGTCGGTCGTCACGTGATACATCGCGGCGGTCGGCTGCGTGTACCAGTTGCTCCAGCTCACGCCGCGGTTGGCCGACACGACCGCGCCCTGATCCGACACGGCGAGAATGATGTTCGTGTTGTTCGGATTGATCCAGGCCTTCTGATAGTCGTCGCCGCCAGGCGAGCCACGGACCGCCGACCACGTGAGGCCGCCGTCCTCCGTCCGCCACATGACGACCGAGCAGCTGTAGACAACGTTCGGGTTGCCGGGATCGACCGTGACCGTCGGGAGGTCGCCGCCGCCGATGCGTGCCAGCGGACGGGGGTCGGGCTGCCTGGTGTTGCCGTCCATGTGCGCGGCCAGCACCCAGTGCTCGCCGCCATCGGTCGTTTTGTAGAGTCCCGTGCTGCCGCCCGCTCCGCGCCCGCCGCCCCGGCCGCCACCGCCACGCCCGCCGCCCGCCGCGGAGCCGGCCACCATGGCATAGAGCGTCCGCGGGTCGCTCGTGGAGATGGCGAGGTTCGCCTGGATCACGTCGGGAAGCCCTTCGGTGAGCGCCTTCCACGTCGTGCCGCTGTCGGTGGACTTGAAGATGCCTCCGCCGGTGCCGCCGAACTCGCCGCCTTCGACGTAGCTCTGTTGCTGCTGCCACAACGCGGCATAGACGATGGTCGGGTCGCCGGGATCGATGCGAACGTCGTCGCCGCTGGTGTACTCGTCCTTGTAGAGGACCTTCTGGAACGTCGCGCCGCCGTCGGTCGATCGGAAGATGCCGCGTTCGGCGTTGGGGCCATAGGGATGGCCGAGCGCCGCGACGAACAGCGTGTTCGGATCGCGCGGCGAGACGTCGATCATCGCGATCATCTGTGTGTCGGCGAGCCCGAGCCGCTTCCAGGTCTTGCCGGCGTCGACGGACTTGTAGACGCCGTCGCCGGTCGCGAGGTCGGGCCGGATGATGCCCGCCCCCGTGCCGACGTAGATCACGTTCGGATCTGATGGCGCCACCGCGATGGCGCCAATCGATCCGGTTGGCTGTTCGTCGAACAGCGGAAGCCAGGTGGAGCCATAGTCGGTGGAACGCCAGACCCCGCCATTGTCGAACCCGACATAGAAGACGTTAGGCTGACTCGGCACACCGGCGAGCGCGCGGGTGCGCCCGGCCCGCGTGGGCCCGATTCCTCGCCAGTGCATGGCCGAGGAGGGGTCTACCGTCGTCTGGGGCGCGGGAGGCGCCACCGGGAGCGACGAAATGCCGAGGACGGCGAGCGCGACTATTGAATGAATTCGCATGGATCTCCTCTGGCGGCCGGTCCCGCGACCGGGACGGCTCGCGCCGGGACTAGTGTAACGCCGCGGGAGCCGCCCGGGTTATTTCACCGAAACGGTTGGCGCCGCTCCGGGCGCAACGCCGCGGGCCCGCGCAACACGCCGGCGGCCCCCACCCGGATACGTGACCTCGACATCGACGCGGCCCATGTCAGGCAACCCGATGTGGATCGGTCCGTCGCTCTGCGCGTTGTATCCGGATCCGGAGTCGACCAGGCGCGCGGCGAGCAGGCGCCTCGTCCCCGCCGCGAATACGCGAATCTCCGCGCCTGCCCGCGTGGCCCGCCCGCGGCCGTCCACCACGCGCACGTGAATCGCACGGCGGCAATCGACGGCCGCCAGCAGGTTGCGCAGCAACAGGTGCATGCCGGACGGCTGCGAACCCGTGAGCGCGAGATCGTCGGCGCCGTCGTTGTCGGCATCCATCCAGAGCGCGCCGTGGTCGGCCTCGAGCACACGCACAGACTCGGGAGTGACGTCCTCGAACCGCGCGCCCGTGTTGCTGAACAGATAGTCGCGATAGCTCCGGCCACCGGTAACGGTGCCGTTGACGTAGAGATCGACACGGCCGTCGTTGTCGAAATCGCCGAACGCGCACGTGTCGTACCGCGAGTCCGCCGCAATCCCCCACCGCGCCGAGACATCTTCGAAGTGGCCGCCGCCGCGGTTGAGGAACAGGCCGTTCGGGCCGTAGTTGGCGGTGAAAACGTCGAACCGGCCGTCGTTGTCAACGTCGGCCAGACACGGGCGCACGGTCCCGTTCGCCGCGTCGCGCGGCGCGCGGCCGCCCCAGGCCAGCCCGGCGGACTCGGCAACGTCGGTGAAGCGGCCGGCGTCGTTCCGATAGAGGCCGTTCGCGTCGCCGTCCATGTGTGCCGCATACAGGTCGAGGTCGCCGTCCTCGTCGTAGTCGAACCACACGGCGCCCACCGTCTTGCGGGTATCCGCGAGGCCGACCTGCGCGGCGACGTCGGCGAACCGCCCGGCGGCATTCCGGAACAGCATGTCGGCGCGGTCGCGAAAGCCGACGAACAGATCGAGATCGCCGTCCGCATCGACGTCGATCCACGCGAGCTGGCGGACGGCACCGCCGTCGACGGCCAGCCCTGCAGCGGCCGTGACCTCAGTGAAGCGGCCGCCGTCGTTCCGGTAGAGCCGCAGCACCGACTGATCGCCAGGGGCAAAGCCTACGACGAGGTCGGGATCGCCATCCGCGTCGAAATCTCCCCACGCCGCCGCGCGCGTGGGCCGCCGATCGCCCACGCCGGTCTCCTCGGCCACATTGGCGAACGCGCCTCCGTCGTTGCGATACAGGCGGTTCGGTGCGCCGTTGAAGCCCACGAAGAGATCCACGTCACCGTCGCCGTCGAAATCGGCGGCCGCATTGACCAGTGCGCCGCCCGCTGAAAAGAGTTCCGGCTGCGTCGGCTCGAAACGAGGAGCCACCGCCGCCTGCGCCAGCAGGACGATCGCTGCCGCCCCGCCAGAGATCGTTGGGAATGGTCTCATCTGTCTTGCCGCGGTACCCAGGCCCGCCCTCGCTTTTCCAGGTCCAAGGCAGTCTACAGCCTGTCGAACGCTTTCGACGACGGCAACCTCTCCCGCCGTCAACGGTCCGCCGGCCCGGAGCGGCCGACGAGCGTGAATTCCACCTCGACCTCGTCTTTCACCCTCACGGTTCCGCCCGCGGCGGTCACGGGCTCGATGCCGAAAGCGGTCTGCCTGATCGTGAGGGTGCCGGTCGCCGTGAGGCGATCCGGGAGGATGTCCACGTTCACCTCGACCATCGAGGGGCGAGTGACACCGTGCAGCGTGAGATCGCCCGCGAGGCGGAGGCGCAGGTGAGGGGACGCCGGCCCCAGCATATCGATCGTGCGGGAGACGAACGTAATGCGCCCGAACCGCGCGACGTCCAGTACGCGGTCGCTCTCCATCGTCCGCTGCACGTCCGGCACGTCACCGGCTGGCTCCCCCTTGCCGGTGACCTTCAGCGCCGCGGCGTCGAACTCGATGCGCACCGCTGATTGCGCCGGATTGCCCGGCGGCACGACGATCGTGCCTGTCGCCACCGGCGCGGCGACCTCGTGCGCGTGGCCGGCAAACGAGAACAGCCCGCTCTTGTCCACGTGCACGACCACGTGGCTCGCGGCGGGATCGATGGTGTACGTCGTCTGACCCGATGTGCCGAGCGGGGATCCCGCGAGCGCCGGAAGCGCCAGCAGGGCGACGGCGAACCGTGAACGCTGCGTCATGGCGCTGGTCACTCGGGGCCGGCGGGCTGGGCGACTTCAATCCGCCACACCGGTCCACCGACATACAGCGGCTGCTCCGCTTTCACGAACGCCGGCGCATCGCCTTCGAGAATCCACACGTGTGAGTCGGGAGGCTGCCTGCCGACGAGCGGCGCCAACAGGCCGCTGATGCCGCCGATGTCGGCCTTGAGCACGTAGTGTCTCGCCTCTCGAACGGCGCCGCCGGTTGCGACGCGCTCCGTGCCGGCGTCTGCGATTTCCAGTCCGACCAGCCGCGGATTCGGCGTCGCCGCGACGAACGAAAAGCGCTTCGGCGGCGATTCCGGCCGGACGTTCTTCAGCAGCGGCACGATGATTCCATTGGCGACGTCGGCCGGAAGATCGAGCTGCTCCGACACCCGTGCCGAGGGTCCGTTTCCGTCCGCATACTCCACCGTCACACGGCCGCTCGCGACGTCGAGCGACATCGTGAGCGGCCGTGGAAATGACGGGCCCTTCTGAACCACGCGATCGCTCACGAGTCGAAAGGCGTCCCGTTGTGAGTACACGGTCACTTCGTCGTGGAGTGAACCGTCCTTGAAGCGGAAGACCAGCCTGGCAGTGACGCGATCGCCCTGAACGCCCTGAGTCAGGTCGCCATCGGCGATCGGTCTGCCATCCAGCGCACTGAGCCGGAGAGGCGCCTGGAGGCTCGCCTCGGGATGGCGCACCGCGACCTGTTCGGCCCCCATCGGCGCGAACCATCCGGCAAGGACCACGGCAGTGATGAACCGCCGGAGCCGTGCCGGCTTCGTCCGGCGCACGCCGTCATTGCACATTCACGGTGCCCATCATCTCTGGGTGAATCGTGCGCCGTCGCGAAGCTCAGCCCTTCTTCTTCCCGTGCAGGGAGAACGCCGCGCCCAGCGGATCCATGCAGTTCACGATCCGGTCGCCGTCGGGCGTTTCCATCGGCCCGTTCAGCACCTTGCCGCCGCCGGTCTTGACCCGCTCGATGGCCGCGTCCAGATCGCTCACCAGGAAGTAGAGGCCCCAGTTCGGGGGCACCTGCGCCATCTCCTTGGGCGTGTTCATGATGCCGCCTATGTCCCGCTGGCGTGCCACGATGTGATACTTCCCCGCCGGGCCCATGTCCATCGCCTGCGACTCGCGCCAGCCGAAGATATCGGTGTAGAACTTGACGGCCGCGGCCGCGTCGGTGGTGTACAGCTCGCGCCAGGACACGTCGCCGTTCACCGGCGGCGTGTCGGGCATGTCGGGCGACGAGGGAGCCGGCTCGAGAATCGAGAAGAGCGCGCCCTGCGGATCCTTCATCACCTGCATCCGGCCGACGTTGGGGACTTCGATGAGCGGCGAGAGGGTGCTTCCGCCGAGACGCTGGATCTTCGCGACCATGTCGTCGAGGTTCGGCACGCCGACGTACATGAGCCAGTGGGGCGGGAAGTTCATGCCCGTTGGGATCTTCATGACGCCGCCTATTCCGGTGCCGTCCGCCCGCTTGAGGATGTCGTACGGGTCGGGCGATCCATCGAACGGCGCCGCGCTCCACCCGACGACCGTCGTGTAGAACCCCTCGGCCGCCTTCGTGTCGGTGGTCAGCAATTCGCACCAGACGGGCCGACCCAGCAATTGCGTTTCACTCATCGAAGCTCTCCTTGCGCCGGGGGCGAGGCCCTGTCGCCTCGCTCGGACGCGACTGCAGCGGGTGTACATGACACATTACGCGCCGGTTGCGCCATCTTTTGTGACGAATGGTGAACGGTCGAGCTCACCACTGGCGAAACGTCAGGTTGAATCTCCCCGGTCCCGTGCCTGCGGGAGCCGTTCCAGCCAGGATTCTGGTGACGCCGTGAAATCGAAGGCGTGACGGCCCTCCCATTACCAGCACATCTCCAGACCTGAGAATCAGCGGACTCGTCGGATCGCGACGCGACAGGCCGCCGATGACGAAGCGCGCGGCGTCGCCGAGCGAAACCGACACGATCGGAATGCCGGCCGCGAGCGTCTCCGGGCGCTCGTCCTTGTCCTGGTGCACCCCCAGCTTCGAATCGGCCCCGTAGTAGTTCATGATGCAGAGGTCCGGCTGCATCGTGAAACCGGCTTGCGAAGCGGCCGCCCGGGCAATGGCGGCAAGCCCCTCGGGTATGGCGGGCACCTGCAATCCGTCGTGGTCGCTTCGTCGATCCTCGTACTCGGTAACGTCAGGCCGTTCCAGTGTTTCCCGAGACACAACATCCCGACGCTCATCTTCCGTCCGCCGCGCACCGTCGGCGTATACATCGGGACGGGCCCTTCCGACAGGGCCCGGCACATGGTCCACACCTCGCGCTGCTCCATTGGCGCGAGCCGGGATTGCAGCAGGACGAGCCCCTCACCAAGCACGAGTGTCGGCATGCGGTCAGCTGCACGGATTGCGATCGTCCGGGAAGTGTGTGACGCCGGACCGCTTGCGCGGACCGGCGTCACGCATGGCGTCGCGACGCTTTACGGGTTCTTGTTGTGGGCCGTCGCCGACTGTATGGCGCCCTTCTGCGCGCCGGTGATCACGCCGTTGTGCACCAGCGTGTTGGTCAGACCAGCGACCCCGCTCACGTACTGGCCGTGGTTCTTCGCCGACATCCTGATCTGTTCGGTCAAGTCGGTGATGGTGCAGCCGTTGGTGAACAGGACGTTCGGCACTCCGGTATCGACGCCGCCGATCACGACCGTCGCGCCGAGGTCGGAATTCGCGTTGCAATCGGACTCGTTCGGAACACCATCGAGGTCGGCGTCCGCGAACCAGCCCACATCGCGCAACAGCTCCAGCGTGAGATCGAACGGAGCCGAGAGGTTGTGCGTCAGGTCCGCATTGATGGCTGGTTCCATCAACAGGTTGCGCGACGCGACCGTGTCGTAATGTGAGACCGACGAGCCGCTGACGACCGGGAACGGCGCGTAGAGACGCGCCCGTCCGAGATCGTCGGCGCCGGCGCGGATCGTGCCGTCCACGCTGATGGAAGTCATCACGCCCGGGAGCTTCGCCAGGATGGCGAGTCCGTCTGCCCTGGTCATGCTGACGGTCGGAATTGTCACGAACGCGCCGTTGACTCCGTCGTCGGCCATCCCCGGCGGGGCGGCCCCGGCGTTGGCGGCCTGGTTGTAGATGATGACGCCGATGGCGCCGGCGTCGGTGGCGTTACGCGCCTTGACGGCGAAGCCGCACCCGCCGCGCTCGATGAGCGCGATGGCGCCGGCCACGGCGCCCGCATTCGTGAACGCGGAGCAGCCGTCGGTTGTCGTCGGGCCGGCGGCGTCCGCCGCGTCAACGGCTGCCACGACAGCGCCGGTCGATGTTCGGGGAACCGATTGGAGGACCAAAGGCGGCCGAGCCGAACTGGTACGGACCGGCAACGGCGGGGGGCGCGACGACGCGCACTTCAGGACTCCCCAGCGACAGCACGGCTGGCACGTCGGCGGTCACCCTCGCACCGTCCCACACCAGGCGGCCGAACTTCGTCGCCGAGGCCTTGCGCTCGTCGTTGGTCATCTGGTCCCAGTGCAGTCCGGTGGTCGTGTCCACCAGGTGGCGCGCATAGATGTCGATGAAGCCGGCGATGGGAGCGCCGCTCGAACTGCTCACGAACGTCTGGAAGTTCAATCCGTGGCCAAGCTCGTGCAGGATTACGGTGACGAGATCGACCTGCGCGCCGTGGTTCGTATCGAGCCCGAGGTAGAAGTCGAAATCGCTGCTGAAATTCGCGCCGATGTCGGCGAAGCCCGGATTCAGGTCCACGCCGGCGCGCTTGTCCGCAAGGGCGGAGCCATACCAGGTGCCCGCGAACTCCGCTCCAGGATACAGGCCAAGTCCACCGAAGTCGCGGAAGATGAACGTCGCGCCCGCGCTTCCGAGCACGTTCGCACCGAGCGAGGTGAACTGCGCGGTCACGAAGATGGGCACGGGGCTGTCGATGGTCTGGCCCCAGAGGTCGGCTGCGTGCTGGAAGGCGATCAGCCGCTGCTCACCCTTGGTCGTGCCGGTGTTGCCGCCGACCGGCGTGGCCGGTGCCGGGTCGTTGAAGCCAACGCCGGGGGCATTGATGTTGACGACGATCACCTGCGCCCCGCCAGCCAGGGCGTAGGTCGAAGTGAAGAGGACGGCGGCGGCTGCGAACAGCGCCTGGAGGCAGCAGCGAGTGGACCGATTCAGTGTCTTCATTGGTGTCCTCCCCTACTGCTTCGCCACGTCTTCGACGAGCCCGAGAAAGGCCGCCGCTTCTTCGAACGACGTCACGCACAGGACTTCCGTGGTGCCGTCCGGTCCCGGCCTGGCGAGCATCACCGGGGCCCCCTGCCCGTCGAGCGCCATGGCGATCGCGCCGTTCGCGAGGGTCGTCTGGTCGCCCGCGTCCGGCGCGGGCTTGATGAGCGTGTGCAGCATGTCGACGAGCGCCTGCGTTTCCTCCTCGGTGGGCTTGCGCAGCTGTCCGGTGACCTTGTCCACCGTAATGGCGCGCGTTGCGATGTACTTCTTCTTCGCGTTCGCCTGGCTTCCGGAAGAGGCCATCACGTCACGCTGTGCGGCGGAGAACAGCACGACCCCTGACATCGCGAGTCCTGCCGACGATCGCGCCGCGGACCAGGAATCGCGTCGCCGCCCTTCGAAACTCCACCGGTTTCCGTCGGATTG
The DNA here is from genome assembly GCA_963817635.1 of uncultured Acidobacteriota bacterium. Classification (GTDB taxonomy): domain Bacteria; phylum Acidobacteriota; class Vicinamibacteria; order Vicinamibacterales; family 2-12-FULL-66-21; genus CAWFPR01. The sequence goes on along the minus strand of CAWFPR010000005.1, from coordinate 662,404 downwards.
ACATAGTTCCTTCGCCTCCCCCATTTTCGCGCGCCCTGTGAATCGCCCGACCGAATGATCGATCGAGGCGCTTTTCGGACGTCGCGGGAGCGAAAGAATACCAGCCCTACAGGCGGGACGGGTAGCCAGATCTTTGGATCGCAGCATTCAGCGCCGCTCGAGTTCCTGCCGATTCCACGCCGCGAGGTCGGCGGCCGCGTTGTACGTGCTCGCCATGAACGCGCGCAGGTCGCCGGCGGGCGACGCCGCAGTGCGCACCGCCTCGTAAGGCAGCAGGAACTCCGACAGCTCGGTGTTGTAGTACGCGGCCGCGGGTGCAATCGACGCGCTCTTGAGTCCGGCCGGTTCCGGCGCGGCATACGCGTAGAACGCCGGTTCCGCGATCGGTCCGCTCCCTGGCCAGAAGCCGTGGCTGATCACTTCGTGTGAGTAGGCTTCGCGGGTCATTTCGTCAGCGCCTGGCCGCTCGGGCGCACGCCTTCCAGAGAAGCGCGTGACTGCCAGGTCGAAGCTCCCCCAGAAGAAGTGGACAGGACTGCTCTTGCCGATGAAGCCGGCGCGGAATCGCTCGAGGATCGGCTCGATCGACACGAGCACCCGCCAGAAGGTGTTCGCCGCGCCCGCGTCGTACGAGCGGTGCGTCGTGTCGAGCTCGAAGCGGATCGGATCCGGGATCTCGACCGGCATCGTCCAGATGCGGACGTGGATGCCGAGGCGGGCGAGCGCCTCCATCACCGCGCGATGGAAGTCGGCCACCGTGCGCGGCACGAGATCCACCGCCTCGACCCGGCCGTCGGAACAATCAATCTCGAGCCGGTGGCTGACGAAGTCGAAGGCCATCGTCACCGAGCGCCCGTCGCCGGCCTCCATCACGGGTGTGACGAGGCCGCGCGGTGTGATGTGGAACGTGATGTTCCACCAGTGGTTCACACGCGGCGTGAGGGCGAGGCAGACCTTGCCCACGACCTGCATCCACATATGGAGCGTGGCGTACGTGTCGCGCCAGCCGTCGAGCGGCAGCGCGGGCCACTCCGGGTGGCCGGCGGCGGATGCGGGAGACGAGGGATGCGCCATGACCGGAATTCTGCCACACCCGGCGCCGTTCCCGCAGACACCCCGGCTACGGCATCCTGCGCGACGACCCGCGCTTCAGGCAGTTGCTGGCCGGGCTATTCTGGCTACGCGAGCGCCTTCCCGGCAATCTCCGAGGTGCAGTGGGGACAGCGCCTGGCGGCCGCCGGGATCCGTGAGATGCAGAACGGACAGTCGCGCTGATCGGGCGCGGGAGGACTCGGCACCGGCGTCTTCAACCGGTTGATCTGCCGCACCATGAGGAACACGGCGAACGCGACGATCAGGAACTGGAACACGGCGTTCAGGAAGACGCCGTAGTTGAGTGTCGGAGCCGCGGCCGCCTGGGCCTCGGCCAGCGACGCGTAGTGCCCGCCGTTCAGCGACACGAACAGATCGTTGAAGTTCACCTGGCCCAGGAGCAACCCGATAGGCGGCATGATGATGTCGCTCACGAGCGAGGTCACGATCTTCCCGAAAGCCGCGCCGATGATCACGCCGACGGCGAGATCGATGACATTGCCGCGTGCGGCGAAGTCGCGGAATTCCTTGAACATTACTCCTACCTCGCGTCTGTGGCGACTGTGCGCCCCTGTGGCCCGGGTCCTGCCGGCTGCTGTCGGTCTCGAGGGAACGCTAATTGTAGCTGATGCGATAGGTCGCGCCGGCCTCGGCGTCCGAGACGAGGGCCGCGAAGGCGGAGCCTGCCTCGCCGAAGCGGCCCCCTGAGCCCTGGCAGGACGGCTGAAAAAGCATCCTGATGGTAAATGGCAGATGGAAAATGGAAGAACACGGTTCTTTTTCCATTTACCTTTTCCCATATTCCATCAGGCCGGCATTGTTCTACGGCCCGCTCGGCCGCGAAGGCGGAGCCTGCCTCGCCGAAGCGGCCTCTACGGCCCCCGGCCGCGAAGGCGGGATAGACTGCCGCTGGATGAGATTGCGGCCCGTCGTCGTACTCTGCCTGGCCGAAGCGCTCAGCATGGCGGGGTTCTCCAGCTACCCTGCGGTGCTGCCCGAGCTTCGCAGCGGCCTGGGGCATGACGAATACCGGAGCCGGTCTCGTGGGTGGCGCGTTCTTCGGCGGGTACATGCTCGCGGTGCCGCTGCTCGTGGGGCTGACGGACCGGCTGCCGGCACGCCGGATTTATGCCCTCGGGTGCGCGCTGCTGGCCGCCGGAGCCGCGGGCTTCGCCCTCGTCGCCGGCGGCGTGCTCTCCGGCGCCGCCATGCAGGTGATTTGTGGCGCGGGCCTGGCCGGCACCTACATGCCGGGGCTGAAGGAACTCTCCGAGCAGGTGGACGGGCGACTCCGGGGGCGCGCGATTGCCTTCTACACCTCGACGTTCGGGATCGGCACCAGTCTCTCGCTCCTCTTGACTGGAGTCGTCGTGGCTGCCGCGGGATGGCGCACCGCGTTCCTGGTCGCCTCGGCAGGCCCGGTCGCCGCTGCGGCGCTGGTCCTCGGCGCTCTGCCCCGCAGGAGCCACGTCGCCGCGACCCATCCGCGCCGGCTGCTGGACTTCACGCCGGTCTACCGCAACCGGACCGCCGCCGGCATCATCGCCGGGTACGCCAGCCACTGCTGGGAGCTGTTCGCCCTGCGGTCGTGGATGGTCGCCTTCTTTGCGTTCCTGGCCGGTGCCCATTCCGCGTCGTGGGGCTTGCGCTGGGGCGGCCCCGCGCTCGCGGCGGCAATCAACCTGCTCGGCCCCCCCTCCAGCATCCTCGGAAACGAGGCGGCGGCCGGACGTCGCGGCCGTGCGATTTCCCTCGCGATGTGCGTGTCGGCCGCGTGCGCCCTCGGGGCCGGTGCCGCGGCGTGGCTGCCCACCATGGCGGCGGTCGGACTCATCACCGTGTACTTCGTGGCGATCATGAGTGACTCAGCCGCGCTGACTGCCGGCCTGATCGAGGCCGTTCCGGCTGAAGTCCGTGGCGGCGCGATGGCGCTCCACTCGTTCGCCGGGTTCGCGGCGGGGCTGGCGGCTCCTCTGGTTTTTGGCCTGCTGCTCGACCTCGGCGGCGGCGAAACGCGACCGGTGGCCTGGGCGTCAGCTTTCGCAAGTCTCGCCATTGTAAGCAGTTGCGGAGCTCTCGTCGTCTCGTCCGGCTTCCGACGGAAGGCGTAACGGTCCCTGGCCCCAGGGGCGCGGTGCTATTTTTCTGCCATAATGCTATTTTCATAGCACCTTTTGGCCGCGGCTGCCGTCTAATCGGCATGTCGTTCAGGTGAGGGATTTTTTGACTCGGTGACGCGGCAGGACGAGACCACATCGGCGGAGTTCACATATGACCAGGCAGACCCACAACAACTTGAGCCGTCGGGAGCGTCAAATCGTTGACATTCTCTACGCCAACGCCCGCGCCACGGCCGCCGAGGTGCAGGCGGCGCTGCCCGAGCCGCCCAGCTATTCCGCGGTGCGCGCCATGTTGCGCATCCTGGAGGACAAAGGGCACGTCCGTCACGTCCAGGAAGGTCCGCGATATGTCTACGTGCCGACCATCGCGCGCGACAACGCGAAGCGCTCGGCGCTCCGCCACGTCCTCCAGACGTTCTTCGACGGATCCGCGGAGCAGGCGATTTCCGCCCTTCTCGACGATCGCGCATCCACGCTCTCGGATGTCGAGCTGGATCGTCTCGAGGAGCTGATCAATCGCGCCCGCCACGCAGGAGTCCAGTCATGAGCGTCCTCTCAGTGCTTCCTGACCTGTCCGGAACGGCGTGGCTGCCCCTCGCCGATGCGATCTTCAAGGCGACGCTGCTCCTGGCTGGCGCCGGAATCGCGGCGACAATCCTGCGCCGCCGCACCGCAGCCGCCCGGCACCTGCTGTGGACCCTCGCGCTCGTGAGTGCGATGGTCCTGCCCGCCCTGTCGCTCGCGCTTCCCAGGTGGCAGGTGCCCCTGGTCACGCTCGAGTCCGCCGAGATCCTGCCGGCGGCTCCCGAGGTCGCGGTGGCACTGCCGATTGAGGTCAGCGCGCCCGCGGCGCCCCTGCGCCGGGCGAATGTCGGACCCAATCTCAGCGCTCCGGGCGAAACCCCGAGCCGGCAATCGATCGCACCGCGCCTGTCGTTTTCCGCGGCGCTGCTGTTGATCTGGGCATTCGGCGCGACGCTGGTTCTTGGCCGCCTCGCACTGGGGTTCGCCGCCGTCGGCTGGATGTCGCGGCGCACCGAGCGCGTGACGGACGCGCCATGGCTTCCGCTCGCCCGGGAGCTGGCGGCCGAACTGGGCGTGTCGCCGCGCATTACATTTCTTCAGAGTCGCCGCGCCTCGATGCCGATGGCCTGGGGCATCTTCCGGCCCGCCGTCGTCATGCCGGACGACGCGGACAACTGGCCCGCCGACCGGCTGCGCATCGTGCTCCTGCACGAGCTGGCCCACGTGAAGCGGCGCGATTGCCTGACGCACATGCTGGCGCAGGTCGCCTGCGCGTTCTACTGGTTCAATCCGCTGGTATGGATGGCCGCGCGCCACGTGCGCACCGAGCGCGAGCGTGCCTGTGACGACCTCGTGCTGGCCGCCGGCACGCGCGGCGCCGACTACGCCGATCAACTACTCGATATCGCGCGCGTCATGCGCGCGGGCCGTTTTCCTGGTGTGATGGCGGGCGCGAGCCTGGCCATGGCGCACCGTTCGCAGCTGGAGGGACGTCTCATGGCCATCCTCGATCCGACCGTTCCCCGCTCTGGCCTGTCGCGGTTGCGCACGGCCGGCGCCACGGTCGTCTTTGCCTGCGCGGTGATGCCGCTGGCCTCCATGCAGCCGTGGGTCTACGCCGCGGAGGGGCAGACCACGGACCCGCGGCCGGTGGCGGGGGCCCCGGCGCCGGACGCGCAGCCGGTTCCGGCCGCGGCTCCCGACGGCGCGCCACAGGCTGTTGTCCGGGTCAGCCCGCCGGACGTGCGCGTCAGCACACACGTCACCACCCAAACGCAGGTCGTGAATAAGACCGCCATCCGGGAGAGCGTTCGGGAGGGAATCGCTGAGGCGACCGCCGGAACCGTGAACGGTGTCGTGCAGAGCATCGTCCAGCCAACCATCTCGTCCGTCCTGGACTCGCTGGGCGTGGAGCTGGGCTCGCTGGGCATGGGACAGGAGAACACCACTCGCGTCCGCAGCGACAGGAATCCGGCGGATCCCAAGCTGGTGGCCGCGCTGACCGCGGCGTTGAAGGACACGGACAAGGACGTGCGCGAGACGGCGCTCAACGCGCTCGTGCGGCTGCGCGATCCGGCGATCTTCGAGCCGCTCGTCCAGGCCTTGACCGATGCGGCGGCGGACGTGCGCGAACAGGCGGCCTTCGGCCTCTCGCAGCTGCGCGACCGCCGCGCGGTGGAGCCGCTCATCGCGGCACTCAAGGATTCAGAGCCACGACGTTCGCGAGCAGGTCGCGTTCGCGCTCGGCCAGCTGCGCGACAAGTCGGCCGTCCAGGCCCTCACCAGTGCCCTCAAGGATGTCGACGCGAGCGTCCGGGAGCAGGTGGTCTTCGCCCTCGGGCAGTTGCGCGACGTGTCGGCGATCGAGGGGCTGTCGGTCGCGCTGCACGACGAGAAACCGGACGTCCGTCAGCAGGCCGCCTTCTCGCTCGGTCAGATTCGCGACTCAAAGGCCGCGCCGGCGCTGATCTCGGCGCTCAAGGACCCGAATGCCGACGTCCGGGAGCAGGCCGCCTTCGCCCTCGGACAGATTCGCGACCACGGTGCCGTTGAAGCGCTCGTGGTCGCGCTCAAGGACTCGGAGGCCGACGTGCGCGAGCAGGCGGCGTTCGCCCTCGGCCAGATCCGCGACCCGCGCGCCATCGACGGCCTGACCGCCGCGCTCAAGGACCCGAACGCCAGCGTCCGCCAGCAGGCGGCATTCGCACTCGGCCAGATCGCCCGCTGATGTCGTCCGCCTCGCCGCCCGGCGATCCTCGCGATCGCCGGAGCGGTCTGGAGGCGCAGGCCCAGATGCAGTTTTTCCCTGGCAGGAGATGCCGATGACTCCCCTGGCCGTCTTCGTTCGGACGCTGATGAAAACGAGCGCCATCTTCCTTGGCGCGAGTTGGATCGTCCTGCACCCGTCGCTCGACTGGTCGTCGCGCACGACGTCGGTCACGGCGCAGATGAATGCCCGAGAAGCCGCGCTCGCCGGCCTGCGCACCGCGCTGGCGGACCAGGACGCCGCGGTGCGGCGCCAGGCGGCCATCGCGCTCGCCCGGATCCACGACGCGCCGGTCGGGTCGGCGCTCGCCGATCCCGCGCAGGTCCGGAGCGTGAAGGCACTGACCGCCGACCTCGCCGACGCCGACGCGATTGTCCGGACGCGCGCCGCGTGCGACCTGCGCGAGCTGGGCGACCGGGCGGCCGACGCGGTGCAGCCACTGGTCGCGCTCCTCGGCGATCAGGCGCGCATCGACCCGTCCGTCTGCGGCCGCGAGCGGTGGAACTCGCGCAACGACCTGACCACCCCGGGCGAGCAGGCCGCGCGCGCGCTGGTCTCCATCGGTTCGCCGGCTTTCAACCCCGTGCTCTCGGCGCTGCGGGAGGGAGCCTGGTTCGCGCGCCGGAACGCGGCCTGGGCACTCGGGGCGTTCGACGATCGCCGCGCGGTGGCGCCGCTCGTCGACAGCCTGAAGGACGCCGAGCCCGGTGTTCGTGAACAGGCGGCCTGGGCGCTGGGCGCGCTGGACGATCCGGCAGCCGTGCCGGCGCTCGTGACGACGCTGAAGGACAGCAACGCAAAGGTTCGCCGGCAGGCCGCATGGGCGGCCGGCGCGATCGACGATTCGCGAGCCGTGCAGGCGCTCGCCGCCGCGCTCCGCGACACCGACGCGCGGGTGCGCGAACAGGCCGCGTGGGCGCTCGGCGCCATCGGCGACCGGGGCGGCGTGGACGCGCTCATGGTCGTCCTCGGCGACGCCGAGCCGCGCGTCCGCGAACAGGCCGCCTGGGCGCTCGGAGCCATCGGCGACTCGTCCGCCTCGAACGCGCTGATTCCGCTCCTGAGGGACACCGACGTTCGGGTGCGCCGCCAGGCGGCGTGGGCGATCGGCGCCATCGGACGGTAGGGCCGTCGTCAAGGGCGGCTCTCGAGGCGGACCAACACAATCGTCAAGGGCGGCTCTCGAGCCGCCCCTACAAAGTATGCTCACACTGCTCCAGGATCTCCGTCATGGCGCGCGGCTGCTGGCGCGTGCGCCGGGCTTCACCGCCATTGCCGTCGCGGCGCTGGCGATCGGCATCGGCGCGAACACCGCGATCTTCAGCGTCGTCAACACGCTGCTCCTCCGGCCGCTCCCCTACATGGACGCCGGCCGGCTGGCGATCGTGTGGGAATACAACATCCCGCGAGACAGGACCACGAACGTGGTCGCTCCGGCGAACTTTCTCCGCTGGCGCGACATGCAGCAGTCGTTCGAGGACATGGCGGCCGTCAGCCTCACGTTCTCGGTGACGCTCACTGGCGGCGGCGAGCCGCGCGACGTGCCCGTCGCGCTCGTCTCGGCGGCGTTCTTCCCGATCATCGGCGTGCAGCCAGCCCTCGGCCGCGCATTCACCGTCGACGAAGACACGCCCGACCGGCGGGTCGCCGTGATCAGCGACAGGCTGTGGACCCAGCGCTTTCAGGCCGATCCCTCGATCCTGGGGAAGCCCGTCACGCTCGACGGCCGCTCCACGACCGTCGTCGGTGTGATGCCGCCGGGGTTCTCGTATCTCGACAAGACCGTCGACATGTGGCTGCCCATCGGCTTCACCGCCGCGTCACGCACCCCCCGCGGCCGGTCCATCACGGTGCTCGCACGGCTGAAGCCGGGCGTGGCCTTCGAGAGCGCGCAGCGCGACATGACGCGCGTGCATGCCGATCTCACGCGCCAGTTTCCGGAGTTCAACACCGGCTGGACCGCGCGGGTCGTGCCGCTGGGCGAGCAGCTTACGGGCGACGTGCGTCCGGCACTCCTGATCCTGCTCTGCGCCGTCGGCGTGGTGCTGCTCATCGCGTGCGCGAACGTGGCGAACCTGCTGCTCGCGCGCGCGACGTCCAGGCATCGCGAGCTGGCGGTGCGCGCGGCGCTCGGGGCGGCGCGCGGCCGCCTGGTCCGTCAGTTGCTGGCGGAAAGCGCGGTCCTGGCATCAGCCGGCGGGGCCGTCGGTCTGCTGTTCGCCTGGTGGGCGCTCGAGTTCCTGCGGGTGGTCGTCGCCGAGCGCCTGCCAATCCCGCGGCTGGAGGCCGTCAGCGTCGATGGCTGGGTGCTGACCTTCACGGCCGGCGTCTCCGTTCTGAGCGGTCTGCTGTTCGGGTTGATTCCGGCACTCAGCGCCGCCAGTGCGGACCTGACGGAGTCCCTGAAGCAGGGCGGACGATCGGGGTCCGCCGCCCTGGGCAACCGGACCCGCAGCGCCCTGATCGTCGCGGAAGTTGCGCTCGCGCTGGTGCTGCTGGCGGGCGCCGGACTGCTGATTCGCAGCTTCATCGAACTGGCCGGCGTCGATCCCGGCTTCAATCCGCGCGGCACGGTCGCGATGGATCTCAGCCTGCCGTCGGCGCGCTACGCGCAGCCGGCCCGGCAGGTGGAGTTCTACCGCCGGCTGTTCGAACGCATCGACGCGCTGCCTGGCGTGGACGCCTCGGGCGGCGTCAGCTTCCTGCCGCTGACGGGCCTTGGCGCCGCCACGACCTATTGGGTCGTCGGACGCCCGAATCCTCCGCTCGGCCAGGAAGCGGTCGCCGACGTGCGGGTCATCACGAACGGCTACTTCAGGACAATGGGGGTGTCGCTGCTCAAAGGGCGCCTCTTCAACGAGCGCGACGCGGCCGACGCATCGGGCAAGGTCATCATCAACGAGACCATGGCGCGGCGGCAGTGGCCCGGCGAGGATCCGATCGGCAAGCGGGTGCGGATCTCGTGGGGCGAAACGGGCGAGGACGAGATCGTGGGCGTCGTCTCCGACGTGCGTCACGCAGGCCTCGACACGGCTCCCCGGGACATGACGTACTGGCCGTATCCGCGCTTCCCGTACCGATCGATGACGCTGACGATTCACTCCCCTGGCGATCCCCGGGCGCTCGTCAATCCCGTCGTGTCGATCATCCGTGAGCAGGACCCCGAACTCGCCGTCGGCTCGATCAGGACGATGGACGAGGTCATTTCGGATTCGGTGGCCGAGCGCCGCCTGACGATGCTGTTGCTCGCGATCTTCGCGGCGGCGGCGCTGCTCCTCGCGGCGGTCGGCATCTACGGCGTGATCTGGTACAGCGTCACGCAGCGTACGCAGGAAATCGGGATTCGCCTCGCGCTCGGCGCCCGCCGAGGAGCCGTGCTGCGCATGATCGTGGGCCACGCGCTGCTGCTTGCGTGTATCGGCATCGCGATCGGAGGGGCCGCGGCGTTCATGGTGACGCGCCTCATGACGAGCCTGCTGTTCAACGTGACGCCCGGCGACCCGGTCACGTTCGCGACAGTCGCCGTCGTGCTGGCGGGCGTTGCGGCGCTCGCAGGCTATCTGCCCGGCCGCCGCGCCACCCGCGTCGATCCCGTCGTCGCCCTCAGGGCTGAATGACGGTCGTGTCGTTCTTCAACGCCGCCGGCGACATGACGATTGGTCGTTCGCCAAGCGGATCAGCCGGCCTTCCGCAGCCGTTCTGTCCGCCTCCACGGGCCGGGCGTCTCGACGGTATGGTCGCATCCCGACGCATGCGACACGACATCCGACGAAACTGGTGACGGTGTAGCTGCCATCGGCCAAGCTGAGCGGGGTTCAGCGGCTCAGCCGTGTTTTGCAGTACGATTCCTCCCACATGCTCCTGGCGTGGACGATCATCGTCCTGCTGATTCTGCTCACGGCCCTGTACGTCGCGGCTGAATTCGCTACCGTGAGCGTGCGCCGGAGCCGCCTGCGGCGACTGGCCGAGGACGGCAACGCGCTCGCGGCGCGGCTCCTGCCCGTCGTCGAAGACAGCCACGCCCTCGATCGCTACATCGCGGCGTCGCAGGTCGGCATCACCCTGTCGAGCCTGATCCTGGGCGCGTACGGCCAGGCTGCGCTGGCGCCGGCCGCTGAGCCCGTGGATCCAGCGCTTCGGCGGCGTGGACGGCCGATGCCGCGTCGACTCGTCCGCGGCTCTCGCCGTGCTCCTCTTCCTGACGACGTTGTCGGTGATCGCCGGCGAGCTGGTGCCCAAGTCGCTCGCCCTCACCAAGCCGACCGAGACGGCGCTCTTCACCGTGCTGCCGATGCAGTGGTCGCTCCGCATCTTCTCGCGGTCGATCGCGCTCCTGAACGGCAGCGGCGTGCTGCTGCTCAAGCTGCTCCGCGTGCCGGCCGACGGGCACCGGCACGTGCACTCCCCGGAGGAGATCGAGCTGCTGATTGCCGAGAGCCGGGACGGCGGTCTGCTGGAACCGCTCGAGCAGGTGCGGCTTCACCGGGCGCTGCGGCTCGGGCTTCGCACGGCGCGGCAGTTGATGGTCCCACGCGCGCGGCTCGCGGGCGTCGAAAGCTCGACGCCGTTCGACGAGGTGCTGCGCATCGTCGCGGCGAGCCCGTTCAGCCGTCTTCCCGTCTACCGCGGCTCGATGGACGCAGTCGATTGGCATCCTGCACACGAAGGACGTCATCACGCACTACGCGCAGGGCGCGCCGATGAGCGTCGCGTCGCTGCTGCGGCCGATCGTGCACGTGCCCGATACGATGCCCGCCGACCGGCTGCTCGGCTTTCTCCGCGAGCGGCGGAGCCACCAGGCGATGGTCGTAGACGGACTCGGCGCCATCGTCGGCCTGATCACGCTCGAGGACGTGGTCGGGGAGCTGCTGGGCGGAGTCGCCGACGAGTTCAAATCCGCGCAGCTGCGCGCGATTCGCCTGTCCGACGGCCGCCTCCGCGTCCCGGGCATGATGCGCCTCGATCAGGCGTCGCTCCTGATCGGCCGTGAGTGGAAGGGCGCCGCCGACACGGTCGGCGCGTACGTCGTGGATCGGCTCGGACGCGTGCCCGAGCCCGGCGAGAAGGTCACGCTCGACGGCGTCGCCGTCGAGGTGGAGGTCGTCGAAGATCACGTCGTCCAGACGATCATCGTGGAACGCCGGCCGGCGGCCGCGGAGGACCAGGCATGACGGCCTTCCTCATCATCGCCGCGCTCATCCTGCTCAACGGACTGTTCGTTGCGGCGGAGTTCGCCATCGTCGGCGCACCCCGCACCGCGATCGACCGCCGGCGCCGCCGCCGGCAACAAGATGGCCAGGGCGGTGCAGCGCGTGCTGCAGAACCCGACGCAGCAGGATCGGTACATCGCCACGGCGCAGCTCGGAATCACGGCCGCGAGCCTCGGGCTCGGCATGTACGGCGAGCACGTGATGGCCGACGGCATCCTCGACCTGCTCGGCCACCGCGGTGTGCCCGCCATCCTGGCGTCCCACGGTCTCGCGAGCGTGCTCGCGGTTGCCATCCTCACCTACTTCCATATCGTCGTCGGCGAGATGGTGCCGAAGTCCCTCGCGCTCCAGCAGGCCGAGCACATGGTGCTCTGGATCACGCCGCCGATGCTGTGGACGAAGAACCTGCTGTTTCCCTTCGTGGTGACGCTGAACTGGATCGGCAACCACATGCTGAAGCTCGTCGGGGTCAACCGCCAGGCCCAGAACGCCGATCACTACTACACCGCCGAGGAACTGCAGCTCGTCGTGCAGGAGAGCGAGGACCTCGGTGCGCTGCGCGCCGACTCGGGCCGGATGCTCCAGGAGCTGTTCGAGTTCGGCGACCTGACGGCCGACGAGGCGATGGTGCCGCGCGTGCGAATCGCCGGCATCCCGGTTGGCACGACGCCTGACGGGATCCGCGCGGAGCTGGGGCGGTCTCCGCATACCCGCTACCCGATCTTCGAAGGGGACCTGGACCACATTCTCGGCATGGTCCACGTCAAGGACCTGCTGCGCGTGCTCCTGCGGAACGAGACCATCGCGGCGAGGCACGCGCGCCCCGTCCCGCTGGTGCCCGAGACGGCGGGGCTCGACGACGTGCTGACGACCATGCGGCGCGAGCGGACACAGATGGCGATCGTGATCGACGAACACGGCGGCACGGCCGGGATCGTCACGCTCGAGGATCTCTTCGAGGAGGTCGTCGGCGAAATCGAGGAAGGCCCCGCGACGGCGCCCGACACCTATCGCGACGATGACGGACGGCTGCGGGTGCCGGGGACGATGCGGATCGACGAGCTGGGCCAGCGGTTCGACATCGAGCTGGAACACGAGGATGTCGACAGCGTCAGCGGCCTCGTGCTCACGCTGCTCGGCCGCCCGCCGGAAGTCGGCGATTCGGTGCGCTGGGGGCGGTTGTCGATCGAGGTGACGGCCATCCTGGGACACGGCGTGAACGAAGCCGCCGTGTGCCTCGCTCGACGGCAGGCTTGAGCCGACTTGAGCCCTGAGCGCTTGAGCCCTGACGGCCCTGCGAGCCTTGAGCCCTGCCCCCTACCCGACGTGAATGCGCGGCCGCCGCATCGGGTCCGCCTCTGTCTGCCGCAGCACTTCGCGGGTGACCGGCGCCGTGTCGCCTTCGCCGAACGCCAGGAACTTCAGCAGGTAGGCGATCGGATTGCCTTCGGTCCAGCCGAAATAGGCGTGCGGGATCTTGCCCGTCTCGTCGCGGCAATACAGCAGCAGCGCCGCGATGGCGTTGGGGATGGCCGGGCTCGTGGTGCGCAGCACGTGGTGTCCGCCGACGTCCACCCCCTCGACCTGGAGCGTGTCGGTGAACTCCGAGACGTCGCCCGGACGGACCTCGAGAAACAGCACCCTGCTCGTCCGGCGGCAGGTGGTGCGATTCGCTCGCTTCCCTCAGCTTGTGCGCGTATTCCTCGGGGCGTCCGGTATCGGGCCGGTTCGCGATGATTCGCACGGGCGCGCCGGCGGCCTCCCGGATGAACTGTTTCGCCAGCGCGTCCGGTTCGACGCCCTTGATGCGCAGCTCCGTCGAGCGCATGACGCGCGAGATCATCGACGTCACGATGATCGTGACGATGAACCAGGAGGCGATCTTCACGCCGTCCGGCCGTTCGATGACGTTGGTGATCGTCGTGTAAACGAACACCAGCGTGATCGCGGCAAACGCGAAATCGCACCGCCATGTGGCGGCGGAACGCCGCGAGCGTGGCGGCCACGGCCGCCGACGTCATCAGCACGAGCACGCCGGTCGCATAGGCGCCGCCCTGCGCCTCCACGTCGGCGCTGAAGATGTAGGTGATGAGGAACGTGATCGCGGTGAACAGCAGCACCAGCGGGCGCGTGGCCTTCGTCCATTCCGGCGCCATGCCGTAGCGGGGCAGGTATTTCGGCACGAGGTTCAGCAGGCCCGCCATCGCCGATGCGCCGGCGAACCACAGGATCGCGATCGTGCTCAGGTCGTAGACCGTTCCGAATTTCTCGCCGAGCAGCGTGTGGGCGAGATACGAGAGCGCGCGGCCCGATGCGGCGCCGCCGGCCCGGAAGAGTGCGGGCGGAATCAACAGCGTCGTCACGAAGGCGCTGCCCATCAGCATGACGCTCATGATCAGGGCCGCCGTGCCCAGCAGCTTCTTGGTATTGCGCACCCGTCCCGGAAGGTCCTTGTCGCCCGCCTTGTCCGACTTGACGAGCGGCATCAGCGCCACGCCCGTTTCGAAGCCGGACAGGCCGAGCGCCAGCTTCGGGAACAGGAGCAGGGCGAAGGCCACCATCATCACCGGGCTCCCGTGCTGGGTCACGAGCGCATCCTTCCAGCGCGGAATGTACTCCGCGTGGTGCAGCAGCGCGTCGAGCGCCGTGCCGATCACGACCAGGTTCAGCGCGAGGTAGGCGCCGACGATGCCCACGGCCAGTCCGATCGCCTCCCGAAAGCCTTTGAGGAACACACCCGACAGCAGCCCCAGCAGCACGAAGGTCATCCCGATCTGATGGTGGAAGATGTCGGGGAAGAACGGATTGCCGATGATGTGCGCCGTGGCGTCGGCTGCCGAGAGCGTGATGGTGATCACGAAGTCGGTCGCGGCAAACCCGAGCAGCACCAGCACGAACGCCTTGCCGCGCCAGCGCGGCAGCAGCTCTTCGAGCATCGAGATGCTGCCCTGCCCGTGCGGGCTGTGCTCGGCGACGCGCCGGTAGATCGGGAGCGCGCCGAACAGCGTCAGCAGGACCAGGACGAAGGTCGCGATCGGCGAAAGGGCGCCGGCCGCGAGGAAGGCAATGCCGGGCTGGTAGCCGAGTGTCGAAAAGTAGTCAACGCCCGTCAGGCACATCACCTTCCACCACGCATATTGGTGGACGTGCCGCGCATGCGGGCCGACCGGCTCGCGAAGCCCTTCGAAAAACCACAATCTGAACCGGCGCCGCTGCCGATTCGTGAGGCTGTAGTTCATCTGGTCGTCAGATCTCGCCTTTCGCTGCCGCGAGCGCGAGATCCTGGTCGCTGACCTCCACGAACTCGCCTTCCCACTTCGCAACGACCACCGACGCCAGGCAGTTGCCGACGACGTTCATCATCGTGCGGCCCATGTCCAGCAGCGTGTCGACCCCGAGCAGCAGCGCCACGCCTTCGAGCGGCAGCCCGAAGCTGGCCACCGTCGCCGCGAGAATGACCAGGGCGGCGCGGGGAACTCCCGCGACGCCCTTGCTCGTCAGCATCAGTGTCAGCAGCAGCGTCACCTGCTGGGTGATCGTCAGCGGCACCTTGGCCGCCTGCGCGATGAACACCGCGGCCAGCGACAGGTAGATCGTCGTTCCGTCGAGGTTGAAGGTGTAGCCGAGCGGGATCACGAACGAGACGATCCGGCGCGGAACCCCGAGGCGTTCCATGACCTCCATCGCCCGCGGCAGCGCGGCCTCGCTCGACGTCGTCGAGAAGGCGATGACCGCCGGCTCCTTCACCGCGCGCACGAACTTGCCGAGCGGGATCCGGAAGATGAGAATGACGGGAATCAGGACCGCGCTGGCGAACACGAACAGGGCGATATACAGGGACGCGATGAGCCAGGCGAAGCCGACGAGCACCTTGAAGCCGCCGTGGCCCACCGTGTAGGCGATCGCCGCCGCCACGCCGATGGGCGCGTACTTCATCACGATGTTCGTGAACTTGAACATCGTCTCGGCGAGCGACTCGCAGAATTCGATCAGCGGCCGCCCCTTCTCGCCGAGCATGCCGAGCGCGACCGCGAAGATGATGCTGAACACCACGATCTGGAGCACGTCGCCGCGCGCCATGGCGTCGAAGATCGACGTCGGCACCAGGTGCAGGAGCATCTGGTCCCAGGTCTGCGCGCTGGTCGCGAGTTCGGCCGCCGAGGCGGCCGGCAGCGGCACGCCGAGCCCGGGCTTGATGATGTTGACGGTCAGCAGGCCGATCACGAGCGCCAGCGTCGTGACCACCTCGAAGTAGATGATCGCGCGGAGCCCCATCCGGCCCACGTCCTTGAAGTGCCCGGCCCCGGCGATGCCCGCGACCAGCGTCGCGAAGAGCAGCGGCGCGATGAGCATCTTGATGAGGCGCAGGAACAGGTCGCTGAACGGCCTGAAGTAGGTCGCCGCGTCCGGGTTGTACACGCTCAGCACCCCGCCAATGACGGTCCCGACGAGAAGCCCGATGAAGATCTGGGTCGTGAGGGTGATGCCGCGGCGCGGAGCGGCGACGGAGGGGGCTTGAGCCATCCGCGGATTTTACTTCGAAACTCTGCGGCCGCCCGTCGTGGGCCTGCGCGCGATCTGACCGTGCCCGGACTGCGCGGTCCCACGATCGGACGGTCCCGGTCGGTGACGGAATTCCGCAAGCGCGTTTGGGCCTGATTTCAGACGACCCGTCATCAGCCCTGGCGGCATCGTTGCAGTTATCGCCGCCATGCAGGCCTGGTTCAACGACGTCCGGTATTCGGTGCGCGCCCTCCGGGCGAACCCGGGGTTCGCGTTCGCCGTCGTCCTCACCCTGTCGGTGGCCATCGGCGCGACCACGGGTGTGTTCAGCGTCGTCGATGCGACGCTCCTGCGTCCGCTGCCCTTCGACCCGCACGCGAGGATTGTCGCCGTCGGCTCGACCTTCGCCGAGTCGCCTTCACGGCTCGAGACGCTCTCGATCGAAGAGCTCCACGAATGGCAGCGCGAGTCGCAGACGATGACCGCGCTCGCCGGCTGGCGCGACTGGGGCATGTCGCGCTACGACGATGGAAAGCGTGAGAGCCTCTACGGCATCGTCGCCACGCCGGAACTGTTCCAGGTGTTCCCGGTTCAGCCCGAGGTCGGCCGCCTGTTCACGAAGGAGGACGACCGCCCGGGGCGGAACGCTGTGGTGCTGATTGCCGACGCCTACTGGCGCGAGCGCTTCGGCGCCGATCCCGGGGTCCTTGGGCGGACGATGGAACTGGAACGCGGCCCGAAGGCCACCTACGCCATCATCGGCGTGCTTCCTCCTTCGTTCAACGCCGTCGCGGCGTTCGAGCGCGTGAAGGTGGTGGCTCCATCCTCGATCGATCCGGACGAGGGCGCCGGGCGGGCGATCAGGAACCGTCAGGCCTTCGGCCGGTTGCGCGACGGTGTGTCGCTGGGCGAGGCGCGCGCCGAGATGACGGTCATCGCGGCACGGCTCGAGCAGCAGTTTGCCGATACGAACAAAGGACGCGGCGCGCTTGTGGCGCCGCTGGTTGACGTCGAGGTTGGGCCGATTGCCGGCACGCTCAGGACGTTCCTGTTCGCCGTGGGACTGGTGCTGCTGGTCGCGTGCGCCAATGTCGCCGGGCTGCAGCTCGTGCGGGCGCTGGCGCGCCGCCGCGAGTTCTCGATCCGACGGGCCCTCGGCGGCAGCCGGGCAGTGATCGTGCGGGCGCTGGTGGCGGAGAGCGTGGTGCTGGCGGTCATCGCCGGTGCGGTGGGGCTCTTCGTGGCTCGCTGGCTCGTCGATCTCACGCTCGCCTCCGGGCCGCCGATTCCCCGCGCCGCGAACCTCCAGTTCGACGTCCGTGTGTTTGCGTTCACGTTTGCGATCTGTCTCGGATCCGCGCTGATCCTGGCGCTCCCGGCCACCCTCCTGGCGACGAAGCTCGACGTGAGCGGGACACTGAAGGAACAGTCGAACACCGTGGCGGGCGGTGCGCTGCGCGTGCGGCTCGCGTTTGTTGCCGGCCAGGTGACGCTTGCGCTGATGCTGCTCTCCGGAGCGGTCCTCGCCGGCCAGACGTTGATGCACCAACTGACGATTCGGCCGGGCTTCGACCCGGACGGGCTGGCCGCCGTCCAGCTCTTCCTTCCGCAGGAGAGTTACCCTCGCGGGGAACAGGTGGCGGCACTCTACGAACGGATCCGGGAGGAAGCCGCGGGTGTGCCGGGCGTCCAGGCTGTCGCGGCGGTGTCGGCCACGCCGCTGTCCGGCGAGGGCGCCGAGCCCGTGACGTTCAGAGTGGCGGAGCTGCGACCGGCTGAACAGAGCGGACGCGCGAACTCGTTCAACGTGACCGCTGGCTACTTCCGGGCGTTGAACTCGCGGCTGATCCGCGGCCGCGACTTCGCGGCAACCGACACGGCGAGCGGACCGCGGGTCGCCGTCGTGAACGAGACGTTCGTGCGGCGCTACCTGACCGGCCGGGAGCCGGTCGGCGCGCGCATCCGGCTCGAGACCCGACGGTACGGTCGTGGAGATCGTCGGCGTTGCCGCAGATGTGTTGCAGGACGTCGCGCCGCGTTCGGTGCCCGAACCGGAGATCTACTGGCCGTACTCGCAACAGCCGCGGTGGGCGACAATCGTCATGTTGCGAAGCGACAACCCTGGCGCCGCAGTCGCGGCTGTAAGCAGCGCATCGCCGATATCGATTCGCAGATCATCACGGCCACGCCGTTCCTGATCGCCGACCGCATCGCCGGGAGCGCACGGGCGCCTCGGTTCGTGAGCATCCTGTTCGCAATGTTCTCGAGCCTGGCGCTGCTGCTGAGCGGCATCGGCGTCTCGGGCGTCGTCTTCTACACGTTCACCAGGCGGACGAAGGAGATCGCCCTGCGCGTCACGCTCGGGGCCACCCGCCGGGACGTGCTGCGGCTCGTGGGCGGAGGCGCGTTCGCGGCGGTCGCGGCCGGGAGTCTCGCGGGGCTGGCCGGCACGCTCCTGCTGGCCCGGACGATGGGAGCGGCGCTCGTCGAGCTGCAGCCGCTCCGCGCCGCGGACGTACTCGCGGCGTGGTCGATCATCGTCGTGCTGGGAGCCCTCGCCTGCTATCTGCCAGCCAGGCGCGCGCTGCGCATCGAACCGGCCGAGGCCCTGCGCCTCGAGTGAGCGTGTATCAGAGCCAGAGGCTGCGGGCGGTCAACTCGCGGGGATCGAGTCCGGCGGCCTTGCCCAGATCGCGTTGGCGTCCAGGGAGCGGCGTCCTGAAACGCCATTCGGAAGCCGATCCACCGGCCTCGGCGAACGCCTGCGCCCAGTGGTCCCACCACGTCGCGATCCGGCGGGCGATCGGCTCGACGATCAGCACGCGCGAGCCCCGCGCATGCGCCTCGATGAGGCGCGGCAGCAGCGCGTCCCGGGTTGACGCCGGCAGTTCGTTGACCGTGTAGGCGGCGAGAATCGCGTCGCCCCGCTCGCCGCGAAGCGTCACGCGCTCCACGTCCCCCTTCGTGGCGCGTCCGTCGAGACCGAGCTGCCGGTACGTCCAGTTCGCCTCCGCGACAGCCCACGGGTGCCGATCGACGCCCGAGAGGCGCGGGCGTCCGCACTCGAGCGCCCACGCGGCACCAGCCGCGCCCGTTCCGCAGCCCAGATCGTGAATCTGACTTCACGGCTGCCGTGGCGGCGGGAATCGCACGCACGACTTCGCGCACGACGATGAAGTGGAGGGGACCGTAGAAGAGCGAGAAGGCCGCGCGTTTGCCGGCGGTGTCGAGCGCGGACCCTACTTTCGCCCGCCGTTCGACATAGCACGAGGACAGGGCTCGCAGCGCGCGCGCGGTTTCGGACGGCGTGAGATTGGCCAGATGCCGCTCGTCGAGCGCGGCGAGCCAGGCCGCGGCCCGGTCCCCGCTTTCCGCTCTCCGCTCTCCGCTCATCGCTCTCCGCTCATCGCAGCTCGGCGTCCACCGCTCGGCCGATTCGCGCGACGATCTCCGGCACCGCCTCCACGTCCGCCTCGGAGGTGTGGAAGTTGACGATGCAGGCGCGGAGCAGGTACCGGCCGCCGACGACCGCGTTGGACACGAAAAGCTCACCCCCGCGCTGGAGGCGATCGAGCAGCTCGCGATTGAGCGCATCGAGGTGGCGTTCGACCTGCGCATCGCCCATCGTTGCCCTGAGATCGCGCGGAACGTATCGGAATGTCGTGATGCTCAGGTCCTGCGTGACGAGCTCCAGCTCGGCATGCTGGCTCACCGCTCGGGCCATCGCCTGCGAGAGCCGGATGTCGTCCGCGATCATCGTCCGATAGCCTGCGGCGCCGACCTGCCGCAGGGCGAGCCACACCTTGAGGGCCCGGAAGCCGCGCGAGTTCTGCGGGCCGTAGTCCACGTAGTTGGTCGCGCGCTCCTCGAAGTGATAGTACGCCGGGTGGTACGCGAAGGCGGCGCGCAGCGCTTCCGGGTCGCGCACGAGCGCGCATCCGGCTTCGAGCGGCGCGTAGAGCCACTTGTGCGGATCGACCGCCACCGAGTCGGCCTCGCTCAGCGCGCGCAGGTCGGCGGGCGTCCCGGGGGCGGCGGCCGCGAAGCCGCCGTACGCACCGTCCACGTGGAACCACACGCCGTGCCCGTGACAGAGTGCGCCGATCTCCGGCAGCGGATCGATTGCGCCCGTGCTGACCGATCCTGCCGTGCCGACGACCAGGCACGGCACGTCGCCCGCCGCCGTGTCCGCTTCGATCTGTTGGCGCAGCGCGGCCACGTCCATTCGCAGATGTTCGTCTGTCGGAATCCACCGGATGGACGACGTGCCGAGGCCGGCAATGTCGGCGGCCTTCTGGATCCACGTGTGCGTTTCACTCGAACCGTAGACGCGGAGCCGGCGCCCTGGCACGCCGTGCTCGCGGACGTCCTGGCCGGCCCGCGCCGCGCGTGCGGCCAGGAAGCAGACGAAGTTCGCCATGTTGCCGCCGCTGACGAGCAGCCCGCCGCAGTCAGCCGGGTAGCCGATCAGCTCCGCGATCCACCGTACCGTCTGCCCCTCGATCTCCGTGGCGGCCGGCGACAGCATCCAGGCGCCGACGTTCGGGTTCACCGCCGCGGCGAGCAGTTCGCCGAGAATCCCGATTGGCGCGGGCGGTGCGGTGATGTACCCGAAGAACCGCGGGTGCCCGTTGAAGAGCGAATGGTCGAACAGCAGCTGCGCCGTCTGTTCCAGCAGCGCGCCCGGGTCGGTGCCCGATTCGGGGAGCGGCCCCGAGAGGCCGAGCGCGTCGCGCACGCCGGACGGCGATTCATCGTGCGTGATCGGCCGGCGCGGCAGTGACTCGAGAAACTGCGCGATCTGATCGACGAGCCGATGTCCGAGTGCGCGGAACGTCGCGGCATCCATCGAGAGCGCCGCCTGTCGACCGGTGGTGTTGTCCACGTCTGACTCCTTTGGCGTCTGCCCGAGGCTTCGTCACGCGCGGATCCCGTCGAGGAGATCCGTTTCGCGCGCGCGTCCGCCGTTCAGGAGGCTGAAGGCTCGATAGAAGTACTGCCGGCCCCACAGCGCCTCGTGATCCTGGGGTGACAGGTCCCGCAATCGCTCATAGGCCGACGCCTGCGATTCGTGACACGAAACGGCCCGCCACACCGTGGGCCAGAAGCTGCGCGTATCGATGACCGTGGTGATCGCCCAGTCGGGCCAGGGCACCGCCTGGCGTTCCACGCCGTCCACCGTGGAGACGAGTTTCCGGAACGCCGCCTGGTAGGCGTCCCACGTGGGCGCCGGCCAGGCGATGTAGTAGAGCTTCGACACCGCGTGGGACTCGAGCGTCGGTCCCGCCCGGCTGAAACGCGGGATCGGCCGCGGCGACAACCGCCGCCGTGGCGAACTGGGAAATCGCGATGTGATCCGGGATGCCCGTACGCGCCGTCGGGCCCGAAGGTAATGACCACGTCGGGCCGGATCCGTCTCAGGTGTGCGACGATCGCCGCGATGGCCTCGCGCGGGTCGGCACGGTCGAGGTCCTGGTCGCAGTAGTCGAGCAGCGACACCTCTCGCACGCCCAGCGCCGCTGCGGCGGCGCGCAGCTCCCGCTCGCGGATCGTCGCCAGCGCCGACCGGCCGGGATGGCCGCTCTCGCCAGGACGAATGCCTCGGTAGCGGCCGCTCTCCCCGCGCGTGGCGGTCAGCAGATACACGTCCGCGCCTTCGGATGCACATTTCGCAAGGGCGCCCCCGGTCCCCAGCGACTCGTCGTCAGGGTGCGCGAGCACGGCCATCAGTCTCGGCGTGTGCACAGGTGTCATCTCGACATCATACCGATGTGCCATGACGCCGAAGGTGGAGAGCACCACGTCGAAGCTCGCGTCCGGATAGGAAGCGCCTCGGCATCAGCCACCTCGAAGGTGACCTCGAGTCCCTCGGCCTCCGCGCGCAGACGACCGCGCTCGAGGAGCGCCGGCACGTAGTCGGTTGACGTGACGTTCGCGAAGCGCCGGGCGGCTGCCATCGTCGCGTTGCCGTTGCCCGCGGCTACGTCGAGCACGCGGTCGCCGGCACGCAGGTCAACGCCTTCGCACAGGAGTTCCCCGACGATCTGGAGGGTTGTCCCGATCACCGAGTATTCTCCGGACGCCCACATGGCCTGTTGCCGGGCCTTGACCGGGGAGAGACGCGCCGTTGCCACGGCGGATTCGCGCAACACTGCATTTCCCATGACTGCATCCTTTCGAGATCGGCCCGGGTCTCTGTGAAGCCTGATGACTTCGGCTTGACGGCGCGACGACCCGACACGATACTCGTCGAGGCCGATCCTTGTCGGCATCCGCCGGCGCCTCATTGCCCGGCGTGTCCTCAACGCTACGGGCCGCGCGGTGTCAGAGCTATGCGCAAACATCCGGTTTCTGTGGCCGTTCGTCTGGGAGTGCCGACGGCTTGCCCGTTCGTCCGAACTGGTTACCTTTTCGTCCGACCCGGGGAGTGCCGGCGTGAGTGACGACGTTCTCTCGGACGTGCTTCGCGCGGTCCGCCTGACCGGGGCGGTCTACTTCGACTTCGAATTGACCTCTCCGTGGGTGGCCGAGGCGCCGCCGTCGCGGGAGATTGCCGCGAAGGTGATGCCGGGCGCTCAGCGCGTCATCGAGTACCACCTGATCGCGAGCGGCACGGCGTGGGGGCAGGTGATCGGCGGGGGACCGGTGCACCTGGGAGAAGGAGATCTCATCGTGTTCCCCCAGGGCGATCCGCACGTCCTCTCGAGCGCACCCGGGATGCGGGCGGCGGCGGACATGTCGGCATACGCCCGCCCGTCCACGCGGCTGCCGATCGTCTACGAGCTCGGCGGCGGCGGCCCCGATCGCGCGCGGATCGTCTGCGGCTTCTTCGGCTGCGACGAAAGGCCCTTCAATCCCCTGCTGAGCGCGCTGCCCCGCGTGATCCACCTGCCGGCGGCGGGCCCGGATGCGACGAACGGCTGGCTGGGAACGCTGCTGAACATCGCCGCGCGTGAGTCCGGCAGCGCGCGGGCGGGCGGCGAGAACGTCCTCGCGCGTCTGTCGGAGCTGATGTTCGTCGAAGCGATCCGGCGCTACCTCGAGACGCTTCCGGCTGCCCAGAAGGGCTGGCTCGCGGGGCTGCGTGACCCGGTCGTCGGACAGGCGCTCGCCGCAGTGCACGGCAAGCCGAGCGAAGCGTGGACGGTCGAACGGCTGGCGCGACTCGTGGGCCTCTCGCGTTCGGTCTTCGCTGAGCGATTCATGGACATGGTTGGCCAGCCGCCGATGCAGTACCTGGCGCTCTGGCGCATGCAGCTCGCCTCGCGGCTGCTGGCCGACGGCGGCCACCTGTCGTCGGTCGCCGACGCGGTTGGCTACGAATCAGAAGCGGCGTTCAGCCGTGCGTTCAAGAAGCTGGTGGGCCTGGCTCCGGGCGCGTGGCGAAGGCGTTCGGCCACCACGGCGAGCCAACTGCGCTCCTGATTGGAGCAGTGGGTCGGAGGCCGCTCGAAGCCATCCGATCGTCTGTCGCGCGAGCGATCAGTTTTCCAGATGACCCCGCGGCGCCGGAGGCGCGATAATCCTCTCGATCTGCACTTGGTCCGACAGCCTGAAAGGAGCAGCCCTCATGCTGCAAGCACGACCCGGGAAGGAAATCGTCCTCCGGGTACCGAACGCGATCGGCACCCTCAATACGATCGCGAAAAGTCTCTCTGAAAAAGGGATCAACATCGTCGCGCTGACGGCCTGGGTCGAGGGGGACCAGGTCGTGATGCGTCTGCTCGCAGACGACGCCTCACGCGCGATCGACACGTTGAAAGCACAGAACCTTGCCGTGCGGGAAGTGGACGTGGTGATGATGGACCTGCCGCACAAGCCCGGGATGCTGCGGCGAATCACCGACCATCTCGTCGCCGACGAGATCGACATCCATCACCTGTATGCGACGTCGGTGCCGGACCAGGACCGGTGCCTCGTGGTGCTCGCGACCGCGAACAACGATCGCGCGATCGTGCGCCTGAACGCCGCCCCGTTGACGCATCACTGACGGGTGGTCAACACGGGCTGTCACGTCATTCTTGACAATGTGTCGTGTTAGATCAGTACCACTGAGGAGTAGCCGATGGCGAGGGAATACACGGTACGCCGCCCGGTGAAGTCGTCACCGGTCCATCCCGGTCAGATCCCTTCGCACCGGTCCGTCGCGTGAAGCGTGGCTGCCACTGACTGTCCTGGTTGAGCGGGGGGACTCGGAAGACGGGCCAATAAGGCTGGCGGAGAGAGAGGGATTCGAACCCCCGGAACCCTTCCGGGTTCAGTGGTTTTCAAGACCACCGCCATCGACCACTCGGCCATCTCTCCGCACGGACGACTCGTCGCACCTCAACGAGTTGCGGTCGAAGCGATCTTACGACAGGTTCGGCCGAACCGGGCGTGTGACGACACCGCCGTCGGCGTCCCCTTCCCCACAGGCCTGCTGGCGCACCTGACCCGCCACCAGCCTGTCCGCCGCACGCACCCAGTACTTCAGTTCCATGTTCAACAGCCCTTGAGTACTAGACGCACCAGTACCTTCGAGCCATTGTTGAGACACCTGCCCTGAACGACACTCCATTCTGACTTTTCACCAGTCCAGCGTCGCTGTCGGGCGGAGCGTCCGCGCGTCGATCCCGACAGCGTCGAGGACCGAGCCACATGTTCCGCATGCCATGGCAGAGAAACGGGCGACGCGGTACCCGATCGCAGGAACGGTCAAATACCGGGGAACCCGGGAACGCCGCTGGCTCGAGGGACGACTGGTGAACGTCAGCCGAACGGGCGCGTTGTTCGAAACGCGATCCGCGCCCCTGCAGGCGACCGGGACCGTCGAGTTCATCCTGGCTTTTCGAAGTCCAGGCCTGGTACCCACGGTCCGCATTCGGTGCGGCGGTCGCATCGTCGGCTGCCGGCCGAGGCCAGGCGCACGCTGGGAGGTGGCCACATCCATCGACCGGTACCGCGTCCTGCGGTCGACGACGGAGGACAGCGTCGTTCGCGCGTGTGAGGAGCCGATCGGACTGTCCGGGCATGCCGTGCCGCAGGCCCGCGGCCGGCGCATCCGGGCAGCACTTGAGCGGAGGGCAGGCGATGTTGAGACATAGGATCAGGATATTGACGGGCACACTCGTCGTAATCGCTGGTCTCGTTTGGGCCGGCAGTCCAGGTGTCCGGGCCGCGGGATCGGCGATGACCGGGACGATGGCGTCGGTTGCGGCGACCGTCGCGGCCACGGTGAAGGCAATCTCGCCCGGCGGCGCCCCTGCACAGAAGCAGAAGGCGCAGGGGCAGACTGTAAAGCAGAAGAAGCAACTGGCAATCGACCGCCAGAAGGCGGCCAAGAAAGCGACCGCGAAAGGCCTCACGGTCCAGACGTTCGGCGCCGCAGCGATGGCGGCACCCGGTACCGCCCCTCACTACTACAGCATGGCCAACTGGGCGAACAGCCCGCTGCCCATGACGTACGGCAACAGTGTCGTCGCGCGAACGACGCCCACGGATGGGGCAGCGAACGTCCTGGTGCTGGATACGGCTCACCCGCTGCCGTCCGGCACGCTGGTGAGCTTCTCGTACTTCGCGGATCCGGCAGCCGCGGGCAACACCTTCCATGTGTACGTGCTGCGTCCGGGCACGACCGCCGGTGACTATCTGGTGGCCTTCGACAGCGGCCCGATCACGGTTCCGGCAGTCGCGAGTGGAGCGATCCAGGTGTTCACGCTCGCCAACGCCATTCCCGTACAGGCGGGTGACGTCATCGGTCACTATGGTCCCGGCATTCCCATCGATATCGGCGCGGGCACCGATTCGACGTACTGGCCCGCCGCCGCGGCCCCGACCGCCGGCGGCACGTTCACGCCTGGCGGCGCCGACTATCCGATCCTCGCCCAGGCCAGGACCTACTCTCTGGCTGCGAACCTGGCCGGGCTCCGGAAGTTCGTGGACACGCTGCCGGGCGTGCCCGGCGTCACGCCGTTCGGCGCGAACAATCTCGGCCAGTCCATTCCCGTGGCGGTGGCCGAAGAGTGGTGCAGCCGGCCGGAAGCCCCGACGACCGGATGCGTGTCGGCCGACTACTACGAGATCGCGCTCGTCCAACATCGGGAGCAGATGCACTCGGATCTCCCGCCCACCCTCCTGCGCGAGTACCGTCCAGATCTCGACCACCGGGGGTGGCGTTGCGCTGTCGAACGACATGCTCGATGGTTCGCAGCAGGCGCTCGCCTACACCGGTGTTGACAACCCGCACTTTCTCGGCCCGCTCATCGTCGCCACGAAGGACCGGCCGGTCAGGATCCTGTTCCGGAACCTCCTGCCCGCTGGCGTGGGGGGCGATCTCTTCCTGCCGGTGGACACCAGCTTCATGGGGCGGGGAGGGGCCCGGCCAATCCGGGCATGGAGATGGATCCGCAGAACCCGCTGTGCGGGGCGACGCCGAAGCCCAGTGGCTGCTACACCGACAACCGCGCCACCCTGCACCTGCACGGCGGCGTCACCCCGTGGATCAGCGACGGCACGCCGCACCAGTGGATCACGCCGGCCGGCGAGAGCGACCGCCTACCCGAAGGGCGTCAGCGTGAAGAACGTCCCCGACATGGGCACGAACTCGACGCGGACGGCAGCGGCTCGATGACGTTCTACTACACGAACCAGCAGAGCGCCCGGCTGATGTTCTACCACGACCACGCCGTGGGCATCACCGCCTCAACGTGTACGCCGGCGAGGCGGCCGGCTACCTGATCACGCGACGCGATGGAACAGTCGCTGATCGCGCCGGCGGCGTGCTCGAGGCCTCGGCGTCGGGATCCCGCTCGTCGTCCAGGACCAGACCTTCGTTCCGGACACGGCGCAGCTCGCGGCCACCGATCCGCCCTGGGACACCGCACGGTGGGGCGGAAAGGGCAACCTGTGGCTGCCTCACGTCTATATGCCGATCCAGAACCCCGACAGCGCAGATCCCAACCAGTTCGGACGGTGGTTCTACGGTCCCTGGTTCTGGCCGCCTGCGACGCCGACCTACGGCGCCGTCCCCAACCCGTACTACGACCCGCTCTGCGATCCGAACAGCACGTGGTGCGAGCCGTCAACGATCCCGGGCACGCCGTTCCTCGAGCGGCATGGAAGCGTTCCACGATACGCCTATCGTGAACGGGACCGCATATCCGACGATCACACTGGAACCCAAGGCCTACCGGTTCCGGATCCTCAACGCCGCCAACGACCGGTTCTTCAATCTGCAGTGGTACGTAGCCGACGCCAGCGGCACGGAAGTCGCGCTGAACGCCGCCGAAGTGACGGCCGCTCTGAGCGATCCGGCCGGCGTGATTCCGCACGTCGACACCGCCGTCAGTCCCGGCGGGGCCGTCGGCTGGATCCAGATCGGCACGGAGGGCGGATTCCTCCCGGCGCCCGTCGTGGTCCCGAACCAGGAGATCACCTACGTCACCGATCCGGGCCGGTTCGACGTCGGCAACGTGGATCTGCACGCGCTGCTGCTCGGTTCCGCCGAGCGCGCGGATGTCGTCGTGGACTTTTCGGCGTATGCGGGCATGACGCTGATTCTCTACAACGACGCGCCAGCGGCATTCCCTGCGCGGGACCCGCGGTATGACCTCTACACCGGAAACGCGGATCAGCGGGACGTCGGCGGCCCGCCCTCCACGCTTCCTGGCTACGGCCCGAACACCCGGACCGTGATGCAGGTGAAAATCGCGGGCAGCCCCGGGCCGGCCTTCAATGTCGCCGCGCTCGAGGACGCGTTTGCCTCAACGTCGATCGGTGGAGGGGGGTCTTCGAACAGTCGCAGCACCCCATCATCGTCGGGCAGGCCGGAGCACAGGTCGGCGCGACCGGCGTCGGAGCCTACAACTGGGCCTACGGCACGAACTTCGCCCGCACCGGGTGGTGCAACAACCCGGCGAATCCGACCGACCGCTGCGACGGCTTCGCGAGGATCTTCGAGCAGGGCGGCGACCTGTTCGGGTTCGACACGCTGTCGAACCCGATGGGCAAAACGGCGATTGCGCTGCAGCCCAAGGCGATCCACGACGAGCCGAACGCGGCCGCCTTCGACGAGGAACGGGCGCATGACGGCCAACCTGGGGCTCGAAGCGCCGGGCGCCACGCCGCTGCTCCAGAACATCATCCTGTATCCGTACAGCAACCCTCCGACGGAGCTCATCAACGGCACTTCACTGCCGGTGGGCGGCGGAGTCCAGGTCACGCCGATTTCGTCCGCGACGACGGGACGCAGATCCGGAAGATCACGCACAACGGCGTGGACACGCACCCGATCCACTTCCACCTCTACGACGTGCAGCTGCTCAACCGCTCGCCGTGGGACGGTCACGATCCTGCCGCCGGACGGGAACGAGCTGGGTTGGAAGGACACGGTCCGG
Organism: uncultured Acidobacteriota bacterium; assembly: GCA_963817635.1. GTDB lineage: Bacteria > Acidobacteriota > Vicinamibacteria > Vicinamibacterales > 2-12-FULL-66-21 > CAWFPR01. The sequence continues at coordinate 634,314 of CAWFPR010000005.1, read as the reverse complement.
ATCGAGCCCGCTCGAGGACACCTATCGTGGCGTTGAGGCCGGTCGTCCCGAATGTGCCCGTTCGACCTGCCGATCAGCATCAGGCCCCTCGATCCCATGCTGCCGCTCGGTGACGGCCTCTGATATGGCGTTCAACAGCACCGACATCAACGGCAACCCGATGGCGCCGATCACCAACCAGCTCGTGAACTTCGGATGGGAGTACTCTGGCACTGCCACATCCTCAGTCACGAGGAAATGGACATGATGCGGCCGCAGTCGCTGGTCATGCCGCCGTGGGCTCCTGAGCTGCTCAGTCCTCCGATTGTCTCCGGGAACAGCGTCGTCATCACCTGGAACGACAGGTCTCTGAGCGAGACGACGTGGGTCGTGCAGCGGAACAACGGTGCCGGCTGGGCAAGTCTCAAGACCATCCCCAGCACCACAGCGGCTACCGCCAACACTGCGATGTCCTACTCTGACAAGGGAGCGAAGAACGGCATCTTCCAGTACCGTGTGGTCGCTCAGAATACGGTCGGCTACGGCGGAGAGTACCCCAGCCTCACCGCGGAGTCGTTCTCCAACGTCGTCCCGTATGGCCTGCCGGCGGCTCCGACCGCGCTGAGCACCACGATACTCTCGGCGGCGCAGGTGCGCCTCAACTGGACCGACAACTCGAACAACGAGACCGGTTTCACCATCCAGCGCGACGGAGTGACGATCGCGACCGTCGGCGCCAACGTGAGGACCTTCACGGACAGCGTGATCGCTGGCCAGACCTACACGTACAGCGTTGCTGCGGTGAATGCCGCCGGGAGTTCCTCCGCTGCGATGGTGACCGTCACCGTCTCTGCGCCGGCTGCCCCGACGCTCGTAACGGCGGTTGGCGTCAGGCAGGGCAACAACAACAACATCACGCTGACCTTGACGAACGTCGCGAACGCCGTCACCTATACGGTGCAGCGTTCGACGGACGCGGGGTTCACGGCAGTGACAACCGTTTCCGGAATCACCGGATCGCCATACACGAACAGCGCGCCTCGCGGCACGCCGGGTGTCACGACCTACTGGTACAGGGCGCAGGCCGTCAACCCGCTGGGGTCGTCGACCTTCTCCAACGCGCTCAGCGTCGTGACGAAATAGGTGATGCCGGCGCCAGCCTCCGTGCTGGCGCCGGCATGGTTCGCTTCTGGGGAGGCCGCCGGCCTCCCCTTTTTTTGGACGGTCACGCCCTGTACGACGTATGCAACCATGAGCGTCGGCGGTGTCACTCATCCCCGGAGTGCCCAGTGCCGCTCGACAGACGACACCGGATATGCTGGCCGTCGTGGATGGCGACGACCGGGCCCTCGTTCGCGCGTTTCTCGACCGGCGCACCGAAGAGGCGTTTCACGGCCTCTATCAGCGCCATTCCCCGCTGCTGTTCGGCCTGGCCGTTCGGCTGATTGGCGCGGCCGAGGCCGAGGACGTCGTCCAGGAATCGTGGCTACGGGCAATTTCCGGCCTTCCTCGCTTCGCCTGGAGTTCCGCGCTCCGCACCTGGCTCTGCGGCATCGTCGTCAACTGCTGCCGCGAGCGGTGGCGCGTGTCGATGGACGAGATCGCCGATCGCGATCGGCATTCGTGACGGCGCCCGAACAGGCCGTCGATCTCGAGGCCGCGCTCGCCCGGCTGCCGACCGGCTACCGCGCAGCCGTCGTGCTGTACGACATCTTCGGCTACACCCATCCGCAGATCGCGGGGCTGCTCGGGTGTGAGGTCGGCACCTCCAAGAGCCAGCTTGCCCGCGGCCGCCGCGCGCTGCGCGAGCTGCTCGGCGCCTACCGCAACGGAGAACGAACATGACCGACGAAGACGAGTCTCCAGATGACGAGATGCCGGAGCAGCTCCGTGGGACCGCACGCGAGGTGGCGCCGCCGCCGGCGCTCGAAGCCCGAGTGACGGCGCAGCTCATCGATGCTGGACTGTTGCGCCGCCCCTCGACCGCCGCATCCGCGCCGTCCCGGCCGCGAACGTGGACGGCCCTCGGAGTGGCCGCGGCGCTGGTGCTTGCGTTTCTGGGTGGGTGGATGGCCGGCGGTCAGACCAGCGTTCCGGTAGAGCCTGGGAACAGATACCTGCTGCTGTTGTATGCCGGACCGCAGCCCAGTCCTTCGCCGGACGACGACGTGCAGGCGTATCGCGAATGGGCGCGCGATCTGCGGGGGAAGGGACGCTTCGTCTCCGGTGAGCGGCTGGCGCCTCATCGCATCTCTCCGGAGAGCGCGCCCGAAAACGAACCGCTCGAGGGGTACTTCGTGATCGAAGCGGCCAGCGACCGCGAAGCGCTCGCGATCGCCGAAACCCACCCGCACGCGCACAACGGCGGCCGCATCGTCGTCAGGCGGATCGAGCCGACGTGACCGCTCCACGCAACCGTTTCCGCGTTCGCGGCACTCATTGGCGGAGGCGAACGATGAGACACGCCGCAGTCACACTCGCACTGGCCGCGCTGGCAACGATCGCCACGGCCCAGAACCGGCCACAGCCGCCGGCGGGCATCGAGTATCGCCCCAACCTGCTGGTGCAGATCGGGGTCTCGGATCTCGATCGGTCGATCGCGTTCTATCGCGACATGCTCGGGTTCGTCGTTACAGAGCGGCGCGACGACCTGGAGTTCGCGCATCTCGCGACGAACGTGCCCGGTCTCGAGATCGGCCTGAGCCGGCAGGACCACCCGAAGGGCAGCGGATCGGTCCTGCTGAACATCAGCGTCGCGGATGCCCGCGCGGCGCGCCGCGCGCTCGAAGCAAGGGGCGTCGTCTTCCGCCGTCCGACCCTGGAGATTCCCGGCAAGGTCGTGCTCGCCGAATTCGCCGATCCTGACGGGAACCTGCTGCGGTTTGCGGGGCCGCCGCCCGCTGCGCGCCGACGGCCGATCACTCCGCCCGGGGGGTGACGATTGGGTCAACCTTGCTCTGCGTTCGAACTACTTGCGACTCATCCGAACGGCAGTGACGAACCCGACGAGCGCTACAGCGGGGATGGCGAGAAGTCCGGGGGAAATCCCGGATCGATGGCGTCGACGGTCCACCACGAGGTCCACAACGCAGCCGCGCCGAGCAGTATCGCCACGAGCCAGCGGATCTGGTTCCTCGTCCGCCCGATTTCGGAGTGGGTCGCGAGGATGACCGAGACCAGCAGCCCCTGGACTGCGGCAGCCACCAGGTTGGCGAACAGCAATATCACCCGGAGGCCGGCGACCAGAAATAGGTCGCCGAGGCCACGCCACTGGGGCATGCCGGCGTGCGCCATCGAGGACAGGAGCACAACCAGGACCTTCCATCCGGACGTCCCGAACCAGAGCAGCATGGCCTGCAGCAGCACCAGGCATGCCTGAACCGGAAGCCTGGCGGCCAGCGCGACACCAGGACGCACGCCGGCGTCGCGCTGCTGCCGAAAGACCTTTTCCTCCCTCTGAGATCTTAACAGCGTTCCCCGCCCGCCCAGCCAGAGCAACGACCAGCCGAGAGAGTCGGTGAAGAATTCCACGGCAACCGAGGCCGCGACAACCTCGAGGAAGCGCACCAGCAGGTACGCGCGTCGGGCGCGCATCTGCCGGGCTGGACCCAGCTGCGAGCACGCGAAAGACACGCGATACGGCAGGCCGACTGCGAGGCGCCGCGGACTGCTCGCCAGCGCGACGTAACGGTTCGGCGACCTGCCGCTCGTATTCGGCGCTGTCGAGAAACGCCGTGCCCGCAGCCGACTCGCCGCTGGCCTCGTGGAGGAAATCGATCGCCGTGCGAGCCAGCGGCACGCGGGTGCCCGACTGCCGTTCGAACCAGGCCACGGCCTCGTGCGGAGAGCCGGACCAGAGCAGCCCGCGGCGACCGACCACGACCACGCGGTCGAACAACTGGAATTCGGCGTCGCTCAGCGCCGGAAACCCCATGACGATGGTGAGGCCACGCGAGGACAGAAGGCGACACGCGTGGACGACAGACCTGGCTTGTTGGGGATCGAGATCCCGCGCCACGTCCTCGAGCACCAGGGCGGCCGGGTCCTTCGCCAGTGCCAGGGCGATCGCCAACCGTCGCTGCATGCCGCGACTGAGCTCGTCCGGCCGGTTGTTGAGGATTACCGGATCAAGGCCGACCGGCTCCAGCAGCGAACGCACCTGCTCGTCCAGGTCGTACGCACTCGGCCAGACAGCCGCGTAGAGCGCGACCTGATCGACGAGGATCTCGCCTGCGGTCAGGTCCAGAGGGAACACGTCCTCGGCCACGAACCCGACCTCGGCGGCATCCATCGGCATGCCGTGCAGCGTCACGTCGCCGAGGGTGGGGCGCAATCGGCCAGCGGCGACGCGCAGCACCGCGGCAAGCCCGGATCCGGTCGCGCCAAGAAACCCGGCCATCTCCCCGCGCAAGATCGCGAAAGACAGATGATCCGCCAGGATGCGGTCGCCGAATTGGAGCCGGACATCACGAAACGCGAGCGCGACAGGCGCCGGCTCCGTTGGCCCGACATCCGGCGGCCGAACGGACGCGGGCTCACCGGCGTCGAGCGCCTCGGCCAGCGCGTCGCAGAACGCTTCAACCGACGGCGGGCGCCTCCCGGGCTCAAACGCGACCGCCCGCGCCACGGCACGCCGAATCGCCGTGCCGGTCGCCAACGCGTCGATCACGTCCTCGGGCCGGGAGCCGGCTCGCGGAGGCAGGTCACCCCCGCACAACACGAAGAGCGCCGTCATGCCGAGCGAACACGTCGGCCGCAGGACCGGCAGTCGCCGCGTCGAGGCGCGCCTCCGGGGCCGTGTACAGGAACGTGCCGAGACCGGCACCGGTAAGCGTACCGCCCGTCGTCTCGACCCCTCGAACCAGATCGAAGTCGGTGAGCCGCGGGCCGCCGACGCGGTCGAGCAGGATGTTGTCCGGCTTCACGTCGCGGTGCACGAACCCGCGGGCGTGTGCATACGCGAGCGCGTCACCGGCCACGAGCAGCACTCGCAAGGCTTCCACGCCGCCGACCGTGTTCTGGCGGACCGCGCGCCCGAAGTCCCCGCCAGGCAAGTATTCCAGGACGACATAGAGATAGCCGTCTTCCTCCCCCTTCGGCTCGATGACCGACACGATGCCGGGGTGGCGCAAGCCGGCCATCGTGCGCGCGCCGCGGAAGAACCGCTCGACGAGGCTGGCGTCACGAAGGTGCTGGCCGTGAAGCAGCTTCAGGGCCACGACCCGCTCGTCGCGGGCGTCGGACGCCTTCCAGACGGTTGCGAACCCGCCGCTCCCGATGACTTCCACGAGTTCGAACCGCCCATCGCCGAGGTGATCGCCGGCGCGCAGCTGCGGGCCCGACCGGATCTCGCGGCGGATGGCCAGGATGTCATCGGTGATCGCCCGCGTGCTCGGTACCGGCTGCGTCGAGCAGCGCGCGCTCGCGGTACAGTTCGCGCAGCCGGTCTCCCGCCTCCCGCATGTTCGCATCCGGATACCGGGGGACCGGACGCGACTCCCGAAGCCGGCGCCGGAGCGCCGGCACGTCGTCGCCGCGTAGCGCCGCGACGAGCACGTCGACCGACTCTCCCGCGGTCTCCTCCCCCTCCCGAGCGAGCACCAGGGGGCTGAACGGGCGGAGCACATCCGGGATCGCGTCGCGGTCCACGCCGTGGAGAACTGGGATCACCTTGCCGAGCGGTGCATGGGCCAGCGCACTCTCGATTTCGTATCGCGGCCATTGCCGCTCGTCGAAGTGCGGCGTAATCAACGGGACCACGTATCTGGACCGCCGGATACCGTCGGTCAACCCCGAGCCAACCAGCGCGCCAGGGACGAGGTCGCACGCGTCGAAAAAGACTCGCAGGCCTGACGCCTCGAGCCGCCCATGGAGCCAGGACGCGAGGTCGCGATCGGCGCCGGCGTAGGAGAGAAAAACGTCGTAGCGTTCCATCTCAGGGGGTGCCCTTGGGACGAGCCGCTGTCCTTGTCCAGATCGCCGGGTGGAAGCGGTCTCCGGGAAGCCAAGGGTCGAACCGTGCCGCCAGAAGGTAACACGCTCCACCGTTTCAGGGAGACTGCGATCGTGCGAACGCGCTCGATTGCCCTGAGTTGGTCTCGTTCGACGGCGGCGCGGCGGCCAAACAGCGCGCGGGTTCACGCACTGCGGATCGCAGCGCCAGCCGATACCAGCAGGAAGTCATGGACACCTATGTCCTGTCCAGTCCCAGGAACAGCTCAAGACCTTGATCAATGGCGGCGAGTTCACCCGTTGTGACCTGACCGAAGACCCGACGGATTCGCCGCTTGTCTATCGATCGAAGATGGTCGACGAGCGCGCAGGACTGTTTGATCAGGCCGCTCTGGCCGGGTGCGAGAGTGGGATACAACGCTCCGACACCGCCAGTGCCCGTGATTGGAACGACGGCAATTAGTGGAAAGCGCTGGTCCGCATTCACCGCCGGGTCGCTCACGGCAATGCACGGCCGAACGCCACGTTGCTCATGACCAACCGTCGGGTCCAGTTCCACGAGGACGACGGTCCCGCGATCCAACGTCACGAGCGCTCCTGGACCCATCCGGATCCTTCGACCCAGCGAACAGGCGTCCCAGCCGCCCTGTCGACGAGCTCTTCTTCTGCCGGCAAGTCGCTCGTCCAGTCCGCAAGTGACGCATCGGCGAGTTCGGTCGCCTCAGGATGCGGATCCGAGATTGACCGAAGCAGCGCTTCCCGGCGGCGGCGCCGGAGTTCCTGTTCCACCGCCTCTGCGATGAACCGGCTCCGATTCCGCTCGACGCGATCGATCTGCTCCACGAGGTCGGCGGGAAGTGTGACGGTGACCCGTTCAGCGCTGGCCATGTAGGTAGTATGCTGAAAAGTATGATCATACTCAAGGGCTACGATTCGGACGAGCGAGACGACGTTCGTGGTTCAGAGGAACGCAAGCGCCATCACTCGGTGCGAAGCGCGACGAGCGGGTTGACGCGGAGCGCGCGGCGTGCCGGCAGGATACACGCCGCGAGGGCGATCGAGACGACGGCGGCGGCGACGGCCAGGTAGGTCACCGCGTCAGTGGGGGACACGCCGAACAACTGCGACTCCAGCAGCCCGGTGGTCCACCAGGATGCGGCGAATCCGGCAACCAGTCCGAACAGAACCGGCTGCATGCCCTGCCCGAGCACGTCGCCCATCAGTCGCGACGGCGGCGCGCCGAGCGCGCGGCGGATTCCAAGTTCCTGCGTGCGTCGCGAGACGGTGTACGACAGCACTCCATAGATGCCCGACGCACCCAGCAGGAGGCCGATCGCCGCAAAGAGGCTGAGCAGCACGGTCATGAACCGCGGCCGCGCAAGCGATCCGGCGACGATCGTGTCGAGCGACTGGACGTCGAACACCGGCAACGCGGGATCCAGACCGTGGACGATGCCGCGTATCGCCAGGATTGCAGCGTCCGGAGGGCCGGCGACGCGGGTGACGAGCGCGAGCGATCGCGCCGGACCGTTCGTCGTCGCGGCCATCTGCGACTCCAGCAGGTAATAGATCGGCCGCGGGGCCGCGTCGAGCGTCTGATCGCGGATGTCGCCCACGACGCCCACAATCGTCATCCACGCCGCCGGGTTCGCATTGCTGCCCACGCGGATGCGACGCCCGATCGGATCCTCTCCTGGAAAGAAGCGCGCCGCCATCGTCTCGTTGATTGCGGTCACGGACATCGCCCGCGTATCGTCGGCACCCGCGAAGAACCGCCCGCGCACGAGCCTCATGCCCATCGTCTCGAAAAACCCCGGCGAGACAATGGTGACGCCGGCGTTCCATGCCATTTCTCCAGGCGCTGGAACGGGTCGCCCCTCGACCTCGAAATCCCACACGCCCGTGTCGCCCCACAACGGGACGCCACTCGTCGCGGCCGCCGCCGTCACGCCGGGCAGCGCGCGCACGCGCTCGAGCAGCGCGTCGTAGAATCCGACGACGCGATCAGGCTCGCGGTAGTCGGCGGCGGGCAGCGACACCGCGCTCATCGTGAGCCCGTCGGCATTGAATCCCGGATTGACGGTGAACAGCCGATCGATGCTGCGGATCATCAGGCCGGCGCCCACGACGAGCACGACCGCGAGAGCGACCTCGAGCGCCACGAGGCCGCGGCGCAGCCAGAGGCGCGCGCCGGACCCGCTCGTCGCATGGCTGCTTTCGCGAAGCGTGGACTGGAGATCGATGGAAGCGCCGCGCAACGCCGGAACCAGACCGAACAGCGCGACCGCGCACACCGAGACGCCCGCGGCGAACAGCAGCATCCGCCCGTCGAGGGCGACTTCGCCGGCGCGCGGGATGCTCGCCGGATCGAGGGCAATCATCGCCCGAACGCCGGCGTATGCGAGGCCGACACCGAGCGCGCCGCCCAGCGCGCCGAGCAGCGCGCTTTCGATGAGCGACAGACGGACCAGGCGACTGCGCCGGGCGCCAAGCGCGCCGCGGATCGCCATCTCACGCGTCCGAGCCTCGCCGCGCGCCATGACGACGTTGGCCACGTTGGCGCAGACGATCAGCAGCACGAACCCGGTGGCGCCGAGCAGCAGCAACAGGGCCGGCCGCACCCGCCCTGCCACGTCGTCCAGCAGGGGCCGGAGAAAGAGGTAGTGGCCGGTGTGGATGTCCGGGAATCGCGCCTTCCAGCCGTCCATCAGCGTGCGCATCTCCACGCCGGCCTGTTCAATCGACGCGCTGTCGGCCAACCGGCCGATCGCCCGGATCCCGTGTGACTTGCGGTTGCCGGGACTGGCCGGATCGATCCCGAGGGTCACCCAGATACGGGTGGTCGTGCCCGGGAACGCAAATCCCTCGGGCATGATGCCGATCACCGTCGTCGGCACGCCGTTCATCGGGACGTCCCGTCCGAGCACCGTCCGGTCACCGGCAAATCGCGACTGCCAGTAGCCATACGAGAGCACGGCTGTCGGCGGCGCATCTGGCAGGTCGTCGCTCGCCAGGAAGCCGCGGCCGGCGATGGGCTGAACCCGCAGCACTGAAAACAGGTTGGCCGAAGCTGACGCGCTCACGACGCGTTCGGGTTCAGCGCCGCCGACGGTGATCGACCGGCGCGCGTACGCGGCGACATCCTGAAGCGCGTGCGATTCTGTGCGGTAGTCGACGAACTCGGGCGGCGAGAGCGGGAACTCCGGGAAGTTGAAGCCGCTTTCCGGATCGAACCTGCCGATGACGCTCACGAGGCGATCGGAGTCGGGAAAAGGCAGCGGCTTCAAGAGCACGCCATTGACGACGCTGAAGACCGCCGTGTTGGCGCCGATGCCAATCGCGAGCGTCAGGATGACGAACAGGGAGAAGCCCGGCTGACGGATCAGCAGGCGGCCGGCGTAGCGAACATCCTGGGTCAGGCTCGACACGTGAACTCCTTCGGGTGCGGGGGTGTGCGGTGCGAAAGCCGCCGTGCGGGGCTCGAGCGAGCTGCGCCAGTGCTCGGCCGCGGCCGTGGCGCAGAGATTTGCAAACGTGGAAACGAGGAAGCCGGCGCGCCTGCCGGCCCGGCTCGCCTCGTCGTACCGATCGGCGAAGTGCCGCTGCATGTCGGCCGCGTAGACGGACCGAAAGCGCCTGGGATAGAGGCGCAGCGCAGCCCGGAACAGCCGGTCCGCACCGCTCATCGCTCGTCCTTCAGCGGCAGGAACCGGTGCTTCCTGGCGAGCCGGACCACCTGTTCGAGCCGCGCGGCCTCGGCGCGGGCGACCTGCCGGCCGAAGCTCGTGATGCGGTAGTACTTGCGCCGCGCCTCGTGCCCTTCAGCACCCTCCGGCGGGTCGAACGCGCTGATCAGCCCGAGACTGGTGAGGCGGGCGAGCATCCGGTACAACGACCCGATTTCCAGCCGAATCCCGGTGTCGGGCTGCGCCTCGACCGCGCGTGCCAGACCGTACGCGTGGCGCGGCGCGTCGGCCAGGCTCAACAGCACCTGGAAATCCTGGGACGGCAAGGGCAACAGTTCGCGGGGATCAGGACGGGTCACAGGCGCTTGGACGGAGAAACCCTGTCGAGGGATTACCTGTAGACAACAGATATTTTTGATCCGCTGCTCACTCCGCCCGGAGCGCGATGATCGGGTCCGCCCGGCCGGACCCGGCGCGTCCGGCCCGGATCGCCAGGGAGATCGATTTACTACTAGCGTTGGTAGTAGAACCTCCCTCTTCGCTATCGTGTCGCGATGAACTTCGCGAAGACTGCACCTTTTGCTGCCTGCGCACTCGCCGGGTGCCTGGCCGCCTTCCCCTCGCCGGTCCAGGCCCAGGGACAGACCTCACCGCCCCAACAGCCGCCGACGGTTAACGAACATCGTCGAGGTCGTGGCCACCCGAATTCCCGAGGCGCCGCACGACGTGCCCGCCTCGATCGAGGTGTTGACCGGCGAGGATCTCCGCTCGATGGGCGCGACCAACCTGCAACAGGCGCTCACGCTCGCGACCGGCGTAGCCGTGGCGCCTGGCGGGGACAACGGGCCTGCCGGGGCGGTGCCCGAGTTCTGGGGCCTTCGCGAATTCGACGCGTTCCTGCTCGTCGTGGACGACGTGCCGTGGGGAGGCGCGTTCAATCCGGCGCTTGCCACGCTCAGCCTGCGCGACGTCGAGCGGGTGGAGATCCTGCGCGGCGCGGCGCCGGTGACCTTTGGCGCCACCTCCTTCGTCGGCGTCATCCACGTCGTCCACACGCGGGCGTCCGCCGAACGCAGCTATGCCGCGGCCCGCGGGGGATCCTTCGGTAGCGGCGGGGCATCCGTCGATCTCGCAATTCCAGCCGCCGGCGACTGGAAATCTCGCCTCAGCGCGGACTTCGACCGGCAGGGCTTCAGCGACGACCGCACGTCGTTCCGGCGCGGGCACGCGCTCTGGCGGACCGTGCGCACCGGCGATACGAGCCGCACGTGGTTCTCCGCTGACGCGAACATCCTCAGGCAGTCACCGGCGAGCCCATCGCCGCGCGCCGGCAAAGTGCTCGATCCTGCCGTGCCGATCGACGCGAACCACAATCCGGACGGCGCGTTCATCGACGAGAACCGGATCGCCCTCTCCTTCGGCTTCGATCGCACCGTGATGAGCACGGCGAAGTGGACGACCATCGCCTCGTACACGCATTCCGGGCAGGACCTGTTCCGCGGGTTCCTCATCGACACGGCGAGCGTGGCCGACAATGCGGCCGGCCTGCGCGAGAAGATCGACGTCAACGATCTGTATGTGGACAGCCATGTCATCGTGCCGCGAGGGGCGGTGCAGATCGTCGCGGGCGCCGACTTCCTGCACGGCATGGGGGACGCGACCGGCGCGACGTTCGACTACACGGCGCCCGTGGCCGGCGGCGCGGCGCCGTCAGTTGCCGAGCCGACCACCCTCGATCTGCGCGTCGAGGATCGCCGCGAGTTCTTCGGCGGCTACGGAATGGCGGAATGGAAGCCCGCGACCCGCGTGTCGCTCTCCGGCGGCCTGCGCATGAACGTGACGTACGAGGAACGCGGCGGCGAAGAAGAGGCCTCAGCCGATGCGGGCAAGGACAAGGGCCAGACGCACACGCGCCTGAGCGGCAGCCTCGGCGGCATCGTCACGGCGTGGGAACGCGGCGCGGACCACGTCAAGATCTTCGGCAACTACCGCAACACGTTCAAGCCTGCCGCGTTCGACTTCGGTCTGGGAGAGGCGGACGCCGAAGGAGAAGGCCTGCTCGAACCCGAGACCGCGCAGAGCTACGAGGGGGGCGTGAAGGTCCGGACGTTCGACGGCCGCATGGACGTGGAGGGCAGCGTCTTCCGGATGGACTTCAAGAACCTCGTCACCGCGACGGTCGTGAACGGGCTGCCTGCGCTCATGAACGCAGGGGAAACCCGATTCCAGGGTTTCGAACTCGGCACGGCGTTCCACCTGCCGCAGCACGTATCCGCGCGCGCGAGTTACAGCTTCCACGACGGCACGTTCACGCACTTCACGCAGGCGTTCGACGGTGTTCCCACGGTGCTCGACGGCCGGCGGTTCGAAATGTCGCCGCGCCACCTGGCGTCGGCAGGCCTGTTCTTCTCTCCCGACCGCGGACTGACCGCCAACGTGATGGTGAAGTACACCGGCGATCGGTACATGGACAAGCGCAACCGCGCGCTCGCGGATCCCTTCACGACCGTGGACATCGGCGCCGGGTACCGGTTCGATCGCTACGAACTCCGCCTCGACGGCCGCAACCTCGGCGACCGCCGGGATGTCGTGTCGGAAAGCGAACTCGGTGACGCGCAGTACTACCGGATGACCGCGCGCCGGGTCGATCTTTCGCTGGCGGTTCGCTTCTAGCGCGGACTATTCATGAACGAGCGAATAGTCCGGGCCGGGCTCTCATCCCGGGAGTGTGCCGGTCCGGACCGGCACACCCGACCCGGCTGTTCCCCCCCGCACGGTGTCTAAACTCCGTGGGCGGCCCGGCCTGCCCCATGGAGGTCAGTCATGCGCTTGTTCCGCCTCACGCTCGGGCTCTTCATCGTCGGATCCGTGACTCTGATCGGCCAGGCGCCCCCGGCCCCATCTGAAACATCCACTGCCCTGCCGATCCGCCGCGTCGTCCTGTACAAGGCGGGCGTCGGCTACTTCGAACATCTGGGACGCGTCCGGGACCGCCAGAACGTGACGATCCGCTTCACGAGCGCTCAACTCGACGACGTGCTGATGTCGCTGACGGCGATGGACCTCGGCAAGGGGCAGATTACCGGCATCAGCTACAACTCCGTTGCGCCGCTCGAACAGCGGCTCGGTGCGCTGCGCCTGCCGCTCGGCGCGCAGGCGACCGGCGCGCAGCTCCTCGAGGCGCTGCGCGGCGCACACGTGGAGGTCTCGTCCGGCGCCGGCACGGCGATCGGACGCGTCTTGAGCGTCGAACAGCGGCAGCAGTCACGCGATGGCAACGCCACGGTCGTGGACCTGCTGTCGATCGTCACCGACACGGGCGACCTTCGCACCTTCGAGCTGACCCCCTCCGCGCACGTGCGGATCGTGGACAGGGACATGCGGCAGGAAGTCGGGCACTACCTCGACCTGGTCGGATCGACGCGCGACCAGGACGCGCGGAGCATGGTGATCTCGACGAACGGGACCGGCGAGCGGCCGCTCTTCGTGAGCTACGTCAGCGAAGTGCCCATCTGGAAGACGACCTATCGCCTTGTGCTGACGGAGAAGAACAAGCCGCTGCTCCAGGGATGGGCCATCGTGGACAACACCATCGGCGAGGACTGGGAGAACGTCGAGTTGTCGCTCGTCGCGGGTGCCCCGCAGTCGTTCATCCAGCACATTTCGCAGCCGTACTACGGCCGTCGCCCGGTCGTCCCGATGCCGGAGGCGGTGCAACTCGCGCCGCAGACGCATCAGGCAACTCTGGTGTCTGAAGCGCCGGAAGCGAAGGCCGTGGAAAGTGTCGCGGGCGGGCGGGGCCGGGTGGCCGGGTTTGCCGGGGGCGCCGTTGGTGGCGTCGTCGGAAGCATGCCGGCTGCGCCCCCGGCGGCGCGGGCATACGAGCGGATGAACGAGATGACGGTGGCCGCAGCCGGCGCGGAGATGGGGGACCTGTTCGAATACAAGATCAAGGAGCCGGTCACGCTGCGCAAGAACCAGTCGGCGCTCGTGCCGATCATCAACTCGGCGATCGAGATGGAGAAGGTGTCGTTGTGGAACCGCAACACCGGCAGCGGGCGGCCGCTGCGCGCCGTGTGGCTGACCAACGGCACGGGACTGACGCTCGACGGCGGCAGCATCAGCATTGTCGAAGGAGATGCGTTCGCGGGCGAGGGCCTGATCGAGCCACTCAAGCCCGGCGAGCGCCGGCTCGTCTCGTACGGCGCCGATCTCGGCATGCTCGTGGATGCGCGGATGGACGCGGCGCCACGACGCGTGATCCGCGTGCGAGCCCACGACGGCATCATCACGGAAGAACGCGAGGAGCGCGCCAGCTGGACGTATCGCGTGCGCAACCAGAACAAGACCGCGACCACGCTCGTGATCGAGCACGTGATGCGGCCCGGATGGAAGCTGGCCGATGGACAGAAGCCGGCGGAGAGCACGGCCGACACGCATCGCTTCCGCCTGGTCCTCCAGCCGGGCGGGGAAGAAACCCTCGTCGTCCGGGACGTCCAGCCCGGCGAGTCGCGCATCCGCATCGCAGAGGTCAACGACGCGTGGATCGCGATGCTGGCGCAGAGCGGCGTGTCCGTCGCATCGATGCAGGCGGCGCTCAAGCCGGTGCTCGACAAGCGCGCCGAGCTGGCGGCCATCGAGCGCCGGCTCGAGACGCTTCAACAGCAACGCGAGGAGATCGGGCGCGACCAGGAAAGGCTGCGCGAGAACATGAAGGCGCTGCGTGGGAGTGCCGAAGAGAAGCAGTTGCTCCAGCGCTACACGCGGCAGCTCGACGAGCAGGAAACGCGGCTCGATGCGCTGAAGACGGACACGGCGTCGGCGACCGCGGCTCGCGACAAGGCGCGCGAGGAACTGAACACGCTCGTGGCAACAGTGTCGTTCGACGTCACGGGCGCGTGATCACGTCCAGCCCACCCATGTAGGGACGCAGCGCCTCCGGGACGACGACCGAGCCGTCCGCCTGCTGGTAGTTCTCGAGGATCGCGATCAGCGTGCGGCCGACGGCCAGGCCGGATCCGTTCAGCGTGTGGACGAATTCGGCCTTGCCGCCGCCGCCCGGCCGGAACTTGATATTCGCACGCCGCGCCTGGAACCCCTCGGTGTTGCTGCAGGAGGAAATCTCGCGATAGGTCTGCTGGCTGGGCAGCCACACTTCGATGTCGTAGGTCTTCGCTGACGCGAATCCCATGTCCCCCGTGCACAGCAGCATCGTCCGGTAGGGCAAATCGAGGCGCTTCAACACCTCTTCGGCGTTCTGAGTGAGCGACTCCAGTTCGTCGTACGACCGATCGGGCGCCGCGAACTTCACGAGCTCGACCTTGTCGAACTGGTGCTGGCGGATCAGTCCGCGCACATCGGCTCCGTAGGATCCGGCCTCCGATCGGAAGCACGGCGTGTAGGCCGTGTAGCAAATCGGCAGGAGCTTGCCGTCGAGGATTTCGCCGCGGTGGAGGTTCGTCAGCGGCACTTCCGCGGTCGGGATGAGGAACAGATCCCACTCGCCGGCGATCTTGAACAGGTCCTGCTCGAACTTGGGAAGGTTGCCCGTGCCGCGGAGCGCATCGGCGTTGACGAGAAACGGCGGCTCGACCTCGGTGTAGCCGTGCTCGCGGGTGTGCAGCTCCAGCATGAAGTTGATCAGCGCCCGCGCGAGCCGCGCGCCCGCGCCCATCAGCACCGAGAAACGCGCGCCAGACATTCGCGTCGCCCGTTCGAAATCGAGGATGCCGAGCGCGGGACCAAGGTCCCAGTGCGCCTTGGGCTCGAAGTCGAACGTCTTCGGCTCGCCGTGCCGGCGGACTTCGGCGTTGTCCGCGGCGGTCTTCCCCACCGGCACGCTGGCGTGCGGCAGGTTCGGGATGGTCATCAGCAGCGCGGCGCGCTGGGCCTCGACCTGATCGAGCTGGATTTCGAGCTGGCGAATCTGCTGGGATCGGGCCTTGTTTGCCGCGAAGATGTGCGACGCGTCCTTGCCCTGCCGCTTGGCCTGCGCAACCTGGTCACCCGCGGTGTTCTGGTCGCGCTTGAGTCCTTCCAGCTCCGGAATGAGCCGGCGGCGGCGGGTCTCGAGCGTGACGATCTGCTCCAGCTCAGCGTCCGGCTGCAGCCCGCGGTTCTGAAGCCCCGCGCGAACATCGTCGGTGTGATCGCGCACGAATGCAGGGTCGAGCATGACTTAAATCCTATACCGTAACGCGCGGGTCATGAGGTACGATCACGAGTTGTGAGCAGCGCGATTCGCAAAGCCGTCTTTCCCGTCGCGGGCCTCGGCACCCGCTTCCTTCCCGCAACCAAGGCGCAGCCCAAGGAAATGCTGCCGCTCGTGGACAAGCCGATCATCCAGTACGGCGTCGAGGAGGCGGTCGCCTCGGGCGTGGACAACATCATCCTGGTCACCGGCCGCGGCAAGAACGCGATCGAAGATCATTTCGACGTTTCGGTGGAGCTCGAGAGCTATCTCGATGCGCGCGGCAAGAAAGAACTGCTCGCCGAGATCAGGAAGATCTCGAACCTGATCAACTTCTCGTACGTCCGCCAGGGAGAACCGCTCGGGCTCGGTCATGCGGTGCTCGTCACGCGCAACCTCGTCGGCAGCGAACCCTTCGCCGTCATCCTCGGCGACGACGTGATCGATGCGACGCCGCCGGCGCTGCGACAGATGATCGACGTGTTCGAGGAGGTACGGGGGCCTGTCCTGGCGGTCGAGCGCGTACCGCATGCGGACGTCAGTTCCTACGGCGTGATCGACGGGGAAGAAATCCGGCCAGGCGTGTTCCGGATTCGCGACATGGTGGAGAAGCCGCCGGTGGACGAGGCGCCGTCCGATCTGGCGATCATCGGTCGCTACATCCTCACCCCCGACATCTTCCCGGCGCTCGAGGCCACGGTCAGCGATCGCACGGGCGAAATCCAGCTCACCAACGGACTGCGCCAGCTGCTGAAGACACGCCCGATCTACGGCTGCCTGATCGACGGCGTCCGCCACGATACGGGGAACAAGCTGGGGTTCCTGAAGGCGGTGGTCTATTTCGCGTTGCGCCGTCCCGACATCGCGGAGCACTTCCGCGAATACCTGCGCGGGATCGATCTCGGCTAGACCTTCCGGCGACGCTCGCGGCCTACGTGTTGTCTTTCTTGGCTGGAGTGGTGTCGGTCGATTTCGCCGGCGCGGCCGTCGAGCTGCTGTCGGACGAGGCGCTGCTCGACGAGGAGGTCTCCGAACTCCCTTTTTGTGAATGTCCCGCCTTGCTGGCCTCAGACGACGACTTCTTCGGATAGTCGGTGATGTAGAAACCCGATCCTTTGAACTGGATGGCGGGCGAGGAGGGCAGTTTCCGGACCTTCCCGCCGCACTTCGGACACACGTCGACCAGCGGATCCGAGAACTTCTGGATCTTCTCGAAACGCGATTCGCACGATTCGCATTGATACTCGTAGAGCGGCATGCTGTGACCTATTCGAGCAAGGCGCCATTCTGGTCGCCGAGCATGAGCGCCCGGTGCAGCCAGAGCGGAACCGTTCCGTTCCCCAGCAACTGATCGTGAAACGCGCGAAGCGAGTACTTCGCGCCGGCCTGCGCCTTGTAGTCCTCGCGCAGCTTCAGGATCATCAGTTTACCAGCGGTATAGAGAATGTAGGACGGATCGAACGTGCCGCGCTCGGCTTCGCGCCGCGCGCTCGGCTCCTCGAGGAACGCCTCCTCGCGGAAGAACCGCACGCCCTGCTCGACGGACATGTCCTCGCAGTGCAGCCGGATCCCGACGACGAACCGGCACAGCCGGACGAGCGCTTCGGCGAGCTGTCCGAGCCGCACGTGCACGTCGTCGCGCCGGAACCCTTCGTCCACCATCATCTGCTCGCAGTAATGCGCCCACCCCTCGACGAAGGCCGTGGACGAGAAGAGGATGGACTTGCGCAGCTTCGACTCCACCTGCCGCAGGTGCTGGTAGTGGAGGAAGTGGCCGGGGAAGACCTCGTGGATCGAAATCGCCCAGAGCGCGCCGTAGTTGAAGTCGCGCAGGTGCTCGTTCTTGCGCTCGATCGGCCAGCCGGGCTCGACGTCGGTGATGTAGTAGAAGGCGCGCAGCGGCCGGGCCTCGAAGGGGCCCGGCGTCCACATGCTGGCGAACGTCCAGCGATAGAACCTCGGCGTCGGCGCCACGGCGACCGGCTCCCCCTGGGGAATCGTCACGATCCGCTGGCGGTTGAGGAACTGCACCAGTTCGTCGAGCTGCTGCCGGGCGACGGGGACCAGTTCGCCCGGGGGCGGATGATCGTGCTTCGCCTTCGCCCACACCGCAGCCGGATCGCCGCCGTTCATGCGCGAAGCGACCCGCCGGAACTCCTCCTGGGTCTGGCGCAGCTCGCGCATCGCAATCGACAACAGCCGATCGGCGTCGAGCGTGATGCCCTCGTCGAGGCGCATCTTCTGCTCGAAGCGCTCGCGACCCAGCCGGAACGAGCCCTTGCTGCGCGGCGCCAGGTCCTTCTCGAGGTATTCGATATAGGACGCGATCGCGGCGGAGGCCTCCATCGAGACGTCGGCCAGATCGCCGAGCAGGTGGAGGTCACCGAGATCGCCGAAGGCGCGAGGCAGGTCCTCGTCGATGAAGCGCTGCGTCCCGCGCATGCTCTCGAGGCCGACCTTGGCGAAGATCCCGGGCGGCTCCTTGATATTGTCCCGCGCCGACTGGATGAACCGGGGGACCTGCCGCAGCTTCGAGTGGACGCGGCGGGCGCGCTCGGCGAGCGGCGCATAGTCGAACAGCGCCTGCCCGGCCAGGCTGGTGGCCAGCACGTCCGCATAGTGCTGCGGGTTGCGCTCCCAGGTCCGGATTTCCTCGAGTTCGAACAACCGGGCCCGGAGGCTCGCCTCCAGCACCGGCCGCTCCAGCCGTTCCGTGTCGGTCAGGCGCGCCGGGTCGATCGCGGCCAGCCGGCGGGAAAGTCCGCCGAGGTCGCGAACCTGAGCGTCAATGGCCGGGCGCCCGAAGTCCTCGAGGAGGTCGTCGTGCAGGTGCACACCGTCGAATGTCGCGTTGGTGGGATGGGCTTCGTAGAGGTACGAAAGGTACTCGTCAACGAAATGCGGAAGGGGTTCGGCTGAATACATTTGGTAGAATCGGCCGGCCTGTCATGCCCGGCATCCTCTATGTGGTCGCGACACCTATCGGCAACCTCGAGGATGTCACGCTGCGGGCACTTCGAATCCTCAGAGAAGTTTCGGTGATCGCGGCTGAAGACACCCGCCGCACCGCACGCCTTCTTCAACACTACTCGATTTCCACGCGCACGACGAGTCTGCACGCGCACAACGAACGGGCAAAGACTCCCGCACTCGTCGCGCGATTGCTGACTGGCGAATCCGTGGCGCTCGTGTCGGACGCCGGCACTCCGGGGCTCTCGGATCCCGGTGCGCACCTCGTCGCCGCAGCCCATGACGCCGGGATTCGGGTGGAACCGGTCCCGGGCGCGAGTGCCGCCCTCGCCGTTCTTTCGGCCGCGGGCTTTCCGGAGACCGAGTTCCTGTTTGCGGGCTTCCCACCAAGTAGGTCTAACGCCAGAAAAAAGTGGCTCAGCGAGCTTGCTGGTCACCAAGTCCTGCTGGTGATCTACGAGGCTCCACACCGAATCGCTGACACGCTGACCGACATGTTGCAGATTTTCGGGGATCGAGTCGTTGCCATGGGGCGTGAGGTCACGAAGGCGCACGAAGAATTGGTCGTAAGGCCTATTTCTGGCCACCTGGCGAAGCTGGGCGAACCCCGCGGTGAGTACGCACTGGTCATCAAGGGACACCAGGAGCCCGCCGCCTCGGCCGGCGACGTGCCGTCGGCCCACGATATGGCGACAGAATTTGGTCAATTAACAGATAAGAATGGCTTGTCCAGGCGCGCGGCAATCAAGTCTCTCGCCCAACGCTACGGTCTCCCGTCTCGGGCGGTGTTCGATCTGCTCGAGACAGCCAAGTTATCTGTTGATTGACCAATTATGGCCGGCTTGTCGTGTCTTGCTTGACCCTTTGGAAGCGGATTTGTTACTGTTCCGAGACGTTCCAGCCCGTCAGGAGTCGAATGGCGAAGCAGCGCCGGGCCGCCAAGGCCGCCCGGACCGTAAAACAGAAGGCCGCCACCCCCAAGCGCGCCGCCAGGAAGGCAAGTCCGGCCCCGCGCAAGGGGCGGACCGTCGCCGTCCGTCGCGCGCCAGTTCAGCCGGCGCCTCCACCCCCTGTCCCGCCGCCGCCTCGGAAGCCCGGCTTCTACGAGGCGGTCGCCATCTACGAACGCGGCGTACAGGCTTTGCAGCGGCACGACTACCACGCCGCTGCGGACTACTTCCGCGCCGTCCTGAGCGGATACCCGGACGAACGCGAACTCCTGGAACGCGCGCGGCTCTACCTGCGGGTCTGCGAGCGCGAAACGTCCCGTCAGCCACCGGTGCCGAAGTCGCCGGCCGAGCGCGTCTACGCCGCGACGGTTGCCCTCAATTCCGGCGACCACTCCGGCGCGCTCGACCACCTCCAGCGCGCACTCGGCGATGACCCCGACAGCGACCACGCCCACTACACGATGGCGGTCGCCCTCGGCATGCGTGGCCGCACGAGGGAGGCGCTGGATCACCTGCGGCACGCGATTGCCATCAACCCGGAGAACCGCGCGCTGGCGCGCCAGGATCCCGACCTCGACGCGATCCGCTCCGAGTCGACCTTCGGGTCGGTCCTCGACACGCCACCTGCCCCGAACCGGCGCCGGTCACGCCCCCGCCATTGAATCGGCCGGCACGTCGCCGGCCGCGAGGGCTACACTAGCGTCGTCCATGTCCGACACCCACATCGTGGTACTTGCGGCCGGGAAGGGGACCCGGATGAAATCCGGGCTGCCCAAAGTGCTGCATCGGGCCGCCGGGCTGCCGCTCATCGATCACGTGCTCCGTGCCGCCGCCAGCCTGACTCCCGCGTCCGTTGTGGTCATCGTCGGGCACCAGGCCGACTCCCTGATCGGGGCGCTCGGGAATCGGCCGGGTCTGTCATTTGCGGAGCAGGAGCCGCAACTGGGCACGGGCCACGCGCTGCTCCAGGCTGCCCCCGCCCTCGAGGGTGCGCGCGGAACGGTGGTGCTCCTGTCCGGTGACGTGCCGCTGCTGCGACCCGCGACGCTCGAGCGGCTGTGCGCGGTGCACGAACAGAGCGGAGCGGCGGCGACGGTGCTGACCGCGACGATGGACGATCCGTCCGGCTACGGCCGCATCGTGCGCGAGGACGGCTGCATCGCGGCCATCGTCGAACACAAGGACGCGTCCCGGGAACAGCGGCAGATCCGCGAGATCAACAGCGGGATCTACGCCTTCGATGTCGCGACACTGTTCGACGCGCTTCGCCAGGTCGGTTCGGCGAACGCGCAGGGCGAGTACTACCTGCCGGACCTGGTTGCCATCTACCGCTCGCGCGGGCTCACGGTTGAAACGGTCCGGCTGGACGACCCCGGGGAAATCCTCGGTGTGAACAGCCGCAAGGAACTGGCCGAGGTGACCGCAGTGCTGAAGACGAGGAAGAACGAGGCGCTCATGGCCGAGGGCGTGACGATCGTGGATCCGGCCGCGACCTATGTGGGCCCTGACGTCTCGGTCGGCGCCGACACCATCCTGCATCCTGGCGTGCACCTCGAAGGGCGCACGCAAATCGGGAGCGGCTGCGAGATTCATTCGGGCGTGCGGATCGTGGACTCCACGATCGACGACGGCGTGGTCGTCAACAACTACTGCGTCATCACCGAATCGCACGTCCGTTCGGGCGCCCGGCTGGGCCCCTTCGCCCACATCCGGCCGCAGTCGGACGTGGGCGAGCAGGCGCACGTCGGCAACTTCGTCGAGCTGAAGAAGACGTCGCTCGGACGCGGCGCCAAGGCGAATCACCTGGCCTATCTCGGCGACGCGACGATCGGCGAACGGGTCAACGTCGGCGCGGGAACGATCACCTGCAACTACGACGGGGTCCACAAGCACCAGACGGTGATCGAGGACGGGGCCTTCATCGGCAGCGACTCGCAGCTGATCGCCCCGGTGCGCATCGGCAAGGGCGCGTACGTGGCTGCCGGGTCGTCCATCACCAGCGACGTCCCGGCCAACGCGCTCGCCATCGCCCGCGGCAAGCAGGTGAACAAAGAAGGTTGGGTGACGAAGAAGAACCGTCGCTAGTCGCTGGTCGTGAACCGTCAGTCATGGGTACGACTGGCGACTGGCGACTGGCGACTGACATAAAGGACTGAAACATGTGCGGCATCATCGGCTACATCGGTCAAAAGCCGGTCGTCCCCATCCTCATCGAGGGCTTGCGCCGGCTGGAGTATCGCGGCTACGACTCGGCCGGCGTGGCGGTCGTGCGGAACGGGATGATCGAGCTGCGGCGCAGCGCGGGCAAGCTGGCGCGACTCGAGGAAGTGATTGCCGGCGACCCGATTGCCGGTGACTACGGCATCGGGCACACCCGCTGGGCGACGCACGGGCGGCCGACCGAGGAGAACGCCCACCCGCACCGCGACTGCACCGGCCGTATCGTCGTCGTTCACAACGGCATCATCGAGAACTACCTGGATCTGAAGCGCCAGCTCCAGAGCGAGGGGCACCGCTTCGTCACCGAAACCGACACCGAAATCGTCGCGCACCTGGTCGAGCGCGAGATGAAGCGACGACGGCCTGGAGAACGCGGTGCGGCGGGCGCTGCTCTACATGCGCGGGCTCTTCGCGCTGGTGCTGATTTCGGCCGACGATCCGAACAAGATCGTCACCGTCCGCAATGGGCCGCCGATTGTCGTCGGGCTCGGCGACGGCGAGTTCTTCGTCGCCTCCGACATTCCAGCCATCTTGAGCCACACGCGCGACGTCGTGTTCCTCGGCGACGAGGAGATGGCCGTCATCACCCCTCAGGGGGTCGAATTCACCGACTACTCGGGGCGCGCCGTCTCGAAGAAGAGCACCCGGGTCTCGTGGGATCCGGTGATGGCCGAGAAGGCCGGCTACAAGCACTTCATGCTCAAGGAGATTTTCGAGCAGCCCTGGGCCGTGAGGGAGACCGTGCTCGGCCGCGCATCGGTCGAGAGCGGCAAGGTGTTCCTGCAGGAAATCGACATTCCCGACCAGGCGCTGCGCGAGGTCGAGCGGATCGTCATCCTCGCGTGCGGCACGTCGTGGCACGCGGCGCTGGTGGCGAAGTTCCTGATCGAATCACTGGCGCGCGTGCCCGTGGATGTGGACTACGGATCGGAGTACCGGTATCGCGACCCGATCGTGTCGTCCCACACGCTCGCGATCGTCATCACGCAGTCGGGCGAAACGGCCGATACGCTGGCGGCCCTCCGCGAGGCGAAGAAGAAGGGGGCCCGCAGCATCGCGATCTGCAATGTCGTCGGCAGCATGGCCACGCGCGAAACCGACGGCACGGTCTATACGCACGCCGGGCCGGAAATCGGCGTCGCGTCGACGAAGGCCTTCACCACGCAGCTCGTCGCGCTCCACCTGCTGGCGATGTACCTCGGGCAGATCCGCGGGACGCTGACGCCGGAAGTCGCGCGGCCGCACATCGAGGCGCTGATCCAGCTGCCGCTGCTCATCGAGCAGACGCTCAAGACCGAGGCGATCACCGAGGAAGTCGCCCGCCGCTTCTACCAGCGCAGCGACTTCCTGTATCTGGGCCGCGGGATCAACTATCCGATCGCGCTCGAGGGGGCGCTGAAGCTGAAGGAAATCTCGTACATCCACGCGGAGGGCTACCCGGCCGGCGAGATGAAACACGGGCCGATCGCGCTCATCGACGAGGCGATGCCGGTCGTGACGATCGCCCCGCACGATCACGTGTTCGAGAAGATGATCGGCAACATCCAGGAAGCCAAGGCGCGCGGCGGGTCGGTGATCGTGCTCACGACCGAGGCGCATGACGGGATTCACGACCTGCTCGATCCCGAGAACGATTTCCTGATCGCGGTGCCGGACTCGCACCCGCTGCTGACGCCGGTGCTGATGGTGGTGCCGCTGCAGTTGCTCGCGTACCACATCGCCGTCCGCCGCGGCTGCGACGTCGATCAGCCGCGCAACCTGGCGAAGAGCGTTACCGTGGAATAGCCCGGCCGCGTCAGACGCCGTGGCCGTAGCCGGCCTCCTCGGCCGGCGTCGCGGCGAAATCCTGGACGGTTGGGGTCGCTGGTGCGGGGGCCGTGTGCCCGCGCAGCTGCGCCACCACATCCGACAGATCGCGATCCGTGACGGTCTTTTCGCGGTCCGCCAGCGCCATCATCGCGCGATAGGCCTCGTCCAGCTCGCGCCGTTCCAGCGTGATGCCGATCTGTTCGCAGCGGCGCTGGACGGCGTGACGCCCTGAATGCTTCCCGAGCACGAGCGTTGCCTGCGGCACGCCGACGTCCTCGGGCCGCATGATCTCGTAGGTGCGGCGATCCTTCAGCATCCCGTCCTGGTGGATGCCGGCCTCGTGCGCGAACGCGTTGCGGCCCACGATGGCCTTGTTCGCCTGTACCCCTTCGCCCGTCAACGCCGTCAGCATCTGGCTCGACGCGAAGATCTCGCGCGTGTCGATGGCGGTCGTGTACGGCATGGCGGTCCGCTCGTACCCGGGTGACCATCACGATCTCTTCGAGCGAGGCGTTGCCGGCGCGCTCGCCGATGCCGTTGATCGTGCACTCGACCTGACGCGCGCCGGCGCCGACCGCCGCGAGCGTATTGGCGACCGCCAGCCCCAGGTCGTCGTGGCAGTGCGCGCTGAACGTCGCGAGGCCCGCGTTGGGCACCCGTCCGATCACCGACCGGAAGAAGTCCGTGATCTCGTCGGGCGTCGCGAACCCGACCGTGTCGGGCAGGTTGACGGTGGTGCACCCGGCGGAAATGACCTCCTCGATCACCCGGCAGAGGAAATCGAGGTCGCTGCGCGTCGCGTCCTCGGCGGAGAACTGCACATCGTCCGTGTAGCGGCGCGCCCGGTGGATCGCGGCGACGGCAGCCTCGAGGCAGGCCTCGCGCGAGATCCGGAGCTTGCGTTCGAGATGGAGGTCGGATGTGGCGATGAAGGTATGGATGCGCCGGCGCGGCGCGGGCGCGAGCGACCACCCCGCGCGATCGATGTCGTTCGGGTTGCAGCGCGCGAGCCCCGCGATGACCGGCCCGCGCACGTGCGTGGCAATCATCCGCACGGATTCCGCGTCGGCCTCGGAGGCGATCGGGAACCCCGCCTCGATGATGTCCACCCCGAGCGCGGCGAGCTGCCTCGCCAGCCGCAGCTTCTCGTCGGTGCGCATGGAGAATCCGGGAGCCTGCTCCCCGTCGCGAAGCGTCGTGTCGAAGATGGTCAGTCGTGTGGCGGACATGTCGGCCTCCGCAGCAGTTGTACCAGCGGACGGGGTGGCTCGTCCAATTTATAGTTATTGATTTATGATTAGAACTGCTTATGCAACTGCAGGACCTTCACACGTTCGAGCTCGTCGCGGCGGAACGGAGCTTCTCCCGGGCCGCCAGAAAGCTTCATCGCACCCAGCCGGCCGTGAGCCAGGCGATCCGCAGGCTCGAGGACGAGATCGGCGATCGGCTCTTCGACCGGGCGTCGCGCAACGGCGCCCTCACGGAGGCGGGAGTCCTGCTCCTGGAGCACGCGTCGCGGCTCCTGCGGATGGCCGCCGATGCCGGCGCGGCCGTGCGCGAGCTGCAGCAGGTGCGCCGGGGGCGGGTCGTCATCGGCGCCAACGAGGCCGCCGTGCATTCCGTGCTGCCGCTGGTCCAGCGCTTCGCCCAGGCGCATCCGCAGGCCACCGTGGAGGTGCGGCGCGTGCCCTCCCGGCAGATCTCGACCGAACTGCTCGCGCGCAGCCTGGATTTCGGCATCCTCACGTTTCAGCCGCCCGACAAGGCGCTCCGCTCGATTGCGCTCGGCACCGACCAGCTCGTGCTGCTGACCCACCCCGCGCACCCGCTCGCCTCGCGCCGGCGGGTCACCATCGAGGAGGTCGGCCGCGAGACCGTCATTGCCCACAACGACCCCTCCCCCGCGCGCGAGCGCGTGTTGCGGCTGTACGAACGGCGTCACGCGTCCCTCAACATCCAGATCTCCCTGCCCAGCCTCGACGGAATCAAGCGGGCGGTGGAGATGGGGCGTGGGAGTGGCGGTGCTGCCCCGGCGGTGCGCGCTGACTGAAATCGCGCGGGGCGATCTCGCGGCCGTCAGCATCCCGTCGCTCGGTGCCCGCCGGTCGGTGCGGATCGTGTTCAGAAAAGGAGGCGAGATGTCCCGGGCGGCCGCCGCGTTCCTGGCCGTGGCGGACGCCTACCGGGCCGAGCCCTGACCGGCGACTACCAGCCGCTGATGTAGGGGAGCCGGCGCGCGACCGCCTCGACCTCGTCGAACCTGTCGAGCAGGAGCGCTGTCGCGTCCCAGGTGCCCGCCAGGAACGAATCCCGTGCCGCGGCCGGCAGCGCGATGTCGTGGCGTCCGGCGCCGCACGCCACCGTCATCGCCTCGAGGTCGATCGTCAGCTCGATCATGGGATCGGCTTCGATCGCGGTCATCAGCGAGGTAATCGCGCCGGGCGCCGCAGAGACGCACGGCAGCCCGAGCGCGACGGAGTTGCCGAAGAAGATCTCCGAGAACGACTGGCCGACAACGGCGCGGAAGCCGCGACGGCGTATGGCCTGCGGCGCGTGTTCCCGGGAGGAGCCGCACCCGAAGTTCGTGTTGACGACGAGGATCGACGCGCCCGCAAATTCCGGCCGATCGATCGGGTGCCCCTCGGCCTGGGCGCGATCGTCCTCGAAGAGGTGATCCTCGAGACCTTCGAACGTCACCGACCGCAGGAAGCGCGCCGGAATGATCCGGTCGGTGTCGATGTTGTCGCCCGGGAGCGGCAATCCGCGTCCGCGCACGTGCGCAATCGTGTCAGTCGGCATTCGCGAACTCCCGCACGTCGACGATTTCGCCGGCCACGGCGGCCGCCGCCACCATCGCCGGACTCATGAGCAGCGTCCGCCCGGTCGGACTGCCCTGGCGTCCCTTGAAGTTGCGGTTGGACGACGAGGCGCAGATCTGGCTGCCTTCGAGGCGATCGGGGTTCATCGCGAGGCACATCGAACAGCCGGCCCCGCGCCACTCGAAGCCCGCCTCGACGAAGACCCGGTCGAGCCCCTCGCGTTCGGCCGCCGCGCGCACGTGCTGCGAACCCGGCACCACGATGGCGGTCACGTGGGGCGCGACGGACCGTCCGCGGACGATGCGCGCCGCTTCCCGCAGATCGGACAGGCGGCCGTTCGTGCACGAGCCGACGAACGCGACGTCGATGCGGGTGCCCAGCACGCCAGCGCCCGGATGAAACCCCATGAACTCGAGCGCTTCGGCGAGCGACGCGTCGTCACCGGATCCAGTCTGGCCGGGTGACGGAATCGCCTCGTCCACCGGGACGGATTGCCCCGGATTGATGCCCCACGTGACGGTCGGCCGGATCGCCGCCGCATCGAGCTCGACCTGATCGTCGTACGCGGCGTCCGGATCGGAGGCCATCGAGCGCCACCAGGCGCACGCCCGATCGAAGGCGTCGCCCTGCGGCGCGAAACGCCGGCCCCGCAGGTAGTCGAACGTCGTCTCGTCAGGGTTGACGTAGCCGACCCGCGCCCCCCCTTCGATCGACATGTTGCAGATCGTCATCCGCTCGTCCATCGACATCCGCTCGATCGTGTCCCCGGCGTACTCGTATGCGTAGCCGACGCCGCCGTTCACGCCGAGCCGGCGGATGATCTCGAGAATCACGTCTTTCGCATACACGCCGCGCCCCAAACGGCCCCGCACGTTGATGCGCCGGACCTTCAGGGCATCGATGGCCAGGCACTGGGACGCGAGGACGTCGCGAACCTGCGAGGTGCCGATGCCGAACGCCACGGCGCCGAAGGCACCATGGGTCGACGTGTGGCTGTCGCCGCACGCGATGGTCATCCCGGGCTGCGTCAGCCCCAGCTCGGGCCCGATCACATGAACGATGCCCTGCTCGCCGCTCGGCAGATCGAAGAGCCGCACGCCTGCCTCGCGGCAGTTGCGTTCCAGCGCCGAGAGCATGTCCTCGGCCATGACGTCCAGGAACGGCCGCCGCTGATCGCGCGTGGGGACGATGTGATCGACGGTCCCGACGGTTCGATCCGGGTAGCGCACGGGCCACCCGCGCGCGCGGAGCATGTCGAACGCCTGCGGCGTGGTGACCTCGTGGATGAGGTGGAGCCCGACAAACAGCTGCGTCTGCCCGTTCGGGAGACGACGGACGGTATGCGCGCGCCAGACTTTCTCGAAGAGGGTCGATGACATGTGGAGCGCCGATGGTACTACAAGGCGGCGCTCTCCGCTCTCCGCGCTCCGCTCTCCGCGTCGTACCGCGAGTCGGTAGTGCTCGTGGTCGCTGGTCGGTAGTCGGGGGCGGACGGTTGGCTCGTCGCCGGAGGATGGCTCGGCTGTTGCGTCAGCAGGGCCGGCACACCGCTACCTCCGCGTGTAGCGGGCGGATGTCGCAGGACCTGCGATGTTCTTGGTTTCGCGGGTTGCAGAAAGTGAGTAACGGTGAGTTCGCGGATCCAAAGCTACCGGGATCTCGACGCGTGGCGAGCGGCGATGGACCTGGTTCTAGCGGTCTATCCCTTGTCCGGACGCCTGCCAGAGTCAGAGAGATTCGATCTCCGCCGGCAGATCCGCCGTGCGGCCGTGTCCATTCCTGCCAACGTCGCGGAAGGACAGGGCAACGGACCTGGAGGGCGCTACTTGAACCATGTCCGGATAGCTCAGGGGTCGCTCTCCGAACTGGAAACGCACCTCGAGGTCTGCGTCCGACTCGGCTTCCTCGCCTCGAAAGATGTGGATCCGGTGAGGGGGCACCTCACCCGCGTCGGCCAGTTGCTACACGGTCTCGCGAGATCGCTCAAGCCACGCAGGGACGAATCTTGCTAGGCGCGCGGGTCTCGGTCGACGGAGAGCCGGAGAGCCGGAGAGCCGGAGAGCGGAGAGCCGGAGAGCGGAGAGCGGAGAGCCGGAGAGCGGAGAGCGGAGAGCGGAGAGCGGAGAGCGACTATAATCAGAGTTCCCCCCATGAACTTCCTCGACAAACTCAACCCCGAACAGCGCGACGCGGTGCTGCATCTCGAGGGGCCGCTGCTGATCCTCGCGGGCGCCGGCTCGGGCAAGACGCGCGTCATCACCTACCGCATCGCGTATCTCATCGGCGATGGACATGCCAGCCCGGACGAAGTGCTCGCCGTCACCTTCACGAACAAGGCGGCGCAGGAGATGCGGGACCGCGTCGAGGCACTGATCGGCTCCGCCTCGAGCCGCGTGTGGCTCTCCACGTTTCATTCACTCTGCGCCAGGCTCCTGCGGCGCGAGGCGCCGAAGATCGGTCTCTCGCGCGACTTCGTCATCTACGACTCCTCCGACCAGGTGGCCGTCGTCAAGCATGCGCAGCGCGACCTCGGGATCGACGACAAGCTCGTGCCGCCGCGGGCCGCGCTCTCGCGTATCAGCCAGGCGAAGAACCGCATGGAGGGCCCGGAGTCGCTGCGCGGCTCCTGGAACATCCGCGACGAGCAGATCGCGAAGATCTACGAGCGGTACCTCACCGCGTTGAAGGACGCCAATGCGCTCGACTTCGACGATCTCCTCCTGAAGACCGTCGAGTTGTTCGAAACGTGCGAGCAGGTCCGGAACTTCTACGCGCAGAAGTTCAAGTACGTGATGGTGGACGAGTACCAGGACACGAACCGCCCGCAGTACCTGTTGATTCGGCGTCTCGCCGGTCTCCACAGAAACCTCGCCGTGGTCGGCGATCCGGATCAGTCCATCTACAAGTGGCGCGGCGCCGACCTGCGCAACATCCTCGACTTCGAGCAGGACTTCGGCGAAGCGAAGGTGGTGAAGCTCGAGCAGAACTACCGCTCGACGCAGACCATCCTCGACGCGGCGTCCGCCGTCATCAGCCAGAACCGCAATCGCAAGGACAAACGGCTGTGGACCGACCGCAGGGGTGGATCGAAAATCGTCTACTTCCGCGGGAACGACGAACTCGAGGAGGCCGACTTCATCACGCGATCGATCAAGGCCCTCCGCCTCGAGGACTTCGACGCCACGACCGCGGTGCTGTACCGGACCAACGCCCAGTCGCGCGCGATCGAAGACTCGCTGATGCGCGAAGGTATCCCCTACAAGATCATCGGCGGCGTACGGTTCTACGAGCGCAAGGAAATCAAGGACGCGCTCGCCTACCTCAAGCTGATCATGAACCCGCACGACGACGTGAGCCTGAGGCGCGTGATCAACGTCCCGGCACGCGGCGTGGGAAAGGGCGTGATGGACTCGCTCCAGGCGATCGATCCGAACGCCGTCATCGCCGACGCGCCGCCGCTGATCGCCGCCGGACTCCAGGAGATCAGCTCTGCGCGCTCGCTGTGGGCGAAGCTCGTCTACGCGGTCGAAGACGGCAAGCTCACGTCGCGGGCGACCTCGTCGCTCCGTGTGTTCCGCGACCTGCTGACGGGCCTGGCCGAAGTCGCGCGTCAGGATCCCGTGTCGATCACGATGGGCAAGATGCTCGACCAGACCGGCTATCTGCAGGCGCTCCGCGATGAGAACAGCGAGGAAGCCAGCGAGCGCATCGAGAACCTGATGGAGCTGGTCTCGGCGGCGCGCGAATACGAGACGCGCGAACAGGAAGCGTCACTCGGCGGGTTCGTGGATCGCCTGTCCCTGCTGTCCGAGGCCGACGAGGAATCCGGCACGCGCGAGGCCAGGGTGTGGATGATGACGATGCACGCGGCCAAGGGCCTGGAGTTCCCCGCCGTGATTATTGCCGGGCTCGAGGAGGGATTGTTCCCGCACTCGCGCTCCAGCGAGGACGAGGAGGAGCTCGAGGAGGAACGACGCCTGTGCTACGTCGGACTCACCCGCGCCGAGTCGAAGCTGATCCTGACGAGCGCCGCGCGGCGGCGGGTGTTCGGCGAGTACCAGTCAACCGAGCCGTCGCGGTTCCTCGACGAGATTCCCGCGGAGCTCGTCGAACGCATCACGCCGGCCTTCGTCTCGCCGTACCAGGGGGCACTCAACCACGGGCACTACGAGTTCAGGACGAACCCGTACGGGCGCAAGGGGAAGGGCGGCGGCCGCTTCAGGGAAGCCGAGCCGGCCTACAGCTACGAGAACGAGGACCAGTCGGGCTCCGGGCTCCGGCCGGGCATGCGCGTGCGCCACGCGCAGTTCGGCGTCGGCAGCGTGATTGCCGTAGAAGAGCACAACGACGACATGAAGGTCACCGTGCGCTTCAACACCGTCGGCGTGAAGAAGCTGCTCGCGAGATACGCCCGGCTCGAGCCGGCCTGACGTTAAAGATCGCCGTCGCCGGGTTCGCCGTCCTCGCTGCCGGGCCCTGGCTCCTCGTTTCCGGATTCGGTGTTCCCCCCTCCGGAATCGGCGGCAGCCTCGCCGTTTTCGTCGTCGTCCTTCTCCGCGAGCTTCGCGACGGCGACGACTTCGTCTCCTTCGTCCATTCCGATCAGGCGCACGCCCTGGGTGGCCCGACCGATGGATCGGATGTCTCCGGCGCGGGTCCTCAGGATCATTCCCTGCTGGCTGATCAGCATCACCTCGTCGTCGTCGGTGACGTACGCGATCCCGACGACCTTGCCGTTCCGGTCGGACACCTGGATGTTGATCGTGCCGAACCCGCCGCGCGACTGCAGGCGGTACTCGTCGAGGCCGGTGCGCTTGCCGTAGCCGTTCTGCGCGACGGTGAGGAGCGTGCCGCCTTCGCGCACGATCTCCATCGCGACGACCTCGTCGTCGTCGCGCAGCGAGATGCCACGGACTCCGTAGGCGGTCCGGCCCATCGATCGGACGTCGGTCTCGTCGAACCGGATGGCCATGCCGTTGCGCGTGCCGATGAAGACCTGGTCGCTGCCCGACGACAGTTCCACGGCGATGACCGAGTCGCTCTCCTCGACGCCCATGGCGATGATGCCGTCGGCGCGCGGGTTGCTGAAGGACTTCAGGTCCGTCTTCTTGATGACGCCTTTGCGGGTGCCCATCACGACGAACTGCTGGTCGTCGTCCGCCGGGAACTCCTTCACGGCGAGCAGCGCCGCGATCTTCTCGCCTTCCTGCATCGAGACCAGGTTGGCGATCGCCTTGCCCTTGCCGCCGGCGCCGGCATCCGGAACTTCGTGGACCTTCAGCCAGTACGCCCGGCCGCGGTCCGTGAAGATCATGATGTACGAGTGCGTGGACGCGACGAACAGGTGGCTGACGAAGTCCTCCTCGCGCGTCCGCATGCCGATCCGGCCCTTCCCGCCCCGCCGCTGCATGCGGTAGGTCGAGATGGCGGTCCGCTTCACGTAGCCGGTATTCGTGACCGTGATGGCCACGTCCTCGTCGGCGATGAGGTCCTCGATCCTGAACTCTCCGGCCTCGTCGAGAATCTCGGTGCGGCGCTCGTCGGAGTGTTTCTCGCGGATGGCTCTCAACTCTCCGAGGACCACCGCCATCAGCAGCTCTTCGCTCGACAGGACCGCGCGCAGGCGTTCGATGACCTTCAGCAGCTCGACCAGCTCGTCGATGATCTTCTGACGTTCGAGGCCGGTGAGGCGCTGCAACTGCATGTCGAGAATCGCCTGCGCCTGGAGCACCGACAGGCTGAACCCTGTGACGAGACCTGCGCGCGCTTCAGCCGGATTCTTTGCCGCGCGAATCATCCGGATCACCTCGTCGAGACGGTCCAGGGCGATCTTGAGGCCTTCCAGGATGTGCGCGCGCGCCTCGGCCTTGCGCAGCTCGAATTCAGTCCGGCGCCGCACGACCTCGCGGCGGAACTCGATGAACAGATCGATGATGTCGAGCAGCGGCAGCACGCGCGGCCGCCCGCCGACGATCGCGAGCATGATGATGCCGAACGTGGTCTGGAGCTGGGTGTGCTTGTAGAGGTTGTTGAGAATCACCTCCGGCACTTCCCCGCGCTTCAGCTCGATGACGATCCGCATGCCGTCGCGGTCCGATTCGTCGCGCAGGTCGGAAATGCCCTCGATCGTCTTCTGGTGCACCAGGTCCGCGATGTTCTCGAGCAGGCGCTTCTTGTTGACCTGATACGGAATCTCCGTCACGACGATGGAGATCTTGTCGCCTTTCTTCGATTCCTCGGTGGAGACCTTCGCGCGCATCGTGATTGCGCCGCGCCCGGTCGTGTAGGCCTGAAAGATCCCGCGCCGCCCGACGATGAAGCCCCCGGTCGGGAAGTCCGGTCCCGGGATGGCCTTCAGCAGCGTCTTCGTCCGTGTCTCGCGCGAGGGCCCGCGCGAATCGGCGCCGGCGGCCTTCAGCTGCGCGCGAAGCTCGATGATGGCGATGACGCCGTCGATCACCTCCCGCATGCTGTGCGGGGGGATGTTGGTCGCCATGCCGACCGCGATACCGGCCGAGCCGTTGACGAGCAGGTTCGGATACGGCGTCGGAAGAACCGTCGGCTCCTCGGTCGTCTCGTCGAAGTTCGGCACGAAGTCGACGGTCTCCTTGTCGAGATCCGTCATCATCTCTTCGGCGAGCGACTCGAGCCGCGCTTCCGTGTAGCGGTAGGCCGCGGGAGGATCGCCGTCGACAGACCCGAAGTTCCCCTGGCCATCGACCAGGAGGTACCGCATGTTGAAATCCTGCGCGAGGCGCACCAGCGTGTCGTACGCAGGGGCGTCGCCATGCGGGTGGTAGTTGCCGATGACCTCGCCGACGATTTTCGCGCACTTGCGATACGGCCGGTTCGACGCCAGGCCCATCTGCCGCATCGCGTACAGCACCCGGCGATGGGCCGGCTTCAGCCCGTCGCGCACGTCCGGGAGCGCCCGGCCAATGATCACGCTCATCGCGTAATCCATGTACGAGCGCTTCATTTCGTCTTCGATGTTGACGTTGAAGCGGTTCAGCGAAATGTCGGTCATAAAATGCGTTACGGATGTGCCCGCGGGCGCCGGGGTTTCCGGTGCCGTCCCCGCTCACCTGTGGCGCCAGGGCGCCGGTCCCGTCAGATGTCGAGGTTCTTGACGTCGAGCGCGTTGTCTTCGATGAACTTGCGGCGCGGCTCGACCTGGTCGCCCATCAGCGTGGTGAACATCAGATCCGCTTCCATGTGATCTTCAGCGTGGACCTGCGCGAGCGATCGGGTCTCCGGGTTCATCGTCGTCGCCCAGAGTGTGTCCGGGTTCATCTCGCCGAGTCCCTTGTAGCGGTTGATGGCCACGCCTCTCTTCCCGGCGGCGGTGAAGAATTCGACAAGTTCGTCGAGCGACTCTACGCGGACGTCGGAGTCGCGCGAACTCCGGGGCGTCCTGGGGCCAGCCGATGCGTCGATCTCCTTCGGTTCAGCGGCGAGTTTCGTCGCCTCGTCGAGCGGGGCGCCACCGATCGCTGTTTCGTTCGCGGCGGCGCCTCCGGCCTCGTCGTCTGGGACTTCGTCCCGGTCCGGCGCGGCAGCGGTGGTCTTCACGACCATGGGGCCGCGGATGCCCTTGACGTCCTGGTAGCTCGACGCCAGCGTGCGGAACTCGCCGGTCGTCACGAAGTCCTGATCGACGCGATGGTGACGCGGGTAGCCGCCCCTGCGGTCCTCCAGCGAGATCGCGAACGCCTGATGTTCTTCGTCTTCCTGAACGACCGCGGTGCGAGTCGGGCATTCGAGCGCGACGGCGAGGGCGTCGACCCGCTCCCGGTTCATGAAGAACCCTTTTTCGCTGACGTTGCCCTCGAGCAGCGCCATGACGACGTCGTGCGACGGCCCGCGCCGTTCGACGATTTGCAGATACTTCCGGAACGAGATGAGTTTTTCGAGCCTGTGTTCGAGCTCCTCTCCTTTGATCTCGGTCCCGTCGGCCAGCACGACGACGCGCGACTCGACCGCCCGCCTGATCAACCACGTTTCGAGCGCCCGCTCGTCGCGGATGAACACTTCGCTGCGGCCGCGCTTGGCGCGGAAGAGCGGCGGCTGCGCGATATAGATGTACCCGCGCTCGACGAGCTGACGCATCTGGCGATAGAAGAACGTCAACAGGAGCGTCCGGATGTGCGATCCGTCGACGTCGGCGTCGGTCATGATGATGATCCGGTGATACCGGATCCGATCCGCGTCGAAGTCTTCGGTGCCGATGCCGCATCCGAGCGCGGCGATCATGGTCTTGATCTCGTCGCTCCCGAGCATCTTGTCGAAGCGGGCTTTTTCGACGTTCAGGATCTTGCCCTTGATCGGCAGGATGGCCTGGAACCGGCGGTCGCGTCCCTGCTTCGCAGACCCGCCGGCTGACTCGCCCTCGACGATGTAGATTTCGCTCTTCGCGGGATCGCGTTCCTGGCAGTCGGCGAGCTTTCCGGGAAGCGTGCTGTTGTCGAGCGCGCCCTTGCGCCGAACCAGGTCGCGCGCCTTGCGTGCCGCCTCGCGGGCACGCGCGGCGTCAACCGCCTTCATGACGACCTTCTTCGCGACGGCCGGGTTCTCCTCGAGATAGGCCCCGAGCTTGTCGTTGAGAATCGCCTCGACGATGCCCTTGACTTCGGTGTTGCCGAGCTTCGTCTTCGTCTGCCCTTCGAACTGGGGCCGCGGGATCTTGACGGAAATGACCGCGATCAACCCTTCGCGGATGTCGTCCCCGCCGATGCTGGCGTCCTTGAGATCTTTCGTGAGGTTGTTCTTCCCCGCGTAGTAGTTGATCGTCCGCGTGAGCGCGGAGCGGAAACCGGACAGGTGCGTGCCGCCTTCGTGGGTGTTGATGTTATTGGCGAACGAGTAAACCGTCTCGGCGTAGCCGTCGTTCCACTGGAGCGAGATCTCGACGTCGATTCCGTCCTTCTCGCCGTGCATGTAGATCGGCTTGTCGTTGACCCGCGCCTTGTTCTGATTCAGGTAATCGACGAACGAGAGGATGCCTCCCTCGTAGAGGAACTTGTGGGCCTTGCCGTCGCGCTCGTCGTCGAGCGTGATCGTGACGCCGCCGTTCAGAAATGCCAGTTCCCGCAGCCGTTGCGCGAGCGTGTCGAAGCTGAACTCCGTCGTCTCGAAAATCTGGGCGTCCGGCTTGAACGTGATTTTCGTCCCGCGCTTCTTGGTGGTGCCGGTCGCGTCGAGCCCCGTCGTCGGATGGCCCCGCTCGTAGCTCTGCTGGTAGACCTGGCCGTTGCGCCAGATCTCGAGATCGAGCGCTTCCGACAGGGCGTTCACGACGGAGACACCGACGCCGTGCAGCCCCCCCGAGACTTTGTAGCTGTCGTTGTCGAACTTGCCACCCGCGTGAAGCACCGTCAACGCCACTTCCGCCGCTGAGCGGCCGCTGACGTGCTGATCGACCGGAATGCCTCGGCCGTTGTCGACGACAGTGACGGACTGGTCGATGTGGAGCGTGACGTTCACCTGGTCGCAGTGGCCGGCGAGCGCTTCGTCAATCGAGTTGTCGACAATCTCGTAGACGAGGTGATGCAGACCCGAAGGTCCGGTGGACCCGATATACATGGCGGGTCGCTTACGGACCGCCTCGAGGCCCTCGAGGACCTTGATCTTGTCCGCACCGTAGTCGTCTGGAGACTCGTCGCCGTTCGTGGAGGATCCGGCCGCGTGGTCTGCGGGCGCCATCCGATCGGCGGGCCGAGCTTGCGCGTCCGCCGTCAGCGCGCCGTCGGGCTGCTCCCCGTTCTGGTGTTCAAGTTCGGACATTAATGGAAATTTCGTGAATTCATGACCCGGGATTCGGGCCGGTTGCCTGCCTGATCGCCTTGGCGATCCCCGGCCGCGTTCGCCAGTCTGCCGCCGTTCAGACCCGCATCGGCATGATGACGTACGTGTAGTCGTACCCATCAGCGCCGATGGGCTTCATGACCGCCTGGCTCATCTCGTCCTTGAACTCGAGGCCCACGGAATCGGTTTCCACTACACCGAGGAAATCAAGGACGTACTGTGCGTTGAAGCAGATGGTCACGGGCGTGCCGGCGTAGTCGACCATCAGCAGTTCCTTCGCCTCGCCGAACTCAGGGCTGCTGGACGCGATTTCAACCTTACCTTTGTCGATCGTCACCTTCACCGCGCGCGAACGCTCGTTCGACAGCAGCGCGACGCGCTTGACGGCGCTCGTCAGCCGATCGCGATCGAACTCGACACGCTTGTCGTTGCTCTTCGGAATGACCCGCTCGAATGCCGGAAACTGCCCGTCGATCATCCGGGAAATCAGCAGCCGGCCGCCAACTTCGAAGAACAGGTGATTCTCACCGCGCTCGGTACTCGATGTCGCCTTCACCCTCCGAGAGCAGCCGGCCGAGCTCGAGCAGGGTTTTGCGCGGCAGGATGACCCGCTCCTCCTCGTCGGCCTTCTTGCCCTTCACCTTGTCCCGCGCGACCGTGATGAGCGCCAGCCGGTGACCATCGGTCGAAACCAGGCCGAGCGAGTCGGGCCGCTGGATGAAGAGCGCCCCGTTCAGGAAATACCGCGTATCCTCGCCCGTGATCGCGAACTGGGTCTTCGCGATCATGTTCTTCAGGACCTCGCGCGGCAGTGTGACCCGCGGCGCGCCGCTGACGATATCGGGAAGCGTCGGGAAGTCCTCGCGCGGCAACGTCTGCATCCGCGAGTCGAAACGATCGGCCGCCACCTTGACGCCGTTCTTGTCTTCCTCGATCCGGACATCGGTATCGGGGAGCGCCTTGATGATCTCGTACAGCTTCTTCGCCGGCAGCGTGAGCGATCCACGCCTGGTCACCGAAGCCGGGCACGTGCTGCGGAGTCCCACTTCCAGATCGGTCGCAAGGAGTTTCACCCGATCGCCGTCCGCCTCGATGAGGACATTGGCGAGAATAGGAATCGTATTCTTGCGCTCGACGATGCCCTGAAAGAGTTGCAGTTCGCGCAACAGATCGGTCTTGCGGACGACCAGCTCCATGTGGTGTTGTCCTCGCGGAATCACGCCCGGCGGCGTATTGATCCCTTCAATGAAGATAGAGATCTAATGAACAAAGAATTATAACAAGAAAGAGGTGCTGTTGAAAACACAAAAACAGCCGATTACTCCTTGAAATACGGCTATTTAGGCTGTGGATTCCCTTTCGGTACGGCAGAGGGTTTCCGGGGCGCTCACGGTGGATATCCGACCCATCCTGAAGGGGTGGCGGTTCATCCGCAGTCGCTGTCCGTTGTCGACTGTGGAAAAGCGCCATGGGAGCCGAAATATCAATGAAACGACTCCAGGAAGGTGTTGATAAGTGTGTTGAAATTCCCGTCCGACTTGCGCAGCGCCTCGATCTTCCGGATGGAATGAATGACAGTGGAATGGTGCTTTCCGCCGAAGCTCCTGCCTATTTCCGGCAGTGACGCGTTCGTCAGCGCCTTGCAGAGGTACATCGCAATCTGCCGCGGCATGGCGATGGACTTGGAGTTGTTCCTGGATTTCAACTCGCCGTGCTTCAACTGGAAATAGTCCGACACAAACTTCTGAATACCTTCAATCGTGACCGCTCGCTCGTCGTGCTGGAGGACGTTGCGGAGCACATCCTGCGCCAGCGGCAGTGAGATCTCCCGCGTTGTCAGCGACGCATACGCGATCAGTCGGATCAGCGACCCTTCGAGTTCACGGATGTTCGACTTGATCTTGCCGGCGATGTAGATGGCGACGTTGTCGGGCAGCGGCACCCCTTCGGTTTCTGCCTTCTTCTTGAGAATTGCCACCTTGGTTTCGAGATCCGGGGGCTGGATATCCGCGATGAGGCCCCATTCGAAACGCGATCTGAGCCGTTCCTCGAGGGACGGAATCTCATGTGGCGGGCAGTCGCTGCTGATGACGATCTGCTTCTGGGAGTCGTAGAGCGCGTTGAAGGTATGGAAGAACTCGGTCTGCGTGCCCTCTTTGCCCGCGAGGAACTGGATGTCGTCGACCAGCAGCACGTCGACGCTGCGATAGCGTTCCCGGAAATCCAGGATGCGATCGTAGCGAACCGCGTTGATCATCTCGTTCATGAATCGCTCGGACGAGATGTAGGTGAGCTTCAGCGAGCTCAGGTGATTGAGCACGTAGTGACCGATCGCGTGCATGAGATGCGTCTTGCCGAGTCCCACTCCTCCGTAGATGAACAGCGGATTGTAGGACCGGGAGGGCGCTTCCGCGACGGCCCGGCACGCCGCGTGCGCGAACTGGTTCGACGAACCGACGATGAACGTGTCGAATGAATACCGGGGAGCCAGGCCGCCGACCTGGGTGTCTTCGGGCCGTGTTTCCGGCTCGGGCACCACCTCGACGGACGGGGGATCGTCAGGGGGCGGCGCGGCGGCCGAAAAAGCCATGCCCTCGTCGGTCACGAAGGACACACGAACCCCTTTGCGGTCGACCTCCGCCAGGGCCTCCTCCAGCACCGAGGAATAGTGTTTTGTGAGCCAGTCCCGGAAGAGAGTGTTGGGTACCCGGACCTTCAACACCGTCCCCTCGTCGGCGACGAACGACGTGGGCTTGAACCAGGTGTAGAAGCTGTGACGGTTGACCTTCGTCTCGACACGGGAGAGAACCGATTCCCAGATATTGCTGCCGCTCATGAATCACGCCCGTGTCGAAAAACGCAACAGAATCAGGTCTTTTCTCGCGTTCCGCCGCAGAAAGTGACGTACCGCCTGCGCCGGAATGGCCGAGCGCCGGGAAAACCTTGGCTTTTCCACATTTTTTTCCACAGTTGTGGAAAACTTCGGGGGGAGACCCTACGGATGCCGCAGGGGAGGCGACTGTAGCACACGCGTCAGAAGCCCACAACCACCGGAAATGACGGCGTCAGGATTGACACTGGCGACTGAGCTTCGCTACTATCTAAGTTTCTCCGCCATCCTTCGTTCGCTGCAGGGAATCGAGATCATGAGCGTTACTTTCCAACCGAACCGACGGCACCGCAGCCGAACCCACGGGTTCCTGGTGCGCATGGCCACCAAGAACGGCCGGCTCGTTCTCAAGCGCCGACGCGCCAAAGGGCGGAAGAAACTCACCGTTTCATCCGAGTAGCAAGGGGCATCCGGCCACCGGCCGGGGCCGGCAGCGCCACATGCCCTCACAGCGCTTCTCGAAGTCCCGCCGGGTTCGGCGTCGCGCCGAGTTCACGCGCGTGTTCGACCTCGGCCTCCGAGCGCCGGGCCGTTACCTCACGGTGCTGATGGGGCCGAACAAGGCGGGAACCGCCAGGCTCGGCATCGTGGCCTCGAAGAAACTCGGGGACGCGGTTCACAGAAACCGAGCTAAACGATTGATTCGAGAGGTTTTCAGGCAGGCGCTACCCTTGCCGGCTGAGCAGGGCGTCGACGTGGTCGTCATTCCGCGACGGGAACTGTTCGACGCCACGTATTCAAGCCTGCAGTCAGATTTCCGCGGCGCCATCAAACGCTGCGCCGCCAGACTACCATCCAAGGGTGCCGATGACGCGCGCTGACGGCCCCATCGTCCTGTCGCTGCCGCAACGTGGGGTGCTCAGGCTCCTGCGTCTCTACAAAATCCTTATTTCACCGCTATTTGCGGGTTCCTGTCGATTCCTGCCGTCGTGCTCCGACTACGCGGCGGAAGCGGTGGCGCGTTTTGGAGTCCTGCGTGGCGGCTGGCTTGCCGCGCGCCGGCTTGGCCGATGCCACCCGCTCGGCTCACACGGGCTGGACCCGGTACCGGGCCGCGGGCGGCGAGTCTAATCTTCATGGAAAAACGGGTTCTCGTGGCGGTCATCCTGTCGTTCGTGGTCCTGTACGGCTACCAGGCGCTGTTTCCCCCGCCCAAGCCGCAGCCGCAGGTGACCGGTGCCGAACCCTCTCCGGCGGAAAATGCGGCGCAAACTCCCGAAGCGCCTCCGGCGGCCGCGCCCGCCACCGCGAAGGCCGAAGCCAGTCCTTCAGTGGCGCCCTCAACCGAGCCGCCGGCCGCGCCGATCGTCGCCGACGTCGCCGAGCGGGATATCCCGTTTGAAAGCGAAGCCGTCAAGGCGGTGTTCACGACTCGTGGGGGGGTCCTCAAGAGCTGGGAAGTCAAGCACTACGAAGGGGCGGGCGGCCAGCCGCTGGAGCTGGTGCCAACCAACGTTCCCGCCGGTGCGCTCAAGCCGTTCAGCCTGTCCGTGGACGACGGGGCCACGACGGCAACGCTCCAGCACGCGTTGTACAAGCCCAGTGCCGTTTCGGTGACCGGCGGCTCCCCCGCCACGCTCGCATTCGACTATCAGGACGCGAGCGGCCTTGCCGTGCACAAGGAATTCTCGTTTTCGCCGGATCAGCCCTACGTGATTGGATTCACCGCGCGCGTCTCGCGCGGCGGCACCGACCTGATACCGACGGTCGAATGGGGACCCGCTCTCGGTACCGGGCTGGTCGCTTCGGCACGGACCTACAATCCGCCGCCTCAGCCGATCTTCTACCGCGACGGAAAAGTCACGCGCGTGAAGAACACGAAGATCGAGGAGAACGCCGTCCAGGACGGCACGTTCGGATTCGCGGGCGTGGACGACCACTACTTCCTCACTGCCGCGGTGCCCCTGGGCCAGGCGCTCCATCTGTCGTATCACCCGCTCGTGGTGCCGGTGCCCGGCGCGGACGAGAAAGGCGCCGCCCACTTCGTGGACTGGTCCGTGCGCTTTCCGGCCGCTCCACGCGACGAGCGGTTCTTCCTCGGGCCGAAGGACTTCGACGTGCTGGTGGCGGTCGATCGCGATCTCGTCCGATCGATCGACTTCGGCATGTTCGCCTGGATCGTGGTGCCGCTGCTGCGCGCGCTGAAATGGGTGAACGGCTACATCGGCAACTACGGGTGGTCGATCATCGCGCTCACCGTTTTGATCAACCTGGTGATGTTCCCGCTCCGGCACAAGAGCGTCGTCTCGATGCGCCGCATGCAGGAGATCCAGCCGGAGGTGAAAGCCATCCAGGATCGCTACGCGAACCTGAAGATGAGCGATCCGGCGAAGCAGAAGATGAACGTCGAGCTCATGAACCTGTATCGTGAGCGCGGCGCGAACCCGGCCAGCGGCTGCGTGCCGATGCTCCTGACGATGCCGGTACTGTTCGCCTTTTACTCGATGCTGTCCGTGGCGATCGAGTTGCGCGGCGCGCCCTTCATCTGGTGGATCAAGGACCTGTCGGTTCACGACCCGTACTACATCACGCCGGTGCTGATGGGGATTTCGCAGTTCGTCCAGACGCGCATGACGCCCTCGACGGCCGACCCGATGCAGCAGAAGATGATGATGCTCATGCCGCTCATCATGATGAGTTTCTTCCTGTGGGCGCCGAGCGGCCTGGTGCTGTACTGGCTCGTCAGCAACGTGTGGGCGATCGGCCAGCAGGCGTTCACGAACCGTCTGATTGGACCCACGGCGAAGCACACGATCCGGCCGCCGGCGGAGCGCCGGGTCAAGAGCGTCGGTGGCGGCAGGACGGGTCAGGCTTCCAAGGAGCGGAACCAGTGACGAGCGAACTCCACGAG
Organism: uncultured Acidobacteriota bacterium; assembly: GCA_963817635.1. Classification (GTDB taxonomy): domain Bacteria; phylum Acidobacteriota; class Vicinamibacteria; order Vicinamibacterales; family 2-12-FULL-66-21; genus CAWFPR01. The sequence continues at coordinate 592,194 of CAWFPR010000005.1, read as the reverse complement.
CGTGTGAAGGCATTCACGAAGGCGACGGTCGCCGCGATGGGACTGCCGCTCGACGTGACGGTCACCGACACGCCGGACAACGTGCGTGTCGAGCTGACCGGTGAGGGCGGAGAAGATCTCCTGCGGCGGAAGGGAGAGGCGCTCGACGCGCTTCAGCAGATCGTCAACACGGCGTTCCGGCGCGAGCTGAAGGACGACCGTTCCTTCGTCGTCGATTGCCTCGACTTCCGCAGGGCCAAGGATGCCGAACTGACGCAGATGGCTCGGTTCTTCATGGAAAAGGCGCGGGACACCGGCTCTCCGCAGGAGATGGGGCCGCTCAACCCATACGCGCGCCGGCTGGTGCACATCACCGTTGCGGAAGATCCGCAGATGTCTTCGGAGAGCATCGGCGATGCCTTCCTGAAGACCGTCATCATTTCCGTCAGGCGGTAGCGAGGGAAAGATGGAAGACGGAAGAACCCTTTTCCATCTTCCATTTCCCATTTTCCATTTTCCATTCTCTTTCCCGTGTTCAGCACCACCGACACCATCGTGGCTATCGCAACGCCTCACGGGTGCGGCGGAATCGGCGTGGTGCGGGTCAGCGGTCCCGATGCGGCCCCGATCGCCGGGAGACTGACCGGGCGCGGTGAAGGGCTCGAACCCAGGCGTGCGACGCTCTGCGGTGTTGCCGCAGGCGGTGCGACGATCGATCGGGCAGTCGTCACCCACTTTCCCGCGCCGCATTCCTACACCGGCGAAGACGTCGTCGAGATCAGCGCGCACGGCAGCCCGGTGCTGCTCCAGGCGATCGTCGAGGCGGCGATGGCGGCTGGCGCAAGACTGGCCGAGCCCGGCGAGTTCACGCTGCGGGCGTACCTGAACGACCGCCTCGATCTCGTCCAGGCCGAGGCCGTTCGCGATCTCGTCGAGGCGGTCACGCCGCTCCAGGCCCGCGCGGCGTTCGATCAGCTCGAGGGCACGCTGACGACGCAGGTTCGTGACGTGGACGGGGCGCTCTTCGACCTGAGCACCCGCCTGGAAGCCTCGCTGGATTTCGCCGACGAGGGCTATCACTTCATCGCGCGCGACGACGTGGCTTCGGAAATCTCGCGAGTGATCGCCGTGCTGGACGACCTGCTTCGTGATGCCAGCCGTGGACGCCTGTTGCGCGAGGGGGCCCAGGTGGCGATCGCCGGCCGTCCCAACGCAGGCAAGTCGAGCCTGTTCAACCAGCTTGCCGGCTCGGGCCGCGCCATCGTGACGCCGCTCCCCGGGACGACGCGCGATTTGCTGACCGAGAGGATCGACGTCGAGGGCATTCCGATCACGATCGTCGACACGGCCGGCGTGCGCGGCGGGACGGTGGACCTCGTCGAGGCCGAGGGCATCGCGCGGGCGCACGCCGCACGGAGCGTGGCCGACCTCACGCTCGTCGTGCTCGACGTGTCCGTGCCGCTGATGACAGACGACGAGGATCTGCTCGCGGCGACGGCGGCCAGGCCCCGGCTGGTGGTGATGAACAAGTCAGACCTTGCGCCCGCGTGGAGCCCAGCGCAGTCGGGGATCGCGGGCGCGATCGCGGTCTCGGCGCTGACGGGCGCCGGCATGGCGGATTTGCGCGCGGCGATAGCGGCGAGTCTCGCGGGCGGCGGGACGCCACGCGACCGGCCAGCCATCACGAACGTGCGGCACGCCGATCTCATGGGGCGGGCGCGCACGTCCCTGGAACGGGCGCGCGAATCGGCGGCATCGGGCGTGCCCGAGGAATTCGTCGCGGCGGACGTGACGCAGGCGCGTGTCTGCCTCGAGGAAATCACAGGAGCGCGCACGACGGACGACGTGCTGCACGCGATCTTTGCGAAATTCTGTATTGGAAAGTAATCTGTAAAACAGATGACTTTGTATGATGTGATCGTGATTGGCGCCGGGCATGCCGGCGTCGAGGCGGCGTGGGCCGCCGCGCGGATTGGCCGCAGCGTAGGCATCTGCACGCTGTCAGATTCGACGATTGCGCACATGCCGTGCAACCCGGCGGTCGGCGGCACGGCCAAGGGACACCTGGTTCGCGAGATCGACGCGCTCGGCGGCCTGATGGGTCTCGCGATTGATGCCACGGGCATCCAGTTCAAGCTGCTCAATCGCAGCCGCGGGCCGGCGGTGTGGTCGCCGCGTGCGCAGGCCGACAAGGCGCGCTACGGCGATTGGGTCAGGCGCGCTCTGGAGGCGCAGCCAGGAATCGACTGGATCTTCGGCCGTGCCGGGCGCATCCTCGCCGACTCGACGGGCATCACGGGTATCGAACTCGAGAGCGGCGAGCGGCATTCGTGCCGGGCGCTGGTCATCACGACCGGCACGTTCCTGAACGGTCTGGTGCACGTGGGTCCGGACCAGCGGCCGGCCGGGCGTGCCGGGGAACCGCCGTCCCGCGATCTGGCGGAGTCGCTGAAGAGTTTCGGGTTCGAGTGGGGCCGGCTCAAAACCGGAACCCCCCCGCGTCTCGATCGGCGGAGCATCGATTTCTCGGTGTTCGCGCCCGAGCGGGGCGACGACCCGCCGGTGCCGTTTTCTTTTCAGACCGACGCCATCGCCAGGCACCAGATCACCTGCCATTTGCTGCACACGACGGACGAGGTGCACGAGCTGGTTCGCGGCCACATCGACCAGTCGCCGCTCTTCAACGGGCAGATCAAGGGCATCGGTCCGCGCTACTGCCCCTCGCTCGAGGACAAGGTGATGCGCTTCCCCCACCGGGAGCGTCACCAGATCTTCCTCGAACCGGAGGGGCTGGACGCCGACGAAGTCTACGTCAACGGCCTCTCCATGAGCCTCCCGGCCGATTTGCAGGAGCGAATCGTCCGCGCGCTGCCCGGGCTCGACGGGCGCGGATGATCCGGCCTGGATACGCCGTCGAGTACGATTTCATCCAGCCGACGGAGTTGACGCCTGGCCTCGAGACCCGGCGCGTGCCGGGCCTGTTCCTGGCCGGCCAGATCAACGGCACGTCGGGATACGAGGAGGCGGCGGCCCAGGGGCTGATGGCGGGAGTCAATGCCGCCCGGCACGTATCGGGCGAATCGCCGTTCACGCTGCGGCGCGACGAGGCGTATGTCGGCATCCTCGTGGACGATCTGACCGCCAAGGGGTGTCTCGAACCCTACCGGATGTTCACGTCCCGCGCTGAGCACCGCCTGCTGCTCCGGATTGACAATGCCGACCTTCGGCTGACGTCGCGCGGCCGCGCCGTCCGGCTCGTGGACGACACACGGTGGGCGCGTTTCAGCGCGCGGAAGGAGAGGTTCGACGCGAATCTCGGGGCCGTCCGACGCACCTTGGTTTCACTCGGGTCTGGCCCGCGCGTGCCGGCAGCACGGGCCCTCAAGCAGCCGGAGGTGACCCTCGACCGGCTCCTCGGCAGCGGCGAGATCGAACTGGCGATCGACCCTCGAGACCGCACGGTCGATCTGTCGAGCCTGGAAACCGAGTTCAAGTACCGAGGGATATCTTCGCCGCCAGGCGGCCGCCGTCGAACGTCAGAAGCGCCACGAGGATCGGGTGATTCCCGAGGGCTTTTCGTTTGCGGGAATTCCAGGTCTTTCACGTGAGATGGTCGAGCGATTGTCGCATCTGCGGCCAGCGACACTCGGCCGCGCCCTGCGCATTCCCGGCGTCACGCCTGCGGCCGTCGCCGTAATTGCCAGTCACGTCGAGAGATCCCGCACCGGCTCGTCAGTCTGATACGCTTCAGGCGTGGCCCCGCGAGATTTTTCGACTCGCCTTGCGCGTCGCGCCTCCAAAGCGGGCATGTTCCTGACCGACGACCTGATCTCCGGGCTGACGGCGTACTACGAGCTGCTGTCCCGGTGGAACCGCAAGATCAACCTCACTTCGCTCGACGATCCGGACGAGGCCATCGATCGCCTGCTGCTCGAACCGCTGATGGCGGCCCGGCATGTTCGTTCGGCGGACCCGCGCCTCATGGACGTGGGTTCGGGCGGAGGGTCGCCATCCATTCCGATGAAGCTGGCGGTGCCGGCCATGCGGCTGACCATGGTGGAGGTGAAGGCGCGCAAGTCCGCCTTTCTTCGCGAGGCGACGCGCCAGCTCGCGCTGGCTGACACGACGGTAGAGACGAGCCGCTACGAGGAACTGCTGGCCCGTCCGGAACTTCACGAGGCCTTTGACATCGTGTCGCTCCGCGCGGTCCGGGTTGAAGCACGAGCCCTGGGCACCCTCCAGGCGTTTGTCAAGCCGGGTGGAGCCATCTGGCTTTTTCGCGGGCCGGGTGGTCCCGCGACGCCGGTCAACATCGTGCCGCCTCTGGAGTGGGTGGCCACGCATCCGCTCGTCGAGGCCCTCCAGAGCCGGTTGACCGTGCTCGTCAAACGTCCCCTCGGGTTCGATGTTCCACGTGGAACACAAAAGGGGCGCTAGGCGTCAGGCCAAGGCCTCTCCCGACCAGGGCCGACCCGGCCGTTTCCACCATCGGACCGATCGTGCCCCAGGCCTCCGCGCCTGACCCCCTGAAAAGGCCGCTCGCTCTGATATGCTATAGCTGGCAGTAAGCTACCACGTTTTAAGTCATATAACCTAATATGGCCCGCATCCGAGCCGTCGCCAACCAGAAGGGAGGCGTCGGCAAGACCACAACCGCCATCAATCTGGCTGCTTCGCTCGCCGCCGCCGGCCAGCGTGTGCTCGTCGTCGACATGGACCCGCAATCCAACCTCACCAGCGGCCTCGGACTCAAGGGCCAGACGGCTCCGGGCGGCACTATCTACCAGGCCCTCACCGCCGAGGACGCCGATCCCCGCACCTTCGTGCTGCGGACCTCCATTGCCGGCCTGTCGCTCATGCCGGCCGACCGCAACCTCACCGGCGCCGAAATCGACCTCGTCACGATGCCCCGCCGGGAACATCGCCTCCGCCTCGTGCTCGAGCGGCTGCGTCCAGATTTCGACTACATCTTCATCGATACTCCGCCGTCGCTCGGGCTGCTGACGCTCAACGGGCTCGTCGCAGCCGACTCCGTCCTGATTCCGCTCAACTGCGAGTACTTCGCGCTCGAGGGGCTCGCCGATCTCGTGGCCACGCTCCGCCGCGTGCGCGCGAGTTTCAATCCCGCGCTCGACATCGCCGGCGTCCTGATGACGATGTACGACGAACGCACCAACCTCGGACAGCAGGTGGCGCGCGACATCCGGGCCTTCTTCCAGGAGCGCGTCTACTCGACGGTGATTCCGCGCAACGTGCGCCTCGGCGAAGCCCCCAGCCACGGCCTGCCGGCCATCGTCTACGACGTGAAGTCGCGCGGCGCCGAGGCCTACGTCGCGCTTGCCCGCGAAGTCGTCGCGCGAGACGCCGTTTCCGCCGTCATGGAGCACCAGCATGGCTGACAAACGACCTGCGCTCGGCCGCGGCCTCTCGGCCCTCATCCCCGACGCGCCTGCGCCCGCCGGACCGGAACGGTCGCTCGAGATCGACACCGACCTGCTTCGACCCAACGCGTCCCAGCCGCGATCGACGATCGACGACGGGAAGCTCGAAGAGCTGGCGCGCTCGATCAGATCGAACGGCATCATCCAGCCGATCGTCGTGCGGAAGGTGGATGGCGGGTACGAGATCGTCGCCGGCGAGCGCCGCTGGCGCGCCGCGCAGCGCGCCGGACTCCTCAAGGTCCCGGTCGTCGTGCGCGAGGTACCGGACGATCGGTTGCTCACGGTCGCGCTGATCGAGAACATCCAGCGCGAGGATCTGAACCCCATCGAGGAAGCGCGGGCGTATCGCAGGCTCGCCGACGATTCCAACCTGACACAGGATCAGATTGCGGAGGCCGTCGGCAAGGATCGCTCTTCGGTCGCGAACTACCTGCGCCTGCTCAAACTGCCGCAGGAAGTACGCTCGAACGTCGCGTCGGGCGCGCTCACGATGGGACACGCCCGGGCAATCCTCGGACTGACCGACGCGGTTGCCCAGGTGCGGCTCTCGCGCGACGTGGTGTCGAAAAACCTCTCCGTGCGCGAGACCGAGGCGCTCGTGAAGAAGGCGCTCGCGCCCCCGCCGCTGCAGCCGGCGGTCGAAAAGGACGTCCACACGCGCGCCGCCGAAGAGAAGCTGCGCTTCGCGCTCGGCACGCGGACCAGAATCGTCCGCACGCGCAAGGGAGGGCGGATCGAGATCGACTTCGCGTCCGAAGACGAACTGAACCGGCTCTACGAACAACTGATCGATCGGCGGGGCTGACGGACAGGCCCCGCGCGGGAGGCCAACGCACGATGCGCAAACTGACCGACTACTCCGCCTGCGCCGGTTGAGCGAGCAAGCTCGCCGCTGGCGAGCTCGCCCAGGTCCTGGGCGATTTGCCCGTGCAGGACGATGACCGGATCCTGGTTGACTACCGGACCTCGGACGATGCCGGTGTGTACAGGCTCGACGAAACTCGGGCGCTCGTGCAGACCGTCGATTTCTTCACGCCCATCGTGGACGATCCGTTCGTCTACGGTCGGATTGCCGCGGCCAACGCGCTGAGCGACGTGTACGCCATGGGCGGCCGGCCGCTCACCGCGCTCGCGATCGCCTGCTTCCCCAAGGAAGCCCACCGTTCGATCCTCCAGCAGATCTTCGCCGGCGGGTTCGAGACGCTCCGCGAGGCCGGCGTGGCGCTTCTCGGCGGCCATACCGTCCAGGACGCGGAGATCAAGTTCGGGTACGCGATCACCGGGGAGGTCGTTCCCGCACGGGTCCTGACCAACACCGGTGCCAGGCCGGGCGACTCGCTGATCCTCACGAAGGCGATTGGCACCGGCATCATCTCGACGGCGCTGAAATACGGCCGCGCGCCGGCGGACGCGGTCGAGGCGGCCATCGCGTCGATGACCACTCTGAATCGCGCCGCCTCCGAGGCGATCCAGGCGCTGCCGGCCGGCGTCGTTCACGCCTGCACCGACGTAACCGGCTTCGGGCTGCTGGGCCACGCCTTCGAAATGGCCGCCGGCAGCGGCTGCACGATACGCATCGTCGCCGGCCAGGTGCCGCTCCTCGTGGGGGCGCAGGCGCTCGTCCACGGGAACATCCCGGGCGGAGGGCGCACCAACCGGCAGCACTTCGGCGCTGACGCGGATTTGGCCCCGGGCCTCGATCCCGAAGTCGTGGACCTGCTATTCGACCCGCAAACGTCCGGCGGCCTCGTGGTGGCCGTGGCCGCGGACGCCGCCGGGGAGGCTTCCGCCGCGCTCCGTCAGGCGGGCTGTCTGGGGGCCGTCATCGGGGACGTCGTGCCGCAATCCGCCCATCGGCTCGTCGTCCGCTGACCGGCACGGGGCCGTCGCCCGTGGTTCCTGCGCCTGCGAGGCAGGCCTGGTGTGCCGGGTGCCGGCCGGCGGGGTCCGGTTTCGGCACGAGCGGCTTGGCAGGTCAGTGGGTGGAATGGTATAAATTGATGTTTTGCGTCGCCCCTGCTGGAGGCGGCTGTCGGCATCCGGTCGTCCTGTCGGAGGTGTCGTGCTCCCGGATTTGTCCGTCCTCTGGGTCATTTTCTTCGTGCTTCTCCTGACCGTCCTGCTGGATCGTCTGCTCTTCAAGCCGATTCTGCGCGTGATGGCGGAGCGTGAAGGGGCCATTCGTTCCGCCCGCGACCTGGCGGAGCGCTCGGCGAGCGAAGCGCGTGCTGCCGCGGCCGAATTCGAGCAGAGAACGGCTGCCGCGAGGGCCGACATCTACCGTCAGATGGACGAGATGCGGCGCACCGCCACGGCGGAGCGCACCGAAACCCTGGCGCGAACCCGCGCGGAAGCGGAAGCGCAGATCGCGGAAGCGTCCTCGCGGCTCGCCGCCGAAGCCGACGCTGCGCGCCGCGCGCTGACCGCGGACGCCGAAGCGCTCGGCGCCGCGGCGGCCGAGCGAATTCTGGGACGCAAGGCCTCCTGAACCTCACGGTATTCCTTGACCGCTGGTTAGACATTTCGCACATGACATTCGACTGTCGACACGCACAGCCCCGCCAGCGCCGCTCGAAATGGCTGCTGGCGCTCGTGCTTGCCGGGGGGCTGTCCGCCCTGGCGCCCGCGGCCGCCTCGGCGCAGGAGCGCGCCCAGGCCACAGCCGCCGAGCACGGCGCGGAACCGGCCGAAGCGTCGCACGACGGGATCCTGCCGACCGTGGCGCGGCTGTTCAACTTCGTCCTGCTCGCCGGGGCGCTCGTCTACTTCCTCCGGACGCCGGTGGCGAACTACCTCGCGTCGCGAGGGGCGCAAATCCGGCAGGACCTGGTGACCGCGGCGGAGATGCGGTCCGCGGCGACGGCCGAACTGGCGGCCATCGAGGCGAAGCTGAACGCGCTGCCGTCGGAGCTCGAGGCGCTGAAGGCGCGCGGGGCCGAGGACGTGGTGGCCGAGCAGGCCCGCATCGCGCAGGCGGCGGCGGCCGAACGCGAGCGGCTCATCGAACGGACGCGGCGCGAGATCGACATGCGGCTGCGCGTGGCGCGCCGCGATCTCACCGAGCATGCGGCGCGGCTCGCCGTCGGCATCGCCGAGGAACGCATCCGGCGCACCATCACGCCTGACGATCAGCTCCGGCTCGTCGATCGCTATACCGCGCAGTTGAAGGAGGCGCGATGACCGGCCGCGCGGCAGGGACCCGCTACGCGCGTGCGCTCTTCGACGTGGCGCGCGCCGAATCCGGGGACGTGGAGCAGATCGGGCGGGACCTGACCGCCTTTGCGCAGCTCGTGGCCGGCAACGAGGAGCTCGCGCGCGTGCTCGGGAATCCGGCGATTCCGGCGGCGCGCAAGCGCGCCGTCGTCGAACAACTGATCGCGCGCAGCGGCCCGCTGTCTCCGGTGCTCGCGAAGACGCTGCTGCTGCTCGCGGACCGCGATCGGCTGCGCATCCTGCCCGACGTGGATGCGGCCTACCGCGACCGTCTCATGCAGCACGCGCAGGTGGTGCGCGCCGAAGTCGTGACGGCCGGGCCGCTCCCGGCCGATCGGGTGGCCGCGCTCAAGGACGGGCTGGCGCGCGCGACCGGCCTGAGCGTTCAGCTCGAAAGCCGGGTCGACCCCTCGCTCATCGGCGGCGCCGTGACGCGCGTCGGCAGCATCGTCTACGACGGCAGCATCGCGACGCAGTTGCAGAAGTTGAGACAGGAACTCGTCTCCGTGGCGGAGTAGGCAGCAGGCAGCGGAGAGCGGACAGCGGACAGCGGACAGCGGAGAGCGGACAGCGGACAGCGGACAGCGGAGAGCGAACAGCGGACAGCAGGCAGCGAACAGCGACTATGGACATCAAAGCCGAAGAAATCTCCAAGATCATCCGCGATCAGATTGGCAGCTACGCGGTGGACGTGGACGTCGCGGAGGTCGGCACGATCGTGTCGATCGGCGACGGCATCGCCCGCGTGCACGGCGTCGAAAACACGATGGCGGGCGAAATGCTCGAGTTTCCGCACGGTGTGTTCGGCATCGCGTTGAACCTGGAAGAAGAGAGCGTCGGGACGGTGCTGCTCGGCGAATACACCGAGATCAAGGAAGGCGACACCGTCAAGCGCACGGGGCGCATCATCTCGGTGCCGGTCGGCGAGGAGCTCGTGGGGCGCGTCGTCAACGCACTCGGCCAGCCGATTGACGGCAAGGGGCCGATCGTGGCCAAGCAGTTCATGGAGATCGAGCGCATCGCGCCGGGCGTCGTCGATCGATCGCCGGTCAAGGAACCGCTGCAGACGGGCCTGAAGGCCATCGACGCGATGGTGCCGATCGGCCGCGGCCAGCGCGAATTGATCATCGGCGACCGCCAGACCGGCAAGACGGCCGTCGCGGTCGATACGATCATCAACCAGCGAGGCAAGGACGTCATCTGCATCTACAACGCGATCGGACAGAAGCAGTCCACGATCGCGCAGGTGGTCCGGACGCTCGAAGAGGCCGGGGCGATGGAGTACACCATCGTCGTGGCGGCGGGCGCGTCGGAACCGGCGCCGCTGCTGTACATCAGCCCGTACTGCGCGTGCGCCATGGGCGAGTACTTCCGCGACGGCGGACGGCACGCGCTCTGCGTCTACGACGACCTGTCGAAGCATGCGCAGGCGTACCGCGAGATCTCGTTGCTGCTCCGCAGGCCTCCGGGCCGCGAGGCGTATCCCGGCGACGTGTTCTATCTGCATTCCCGCCTGCTCGAACGCGCCGCGAAGCTGAACAAGGAAAAGGGCAGCGGATCGCTCACGGCGCTGCCGATTATCGAGACGCAGGCGGGCGACCTGTCGGCCTACATTCCGACCAACGTCATCTCCATCACCGACGGGCAGATTTTTCTCGAGACCGACCTGTTCCACCAGGGCGTGCGGCCGGCCATCAACGTCGGCAACTCGGTGTCCCGCGTCGGCGGGTCGGCCCAGGTGAAGGCCATGCGGCAGGTCGCCGGATCGCTGCGGCTCGACCTGGCGCAGTACCGCGAGCTTGCGGCGTTCGCGCAGTTCGGCAGCGACCTGGACAAGCAGACGCTCAGCCAGCTCAGTCGCGGCCGCCGGCTCGTCGAGGTGCTGAAGCAGCCGCAGTACCAGCCGCTCGCCGTCGAGAAACAGGTCGTCATCATCTACGCCGCGACCAACGGCTATCTCGATCCCATTGCGGTCGAGGACGTCCGCGACTTCGAGACCGAGCTGTACACGTTCCTCGAGACGCGCCGGGCGCAGTTGCTCTCGTCGCTCGCCGAGAAGAAGCAGCTCGACGATGGGCTCAAGGCGGAGCTGAACGCGGCACTGAAGGAGTTCGGCGAGACATTCGCGGCCGGCCGGAAGACGGCGGTCGCATAGGCCCGCGCGAGCATCGCGTGTCTCGCTGAGACAGGCGGACGGCCGGGGCGACCGAGACGAAGACGAAGGGCACGAAGAAACACACGTATGCCGTCACTACTGGATATCCGCCGCAGGGTCCGCGCGGTCAAGTCGACACAGCAGATCACGAAGGCGATGAAGATGGTCGCCGCGTCGCGGCTGCGCCGTGCGCAGGAGCGCACGCAGCAGGCGCGCCCGTTCGCCACGCAGATGCTGCGTGTGCTGAACAGCCTTGCCTCGCGCGTCGATCCGTCGACGCACCCGCTGCTCGACGACCGGGTGGTGCCGAAGGCCGGCGGGAAGGTGCTGCTCTTCGTCATCACGGCGGATCGGGGCCTCTGCGGCAGTTTCAACACCAACGTGATCAAGGCAGGCGGGCAGTTCGTCACCGAGAATGTCGGCCGCGAGGTCGCGCTCGGGCTCGTCGGCCGGCGCGGGCGCGACTTCTTCGCGCGCCGCGGGTTCGACGTGCGCTACGAGCAGGTGAACCTGTTCGCGCACCTGAAGTTCGAGCATGCGCAGGCCATCGCGCGGGCGGCGATGGAGGCCTTTGTCGGCGGGGACGTCGACAGCGTGTACGTGGTCTACAACGAGTTCAAGTCGGTGATGGTCCAGCGCGTCGTCATCGAGCGCCTGCTGCCGATACCCCGGCTCGAGATCGAGCCGTCGGTCGGGCTGCCGGTCGACGGCGGCGTGAAGCAGGGCGCCGAGGGCGCGATCGTCGACTATCTCTACGAGCCGGCGCCCGAGGAGCTGTTCCGGCACCTGCTGCCGAGCCACGTCGAGGTCCAGGTGTTCCGGGCGCTGCTCGAGTCGAACGCGGCGTTCTACGCGGCACAGATGACCGCGATGGATGCGGCGACGCGCAACTCGGGCGAGATGATCGAGCAATTGACGCTGTACATGAATAAGGTGCGTCAGGCGGCGATCACGCGGGAGATCATCGAAGTGGTGTCGGGGGCTCAAGCCCTGTAAGGGCGGCTCGAGAGCCGCCCTGCGCAAGGGCGAGCCGCCCTGCACGAGAGGAATATGGCAACAGCAACAGGACAGAAGGTCGGCAAGGTCGTCCAGGTCATCGGGCCGGTGGTCGACATCGAGTTCGAGAGCGGTCACCTGCCGGAGATCTACCATGCGCTCCGGATCAAGAGCGACGGCAAGACGGGCACGGCGCTCGACGTCATCGTCGAGGTCGAGCAGCACCTGGGTGAAAACCGGGTGCGCACCGTCGCGATGAAGCCGACCGACGGGATGCAGCGCGGCATGGAGGCGGTGGACACGGGCGGCCCGATTTCGATGCCGGTCGGTCCCGCGACGCTCGGCCGCGTCATGAACGTGCTGGGCGAGCCGGTCGACTTCCCGGACCGCCCGGTGCTGTCCAAGGAACGCTGGTCGATCCACCGCAAGGCGCCGACGCTCGAACAGCAGTCGACCGAGCTGCAGATGTTCGAGACGGGCATCAAGGTCGTCGATCTGCTCGAGCCGTACCTGCGCGGCGGCAAGATCGGCCTCTTCGGCGGCGCGGGCGTCGGCAAGACGGTCATCATCCAGGAATTGATCCACAACGTCGCGATGAAGCACGGCGGCGTCTCCGTGTTCGCGGGCGTCGGCGAGCGCACGCGCGAGGGCAACGACCTCTGGCTGGAATTCCAGGAGAGCGGCGTCATCAACATGGAGGACCTGTCCAAGTCGCGCGCGGCGCTGGTCTACGGACAGATGACTGAACCGCCCGGTGCGCGGCTGCGCGTCGCGCTCAGCGGCCTGACCGTCGCCGAGTACTTCCGCGACGCCGAGCACAAGGACGTGCTCCTCTTCATCGACAACATCTTCCGCTTCACGCAGGCGGGCTCCGAGGTGTCGGCGCTGCTCGGCCGCATGCCGTCGGCCGTCGGCTACCAGCCGACGCTCGGCACCGAGATGGGCGAGCTCCAGGAGCGCATCACGTCCACCCGGGACGGATCGATCACGTCGGTGCAGGCGATTACGTACCCGCGGACGACTACACGGACCCGGCGCCCGCCACGACCTTCGCGCACCTCGATGCGACGACGAACCTGTCCCGCGCGATCGTCGAACTGGGCATCTACCCTGCCGTCGATCCGCTGGCGTCCACGTCGCGCATTCTCGACGCCCGGATCATCGGCGACGAGCACTACAATGTAGCGCGCAACGTGAAGCAGGTCCTGCAGCGCTACAAGGACCTCCAGGACATCATTGCGATCCTGGGCATCGACGAACTGTCGGAGGAAGACAAGCTGACCGTCGGCCGCGCGCGCCGGATCCAGCGCTTCCTGTCTCAGCCGTTCTTCGTGGCCGAGCAGTTCACGGGGTTTCCGGGCAAGTACGTGCCGATCGCCGACACGGTGCGCAGCTTCCGCGAGATCGTCGACGGCAAGTGGGACCACCTGCCGGAACAGGCGTTCTACATGGTGGGGACGATCGAGGAAGCCGTCGAAAAAGCCGAGAAGATGAAGGGCTAAATGGCAATTCCGGCCCAGATCGACCTGCAGATCGTGACGCCCGAGAAGATGATCGTCCACCAGCAGGTGGACGAGGTCGAAGTCCCGGGCAACGAGGGGTACTTCGGCGTCCTGCCGGGACATACGCCGCTGCTCGCGTCGCTCGCGGTCGGCGAGCTGTGGTACCGGGTCGGCCAGGAGAAGACCTATCTGTCGATCGCGTTCGGCTTCGCCGAAGTGCTGCCCGATCGGGTCACGATTCTCGCGCGGCTGGCCGAACGCGCGGACGAGATCGACGTCGAGCGCGCGGAGTCGGCGCGCAAGCGCGCCGAAGAGCGGCTCGCGCACGCGCGCGGCGACATGGACTACGAGCGCGCCCGGATCGCCCTCGTCAAGTCGATCACGCGACTACAGGTCGTCGCCCGCGTCTCGGGCGGCGGCTCGATGAAACGGATCCGCGAGGCAGCCAGCCGGGGCTGACCCTACCACCCATGACCTCGCTGCCTTCGATAACCTGGGCCGTCAGCTCCGATCCCGGCCTCCGGCGAGCGAGCAACGAGGACAGCTACTCGACACGTCCGGACGTGGGCCTGTTCGTCGTGGCCGACGGCATGGGGGGGCACGTCGCCGGAGAAGTGGCGTCGCGCCTGGCCGTCGAGTCGATTGAAGCCTTCATCGAGGAAACGGCGGGCGCCGACAAGAACCGCACCTGGCCGTTTCCTTTCGAGCCGGCGCTCAGCCTCGAAGCCAACCGCCTGAAAGCCGCCTTCCGGCTCGCCAATCGCCGCATCGCGTCGAAGATTGCCGACGCGCAGGAGCTGCGCGGCATGGCGACGACCGCCTCGGCGATTCTGCTCGGCGCGACCAACGCCTGCGTCGGTCACGTGGGCGACAGCCGCGTCTACGTCCTGCGCGACGGCACGCTGCACCAGATTACGAGCGACCACTCCTGGGTCGAGGAGCAGGTGCGTGCCGGTACGCTCACACCGAGCGCCGCGCGCCAGCATCCCTGGCGCAACGTGGTCACACGCGCCCTGTCGGGCGGCGACGATCCGGAAGTGGACGTGACGGAAGTCACCCCGGTCGCCGGCGAGCGGTACCTCCTCTGTTCCGACGGCCTCTTCGCGGTGGCGACCGACGAGTTGATTCGGGAGATCCTCGTCCGCGACGAACCGCTCGAGGCAATCTGCCGGCAGCTGGTGGACATGGCGAACGAGCGGGGCGGTCCGGACAACATCACGACGCTCGTGCTCGACATCAATGCTCCATAACCTCGCGCAACTGGTGCGCTACCGCGGGCTGATCCAGAGCCTGGTGGCCCGCGAGCTGAAGGCGCGCTACCGCGGATCGGTCCTCGGCTTCTTCTGGTCGTTCGTCAACCCGCTCCTGCTCCTGCTGGTCTACACGTTCGTCTTCAAGTACGTCCTCCCGGCCAGGAACCCCAACGCGGAACCGTACTCGCTGTTTCTGTTCTGCGGTCTCCTGCCCTGGACGTGGTTCGCGTCGTCGCTGATGGAGTCGTCCGGCGTGCTGATTTCCGGCGGGAACCTGATTAAGAAGGTGCTCTTTCCGGCCGAAGTGCTGCCGATCGTCACGGTGCTGGCGAACATGGTGCACTTCTTCTTCGGCCTGCCCATCCTCATCGCGTTCCTGCTGCTGGCGCCGGGCCATCACCTGCCACCCGCCACCGAAGTGGCGTGGTTTCCGATCGTCGTGCTCGTGCAGCTCGTCTTCACAGCCGGCTGCGCCCTCATCCTGGCGGCGCTGACGGTGCATTTTCGCGACATTCGCGACATCCTGTCCAACCTCCTGACGGTGTGGTTTTTCGCCACGCCGATCATCTATCCGTGGTTCGACGCGCCGGAAGGCACCCGGCCGTTTCTGTCTTTCAACCCGATGACCCACGTGATCGTCTCCTACCAGGAAATCCTCTTCTTCGAAGGTCCGTTCGGCCACCTCCGGTCGCTCCTGCTCCTCGGCGCGATTTCGATCGTGTTCTTCCTGTTCGGCTACTTCGTCTTCGACCGCCTGCGCGACACGTTCGCGGAGGAAGTGTGATGGCGGCGAGCGGAGCCCGCAGCGCAGGGACCGGGCAGCCGGCGGCCATCGAGGTCACTGGCGTCTCCAAGGTCTACCGCCGCTACGCGCGCCGCCGTCAGTTCGCGACGCTGAAGAGCGCGCTGCTGTCGCGAAGCCTCGTGCGCGATCTCGCGCCGGACGAGACGTTCCCCGCTCTGGACGACGTGACGTTCAGCGTGCCGAAAGGCCGCACGCTTGGCGTGATCGGGCGCAACGGCTCCGGGCAAGAGCACGCTGCTGAAGCTGGTCGCCGGCATCACCAAGCCGACGAAGGGGACCGTCAAGGTCGAGGGACGCATCTCGGCACTGATCGAGCTGGGCGCCGGGTTCCATCCCGAGATCTCCGGGCGCGAGAACGTCTTCATCAACGGGATCATGCTCGGGCTGACCAAGCGCGAGATCACGAGGCGTTTCGACGAAATCGTGGAATTCGCGGAGATGCAGGACTTCATCGACGCGCCCGTGAAGACCTACTCGTCCGGCATGTACATGCGGCTCGGCTTCGCCGTCGCCATCCACGTCGATCCCGACGTGCTGCTCGTGGATGAGGTCCTCGCCGTCGGCGACGAAGGCTTCACCCACAAGTGTCTCGACAAGTTCGCCGAGTTCAAGCGCCGGGGAAAGACGATCCTGCTCGTGACGCACTCGCTGGGCCTCGTCGAGCGTTTCTGCGATGAGGCGCTCTGGATTGACGCCGGAACGGTCAGGGGCATGGGCGATCCGAAGCGGGTCGTAGGCGCCTATGTGACCGACGTGGGAGCGAGCGAGGAGCGACAGCTTGCCGCCTCCGACGCGAAGGCCCATGAGTCAGCCGTCGCAGCGTCGCCGGACCACCCCGAGAGCGCCGTCCTGCCAGACAACCCGGTTGACACCGCGGACGCGCCAGCCGACATGTTCCGCGCGACGGAAGGCCGCTGGGGATCGCGCGAGATCGAGATCACCGACGTGCAGCTGCTGGGGACCGGCGGCGAGGCCGGCCACGTCTTCCAGAGCGGTCAGCCGCTCACGATCCGCGTCGGGCTGCGCGCGCCGGTTGCGATCGAGGACTTCGTGATCGGCGTCGGCATCTTCAACGCCGAGGGCGTGTGCTGCTACGGCACGAACACGAGCCTCGAGGAGTACAAGGCGGAGCGCATCGCCGGCGACGCGGAAGCGCGATTCACAATCGAAAGTCTCGACCTGGTGGAAGGCACGTACAAGCTCGACGTCGCCGTTCACAAGCTCGACGGCTACCCGTACGACTACCACCGGCTGCTCTACACGTTCCGCGTCAAGTCGCGCACCAAGGACGTCGGCATCTATCGTCCCAGGCACCACTGGGCCTTCTCCGACTCGCTGCAATTCACACGGACGGATCGCGAGCCGTGAACGTCGATCGACCGGCCTCCGCCCGGGTGGTGTCGCAGGACGATGCGAGGCGGTTCGTGAACGACGCGCGGTCGCGGGGGCAGAAGATCGTCTTCACGAACGGCGTCTTCGATCTTCTCCACCCGGGCCACGTACGCTACCTGCAGGATGCGCGCGCGCTCGGCGACGTGCTGATCGTCGGCCTGAACGCCGACGCGTCCGTGCGCCGCAACAAAGGACCGGAACGCCCGATCAACCTCGCAGGGCGAGCGCGCGGAAGTGCTCGCCGCGCTCGCGTGCGTGGACGCCGTCGTGATCTTCGAGGAGGACACCCCGGCCGAGATCATCAAGCTGGTGCAACCGGACGTGCTGGTGAAGGGGGCGGATTGGGCCGCCGACGCGATCGTCGGCCGTGACACAGTCGAAGGACGCGGGGGACGCGTCGTGCGCATCCCCGTCGAGCAGGGCTACTCTACGAGCGCAATCGTCAGGAAGATCAGAGAGGCTGCCGACTGACGCCGAGCGCGTGCTGCCCTGGAGTCTCGACCCCGAGCGCCCGGCGCTACTTGTCCTTGATCGCCGCCTCGATCCGGGTCATGACGCTCGGAACGATGAAGAGCATGTTGTGCTCTTTGTGCACGTGCTCTTCGGCTTTCGCGAAAACCTCTTCCTCGTTCTTTCCCTGGATGACCTTGTCGCAGCCGGGCATGATGTCGCCACATCGAAGCACCTTTGCCATGTAGCACCTCCCTGGACGCGCGCCTGATCCGGAGTGTAGGCCCGTGGACGCGGCAGGTCAACGATTGTCTCGGTCCTCCGGCGAGTCATGGTTCCGCCCTGGCGACCGCTCCAGAGGGCCTGGCGGCCACCGGCATCGGGTCCATCAAACGCAGTAGAATAAAGGGTTCCGGCCTCGCCGGACGCGCAATCGTGTCGGCCTATACATCCAGTTCCCTGACGCTTCGCGCGGTGTTGAAGTCGGCCGCCGGCCGCCTGGGGATGGGTACGCCCGCGGCTCGCGTGAGTGGGCTGACCCCCTCGGCCAAGGCGATGTGCGCGGCGGCCGCGGCCAGCCGGGGCCGGACGCTGGTCGTGGCTGCGTCGGATGCCGACGTGGAAACGCTCACCGCCGATGCCCGCTTCTTCCTGTCGGCGCTCGAAGGCCTGTCCGACGCGGAAGTCGAGCGTGCGGTACTCCCCTTTCCGTCGCACGAGATCGATCCCTACCGCGGTCTTGCGCCGCACTTCGACATCGCCTCGGCGCGCGCCAGGGCGCTGCACGGCGTGGCGGCCGGCGACGCTCGCCTGGTGATTGCCTCGGCCGGGGCGTTGCTTCCGAGGGTCAGCACGCCGGACCGGCTGGCGGGCGTCTCGATGACGCTGACGCCGGGCCAGGAAATTTCGCCGGTCGATCTCGGGGACCTGCTCGCGTCGGCCGGATACGTGCGGCAGGATCCGGTCGACGAATCGGGAGAGTTCTGCGTTCGGGGCGGCGTCGTCGACTTCTACCCCGCCGGCGCCGACGAGCCGATTCGTCTCGAGTTCATCGGAGACACCATCGAGTCGATCCGCGCGTACGATCCCGCTACGCAGCGCTCGACGACCTCGCTCGACCAGGCGTCCATCGAACCGCTCCAGGAGCTGCTCGGCGAGGGAGACGATCCGGATCGATCGGCGACGGTGTTCGACTATCTCTGGGCCGGTGGACGGCCGGCGGTCATCGTCTCCGAGCCGGACGAGGTCCGCGCTCAGGGCGAGAAGCTCACCGCACAAATCCAGGCGAGCCACGACGAGGCGATCGCGAAGGGCCTGAAGGTGCCGCCACCTTCCGCGCTCGTGATCTCGTGGGAGGAAGCGAGCGCGTGGCTCGATGGCGGATCGGCGCTCGAGACGCTGTCGATCGGCCCCTCGACCGGCTCGGGGCAGGGGCCCGTTGCAGGCAGCGCGACACATCGCCTGCCAGCCCGCGATCGAGTTTGCCGGCCGCGTGCCCGAATGGGTCGCCGAAATCCGGCGCGGGACGTGAACGCGGCGACACGATCGTGTTCCTCGCCAATTCGCCGGGCCGCGCCGAGCGCGCGATCGAGCTGCTTGCCGACTACGACATCTTCGCGGCGCCCATCGAACGGGCCGAGGACGTGCAGCACGGCCTCCGTCCTCGTCGGCGTCGGCCGCCTGTCCCGCGGATTCCGCCTCCCCGACGCCGCGCTGCAGCTGTTTGCCGAGACGGACGTCTTCGAGGAGGATCGCCAGAGCCACGAGCGCCGGCGCCAGTCGGCCGCGCGGACCTTCCTCGCCGATTTCCGCGACCTGAAGGTCGGCGATCTCGTCGTGCACGTCGATCACGGCATCGGCGTGTTCGTCGGGCTCAAGCGGATCGACGTCGGGCTGGCGCCGCAGGAGTTCATGGAACTCCACTACGCCGGAGACGACAAGCTGTTCGTGCCGGTCGAGCGGCTCGATCTCGTGCAGCGCTTCAGCGGCTCCGGCCGGCCGACGCTCGACAAGCTGGGCGGGACGACGTGGGAAAAGGCCAAGACGCGCGTCAAGAAGGCGATGCGCGACATGGCCGAGGAGCTGTTGAAGCTCTATGCCGCGCGCAAGGCGATGCCCGGTCACGCCTTCAGCCCGGACTCGCACTGGCAGCAGGAGTTCGAGGACTCCTTCGAGTGGGACCTCACGGTCGATCAGAAGAACGCCATCGCCGACATCAAGCGCGACATGGAGGCGCCAACCACCATGGATCGCCTGCTCTGCGGCGATGTCGGGTACGGCAAGACGGAAGTGGCGATGCGCGCCGCGTTCAAGGCGGTGATGGACGGCAAGCAGGTGGCGTTCCTTGCGCCGACCACCGTGCTCGCCTTCCAGCACGTCAAGACGCTCCGCACGCGCTTTGCGGGCTTTCCGGTGCGGATCGACATGGTCAGCCGCTTCCGGACGAAAGGGGAACAGAAGGAGTCGCTCGACGATCTCACCGCCGGCAAGGTGGACATCATCGTCGGCACCCACCGGCTGCTCTCGAAGGACGTCAGGTTCCGGGATCTCGGTCTGCTCGTCGTGGACGAGGAGCAGCGCTTCGGCGTCGCGCACAAGGAACGCATCAAGCAGATGCGCAAGCGCGTGGACGTCCTCACCATGAGCGCGACACCCATCCCGCGCACGCTGAACATGTCGCTCGCCGGCATTCGAGACATGTCCATCATCGAGACGCCGCCGAAGGACCGCCTCTCGATCCAGACCAACGTCGTCAAGTTCGACGCCGCCGTGATCCAGCGTGCGATCCGGACGGAGATGGAGCGCGGCGGCCAGGTCTACGTGGTGCACAACCGCGTCGAGTCGATCTACTCGCTCGGGAACCTCATCACGCGTCTCGTGCCGGAGGCGCGCGTCGTGATCGGCCACGGGCAGATGAGCGAGGACACGCTCGAAAAGGCGATGGTGGACTTCGTCGGGCACAAGTACGACGTGCTGCTCGCGACGACCATCATCGAGAACGGCCTCGACATCCCGAACGCGAACACGATGATCATCAATCGCGCGGACCGCTACGGACTCTCGCAGCTCTACCAGTTGCGCGGCCGCGTCGGGCGATCGGATCGCCGTGCGTACGCGTATCTCATGATTCCGCCGGAGGATTCGCTGTCGCAGGTCGCCAGGAAGCGCCTGGCCGCCATCCGCGAGTTCAGCGATCTCGGCAGCGGCTTCCGCGTCGCGGCGCTCGACCTCGAAATCCGCGGCGCCGGCAACCTGCTCGGCGGCGAGCAGAGCGGCCACATCGACGCGGTCGGCTTCGACATGTACATGAAGCTCCTCGAAGAAACGATCAAGGAGCTGAAGGGGGAGGAAATCCAGGACGAGGTCCGGGCGAACGTCAACCTGCGCGTGGACCTGCGGATCGACGACGCCTATGTCCCGGACACGAACCAGCGGCTGACGGTCTATCGCCGTATCGCCGCGGTCCGCACGGACGAGGAACTGGACCGTCTGGTGGACGAGATTCGGGACCGCTACGGCCCGCCTCCGGATTCGGTCCTGAATCTGGCGGAATACGCCGCCATCAGGCTCATGGCGGATCGGCTGGGGCTCGAGTCGCTCGACCGCGAGGGACCGGCCGTCGTCCTAAAGTTCAGACCCGACGCGAAGCTCGATCCCGCCTGGCTGTTCCGGGTCGTCCAGCAGCGCGGCGATATCGTGCTGATCCCCCCGGCGACGGTGAAGCTGGACCTCAAGCACACGCAGAAACGGGCCGTTCCGGCGCCGCCGGGCCGCCGGAAAGGGGCGGACCCCGTGGCTGGCGGCTCCTGGTGGGCGGCGCGCGCGCAGGCCGGCGAGGTGGCGCCCGGGTTCACGAAAGACGAGATCATGCGGCCGGCCCGGGAGGATCCCCGGAGCGAGGGCGGGCTGTTCGCCCGGGTGTCGGGGCTGCTCCGTGAGTTGAGCGGCGGCATCTCGATCGGCTAAGATACTCGATTACAGTAATTTAGCTGATGGTGAAACAATGAAAGTCATGTCCAGCCTCGTGCTCGCCCTGCTCCTCGTGGTGGCTGCCGTCCCGATGCGCGCCGACATCCTCGAGCAGGTGCTCGTGAAGGTCAATGGCGACATCATCACGAAGACCGACCTCGAGCAGCGGCAGATTGCGGCGCTCCGCCAGCGCAACGGCGGCAACCTGCCCGAGGAGGAACTGAAGAAGGCCATCGCCGAGGTCACGCCGCAGATCCTGGTTGACGCGATCGACGAACTGCTGCTCGTCCAGATGGGACGCGACAAGGGCTATCACCTCAGCGACTCGCAGTTCAAAGAGTGGCTCGAGAACCTTCGCAAGGAGCAGGGCCTCGAGGACGAGGCGAAGTTCCAGGCGGCGCTCAAGCAGGAAGGCATGACGCTCGACGACCTGCGCAAGAACGTCGAGCGGCAGTTCCTCATCAGCCAGGTGCAACGGGAGGAAGTGGGCTCGAAGCTCTCGATCACCGAAGAGGAGGCCCACCAGTACTACCTGACGCACCAGTCGGAATTCACCGAGCCGGCGAGCGTCACGCTGCGCGAAATCCTCGTCGACGTGCCAACGACGACCCAGGGCGGCCAGGCCGGCGTCAACGTCGGCCAGGACGACGACGCGAAGGCGAAGGCCGAGGCGATCCGCGCGAGGATTGCGGGCGGCGAGGACTTCGGCAAAGTGGCGTCGGAAGTGTCGGCGTCCTCTTCGAAGGCGAACGGCGGCCTGATTGGCCCGATCAACACCGCGGACCTCTCGCCGGAGCTTGCGAAGCTGCTCGCGGGGATGAAGCCGGGCGACGTCACGCAGCCGATCCGCACGCAGCGCGGATTCCAGATTCTGAAGCTCGAAACGTCCAAGTCGGCCGCCGTGCAGCCGTTCGACAGCCGTGCGCGACCTCGTCGCCGACCGCGTCCACGACGTGCGGCAGCAGACCGAAGTGCGCAAGTTCCTCGGCCGCATCCGGACGCAGGCGATCATCGAGTGGAAGAACGACGAGCTGAAGAAGGCGTACGAGAAGGCCCTGGCCACGCCGGCGCCGGCCGGCCACTGATTCCGCATGCTCACGGACACGACGACCGCGTGGTACGCGATCTGGACGCGCTCGCGCCATGAACAGGTCGTCCGCGAGCAGCTCGAGCGCAAGGGCTACGACGCGTTCCTGCCGACAGTCACGCGCTGGAGCCGCTGGAAGGACCGGAAGAAGAAGGTCGACTGGCCGCTGTTTCCCGGGTACTGCTTCGCGCGCTTCGACACGCGCGAACGCCTCCCGATCCTCCAGTGCACCGGCGTTGTGTCGATCGTCGCGTTCGACGGGGAAATCGTATCGATTCCTGACTTCGAGATCGACGGCATCCGCCGCCTGATCGAAAGCGATCTGCAGTTCGATCCCTGCCCGTTCATCCGCGAGGGGATGATGGTCGAAGTGGTCCACGGGCCGCTGAAGGGGGTCATCGGCCGCCTCCTGCGCAAGGGGGCGCACGCACGGCTGGTCCTGGCCGTCGATCTGATCGGGCAGGCCGTGAGCGTCGAAGTCGACGCCGCGGACGTCAGGGCATACTGATTGCCGATTGCAGGTTGCAGATTGCCGATTGACGGATTGCGATGCGGTGATGATTGTGATTGGGGATTGACGATTGAAGATTGGAGCCGTTGAACTCTCGTCTCCCCTCGCGCTCGCGCCGATGGCGGGCATGACCGACACGGCGTTTCGCCGCCTCGTGAAGCGGAAGGGGGGCTGCGGGCTCGTCGTCACCGAGATGGTGAGTTCGGAGGGGCTGGTGCGCGGGATCGATCGCACCCTCGAGTACGCGGAGTACACCGAGGAGGAGCGGCCGGTGGCGATCCAGATCTTCGGCGGCGATCCCGCGAAGATGGCGGAAGCCGCGCGGATTGTCGAAGGCATGGGCGCCGACATCGTGGACGTCAACATGGGCTGTCCGGTGCCGAAGATCGCGAAGCACAACGCCGGCTGCAGCCTCATGCGCGAGCCGGAGCATGCCGCCGAGGTCGTGCGAGCGATGTCGCGCGCGGTGAAGATCCCGGTGACGGTGAAGATGCGGGCCGGGTGGGATGCCGACGACGTCAACGCGCCGGACCTGGCGCGGCGCATGGAAGGTGCCGGGGCGGCGGCTGTCGCGGTGCACGGACGGACCGCGGCGCAGTCCTACACGGGCGCCTCCGACTGGGATCTGATCGCGCGGGTCGCCGACGGCGTGCGGATTCCCGTCTTCGGCAGCGGCGACTGCGTGGAGGCGGACCAGATCGTCGCGCGGCTGCGCGAGGGCGAGAATCGGCGGCGTGCTCGTCGGCCGCGGCGCGCTCCGCAATCCGTGGATCTTCCAGCAGGCGGCCGAGGTGGCGGCCGGGCGGACGCCGCGCGACATCACGATGCAGGAGCGCGGAGCGTTCCTGCTCGACTACATCGACATGCTGTTGCGGGAACGCCTGCACGAGGCCGAGGGCTTCCGGCACGTCGCGCCCGGGCAGCACGCTCCGGCGGAGGCTGCCGGCCCTGCCCGGGGTCACGACCGCTGGGTGATCAACAAGCTGCGCGCGCTGAACGCCTGGTACACCAAGGGCATCGACAACGGGTCCCACCTGCGCGTTGCGATCAATGCCGCGGATTCGATCCCGCGGCTGCGGGCGATCATCGAGGACTTCTTCTTCGCGCCGGTCGCTACTGCCGGGCGTTCCTGATGTTGCGCGCGGCCACCGCCGCGGTGACGCCGTTGATGATCGCCATCAGCACGACCGCGCCCTTCCGGTTCTTCTTCCACGCGCGCTCGGCGAAGTAGATCGTGCCGGCCGTCGACAGCGCCTTGACCGCGAGCATGGCCCCGGTGTTCCCCGATGGGCCGCGCATGACCGGGTTGGCTTCGTACGCGCCCGCACCAACGGCGTGGGCGGTGGAGAAGATATCGGCCGCCTGAAGCGCCCCAAGGGAGACATACATCATGGACAACGCCGCCGGTCTCGTTTGCGGATGGTCGATCCGCCACCGCTCCACCAGGGTCACGACCGACGATTGCGCAGCCGTCGCCACTGGCGTGTGTGCAACCACCGCTGCCGGGGTGCGCGACCCGTCGTCTGTAACCGGAACGCCGCTCACCGCCAATGCCAGCAACACCGTGCATCGCACTCAAAGCCATTTCCTGCCTCCCGATCTGATGACCGCGCACGAGACGCGTTCCGGCAGGCTCTTGTGCTTGGACGATGCCAGTTGGCGGGGCGAGGAAATCGGCCTGTTTTTACCGATTCTGGTGTGGGAAGGCTGTGCGGATGTGCGGCTGAGCGCACACACGCGTGCGCGCCCGCCCTAGCGGCCGGTTGGAAGGTCCGTGAGGTCGTAGTCGTATGCGAGCGAGCGAGCGGCCGACGAGGTGAAGTGCCCACCAAGGGCCTGATGCGCCGGATGCGCCAGGTATGACGTCAGCCCGTCGAGGGAGTCGAATTCGAGGATGGCCGCGAACTGGAAATCCTCGTGCATCAACTGTTCGTATCCCGGCCGTCCGTGCCTGATGCGCGGGCCCACCCGGAACCGCCGGATTGAAGGGATTGAGGCTGCCGCCTGCGTGAGACGCCCCAGCAGGTCCTTGCGAGCCCCTTCGGACAGGTCCGCCCTGGGGCTGAACAGGATGACATGGGCGATCACCGGCCGCTTCCGCCCTTCTTGGGCCCGCCAGGGCCCCGGTTTCCCCTGACGCCGCCAGGACGCCGGCTGTTGCCGCCTCCGAACGGCCGCGACGGCCGGTCGGGCGGGCGGCCTCCCCCGCCGGGCCGCGAGGGGTTGTCCGGCCTGCGACTCCCGGCTCCCGGGCGCGACGGCCCCGCGGGCCCCCGACCGCTTCCGCCTGGCCGCGACGGCGCCCCCGGCGCGTGACCGCCCGGTCGCGGGGCTCCCGATCGTCCGTCTCCCCACGGCCTGTCGGCGTGTCCGGGGCGGCCCGTCCCTCCCGGTCCCTTCGGCCGCCACGGCCGCTGAGGGCCCTGCGGGTCCCGGGCCGGCCGTTCAGTACCCTCGGGGCGCGGCGGTGGCCCGTCCTGGCGGCGCATTTTCGCGGCGAACCGGCGCCGTTTCTCGTCGCGCGGCACCTTGAACTGTTCCCGGGGATCGCGGTGCTCCCCTCCCGGACGCCACTTTGGCGTCCGTCGCTCGGCGCGCTTCAACTCGAACGCCATCCGCTCTTCCTCGGGGTATGCCACAGCTTCCCGCGCGCGAACCATTTCATGACCGCGTCGGGGTGTTTCGACTGCAGTTGCCTGAGGGTCGGCAGCAACTCCTCCTGCGTGTGCGAACGGAAGGCCGTCGGCTTGCCTTCGAGGATGATCGTCCAGTACGTGTGGCGCGGAGGCATGCTTGGGTCGATCCCTAATCCCTGGTCCTGGATCCCTGATCCGTATGAACGTAGTCGGGGTCCAGCCGTTTGAGTTTTTCGATCAGCGTCGTCCGCTTCAGGTTGAGGAGCTTGGCGGCCTGCCGCTTGTTGCCCTGGGTGCGCTCGAGCGATCGGCGGATGAGCGAGAGTTCGACCTCTTCGACATACCGGTCGAAGTCCACCCCGTCGTCCGGGAAGCGCGCCGGGTCGTCTTCGGCCGCAACCTGGTTCTCGACGTCAGGCGCCAGGTCCTGCACGTCGATTTGTGACCGGCCGTGACTGAAGGCCAGGGCGCGTTCGACGGCGTTTTCGAGCTGGCGCACGTTGCCGGGCCACGGATACGCCATGAGGTGTCGCAGGGCATCCTGCGAGACCGTGACGTTCGGCCGCCCGGATTCGGGGCCGAGTTTCTGCAGGAAATGCTGCACGAGGATTGGAATGTCGTCGCGGCGGTCGCGCAGGGGCGGCAGCCGTACGGGAATGACGTTCAGGCGATAGAACAGATCCTCGCGGAAGGCGCCCTCCGCGACCATCTTCGTGAGATCGGAGTGGGTCGCCGCGATGACGCGAACGTCAATCTTGATCGTGTGCGAATCGCCGACGCGCTCGAACTCGCGTTCCTGCAGGACACGCAGCATCTTCGCCTGCAGCGACGGGCTCATGGTCCCGATCTCGTCGAGGAAGAGCGTGCCCTTGTGCGCCTGCTCGAGGCGGCCTTGACGGTTGCCGACCGCACCGGTGAACGCGCCGCGCACGTGACCGAACAATTCGGCTTCGAGCAGCGTTTCCGGAATGGCGCTGCAGTTGAGCGCCACGAACCGGTTGCCGCGCCGTGGGCTGGCGTGGTGGATCGCGCGCGCGGCGAGTTCCTTCCCCGTCCCCGTCTCGCCGATGATGAGCACGGTGCTCGACGTGGAGGCGACGGTCTCGAGGAGGTGGCACAGGTCGCGCATCGCGCGGCTCTTTCCGACCAGCCCGTCAATGCGATAGCGATCCTCGAGCTGCGAGCGCAGGTAGGCGTTCTCGGATTTCAGGCGGCGCTGCTCGAGCGCGGAGCTGAGCACGTGGAGCAGGGCATCGAACTGGAACGGCTTCGTGATGAAGTCGGCGGCTCCCTGCTTGATGGCCTCGACGGCGTCCTTCACCGTGCCGTACCCGGTGATCACGATGGGAATGATCTCGGGGTACCGCTCGAGGGCGGCTTCCATCACCTCGCGGCCGTCGATGCCGGGCAGCCGGAGGTCGGTGATCAGGATGTCGAAGGCGAATTCCGCGAGCCGCTGCAGCGCCTGCTCGCCGCTGTCGGCCTGCTCGACAATGAAGCCGTGGTCGGAAAGGCGTTCGGCAATGGCCTGCCGCAGCGCCCCTTCGTCGTCGACGATCAGCAGATGTTTCTCAGGTTCAGACATTTAGTCCGGTAGGCGGTATTTTGACACCCCTCAGGAGGGGGGTCAATTGACGCCGCGCGCCGTGCTCTACAGGCGGGCTGGCACAGTTCCGATAACTCTCATCGAGTGGCAGACGGGGAACGAACAATGATGATTGATCGCAAGACGATTTCGATCATGAAGGCGTGCGAACTGGTGGGAGTGAGCCGGCGCACGATCTACAACTGGATCGCGAGCGGGAAGGTGGAATACGTCCGGACCGCAGGCGGTTCCGTGCGAATTTTCGTCGACACGCTCTGGCGCGAGCCGGGTCGGGCGAACGAGCTGACCAGCAAAGAAGCATCATGATGCCGGCCGCCGAACCGCGAAGCACGAGGACGCCCGTGGAGCCATCGCCCGACCTCGGACTGCTCTTCCACCGCCTGAACAACCAGCTCGGGATCATCCTGGCCAACGCCGAACTGCTCGAAGTGAAGGCTGGCGACGAGATGACGCGCGCCCGCGCGTCGCAGGTAGTCGCCAGCGTGCTCGACGCCATGGCCACAGCCAGGGAACTTCGCCAGCGCACGAAGATCTGACCGGCGGTCATCAAACCGCCACTACCGTCGATGGCTGTCAAAAAAATGACGCCACGCTGGTCAGATGGGCGCGCAGATTCCCGCAACTTCACACGCCAACACACTATCTAAACGACTCAAAACAAAGCTACATAGATCGTCCGTGCGGGGACGCGACAGATTCGCTGTTTGTTCGTCTTTCTCCTGGTACCTACGTTGCGGTAGAGGCGTCTGGTCCGCTGGCCCGGCAGCGCCCTCTGGAGGAATCGAATCATGCAGCGTCAGCCCCTTGCCGCCCGTACACCACGACCGTGTCGCCGCCGGGTTGCCCTTCGTGGAGTCGCTCGCCCGGCGTGTGGCTGCGTCGATGCCGAATTCCATCGAGCTTGGCGACCTCGTGCAGGACGGGATGCTTGGCCTCATCGACGCGGCGTGCCGATTCGACGAAGGGCGCGGCATCAAATTCGAGACCTTCGCCGAGCGGCGGGTGCGTGGGGCCATGATCGACGCGCTCAGGCGCGACGCCTGGCCGCGGGGCGTTCGGCGGCAGCGCCGGGAGCTCGAGGCGGCCCGCGAGCAGCTCCGGCGCGAGCTGGGGGCCGAGCCATCGCTGGCGGACCTCGCCGCACGCATGGGATCGGATGAAACGCGTCTCGGCCGGACGATCGTCCGCATCCACACGATCGAGTCCACGTCGCCGCATGTCGGCCGGCGACAGCCCCGACAGCGCGTCGCTTCCGCCGGCTCTCGTCCCGTCCGAACCGCAGGCGCCGGATCGGGCCTACGAGGAACAGGAGGTGCGGGACCGCATCCGCGCCGCCATCGCGTCGCTGCCGCCGCGCGAACGCAAGGTCATCGGGCTCTACTACTACGGCGATGCGACGATGAAGCAGATTGGCGCAGACATCGGGGTCAACGAGTCGCGCGTGTCGCAGCTCCATGCGCGGGCGATCCAGCGTCTGCGCAAGGCGCTCGGCGCCGATTGCGGCAACGAGACCGCGTGCGCGGCCGCCCTCCTTTCGTTCCAGGGGACGATGCGCCGGCTGCGGATGGCGAAAGCCGATCTGGCTCCGCGAAAGCCCGGGGTGGTGCTGCAGTATCGTTCGCCGGCCGCGGATCAGACCGCCGCTCCGCGCCGCCGCGCGGAAGGCCTGCTGGCCGCGGCGAGGTAGAAGGGCTCAAGGCTCAGGGCTCAGGGCTCAAGGCCTGGGGCTCAGGGCTCAAGGCCTGGGGCTCAGGCAGGACTCAGGGCATGCGGCGGTCAGCGGTGCCCCCCTGAAGCTTCAACCCAGCTTCAACCCAGCTTCGACCCCGGTCTGAGCTGGGTTGAAGCTCCCGGCAGGCGCCAGCGCCCGTGAGCCCTGAGCCCTCTACGCGAGCATCTCCTGGGCCACGCGCAGCAGGTCTTTCAGGCGGAACGGCTTTGCGAGCCAGCGGCAGCCGGTGTCCTCGAGGAAACGCTCCGCTTCGGTGCCGGCGACGTCGCCCGTCACGAACAGGACGCGGCTGGCCATGACGGGGTTGGTCGTTTCCAGCTTGCGATAGAACGCCGTTCCATCGAGCCGCGGCATCTTCAAATCGCAGACGATGAGATTGTAGGCGCGCTCGTCCAGCCGCTCGAGCGCCTCGATGCCGTCGTTTGCCCGGTCGACCGAGAATCCCGCATCGGCCATCGCCTCGGCGACCGCCGCCCCGAGCGCGGCCTCGTCTTCGACGACCAGGACCGCGGCTCCCGCTCCGAGATCGGTGCCGGCCAGCGACCGTTCCGGCGGGCGCGGCAGCGGCGGCTTCAGCGGTCCCGCGCCGACAGGCAACTCGACGTAGAACGACGCTCCGCCTCCCGGATGCGATTTCACCGAGATGCGGCCGCCGTGTTCCTGCACGATCGCGTATGCGACGGTCAGGCCGAGACCCGTTCCCTTGCCCACTTCCTTCGTCGTGAAGAACGGATCGAAAATCCGCGGCTGCACGTCGTCGGGAACCCCCGGCCCGTCGTCGTTGACCTCGAGGATGACGGCGTCGCGTTCGGCGTCGTGCCACGTCCGCATGATGAGGGTGCCGCGGCCATTCGCGCCGATCATCGCCTGTTCGGCGTTGATGATCAGGTTGAGCAGCACCTGCTGACATTGATGCGGGTCCGCGAAGACCTGCGGCAGCCCTGACGGGAGCGCCTCGAGGATCGTGATGTTGCTGAGGCGTTGTTCGTATGCCCGCAGCGCCAGGGTTTCGCGCACCACCTGGTTCAGGTCGACCATGGCGCGCGTCGTGTGACGCTTACGCGCGAAGGTGAGGAGGTTGCGCACGATCTTGGCCGCTCGTTCCGACTCGCTCAGGATCGTCTCGAGTCCGCGTCGTGTCTGGTCGTCCACGTCCCTCTGGGCGAGGCGTTCGGCCCACGTGAGGATTGTCGCGAGCGGGTTGTTCAGCTCGTGCGCGACACCGGAGATCGTCTGTCCGAGTGCCGCCAGTTTTTCCGCCTGCAGCAACTGGTGATACAGGTCGCGGGCCTGATC
The DNA here is from genome assembly GCA_963817635.1 of uncultured Acidobacteriota bacterium. Classification (GTDB taxonomy): domain Bacteria; phylum Acidobacteriota; class Vicinamibacteria; order Vicinamibacterales; family 2-12-FULL-66-21; genus CAWFPR01. The sequence continues at coordinate 562,171 of CAWFPR010000005.1, read as the reverse complement.
TTCGAGGCGCTTGCGCTCGCTGACGTCGCGCATCAGCGCTTCGATGCGGATCCCTTCGTCCGGCACCCGCTCGGCGTGAGCGGTGACCTCGACCCACATCGGCGTGCGATCGGCGCGTCGTACGCGCAGCAGGTAGTCGGTCACCGACCCGTCGCGTCCGAGCCGTTCAAGAAAGCCGTCCCTGGCGACGGGATCGATGAACTGGTCGATCTCGAATGGGCGTACCTCGCCCGCCGGCGTCTCCGCGGCGAATCCGAACATCAGTTTCAGGTAAGGATTGGCCGAGAGGGTGACGGTGGTCCGCTCCGCCAGGAGGCCGATGTAGACGCCTTCGTGCACGGACTCGAACAGCCGCGCGAACGCTTCAGGCGGAGGAGTGGTCACAAAGGGCTCAAGGCTCAGGGCTCAGGGCTGGCAGAGGCCATTCAGAGCTCCGGTCGGTTCGCCTACTTGCCATCGGGCACGGGCGCCGTCGGGGTCATCGTGGGGAATGACCGCGCGTACTTGTTTTCGATCGTGGACCGAATCACGCCCAGGCTCGCTCCCCTTTCGTGCATCTGCATCGCGTCACGCGCGACGTCCAGGCAGATGCCTCACGTCATGCCGTGCGGATCCCAGCGGGGCCGGCCGCTGGCGTCGCGGCTGGCGATGAAGCAGTCGTCGTTGTCCTTGTGGCCTGCGCGCTGGCAGCCGCAGAAACAGGGCACGTAGTGCAGCACCTCGGGATGCCGGGCCGCGAACGTGAAGACCGCCTGCACGACTTCCCGTGGACGCGGCGGCGGTCCGCCGATGTCGGGCAGCGGCGGCAGGTCCCCGAAGTACGCGGGCGGAGGTCCGGCATCGGGAACGTGTGCGACCGGCGCCGCCGTCGCCATAGGAGGCGCATCGGCCGGTGGAGGCGTGGAGTTGCAGGCCGAGGCGAGGCCGATGAGAGCCGCGGCGGCAACCACGCGCGCGCGCAACAGGAACTGCATCGGCAGATCTTAGCACCGTGGACAGGTGGATGGATGCCCCGGTAATCTGTGCAGTGCCATGACCAACGAATTGCCGCTCAGGGATCGGGTCGCCATCGTCACCGGCGGCGGCACCGGGATCGGGCTGGCCATCGCCAGCCGGCTCGGACAACTCGGGGCCCGGCTCGTCATTGGCAGCCGCTCGTCGGACAACCTCGAGCATGGATCGGCTGATCTGTGCCGCGCGGGGCTCGACCCGCTCGCCGTTCAAGTGGACGTCCGCAACGCCGAACAGGTCGACGAAATGGTCACGAGGACCATCCGCCATTTCGGCCGCATCGACATCCTCGTCAACAACGCCGCCGGCAACTTCATCTGTGGCGCCGAGGACCTGTCACCCAACGGCTGGAACGCGGTGATCGGGATCGTGCTCACCGGCAGCTTCTACTGTTCCCGCGCAGTGGGCCGCCACATGATCGCGCGGGGCGGAGGTGGATCGATCGTGTCGATCCTGGCGAACTACGTCTGGACCGGCAGCCCCGGCACGGTGCACTCCGCGGCCGCCAAGGCTGGCGTCATGTCATTGACCCAGACGCTGGCCGTCGAATGGGCCCGGCACAACATCCGTGTGAACGCGGTGGCGCCGGGGCCCATCGAATCGCCAGGCGCCGCGCGGCAGTTGTGGAACTCGCCGGAGGCGGTGCAGCGCATCACCGACAGGGTCCCGCTGAAGCGCTGGGGCAAGCCGGCGGACGTCGCCAACGCGGTCGGGTTCCTGGTCTCGGACCAGGCGAACTTCATCACGGGCGAGATCCTCACCGTCGATGGCGGCGCCTGGCTCGGCCGCGGCACCTTCGGCTTCCTGTAATCCGTCCAACGCGCGATTGGACGGACGGTTCCTTCCCGTCATCCGGTAACATCCGTTGATGTCCACGTCCCACCGGCAGCGACGCGTGGCCTATCTGGCGTGGGGCGCCGTGTGCCTCATCTGGGGCACCACCTATCTCGGCATCCGCGTCAGCCTCGAGACGATGCCGCCCGCCCTGATGGGCGGGCTCCGGTGGACGATCGCCGGCACGTTGCTCGCGCTGTACCTCACGGTGCGCGGCCAGCGGCTGCCACCGCGTTCGCAGTGGGGCAGCATCGTGCTCCTTGGCTTTCTCCTGCTCGTTCTCGGCAACGGTGGGGTGGTGGTCTCGGAGCAATGGCTGCCGAGCGGCCTGGCGGCGGTGCTCGTGGCGACCTCACCGTTCTGGATGGCGGGCGTCGAGGCATGCCTCCCGGACGGCGAGACGCTGCGCCCGCTCGTCATCGTGGGCCTGCTGATCGGATTCAGCGGCATCGTGCTGCTCGTGTGGCCGGAGCTGACGCTCGGCGGCGGCGATCGCCATTTCCTCGCGGGCATCGTCGCGGTGCAGATCGCGTGCTTCGGATGGTCGCTGGGATCGGCCTACTCGAGGCGTCACGCGCGTACCGAGAACATACTCGGCACGACCGCCTTCCAGATGCTGGCGGGCGGACTGATGATGGTGGCTGCCGGCACCGCCCGGGGCGAATGGTCGTCTCTCTCGTTCACGCCTCGCACGGCGGGCGCGCTCGCGTACCTGTCGACGATCGGCGCGGTTGGCGGATTCGTCGCCTACACGTACGCGCTGCGGCATCTTCAGATCTCCTTCGTCTCGTTGTACGCCTACATCAACCCGGTGATTGCCGTCACACTCGGCGTCCTCCTCCTCGGCGAGCCGTTCAACTCGCGCATGGCAGCGTCGGCGCTCCTCGTGTTCGCCGGCGTCGCCGTCGTCCGCCTCTCGCGCGCACCCCGCCTCGCGCCCGCGCCTGCAGCGGAAGTGCCCGGCAAGCGCATCGCCTGATCTCCGCTCTCCGCTCTCCGCTCTCCGCTCTCCGCTCTCCGCGCCCCGAGCCCCGAGCGCCGAACGCCGAGCATGACCCCGCCTGTCACGCCGCGGTGGTAACATCGCGACAGATGGGGCGCCTGCCGTTCATCGCGGATCTCGACGACGAATCGTCCGGTTTCGGGTTCTATCTCTGTGCCCGAAAGGAGGTCCGCACCGGCCGCGGGGGAGCCGACTTCATCTCGCTCGTGCTCCAGGACGTCACCGGACAGATCGCGGCGAAGGTTTTCGACGGCGTCGAGGTGCTCGACAAGGAATTCGAGGCGGGCGAGTTCGTGAAGGTCCAGTCGCACGCCAACCGGCACAACCAGAAGCGCGAACTCATCATCGAGAAGATCCGCCGGGTCGATCGCGTGCACGATCGACTCGACGGGTTCCGCGAGGACGACTGTGTCCCGAGCTCACCCCGTCCGCTCGAAGAAATGTGGACCGAGCTGCAGGCGCGCGTGAGCGGCGTCGCGAACCCATGGATCCGCGGGCTGCTCGAACTGGTCATCGCGCGCCACGGGGATCGTCTGCGCGTCTGGCCGGCCGCGCTTCTCGTCCATCACGCCTATCGCGGCGGGTTGCTCGAGCACATCCTGAAGGTCGCGGAAGCGGGACGCGCGCTTGCGGAGTGCTATGGTGCCGACGCGGATCTGGTCGTCGCCGGCGCGATCCTGCACGACATCGGCAAGCTCGAGGAACTGAGCTACGACGGCGTGACCACGTACTCGCTGCGCGGGAACCTCCTGGGGCACATCACCATCGGTACGCAGATGGTCCGCGAGCTGGCGGCGTCGCTCGAGGGCTTCCCGGATGATCTGCGCACGCGAATTGAACACCTGGTCGTTTCGCACCACGGCGAGCGCGACCTCGGATCACCGGTAGAGCCGATGACCGAAGAGGCGTTCATCCTGTCGGCCATCGACGATCTCGATGCGCAGCTTCACCAGTTCCGCCGCCATGTTGCGGAGGATCGGCAGAGCGGTCAGTTCACCGCGTTTCATCCCCGGTTCCGGCGCGTCCTGCTCAAACCCTCTGGCCGTTGATCAGCCGGACGAGGAACAGGACGATGGCCACGACCAGCAGGACGTAGATGAAATTGCCGAGTGTGTAGCCGCTGACCATACCCAGCAGCCACAAAACGATCAGAATGATGGCAATTGTTTCAAGCATGTGTTGTTTTTCGACCTCCGGCCGCTGGAGAAGCAACTGCCGTGCCGTGGCCGGGCTCGGCGTTCGGCATTCGGCGTTCGCCGTGCTACTGCTGACGTTGGCCTTTGCGCCGTTCGTGTCGGCCCAAGCTGAGCAACAGGCCCCTCGTTCCGGGAGTCGCACCGCCTCGGCCGGGAAATTCCTCGCCGGCGGGGCGCTGGGACTCGCCGCGCACGAATCGGGACACCTGGTGTTCGATGCGATCTTCGATGCGGGTGCCGGCCTGCGGAAGGTGGACTTCCACGGCATCCCGTTCTTCGCGATCACTCATCGCAGCGGCCTGCCGCGACACCAGGAGTTCACGATCTCATCAGCGGGTTTCTGGGTGCAGCACGGCGAGAACGAGTGGCTGTTGTCCCGTCGCCGCGGGTTGCGTCACCAGTCCGCACCGCTGGCCAACGGCGTCTTCGCGTTCAACGTCCTGGCATCGGTGGCGTATTCGGGGGCGGCCTTCGGGAAGAGCGGCCCGGCGGAGCGCGACACGCGCGGCATGGCGGAATCCGCCAGGATCGACGAGCGGTGGATTGGCGCGATGATTCTGGCGCCGGCGCTGCTCGATGTGTGGCGGTACTTTCATCCGGACGCGCGCTGGGCCGACTGGACCTCCCGCGGCGTCAAGATCGGACTGGTGGTGATGGTGGCGCGCTAGGCAGACGCCGGCGTGCCCTGGCTTCGCGGCCCGAGTGCGAAGGTCATCGTTCCATCGACGACCACCTTGCCTTCGACGCGCGCGATGCCGCGCAGCACGCCCATGCGGCTGCGCAGGCGCATGACGAGCGCCTCGATCTCGACCACGTCTCCCGGATGAACGGGCCGGCGATACCGCACTTTTTCGATGCCCATGAAGTACATGAGCTTTCCATGGTTCTCGGGCTTTGCCAGGATCATGATGGCGCCGACCTGGGCGACCGCTTCGGTGAGGATCGTGGGTGGGAGCACCGGCGGCTCTCCCGGGCGATGGGCCAGATAGCGCTCGTTGAGCGTCACGTTCTTGATCCCGACGATCCGCTTGTCCGGCTCGAACTCGGTAATGCGGTCCACGAGCAGAAACGGGTATCGATGCGGCAGGATGCGTTCGATCGCCGTGTAGTCGAGAGGAAGCGACAGTTCCATAGGGATTTGAAAGTATAATCCGGATCTACTGTGACCCAGGGATTTCCAGTCGACAGAAAGATCGCCGACGGCCAGGCAGGCCCCGATCGCGAACTCGTCTCGACGCTGTTCGACCTCGGGCGGCAGGTCACGGCCGTCCTCGATCTCGAGGATCTCCTCCAGCAGATTCCCCGCCTGATCCGGCGCCTCATCTCCTTCGAGGCGCTGGCTGTCTACCTGCTCGACGATCGGCGCGGCGAGCTGCGGGCGGCCTACTCGGTCGGCTATCCCGATTCGGACAAGCCCCTCCGCCTGCGGCTGGGAGAAGGGCTCGTCGGCGCCGCGGTCGCCAGCGAGCAACCGCTTCTCGTGAACGACCTTCGGGCCGACCCGCGGTACCTCGAGTTCGTGCACGGCATGAACTCCGAGATTGTCGTGCCGCTGATGCACAAGTCGCGTCCCATCGGCGCGCTGAACATGCTCAGCCAGAACCGCGACCAGTTCACGATCGACGACGTCGCCATCTTGCGGCAGTTCGGCTCGCACGTCGCCGTCGCGCTCGTGAACGCGCGGCTGTTCGAGCGGAGCCGGCGCGATGCCGACGCGTTCGAAACACTCGCCGAAATCGGCCGCGACGTCGCGTCGGTGCTCGACGTCGACGAGCTCTTCGCGCGCATCGCGCAGCTCACCAAGCGCGTGATCGACTACCGTACGCTCGGTATCCTCCTGCTGAACGACCAGAACGAACTGGAGATGAAGCTCGCCGTGAAGTACGGCGAGAAGGTCCTGGTCCCGCGCGTCGGCCTGGGCGAGGGACTCGTGGGGTACGCGGCCCTCCACCGCGAGCCAGTCCTCGTCTCCGACGTGTCGCAGGATCCGCGCTACATCAAGATCGTCCCCGACGTCCGCTCCGAGCTGGCGATCCCGCTGCTGCTGAAGGATCGCTGCATCGGTGTCATCGACCTCGAGAGCCCGGAGCTCGACGCGTTTTCGAAGCGCGATGTCGAAATCCTCACGCTCCTGGCAAGCCAGGCGGCGGTCGCGATCGAGAATGCGCGGCTCTACGAGGAGGTGCGCGCGAACGAGGAACGGCTGGAGAAGGAGGTCCGTTTCGCCCAGCGGGTCCAGACGGCGCTTCTGCCGGCCGGTCCTCCCAAACGCCTCAAGGGCGTGGAGGTGGCGGCCGCGTTCGCTCCGGCGCTCGAGCTGGGCGGCGACTTCCACGACTACCTCACGCCCGAGTCGAACACGCTGGTCGTCGCGGTCGGCGACGTGTCGGGCAAAGGCACTCCGGCGGCCCTCTACAGCGCGTTTGCGGCCGAACTCATCCGCGGCCGGACGTTCCGCCGGCGCTACATGCCGGAGCGGTCGAGTCCGGCGGGCGTGCTGTCCTCGGTGAACACGATCCTGCACCAGCGCCAGCTCGAGGAGTACTACTGCACGCTGTGCTACACCTTCTTCGATCTCAAGCGCCGGACCATGACGCTGGCAAATTCCGGGCTGCCGTACCCGATTCGCTGTTCCGCGGAGGGCTGCACGCAAATCGAGCTTCCGGGCGTTCCCCTCGGCGCTTTCGCCGGGTCCACCTACGACGAGATCTCGTTCGACCTGCGCGCGGGAGACCTGTTCGTGTTCTGCACGGACGGTGTGTATGAAGCCATGAACGGCCAGGCGCAGGAATTCACCGCCGGCCGCCTGCTCGACGTGGTCGGCGCACATCGCCACGAGCCCGCCGCGAAAGTCGTGGACGCCGTCTTTTCAGCCGTTCACACCTGGCGCGGCGATACGCCGCCGAACGACGACATGACGGCCGTCGCCGTTCGTATCACGACCTGAGAGTCCGCCATGCGCCGAGCGTTGTTGAGCGCACTGTTCATGACTGCGGCGCTCGCGGGATCCGCCGCGGCGCAGACGGTTGATCCCAAGGCGTCCGAACTCAGACAGAAGTTCATCGGCTCGCTCGAGAGCACGTCCGCCGGCCTCGAGGGCGTCATGGGCTACTCGATTGTCGATCTGACGTCGGGCGATCGCGTCGAGCGGTTGCCATCGGCCGTCTTTGCGACGGCCTCGACCATCAAGCTCGCGATTCTCTACGAACTCTTCCGGCAATCCGACGAGGGACGGCTCTCGCTCGATACGGTCGTGCCTTTCGACCAGACCCGGGCCGTGGGAGGCACGGTTCCGGGGGACTAGCGGCGCCTGAAATCGAGGTCGCGCTGCTCGATGTGAAGCCCGATGGCACGGCCGCCAATCGTGGCGACATCGCTCACGCGCCCTTTCACTCGGACATGCGCACCTCGTGTCGGCACGCGTCCGCTCTGCGAGACGACCGTCACCTCGCCCGTTCCGTCATCGACCTTGTAGAGCCTGAACGGCAGGAGCGGCACACCCCAGGAGCTCGTCACCACGCCGTCGATGGCCACCATCCTGTCCTGGTAGCGACCCGGGTTGTATTTGAGTTCGGCGACGCTCGGGTGCCGGACCACGAGCGCACAGCCCGACAGCAGTGCGGCAAACGCCAGCAGCGCAGCGACGCGAGACGTCGAACGTGCCATCAGGACCTCCCGGAAACAGCAATGGCCGCGCGAAATCGAACTGACTGACGACGGGATGCGGCGATGCCAGCGCCTGCCTGAGTTACGCACCCCGTTTGATTCCGCGCGACCACTCACGTCTCCATCAAATCGCGTGCCCGGCCAAACACGGGCAAAAACGAGAGCCGCCCCGCCGCGACGTCCCATCTGGTGGACGACCGCTGACCTCCGCGTAAGACGACCGACTCGTCGGCTGGCCCCGCCCAGGCAGCACAACCTTTTGAAGAAGGCACGCGTCTCACTGGCATCGGAGGTTTGAGGTCATGAAGATATTGAAGACTGGCCTGCTGACACTGGCGATCCTTGCCGCCGGCGGGCTTGGAGCATTGCTGTCTCCTGTCGCACATGGACAGGATCTGACCACCCGTGATCGGGTGGCGCCGCGGGCGCTCGAGCTGCTGGCCGGGCGCGGCAGTGAGATCGGCGTGACGATTCGGGATGTCGCAGCCGCCGACGCGAAAGGCGCGCAGGGCGCCGAGCGAGGCGTGCTGGTGGATGCAGTCGCCGAGGACAGTCCGGCGGCCAGGGCTGGAATCAAGAAGGACGACGTCATCGTCGAGTTCGACGGCGAGCGAGTCCGGAGCGCGCGCCAGTTCACCCGAATCGTCTCCGAGACGCCCGCGGGTCGCCAGATTACCGCCGCGCTGATGCGCGACGGCAAGCGCATGACCGTGTCGGTGGAACCAAGCGCGGGCGCCGGTGCCCGGTTCTTCGAACTGCCGGACCTTCGCGCGTTCAGCGGCGACCTCGCCAGGCGACTGCCTGTACCTCCGGCACCTCCCGCGCCGTCGGCCCCGCCGGCTCCACCCGCTCCGCCGGCGCTGCCCGATTTCGGCACGTGGGTGTGGCGAACGGGCAACACACTCGGGGTCACGGTGCAGGATCTCTCGGATCAGCTCGCGGGATACTTCGGCGCCAAAGGCGGGGTGCTCGTGACGTCCGTAAACGAGGGATCGGCGGCCGGGAAGGCCGGTCTGAAAGCCGGGGACGTCATCACGGCGATCAACGGCTCCTCAATCGACTCGTCGTCCGACCTCCGGCAGCGGCTCCAGCGCATGGCGTCGAACGACGACTTCACGCTCGACGTCCTGCGCGACAGGAAGACCGTCACGCTGAAGGGAAAACTGGAGGATCAGCGAACCCGCCGCACGTTCCGATCGAACGCGTGAGCCGCCCTGCCGCGGACGCGGCACGGGCGGCCGGCTACATGCCCGCCGCTTCGGCCTTGGCGTGCGAGCGGGAAGGGGGCCCCACGAGCGTGGCGAGTTGAGCCGCCACGATCGTGGCGGCCGCCAGCTTCGAGGCGTCCTTCTCACCCTTCCCGCGGACTTCGGCGGCCATCACTCCCACGCAGCCTCCGGGCGTGACAAGCGGCGCGGCAATGGCGCCCTCCGACACATCGTCGGTCTTGACGGTCTGCAGGAGGGAGGTCCGGAAGGCGGCGGCGGTGACGTTTTCCGCGTCGCGCCGGATTGTTCCGAGCCGGTTCACGACCTGCTGGGAGTAGCCGTGCGTGATGACGGGACTCATCTCGCCGCCGTCCGGATCGGAAATCCAGACGACGATGCCGGACGCATCGAGCAGCGCCGCCGCGCGCTCGAGGAGGACCGGCAGGGACTGGGTATCCGATACGCGCGCCAGTTCCGTGCAGAGCGACGCCACGCCGGCAAAGTCGAACGTCGCGGTGGCGGCCGGCGAAGGTGCCGGGGCGGGTGCGGGCGCCGGCGCCTGCGGAGCCGGAAGCGGGGCAGGTGCGGCCACCTTGCGCGGCGGCGACCATCCTTCATCCAGCGCGCTGTCGACATCGAAGGTCCCGGTGCGATCGGCCGCCCGGACACGCTCTTCGACCGGAATGACCATGGCTGGTTCCGAGGCGCGCGGCGCCAGAAGGAGGACGGCCAGAAGCGCGGCCGCGGCGGCGGCGCCGAGCGCGTACACCTGACGGCGGCGGATTCCCAGCGCGGCCTCGTCGCGCGCCTCGATCTCCGCGTCGCGCGCGCGATCGAGCCCCGCCAGCGCACCGCCTGTCGTCTCGATGCCGTCGGCAAAGATGAGGTCCGAGGCAAGGAGCTTCTGACCGGACCGCGCATACTCGCGGGCGCGCCGATCCATCTGTTCGAACTTCTGCAGCGAGGCCAGCGCCGCGTCGATTTCCGACTGCGCCGTGGCGGACACGGCTGCCTGGCGCAGCGAGCCGATCGAGTTCTCGAGGCTGCCGAGCGTTGCCGTCACGCGCGCCGACCAGAAGTCGTCGCCCTGCCCGGCGGCGACATACGCCTCCTGCGCGCTCCTCAGGTCCAGCACGCTTCTCGTCGCGGCAACCGCCTGCGCGTCGAACGCGCGACCTGACCAGGCATCCGCGCGGGCCTGCGTCTCGCCGACCCAGAACAGATAGGCTGACGTTCCGGCCGCGATCACGAACAGTCCCACCAGTGTCAGGCGCACCGCCAGACTCTTCATGAATCGTTTCCTCCAGACGAACGAATTGGACGTTACTATAGCAAGGTTCTTCACCCATGTCTGTCGTCGCCATCATCAATCCGATCTCCGGCGCCGGCGCAACTCCCGCTGTCCGCTCCGAGCGTGTGTCGCTCGTCCGCGCCGAGGCGGAACGTCGAGGGCTGCACGCCGACATTCACCTGACCGAAGGCGCGGGTCACGCACGCGAGCTGGCCGCAAACGCCGCGGCGGCGAACGTGGGACTGGTGATTGCCTGGGGCGGCGATGGAACGCTGAACGAGATCGGATCCGCCCTGCTCGATACGGACACGATCCTCGGCGTGGTGCCGGCCGGGTCGGGCAACGGTCTCGCCGCCGCGCTGGCCGCGCCCCGCGATCCACCTGCCGCACTCGCCGTGGCCTTCGACGGCCGCACCCGCGCCATCGACGCCGGCGTCATCGCCGGACGCCCGTTCTTCAACATCGCCGGAATCGGGTTCGACGCCCGTGTCGCGAAACTGTTCAATGCCCGGATCGGACGACGACGGGGCGGCTGGCCGTATGTCATGATCGGCGTCCGCGAAGGGTGCCGCTACCGGGCGTCGAACTACCGACTCGATCTCGACGAAGATCGGCAGGACGTGCACGCATTGCTCATTGCGTTCGCAAATGGCCGTGAATACGGGATTGGCGCTCGAATCGCGCCCATGGCCGAGCTCGACGACGGCTGGCTGGAGGCGTTCGTCGTGGACGAGCGGTCCGTGCTGGCCCGGTTCTGGCACGCAAGACATCTGGCGCTCGGCACCGCGCACCTCGCGCCGCGCGTCACGGCCCGCCGGGTCCACCGGGCCGTCATCGAAGCGCCAGGACCGATTGATTTTCACGTGGACGGCGAGCCGTCGCTGGCGACCGACCGCATCGAGGTCAGCATACGCGCGGGTGCGCTGAAAGTACGGGCACGGTGAACGCGATGGAACAGGACGACATACTCCAGGCCGCGAAGGACGGGCGCCTTGACGACATCAGGCGTCTGCTGGCGGACAATCCCAGGCTCGCCGGCGAGCGCGCGGACGACGGTGAAACACCGCTGATGGCCGCCCTTTACCGCGGACATCACGCCGTCGTCTCGGCGCTTGTGGACGCCGGCGCTCCTGTTGACATCTTCGCGGCGGCGGCTACCGGGCGCCTCGATGCGCTCGAGGCCGAGCTGACCGCGAACCCTTCAGCGGTCGGCCTGATCGCCTACGACGGGTGGACGCCGCTCCACCTGGCGGCCTTCTTCGGTCAGACGGCCGCCGTCGAACGGCTCCTCGACGCCGGCGCCGACACGTCTGCCGTTTCCAGCAATTCCCTGAGGAACACGCCGCTGCATGCAGCCGTGGCCGGCGGGCACGGCGAGACGTCGCTGCTGCTCGTCGAGCGCGGCGCGCCGGTGAGCGTCGCCGACGCCGGCGGCCACACGCCGCTGCACATCGCGGCGGAAGCCGGCGCGGTGCCGGTCGTCAGGGCGCTGCTCGACCGTGGCGCCGACCCGCATGCGGTGGACGCCGAAGACAGGACGCCGTTGGCGCGGGCAGCCGCACGCAACCACAACGAGGTGATTGACGTGATCAACCTGCACACGTGACTGCTGCCGGCCCCTGGATGGGTGGAGCAGGGGAGTCGCGATCCGATCAGCGTCCGGGCGCAGCCTTCGGCTTCAGGATAGCGTAGGCGGGCAGGCCGGGCGCGGAGAGGCGTCGCAGCAGCGATCTCGCCGGCTCCCCGTCCGGATCTTCGGCCTGATACTTGATCTTCACGTAACCCGACAGTGCATCCTTCACATCGGCATTCGCGAGCGTGGTCCGGTCCATCGTCAGGCAGTTCTTGCACCACGTGGCCCACATGTCGATGAGGACCGGCTTGTTGTCGCGTCTGGCGATAGCCAGCCCTTCGGCGAGTGATGACTGCCAGCCGGCCTTGAGCTGTTCCTGAACGCTCGACGCGACGACGGCCGGATCGACCCAGCGGTTCGCGAAAATCGCATACGCCTCGTAGCCGTAGTACATGGCGGTCGCGATGATGAAGACGCCGAAGGCCTGCTTCACGCGCACCATCCACATCCCCGGCTTCGGCAGCGACGCCAGGCCGGCACCGGCGATCGGCCACGGGATCGCCATCCCGACGCCGAGGCAGAACGGCAGGGCGAGCGCAAGCGTCGTGCCGGTCGCGTAAAGATTGCTCGAGAACAGGACGACCTGAATGACGACCGGCGCGACGCAGGCACCCGCGAGCAGGGCCGCCACCGCGCCCATACTGAAGGCGAGCAGGACGCTCCCGCGGCTGCCGCTGCCGGTGAACTTCGTGGAGTATTTCGAGAAGTCGATGAGCAGGACGTCGAACATCGCGAGGCCAAGCACGACGAAGAGAATCGCGATGCCGAGGTTGAACCACGGAGAGGAGTTGATGGTCCCGAACGTGCCGGCGGTCAGGACGACCACGAGCCCCAGCGTTCCGTACACCACGGCCATTGCGGCGCCATAGGCGCTCCCGAGCAGGAAGCCCCTGGCGCGCGACTGGGCCTGGGCTCCGGCCCCGATGATGGCCAGGTTGATCGGAATCATCGGCAGCACGCACGGTGTGAGATTCAGCGCGAGGCCGCCCAGCAGCACGAGGATCAGAATCGCGAACGGCCCGCGCCCTTCGAACATGCCTCGCGTCTGGATGCCAGCTTCCGCGCGGTGGATGAAGTCGAGGAAATCCGAGACGTTCTGGTAGCCACCGGTCGTCCCGGCGATCGTGAACCCTTCGAGCAGCGCGTCATCGGCGGCAGGAACCGGAGGCGCATCGGTTGCGACAGGCTGTCCGCCTTCCGGAGACGGCGGCGCCGCCGGGCTGTCGCCAGACCCGAACCGGATGGTCGCGAAGGCGCTCGATTGCGCGGGATCCGGCGTCGCTGCCGCGCCAGCCGCCACGACATGAATCACCCACTCTGCGGCGGCGGTGGCGGGCGCATAACACAGGTTGGCGTCGCACGCCTGGTACCGCAGTTTCGCCGGCACCGTGATATCGGTTCCGGCCGCCGAAGGTGGCACCGACAGTCGGACGCCGATGAGGAACTCGCGCTCGAAGACGGCGAGCGGCTGGTCGGCGCCGGCCTGCTCCAGCTGGATCGGCGTGGGCCAGACGATTTCCTCGACCGCGACGCCGGCCGGCGGATCGATTGTGAGCGTCGTGGGAATGAGCGTCGGGTCGTTCGGCTTGTTCGACTGGGTGTGCAGCCCTTCCGGGACGGCGACCCGGAGCGCAGTCCGGACGTCCGCGCCGGCCCGGGCCGGCCCTTCCACGAGCGGCGTGACCTCGGCCCTGGGGCGCGAGACCTGAGCGTGAGCCCCCGCGACCGCCAGCACGATCAGAGCGGAAACGAGGATGCGCTTCACCATCATTCCGGCCAGCCGTCGTCCTAGTCGATCTTCTGAAGCGGAATCACTCCCGCGGCAGCGGTCGCACGGGGCGTCCCGGCGAACTTCACCGGCGGCAGGTCCTGGAACATGAAATCCCACTTCCACCGCTCCGATGGATTGGACGCCTGGAGCCAGTTCCGCGCCGGTACCGGCCGGGCGAAGGCGAGATCGGCGAGCGCGGCGTAGGTCGGATTGGCCGACATGGCGGCGGCGATCTCGCCTCGGATAGCGCCGCTCCCCGTGTAGGTCAGCGGGACGCCCAGCGCCCGGCCGACGTTGACGAAGACCTGCCAGTCTTCCAGCGCGTCTCCCGGGGCCGCGATTGCGCGTGCGGCGCCCTGGAGCCGCCCCTGCCCGTTCATGTACGCCGCCTCCTTCTCCACCCACGCAGACCCCGGCAGCACGATGTCGGCGGCTTTTGCGAGCGCCGTCATCAACACGCCGTGCACGATGAGAAGCGGTAGTGTGCCCGAGCGCCTCGCCTCGACGATCCACGAGACGTCGCCGATGTATCCCTCGGGACCCGGATCGAACACGTAAAGCGCCGGTACCCGACCCTGTTCGACCTCGGCCCGGAACGCCGCGACGTCGGCGGTTCCGTCCGGCGTCGTCTTGACCGGAAAGCCCATGTCGCGCGCACCTGCGATGTTCGGGGCGTCGTCTGCCGGGATCCTGAACGTCGCGTTGGGCGGCTGCGGCTTCTCGCGCCGGCGCCAGCTGATCGCGATGGCCGATTCAGGAAGCGCGAACGCCCCGCCGAGGCGGCCGACGAGGAACAGCTCCTCGACCGACGCATGCGCCGACACGAAGAAGCGAATCGACGACGGGCCGCCCGCGGCGGTGACCCGATCGGCGAGTTTCGACAAGGCGTTGTTCCAGTCGGTCGGCTCGAGCGTACCGGCCTCGTTGCGAAGGAGCGGGCGGTGAAGGCGCTCGTCACTCTCGATCCAGCGATAGTCGAAGCGGCCGATGTCGCACATCCAGTAGCCGTTGATGTCCGGATTGAACCGCGGTGTCGTCCGGATGAGCTGCGCGCCCTTGGCCCACTCCGGCTTCGCCTTGATCCACGCCGTGGTGTTGCAGCCCTTTTCGCAGAGCGTGCAGATCGTGTCGACGGCTTCGGGGTTGTCCCACGGACGCGACTTGAACCGGTAGTCCTTGGTCGTGATGGCGCCGACCGGGCAGACGTCCATCAGGTTGCCCGACAGCAGCGAATGCACGCCTTCTTCCTGGAACGTCGCGATCTCGCTGCCGTAACCGCGGTCGGTGATGTTGATCTGCGCATCGGTCTCGACGTCGCGCATGAAGCGGACGCACCGCGTGCAGAGGATGCACCGGTTCCGGTTGAGCATCAGCGTCGGACCGAAGTCGACGTCGGCGCGCACGCCCTCGCCGTCGAACACGCGGCGCGGAAACTCCATCCGGCTCTCGTTGGGCCCGTAGCTGTACGAGAAATCCTGAAGCGGGCATTCGCCGCCCTTGTCGCAGACAGGACAGTCGAGGGGGTGATTGATGAGGAGGAACTCGAACACGCTCGCGCGGGCTTCGGCGACTTCCGGCGTCTGCGTGTGCACGACCATCCCTTCGGCCACCGGGCTCGAGCAGGAGGTCTGCAGTTTCGCCATCTTCTCGATCTTGACGATGCAGACGCGGCACGACCCGTCGATTCCGAGGCCGGGGTGGTAGCAGTAATACGGAATCTTGATACCGCTCTCGATGGCGGCCTGGAGGACGGTTTTGCCTTTTTCGACCGTGACTTGCCGGCCGTCTATCGTCAGCGTGACGGTTTCCATAACTTTTCAATGATATATCAGACGGGATTCTTGACACCCCTCGCGGAGAGGCCTAGAGTGGCCTCGATCTCGTCGGCGTTTCTGGCCCCTTTTTCCACCGAGGAGGCCGTATGGACGCGCTCGCCGGCTCGCTTCGGACCCGCCTGGCGTCTGCCCTCGAATGGGTGGTTGCGGCCCTCTTCCTTGCCGCGACCGTCCTGGTGGGCGTGCTCCTGTACCGCGATCTGCGCGTCCAGCCGCGCGCGCCGGCCCCGGCCTCCCGCCTGATGACCGCAAGTGTTCCCCCCTCGATTCCCGAAGGCGCCCTGTCGGTGCCGGTGCTGCCGTTCGTCGATGGCCACGAACTGCGGATCGGCGACAGCGTGTCGGACGTGGCCGAGCGGCTCGGCCGGGCGGCCGAGAGCGGGCGCCAGGAGGTGGACCGCGGCGGTCTGGGTGAGCGCCTGACGCGGTTCTACGAATACGCCGGCACCCGCTTCATCCTGGTGTTCGAACCGTTCGAGCGGAACGGCGAGGCCCGCGTGGCCGCAATCTACCTGACAACGCAGAAGTAGCCGGGCCGCCCGGTGCGGCCGCCCCTGGTGTCTCAGCGTTCGATGTTCACCAGGGCCGCATTGTCGTCGTTTGCGGCGATCGTCCGTACCGCGCCCTTCAGCGGGATCGTACGTTCGGGTCAGCTTCTCCGAGAGCGCGACGACCACGTCCTCCGAGGTACCGTCGGCATACTCGATGGTCACCGTGATCGGCACGTCGACAGGATTGCCCCGCTGCTCGAACTGCACCATCGCGCTGGTGCCCTCCACGCGGTATTCGAACTTCACCGTTGGAATCTCCGACCCGTAGATCCAGGTTTCGAAGAAGCGCCGGAGATCGCGGCCGCTGACCTGCTCCATCGTCTGCCGGAAATCGTCGGTGCCCGCTTTCTGGAACCGCCAGGTCCTGTAGAACGTGCGGAGGCCCGTGAAGAACTGCTCGTCGCCGACGAGGCGTCGCAGCATGTGCAGCACCATCGCGCCCTTGTTGTAGACCACGGCGCGGAAGGCCCTGTCGTCGCCGCGGATGTGGCCCAGGCGATACCCCAGGTACACGGGCCCCTGGCTGGATGCCTCTATGGCGGTGTGGCGCATCTGGCGGATCAGGTTGGCCATCACGTTGCCGGGCCGTTCCTTCTCGGCGTACATCGCCGCGAAGTACTGCGCGAAGCCCTCACTCAGCCACTGTTCGTGATAGTTCTTCCACCCGATCGCGTGGCCCCACCACTGATGCGCGATCTCGTGCGCGAGGAAGAATGACGGGTAGTTGTCGAAGCTTACCGGGTCGTTGCGCCACACGAAGGTCGAGGTCAGGATGACCTGGTTCAGGACGGCGAAGTACGGCGGACTATGGCCGCCGGGCCGGTCGCTTTCTGTCAGCGCGAGCGTGAAGCTCGGGTACGGGGCGTCGCCGACGATCGACGTGTAGAACTCGAACACCGACGTGGTCTTGTCGAGCATGTCGCCCAGCCGGCCGCTGTCCCGCGGATTGGCTGCCACGTGCAGCGTCACGTCGCCGTCGCCCGGCGGCGTCGTCGTCAAATGGAGCAGCGCGGGTTCTCCCCTCGTGAAGCGGCTGATGATGCACCCCAGATAGCGTACCGGGCGCGTCGCGTCGAAAACGAACATCTTGCGCGCCTTCGATCCCTCGACAACCCCGGGTGCCGGCGCCGGCGGTCCTGTCGGCTCGCCGGTGGCGATGACGTCGTATTCGGCCGGCACGGTGATGCGGAGCGTGGCGGTGGCATAGTCGGAAAATTGCCCCTGGGGATACCAATAGCTGCGATTGCTGTACAGGAAGCGCTGCTCCTCGGGGACGTACGGCTCTTGCAGGGTCTGCCCCAGGTTGATGGCCTCGCGATCGAAGGGCTGCGCGGGCAGGCGCCCGCCGTACCGGATTTCGAGCCAGATGTCGCTGCCGCCGACCAGCGGGGCGGGCAGGTTGATGATCAGGCTGGTCTGGCCGACCACGCGCAGGTGCAGCAGGCGCCCGAACTGCGGCGAATAGATCCCGCGCACGGTGAGCGATTCGGCCAGGCGCATCGTCAGCGACGTGATGCCGTCCTTTTTCACCCGCAGCTTCACACGGGCGACACCCGCGATGGCCGCCCGCTCCGGCAGGAAATCAGCCTCGATGTCGTAGGCGAGCACGTCGTAGTCGGTGAGGTCGTCCTCGCTGTAGAAGCGCCCGCGCTCGGCGAGTTTTTCCGCCGACGCATAGACGGAGATGTTCTTGCGCCGCTTGCGATCGAAGACCGAGATGTCCTCGGCCTCGCCGCTCGAACGCGCGTAGGTCAGCGTGCCGAATTTCCTGGTGCGCACCTCGGCGATGAGATCGCCCGTCACCGGCGTCAGCGACCAGCGTTGGTCGCTGAGATCGCTGAGGTCGAGCTGCAGCGTGCGGCCGACGTAGTCGTCGAAGATCGACGTCGCCTTTCGCATGTCCTCGGGTGAGACGGGGCGCGCCTTGAGCGACGCCTCGTTGAACGTCGTCGCGAACTCGGAAGGGTTGACCCGGATGAACGCCACGTCGAAATTCTGGTTCAGCGTTTCGCTGCCGCAGAAGATCCGCACCTGCGAGCGTTCCGCGAGATCGTGCGGCGCGAACCGCATCTGACCCCTGCCCACGAGGACAACGGCGGTCGGGCCCCCTGGGACGCTGGCGACGAAGGCCGTTCCGGACGACATCTGGAGCGTCAGATCGGGTCCGTGCACGGCCAGGTTGTGCACGTCGTACTCCTTGTCGGCGTCCAGCGACAGTCGATAGAGACCGCCGATTGTGGAGAGTCGAGAGACGGCCGTGATGGTCCACGGATCGGCCACGCCGGGTCCCGGCCTGACATCGAGCCGCCAGGTGCCAAGCCGCGCCTCGTAGCCGTGCTCGACGAACACCTCGATGATCAGCCGCACCGCGCCCCGGTCGAGCGGCCCGCGATCGCGCTCGTTGACGACCACGTGCGTCGGGACCGGGCTTGTCAGGAGCGTGGCGAGCTCGTCGAGACTGGCCCGCGCGGCATCATCGGCGGCCAGCGAGAGCAGCGCCGGGAGGTCGCCTGCGATCGCGGCGTTCTCGATCCGCCCGACGAGCGTGCTGATGCCGTCCGGCTGCGGCTGCACCGGCGTCTGTGCCGCGGCAGCCGCGCCGGGCAGGAGCAGCCCGAGGCAGACCAGGACTCTCATCAACATCGGCGCACGCATCACTAGTTTAGACCCCACCGCAGGGTATACCGTGCCTGCGGCCACCTGGTCCAGATTAGAGCCGAAAGGGACAGGTCCAGTGACCAGCGAAGGGACGAACGCCACGACGGCGTGGACGGGCGCCGGGATGGCCGATGCCGGCCGGCCCGTCGGATCGGGTTCTGGAGGGTCTAGGTCGACTCCCGAAGCCCCGGCGCCGCTCGACGCTTCAGCACCAGAATCGTCAGGTCGTCCGTGAACCGCGAGTCGTTGGCGTGCGCCTCGACGGCCTTGAGTACCCGGGCCCCGATGTCGGCCGCGCTGGCGGTCGCAAAGCGTTCGACGACAAGTTCGAGACCGGCCTCATCGAACGGCTGTGCCTGCGGATCCTCGGCTTCAGTGATTCCGTCGCTGTACATCACGAGCATGTCGCCCGGTTCGAGTGTCGTGTCGACCGACCCAAACTCGGAGCCCTCGAACATGCCGAGGGCGACCCCCGTCCCTGCGAGCCGTTCGAATCGCCCATCGCGCCGACGCAGCAGCGGCGGCGTCTGGCCGGCATTGACGTACGTCAGCGCTCCGGTTGCGGGCGTGTAGACGCCGTAGAACAACGTGATGAAACGCGACGACGGGCTGTGGCGGCAGATCTGGGCGTTCAGGCGCCGCATCAGCGCCGGAGCCTCCATCGCTTCGTCCACGAGCGTGCGCAGGACCGCCAGCAACAGAGCCATCAACAGGGCAGCCGGACTGCCCTTGCCCGCCACGTCGCCCAGCGTCACGATGATGCGCCCGTCGGGCAGTGGCAGCACGTCGTAGAAATCACCCCCGACGGTGTTGGCCGGCCGCGTCACGCCGCAGATTTCCAGATCGCCGACGGCATACGTGCCACGCGGCAGCATCGCCAGCTGGATTTCGCGCGCGACTTCGAGCTCCCCCTTGAGCGACAGCCTGTCGGCCACTTCCAGCAGCACCAGCAGGTTGACGAGGAACAGGCTGACGATGAGCGCCAGCGTGCCGTCCGCCCACACCGGCAGGAGCAGTCCGACCTGAATGAACGGCACCCCGAATGGAACCTCGACCGCATTGAACCCGCGGAAGAGCCGGACGATGCCGACGAGCGCGATGATCAGAGCCCCTAGATAAAGAATTCGTCGCGCGGGAGGCAATTTCAACGTGAAGGCGACAAAAATCTGCCGAATGCGCGACGGCCCCTGTTTCCACCAGGGCAATCCGGCGAACTGATCCTCGTCCACGCCCCGCGCGAAGAACCGATACGCGTCCCGCGTGTCGTGCGTGAACAGGCGCTGCAGATCCTCGGGCGAGACGTCCCGCGTGTAGGTCTCGAAGATCTCCCGCGCGCGGTTTCCTGGCCGTCTTTTCATGGGATCGATGCCGAGTATACCGCTCCACGCCTGTCGCCCGCCGGCCACTTCCTGGGGCTGGATCGAGCCGAAGGAACCGCGCAGTTCGTGGTGCCGGCGACCCCCTGCCAGCCGCCCGGCTGCGCGCCGGGGGCGGGCAGGTTCGCGGTTGGCACTGCTGTTGATGACGTCAGTCGGGGAGGCTGAGTTCAGGGTATGTACGGAGGGGCCGCCACCAGGCAGGGAACCGGCAGGTACATTGTTGGCCACTCCCGGGCCACGAACGGGGAGCTGTTCGGCAATGTGGCCCTCGTGGCGTTCCTGCTCGCGCAGCTGCTCGATGGCCTGCTGACCTACGCCGGGATCACCATGTACGGCGCGCACATGGAAGCCAACCCGCTGATTGGGTGGCTGATCGCGGCGCTCGGCGAGGGGCCTGCGCTCGCGGTGGCGAAGCTGGCCGCCGGAGGTTTCGGCATTGCCCTGCACCTGTCGTCGGTGCACAAGGCCGTGGCTCTGCTCGCCGGCTTCTACCTGGCCGTCGCGGTCCTGCCCTGGGTCGCCATCCTCTTCTACTACCGCTGAAACGGCGTCGCGTCAGTCGTCCGCACCCGTCAACTCCAGTATCAGCACCTGCACGATCGCGGCGGTCGGTACGGCCAGAATCGCGCCGACGATGCCGAGGAGCCTGGCTCCGATGAGGAGCGCGACGATCACCGTCACGGCGCTGACGCCGACCTGCCTCGCCATGACCTTCGGCACAAGCACGTGGTTCTCGAGCTGCTGCTGCACGACGAAGAAGGCAATCACCAGCAGGACCTTGTTGAGCGACACCGTCGCGGCCACGGCAATGGCCGGCATGGCCGCCAGTATCGGCCCGATCACCGGGATGAGCTCGCCGACGCCGGACAGCAGCGCGAGCACGTAGAAGTACGGGATTCCGAGCAGCCACAGACCGATAGCCGAGGTCGCCCCGATGATGCCGGCGAGCAGCAGTTGCCCTCCCAGCCAGGCGCTGACCTTCATCGTGATGTCTCGGCTCGCGGCGGCCACCCGCCCGCGATCGCCTGGCGGGAACAGCCGCAGGAAGGTATTGCGCAGCCCCTCGGCTTCGACGAGGAGGTAGAACGTCAGGATCAGAATCGTGAGGAGGCCGAGCATCCCCCCCGCCACGCCAACCACGGCGCTGAGGACCGTCCCGACCGCGTCCCCTCCGCCGCTGACGGGCGCGCGCTGGACCGCCTCCGTGAACGACAGATGCTCGCGAATCACGCCCTTCTCGATCAGGAATTCCTGCGCTCGGTCGAACATCTGGGTGCGTGCCGACCAGAGCGCCTGACCCTGGCGCACGACCGGCGGGACGATCAGAAATCCGATGCCCGTGATCGTGCCCAGGATCACCGTGTAGAGGACGAGGATCGCGAGCCAGCGGGGGAAGCGTCGCGTGCCGATCGGCAGGACCTTCTGGCGTTCGATCAGCCGGACGATCGGGCTGAAGCCGATCGCGAGCAGGCCGCTGACATAGACGAGCAGGAGCACGTCGCGCACGAGGTACGCACTCCAGATGAGCACGACCGCGAGTGCCGTCATGCCGATGGCGTACCGGATCAGGGACCGGACAGTCGGCGGCGGCGCCGGCACCTACCGGCCTCGGCCAGCCAGGAAATCTCCGGTGAACGAGGCGATGAGACCGTAGATGTCGGAGAGTTCTTCCGGCGAAGCGAGGAACACCACGCGGAAGAATCCGTCGGCCGGATCCGTGCCGAAGCCGGAGCCGTACACGCACAGCACGCCGGTGGCGCGGAGCAGCGCGAGCACGTAGTCGGCATCGGTGACACCGGGCGGCAGATCGACCTTCGGCATCGCATAGAACGCCGCCGTCGGCTTGACCGCGGTGATGCCGGCGATCGCATTCAGACGATCGTGCGTGACCTCGGCGCGCTCGCGCAGGGCGGCGCGGAATACCGCCTGGTGCGAGCGGTCTCCCGTCAGCGCCGCGACCAGCCCGTACTCCATCGGCCCCGTACTGCACAGGCGCCCGTCCGCGAGCTTCTTGATGCCCGCCAGCACTTCGTCCAGTCGCCCGGTTCGTCCGACCGCCATCCAGCCGGTGCGCCATCCGGGGGCCAGATACGCCTTCGACAGCGACGAGAAGGTGATGACCGGCGCGTCAGGATCGAGTTTCGCGAGGGCGGGGATCGGTCCGTCGAAGGCGAGGTCGGCGTAGACCTCGTCGGCGAGCAGGGGGAAGTTGTGTTCGTCGGCCAGTTCGATGAGCGCGCGACGGACCTCGGTCGAATACGTGGCGCCGGTCGGATTGTTCGGGTCGATTACCACGAGCGCCCGCGTCGCCGGCGTGATCAGGCTGCGCACGTGATCGATGTCGGGCGACCAGCCTCGATCCGGATCGGTGCGGTAGAATACGGCGCGAGCGCCGATCTTGGCGAGCACGGCGGTGTAGAGCGGATAGGTCGGCACCGGCACCAGCACGTCGTCGCCGGGCCCGGCGAGCGCCGTAAGGGCGAGTTCGATGCCCTCGGAGGTGCCGGACGTGATGATGACCCGGTCCGGCGACATCGGCATGCCGCGTCCGGTGCACTCCTTGGCAACGGCTTCGCGAGCGGGCAGGATGCCGGCCGACGCCGCGTAGCCGTTGTGGCCGTCGCGGATGGCGCGATCAACCGCTTCGATCATGTGCGGCGGGGTCCGGAACCCGAAGATGATCGGGTCGCCAATGTTGAGGTACCGCACTTTCCGCCCGGCGGCCTCGACCTTTCTGGCTTCGGCCACGATATTCCTGATCGCGTAGACAAATCCGCCTACGCGCCCTGCTACGGGAATTGACGACGTCGTCCGCACTGCCATGAGCCCGATTTTATCAAATTTCGGCTCGAGCACCGGCGTCGGCGTAAGCGACGCCGGTAAGGCTCAGCTGGCTGACGTGCCGGCCGATGCCAGTGTAAGAACAACAGGCCCAAGATCACGATTCATGTAATAACTACACGTTCCTGGCTTGCCGAAGCAGGTCCATGGCCCCGACTCTTAAGACAATCCTTTATACGGCAGACATTTACAAGGATGGCAGGTTCTTTGGAACAGGGCTCACCATGGTGGTGCGTTGGCGGCCCGCGTTCGTGGCCTCCTTACTTCTGTCCGCGCTCGCGACTGCGGTGGTGGCGCAACAGACCCCCGCCGTCGAACAGCAGGGCACGCGGTTCAAGTCCTCGGTCGAGGTCGTCTCGGTGAATGCCGTCGTCCGCGATCGGAAGGGGAGGTTCGTGAAGGACCTCACCCGACAGGACTTCACGGTCCTGGATGCCGGGCACGAGCGGGAGATTCTCGATTTTCGTGCGGAAGCCGACGGCCCGGTGAAGATCGCGATGCTCTTCGACGTCAGCGGCAGCATGCGGCTGGGCTCGAAGGGCATCGATGCGCGCCAGGCCGCGCGGCAGCTTTTTTCGGCGCTGCGGTCGTCGGATGAGGCGGCGATTTTCGCGTTCGACACCCGGCTGGAGCGCGTGAAGGACTTTACCTCCGACTTCTCGTCGCTCGACGCGGCACTCGATCACCTGGTTGCGCCGTACGGCCAGACGTCGTTGTACGACGCGGTCGCCGAAACCGCCCACGCGCTCGTCGACGCCGGAGGCGGTGACGGTCGCCTGGCGCAGCGCAGCGCGGTCGTCGTGCTCACCGACGGGATCGACACGCGCAGCCTCCTGACGCCGGAACAGGTGTCCGGGATCGCCAGCACCGTCGACGTGCCGGTGTACGTGATTGCAGTAATGGCCTCGATTGACGATCCACGCGAGGTCGAGCGGGACCGGACCCGCGAAATTTCGAGCGCGCTGCGCAACCTCTCGGTACTGGACGGGTGGCGATCTCTTCACGGCCAGCGCGCCGGCGCACGCGAGTCTGGCCGCTCGCCAGATCGTCGATGAACTGCGCCATCAGTATCTGCTGGCGTTCGAGGCGTCGCCAAACCGGGGATGGCGTCGCCTGCAAGTGAGCGCACGCGACCGCAATCTCGTGGTGCGGACGCGCGCGGGCTACAACGGCGGCGAACACTCGTCGAGGTTCCAAGGCTGAGTTTCGATCGTCAGGTTTGGATAGTTTGGATAGGGACGGAGGGCAAAATGAAGAAGTTGGTCGTGGCGATACCGGTTCTTGCGCTCGTGCTCGCTGGGAGCACGGGGTGCGCAACGAAGAAGTTCGTCAAGGGGCAGGTCGGCGAAGTCAACGACAAGGTCGAGGGGCTTTCGAAGTCCGTCGAGGAAAACCAGGAGCGGACCCGCGCGAACGAAGGCCGCATCGGCGAAGTCGACCAGAAAGCGCAGGCGGCGGATCAGAAAGCACAGACCGCCAACCAGCACGCCGAGGAGGCCCGGTCGGCCGCCGACGCCGTGAACACTCGCGCCGACGCGATCGAGAAAGCGTCGAAGCGGCTCGTCTATGAAGTGGTGCTCAGCGAAGACAAGGGCAACTTCAAGTTCGGCAAGGCGACCATGCCGGACGAGGCAAAGGCCGACATCGATCAGCTCGTCCAGCAGTTGAAGGCGGAGCCCAACGGCGCCTACATTGAGATCGAAGGGCACACCGACAACTCGGGCAGCAAGGCGTTCAACTATGAACTCGGCCTCGAGCGCGCCGAGACGGTGAAGCGCTACCTCTACGAACAGCATCAGGTCCCGCTCCACAAGATCAACGTGATCAGCTACGGCGAAGACAAGCCGATCGCGCCGAACAATACCAAGGAAGGGCGCTCGCAGAACCGCCGCGTCGTGATCAAGGTCCTCACCTAACCTTTGAGCCTTCGGGCTCGACGCTCGGGACAAGGCGTGCGCCGTTCGATCCCCCATCGAGCGGCGCACGCCGAGCGCCCGATGTCAGGTCCCCGTGCAGTGGACCGGAGGCGGAGCGCAGGAGGGCCGCGCCGGATGGTCCGGGACGGCTTCCACGGTAAACGTCAGCACTTTCGCAGGGTGCGTCGCGGTCCGTCTCCGGTCGATTGCACGGTCGGCGCTCGGCGTCTCGGCGCGTCCGCGACCCTACAGCGCAGTTCCCGCTCCTCCCGATACACGATCGCGAGGCTCTGCATGCGATCCATGTCCTGCGCGATTCCGCGCTCGCGGCGGCGCTGTTCACGCTTCTTCCTGTCGGCGCGCGCCGCGGCCCAGGATGGAGCATTCGGCATCGGCGCCCGGCTCAGCATGATCCGCAGCGACGCACACGCCGACTCCACCGCCGAGCGGTTCACCGGCGGTCAGATCCGCGCGCACCTGTCGAAGCGCGCCGCGATTGAACTGTCGGTAGACCTCAGGACCGTCAACAGCACCGATCTCACCGAGCGGACCCGCGACTTTCCCATCCAGGGGTCACTGCTGCTCTACCCCGTCCGGGCCGCGATTTCGCCGTACGTGCTCGCCGGCGTCGGCTGGTACACGCACCGCGTCGAACAACTGGCCGACAAGCAGGTCATCAGTTCCGAGACCACGCGGAAGTTCGGCTCTCACGCCGGGTTCGGCGGCCAGCTGCGCCTGGGCAATCACGCGGCGATCCACGCCGACTACCGCTACACGTTTCTCCATTTTGGCGACGACGCCACTGCCGCATCCGACGGCACCGGCGCATCCAGCCTGACCAGCCGTTCGGCCCTGCTTTCGTCCCCTTCGAACCTCCTGCCCGGCTACCGGGGATCGATGTGGACGGCCGGGTTGACGGTATACTTCTGATCCTTCGTTTTCGTCCGCCTCTTCAAGGAGGTTCCATGACATCCCCGTTGCGGCGTGTGGCTGCCGTGGGCGTGGTGGCCATGCTGGGCATCGCGGCCGCGCCGAACCCCCGGATCGCGTTCACCGACATCCGGCTCAAGAACGGCCTGCGCGTGATCCTGTCAGAGGATCACTCCGCACCGGTCTTCTCGATCGTCGTCAACTACAACGTGGGCTCGCGAGACGAACACAAGGGGCGCACGGGCTTTGCGCATCTCTTCGAGCACATGATGTTCAAGGGATCCGAGAACGTCGGCCAGAACGAGCATCCGTACCTGATCTTCATGAACGGCGGCTCGATGAACGGCACGACCAACAAGGATCGGACGATGTACTACGAGACCCTGCCGGCCAACCAGCTCGATCTCGGGCTGTTCCTCGAGGCCGACCGCATGCGCTCGCTGGAAATCACCAAGGCCAACCTCGACAATCAGCGAAACGCCGTCCAGGAAGAACGACGCCTCGGAGTAGACAACCAGCCCTACGGAAAGACCTTCGAAAAAGTGGACGAGCTGGCGTACGACAACCCGGCCTACGAACATTCGGTCATCGGTTCGATGGCCGACCTGAGCGCCGCAAGCGTGGACGACGTGGCGACGTTCTTCAAGACCTACTACGCGCCGAACAACGCCGTGATCGCCATCGTCGGAGACATCGACACGAAGGCGACGCTCGCGAAGATCGAGAAGTACCTTCGGCCCGATCTCGAGGCAGCCCGCACCGCCGAAGGTGGACATGACCGAGCCGCCGCAGAAGGAAGAACGGCGCGCGACGCTCGAGGACCCGCTGGCGCGCCTGCCGCGCATCGACATGGCGTACAAGATTCCACCCAGCTCGTCGCCCGACCAGGATGCGCTGACGGTGCTCGGGACGATCCTGTCCGGCGGCCGCAGCTCGCGCTTCTACGAAACGATCGTTCGCGAACAGCAGCTCGCGACGTCGATCAACGCCGGGCCCGACCAGACGCGCGGCCCGGGGCTGTTCAACGTCGTCGCCATCGCCGCGCCGGGCAAGCCCCTCGCCGATCTGGAAGCCGCCATCGACGCCCAGGTCGCCCGCGTGCAGAACGAACCCGTGGCCGACTGGGAACTCGAGAAGGCACGCACGAGCGCCCGCCGCGGGTTCATCGGGAGTCTCGGGAGCTCCCTCCAGAAGGCAGTCCTGCTGTCGCAGAACGCGCTCTTCTATGACAACCCGAACCGGATCAACGAGACCGCGGCCAACATCGCCAGGATCACCGCGGCCGACGTCCAGCGGGTGGCGAAGACCTACCTGGTGAAAACCGGTCGGACGGTCGTGCTGACCGTGCCGAAGGCGGCGGCGACGTCGAAGGGAGGCCGGTGATGACGAACCGCACCGTGGCGTTCGGCACCGCGATGGTCGCGCTCGCGCTGGCGTCCGTCTCCGCTTCTCCGCGGCAGATGGGCGGTCAGCAGCCGCAGACCACGCAAATGGTGCTCAAGGGGAAGGCGCCGGTCTCGTCCGAGCTCCTCAAGGTGAAGCTGCCGAAGCCGCAGGAGGCGGACCTCGCCAGCGGGCTGCACCTGATCGTGCTCGAAGACCACCGCCTCCCGCAGATCACATTCGAGATCATCATTCCTGGCGCCGGCGGCTATTTCGACCCGTCCGACAAGATCGGCCTGGCGAGCTACACGGCGTCGCTCATGCGCGAGGGCACCGGGTCGCGCACGTCGCCGCAGATCTCCGAGGCGCTCGAGACGATGGCCGCGTCGCTCAGCGTCGGCAGCGGGCTGTCGAGCACGTCGGCGTCGATCTCCGGCAGCTCGCTTTCGGAAGATTTTCCGAAGCTGCTCGACCTGGCCGCCGACGTCCTGCTCAACCCGGCGTTCTCGCCGGAGGAATGGAATCGCTTCAAGGCGCGCGCGAAGGCCGGCCTGATCCAGCAGCGGTCGAATCCGGGCTTCCTCGCGACCGAGACGTTCAATCGCGTCATCTATGGTTCGCACCCGGCGAGCCGCGTGTCGCCCACCGCCGCGGATCTCGACGCGATCACTCCCGAGGCCCTGGCCGAATTCCACCGCACGCACTACGTGCCCGATCACGCCGCGATGGCCTTTGCCGGCGACATTTCGCTCGCCGATGCCCGGAAACTGGTGGAGACGAAGCTCGCCGGGTGGAAGCGTGCCGGTACGCCGAAGCCCGTGACCGAAGAGCCTCCACCGGCTGGACCCGCGAAGGTCTACCTGATCGCCCGGCCCGGCTCCGTGCAGACGACGCTCTACGTCGGCACGCAGTCGATGACACGGACGGATCCCGACTATCCGGCTCTCACCGTCGTCAACCGCGTGCTCGGCGGCACCATGGGCCGGCTGTTCCGGCACCTGCGAGAGGAGAAGGGCTACACGTACGGGATCGGGAGCGGGTTCTCGGCAACGTTCTACCGGGGGGCGTGGACGTCGAGCACGAACGTGCGCACGGACGTGACCGAGCCCGCGCTGAACGATCTGCTGGCCGAGATCGCCGATCTGCGCGATACGCCGGTGCCCGACAAGGAGCTGGCCGATTCCAAGCGCGCGATCGTCGGCAGCTTCGCGCTGGCGCTCGAGAGCCCGCAGCGCGTGCTCGGCTACTACGTCGAGAACTGGGAGTACGGGCTGCCGGCCGACTACTGGGACACGTACCCCGCCCGCATCATGTCGGTGACGGCGGAACAGGCGCGGGCCGCTGCGAAGAAGTACTGGGATCCCGCGCACCTGCAGATTGTCGCGGTCGGCGACGCCGCGAAGATCAAGGACATTCTGGCGAAAAAGGGGGAGCTCGAGGTCTACGACGCGGACGGAAAGAAGATCGCGTCGGGGGGCGGCCGCTAGAGGACCAGTCGGGGCCGCGACCGAGATCGCTCGCGACGGGTCACCTGCTGCGCCAAGGCGCACGGCCGTCTAGTCCAGGCCCTTCGCCGCAATCTCCTCCATCGCTGACGCGAACGTGTCGATCTCGGCGAGCGTCGTGTAGACGTTCGGCGTCACGCGCAGGCCTTCGAATTCGGGGTGCACGATCGGCGTCGCGATGATGCGCCACGCGTCCCACAGCTTCGTCACCAGCTTGCGGGTCGGCACGCCGGCGATCTGCACGTTGGCGATCGCGCACGACTGGGCGGGATCGAGGCTCGTGTGCAGGCGGAACTTCGGGTTCGCCACCAGCCGCTTCGCCCAGCGGTCGCGCAAGTATCGCAGGCGCGCCGCCTTGCGTTCGATGCCGATGCCCTGATGAAAGGCCAGCGCCTCGCCGATCGCATTGTGGTTGGCGGCCGGGTGCGTGCCAATCTCCTCGAACTTCCGGATGTTGTCGCGGTGTGGATCGCCTGCCGGCGTGAGCGGCCAGAGCGCCGGAATGTGCTCGCGGCGTACGTAGAGGAAGCCGGTGCCGATCGGCGCGAGCAGCCACTTGTGCAGGCTCGTGCCGTAGTAGTCGCAGCCGAGCTCGGTCACCCTGGCGGGGAAGTGGGCGAAGGCGTGCGCGCCGTCCACCACCGTCCGGATACCGCGGCGGCGCGCCTCGTCGCAGATCTTCTTCACGGGGAAAATCTGCCCGGTCAGGTTCGTGATGTGACAGAAATGGATGACCCTGGTCGCCGGCGTGATGGCGGCAATCAGCCGGTTGGCAAGGTCGTCCATCGACGGCGGGGGGACGGGGAACGAAATCTCCGTCAGCCTGATGCCCTCGCGTTTGACGCGCTGCTGCCAGGTATCGAGCATGCGGGGATAGTCCTGGTTGGTCGTCAGCACCTCGTCGCCTGGTTTGAGGTCGAGGCCGAGTTCCACGATCTGCAGCGCCTCGCTCGCATTCCGCGTGATCGCCATCTCCTCCGGGTCGCAGCCGAACTCTGCCGCGAGGTTGCGGCGCACGGTCTCGACGTTCGGTTCGAGAATCGTCCACATGTGGTACACGGGTGCCTCGTTGGACAGATCCAGGTACCTCTTGAACGCCTCGTGGACGACGCGCGGGCTCGGGCAGCAGCCGCCGTTGTTCAGATTGATCAGCGTCCGATCGAGCGTGAACGACTCCTGGATTTCGCGCCAGAAATTCTCGTCGGTCGCGACGTCGCCGGCGGGTACGCCGTCGACGGCACGCGCGGCCGCGGCGACGCGCGCGAGCCCGTCGTTGCCAAAGGCGGCGATCGCCGCACCCGTGGTCTGGAGGAACGTGCGTCGCGTGTACATGTCGGGTCCTTTCGTCGGCGATCGAACGTCCTGCTGACGCAGGACGCCGCGAAACTCACGTGTTGGAGCGCGAGAATACTGTACTTTCGTCCCGCAAAGAGTGGCACAATACGGCACATTGCCCGCCGTGAGTGACTGCGCGACGGGTGGCGGGCGGTTGGTCGCCGCCCGCGGGGAGGCGTCCGGATGTACCCCTACGGGCCGGCGGTGCTGCGTCTGGCCGTTGGCGCGATCTTCGTCGGGCACGGCGCGCAGAAGTTGTTCGGCATCTGGGGCGGGCCTGGTCTGTCGGGCACGGCGGCGTTCCTGGGTCAGCTCGGTCTCGGGCCTGGATTCCCGCTCGCCGTGCTCGTCGGGCTGGTGGAGTTCGGAGGCGGCCTGATGCTGATCCTGGGCGCCCTCACGCTCTTTGCCGCCCTCGCGCTGGCGATCGACATGGCCGTGGCGATCTGGAAGGTCCACCTGGCGGGCGGGTTCTTCCTGCCGGCCGGCTACGAATACGCGGTCGTGCTGCTCGGCACCCTCATCTGCCTGATGCTCACCGGCCCGGGTGCCTTCTCCATCGACGGTCGGCGTGCCCGCTCAGCGGAGGCCGAAGCGTATGGTCGTGCCCGCCTCCGGGCTGGCAAGGTGTGACGAATCCAGGCGTGCGGCTCGGCGGCGCCGTCATCACGGACCCCTCCAGGGCGTTCTGGCCTGACGAAGGGCTGACCAAGCTCGATCTCGCGCAATTCTACGCGCGTATTTCCCGTCATCTCCTGCCCTGGATGCGCGGCCGGGCGCTGACCCTGGAGCGCTGCCCGGAAGGCATCCGGCCGTCGTGGTCCTACCAGACGCACGCCCCGGACGACCTCCCCGATGGGGTTTCCACCGTACGTCTGTCCGCGCCTTCAGCCGGCTGCGACCTCGACTACATCGTCGGCGGGACGCGCAAGACGCTGCTGGCGCTCGTGAACCTCGGGTGCATCGCGATGCACGTGACCAACAGCCGCCTCGATCAGCTCGACAAGCCGGACTGGCTCGCCTTCGATCTGGACCCCGCGGACGGGTTCGGGTCGGCCGCGCGGGTTGCGCCGCTGCTGCGCGCGAAGCTCGAGGATCACGGTCTCGAAGGCTACGTGAAGACGTCCGGCGGCCGCGGCCTGCACGTGTTCGTCCCGCTGCGGCGCGGCGCGAATGAGGAGCGGGTGCGCGCCTACGCGGCACGCATCGCCGCCGAGATGGCGGCGCAGTACCCCAGGCTCGTGACGGTCGAGGCGAGGAAGGCGAAGCGAAAGGCGCCCCTGTATCTCGGTGTTGCGCGCAACGCATCGGGCCAGACCATCGTGCCGCCGTTCTCCGTTCGATGGCGCCCGGGCGCGCCGGTCTCGATGCCGCTCGAATGGGACGAAGTCAGCCCCAGGCTCGACCCGAAGATCTTCACCATCAGGACCGCGGAGCGTCGCATGGCGGCGCGGTCTCCATGGTCGAGCTTCTTCGGGCATCGGCAGACGTTGCCTCGCGACTGACAGGCGATATACTGGCACCTCTCAGAACGAGGTCCCATCAATGGCTTCGAAAAAGAAAAACGAATCCGGCTTCAGCCGCCGCACGTTCCTGAAGACCGTTGGCGCCAGCGGCGTCGCCGCCGGCGTGCTCGGGTCCGGCCGCATCGCCCAGGCGCAGGGCGTCAACGCCATAGGGCCTGGCGCGGTCCCGATTCAGCTCAATATCAACGGCACCGTCCATCGGCTCGAGGTCGAGCCGCGCGTGACGCTCCTCGACGCCGTGCGCAACCGTCTGAACATCACGGGCGTCAAGCGGGTGTGCGACCGCGGGGCGTGCGGCGCGTGCACGATGATCGTGGACGGCAAGACCATCTATGCGTGCTCGACGCTTGCGATCGAGATGCAGGGAAAGATGATCCGGACGGTCGAAGGCCTCGCGGAAGGTACGGTGATGCACCCGGTGCAGCAGGCCTTCTGCGAGCACGATGGCCTGATGTGCGGGTTCTGCACGCCGGGCTTCGTGACCGCGACCGTCGCGCTCCTGGAGAAAAACCCGAAGCCGACGCGCGAGCAGGCGAGAAAGGCGCTCGACGGCAATATCTGTCGCTGCGGCACCTACCCGCGCGTGCTCGAGGCGGCGCTGGATCCGAAATCAAGCGGCGCCCGCGGCCAGCGCGCCGCGCTGGAAGCCAGCCCCGAAGGGGCCGCGGCGCGCGAGCGCGTGGGGGTGGGGCCCCACGCGCACTCAGGAAATGGGGTGAAGCGTGGATAACCAACAGCGCCCCGACAATCCGGCTCCGCAGGCGACCGGCCCCGTGCGCACCTGGCCGTCGGTGACGGACCGTCAGTTCCTCGGCCACTCGGTCAAGCGCATCGACGGGCCCGACAAGGCACAGGGCAAGGCGAAGTACACCTACGATTTGATGCGCCCGGGGATGCTCTACGGCCGGCTCGTGAGCTCGCCGCACCCGCACGCCACGATCAAACGCGTGGATCTGGCCGCCGCCAGGAGTCTTCCGGGCGTCAAGGCCGCGCTCGTGCTCAAGGAACCCGGAAGCCCGAATGGGACGGTCTGGTACCAGGGCGAGGAAATCGCCGCCGTCGCGGCCACGACCGAGGAAGTTGCGGAGGACGCGGTCCGGCTGATCACGGTCGAGTACCAGATGCTGCCCGTGCTCGCGACCCCTGAGCAGGCGATGAACCCGAATGCGCCGAAGGTGTTCGAGCAGGGGAACACCAGCGGCGAGCGCCTCTCGGAAGATCCGAAGGGCGTGGACATCGACGCCGCCCTGACCTCCGCCGCTCACGTCGTCGAAGGCCTGTACTCGACGCAGGTGCAGACCCACACGAGCCTCGAGACCCACGGCGGCGTCTGCGAGTGGGATGGCGATCAGCTCACGGCCTTTGTGTCGACCCAGGCGGTGCAGGCGACCAAGGAAGGTCTGGCGCGGGCGCTCGAGATCCAGCAGAGCGACGTCCACGTCATCACCGACTACATGGGCGGAGGCTTCGGCAGCAAGCTCGGCCTCGACGTGCAGGTGGTCATTGCGGCGCGGCTCGCGAAGGCGGCGGCCGCGCCGGTCAAGCTGATGCTCAATCGCAAGGAAGAGCATCTCGTCACCGGCAACCGGCCGTCCGCGTACGCGAAAGTCCGGGCGGGCGTGGATGCCCAGGGCAAGTTCGTCGCGTTCGATGCGGAAACCTGGGGCACGGGCGGCGCGGGTCAGGGCGCCGGTTTTTCCGTCCCCTATCCGATCTACGTGTTTCCCAGCAGGCGTCAGCGGCACCGCGATGCCTTTACCACCGCCGGTCCGCAGCGCGCCATGCGCGCACCGGGCCATCCGCAGGCGTCGTTCATCACCGAAATCGTGATCGACGAGCTTGCCGATCGCCTGCGGATGGATCCCCTGGAGCTGCGTCTGCGCAACCTCCCGCCGACCCCTGCCGACGGTCAGGATCTTCCGAACCAGCAGTGGCGGAAGTACTTTCCGATGGCGGCGCAGAAGATCGGCTGGAGCAGCCGGCATCCCACGGGTGATGCCGCGTCGGGACCGATCAAGCGCGGCCTCGGCTGCGCCGGCAACGTCTGGGCCGGATCCGGCGTCAACCGCACGCGCGCAATCTGCGAGATCAACCCCGACGGTGGGGTCGTCGCCCGCATCGGCACGCAGGACATCGGCACGGGCACGCGGACGCTGGTGACGATGATCGCCGCCGAAACGATGGGCCTGCCGCTCGGCGGGGTCAAAGCGGAAATCGGACGCAGCGACTACCCGTATGCGCCCGGCAGCGGCGGCAGCGTCACGGTCGGATCGATTTCTCCCACCGTGCGGGTCGCGTGCGCGAACGCGCTCGACCAGTT
This sequence comes from uncultured Acidobacteriota bacterium, assembly GCA_963817635.1. Lineage (GTDB taxonomy): Bacteria > Acidobacteriota > Vicinamibacteria > Vicinamibacterales > 2-12-FULL-66-21 > CAWFPR01. The sequence continues at coordinate 528,379 of CAWFPR010000005.1, read as the reverse complement.
GTTCGCGAAGGTCGCGCCCTCGCTGGGCGTCGAGCCGGCGAGCCTGGCGGCATCCAGCGGCCGGGTCCACGTCAAGGGTGACCCGTCGAAGGGGATGGCCTGGAAGGACGCGTGCAAGCTCCTGGGCGTGCAGCCGATCAGCGTCGAAGGCGCATGGCAGCAGGGCCTGTCGTCGCGCGGCACGAGCGGCGTGCAGTTCGCCGACGTCGAAGTGGACATCGAAACCGGCATCACGCGCGTGAAGAAGATCGTGTGCGTGCAGGACTGCGGCATGATCGTCGACAAGCTGACGGCCGAAAGCCAGGTCTACGGCGGGATCATCATGGGCCTCGGCTTCGCGCTGTTCGAACACCGTATTCTCGACCGGAACACCGCGCAGATGGTGAACCCCAACATGGAGTTCTATCTTCTGCCGGGCATGTCCGACATTCCCGAGATCGACATCACCCTGATGGACCAGCCGGAACGCGGGCCGGTCGGCCTCGGCGAGCCTCCTGTCATCTCGACGGCCGCCGCCGTGGGCAACGCCATCGCGAACGCGATCGGCGTCCGGGTGCGCAGCCTGCCGCTGACCCCGGCGGTGGTGCTCGCCGCGCTGAACGCAGAGAAGGCAGGAGGCACGCTGTGAAGGCCTTTGCGTACGTCAACGCCGCCAACGAGAAGGAAGCGATTGCCGCGCTCGGCCCCGAACGGGGGCGCATGCTGCCGCTGGCCGGCGGCATGGACCTGCTCGGGATGATGAAAGACTACGTTGCCGATCCCGAGCGGCTGGTCAACGTGAAGCATCTCGACCGGACGATCGCCAGGACGCCGGATGGCGGCCTGCGCATCGGGTCGGCGGTCACGCTCGCAGAGCTTGCCGCGCACGCGGACGTCCAGCGCAGCTTTCCCGCGCTGGCGCAGGCGGCGGAGGATGTCGGCACGCCGCAGATTCGCAACGTCGGCACCGTGGGCGGCAACCTGAACCAGCGTCCGCGCTGCTGGTACTTCCGCAACGAGGAGTTCGCGTGCCTGAAGAAGGGCGGCGCGCGCTGCTTCGCCGTCGAAGGCGAGAACCTGTATCACGCGATCTTCGGCGACGGGCCCTGCCACATCGTCCATCCGTCGAGTCTGGCGGTTCCGGCTGTCGCGCTGAACGCACGCTTCCGGGTGGTCGGGCCGGCCGGCGAGCGTGAAATTCGCGGCAGGCGACTACTACCAGATGCCGGACCGGAACCTCTTCGGCGAGACCGTCCTCGCGCCGAACGAACTCCTGACGCACGTGCTCGTGCCGGCGCCAGGCAGTTCGAAGAACGCGACCTACGAAGTGCGCTACAAACAGTCGCACGACTGGCCGCTCGCCACGGCGTCGGTTGCGCTCCTGATGAACGGCCAGACCATCCGGTCCGCGCGCATCGTGATGGGTGCCGTCGCCCCGATCCCCTGGCGCTCGGCCGCGGCGGAATCGGCGCTGGCCGGGAAGCCCCTGGGCGAAGATGCCGCCATGGCGGCGGCGGATGCGGCGATCGCGTCTGCGAAGCCCATGTCACAGAACGGGTACAAGGTCCAGATTGCGCGGACCGCCGTCAAGCGCGCGATCCTGAAGGCCGGAGGGGTGAAGGTCGTATGAGCCACCCGACTTTGTCCTCACGTCACGTCACGCCGATGCAGTGCAGCCACCTGCGCCATAAGGGGATGTACGTCACGGACGACTCGGCGGTCGCCGATCCGTTCGAATTCGCCGACCACATCGAGGCCACGTCGTTCTGGTGCGTGTGCACCCAGAAGGCGTTCGGGCCCGACGGCCAGCCCGTCGGACCGGAGGCCTGCGGCAAAGGCCGCGGATGCTGCGATCAGTAGGCCCGCAGGCCTCTTCCGTGATCCTCCTGCTCGCGTGGACCGGGGTTTCGCTCGCGGCGTTCCAGGGGATCGAGGCGCACCTTCACACGGACCCGGTTCCCCCTGCATTCGCGGCGCCTGTGAGCGCCGCCCTCGCGGCGGGCGGCGTCCGGGCGGTGGTCAATGGCGTCACGCTCGACTTCTGGTGGGTCCGGTCGCTCGACGCCGGCGCCACGCCGGCGTGGGCCGCGGTGGAGGAAGGGGCGCTCGTCGGTGCCGTCCGGCTCGACGCTGATTTCCGTGATATTCGTGGCCGCATCATCAAGGCTGGCGTCTACACCCTCCGGTACGGCGTCCAGCCGGACAACGGCGACCATCTCGGCACGTCTCCGTTCCGGGATTTCCTGCTGTTGATCCCGGCCGCTCTCGACACCTCCGTTCCGCCGGTCGGCCACGACGGCGCCGTCGATCTGTCGAAACACACCATCGGCGGCTCGCACCCGGCTGTCTGGAGCATCGACCCGCCGGAGACGGGCGAAGCCATGCTGGCGACACACAAGACCGAACTCGGTCATTCCTCGATCGTGGTGGAGGTGCCCTGCGCCCAGGCTGGAAAGCCAGCCACACCGCTGCGATTCGGGATCGTGCTCATCGGACGGATCGAAGCCTGACGCCATGCAGCTTACCGAGCGCGCAGTCCTCATCACCGGCGGCAAACGGATAGGCGCGGCCGTGGCCGCCGCGCTCGCGACGCGCGGGATGGACGTCGCGCTTGTCGTTCAACCGCTCGAAGCGCGAGGCGGAGACCGCCGCCGAGGCGATTCGCGCCGCGGGGCGTCGCGCGTTCCTGTTCCAGGCCGATCTGTCACGACCTGCGGAGTGCCAGGCCCTGGTCGCCAGTGCCGCCGGCGCGCTGGGGCGCCTCGACGCGCTCCTGAACATGGCGTCCGTCTACGCGCCGGTTCCATTCGACCAGACCGACGAGGCCGCGTGGGACAGGGTTGTCGATGTCGATCTCAAGGCGGCGTTTCTCTGCGCGCGCGCTGCGGTGCCGCACCTGCGGGCCGCCGGCGGAGGACGCATCGTCAATTTCTCCGACTGGGTGGCTGCGAGCGGCCGGCCGCGCTACAAGGGATTCCTGCCGTACTACGTCGCCAAGCGCGGTGTCGTCGGGCTCACCGAAGGGCTCGCCCTGGAGCTGGCGGCCGATCAGATTCTCGTCAACGCGATCGCCCCCGGCCCCATCGTGGCACCGGAGGGGACGACCGACGAGGAGTCGCAGGGCGTGGAAGCCGCGACGCCCGTCGGCAGATGGGGCGGCGAAGGCGAAATCGCGAAGGCCGTGATCTTCCTGCTCGAGATCCGACTTCGTCACGGGCGAGACGATCCGCGTCGATGGCGGCCGGCACCTCAAGTAGCGCAGGTTCCCGCGAACACCGCCCGCATCGATTCGAGCGCGCCCGTCAGTTCCGTGCGGTCGCGCGCGAAGCAGAACCGGACGTAGCCCTCTCCGTTCCTGCCGAAGTCCGCTCCCGGCACGCAGCCAATCCGTCCTTTCGCGATCAGGAATTCGGTCATGGCCCATGACTGCGATCCTGTCGTGGACGGCGCGTCGGCGCGCCAGCCGGGATCGATCCGAAGGAAGGCATAGAAGGCGCCTCTTGGCGGAGCGCCGGTCAGCATGCCGGCCGCGTGCGTGCGGATGCCGTCATAGAAGAGGTCCCGCCGCACTTTCAGCTCGTCGCGAAACGCCGCGATGCAGTCCTGCGATCCCTCGAGCGCGCCGATGCCCCCATGCTGCACGACCGACGACACGTTGCTCGCCGTGTAGAAGAGCACCTTCTTCATGCGCTCGCGCAGCCTGGGGTCCCTGGCGGAGACGTACCCGAGGCGAAGCCCGGTCATCGCGTACGACTTGCTGAAGGTGAACATCGACAACGTGCGTTCGTACATGCCTGGCAGTGACGCGGGACTGACGTGTTCGACGCCGTCGAACACGACGTCCTCGTAGGCTTCGTCCGACACGAGCCAGAGGTCGCGTTCCCGGCAGAGGCCGGCAATTGCCTCGACGTCCGCACGCGTGAGAACGCCGCCCGTGGGATTCTGCGGCGAGTTGATGTAGATGGCGCGGGTCTTCGGCGTAATCGCCGACTCGAGCTCGCTCAGGTCCCAGCGCCATCCGAGATGTTCGTGCAGCGGGCAGGCGACCGGCGTCCCATGGGCGGCGGTGATGTTGCCGGCAGCCGGTGGCCACTGGGGGTCCGGGACGATCACCTCGTCGCCAGGTTCGAGCAGTGCCTGGAATATCACGTAGAGCGCGTGTATCCCGCCGGTCGTGACCATCACCTCGTCTGTAGACTCGACAGGGATGTGGTTGACCGCGCGCAGCTTCGCGGACAGCAGGTCGAGGAGCCTGGGGATGCCGGTCGTCTGGACGTAGTGGCTGTAGTTGTCGTCGATCGCCCGGTGCATCGCGCCCTTCACCGTGTCGGGGGCGTCAAAGCTCACGTCCCCCTGATCGAGACGGAACGGGTTCTTGACGGAGTACATCATGTCGCGGATGCGGATGATGCCTGAGAAGGGAACGGAGTCGATGAACTGGCCCATCCGGAGAGTATACGGGAGTCGGCCCGTCCCGGGATGCGGCAGGCTGGTCCGGGGCCGCGCCGACAGGAGGCCGATCACCCCGAAGCCGGGTTAACATGCGGATCATGGCGATGCGGAGCTACCGGGCGGGCGACACGCTCGAGGATTTCTGTCGCGCGTGCAAGATGGATCGGATGCACACCGTGGTCGCCGCGGATTCGAGCGGCACGCCGATCCGGGTCGTCTGCGGGTACTGCCGGAGCGAGCACAACTACCGTGGCGGGCCCCGGACCGGCATCAGCGCGCCGGCCTCCACGACCGACACCGCGCGCCGGCCGCTCCCGCACCCCGTGCGCGAGGCCTTCCCCGTAGTCAGCGATCGTGAAAGGATTGCCCCACCCATGAGCGTAGACGGCGGCGATGTGGATCTCGAACTGCTGCTGCGCCGGATCATCCGCGAAGAGGCCGGCATCACGGCGGTGACACCTGCCGAAAAGTGGCGAGGCGGACAACTCGTGCTGCGCCCGGGCACGCCCGGACTCCAGGAGAAGAGCTGGCCGATCGAGACGTTCTTCCACAAGATCGTCATGCTGCGGAACCGGCTGCGGACGATGGAACAGCAGGTCAATGCGGCGGATCTTCCGGAGGACGCCAAGGTCAAGCTGCAGGGCTACATCAGCGGGTGCTACGGGTCGCTGACGAGCTTCAACGTGCTGTTCGCCGAAGAGGCCGACCAGTTCAAGGGCGCCGGCGATTAGATCGGTTTTACATCCTTAACGAAAACATTACGCACGATTAACCTGCGGCGCCACGGCAACGACTACGCTGGGACGATGATGCCTGGATGCCCGATTGCGCTCGCTCTCCTCCTGCTGGTGACGCCAGGTCCGCAGGCGTCCGATCCCAATCCGGCACCACCCGCCCGCGTGGACATCGCCGGACCCGTGGAGGTGCCGATCTCGCTCGAGGCCAACCTGCCCATCGTCGAGGCGCGGGTCAACGGCGAGGGGCCCTTCCGCTTCGGGATTGAAACGGGAGCGGGGTTCGTCGTCGTGTCGCCGGAGCTGGCGGCGAAGCTCGCGCTGAAGCGGACGGGTGGCGCTGACGACATGCCGGAGTACCACGTCGATCGCATCGAGATTGGCGCGGTGGCGTTTCACGACCTGCCGGTGAGTGCGCTGCGCGTCGCGCAGGGGGGAATCGACGGCGTGCTCGGGCTGCCGCTCTATCACGACCTCCTGCTCACGATTGACTATCCGAACAGCCGGGCGCGCTTCGAGCGCGGCAGCCTGCCGCCGGCCGATGGCGAAACCGTGTTGTCGTTGACGCACGTCGGACCCTTCTGGGGGATCCCGCTGACCGTTGGCGGAGCCAGGCAGGTGGCCGTGCTCGACACCAGGTCCACGGGCGCCTTCGGGTTCACGCCGGAGAGTGCGGCGCCACTGACGTTCGACGGCGACGTCCGGGTGGTCGGCCGCGCGCGCGGCGCGGCGATTCCCGACACGGAGGTCAAGGCCGGCCGGTTGTCAGGCGACATCGTCATTGGCCGGTATACGTTCCCGAAGCCCACCGTCACCATCCGTCCGCTGCCGCCTGGCTTTCCGACCGAGGCGATCGTCGGTGCGCGCGTGCTGAGCCAGTTCACCGTGACGCTCGATCAGCGAAACGCGCGCCTGCGCCTGGTCCGCGACGGCTCCGCGACGGTCGCCCTCGACGAGGTGGCTCGCGCGCCGGTCCGGGCGCGGGACTACGCCGGCAGGTATGGCGTACGCGAGATTCGCGTTGAGCCCGGCGGCCGGCTGGTCTGCAGAGGGAGGGGGGCCCGGCGCTCGAGATGCAGCCGATCGGCCCTGATGCCTTCACGTTGAAGGAGGCGCCGCAGGCGCGAATCGAGTTCGTTCGCGACGCCACCGGAGCGGTGACTGCGGTCCGGATTCTCAACCGGGAGGGACAATGGGAGACGGCCGCGCGCGACCCCCGGGGGTCTGACCCCAAAGGCCCTGGGGTCTGACCCCCTCTGCCGGGACTGGCCGACACCGACACGCTCCGGCGAGTGCGTTCATTCGTCCAGCCGGTAGAGTGTGAAGTCCTCGATGCGGGTCGCGAAATGGTAGGGCGAGAGCAGTGCCACGACCGCGGGATCTTCGGTGAGACGATCCACGGTCTGACCCATCCCGGACGCCGAGTGCAGCTGTTCGAAGACGAGATACCGCGGTTTGCGCTCGGCCAGTTGGCGTGTCACCGAATCGAGCCGGAAAGCAGGATCGGGAAACCCGGTGGCGACGAAGAAATTCACTCGCAGGAATCGGTGGGCAGGCAGCCGATCGGCGGCGAAGTACACGCCGGCGCCGTTGATGCCGAACAGGAAGATGCGGTCGTCGGGGCTGCTGTGTTCGTGGATGTAGGCGGCGAGCTCGGCGTTGGCGCGCGCCGAATAGCCGCGCTGGTTGTCGTAACCGCCGAACAGGTCGAGATAGGCGAGGCGATCGGTTGTTCCGCGCACGGCCGAGAAATCCGAGGCTGCCGTTCCCAGAACCCTGGTGGCGTACTGCCGCTCGACCAGCAGAAACACCATCATGGCTGCCGTGGCAAGCGCCACCGTCGAGCGGACGCGTGAGCCGCGCGGGAACTCAGCGAGGAAATATCCCGCGAGCAGCGCAAGTGGTGGAAGCGGGTTGATGAAGTAGCTGTTGAAGAGGCGCGCACCATTCACGATGATGACGAGCGCCGCGGCGCCACCCCAGATCACCGCCAGTCCGGCGAGCGGCGGCAGCCGGCGATCTCGGATGAGTTGCCAGAGCACCGCGACAGTCCCAACGGTCCCCGCCAGCCACAACGGATCCGTCTTCATCCGAAGGAAGACGGCCTTCGAGAAGTCAACGGCGTACTGACCGGCCGAGAATCCCTCGGCGACGTAGTAGCGGTTGAAGTCCAGGACGGCAACCCGCGCGTCCCCGAGGATTCCCAGCTTCCACAGCCAGATGAACGTGAGGAGAGGCGGGACAACGGCGCCGGCGATTGACAGGAGCAGGGGCCGAAGGTGGACGCGCCACGGCTCGTGCCGCGATCGATAGCAGGCAATCCAGAGCAGGAGCGCCGGGTAGTAGAGTCCCGCGTTTGGTTTCAGGACGACCGCTCCCCCACAGAGCAGCCCGATCGCGAATGCAAGGCCTCCGGACGGCCGATCGTGATAGCGGACCGCAGCCCACGCGGCTGCGGCGATCAACGCGGCGATGAACGTCTCGCAGACGCTGCGCTCGAGAAACCCGCCGTGTCCATAGAGCCAGGACGGCATGGTCAACGCCGCATAGAGACACGCAACCGCGGCGCCCGCCACTACCGTGGCCAGCCGCCGCGCCGCCAAGTAGAGACAGCAGGCCGTGACCGCTGCCGCGATGATGTCGAGCCAGGCCACCGCAGCCGCGCTCCACCCGAGCAAACGGAAGCCGGCGAGATAGACAAAATAGATGCCCGGCGGGCGCTGCTCCCACACATCCCGATAGAGCAACTGGCCCCGCGCCATGCCGCGCACGGCCGAGGCCCACAGGCTCTGGTCGATACCAAGCGGCTCGGCTATCGACACGCAGCGCAGCAGCAGGGCGGCTGCCGCCAGCGACACCAGCACTCCTGCAGCGAGGGACCGGGCGGGGAACCGCCGGTGTGGAACAGTCTCGAGCATGTTCGGGTCTGCTAGTATCGCACGCATGGTCGCATTGCTTGTCGCCCCACGATGACGCTACGATGCACGAACAGGGACATGACAGACCCGATCGCGCGTAACGACTACTTCGTGCACGCACACGCGCTTTGCGAAAGCGGCACCATCGGACGCGGCACGCGCGTGTGGGCGTTCGCGCACGTCCTGCCGGGTGCGACCATTGGCCGCGACTGCAACATCTGCGACCACGTGTTCATCGAGAACGATGTCGTTGTCGGCGACAGGGTGACAGATCAAGTGCGGGGTGCAGTTGTGGGACGGCCTTCGTGTAGCCGACGACGTCTTCATCGGGCCGAACGCGACGTTCTCGAACGACAAGTACCCGAGAAGCAAACAGCACCAGGTCACCGTGCTCCAGACGCACCTCGGCGCCGGCTGTTCAATCGGAGCGGCCGCGGTCGTCCTGCCCGGGCTGCGTGTGGGCGCCCGTGCGATGGTCGGCGCTGGCTCGGTCGTGACGCACGATGTGCCCACGCGGGCGATCGTCTCCGGCAACCCCGCTCGGATCGTGGGGTACGCGGATGCGGCGAAGCGGGAAGCCGTCGGGCGGCCGGCTGAACGGGTGACCGACGAGGGGCCTGCCGCACAGACGCTCGTTGCCGGCGCCACGCTCCATCGGCTCAAACTGGCGGAGGACCTTCGCGGCCGGCTCTCAGCCGGGGAGTTCCCCTCGCCGGTTCCCTTCGTGCCAAGGCGCTACTTCATCGTCTTCGACGTGCCCGGCAAGGACGTGCGAGGCGAACACGCGCATCGCACCTGCCATCAGTTCCTCGTGGCCGTGCGCGGTTCCGTGACCGTGCTGGTGGACGACGGCACGCACAGCGAAGAGATCGTGCTCGATCAGCCCAACCTGGGCCTGTATGTGCCTCCGATGATCTGGGCGGTTCAGTCCCGGTACTCACGCCGGAGGCCCTGCTGCTGGTCTTTGCCTCCCATCCCTACGACTCCGCGGACTACATCCGCGACTACGACGAGTTCCTCGCAGCAGTCTCGCGCTGACCGGTTGGCTGCGCGGCAAAGGTGCTCGCCGATTTCACGACGAAGTTCGGCCGCCGGCGGGCATTCTGCAGGGAGAGCCACAGATACTGGCCGACGATACCCAGCCCCAGGGCCGTCAACCCTCCGAAGAACGTAATCACGAGCATCAACGGCGTGTATCCCAGGACGGGAATGCGTCCGAGTGACCACATCGCGAACACGGTCACGCCTGCGACGATCGCCAGAGTCGTCCCCAGCACCCCGAGGATCAGCAGCGCCCGCACGGGCAGATCCGTGAAGTTGAAGATGCTGTCCAGGGCGTAGCGGATCTTCCGGCCGACCGTCCAGGCACTCCGTCCTTCGAGGCGCGGCCTCCGTTCGTACGGCACGAAGGCGCGGCGGAACCCGAGCCAGAGGAGCAGCGCGATCAGGTTCGTGTTGATTTCCTTCAGCTCGAGCAGCCGGTCGCGCACCTGACGGGTGCACCCGAACACGTCGATGCCCCCCTTGGGCATGTCCCGGATCACGAGCCGGCGGTAGAGGCTCCAGAACGATCCGGACGCCAGGCGCGACAGCAGCGGGTCGGCCCGGCCCGCCCGGTGGCCGAACACGACATCCGCCTCGCCGGCGTAGAGCCGCCGATGGAATTCCAGGATGAGCTCCGGCGGTTCCTGGAGGTCCGCCGCCAGCACCGCCATGAAGGTCCCGTTGGCAGCGCCCAGGCCCGCAGCAATCGCCGGAAACGACCCGAAATTACGGCTCAGCTCGAGCAACTGCGATCGCACCGTCCAGCGCGGCAGCTCGCGCTCGAGGACTTCGTGCGAACGATCCGGGCTGCCGTCGACGACGAACACGACCTCGAGTTCGTCCGGCAGCCGCGCCGCCAACACTGCCAGCTCCCGCAGGAGCCGCGGGACGTTCTCCTCGTTCCGATAGACGGGAATAACGAGTGACAGCATGGATGCGCTATGGATGGTAACCGAGGTCGGGCAGGTCCGCGCGTTCCATGACCCGTCGCAGCGTCGCGGCCGCGCTCGCCAGGGGCAGGTTGCTGATGTAGAAGTGGCGAACGCCCGCGTCGGCCAGCGCCCGCACCGAACGCGCGCACACCTCCTCGGCGGTCGCGCCTTGCGCGAACTCGCGCGTCAGCTCCCCGGCAGGGACCGGCAGGAAGCCCCCCAGCGCCGCCAGGGTGCGCGGGTTGGCAGACCGGTAGTAGAACACACCGAAAAGGCCCGGCAGCGACAGACCCCTCCGCGCAGCGGCCTCCAGGAATCTCTCCACTGATATCCGGCTGTGGTGCGACACGATCTGCGTGAGGTAGAACTCCGCGTTCGCGTGATCGTCGAGCAGGTGTTCGACCTGGGTCCCGGCGTCCGTGTGCGGATTCGCCCACCCGCCGAGCGCGAGGTCGGGCACACGCTCTCGTATCTTCTCGCGCAACTGCCACGCGTGGTCCACGCAGCGCGGAGCCCCGACGCTCTTGTCTCCGCCGAGCACGACGAGCGCATCGAAGCCATGCTGGTGCGCGCGGTCGGCGTAGGCCAGGCAGTAATCCAGCGGGTGCTTGCACGTCAGGAAGGGCACGACCCGGGTCCGCGGCACGTCCGTACCGAGGTTGATCACGAGGTGACGCAGGTTGTCTTCTTCCTTCGATCCGACGGCGCTGTCGGTGAGAAACACGTGAGTGCCGACCCGCGTGAGGCTCCGGACCGCGTGGTATGTGTCGATCCACGCGTCCATGCTCGCCGCCGCCTCGAGTTCGGCGCGCGGCGGCCTCAGCTCCGCCGAGATCACCGGGTGTCCCGAGCGCAGGCTGTCGAGGAGGGTCGTCATCGCCGTAGCCCAGTATACTAACGCGATGATCGGCGCGCTGGCTTCGCTGCCCTCGGTGCCGCTGGCACCGGGCGCAACGCCCGTCGAGGTACTTGACAACCTTCGCACCGCGATCGGCGGCGGCCCGCGCCTCCTGGTCAAGCGCGACGACGCCATCGCGTTCGCGTTTGGCGGGAACAAGGTGCGCAAGATGCGCCTCGTGGCCGGCGACGCGCTTCGCGCCGGAGCCGACACGCTGATCACGTGCGGCGGCCCGCAGTCGAATCACGCGCGCGTCACGGCGTCCGCGGCGGCAAAGCTCGGACTGCGCTCGGTGCTGGTCGTCAACGGCATCGCTCCCGATCGTCCGTCCGGCAACGCCCTGCTCGATCGACTCGTCGGCGCCGACGTGCGGTACGTCGCCTCACGCGAGGACCGGGCGCCCGAAATGGAGCGCGTCGCGGAGGACATCCGATCCCGCGGCGGCCGGCCGTATGTCATTCCCCTCGGCGCCTCCACGCCCCTGGGTGCCGCCGCGTTCGTGCTTGCCGTCGCCGAGCTGCTGTCGCAGATCGAGGCCCCGGACGTCATCGTGCACTCGACCTCGTCCGGCGGCACGCAGGCAGGACTCGTGGCGGGGTGCGCCCTGGCGGGCGTCCGGACGCGAGTCATCGGCATCAGCGCCGACGAGTCGTCGTCCGCGCTTTCATCCGGGATCCGCACGATCATCGACGGTCTCGCGGGACTGGCCGGCATCCCGCCCGAACGGCTCGCGTCGGTGGACATCACGGTCGAGGATCGATTCGTCGGCGACGGCTACGGCATTCCAACCACGGCCTCGCGCGAGGCAATCGAACTGGCCGCGCGCACCGAGGCGCTGTTTCTCGATCCCACCTACACCGGCAAGGCGATGGCGGGGTTGATTGCGCTCGTCCGGGCGCACACGTTCTTCGCTGACGAGACGGTACTGTTCTGGCACACCGGCGGCCAGACCGGGCTCTTTGCGTAGGAATCAGGGCTCAGAGTTCAGGCTTCACGAAGAAGGGACGGCTCAGACTTCATGGCGTCAATCACATTCCTGGGAGCGGCACGGACCGTCACCGGATCGAAATACCTGCTCGACACGGGCACCGCGAAAGTTCTCGTGGACGCCGGTCTATTCCAGGGGCTCAAGGAGCTGCGCGAGCGCAACTGGCAGACTCTGCCGATCGCGGCGACCGACATCGACGCCATCATCCTCACCCACGCTCACCTGGACCACTGCGGGTACCTTCCGCGCCTGGTGGCGCAGGGATTCCGGGGCCGCGTGTTCTGCACCGCCGGCACGCAGGACCTCTGCCGGATTGTGCTGCCGGATTCCGGACGGATACAGGAAGAGGACGCCGAAAACGCAAACCGGCACGGCTACTCCAAACATACGCCCGCCCTGCCGCTCTATGGCGAAACCGATGCCTTCCGCGCGCTGTCGCAGCTGCAGCCCGTCGGGTACGACCGGCCGGTACCGGTCGCCGGCGACATCGAAGTGGAGTTCATCAACGCCGGGCACCTGCTCGGATCCTCGTACGCACGGGTTCGAACCGGGGGGCTGACGATTCTCTTCGGAGGCGATCTCGGCCGCTTCAGCCGGCCCGTGCTGCCGGATCCCACGATGGTGGACGAAACCGACTACCTGCTCGTCGAATCCACCTATGGCAATCGCCTCCACGAACCGGATGACGATGGGGAGAAGCTCGCCGGGATCATCAAGACGACCGCCGCGCGCGGGGGCCGCGTCATCATCCCGTCGTTTGCCATCGGCCGTGTCGAAGAGGTGATCTACTGGTTGCGACGGCTCGAGGCCAGGCAGCAGATTCCCGTGCTGCCGGTCTTCCTCGACAGCCCGATGGCCATCGACGCCCTGGCGCGATACACGCAGCGCGTCCAGGAACTCGATCCCGACATGCAGCCCGAAGCGCGCGACGACAAGGCGCCGCACGGGCCGGCCGACCGCGACAATTCGCACGAGGCGCGGCGCAGGCACGCCGAGCGCGAGCGGCAGCTTTGCGCGTTCTGCACCGAGCGTTTCCGCACGGTCCCGACCGGCCAGGAATCACGGCAGCTGACTCAGTCGAAACAGCCCGCCATCATCATCTCGGCGAGCGGCATGGCGACCGGCGGCCGCGTGCTCAACCATCTGGCGGCCGGCCTGCCGGACTCGCGCAATACCGTCCTCCTCGTGGGCTTCCAGGCCGCCGGCACCCGTGGACGCCAGCTTGTCGAAGGCGCCCGGTCGGTTCGGATCCACGGACAGGACGTACCCGTCAGTGCGCAGGTCGAGTCGATCGGATCCATGTCGGCGCATGCCGATTCGGGAGAGATCATGCGGTGGCTTGGCGGGTTCACGCGTCCGCCGGCGAGGACCTTCATCGTCCACGGCGAGCCGGACGCGATGGAGGCGCTGAGCGGCACGATCAAGGAGCAGCTCGGCTGGCCAACGAAGATGCCCGAGTACCGGGAGACGGTCGAGCTCACCCAGCAGGACGGCTGAAAAAAGCATCCATCAGGCCGGCATCTTTCAGCCGTCCTGCTAGCCCAGGGGTCTAGCTGGCCGGGCAACGCGCGTCGTCCAGAACCGGCCGCCAGGGACCGGATAAGATCGATTGTCATGCAGGCCAGATCGTTTCTGGTCGTATTCATGGGAGCACTGGCCACGGTGGGACTCACGACAGCTGCGGGAATGGCGCGGGGCGGCGAGGACAACACGCCGGCGACCGACACGATGCGCGCGGCGGACGAGCGGCAGGCGCCGCCGCCCGACCGCAAGTACCTGCTCGAGCGGATAGACGATGCGGCGGTGACGCAGTTGTATGCCGACGGCTTCGGCGCGCTGCCGCTCGATCAGAAGATCCTGATCTGGCATCTGTACGAGGCCGCGCTTGCCGGCCGCGACATCTACTACGACCAGCGCTACGCGCACAACCTCGAGATGCGGGACGTGCTCGAGGAAATCCTCACCCACGCGTCGGAGATCGATCCGGGGACCCTCGGCGAAATCGAGCGCTACACGAAACTCTTCTGGCTGAACACGGGGCCTTACAACAACCTGACGGCCCGGAAGTTCGTGCTCAGGGCCGATCCCAGGGCGTTCGTGGCCGCGGCGCACGCGGCCCTCAAAGGTGGCGCGACGTTCCCGTTGAAGGACGGCGAGACGCTCGATGCCATGCTCGCGCGGATGCAACCACTCTTCTTCGATGCCACGGTGGATGCGATCGTCACGAACAAGACGCCCGGACCGGGCAAGGACATCCTGTCGTCGAGCGCCAACAACCTGTATGTCGGCGTGACGATGAAGGACCTGGATGGCTTCAGGGAAAAGTATCCGCTGAACTCCCGGGTCGTAAAGCGGAACGGCAGGATCGTGGAGGAGGTGTACCGGGTCGGGGGCCACTATGACAGGCAGATTCGGCAGATCGTCGCGCACCTGACGGCCGCTATTCCGTACGCGACCCCTGAGATGGCCACGGCGTTGCAGGCGCTCATCAGGTTCTACGAAACCGGCGAGACGGCCGATCGCGTCGCGTACGACATTGCATGGGTGCGCGACAAAGCGTCGCCGGTCGACACCATCAATGGCTTCCTCGAAGTCTACATGGACGCCCGCGGGGTGAAGGGTTCGTGGGAATCGCTCGTCTTCTATGTCAACCGCGAGAAGACCGAGGGGATCCGGAAGCTGGCGGCCGACGCGCAGTGGTTCGAGGACCGCATGCCCTGGTCGCCGTCCTATCGCAAACAGGGCGTTCACGGGATTACCGCCAATGCGATCGACGTGGTGGTCGAAGCGGGTGATTCCGGACCGATTACGCCGGTCGGGATCAACCTGCCCAACGACCAGGACATCCGCGAGAAGTACGGCAGCAAGTCCGTCTCGCTGAGCAACGTCAACGAGGCCTACGACAAGTCCACCTCGGAGGAGTTCCGGCGCGAGTTCGCGTGGTCACCCGACGAAGCGGCGCGTGCCGAGAAGTGGAGCAGCCTGGCGGGCGAGCTGACCACCGATCTCCACGAGGTGATTGGCCATGCGTCGGGGAAGCTGTCCGAACGCCTCCAGGGCACGACGCCGCAGTCGCTCCTGAAGGAGCAGTACCTCGGCGCTCGAGGAAGCGCGCGCGGATCTGGTGGCCCTGTTCTTCCTGCCGGATCCGAAGCTGGCGGAGCTCGGCCTGCTCAACGCCTCGGATCAGCATGAGATCGTGCAGGCGGAATATGAGGGCTACACGAGGAACGCGCTCGTGCAACTGCGCCGCGTGCGCGAAGGGACGCAGATCGAGGAAGACCACATGCGCAACCGCCAGATGATCGTGCGGTGGCTGATGGCCAACTCGAAGGCGATTGACGTGCGCGAGCGCGACGGGAAGACCTACTACGTGATGGGCGACCCGAAGCAGTTCCAGGACGGCGTGGGCCGGCTTCTCGCCGAGGTGCAGCGGATCAAGTCCGAAGGGGACTACGAAGCGGCCAGGGCGCTCTTCGACACGTACGGCGTGCATTTCGACGCGAAGCTCCGCGACGAGGTGGTCGCACGGGTCGATCACCTGAACATGCCGTCCTACACCGGATTCGTCCAGCCGCGACTCCAGCCGGTGACCTCCAGCGACGGACGCATCACCGACGTGAAGATCTCGTATCCACTGGACCTCACGACCCAGATGCTGGAGTATTCAGGCCGGAGGAAATAGCGTCGGTGTGGCGCGACGGACCGACGCAGGATTGATGGTGAACACCCTGAACCTGGCTGTTGTTTTCGTCCTGCTCGGCCTCGTCCGCCCCGCCGTGCTGGTGTCGGGTCCTGCCCAGAGGCGCTCCGCACCGATCGCCGACGCCCGCCTCCTGATCATGGCGGCGGAAGATCGCCGGATGACGCTCCCGGCCGGCTTGCACACGCCGGCCATCGATGCGCTTCGCGAATCGCTCGCGCAGGATGCGAAGGCCCTCGTGGACCTTGCGCGGTCCGGCGATGCGCGGGTGCAGGCCGCAGCCATCCGCGCGCTCGGCCGGTACGAGAGCCGGGACTACACCGCCACGATCCTCCAGTATCTCGGATCACCACCAGTCGCCGGTGAGGCCGCGACCGCCCTCGCGCAGTCGCTGCGCGGCGAGCCGCTGGCGCTCGATTCGGCCGGGCAGCAGGTCCAGGGAGTCCTCGAGGCGCTCGTGCTCGCAGGACAGGCGAGCCTGGGGAAAACCGGCCCGGAGCAGTTCGCCGCGCTCCGTCCGATCGCGCGCGCGCTCGGACGGCTGCCCTATGTCCGCGCCGATCAGGTGCGCACCGCCGACGCGTTCCTGCTCACCGCGTTGAAACAGGTCAGCGCCGACTCCGTCCCTCGCGGGCTGCTCTCCCCGGAGGTCACGCGTGCCTTCGAGTCGCTGGCCAGGATCAGCGGGAAGCTGGCGCCGCCCGGTGACGGGAGTGTCGAGGCACTGCGCCGGATTGTCACGGATTCGGTCCGCTTTCCCGGCCCCGCCCGCGTGAATGCCCTGGCCGCGCTCATCGCGGCCCGGGCGGTGAACGAGGAGACGCTGCGGGAGGCGGTGACATCCACCAACCCGGACCTGAAGCGCCTCGCGGTGACGGCGCTGGCCGGAGCGGGATCGCCTGTCGTTGGCGAGGAACGCACCAGCCTGCTCTCGAACCTGTTGTCCGACTCGTCGCTGACGGTGCGCGTCGAGGCCGTGCGCGCCTGGACGCGCACGGAGGCGGCGACGACCGGCTGCTCCCGGCTTCTCGACGTGCTGCGCGACCCCGATCTGCCGGTCGTCCTGGTTGCCATCGACGCGCTCGGCGACGCCTGCAGGACGGATCAGAACGTCACCGACTGGCTCACGCTCGATCTCCGCAGTCCGCCGGCCCGCGAGTGGCACCGCGCCTCGCATGCGCTCGTCGCGCTGGCTAAGAGAGCGCCCGATCGGGCCGCGATTGCCATGACCGGACACCTCTCGCACCCGGTGTGGCAGGTCCGGATGTATGCGGCGCGCGCGGCGGCGATCATGAACGACGCGATCGCGCTCGAGCGGCTCGCCTACGATTCGCATCCGAACGTGCGGGAGGCGACCCTGGCGGCCCTCCACCGGTTGAAGGGCGCCGAGGCCGCTCCGTTCTTCGTGTCAGCCCTTGGCCAGGACGACTATCAGCTCCTTCGGACCGCCGCCAACGAGTTGAAGGGCGAGACGCCGACCGCAGCCCTGACAGACGCGCTGCTGGACGCGCTCACACGCGTCACGGACGAGAAGAAGGAGACGTCGCGGGATGCGCGTCTCGCCCTGCTGGCCCGGATCGACGAGTTCGCCCGCAGCGACCGCGCCGCCGCGCTGGTCCCCCTGCTGGACGATTTCGACATCCCGGTCGCGATGGCGGCCGCATCCATCCTCCAGAAATGGACCGGGCGGCCGCAGGAGATTGCTCCGCGTCTCCTGCCCAGGCCGTCACCACCGACGACGGCGGAGCTCGAGGACGCGGCGAAGCTCACGGCGCGCGTCACGTTCACGAGTGGCAAGGTCCTCGCACTCCACCTGCACCCGGATTCCGCGCCCCTGATGAGCGTCCGCTTCCTCCGGCTGGCGAGGGCGGGCTACTACACCGGCCTGACCATTCACCGGATCGTCCCGAACTTCGTGTTGCAGGGAGGCAGCCCCGGCGCGAATGAATACGCCGGGGACGGCCCCTACGTGCGCGACGAAATCAGTCTCATCGGCAATACACGCGGGTCGGTGGGCCTCTCGACGCGGGGGCGGGACACGGGAGACGCGCAGTTCTACTTCAACGTCGTCGACAATCCGCGGCTCGACTACGAGTACACGGTGTTTGGAGACGTGGGGCCGCTCGACCGGATGGATCGGATTCTCGAAGGCGACGCGATCGAGTCCATTTCGTTCGACCCGCCAGAAAAGGGCGCGCTCGAAGTCAGCGACTCCGGGCGCGCTCCTGACCTGTCGTGAGACTTGTCCGGCCGCGTCAGGCGACACCCGGTTCGAGCATCCGGATGGTTCCCGCGTCGGCATCCATCTCGACCTCGATACCCTCGGGCAGCGTCCACTGCGGCATGCCGTGGCCGATCATCGCGCCGCTCCAGGCTGGAATCCCCAGCGGCTCGATGTGGTCGGCGAAGATCTCGCCAAGCGTCAGGGCGGCGAAGTTGTCGTCTCCCGGCGAACACTCGGAGCAGGTGCCGAAGATGAATCCCTTGATCTTCGACAGCACACCGGCGAGCTTCAACTGCGTCAGCATGCGATCGATCCGGTAATAGCCCTCGCTCACGTCCTCGCAGAAGAAAATGGCGCCGTCCCACGCGGGCAGGTAGGGCGATCCGATGATCGTCGTCAGCACGGTGAGGTTGCCGCCGAGCAGCCGCCCGCGGGCCTTGCCGCCCTTGATGATCTGGGTCCGGTTCTCGGTCTGGGTGAGCACGTTGCGATCGGAGAGCGCGTGAGGATTGTCGAAGGTGACGGCCTCCCCCTGCATCACCACGCGCTTGAAGTAGTCCACCGAGTATTCGTCCCACCGGCCCATGCCGTTCGGGCCGTGGAACGTCACGAGACCGGTCCTGGCGTGAATGCCCAGGAGGAGCGCGCTGATATCGCTGTAGCCGACGACGAGCTTGGGGTTGCGCCGGATGACGTCGAAATCCAGGTACGGCAGCACGCGGCTGCTGCCCCATCCGCCTCGCAGTGGCAGGACGGCGCTGACGCTCCGGTCGGCAAAGAACGTGTTGATGTCGGCCGCCCGGTCCTTGTCCTGGCCGGCCAGGTAGCCGTGCCGGTCGAGCACGTGACGGCCGACCTTCACCTTCGAGCCCGAGCGCCTCGAGCGATTCCACGGCAATCTGCAGGTCCACGGCGTTGAAGGTGGCATTGGCCGGCGCGACGAACGCGACGGTATCGCCTGGCGAGAGCCTTTTCGGCTTGACCGATGCCTGGCGGCGCCTGTGCCGAAGCGAGGCGCGGAATCCCGAACGAGGCGGCGCCGGCGGCCGCGGCTGCTGAACCAAGAAACGTGCGTCGATCCATGGCCGGATTCTACTGTGTGGCGCCGATGCGCGTCACGCGAAGAGCGCTGTGGCAGCCGCACGCCCCGGAGCACGCGGTAGTAGAATTTCGGCTCACATGTCCGCGCCTGCCGCGCCGGTGTCCTACCGCTTCGGGCCCTTCACGGTCGATGCCGCCTCGTACCGGCTCCTCCGGGACGGCACGCTGGTGCCTCTGTCGCCGAAGATCGTCGATCTTCTGTTGTATCTGGTGCCCCGGCAGTCGGCGCTCGTCGGGAAGGACGAACTGTTCGCGGCACTCTGGCCGGACGTCGCCGTCACCGACAACGCGCTGACCCAGGCGGTGTCGGAGCTTCGCCAGGCGCTCGGCGACAATTCGTCAAACCCCACCTACATCCAGACCGTCGCGCGGCGGGGCTATCGGTTCATTGCGCCGGTGGAGAAGATCCTGCCGGTCTTCGACACGGGCGACCCGCCATCCGAACCCGAGCCTCCCGCGCGCCGTGCCGCGGTCACGGCAGTCCTCGACTTCGCCAACGTCAGCAACGACATGGCCCTGGGGTGGCTGTCGTCGGGCATCGCCGAGACCGTCACCAATGACCTGCGCGCCGCGGCCTCGCTGCGGACCATCGATCGCGTGCGGGTCGTCGAGGCCGTCCGGCGTGTCGGGGCCGACGTCTCCGCCCTGCGCGCAGATCTGCAGATCGATCTTGCGGTTGTCGGGAGTTTCCAGCGGATCGGCACGCGTCTGCGCATCACCGCGCGCGTGATCGATGCCGTGTCGGGCGAGGCCGTGGCCGATGCGAAGGCTGACGGGTTGCTCGAGGAGGTCTTCGAGCTGCAGGACCGCATCGTCGCGCAGTTCGGCGAGGCGCTCGGCACCGCCCGCTCGCACGGCCGTCCTCGCGCGACGACGCGCGAGACGAGCAGCCTCGAAGCGTATCAGGCATTCACCGAGGGCCGGGTGCGGCTGGAATCGCTGGAGGCGGCGCTCGTGCCTGGCGCGATCGCGGATTTCGAGCGCGCCGTGGCGCTCGACGGCCGGTACGCGCATGCGCACGTGGGCCTGGCGAACGCCCGGTTCTGGGAGTACGAGATGTCGCGCGCCGGCAACAAGCCGGACGGCGCGCTGCTGGCACGCGCGATCGATCACGTGCGTCGCGCCATCGAGCTCGAGCGCGATCTGGCCGAAGCCCACGCGACGCTCGCGTTCCTGCTGGTGAGCGCGGGGCGCGCCACCGAAGCGCTGGCGTCCGCGCGGCGGGCGGTGTTGCTCGAGCCGGCTTACTGGGGCAACCACTTCCGTCTCGCGCACGCGGCCTGGGGCGAGGAGCGCCTGCGTGCGCTGTCGCGCGCGATGGAGATGTATCCGGACTTCCCGTTTGCGCACTTCGAGGCGTCGATGGTGCACATCGCGCGCGGAGCACTCGATCGGGCGGAGTCCGTCCTGCGGGAAGGCACGATTGTCCAGGACCGGCAGGCGCACCTGCGGCAGCGCTATCCGGCCAATGGCCTGCACTGGCTGCTCGGTCTCGTGCGGCTCGCGCGAGGCGACGCCGCGGAGGCGCACGTCGAATTCGAGCGTGAGGTCGCCATGGGGCCGTCGCAGCTCTATGCGGCGGAGTTCGCCATGAACGCGCACGACGGGATGGGCTTCGCCGCCCTCCAGGCCGGGAACGCCGCGGAAGCGGTCGCCCGGTTCCGGAGCGCGCTGGAGCTCTTTCCTGAGCACGCCCGCTCGCTCGTCGGACTCGGCGCGGCTCTCGGCGCGGGTGGTCATGGCGGAGCCGCCGCGGACGCCTTCAGCCATGCGGCCGCCGCGATCGATGCCCTTCGACGGGGCGGACGCACCAGCGAAGCGACGCTGGCCGAGGCGTTCCTTCACAGCGTGCACGGCCGGCCCGAGGAGGTCATCCAGACGCTCCACGCGCTTCTGGAGCCGAGCGGCCTGCCGTTCACCGGATGGACGATTCCGATCGAGCCGCTCTTCGAATCGCTCCGGGCGCGGGCGGAGTTCCGACCGATCCTGAACGCGCTCGCCGACCGCGCGCGCTGATTTCACCCTTCTTCACGCCCGCTTCACGACTCCTCAGCCGCCCGGCGCCCATATTGGACCTGTTCCGCCGGGAAGCCCCGGCTGGAGCGCCTGGTATTCCCGCTACGCGCGGCGGCAGCCGCCAAACGGCAAGGGAGACAGTCATGAAGAGGATGTCGGCGTTCACGCTTGTCGCACTCACGCTGCTCCTGCCGGGACAGCGTCCGCCCAGACGCCCACGCCGGCCGACGCACGCATCCAGGCGCAGGCGGTGACGCTCTACGAGCTCGCCCTGCGTGACGGCTCGCGTTTGTACGGCGAGATTGTCCGGCAGGACGAGACGGAAGTGCTGTTCCAAACGCAGGGCGGCACGGTCGTGAGGTGGCGCGGGAGGAGATCCTGTCGCTGCGGACCGTACACGGCGTGCTCGCCGGAGGCGAGTTCCAGCCGGCCGATCCCAACGCCACGAGGCTCTTCTTCGGACCCACGGGACGGTCGCTGAAACGGGGCCAGGTCTACCTCGGCGTCTACGAGTTCCTCCTGCCTTTCATGCAGGTCGGCGTCACGGACCGGATCTCGATCGGCGGCGGTACCCCGCTGTTCTTCGGAGCCGGAGAATCGGATCGGCCATTCTGGATTACGCCGAAGATCCAGGTGCTCGATCGCCGGAATACCCAGATCGCCGTCGGCGTGTTCCACGGCTTCTCGGGCTCCGGCGGCTTCGGTGGTATCGCCTACGTCGTCGGCACGACGGGGGACGACAGGTCGTCGTTCACGGCGGGTGTCGGGGTCGGTTACTCTGGTGATGGCGGCGGTGCGGGAGTCCTCATGGTCGGGGGCGAGTCGCAGGCCAGACGCAACATGAAATTCATCACCGAGAACTACTTCTGGCAGGGGGGCCACGCCGTGATTACCGGCGGCGTGCGGTTCTTCGGCGAGCGTCTCTCGGCGGACCTGGCGCTGGCGTCGCCCGTCACCGAAGGGTTCTTCGTCGGGCCGCTCGTGAACTTTGTTTACATCTTCTGATTCTGACGCCGCGAGGGCCAGCATGCAGGGCACGAACCCGCCGCATCGCCATTTGTCTTCGAGACAGCTCGCCTGGCTCGAACAGGAGTCGCGGCAGTGGCAGGAGGCCGCGCTCATCGACTGCGACAGCGAGGAGCGCGATCGTGGGTCAGTACACGGCCGCTTCTGACGCACATACGCGGAATGGCTGGCGCTCATCCTCGTGGCGGTCGCCATGTGCAGCGTGGGAGTGCTGCTGCTCATCGGCTACAACTGGGATCAGATCCCGCGCGCGGCCAAACTGCTCCTCGTCATCGGCGCCGTGGCGGCCGCCTTCGGCGCTTCAGCGGTTGCCTGCGCGAAACGGCGACCTCTTGCCGCCGAAACACTGGCGCTCTTCGGGGCGCTCCTGTTCGGGAACGCCATCTGGCTGGTCGCCCAGATCCTGCACATCGAGGGGCGCTACCCGGACGCGTTCCTGTGGTGGTCGGCCGGCGTGCTCGCCTGCGCGTGGCTGGTGCGCTCGCAGTGGCTCGGAGTGCTCGGAGGCGCGCTGGTGCTCGTGTGGGTCGCCGTGGAAGGAGATCTCACGACGGCCCAGTCGCTGCAGTTCCTGCTGATGTGGCCGCTCGCCCTCGCCGTCGCCTATTCGCTCCGATCGGCGTTCATGGTGCGGCTGGTTGCACCTGCAGCCGCCCTGTGGGTGTTCTTCGGCGGCATGAACAACTCCCACTCCGCGTTGTGGCTCGGCGGCATTGCACTGACCGGATGCGCGATGTACGGCATCGGCCGGTGGCACGATGCCGACATCCGCATGCGCCGCGCCTGGGAGATGAGCGGGCTGCTCGTCCTGCTGCTCGTCCTGATTCCTCTGATGATCCCCGCGCTCCACAAGGAGCTGGTGCCGCGCGGCGCGACGTGGCTCGCGATGACGATTGCCGTTGTCGCGGCGCTGGCCTCAGGTGCCGCCTCTGTTCGCCCCTCCCGAACGCGAGCCGACGATGGCGTGCTGGCGACAGCCGCGGCGGTCTTCGTCTGGGCGTTGCTGTCGTGGTCGGGCTGGTTCGGTTCGACACCTGGTTTCGCCCTGGCGGCGACCGTGCTGTTCAGCGGGCTGGCACTCGTGCTGGCGGTCTCGCTGATCCGGACCGCGCTCGCGACCAGCCGTCAAACCGACCTCGCGGCCGGTGTGCTGTTTGCCGTCACCTTTCTCGTGGTGCGATGGACGAGCGTCATCGAGAACCTGCTGTGGTCGGGCCTGTTGCTGGTTGTCGCCGGAGCCGGCCTGCTCGTCGTTGCGCGCCTCTGGCGCAGCCGGGCGGCGACGGGCGGGAGGGCATCATGACTCGCCACGAGACAGCGGGGCCGCTGCGCACGCTCGCCGCAGGTGCGATCTGCCTGGCGGTTCTGGGCGGCATGGTCGTCGGTCACGCATGGCCGTTGTGGACGGGACACGACGTGCTCATGGCGGCCACCGTCGTGACGACGAGCACATCGCTGCCGGGCGAGTACGTCAGCCTGGAGACAGCCGCCGATGTGCTGACGGTGGGCGCACCCGCCCAGAGCGCGAGCGCGCAGGGCACAGCCGTTCGGGCGATCGAGCCGTGGGTCAGCGTCATCCCAGGGGCGAAGCCCTCCCAGCTGGACAGGCGATTGCGCGGCCGCTACGTCTACGTGCAGCTCGCGGCCCAGGCCAGCGGCGAATATGCGCCCGTCAGCGTCTCGCTGCGGCCGGTGAGCGGAGCCACGAATCTGCGCGGCCTCGTCACACGCGGGTTGTATTCGGGCGAGCTGCACGTCGAGTACGGGATCGACGCGTTCTACATGCAGGAAGGGCATTCGCAGGTGGTCGAACAGGCCTCACGCGACGGGCGTCGGGTGCAGGTACAGGTCGCGATCGCGAAGTCCGGCCGCGCACGCATCCGCCGACTTCTCGTCGACGGGGCGCCGGTCCAGTAGGGCCGGCCCGCGCCAGTCCCAGGTCTCGGCACTGGCAGCCGATGCCTGCAGCGCCTACCGGTTGGTCGCGCGCGTACACCAGTCGCGACAGGTCGGCCATCAAGGCGGCGCTCTTCTTCTGATCGTCGATCCCGCGCACCAGGATCACCAGCACGTACGGGCGCGGGCCGTAGACGATGCCGGCATCGTGGTGGATCCGGGTGATGCTGCCGGTCTTGTGAGCCACCACGGTTCCGCCGGGCAGGCCAGCCGGGATGCCGTCGTTGAATTGCTGCCGCTCGAGGATCGCGATCATTGCGGCGTCGGACTGCGCGTCGACCGCCTTCCCGTGGGCGAGCCTGTCGAAGAGCACCATCAGCGCGCGCGCGGACGTGGTGTTGTTCAAGCCCTTGTCGAAGGCCTTCTGATCCTCGACGCCGCGCAGCACGTGCATGCCGTCGGCACCGAGGGCCGTTACGGTCCGCCGCACGTTCTCGGCGCCGACCTTCTCGATCAGGATGTTGGCCGCGAAGTTGCTGCTGACGGTGATCATCAGCTCGCAGAGGCGGCGCAGCTGTCATCGGCCGTCCCACGGCGGCGTAGACCTCCTTGTCGGAGTCGTCGCCTTCGCTGAGCGTGTAGACGCTGCCGTCCACGATGCTGTGGAACTCGTTCCGGATGACGATCGTGTCGTCCAGCTTCACGGTTCCGGCCGCCACCTGCCGGAACAGCTCGATCATGACCGGCACCTTCATGGTGCTTGCGGCATGGAAGTCCTTGTCGGGATCGATCAGGACCTCGGAACGCCCGTCGAGTGTGCGATACGCGACCGCCACCTCAGCCCCGCTCCTGGCAATGGCGCTTCGGAGGGACGACTCGAGGGTGGCGGAAGGTGCCGGCGTCTGGAGCAGAACGGCGAACAGAAAAGGCAGCATGTTCCACTTCAGCGGGAAGCCTGGACGACCGGCGTGTCGGCGAGCGCCCCCCAGGTGTCCGGATCCTGCGAGATGAGCGTGCTGAAATACAGCGCGACGTCCGCCGCGGGATACCGGGTCGCGAGATCCGCGGCCGAGGTCGCGAGCTTGTCCGGGTCCGGCTTGACGACGTTTTCCTCGTTGATGAGGCCGTTCTCGTGCGCGATGCCGAGGCTGTCGAGGAAGGCGCCCATCATCGGCCGCTGCCGCTCGAGGTGGAAGGCCACGAGCGCGCGCGCCGCAATCGAATCCGAGATGGTCGGCAGCGTGGACAGGTACTTCGACTTCTTGTCGGCCGAGAGGCCGTACAGCGTCTTGGTCCGGAACTTCATGTGGGCGGCAATAGCGGCGATGGCTTCTATCTGCTGTTCGGCCGACTCCTCGTCGGCCCAGAACAGGTCGGCTGCCGCGATCCGGCGCTCCGAGGGCAACCGCTTCCAGAGCCTGGACGGGCGAAACTCACTGTAATCCTGCGTCATGTGACCGATCTTAGCGTAGTACGGGTCAGCCTTTGCAGACGCCGCCAACCTTCGGCTCTGCTGAACCGTCCAACGACCCATGCAATCTGGCGCAGCGCTCGAGACTCTCTGGCAGGATGTGCGGTTCGGGGGACGAACGCTGGTGCGAAACCCGGGTTTTGCGGCCGTCGCCATCCTGACGCTCGCGCTCGGCATCGGTGCCAACGCCGCCATCTTCAGTGTGGTCAACGCCGTGCTGCTGCGGCCGCTGCCGTGGAGCGAGCCCGGACGGGCGGTCATGATCTGGAGCCGCTGGACGGCGTTCGACAAGACCTGGGTCGCCGATGGGGAGGTCGTCGACTACCGCCGCCGCAGCCGGACGCTCGAACAGGTGGCCGCCTGGGGCGACGGCCAGGTCAACCTGACAGGAGACGGCGAGCCGGAGCGTGTGACGGCCGGACAGGTCACCGCGAACCTGTTCTCCACGCTTGGCGTCGCGCCGCTCCTCGGCCGCACCTTCACCGCTGAAGAAGACGTACCGAACGGGCCGGATCTGGCTGTTCTCGGGTACGGTCTCTGGTCCCGCCGGTACGGCGCCGACCGGGCCATTGTCGGGCGCTCGATCCTGATCGACGGCCGCGCCACCCAGGTCATCGGCGTGATGCCCCGCGATTTCGTCCTGCCCACCGACTTTCAGAATGTGCAGCCGACCCAGCTCTGGACCCCGCTCCAGATCGATCCGGCGAGCACCGATCACGGAAACCACGGGTTGTACGCCGCCGGACGCCTGAGGCCGGGGGCGACCGTCGCCCAGGCCGCCGGCGAGCTGCACGAGATCGCGCGCGCCATGACGGCCGAGGGGCTCTACCCACCGCAAATGGGGTTCGACACCGTGGTGCTGTCGCTCGCCGACGAAGCCGTTGGCGCCGTGCGGCGCGCGATGCTCCTGCTCTTTGGCGCCGTCGCCTTCCTCCTGCTGATTGCCTGCGCCAACGTCGCCAACCTGCTGCTCGCGCGGGCCGAAGGGCGCCAGCGCGAGATCGCCGTGCGTTGCGCCCTCGGCGCCGGCAGCGGCCGGCTGCTCGGCCAGTTGCTGACCGAGAGCCTTGCACTCACCGGCATCAGCGCCATTGCCGGCCTTGGACTGGCGTTCGGCGGCGTCCGGCTGCTCACCTGGTGGGATCCCGCGAATATTCCGCGCGTGTCGGCCGCGGGCCTCGATGCACGGGTGCTGGCGTTCACCGCGGGCGTGGCCCTGCTGACCAGCCTCGTATTCAGCCTGGTCCCCGCCATGCGCGCCCTGCGCGTCAACCTCGCCGACAGCCTGAAGGACGGAAGCCAGAGCGCGTCCAGCGGTGGCGGCCGTCAGCGATTCCGCAACATGCTCGTCGTCGTCGAGTTGGCGCTGGCCGTGATCCTGCTCGTCGGGGCCGGCCTGATGCTCCGCAGCCTCTGGTCGTTGCAGCGCGTGGAGCTCGGCCTGGATCCTTCGAACGTGCTGACCATGCGCCTGTCGCTGCCGCAGGCGTCCTATGGGCAGCCGGAGCAGGTGGTTGGATTCTATCGACGGCTTCTCGAGGATGTCCGTGCCGTGCCCGGAGTGCGCGCCGCCGGCGCGATCCGATCGCTGCCGCTCGCCTCGACGATTGGGGACTCGGGCCTCATGGTCGACGGCTACAACCCGCCGCCGGGAACCAACGCGAAGGCGGACTGGGAGATTGCCACCGACGGCTATCTCGACGCGATGGGTGAACGGCTGGTGCGAGGCCGCGACATCTCTGCGACCGACACGGCCACCGCACAGCCCGTGATTCTCATCAACGAGGAGATGGCGCGCCGCTACTGGGCGGGCCGCGATCCACTGGGCGGCCGCCTCAAGCTGCGCGGTCCCGGAAGCCCCTGGGTCACGGTCGTGGGCGTCGTCGGCGACGTGAAGCACAACGGAATTGCGGGGATCGTCAAGGAGAAATACTACGTGCCCTATGCGCAGTGGCCTGTGTCCACGGGCAGCGCCATTCGCAGCATGAGCCTCGTCATCAAGGCGCACAACGATCCACGCGCGCTCGTGTCGCCGGTCCGCGAGCGCGTCCGCGCGATCGATCCCAACCTCCCGGTGGCCAACGTCGAGACCATGGGCGAGGTCGTCGACGCCACCCTGTCGGCCCCGCGCTTCACCGGCCTCCTGCTGGGTGTGTTCGCGGCGCTCGCGCTGGCGCTCTCGGCGATCGGCATCTACGGTGTGCTGTCGTACGTGGTGAGCCGGCGGATGCGTGAGATCGCCATCCGCCTGGCGATTGGCGCCGGGCGTGGCCAGGTGCTGAAGATGGTGCTTCAGAGCGGAGTGATGCTGGCGCTGACGGGCATCGCGGCCGGGCTCGTCGGTGCCGCGCTCCTGACCCGGGTCATGGCCGGCCTGCTGCACGGCGTCACGGCCAGCGATCCCGTCACGTTCGCCGTCGGTTGCCGCCGGCCTGCTCGCCGTTGCCATCATCGCCAGTGCCGTGCCCGCCTGGCGTGCCACTCGAGTCGATCCGGTCGTCGCGCTCAAAACGGAGTAGATTATGATGCTTTGAGCCTTTGAACGCCGGACCGCCTCTTCACCCCCCGCTTCTTTCTGATGTGCGGGTTCACCTTCACGGTGTTCCTGTCCGCCTTCCAGCTGCTGCCGACGGCGCCCTTCCACATTCTGGACATGGGCGGCTCCACGTTTGCGTCGGGGCTGTTTCTCGGCTTCCTGACGTACTCGTCGGCGTTTTCCGCGCCGCTGACCGGCGCCTTCGCGGATCGCGTCGGGCAGCGCCGGGTCCTCATCGTCACGAGCCTCGCGCTGACCGTGTTCTCGGCCGGCTATGCCGTCATCACCGATTTTCGCTGGATGCTCGCCCTCGCTCGTGGTGCACGGCGTCTTCTGGTCGGGCCTCCTGTCGGCCTCGTCCGCCTACATGACCAACATGCTGCCGGAGCGGCGCCGCGCGGAGGGCATCGGCTACTGGGGCCTGTCGTCGGTCCTGGCGATTGCGGCCGCTCCCCCGCTGGGGTTCTGGATCTATCGCCAGGGGTGGTTCGCGCTGTGCGTGGTGGGCGCGGGACTCAATTTCCTGATGGCCGTCATCGCGTGGAGACTGCCGGCGCAGCTGCCGGCCGCGCCGCCGCCCGTCCCGGCGCCGGCCGGCGGCGGCCGCGTGCTCGAATGGCGTGTCCTCGTGATTTCTTTTTCGCTCTTTCTGTATTCGTTCGGGTACGGAGGGATCACCAGCTTCACGGCCATGTACGCCGACGCCAACGGCGTGTCACCCAAGGGCATCTACCTGACGATGCTGGCGCTCGTGATCCTGGTGACCCGCCCGCTGTCCGGCCGGCTCGGGGATCGGTTCGGCTACAAGCGTGTGTTCGCGCCGAGCCTCGTGCTCATCAGCGCGGGCCTGGCGTGTCTCGGATTCGGCGGCACGCTCGGGTGGATGGTGGCCTCGGCCGTCCTCTTCGGCGCCGGCTTTGGCACCGCCTATCCCGTCTACGTCGGGTTTGTCATGCAGGGGGTTTCAGCCGGTCGCCGCGGCGCCGCGTTCGGCGCGATCCTCGCCGCGTTCGACACGGGCATCGGAACCGGCTCGACGACGATGGGGTGGTTGATCGAGCGCCGCGGCTTCGCTTTCGCGTTCAGCGTGGCCGCGGCGCTGTCAGCGCTCGCCCTGCCCTACTTCCTGATCGTCGAGAAACGCCTGTTTCGAAAGTAGCCAGGGCCTCAGAACCCGATTCTCAGGCCTACGTCGATCTTCCGCCCGGGCAGCGCGCCGGTCGGCTGGCCGAAGAAGGGCGACGTGATCACGCCGGAGAATCCGATCGGGTTCACGTGGTTGAACAGGTTCGAGGCCGACGCGAAGACCTCGATCCGGATGCGCTTGTTCTCGGCGCCACCGCCGCCCAGCGGGCCGCCGAGCATGTCGCCCGCGCCGCCGCCGATACGCTGAACGATGACCATGGGGCCGCCGCCGCCGGTTGCCGCCGAGCGCTGTCCGAACCCGAATGCATAGCTGACGCGAGTCGCGACGTCCCACATGCCGTCGCCCATGCCGCTGTTGCGCCTCACCCCGGCTGGCCGGTCGTTGAAGACCGTGTCGCCGTTGTCGTCACGGCCGGTCGTCACGTCGTACGGAGTGCCGCCGCGTGCCGTCGCGCTCACACCCAGGCGGATGCTCTTCGGGAGCGAGGTGCTCGCCATCGCGCTGAAGATGTGATGCGGCACGCCCGCCGCCGGCCCCCACTCGCCGTCCAGCGTGTAGCTGCTGGCCGGAAGGCTGAACGGGCCGTCCGAGTCGTTCATCTGTCGCAGCCAGGCATAGTTGGCGAAGACGAACGTCCGTCGGGCCGGGATGTTCAGGCTGAACCCGACGTTCATCGAATCGTTGCGCATCCTGGCGGTGGACTCCACCTGCGTGACGTTGCCAAGGTCCGGGTCCGGCCGCGTGCCGTCCGCAAGCGGCGCGTTGATGTTCCGTCCGCGGAATCGATTGGAGCCCCGTGCATGGCTGAAGCTTGCGTTGACGCTCATCATCGGCGAGAGCTGCTGGCTGACACCCACGTTGACCATGGCGCGCGCCGGCAGGACCAGGTCCGGCGACAACAGGTACCTGCTCGACGGAAGCACTTGCTGGGAGGCGTCGCCGGCGAACGGGTCGGGGTAGCCGGGATTGCGGATGACGAGATCCTGCTGGCGGACTCCGTCCACCCGCAGCGTCTGCTCGAACGTGTCGGCTTCGAGCCAGTCGTAGAAGATCCCCGCGCCGCCGCGGATGGTCGTTCTCCCGCTCTTGAACGGCGCCCACGTGAAACCGAAACGTGGCGAGAGGTCCCAGCGATCGCCGAGGTTCGTCTGCGCCTCCTGGCGCAGCCCGGCGCTCAGGGTCAGATCCTTGCGCGCGCGCCAGTCGTCCTGGATGTAGAGCCCCGCCTGCCACTGGGAGTAGGCGACCAGCGGATTGCCAATCCGCTTCGTGTAGGTGGCCGGCCGGCCCGCTTCGAAGTCGGCGAGACTCGTGAACGTATAGGTGCCGAGATAGTTGCTGCGGCTGTCGCTGCGATACCAGCCGCCTTCGACGAGCGCACCGGCGCGCACGGCGTGCCTGCCATGCGCCCAGTCGACGTTGGTCGCGTACTCGATCTCGGTGCTGCTCCGGCCGCCCGCCTGCTGCGCCCCTCCCGACGTAAAGGCGTCCAGGACGCGGAGGGTCGGCGCCTCGTCCGACGATGCCGCGTCGGTGCTCGTCCTGCGCACCTGGAGGCGTGTCTCGCCGAAGATCGACCGGGTCCACGGACCGCTCTCGGAGAGCCTGAGCAGGCTGTCGTCGGAACGGCGCGAATACGCCCGCTCGGGCAGGTCGAAGCTGCCGACTCCGAGCTGGCGCTGTTGGCTTCCGTTCTGCTGGTAGTTCGCACGAAGCGTGTGGGCCTTCGACAGCGCCTGATCGATCCGGCCGTTGAAATTGACGCGATCCGACGGCCGCCGAATCGGCGCGGCGCTCGCGCCGCCGGGGACGGCGGCAAACACGTTCGCCGAGTCGTAGAGCGAGGCGCCACCCGCCGACAGCGAGAACGACGTGCGGTTCTTCACCAGCGTGCCGCTCATGTTCAGCGTGTACTGCTGCGTCTGCTCGGGCCCTTTGGACGGCACGAAGGCGTTGCGCGCGTTCAGCGAATCGT
This sequence comes from uncultured Acidobacteriota bacterium, assembly GCA_963817635.1. Classification (GTDB taxonomy): domain Bacteria; phylum Acidobacteriota; class Vicinamibacteria; order Vicinamibacterales; family 2-12-FULL-66-21; genus CAWFPR01. The sequence continues at coordinate 497,339 of CAWFPR010000005.1, read as the reverse complement.
CGCGAAACGAGAAGTCGAGACTCCCGCGCAGCGGTCCGAGGCCTGGCTGCGTGACGATGTCGATGAAGATCATGCCTCCCGCGTGGTTCTCCGCGGCGAACTGGCTCTGCGCAAAACGGATCGAGCGAATCTGCGACTTCGGTGGCAGCCTGCCGCCGCGAAAGCCGTCCACGCGGATCGACGAGCCGGGCCCGGCCATCTCCTTGAGCACCTTCTCCATCTCGTCAGGATCGTCCGGCAGCGCGTCGATCTGATCTTTCGAGAGTGTGGTGCCGAAGCGGTCGTTGCGTGGATCGGAGGCGGACATCGCCGGATCGCGGCCGACCGACAGGTGTTCGTCGATCTTCTGGATCGCAAGCGGCACGGTCCGGCGGTTGACGCCGGCGCGCACGCGCACCTCCGGCAGCACGCGCGTCTCGAAACCCGGAAACGAGACCTCCACGACGTAGCGGCCGGGTACGAGGTCCGCGGCCGTCGCCGCACCGCGGCCGTCGGTGACGAGGTCCGTGCGAACGATGGCGCTGGTGGGGCCGTCGGCGCCGCGCACCTGCACCAGCGCACCGGGTATGACGGCGCCGCTGGGATCCTCCACCGTGATGCTGAGCGTGCCCGTGCGCGGCTGCGCCGCGGCCGGCCGTGCCAGACCGGTGAGCGCCACGGCGACGAGCCAACCGGCAAACATGAGTCGGTTCACGATGTCGGCCTCCTGTCAGCGGTTGCCGTCGAACTTGCCGTCGATCTTCGGATTGACCTTCACCTTCGTGATGGTCCATTCCTCTTCGGTCGTTCCGGCGCTTGCGCGCTGGAGCTTCATCGGGAACCTGATCCCGCCCACGTCGGCCCAGTCGGAAAAGAACATCCGGTACTCGACCATGACCGGAGACTGGGCCTGCGCGTCGGCAATCTGCTTCTGCACGCTGTCATCGGCCTTCTTGCGATCCTCGGCTCCCGTCGGGTGCGCCGAGCTCCGGGCCTGCGCGCCTCCGCCCGCCGGTCCGCCGGCCGTGATGATGCGGCGCTGCGGCCCCTGGTAGGTGAGCATCAACGGCAGGTGCGTTTCCTGATCGATGAACATCCGGGCGCTGAAGCCGTCGGCATCCTTCACGTCGATGACGTCCGCCTTGCCGTCTGGCGACTCTGCTTCTCCGGCGTAAACGCAGGTCACGTGCAGCGCGGGGTGCGCCATGCCGAACCAGCCGAGCATCATCCGCGAGACATCCTGCCGCGCGGCACGCACCGCGAGCCGATCCATTTCCGCCTGCTGTTCGGGCGTCGGTTTCTCACCGGGAACCGGTCCGCCTGGCCCCATGCGGAAGACCACCGGTACCGCCGCCGCTGGACGTGCCACCGCGGGCGAGTGGCCGATCGCCGTCGAAACCGGTCGTCGTCGAGAAGTTCGCGGGACCTCCGGACGAGGACTCGACGCGCAGGTACTTGTCCGGCATGCCGATCATCAGCTCGACGTCGGTCTTCATCTGGAAATTGCCGATGTTGCGCTCTGACCGGGCTTCCAGGCTGAAGGTCTTCAGCGTGTCGAGCTTGCTGCCGCCGATGGCCGCGCGCGTCTGCGCCAGGATGTCGGCTGCCTTGTCGGGGCCACCCGCCGCGGCCGGCGCCGCGCCGCTCGCCACGAACGCCAGCGCCAGCCACCCAATACTCACCTTCTGAAGTCGCATGTGTCGTCCTCTGAGCGTTTCGTGTCCGCGGCCGCAGTCGCGCGGTCTGGAGATGAGACGGACGATGATGGCCCGGCGGACGAGGGCTGTGGTTAAGCGTGAGCTAAGAGTTTGTTAAGGACGTAAAACCTGCGTCCGGAGGGGCGCCCGGGCCGGAACACGCGTGCTAGACTCGGCCCATGCGCGGGCGTTTCCGCATTCCGCTCTTCGTCGTTGCCGGTGCCCTGCTCGGGGTGATCGTCCTGCTCGCGACGCTGCAGTATCGGTGGGTGGCGCAGATCAGCAACGCCGAACGCGACCGCATGCGTGCGTCGCTCGCCACGCGCACGAGCGACTTCGCGCACGAATTCGACGGCGAGCTGACCCGCGCCTATCTGCTCTTCCAGGTCGATCCTGTACCGGCCGACGAGGGCGACGCGGCGCGTATCGCGGCACGGTACGATCGATGGCAATCGACCGCGCGCTTCCCGCGGATGATCGAGGACGTGTACTTCGTGCAGTCCGAACCTGGCGGCGCGACGACCTTGCGACGCTACAATCCGGATGGCCGGCAGCTCGAGCCGGCGGAATGGCCGGCCGCGCTCGCCGAACGCGGCCGCCAGCTCATCGCGTCGAACGAGCCAGCGAAGTCGGGCACGCTCGTCGTGCGTTCGCTCTCCACGCCGGTGTGGGAGGACGTCCCGGCACTCGTCGTACCCACCCCGCTGTTCTTCGCCGGTCAGCACCCCGAGGGCGCCGGCGGCCGGTTCGTCGCGCCGCAGATGGCCTACACGGTCCTGGTACTGGATCGCCCCTACATCCTCAATGAGGAACTGCCGTCGCTGGCGCAGAAGCACTTCCGCGGAACGGGTGACGGATTCGACTACAAGCTCGCGGTGGTGCGCACGAAGACCGGCGGGCTCCTCTATCACTCGGCCGACGACTTCGCTCCCGGGCGCAACGCGGTCACCGACGCGACCGCGGATCTGCTGCAGCTGCGCCTGCAGGATTTCGGATCGATCGCGGCCGAAGTGCGGCGATTCGCCGCGACGGCATTCGTGACGGCCGCGCCCAGGCCTTCGGCCGGCGGCGCGACGGGCACGCTGACCGCGAAGCGCTGGGTCAGCGTCCCGCCGGGCACGGCGCGCTTCACCTTCACCGAGAATGCGCCCGTGTCGATCGTCGTGCAGCAGACGTCCGGGGACCACGCCGACCCGCTCGCGCGCGTCATCGGTACCGCTGACGCCCGCATTGCGGCGTCCGCGCCAGGGTGGCGGCTGCTCGTGGTGCACCCGTCCGGCTCGCTCGAGGCTGCCGTTGACAAGGCGCGCCAGCGCAACCTCGTGATCAGCTCGAGCATCCTGGCCGTGCTCGGAGCCAGCGTGGGTCTTCTCGTGCTCTCGACCCGGCGGGCGCAGACGCTGGCGCGCCAGCAGATGGAATTCGTGGCAACGGTCACGCACGAACTGCGCACGCCGCTCGCCGTCATCCGGTCCGCGGGAGAAAATCTCGCCGACGGCGTGGTGCGCGACGACGCGCAGATTCGCAAGTACGGCGACCTGGTCAGGAACGAGGGCCGGCGGCTCACCGACATGGTGGAGCAGATTCTCGAGTTCGCGGGAATCCAGTCCGGGCAGCGCGGCTTCGCGCTCCGTCCCGTCGGTGTGCTTCCGCTCATCGACAGCGTGGTCGGGGCCTCGGAGTCGCTGGTCCAGGCGGCCGGCATTACGGTCGAGTGGGACGTGCCGCCCGCGCTGCCGCCCGTCCTTGGCGACGAAGCGGCGCTTCGCCGCGTGTTCCAGAACCTCGTCGGGAACGCCATCAAATACGGCGCCGGTGGTGCGTGGATCGGCGTGAGCGCCCGCAGCACCGGCCGGGAGGTGGCGATCGCCATCGCGGACCGCGGCGTCGGCATCGCGCCGGCCGATCAGCCTCACGTCTTCGAACCGTTCTACCGCTCGCCGGCCGTCGTGGAGGCGCAGATCCAGGGCGCCGGCCTCGGCCTCAGCCTGGTCAAGCGCATCGTCGAGGCGCATGGCGGCCGGATCGTGTTCGAGAGCGCGCCGCGTGAAGGCAGCACGTTCACCGTGATCCTGCCGGCGGCCAGCGAGGAACCGGTCAGCCGCGCGACGCTCGCCGGCGCGCGGTCCGCCCCGGCTGCGGGCTCGCGGTCGTGAAGCGGCTGCTCCTCGTCGAGGACGAACCCGGTCTGCGCCTGACGCTGACGGACCGGCTGGCTCTCGAGGGCTACGCGATCGAGACGAGCGCCGACGGCGAGAGCGGTCTCGAGCGGGCGGCCGCCGAACCGTTCGACCTCGTCCTGCTCGACGTCATGCTGCCGCGCCTCAACGGCTTCGATCTGTTGACGGAGCTGCGACGGCGCGGAATCCAGACGCCCGTCATCATGCTCACCGCGCGGGGGCAGGTCGTGGACAAGGTCGTGGGCCTGAAACTCGGTGCCGACGACTACGTGACCAAGCCGTTCGAGATGGCGGAACTGCTCGCGCGCATCGAGGCGAAGCTCCGGCGCGCACCGCTGGCGCCGCACCCGGCCGACGGCTACCAGTTCGGCGACGTCCGCGTGGACTTCCGCCGGGCCGAGGTCACCAGAGGCGGCGAGCCGCTCGATCTGTCGGCCCGCGAATTCCAGCTGCTGCGCTACTTCATCGAGCACCGGGGCGCCACGCTGACACGGGACGAGCTTCTGAACGAGGTCTGGGGTTACAACGCGATGCCGTCGACGCGCACCGTCGACGTCCACGTCGCCTGGCTCCGGCAGAAGATCGAACCCAACGCCCGTCACCCCCAGTTCGTGCTCACCGTCCACGGGATGGGCTACAAGTTCGCGGGGTAATCGCAGTCACCGCGCGGTTGTTTCCCCTTCCCCGACTCACTCCGGCAGCGCAACGATTTCGGCGGTGGCGACGCCGTCCGCAATGGTCAGCCGTGCCACCGACGGCTGCAGGTTGAAGCGGCGCGGCCCGGCTGCGCCGGGGTTCACCACGAGGCGCGCGCCTTCGCGGTGGACGAGCGGCTTGTGGGTGTGACCGTACACGATGACGTCGGCGGGGTAGCGCCGAAGCAGGGCGTCCGGCGAGGGCGATCCCAGCTCGTGGCCGTGACTGAGGTGAATCCACAGCCCACCCGCCTCGAGGCGCAGGTGCGGCTCGAGCGGAGGTGCGGGCGAATCGACGTTGCCGAGGACCGCGCGAACGGGTGCGATCGCGGCCAGCGCCGGCAGGATCGCGGCGCCGCCGACATCACCGGCGTGCAGGATGAGCGAGACGCCGGCGAGCGCCTCGGGAATCGAGGGCCGGAAGAGGCCGTGTGTATCGGAAATGAGCCCGATGACGATGGTTCGCATGGCCTGGTCTCCTGTGCCGCCTGCGGCGTCACGCGGCGGGCGCCGTCCCGCAGTATCGCACCTGGCGGTGTGACGCAGCGCCCCTTGCTGAGCTCAGCCGGCCAGGTGCCCGGGGAGCGCCGCCCTGCCGCCAAACCGCACGTCGCCAGCCTGCCGCGCGATGAAGTACTATCGACCCGCGCCGGCAGCAGGTCGCCGCGGACCGTTTCGATCGGCTGTCGCCGGCCGCTGAAGGAGAAGTGACACGTGACCCGCAACATCCCTGTCCTGGTATCCGCGCTGGTTTTTACCGCTTTGGCGGCCGTCGGCGCCCGCACGCCGGCCCCGGCGCCACAGACGCCCGCGCAACCCGCCGACCTGGTCGTGACCAACGCCCGAATCGTCACCGTCGACGACGCGACGCCGGAGGCGCAGGCGATCGCCGTCCGCGGCGATCGGATCCAGGCGCTCGGGACGAGCGAGGCGATCAAGCGCTACATCGGTCCACGCACCGAGGTGATCGATGCGCAGGGGCAGCTGGTCGTCCCGGGTCTCATCGAGAGCCACGGGCACTTTACCGGGATCGGCGATGCGCAGATCAACCTGCAGTTGATGAAGACGACGAGCTGGGACGAGATCGTCGCGATGGTCGCCGAAGCCGTCAAGCACGCCAAGCCGGGGGAGTGGATCATCGGGCGCGGCTGGCACCAGGAAAAGTGGACGTCGCGTCCCAACCCCAACGTCGAGGGATTTCCGACCCATGCGTCGCTCGACGCGGTCTCGCCAGACAACCCCGTGATCCTGACGCACGCGAGCGGGCACGCGAGCTTCGCCAACGGGAAGGCGCTCCAGCTGTCGGGCATCACGAAGAACACCGAGAACCCGCCGGGCGGCGACATCCTCAAGGACGCCAGCGGCAACCCCACCGGCCTGATGCGCGAGCATGCGTCCGGGCTCATCAAGGTGCACGCGGGTGAAACGCCGTTGACGCCTGCCGAGCGTACCGCGCGTGCCCGCCGCGTCCTCGAGCTCGCCGCGAAGGAGGTGCTCTCGAAGGGCATCACGACCTTCGAGGATGCCGGCTCCTCGTTTGCCACGATCGACCTGATCAAGAAGATGGTGGACGAAGACGCGCTCGGCGTGCGCCTCTGGGTCATGGTGCGGGAGGGCAACCGCGCCGAGGCACCGAAGCTGAAGCAGTACCGGATGATCGACTACGGCAGCGGCCGCCTGACGGTGCGCGCGATCAAACGGCAGATCGACGGTGCGCTCGGCTCGCGCGGCGCGTGGTTCCTCGAAGACTACGCCGACAAGCCCGGGTGGGTCGGCACCGAGACGACGCCGGTCAAGGAGATCGACGAGGCGGCCCGCCTGGCCATGGCCAACGGCTATCAGCTCTGCGTGCACGCGATCGGCGACCGCGGCAACCGCGAGACGCTCGATGTCTTCGAGCGCGCCTTCAAGGCGAACCCGACGAAGAAGGATCTCCGGTGGCGCGTCGAGCACGCGCAGCACCTGAGCCTCGCCGACATCCCCCGTTTCGGCCGGATGGGCGTGATCGCGGCGATGCAGGGAATCCACTGCACGTCGGATGCCCCGTACGTGCTCGAACGCCTGGGCGCGAAGCGCGCGGAGGAAGGCGCCTACGTCTGGCAGAAGCTGATGAAGAGCGGCGCGATCATTTCGAACGGCACCGACGCGCCGGTCGAAGATGTCGATCCGATCGCCAGCTACTATGCGAGCGTGAGCCGGAAGCTGAAGGACGGATCGGTGTTCTATCCCGACCAGCGCATGAGCCGCATGGAAGCGCTGAAGTCGTACACGATCAACGGCGCGTACGCCGCCTTCGAGGAGAAGAACCGCGGATCCCTCACCGTGGGCAAGTACGCCGACATGGTGATCCTGTCGAAGGACATTCTCACCGTGCCGGAGGACGAGATCCCGGCGGCGCGGGTCGTCTCGACGATCGTGGGAGGGAAGGTCCTGTACAAGGCACCAGGACCCAGCCACCCTGAGCCCTGAGCCCCTAAGCCCTCCCCGCTCCGACCGGCCGCCCGCGCTGAGGCGCCGGAGCGGGCGGCACGTGATGGCGCAGCTGGTCGAAGAACCGGGCGCACGCGCGGTGGAACCGGTCCGCGAGCTGACGGCCGGCTTCGTCCGGGACGGGGCCGAGACGGCTCCACGCCGCCTGGGCCTGTCGGACGTCTTCAGCCATCGCCCGCCACTTCGATTCCTCACCGGCGCGCCCGCCGATGGTGTTGGATGCCAGGGCCTCTCGCAGCATCGCGGCAAGCGCCTGCGAGGAACTGGCCGGCTGTGCGCCCCCGGTCGTGAGGAAGCCCTCGATTTTTTCGACCAGCTTTTCCATCTTCTGCCGGTTCGCGGCGGCGTCGAGTTCGGTGCCCTGGAAAGCCTCGGGGCAGGCCGCCATGAGCCGTTCGAGGGCCTGCATGAAGCGCGCGCTGAGGGGGTCGGCACCGTGCCGCACCGCCGGCGACGACTGGTTCCAGCGGCTGCGCAGGGAGCGGACCTGCTCGAGCAGCGTGGCGTGGTCGACCTCGGCCGGCTGGGCCGGTGTGATGTCGGCGGCCAGTTCCGGTGCGGGGGCGTCGCCGGCCCCGCCGGGGCCGGCCGGGCTCAGGGCCTCGAGTTCCAGTACGAGCGCCTCGCGATCGGCATGCTTTGCCTCGAGCTCGATCTGATCGCGCCGCTTGTAGCGGTCGAAGAACGTATCGCATGCCGTGCGGAAGCGCTGCCAGACGACCTCCGACTTGTTGCGGCGGACGGGCCCCACCGTTTTCCAGTCCGCCTGCATCCGGCGGATCTCCGCGGCGCCCTTTTCCCACTCGGTCGACGCAGCCAGCTCCTCGGCGCGCACGCACAGGGCTTCCTTCCGCGCCAGGTTCGCGGACCAGGTTTCCTTGCGCTCGGCGAGGTCGGCGTTGCGGCGTGTGAAGAACTTGTCGCACGCGTCCCGGAACCGTTTCCACGTCACGCGTGTGTCCTGGCGGGGCACCGGGCCAATCGCCTGCCATTCGGCCTGGAGCTTCTTCAGTTCCTCTGCGGTTCGGATCCAGTCGGTGGATTCGGCCAGCGCCTCGGCGCGCTCGATGAGGGCCAGCTTGCGGTCGAGATTGCCCTTCCGCTCTTCGTTGCGAACGGCGAAGAACTCGCGCACCTTCGCCTGAATCGGATCGGCGGCCTGCCGGTATCGATGCCAGAGGGCCTGCGCCTGCGCGCGCGGCGCTTCGGCCGCCTGCTTCCAGCGTTCCTGGATTTCGTGGAGGTCACGCGCGGCCTTGTCGAGGTCGTCAGGCTTCGGCCCTTCCGGCGCGTCGAAGTTGTACTTGGCTCGGAGCGCCTCCGTCTTCGCGATCAGCTCTTCCTGGACGGCGGCGTTGGCGAACCGCTTCCATTCGTCCATCTCGCGCAGCTCGTGCAGCCTCGGCGCGATGACGACCTGGGCGGCCTTCAGCCGATCGACCAGTTCGCGGTCCTCGTTCGGAGCTTCGACCGCGGCGCGAAGTTCGCGGGCGATGCGATCCGCTTCGCGCAGGGAGAGGTCCTCGGCGGCGGCGCGCTTGGTCACGCGTTCGAGCAGCTGCTCGATGCGCTGCGCGTGCTGCCGACGTGCGCGCTCGCTGGCGGCGCGCCGTTCTTCGACGCGCCGGGCGACCTGTGCCTCGGCGGCGCCGTAGCGCTCGGCCACGGCCGGGTCGAGGTCCTCGGATCTGCCCCGCAGCGCGTGCCATTCCCTGACGAGGGCGGCCCAGTCTCCCTCGGGCAGCGTCTCGAGCGAAACGAGGCGTTCGGCCTCGAGCGACAGCTCGCCGAGCCGCGCGTTGGTGCGTTCCATGTCCTGGCGGTTCTGGTGTCGTTCGTCGGCGCGCGCGCACGCCGCCGCGAACCGGTCGCGCAAGGCCTGGTCTTCGACGTCGGCCGCCTCCGACGGCGGAAGCCCTTCCCACTCGGCGCGCCCCGTTTCGAGCCTGCTCAGCGCTTCATCCGCCCGGGCGTTCTCGATGCGCTCGCAGATCGACAGCCGGACGGCGCGGTCCGCGGCGACGCGATCGGCCGCGGCGCGCTGTTCAGCCAGCGCACGTTCGTGGCCCGCGATTCCGGCCCGCGCCGCCTCGACGAGCGAGCCGAATCGTCCGGCCGTATCGGGATCGAGCTCGAACGTGCCCGCGGAGGCCAGCTCGCCCCACGCGGCTTCGGCCGCGTCGACCTGCGCCGCCGCGTCCGGGACGGAAGGCGTTGCCGCGATCGACTCAACCCTGGCGGCCACGGCCGCCACGCGCTGCTGCCACTCTTCGAGCGCCAGCCGGCGCGCCGCCTCTGCTTCGTCCATGGCCTGCACCATCGCGCGTGCGCGCTTTGTCACCGACTTGTTCTTCGCTCGCCCAGAGACCCCCTCAATCAGCCCGCGCTGCTCGCCGGGCGGCGTGGCCTCGGCGCACTTCTCGAGCGCGGCGAGTCCGGCCTCCTTCTGATCGGTCCGCACCGCGACGTTCAGGAGCTCCGCCGGATCCGCGATCTTCGCGACGGCGTCGAGCGCGGTCTGCCCGTCGGCCGCGTTGCGGGCGATGCTGCCGAGCGTCTTGACGTCGTGGACCCGGCCGAGCGCCGCCGCGCGCACGTTGTCGTGCGGCGACGACTTCGCCACGGTCGCGAACTGTTTCTGATCGTCGATGCCCGCCAGCGCGAGGGCGGCGTCGGCGTCGGTATCGGCTGGAGCCGTCGCGATGGCGACCAGCCGGTCGGTGACCTCCCGCCGGAGGTCGGCGTCGCGCTCCGTTCCTGCCATGCGCACGAGGTCCTCGACGGCAAAGAGCCGCGCCGCGGCCGCGCGCCGCACGCGAAGGTCTTCGTCGCTCGCGAGCTCGACCAGATCGGCGCGGTGCTCCTCGTCGAGCGGGACTTCAGTGACCGCCGCAGCGCGTACGGCCGGGTCGGGGTTCTTCCAACGGGGTTGGGGCTTGAACCGATCGAGGAAAGACATGTGGGGGGCCTTGCAAAGAGTGAAGGGCGTCCGGCCCTCCACCCTTTCGATTATGCGTTTGATTCTACCGTGAGCCACTCGGCGATCTGTTCGCGCGTCCAGCGGTGATCGTCATTCAGGTGGACGATCATCGAGGCGAGCGGCAGCCGCTTCACGCAGCCCTGGGGGCACTTCTTCGTCATCTCGTCCAGGCAGCGAAACAGCCGTTCGAGATGATCCGGTATCAATTTGCCATGCTGGCGCGGCAGGTGGTACACGCCTTCGTAGACGGCACCGAGCGCGCACGATCCACCCTTGTCGTCGAAATAGCTGCCGAAGCACTGCGGGCCGCGCGACGAGCCTGCCCGGATGAATTCCGCCAGCTCCTTCTGCTCGCCCTGGAGTCCAGTTGCCATCGCGAATCTCCCGCGCCGACACTGACGGCGCAACCGCCCATGCGATCTTTGTGCCGAACGATTATTGTAGCCCAGCCGCGCGTTGACGCGGGTCCGCACCTGCGCCTAACATCGGGATCCATCGATTTGAATGGCCACGACCAAGGAACCGGTGAACCTCATGCTCGAACGCCAGCCACCCTTCTTACCCCAACATCCGATCCGGTGGGTATTTCTGTGTTCGTTGGTGGCGATTCCGGGGTGGGTTCTGTCCGCCCAGGGACCGGTCCTGGCCCAGGGCGCCGGAAGGCCGGCGCCAGCCTCCGTCCTCGAACCCGCCCCGGGCAACCCGGTCGTGGCCGTCTCCACCTCCATGGGTGACTTCACGATCGAGCTGTTCAAGGAGCGGGCCCCGGTCTCGGTCGCCAATTTCCTGCAATACGTCCAGGATGGCTTCTATGACGGCACGGTCTTCCACCGGGTGAAATCCGGTTTCATGATCCAGGGGGGCGGCTTCAGCGAATCGCTCGTCGAGAAGCCCACACGGCCGCCCATCCAGAACGAGGCGACCAACGGCCTCCGCAACGCGCGCGGCACGGTCGCCATGGCCCGCACGCGACAGCTCCGCAGCGCGACCTCCCAGTTCTACGTCAACGTCGTCGACAACCGCATGCTGGACCATGCCGGGTACTCCCCGGATGACTTTGGATATGCGGTCTTCGGTCGTGTACCTCTCCGGCATGGACGTTGTCGACACGATTGCCGCGGTGCCGACCCACTCCGTCGGCGACATGGAAGACGTGCCGGTGGACGCCGTGGTCATCAAGGGCGTTACGCTGCGGAAATAGCCCCCATTTACCATTTACCATTTACCATTCCGTGTCCCGCCCACTTTTCGTCATCTTCATCACCCTGTTCGTGAACCTCGTCGGGTTCGGGATCATCATTCCCCTTCTGCCGTTCTACGCGCAGACGTTCGGCGCCTCGCCGATGGTCATCGGCCTGCTGTTCGCGTCGTTTTCAGTGAGCCAGCTGTTCGCGTCGCCGATCCTTGGCGATCTCTCCGACCGCTGGGGGCGCCGCCCCGTCCTGATCTTCAGCCTGCTGGGAACCGTCGTCAGCTTCGTGATGCTGGCCATGGCGCACAGCCTGGCGATGCTCTTCGCCGCCCGCATCGTGGACGGACTGTCCGGCGGCAACATCACGACCGCCCGGGCCTACATCGCCGACATCACGGCCGAAGAGGATCGCGCCCGCGCCTTCGGCATCCTCGGCGCTGCATTCGGCCTCGGCTTCATCGTCGGGCCTGGCCTGGGCGGGCTCTTCTCGCACATCAGCTACACGGCGCCCATCTGGGCGGCAGCCATCATTACCGTGTTCGCGACCGCGCTGGCCTACATGTGGCTCCCCGAAACCGTCCACCGCGCGCATGCCGGCGGCGCGTCGCCGTGGAGTTCACTCGTCGAACTCGGCGGGCGCGCGAACCTGCGCATCCTCTTCGGCATCGACTTCGTGTACTGGACGGCGTTTGCCGTCTACCAGACGACATTCGCGCTGTTCGGCGCGCGGCGGTTCGGCTTCGACGCGGCCGCGACCGGCTACCTGCTCGCGGTATTCGGCTTCTTCGGTGTCCTCGTGCAGGGCGTGGTCGTCGGCTGGGTCGTCGGCGCGATCGGCGAGAAACGCACGCTCAGCATCGGCTTTGCGTCGGCGGCTATCGGGTGGGGCGGGAGCGCGTTCACCCATTCCGTGCCGGTCTTCATCGCCATGCTGCTTCCTGGCGCGCTCGGCATCGGACTGTGCAGCGCGACGTTGAGCGCGCTCATCAGCAAGGCGGCCGGACCCCACGAACAGGGGCGCGTGCAGGGCGCGGCGGGGGCGCTCGAGAGTCTCGGACGCACGATCGGTCCCGTGTGGGGGAACGGGTCGCTGCAACTGTACGGCGAGGGCGCGTCGTACGGATCGGCGGCGGTGGCGCTGGCAGGCGCGGCGGCGCTGGCGCTCAGGTACAAACCACCCGCGCGGCAGCCTCGCGTCAGTCAACCGCCGCGCGGATGACCTCATGCACCCCACGCTCCGCCGTCGCGGTCTGCCGCCGGTTCCGAACTCCGGCGTAAACCGACGTGCACGAACGGCCGGCTGCGAGCCGGCGCTACAGCGCGGCCAGCTCGCGTTCGAGCCGCGTGACGAGATCGTCCAGTTGCTCGATGATGGCGCGAACGGTATCCGGTTGTGCCAGGTCCACACCGGCCGTCTTCAGGAGCGTCATGGGGTAGTCGCTTCCGCCGGACTTGAGCAGGTCCAGATACCGCTCGCGCGCCTCCGCGCGGGCCGCCTCTGTGCCGTGCATGATCTCCTCCGAGATCCGCGCTGCCGACGCGAAGCAGGTCGCGTACTGGTAGACATAGTAGGGCGAGTTGAAGAAGTGCGGGATGCGCGCCCAGGTGAGGCCCGTCATGGCGTTCAGATCGACCGCGTCGCCGTAGTAGTCCTGCAGCAGCGCTTTGTAGGTCTCGGTCAGGATCTCCGACGTGATCGGCTGGTCCTGCTCGGCGAGGCGGTGCACGCGCAGCTCGTAGTCGGCAAACATCACCTGGGTGTAGAACGTGCCGGTGATGTTGTCGATCGCGTGCTGCAGCAGGACGACGCGCTCGGCCGGATCCGTCGAGCGCTCCAGCATGTACTCGAGCAGCAGCGCCTCGCTCAGCGTCGACGGCACCTCGGCGACGAAGATCGTGTAGCTGGAATAGACGAACGGCTGGTGCTCGTGCGACAGGATGGTGTGCATCGAGTGCCCCATCTCGTGCGCGAGCGTGAAGACATCGTCCAGTGTGTCGGTGTAGTTGAGCAGCATGTACGGATGGGTGCCGTACACGGGCGCCGAGTACGCACCCGAGCGCTTTCCTTCGTTCTCGTAGACGTCGATCCAGCCGCCCGCGAACCCTTCGCGCATCCGGGCCAGGTATTCAGCGCCGAGCGGCGCCACGGCCTGCACGATCCAGTCGAGCACTTCGTCGTAGTGGTACTTCTTGTCGAAGGTGACGAGCGGAATCGAAAAATCGTAGACGTGATAGGACGGCACGCCCAGCGTCTTGCGGCGCAGGCGATGGTACCGGCGCAGCGGCTCGACGCCGGCCCGCGTGGTCTCGATCAGGTTCTCGACGACGGACGTGGGAATGTTGTCGCCGTGAAGCGCGGCGTCGAGCGTGCTCGCGTAGCCGCGCGCCCGCGCCTGGAACCAGTCGCGCTGGCAGACGCCGTTGTAGAGCGTCGCATACGTGTTGATGTTCGCCTGGTAGGTCTCGTGCAGCGCGGTGAAGGCGGCTTCGCGATCGGCCTGTTCACGGCGTGTCGCGAGGATCGCGCGATACTGCCCGTACGACACCGTCACGGTCTCGCCGGTCGTGAGCGTGACGGTCGGGAACTTCGCATCGGCGGTCGAGAGCGCCCAGTAGGCCTCGTTGGGCGCGGCGGCGAGCCGGCTCGAAAGCGACATCAACCGCTCGCCCCCCTCGTCGAGTACGTGTTCCTGCTGGCGGTAGAGGTTCTCGATCGCGAACCGGTAGAGGCGGAGCGCCTCGACCCGATCCATCCACGACCGTACCGTCTCGAGCGGAATCTTCAGCAGTTCGGGGCTGAACCACGAGCCTGCCTGCTGCAGGCGCGCGAACAGAATCTGGACCTGCTGCCGTTTCGCGTTGACGACGTTGTCGCGCTGGTCCTGATCGTACTGGAGCGAAGGAAAGTACCAGACGCGGTAGGCGAGCTGTTCGAGCTCCTCCGAGAGCCGGAAGGCCTCGAGCAGCCTGTCCGGGCCGCTCGCCAGCGTCCCCTTCAGCGCGGCGTACCGGTCGATGCCCGACTCGATTTTCCGGTAGGCCGTGTCCCAGTCGTTCCAGCTGGCAAAGATGTCCGACAGGTTCCACTTGAAACGACCGGGAATGTCCTCCCGCAGGCGGGTGCGGGCCTGCGGCGGTTCGGCGGTCGCGGCGTCAGAGGGGTCGAAAAGGCGCATCCTCCAATCATACCTAACCGTCGAGCGGGCGCGCCGACTTCGGTACGTAGGTCCTTCGACGGCCTGACCGCCAAAGGCCTGAAAAATCGACCCTTCGCGCCGCAGGCCCCGGCCGTCAGCTGCGTGCTACAGTCGCAACCATGACACGGAAAACCGACAATTCAATTAGCGGCGCCCTCGAACGGTTCTCAACCGCCACCGCGCGCCGGACCGGCGGCTCGGCGGCCTTCGCCCTCGCCTGCAGCGTCATCCTTGTCTGGATTGTCTCCGGCCCGCTCTTTCACTATTCCGATACCTGGCAGCTCGTGATCAACACGGGAACGACGATTGTCACGTTCCTGATGGTGTTCCTGATCCAGCGCGCGCAGAACAAAGATGCGCTCGCCGTGCACCTGAAGTTGAACGAGCTGGTCGCGGCCGTCGAAGGCGCGAGCAACCGGCTGATCGACGTCGAGTCGCTCACGGAGCCGGAACTCGGCGCGCTCCGGAAGCACTATGCGAAACTGGTCGAGATGGCCAGGCATGATCGCAAGCTGACCGAGTCACACTCCATCGAAGAGGCGGAGGCGCGGCACAAGTGGAAGCGCAAGCGGCGGGCCCGCCGCCAGCAGGAGTCAGAGCCTCAGGGGTAGGCCTTCGAGAAACGCGCCGGCAGCCGCCGAGACTGCCGCGGTCCATTCGTGGGCGCCGTCGCAGACCAGCGGGCGTACTGCGACGCCGCGGGCCGTCAGCTTCGCGACATCCGCATCCAGCCTTGCCTGGGTGAACCAGTCGTCGTCCGCGCCGCGCGCGAGGAGGACCGTCGGAAACACGGACGACGGATCGTCGAGCAGTTCGGGCGGAACGTCGCCGCCAATCGCGATCACGCCCGCGCCGGGACGACGCCCGCGCACCGCCGAACGAAACGCCATCGCCGCCCCTTGTGAGAATCCCGCGTAAACGAACCGCGTGGCATCGTCGTGCGGAACCGAGTCGAGTGCCGCGTCGACATAGGCGAGGTTGTCCGCAATCGCGACTTCACGGTCTTCGCGCGTCATCCATCCAGCCCCGATCTCGCGGGTCCGGCCGAGATAGACGCGGTTCAGGGCCTGGATCGAGACCAGAGACCAGGCGCGCGACTCCGGGATGGCGATCAGCCGATCCATCTGGATCGCCGCCGACTCGAGATAGCCATGGAAGCCGACGAGCACACCGCGCGAGGCTGCCATCCGCGCGCCGCGGACGAGCATGCGTCCGTGGACCGTGGTCGGAACGAGCTGGACGTCCACGCTGGTGCTCATGCCCCGGCCGTGTGTCGCATCCAGGCCGCCGCGGTGTCGAAGACCTCCGCCAGCGCCGGGTCCTGCCTGGCCTTGCCGCCCGGCACCTTGAACGAGTGATCCCCTCCCGCAATCTCGTGCAGCGTCGCGTGCTGCAACGAGGGGAGCAGCGCACGGATCTCGGCACCGGACCCGAACGAATCCCGGGAGCCCTGCACGAACAGCATCGGTTCTGCGATGGAGGGCAGGTGCGCGTCGCGGCGCTGGTGCGGACGCCCGGGCGGGTGCAGCGGGTAGCCCAGGAAGACGAGACCGGCGAGCGGTCCGGCGCCACCCTGCGACGCGACGTGCGAGGCGATCCGTCCGCCCATCGACTTGCCGCCGATGAACAACGGCAGGGCTGCGAACCGCTCGCGCGCGGCGTCGATCGCATCGCGCCACGCCGATTCGAGTGCCGGTGCCTTGTCGGGGATGCGGCGTCCGGCGGTGATGTATGGGAAGTCGAAGGTTGCGGTCGACACGCCGCGCGCGGAAAGCTCGACCGCCGCTCGCACCATGAACGGGCTCATCTGTCCCGCTCCCGCGCCATGTGCCACCACGATGGCGGCAAACGCCGCTTCGGAGGCGTAGACTTTGAGATCCACGCTGGCCAGTATAGGCCACTGTGCCGAGGGGCACGGACCACTCGGATTGCCCGGGTCGGGACTCATGGATCGGAACTCAGAAGGACTGCTCATGTTGCGAACTGTCATCGTGCTCATGCTTGCCCTGTTCTGCGCAGCGGTGCCGGGATTTGCCCAGCGGCTGCCGGCGGGAGTCGTGCCCGGCCACTACGATCTGACGGTCGCGCCCAATCTGGCCGGGGCGACGTTCACCGGCACGGAGAAGATCTCGGTCAGCATCGACAAGCCGACGCCGACGATCGTGCTCAACGCCGCCGAGATCGAGTTCGAGCGGGTGACCGTCACGGCAGCCGGGCAGACGCAGGAAGCGGCCGTGACACCGGGGCCGGAAAAGGAGCAGGTGACGTTCACCGTGCCTCGCGCGATATCGCGGGGTGCGGCGACCATCGACATCGCCTACCACGGCATCCTCAACGATCAATTGCGCGGCCTCTACTTGAGCAAGGCCAACAACCGGCGCTACGCCGTCACGCAGCTCGAGGCCACCGACGCGCGCAGGATGTTCCCGTCGTTCGACGAACCCGCCTTCAAGGCCACCTTCTCGCTGACGGCCATCATCGATGAGACGGACCACGCCATTTCGAACGGCGCGGTCGTGTCGGACCGGCCGGGCCCGGGCGCCGGGAAGCACACGGTGCGCTTCGACGAGTCTCCGAAGATGTCCACGTATCTCCTTGCGCTGGCGGTAGGAGATTTCGAGTGCATCGAGGGCGCCGCCGACGGGACCCCGATCCGCATCTGCTCGACACCCGACAAGAAGGGGCTCATGGGGTTCGCGCTCGAATCGGCGCAGCAGATCCTCCGGTACTACAACCATTACTACGCGGTGAAATACCCGTTCAGGAAACTCGACGTCGTCGCCGTGCCGGACTTCGCGGCCGGCGCGATGGAGAACGTCGGCGCGATCTTCTATCGCGAGACGCTGCTCCTCGCCGATCCACGTGATGCGTCGGTGGGCGTGAAGAAGAACATCGCGGTGGTCCTCGCCCACGAAATGGCGCACCAGTGGTTCGGCGATCTCGTGACGATGCAGTGGTGGGACGACATCTGGCTGAACGAAGGGTTCGCCAACTGGATGGAGTCGAAGCCCATCGAGGCGTGGAAGCCCGAATGGCACATCGGGCTCAACGATGTCCAGTCGAACCAGAACGCGATGGGCCTCGATTCCCTGCGCTCGACGCGCCCGATTCGCTCGAAGGCGTCCACGCCGGCCGAGATCAACGAGCTCTTCGACGGCATCGCCTACGAGAAGGGCGCGGCCGTCATCCGCATGGTCGAGCGCTGGCTCGGCGAAGAGGCGTTCCGCAAGGGTGTGAACGCATACATTGCGAAGTTCAAGTACGGCAACGCGCGTGCGGAGGATTTCTGGTCCACCGTGGCGCACACCGCCGACAAGCCGGTCGATCTGGTGATGAAGAGCTTTGTCGATCAGCCTGGCGTTCCGGTCGTGAACGTGAAAGTGGACTGCTCGGGGAGCACGGGCTCGGTGGCCGTTTCGCAGGAACGCTATGTGCAGGAGGGAGCCGCACCGGGCGGTGCGCTCTGGAACATCCCGGTGTGCATCAGGACGCCGGACGGAAAGACGCCGTGCCGCGTCGTCTCGGAGAAGGCGACGACGATCCCGCTCGATTCGTGCCCGGCGTGGGTGATGCCGAACGCAGGGGCGCGCGGATACTACCGCATGGGCTTCTCGCCCGAGATGCTCCGCGCGATCGCGCCGCACGTCGAGACGCTCGAGCCGTCCGAGCGCATCGCGCTGCTCGACGACGAATGGGCGCTCGTCCGGGCCGGCCGCCACGATGTGGGTTCGTTCCTCGACCTGGCGTCCGGGTTCAAGGCGGAACGGAATCCCGCCGTTCTCGGCACGCTGGCAGGCACCCTCGGACTGATCGATCGGGCGCTCACCACCGACGCGACGCGTCCCGCCTATCGTTCGTGGGTGTCGGCGCTCCTGGCGCCGGCCCTCGACGACATCGGCTGGACGCCGCGGGCGGGGGAATCGGACGACGTGGCGGACGCGCGCGCGACGCTCGTCGGCACGCTGGGGGCCGTGGCCCGCGATCCTGGCGTGCTCGCCAAGGCCCACGAGCTGACGCTGCAGGAACTGTCGAAGCCTGACTCCGTCCAGCCCGAACTTGTGAACGTCGTCGTCAATCTCGCAGCGCTCGACGGCGGCGCGGCGCTCTACGACGCCTATCTCGAGCGCAGCCGCGCGGCCAGCGGTCCCGAGGAGAAATATCGGTACCTGAACGCGCTGACGTCGTTTACCGACCCGGCGCTCGTGCGCCGCACGATGGACCTGGTGTTGAGTCCGCAGGTGCGCAACCAGGACGCGAAGATCCTGATTGCGGCGATGCTTGGCAATCGCGATACGCAGCGGCTCGCCTGGGACCTCCTCCAGGCCCGATGGGACGCCGTGCAGGAGAAGACCGGGGAGTTCGTCGGCAACACGGTCATCGTGGGAGGCCTCTCGGCCTTCTGCGACACGGGGACCCTGGACGAGGTGAAACAGTTCTTCACGACCCACGAGGTGCCGGACGCCCAGCGGACCTTGCAGCAGGCCATCGAGCGCATTGGCTCGTGCGCCGCGCTGTCGGGCGCTCAGGGCCGGAACCTCGCCGCCTGGCTCGCCCGGTAGGAGCCCGTAACGGCGGTCAGACCCCCGGTGTCGGTGGGGTCAGACCCCCGGCTGGGGTCGGGCGGTTGCATCTACGAATCTATTAATGTAGATTTATAGATATGCAATCGGCTCCCGCGCTCTTCCGGCTGCTCGGCGACGACGTCCGTCTCCGCATCCTCCGGCTGCTCGCCGCCGAACGCCTGAACGTCAGCGAGCTGACCGGCATCCTCGACATCGCCCAATCGGGCGTTTCCCGTCACCTGGGCCTGCTCAAGGACGCCGGACTCCTGACCGAGGAGCGTGAAGGCGGGTACTCCTTCTACAGCATCGCGCCCCCCGTCCGGGACGGCTCGAACGGCCTGGGTCCGCTCTGGCCGCTGCTCCAGTCTCAGTTCGCCGCCGCCGCGGCGACCGCCGGCGGGCGGGCGGACGACGCGCGGCTGGAGGAAGTGCGCAGGCTGCGCAAGGAGAACTTCGCCGCCCACAGCGGGCCGGACACGAACGAACGTCAGCTCGTGCCGGGCCGGAGCTGGGCCGCGTGGGCGCGCGCGCTCGGCCACCTCCTGCCGCCGCTGCGCGTGGCCGACCTCGGCTGCGGCGAGGGCTATCTCACGATCGAGACCAGCCGCTGGGCCTCAAGGGTCATCGCGGTCGATCGCTCCGACACCGTTCTTGCCCGCGCGCGTGCGCTGGCGAAGCGGCGGCGCGTGTCGAACATCACCTGGAAGCAGGGCGAGCTGGACCATCTGCCGATTCGCGACGCCAGCGTGGACCTCGCGCTCCTGTCGCAGGCGCTGCACCATGCGTCGGACCCCGCGCAGGCCGTGCGCGAGGCCGCGCGCATCCTGGTCGCGGGCGGCCGCCTCCTCGTCCTCGACCTGCGCGAGCACAACGAAACCTGGGTCCGCGAGCGCCTCGGCGATCGCTGGCTCGGCTTCAGCGACGATCAGCTCGGCGCGCTGTTCCGCGACGCCGGCTTCCACGACGTCCGGATTGGCGTGGGCTCCCGTCGCACGGGCGACCCCTTCACGGTGCTCGTCGCGAGCGCGGTGAAGCCGTCGAACGATTCACCGAAAGGCGCTGCGAACTGACATGACTGTCCTCGACACCCTTCACCGCCTGCTCCAGTCCCGCGTGCTGATTCTCGACGGCGCGATGGGCACGATGATCCAGCGCTACAAGCTCACCGACGCGGACTTCCGCGGGACACGCTTCGCCGACCATCCGCGCGAGCTGCGCGGCGACAGCGACGTGCTCGTGCTGACGCGCCCCGACGTGATCGGCGCGATCCACCGCGAGTATCTCGCCGCCGGCGCCGACATCATCGAGACGAACACCTTCGGCGCAACCGCCATCGCGCAGGGGGACTACGGACTCGAGCCGCACGTCTACGAGATGAACGTCGAGGGATTGCGCATCGCCCGCGCGGCCGCCGACGAGTGGACGGCGAAGACGCCCGACCGTCCGCGGTTCGTCGCCGGCTCGATGGGGCCGACCAACCGCACGCTGTCGATTTCACCGGACGTCAACAACCCCGCGTTCCGCGCCGTCACCTTCGACGCGGTGCGCGCGGCCTACGAGGAACAGGCGCGTGGGCTCGTGGACGGCGGCTGCGACCTGCTGCTGCTCGAGACCATCTTCGACACGCTGAACGCGAAAGCCGCCATCGTGGCCATCGAGAACGTGTTCGAGGACAAGGGCGTCCGCCTGCCCGTGATGATCTCGGTCACGATCACCGATCGCAGCGGCCGGACGCTCTCGGGTCAGACGCTCGATGCCTTCTACACCTCGATCCGCCACGCGAAGCCCTTCAGCGTCGGCATCAACTGCGCACTCGGCGCGCGCGACATGCGGCCGTATCTCGCCGAACTCGCCCGGATGGCCGAGTGCTACGTCAGCAGCTATCCCAACGCGGGACTCCCGAATGCGTTCGGCGAGTACGACGAGCTGGCTGCCGAAACCGGCGCGCTGCTGCGCGACTTCGCCGCCAGCGGCTTCGCGAACGTCCTCGGCGGCTGCTGCGGCACGACACCCGATCACATCGCGGCGATTGCCGCCGCCGTCGCCGAGGTCACCCCCCGGGCACTGCCGGCGGCGTCCTGGTTGCGCCCGGCCTCCGGCGCCCGCCATTCGACGCTCGATCCGGCGGCTCCGGCAGAGGATGAACCGGGCCCCAATCCCCCAGTCCCCGGTCCCGGGCCCGCGAGCCGCCGAGCCGCCGACCGCCGAGCGCCGATCACTATTCACAGTTCAGCGGCCTCGAGACGCTCACGATCCGCCCGGACAGCAACTTCCAGATGATCGGCGAGCGCACCAACGTGACCGGCTCGGCCCGGTTCGCGCGGCTGATCAAGGCGAACAACTACACCGACGCCGTCAGCGTCGCGGTCGAGCAGGTGCGCGGCGGCGCGAACATGATCGACGTCAACATGGACGAAGGCATGCTCGACTCCGAGCAGGCCATGACGACGTTCCTGAACTACATCGCGACCGAGCCGGAGATCGCCCGGGTGCCCGTGATGATCGACAGCTCGCGCTGGTCGGTGCTCGAGGCCGGGCTCAAGTGCATCCAGGGGAAGGGCGTCGTCAACTCGATCAGCCTCAAGGAAGGCGAGGCCGACTTCCTGAAGAAGGCGCGGCACGTCCATCGCTACGGCGCCGCCGTCGTCGTCATGGCCTTCGACGAAACGGGGCAGGCCGACACGATCGAACGCAAGGTGTCGATCTGCCAGCGCGCGTACCGGCTGCTCGTCGAGCAGGCCGGGTTCGATCCGACCGACATCATCTTCGACCCGAACATCCTGGCAATTGCGACCGGCCTCGAGGAGCACAACGACTACGCGGTCAACTACATCGAGGCCACGCGGGTCATCAAGGCCACGTGCCCCGGTGTGAAGGTCAGCGGCGGCGTCAGCAACCTGTCGTTCTCGTTCCGCGGGAACGACGCCGTCCGCGAGGCGATTCACTCCGCGTTCCTGTATCACGCGATCCAGGCCGGCATGGACATGGGCATCGTCAATGCCGGCCAGCTGGTCGTGTACGAGGACATCCCGAAGCCGCTGCTCGAGCACGTGGAGGACATCATCTTCAACCGGCGGCCCGACGCAACCGAACGAATGGTGCAGTTTGCCGAACAGGTGAAAGGCACGGGCACGAAACGCGAGTCGGATCTGTCCTGGCGCGAGGCGCCGGTGGCGGCACGGCTGTCGCACGCGCTCGTGCACGGCGTCGTGGACTTCATCGAGGTGGACGTCGAGGAGGCGCGGCACCAGTTCGCCGAGCCGATCCAGGTGATCGAAGGGCCCCTGATGGACGGCATGAAGGTGGTCGGCGAGCTGTTCGGTGCCGGCAAGATGTTCCTGCCCCAGGTCGTCAAGAGCGCCCGCGCGATGAAGAAGGCCGTCGCCTACCTCCTGCCCTACATGGAAGAGCAGAAGCGCCGCACCGGGGAGTCCTCCACGCAGGGCAAGATCGTGATGGCAACCGTCAAGGGCGACGTCCACGACATCGGGAAGAACATCGTCGGGGTCGTGCTCGGGTGCAACAACTACGAGATCGTCGATCTCGGGGTCATGGTGCCGGGCGCGAAGATCCTCGACGAAGCGATCGCGCGGAAGGCCGACATCGTCGGGTTGAGCGGCCTCATCACGCCATCGCTCGACGAGATGGTATTCGTCGCGCGCGAAATGGAGCGGCGCGGCCTGACGCTGCCGCTGCTCGATCGGCGGCGCGACGACGAGCCGCCAGCACACCGCGGTCAAGATCGCGCAGGAATACAGCGGGCCCGTCGTGCACGTGCTCGACGCCTCGCGCGCGGTGGACGTCGTGTCGAACCTGATCGGCGCCAGGCGCCCGGCGTTCGACGCGGCGAATCGGACCGACCAGGCTGACATTCGCGACAAATACGCCGCGCGCAGGAACAAGCCGATGCTCTCGTACGAGCAGGCGCGGGCGAACCGCCAGCAGACCGCGTGGGACGACCTGGTCATCTCGTCGCCGTGGTTCGTCGGCCGGCGCTACCTGGACGACGTGCCGCTCGACGAACTGGCGAAATACATCGACTGGACGTTCTTCTTCTCCGCGTGGGAGCTGAAGGGGCGCTATCCCGCCATCCTCGAGCACCCGGAGTACGGCGCCGCCGCGCGCGAACTGTTCCAGCACGCGCGGGCGCTGCTCGAGCAGATCATCGACGGAAAGCTGCTGACGGCGCGCGGCGTGTACGGCTTCTGGCCCGCGAACGCCGACGGCGACGACATCGTCGTGTACACGGACGACTCACGGCGCGAGGAGTTCGTCCGGCTGCCCATGCTGCGGCAGCAGGAGGTAATCGCCGACAAGCGGCCGAACCGCTCGCTGGCCGACTTCATCGCGCCGCGAGAGAGCCGCGTGCCCGACTACCTCGGCATGTTCGCCGTCACCGCCGGGATCGGCGCGGACGAGCTCGCGCGGCAGTTCGAACGGGATCATGACGACTACAACGCCATCATGGTGAAGGCGATCGCCGATCGTCTCGCCGAGGCATTCGCCGAGTACCTGCACGCGCAGGCGCGCAAGGACTTCGGCTACGGCGAAGGCGAGCAGCTCACGCCCGAAGAGCTGGCGGCGGAGAAATACCGTGGTATCCGGCCAGCGTATGGGTACCCCGCCTGTCCGGACCATTCCGAGAAGTTCAAGCTGTTCACGGTGCTCGACGCGGCAAGGCAGGGCATCAGCCTCACGGAGAGCGCGGCCATGCTGCCGGCCGCTTCGGTCAGCGGCCTCTACTTCTCGCATCCAGACGCCAGGTACTTCAACGTGGGCCGCATCGGCCGCGACCAGCTCGAGTCCTACGCCAGACGGAAGGGGGTGCCGATCGAGGAGGCGGAGCGCTGGCTGGCCCAGAGCCTTGCATACGATCCGGCGGCATCAGGCGTGAAGTGCTGAGGACGACGCGAACCGCGCACGCCGCGTTCGATCTGGGGCCCGTCGAGTCCCGGATGTCGATTTCGGGGCGCCGGCCGGAGGTGGACCCGGCCCCGCGATGAAGGCGTTGATGAGGCGAACAACTCGTCCCACGACCGGACGATTCGTCCCAAAATCATTGATCCGAACCGGCCGGTGCTATTTCATCACCAACCAAGGCTCAACCCCGACCGTCTGATACGCCGGGGTGTGGGGCATACGTGTCTCGCCGGTGTCTAACTCCGATCGGGTAGCTCCATGAAGCTGAAGTACCTGTCCGCCGTGACCTTCGTACTGGTTGCGGGCGCCGCCGTGGTCCTGTCGACGCGAGCCGCGGCGGTAACGCCCCAGGGCGCCCGCGGGCGTGAATCGACCGCCACCGTCACGCTTCGCGACTTCGTCCGGTCGGTTCGGTTGAGCGGCACGGTGGAAGCGGTCGAGTCCACGACGATTGCGGCGCCCAGGCTGTCAGGCCCGAACACGAATTCACTCGTCATCACCAGCCTCATCCACCCCGGGACCAAGGTCCTGCCCGGCGACATCCTCGTCGAATTCGATCGCCAGGTGCAGCTCCAGAACGCGCTGGATCGCCACGCCGAGCTGGACGACCTCGAGCAGCAGATTCGAAAGAAGGAGGCGGAGGAGCGGGCCGCGCGCGCCCGCGACGACTCGGAGATCCTCCAGGCCGAGAGCAGCCTCACGCGCGCCACGCTCGAAACCGTCAAGAACGAGATGCTGCCCCGCATCGAAGCCGAGAAGAACACGCAGGCGGTCGAGCAGGCGCGGGCGACGCTGACGCAGCTCAAGACGACCTACGACCTGAAGCGGAGCGCGGCGCTGGCCGACCTGCGCATCATCCAGATCCGTCGCGACAAGGCTCAGAGCGCCATGCATCAGGCCGAAACCAACGCGACGCGCATGGAGGTCCGGTCGCCGATCGCCGGGCTGTCGGTCACGCGGACCATGTGGAAGTCGAGCGGCATGGCGGAGATCCAGGAAGGCGAGGAAGTCCGCGCCGGCATGCCGGTGGTCGACATCGTGAATCCTTCGGTCATGCGCGTCCGGGCGCGCGTCAACCAGGCCGACATCAACGACCTGCGCGTGGGCCAGCCGGTGCGAGTCGGTCTGGACGCGTACCCCGAGCTGTCCTTCGGCGGGCGCGTGGCGCAGATTTCGCCCCTGGCGGTCACCTCGTCGCTCTCGCCGAAGGTGCGCAACTTCGTCGTGCTCGTGGCCGTGAACGGCTCGCACCCGAATCTGATGCCCGACCTTACCGCGTCGCTCGACGTGGAGCTGGCCCGCGTCAGCGGCGCCCTCGTGATCCCGCGCGATGCCGTGAAGTACGACGGCGACAAGGCCGTCGTGCGGATCCAGGCCGGCGGCGGGTACGAGGATCGGCCCGTAACGATCGGGGCGACGAACGCGTACGAAGCGGTAGTGACAGCGGGGCTCGAGAGCGGCGCCGTCGTGGCGCGCAATGTGGCGGTGCGCTGATGGGCTTCCTGCACGCGATTGGCGCCATCGTGAGCCGACCGCGCAACCTCGTGTTCACGCTGGTGGCGGGCGGCGTCGCGGTCGCCGGTTTCATCGCCACGGCGGGAGGGCGCACGGTGCCCGACGTCCCCACCGCCGACGTCACGCGCGGAGACTTCGTCGATACGCTCGAAATCCGCGGCGAGATCCGGCCGGTGAAGTCCGTGATTCTGTCCTCGCCGCTGCAGTCCGGCGAACTCCAGATCGTCAAGCTCGTGAAGAACGGAACGCTCGTCAAGCCCGGCGATGTCGTCGTCGAGTTCGACGGCACGACGCTGCGGCGGACCATCCAGGAGAAGCAGTCGGAGCTGAAGCAGGCCGAGGCCGAGATCGAGCAGGCGGGCGCGCAGGCGAAGATCACCGAGGAGCAGAACGCGACGGCGCTGATGAAGGCGACCTACGACGTCGAACGCGCGAAACTCGACGTCAACAAGGGAGACACGGTGTCGCGGATCGAGAACGAGCAGGCGAAGCTCGTGCTCAAGGACGCTGAACAGAAGCTGATCGAGCTCGGCGAGAAGATCAAGTCCGACCGCACGTCGGCCCAGGCCGACGTGTTCGGCAAGACGCACAAGCGCGACAAGGCGCTGGCCGATCTGAAACGCGCGCAGGACGGCCTGCTCAGGCTCCAGTTGAAGTCGCCGGCCGCCGGCATGGTGAACATCCTGCCGAACCCGCGTTCGGGTGACATGTTCGGCAACGGCCAGGAGTTCCGCGAAGGCGACCGCGCCTGGGCGGGCGCGAACATTCTCGAGCTGCCGGACCTGTCGTCGATCCACCTGGAAGCGCGCCTCGACGAATCGGACCGCGGGCGCCTCGAGACCGGTCAGGATGCGGTCATCCTGATCGAAGCGGTTCCCGGCCACGAGTTCAAAGCCCGCATCGACGAGATTTCGATCCTCGCGCGCGCCGATTTCTCCGCCGGCTGGCCGCCCCCGCGTAACTTCGATCTCGACCTCGTGCTGCTCGAGCTCGACCCGAAGATCCGCCCGGGCATGACCGCCGTGGCGCGGATCGCCACCGATCGTGTGCCCGACGTCGTGCTCGTCCCGTCCGAGGCGATTTTTCAGCGCGACGGCTCGCCCGTCGTCTACCGGTTGTCGGGCTCGGCGTTCGACGAACTGCGGGTGCAGGTGTCGAGGCGCGGCCGGGAACAGGCGATCGTCGCGGCCGGCCTCACTCCCGGAGACCGGGTTGCGACACGTCGTCCCGGCGCCGATCTGATCAGGAGGGCCGAATGAACCGCGCCGTCGTGCGAACCGCCGTCGGGGCCGTGGTCCTCGCTGCCGGCACCGCGATCGCCATTGCGGTCCCCCGTCTGCCGGATCGCCAGAGCGCCACGCCAACCGCCCGCGTGGTGAAGGGGCCGCTGAAGCTCACCGTGAACGCCACGGGTGAGCTCCGCGCCGGCAAGACCATGACGCTCGTGACGCCGCCCGTCGGCGGCATGCTGCGCATCATCCACATGGTCCCGACCGGCGTGTCCGTGAAGGCGGGCGACGTCGTCATGGAGTTCGATCCGTCCGATCAGCAGTATCAGCTCGAGCAGGCGAAGTCGGAACTCGCCGAAGCCGAGCAGGGCATCGTGAAGATGAAGGCGGACGCGGCCGTGCAGGCGGCGCAGGACGAGGTCGCGCTCCTGACCGCCCGCTTCGACGTGCGCCGCGCCGAGCTCGATGCGTCGGGCAACGAGTTCATCGGGGCGATCCAGGCCCAGAAGAACGTGCTTTCGCTCGAGGAAGCGCGCCGGCGCCTCGCGCAGCTCGAGGACGACATCAAGTCGCGCGCCGTGACGAACCGGGCGTCGCTGGCGGTGGCGGACGAGCGGTACAACAAGGCGCAGCTCGCGATGCAGCGCGCCCGGCAGGTGATCGACAGCCTCGTGCATGACCTCGCCTATTGACGGCATCGTCTCGGTGAAGGAGAACCGCGACGCCTCCGGCGGCATGTTCTTCTTCGGCATGGTGCTGCCCGAGTACCGTGAGGGCGATTCGGTGTGGCCGGGGCGCCCCGTCGTGGACGTCATCGAATCGGGCCGCATGGAGGTGCGAGCGAAGGTGGACGAGACCGATTGCTCGAACCTGACGTCGGGCGAGCCGGCGTCCGTCTTCGTGGACACGCTTCCGGGCGAAACGTTCAAGGCCACGGTCGGCGCGCTCTCGGAGCTCGCCTCCCGCGCCTCGTTCTTCGAGGCCGCGAGCATCACCCGCCAGTTCGACATCACCTTTCAGTTCGAACACCCCGACGGACGGCTGAAGGCCGGCTCTTCGGCCCGCGTCGTGATCGACGACAAGGAGATTCCGGACGCGCTCCACCTCCCGCGCCAGGCGGTCTTCGAGAAGAACGGCAAGACACACGTCTTCGTGAAGGTCGGCGACCGGTTCGAGCAGCGGCCGGTGAAAGTCGCGCAGCGTACGGAGAGCCGCGTGGCGATTGAAGGGCTGGCGGAAGGCACGGAAGTGGCGCTCGTGGATCCGGCCGGCGTCACGCGCGCCTCGACGGCCACGTCGTCGGCGCCGATGCCTTCGGGAGGCCCCAGGTGAGCGGCGCGCGCATCACGGGCACGACGTCCGATTTCCTGCCGGACCTCCGCCTCGGGTTCGAGAACCTCCGCGCGCACACCCTGCGATCGCTGCTGACGATGCTCGGGATGATCTTCGGCGTGGCAGCCGTGGTCGCGATGCTGTCGATCGGCGCCGGTGCCCAGCAGGAAGTGATGGCCTTCATCGAGCAGCTCGGCGTGCGCAACCTGATCGTCGAAGCGCGCGAAGCGCCGGACTCGCAGGCGCTCCAGAAGGTCCGGAAGCTGTCGGCCGGCCTCAGTTTCAAGGACTACCGGATGATCCAGGCGAACCTCGAGGGCATCACCGCCTCGAGCGCCCGGAAGCGTTTCACGCCGTCCAAGCTGCTGCCGCATCCGCAGGGGGACACGCCGATCGTCTACGGCGTCAGCCCGGGCTACACCGCGATTGCGAACCTGCGCGTCGCCGCCGGACGGTTCTTCGACGACGCGGAAACGGCGGCGGCGGCGCCGGTGGCGGTGCTCGGCGAGGCCGCGGCGGCGTCGCTGTTCGGCGTGGAAGATCCCATCGGCCGCTACGTGAAGGTCAACGAGCAGTGGTTCCAGGTGATTGGCGTGGCCGGCCCGCAGCTGACGGTCCAGTCGGACGTGGCCGGGCTGCCGGCGCAGGACCGGAACAACCTGATCTACGTCCCGCTGTATTCCGCGATCTTCCGCCTGGAGGACGGCCAGACGCGCCAGAAAGACGAGATCGACGGCGTCTATCTCCAGGTGCAGTCGAGCGATCAGATCGCGGCGTCGGCCGCGCTGCTGCGCGGGCTGCTGAACGTCGCGCACCGCGAGGCGGGGGATTTCACGATCGTCTCGCCGGCCGAGCTGCTCGCCGAGCAGCGGCGCACCCAGCGCATCTTCGAGATGGTCATGGTCGCGATCGCGTCGATCTCGCTCCTCGTCGGCGGCATCGGCATCATGAACATCATGCTGGCCAGCGTGATGGAGCGGACGCGCGAGATCGGTGTTCGCCGCGCCATCGGCGCACGGCGCCGCGACGTTGTCCGGCAGTTCCTGATCGAGACGACGATCATCTCGCTGACCGGCGGAGTGGTCGGGATCGCGGTCGGCGTCGCCCTGTCGCAGCTCATCGGCTACTTCGCCGGCTGGTCCACGATCGTGACGCCGGCGTCGATCGTCCTGGCCTTCACCGTCTCGGTGTCGATCGGCCTGGTCTTCGGACTCTACCCCGCCATGCGCGCGTCGCGGCTGGACCCGGTCACGGCGCTGCACTACGAGTAGCGCACCCGGTCTCCGGCGCCCGCCCGGTAAACCTTTTGCCCGCGCGACTCGTCCAAGAATCCGGCACTATATCGACTGACGTAATAGTGTGACGTGATTATGACGAGACGCCGGCACGATCCCGAATCGCTCCTGCCGCTCACTCCGGGCATGTTCCAGGTGCTGATTGCGCTCGCCGACGGCGAGAAGCACGGCTACGCGATCATCAAGGAGGTCGCCCGCCGCACGGAAGGCGCGGTCACCCTCAGCGCGGGTACGCTCTACACCATCATCCGCCGCTTCGAGCAGGAAGGGGTCCTCGCGGAGGCCGCGACCCGTCCCGATCCCGCCCTGGACGACGAGCGGCGCCGCTACTACAGGCTGACCGACTTCGGCCGCGACGTCGCGCGGGCGGAGGCGGTGCGCATGGAGTCGGCGCTCGGCATGGCACGGGCGAAGCGCCTCATTCCGAAGAGCCGGCTGACATGAGCGGGGATCGGTGGCTCCGATGGCTGCTGCGGCTGCTGCCGGGGGACGTCCGCGACGACTACGGCAGGGAGATCGAGCAGGTCTTCCGCCAGCAGCGCCGCGACGCGGCTGAGCGTGGACCGGCGCGAATGATGCGGGTCTGGGCCGAAACGGCCGGCGGGCTGCTCGCCATCGGGCCGCGCGAGCACGCCGCGCAGCTGTGGCAGGACGTGCGCTACGCGTTGCGGGGCCTGTCGGCCAGCCGCGGGTTCACGGCCGTCGCGGTGCTGACGCTCGGTCTCGGCATTGGCGCGAACACGGCGATCTTCAGCCTGGCCTATGCCGTGCTGCTGCGTCCCCTGCCTTACGCCCAGCCCGACCGCCTCGCGGCCGTGTGGAACCGGTGGGACGGCCGGTCCGAGGCGCCGTTGTCCGATCCCGAGTATCTCGACTATGCCGAACGCAGCCGTTCGCTCGCGATTGCGGCAGTGGCCGGCGAGGCGATGAACATCAGCGACGGGCACGGCCATGCCGAACGGGCCGCCGGCGCCTACGTCACGGCCAACACGTTCGCCGTGCTCGGCGTGCGCCCGGCGCTCGGGCGCGCGTTCCTGCCGGAGGAAGAACGCGACGGCGGCGCGCAGGTCGCGATCCTCACGCACGCGCTGTGGCAGCGGCGCTTCGGCGGCGATCCCGCCGTGGTCGGTCAGACGATCACCATCGACGACCAGGTCTGCGAGATCGTGGGGGTCGCTCCGGAGCGCTTCCTCCTGCCGCCCGAGTTCGGCGCCGACGAGCGCGTGCAGGTCCTCCGTCCGCTCGGACTCGACCGGGGCGCCCCGCGGCTCGAGCGGGGCGGGCACTATCTGCGGGCGTTCGCGCGCCTGCAGCCGGGGACCGATCTTCCGGCGGCTCGTGCCGAGATGGACGGCATCATCGCGCGCCTGATCGCGGAGTATCCCGATCAGCACACCCAGGGCCACTTCGGGATCGCGATCCTGCCGTTGCGGGACGACCTCGTCGGCGAGGCGCGGCCGGTGCTGTTCGTGCTCGGCGGCGCGGTCGCGCTCGTGCTGCTGATCGCGTGTGCGAACGTCGCGAACCTGCTGCTCGCGCGCGGCGCCGCGCGGCGGCGCGAGCTGGCGCTCCGGACGGCGCTCGGCGCGAGCCGGTTCCGGATCGTCCGGCAGCTGCTCACCGAGGCCTGGATCCTCTCGGGCGCGGGCGTGCTCGCGGGGCTCGCCGTGGCGCTCTGGTGTCAGCGGGTGGTCGTGCGCATGGCTCCGGGCGGATTGCCCAGGGTCGGCGACGCCGCCATGAGCGCGCCGGTGCTGGCCTGCGCGGCGGCGCTCGGCATCGCCGCCGGGCTGTTCTTCGGCGTGCTGCCCGCGCTCCAGAGTTCCCGCGGACGGTCCGTCGATCCACTGAAGGACGGCGCGCGCGGCGCGACCGGCGCGCGTACGTCGGTCCGCCGCCTGCTCATCGTGGCGCAGGTGGCGATCACGGCGATGCTGCTGGTGGCGTCCGGGCTTCTGATCAAGAGCTTCACGAAACTGATGCGCGTGCCGTCCGGCTTCAACGCCGAGGGCGTGCTGACCTTGCGCATCTCGCTGCCCGAGGCGCGGTATCCCGGCCGTCCGGAGGTCACCGGCTACTTCGAGCGGCTCCGCGCGCGTCTGGCGGCGATTCCCGGCGTGCAGTCAACCGGCGCGGCGAGCGGGTTGCCGCTCGCGGTGGCATCGGGGGACTGGAGCTTCGACGTCGAGGGGCGCCCGCTCGGCACGAAGAAGCACTCGGGCGCGGCGGATTGGTACGCCGTCACGCCCGGTTACTTCGAGACGCTGCAGGTTCCGATCGTGGACGGCCGCGGCGTCCGCGCATCCGACGGGCCGGACGCGCCGCCCGTCGTCGTGATCAACGAGACGACCGCGCGCACCCTGTTCCCGAACGAGGACCCGATCGGCAAGCGCATCCGCTTCTCGCGTTCCACGGGGTTCGAACAGCCCTGGCGCACGATCGTCGGCATTGCCGGGGACGTGCGCCAGCGCGGCCTCGACACGCCCGCGCGGCCGGAGGCGTATTTCCCGCACGCCCAGTTCCAGCATTTTTCGCCCAACGCACAGGCGCGCGCGATGACAGTGGTGATGAAGACCGCGTCGGACCCCGTGGCGCTGACCTCCGCGGTACGCGAAGCCGTGCGCGAGCTCGATCCCGAAGTGCCGGCGGCGCAGGTGCGCGACATGGCCCGTGTCGTGGCGACGTCGGTGCGCGACCGCCGGCTCAACATGATCCTGATCGGCGCGTTCGGCGTGCTGGCGCTCGTGCTCGCGAGCGTGGGCCTCTACGGCGTGATCGCCTTTCA
Source organism: uncultured Acidobacteriota bacterium (assembly GCA_963817635.1). Classification (GTDB taxonomy): domain Bacteria; phylum Acidobacteriota; class Vicinamibacteria; order Vicinamibacterales; family 2-12-FULL-66-21; genus CAWFPR01. The sequence goes on along the minus strand of CAWFPR010000005.1, from coordinate 465,291 downwards.
GGTCGCGCAGCGTACGCGCGAGATGGGGGTGCGGCTCGCGCTCGGCGCCTCGCGCCGCCACGTGCTGGCGCTCGTCCTCGGCCAGGGCCTCCGTGTCGTGCTGATCGGTCTCGCGCTCGGCACCGCCAGCGCCGCATGGCTGACCACGGCCATCACGCCGATGCTCTTCGACGTCGGGCCGCGCGACCTGTCGGTGTACCTGCTGGCGTCGGCGGTCCTGTGCGCGACCGGGCTGCTCGCGTGCTACATCCCTGCGCGCAGGGCGATGCGGGTGGACCCCGTCACGGCGCTTCGCGCGGAGTAAGGCTCAGGCAGGGCTCAGGGCTCAGGGGCTTGCAGGGGGCATTTGCCGCGCGGCGTTCGCTCCGGTGCTTCGAAGCAGGAGGCCCTTGAGCCCTGAGCCCTGAGCCCTAAGCCTCTTATAATCTCCGCATGGCCTACTCCGTGACCCTTCTGCTGGTCGCAGCGCTGGCCGGGTTGGTTCCAGCGCAGCAACGGGGCCGGCGCCCCGCCCCGCCAGGGCCGGCCGCGTCGTTCACCACCCCGCTCTCCGTCGCCGAGATGACGAACAAACAGGCGGTCGTCGTCACGACGGCCGGCACGTTCGTCGTCGATCTTCGGCCCGACCTCGCACCGAATCACGTCGGCTATTTCATCAAACTCGCGAAGGAGGGAGCCTACGACGGCACGATCTTCCACCGTGTGATCCGGCTCGGGATCATCCAGGGTGGCGACCCGCTCTCCAGGGACCCGGCCAGGTCGTCGCAGTACGGGACGGGCGGGCTCGGCGTGCTGAAGGCGGAGCTTTCCGCGGAGCCCGCGTCGCGCGGGGCCGTGGCCGCGGTCATTCAACCCAGCCGCCCGGACAGCGCCGGGGCGCAGTTCTTCGTCTGCGTGACCGATCAGCGATCGCTCGACGGGAAGTACACGATCTTCGGCCGCGTCAGCGAGGGCATGGACGTCGTCCAGAAGATCTCGGAGGTTCCGGCCACCGCCGAGGGTGTACCGCAGGAACGGATCGCGATCACCTCGGTCAGCATTCGCGACACGCCGCCGCCCGAGCCGGTGCCGTTTTCGGACGACACCGCCGCCGATCTCGCGCAATACCGCGTGGTGCTCGACACGACGGCCGGCCCGATCACGGTGGGGTTCTTTCCCGACAAGGCGCCGGAGCACGTCCGCAATTTCCTGCGCCTGGCACAGGCTGGCGTGTTCGACGGCTGCGCGTTTCACCGGGTCGTCAAGGGGTTTGCGATCCAGACCGGCGCCCTGTCGAGTCGCGGCCCGCTCACGGAGAAGCAGCAGAAGTACGTGCACGCGCTCCAGCCGGAGTTCAATGACACGAAACACGTGAAGGGCATCGTGTCCATGGCGCACGGCGACGACCCTGCGAGCGCGACGACGTCGTTCTTCATTGTGACGGGAGACGCGCCGTCGCTCGACGGGAAGTACACCGCGTTCGGGAAGGTGATCGACGGGATGGCCGCCGTGGATGCGATTGAACAGACTCCGGTGACTGGCGAATCGCCCATCGGCAGGATAGAGATACGGTCCGTGAGGGTGATCAGGTAGACGAGCTGGCGGCGCCGGCCTGTTTCGTGGTGAGCGAGCTCACGCAACGGTCGAATAGATGGTACCGAGACGGGGGCCTGAGACCGTTCGCCGGCGTTCACCGTCTAAACCGGCACGTCCCGACCCGGAGCACAGACATGAAGCCAGTCCCACTCATTGCCCTCGCCGCCTGTGCCGTCCTGTCCCTGTCAACGATAGTGACGACCCGCGCCATCGACGACTGGCCCCAGTGGCGGGGGCCGAACCGCGACGGCGTATCGGCCGAGAAGGGATTGCTCAAGGACTGGCCGTCCCGCGGACCGGCGCTCGCGTGGCGGACCACAGGGGCGGGAGACGGCTATTCGTCGTTTGCCGTCGTGAACGGGCGGCTGTACACCCTCGGGGCGCGCGGCGGCACGGAATACGTGATGGCCTTCGACGCGGCGACCGGCCGGAAGGTGTGGGAGGTGACGCATGGCCAGCGGTTCGGCAACGATCGCGGCGACGGCCCGCGCGCCACGCCGACGGTGGACGGCGACCGTTTGTATGCCTACGGGGCCAGCGGCGATCTGTCCGCCATGGAGCTGTCCACGGGCAAGGTGATCTGGAAGCTCAACGTGCTGCGCGAGTTCGGCGCCTCGAACATCCAGTGGGGGCTGAGCGAATCGCCGCTCGTGCTGAGTGATCGCGTGCTCGTGAACGCCGGCGGTCGCGGCGCCTCGATCGTGGCGTTGAAGAAGTCGGACGGATCCGTGTTGTGGAAGAGTCAGAGCGACGAAGCGGGGTACTCGTCCGCCGTGCTCCTCGAATCCGCCGGGTATCGCCAGGCGATCTTCTTCACCGGGGAACGGGCCCTCGGCGTGGACGTGCAATCGGGCAGGCTGCTGTGGAGTTATGCCCAGGTTGCCAACCGCACGGCGAACATCGCGACGCCGATTGCCCGCGGCAATCGCGTCTTCCTCTCGTCGGACTATGGGACCGGCGCCGCGCTGCTCGAGCTCGCGCCCGGCGGCGGCGGAGTGACCGCGCGACAGATCTACTTTACGCGCGAGATGCGCAACCACCACGCAAGTTCCGTTCTCATCGGCGACTACCTGTATGGCTACTCCAGCAGCATCCTCACGGCGATGAAGTTCGATACCGGGCAGGTCGCGTGGCGCGATCGGAGCGTCGGCAAGGGGGCGGTCATCTACGCCGACGAGCGGCTGTATCTGTTCAGCGAGGACGGGGTGATTGGACTTGCCGAGGCCGGTCCGTCCGGATACCGCGAGCACGGCCGGTTCCAGATCGAAACCGGCAACCTCCCGACCTGGGCTCACCCGGTGGTCTCGGGCGGCCGGCTCGTCATTCGTGACCAGGATCGGATTTTCGTCTACGACGTCGCCGCGAAACAGGCCGCGGGCCACTTCCGGCGCCCCTTCCGTTCGTCCCGTCTCCGGGGCTGCCTGCCGGCGAGCAAACGGCGGGCAAAAGCGCCATAATGGGGCATTGGTCCAATGGCCGGGCCGCACCGCGCGGCTGCACTGAAGGGAAAGCGGGAGTTTTGGCAGACACACGACTGAAGATTGCGGTATTCATCGACTTCGACAACATTGAAATCGGCGTCAAGAGCACGCTCGGTGTGCAGTTCGACATTGGCGTGGTGCTCGAAGCGCTCAAGGAGCGCGGCGACGTCGTCTCGAAGATCGCCTACGGCGACTGGACGCGCGCGGGAGACTACAGCCGATCGCTCACGCAGCATGCGACGAAACTGGTCCAGCGCAACCTCACCCCGGGCGGCGACAAGAACGGCGCCGACATCAACCTCGCCCTCGACGCCTTAGAGATGGCGTTCACCCACGGTCACATCAACGCCTACGTGATCGTCGGCGGCGACAGCGACTTCATCACCCTCGTCGAGAAACTGAAGCAGTACCGACAAGCAGATTTTCGTCGTCGGTGGCCGTGCCTTCACCAGCATGGTGATGCAGCGCAACTGCCACGAGTTCATCGCGTACGAGAATCTGGTGGGATCGCGCCGGTCGTCGGCGGATCGCGGACGCCAGAGCGCGCCGGCGTCGCTGGCCCCGATTGAGCAGGCGGTGCCGCTGGTCCGTCGGGCCCTGAAGGTCCTGAGCGACCGCGAAGTGTCGCCGCAGCTCGGGCTGCTGAAGAGCACGCTGCTGCAGCTGGACTCGACCTTCTCCGAGCGCACCTACGGCGCGGGCAGCTTCCGTGACTTCGCGCAGAAGCTGGCCGCGGCCGGGCACGTCGCGCTGCGCGAATCGGGGCGCAACGTCCTCGTCGAGCAGGTGGAAGGCGGAAGCCTCACGGCGGAGGAGGCGCCTCGACACGAGCACTACGTCAGGCGTCGTCACGATCCGCGCCGCGAGGAGCAGGGCGCGCGGCCGGAACCGCCCCAGAGCGAGGCGCCGCAGGAGGCGCCGCAGGATGAGGCCCCGGCGGCTGGCCAGGAGCCGCGGATGGCCGAAGGCATCCGTGAAGTACGCCGTCTGTTCCAGGCCGCGCAGAACCCGCCGCGGTGGCCCATGTACATCCGGCAGGCCAAACAGTTCCTCCGCAACGTCGAAGCCTCGTTCGACGAACGCAAGTTCGGGTTCGCGAGCCTCGTGGACCTGCTGCGCGCGTGCCAGCGCGAAGGACTGTTCCGGATCGAGCGCGACCGCCAGGGAGTCATGCGCCTGTTCCCCGGCAACATCATGCAGCCCACCCCGGGCACCGAGGACGATGACAATCGCGGAAACGCGATCGGCGACCAGCCGTCCGAGCCGCATCCGCTGCCCGCCGAACCGGAGTGGGCGCCGCGCGCCGAGAGTCCCGCCGAAGCCGAGGTTGTCGAGGGAGCGGTCGTCCAGGAGATGGAAGCCGTCCCGCCCGTCGTCGACGGCGAGACACCGCCAGCCGGCGGAGGCCGAAATTCCGCGGAAGGGCCGGAGACGCGGCCAGCGGTCAAAGGCCGCGGCAGGCGTGGATGGCCAGCCGGCCGCGCCGCGCAGCCGGGCGCGGAAGCAGCCTGCCGAAGGCGCCGCCCCCAGGACACGCAAGACCGCGAAGCCGCGCGTCACGCGGACGCGCAAGAAGGAAGACGCGTAGCCGCGCTTCCGTTCAGCACCGGTCATCGAAGAGCGGCAGCACCGGGTCGGCCTCCGGAGCTGCCGGGTCCACCAGGTTGTGCACGCTCGCCCCGAGCAAACGCACGGGCCGGCTCGCGGCCTCCGTCCGATCGAGCAGTGCCACGGCGCGCGCGGCGATGTCGTCCGCGTCCCGCGTGGCTGGCAGCTTCGAATGGCTCCGCGTGAGGGTCGTGAAATCCGAGTAGCGGACCTTGATCGTCACCGTGCGGCACAGCAGGCCCTTCTGTGCCAGCCACGCGGCGCCGTCGCGTGCCATGGCGTCGACCTCGACGCGGATCCGCGCCATGTCGCGCAGGTCCTCCGAAAACGTGTTCTCCGTTCCCGAGGATTTGGCGGAGCGATTCGGGACGACAGGGCGCTCGTCGATGCCGTCGGCCAGATGCCGCAGCCACTCGGCGTGGCTTCCCACCGCCTCGCGCAGCACGGCGTCAGTCGCGGCGCGCACGTCCACCACGCGTTCGATGCCGCGTTCGTGCAGCCGTCCCGCAGTCACCGGTCCCACGCCCCACAACGCGTCCACCGGCAGCTTCTGGAGGAACTGCTCGACCCGTTCCGGCGCGATCACCGTCAGGCCGTCAGGCTTCTTCCACGCCGAGGCGATCTTCGCGAGGAACTTGTTCGGCGCGACACCGGCCGAGGCGGTGAGCCCGGTGGCGGCCTTGATTTCCGTTTTGAGCCGCTGCGCCACCGAGCGGCCGAGCGCCTCCCGCCAGCTGTTCTCGGTCACGTCGAGATAGGCCTCGTCCAGAGACAGCGGCTCGACGAGCGGGGTCACCGATCGAAAGATCGAGAACACCACCTGCGACGCGGCCTTGTATTTCGAGAAGTCCGGCCGGACGATCACCAGCGACGGACACAGACGAACGGCGCGCGACATCGGGATCGCGGAACGCACGCCGAAGGCGCGAGCTTCGTAGCTGGCCGCCGCCACCACACCTCGATGTTCGGGACTGCCGCCGACCGCGACCGGCAGGCCACGCAGACCCGGATTGTCGCGCTGTTCGACCGACGCGTAGAACGCGTCCATGTCGACGTGGAGGATCCTCCGCACCGTCTCCTTCCCTGAGCCCTGAGCCCTGAGCCCTGGGCCCTCTCGATCCGCCCACCAGGCCCACGGCAGCAGCAGCCATCCAACCAGCGCCGTGAGCGCGAGCGTGCGGACATTCGGCGGCGGCGGGCCGAACGCTGCGCCGAAGTACGCCACGAGGAGAAAACCGATGAGCAGCCAGAACGACACGCGGCATCTGCCGTTGCCGCCACCAGCGAGGTACAGCGCCAGGCCCGCGGCGAACATCGACAGTTCGACCACGAGTGTGGCCGGGACCGACCGCCACAGGTCCAGCCCGAGATACGGACCGCGTGGCAGGACCGGCACGTCGGGCCGGTGGGAAACCACGTCGAGGACCCAGTGACTGAGGACGCCGCCTGCGAGGAGCAGCGCGGTGCGCACATCGCGCCGGAGAAGGAACCACCCTCCTGCGAAGAGCGCCGCCCAGAAGGCTCCCCCGACGAGGCTGTGGCTGATCGGGTAGTCGTAGAAATCCAGCGGGGTGAAGGCGGTGATGCCGGGGGCGATCCGAACGTGCTCCAGACCTGCGAGCAGAAAGAGCCGCCAGAGCATGTCGACGAGCTGCACCGAGGCGAGCCACGTCGCGAGCGACGCCTTCGGCGCCATCCGCTTGCCCGCCAGCCCGACAGCGATGTGACCAATGAACATGCTTCATGATAAATCTGAACCATGGCGAGTGTTGTTCTTGCGCTGATCCTTGCCTTCGTGTGGGCGCAGCCGGCTTCCTATTCGGCCGACATCCAGAAATTCCGCGCCGATAGCGAGGCAGAGCTGAAGGCCGACGACGGGTGGCTGACGGTCGCCGGGTTGTTCTGGCTGAAGCCGGGACAGAACCGCGCGGGCAGCGCCGCGGGCAGCGACGTCCAGCTTCCCGCCAGCGCTCCGGCGAGGCTCGGGACGTTCGAGCTCGAGCACGGCACCGTGACGTTCACGGCCGATGCGTCGGCGCACGTCACGGTCAAGGGTCGCCCGGTGACGACCGCGGTACTCGATCTGAGCGCGGGCGATCGCGGCGCCATTGTCTCGGGAGATCTCGTGATGTTCCCGATACAGCGCGTCGATCGGATTGGCATTCGGATGCGCGACCTGCACAGCGCGATGCGACGGGGGTTCACGGGGCTTCGCTGGTATCCGGTTCGACCGGCCTATCGTGTGACCGCGAAATTCGTCCCGTATCCGTCGCCTCGTGTCGTGCGCGTGCCGAACGTGCTCGGGCAGGAGCCGGAGATGAAGAGTCCGGGCTACGTCACGTTCATGCTGGACGGGCAATCGCTGCGGCTCGAGCCGGTGTATGAGAGCCAGGAAGAGAACGAGCTGTTCTTCATCTTCAGCGATCTCACCAGCCGGGACGAGACGTACCGGGCCGGTCGTTTCCTGTATGCGGCCCTGCCGAAGGACGGTGTGGTCATCCTCGATTTCAACAAGGCAGTCAACCCGCCGTGCGCGTTCACGGAGTTTGCGACGTGTCCGCTGCCGCTCAAGGCGAACCGTCTGCCCGTCCGGATCGAGGCCGGCGAGCTCGCCTACCACGGCCCCACGCGCTGACCCACCTTCACCGAGCTTCAACCCAGCTTCGACCCAGCTTCGACCCAGCTTCAACCCAGCTTCGACCCAGCTTCAGCACCCAGCTTCAACCCAGCTTCGACCCAGCTTCGACCCAGCTTCGGTTGAAGCCCGGTCAGGCGTTGACGCGCGCGCGCCACGGCGTGAGTTCGCGCAGGAACACGCCGATCCCCGCCGGAAAACCGCGGTCGGTTCGGCGGCTCACTCGGCGCCAGCACTCCCAGCCGTTTCCCACCAGCACGCCGGCGAGCAGATAGTAGACCGCCCCTGTCCACTCGAAGATCGCGTAACTGACCGTCGTCCACGATCGCGTGCAAACGCTATCTGATCGGGAGCCTTCACCGGGGACGTCGGCGGATCCGTCAGAATGAAGCACGCAAAATACAGGACCGCCTGCACATCCGGTGTCCGGAACACTTCCGACACCCACGCCGGGTCGCTCGTGAAGGCCGTGAGGGTGAAGAGCAGGTAGTAGACGCCGAGAAACGACACGACCAGCGGCAGCTTGTTCACGCGCCATGCGATGAACACACCGGTGCCGCCGAGCGCCAGCTGCGCGGCCGGCGCCACCTCGGGCAGCGCACCCCACCAGCTCTGGCCCTCGCGGAACACGGGGAACAGCACCACGATTGCCAACGCCGCCGGATTGAAGACGTTCCCGGCCCGCGTCCGGAACAGGTACTTCGTGGCGACAGCGACCGCCGACGTGACGCCGACGACATACCACGGGGTCTGCGTGCTCAGCACCATCGCCACAATCATCCCGGTGAGGATCGCGCCGCTCGGAAACAGCCACTCTCGTGTGCGTCAGGCGAAGGGCTGCGACGTCGAACAGACCCGCGGCGACGATCGCACTCACGAGCCCGGCCGCCACCACGACGATGCCCTCGTGCGGGGCGGCGATCGCGACGAGAATCGCCAGCGCGATCGTGAGGAGGCCTTTGGGTGTCTTGAGAAAGTAATCTCCTTTTTGCGCACGCGCATCCTATCTACGACCGCGGAAAGCCAGCCGTTTCGAACCGTTCAAGCGACGGCGTGACGATCAGCCCTTCGACGCCGTGGCGCTCGAGCAGCCGCAGACCGTCAACCGGACCCAGCACGAACGCCGCCGTTGCCAGGGCATCCGCGAGCATGGCGGTCGGCGCCACGACGGTCACGCTCGCGGCGGCCGTCGGCGACGCGCCGGTCCGGGGGTCGAGCAGATGATGTTGTCCCGCCGCGCGATCCTCGAGCACCCGGCCGTTCGTAGTCGCCGGACGTGCACACCGCCGCGCCGGATACCCGCAGCGTATCGAGCAACGCCCCGTCCGCCCGCGGATGGCGCACCCCCACGCGACCAGGGGCTACCTTCCGGATTGCGTCCACCGAGGTATAGATCGCCGCCCGCGTCGATGGCGAAATCTCCGAATCGCCGCAACTCGCGGGCGGCCGTGTCCACAGCGAGCCCTTTGGCGACGGCACCGAGGTCCAGCGTCAGCGGCCGGCGAAGCGTAATCGTGCGCTCTTTCGCGACATCCAGATCCACGTCGCGATAGCTGGCACCGTCTGACTCGACGCTCCGTCACAACACGGCCGGTCCGGTGCTCGCGGTTGAATCCCCTGGCCGCCATCCTGCCCCCCACCGTCGGGTCGAAGGCGCCGCCTGTCTCGCGTGCCACCGAGAGCGCAAACCGCACGGCCTCGAAGACGACCGCGCTCGCGCGCATCGGCACACCCGGGCGGGCCGCAAGCTGCATGATCTCGCTGTCCGCGTCGAACCGCGTGCACCGCGCCTCGATCTCCCTGAACCAGTCGAACGCCCGGGCGATGGCGCCATCTTCGCATCCCGGATGGTCGTCCGACCTTTACGTGGATGGTGACGACGGTTCCCATCAGAACGTCAGCGAGGACGGGCACGCCGGCTACTCGGCCTTGCCGAGTGCCTCGACGACCGCGTAATAGAAGGCGTTGGTGCTTTGCGTGGCGCCCGACACGTAGTCCACCTCGGGGCTCTGACGCTCGGCCACCTGCGGCGGGAGGCGGCCAATCTACCGAGCAGGAATATCGAGTGAAGCACTGCGCGATGGTCGCCGAGGCGATGCGGCCGTTCTCGATGACGACCGCCGCCTGGATGTCGCCGTGACGCGAAGAGCCCCAGCCAAGGTAGGTGCCGTCCTTGTAGAGCGGCGCTTCGGGCGCAGCCGGGGGCGGCGGCGGCGCGACCGGAGCCGGCTCGTTCACGGGAATCGCGGCCACCGGCAGCGTGGCAGGCGGCGCCAGCGCCGGCGCAGGATTCGCGCGCCGCGCCCTCCTCGGACGCGCACGCCTGGCGGGCTGGCGCGGCGGCGCGACGGGGGCAGGGTGGACCGCCGCCTCGACCGCCGGCGCGGTCGGGTCCGCCGCCGTCGTCGCGAGCGTGACTGGAGTGACCGGCCGGCGCACAGCCGCCTGCGCGGCGAAACGATCCGCGGCCGTCCGCGTGCGCTGGTAGCCAGCGGCGTACACCGCAAGCACGGCCGCCGAACTCAACGCGAGCAGGCTGTTGGCCGCCTTGTTCCTGAATCCGTCCTGCGACATCGGTTGGACATTATAGGCGTCGCCCGGCGTCGAGTCTGAGACAAGTCTGGGGCGGACGCCAGGTCATGAGCGCGATCGCAGGAGGACCGCGCCCGGCGCGGCCACCCGCCACGAACATCTGGCCAGGGTGAAGCCGACCGCCAACGGTGAAAGCTGTGCTTGACATAATGTAATGTATACATTACATTATGTCATGTTCGGGAGACACATGATGGCCAAGGACGATTCGGGACTGCGCCGACTGGGGTTCATTGTGGGGGCACTGCTGCTGTGGGTCAGCAGCTACACAGGGGCGGTGGTAGCCCTGAACCAGGGGCCGTCCAGCGCGGCGGTGCGCGGAACTCTGGCAGCAATCGGTGTCCTGGGTTTCCTGCCGTGGCTCGTGGCCACCGCCGTGGCAATCCGCGCCCAGGATGAGTTCGCCAGACTCGTGCACCTCGTCGCTCTGGGCGGCGCGTTCGCCGCGACGGCCGTGTTCGTGCTCGCCAGCGACCTGCTCCAACGCGCAGAGCTCGTGGGCTACGTGCCGCTGTCCCGCATCCTCCTCGTCATGGCAGTCAGCTGGGCCGTCGCTCTCGTCCTGGCCTCGCGGTACTACCGATGAAAACCCGGCTGAAGGTCCTGCGGGCGGAGCAGAACTGGTCGCAGCTCGAACTGGGCCTGCGGGCCGGCGTCTCGCGGCAGGCCATCAACGCGATCGAAACCGGCAAGTACGACCCCAGCCTGCCGCTGGCGATGAGGATCGCCCGCATCTTCGACCGGCGGGTCGAGGACATCTTCGAACTGGAGGAGACGGACTGATGCGGTCCTTCACGTATGCCATCGAAATCGCCCGGCCGCCGGAGACCGTCTTCGGCTTCATGCTGAATTTCGACCGCGCATCCAGGTGGCGAAATCTCGTGCGCCAGATCGAGGTGGCCACACCGGGCCCGCTGGGCGTAGGCTCCGAGCTGCTGGTCACGTTCGACGTGATGGGCACGGTCCGCAAGGCGGCGTCCGAGGTGTGGGCGTTCGACCCGCCCCGCCGGCTCGGATTGCGCAACACGGCCAGCAACGTGACCGGTGTCTTCGAATACACGCTCGAGCCGCGCGGATCGGGAACGCTCGTCCGGTTCACCTGTGACATTCAGCCCCACGGATTCATGTGGCTCGCGTTGCCGTTCCTCTTTCGGGGAAATCGCCGCCGTTACCGCGCTCAGCTGCCGAACTTGAAGCATGCGGTCGAGGAGGAAACGCAGCGATGACGACGGCCGCGCGCTCTTCGAGACGAACCTGCAGGCCGCGCAGGGACCCGGGTCCGTTGCGCCCGACCCGCGCCCGCCGGCCGCGCGCGGCGCCCTGCGGTAATATCGCGGGATGGAGTACGTGAATCTCGGCCGTTCGGGGCTGAAGGTCTCCCGCATCTGTCTCGGCACGATGACGTTCGGCGATCCCGGCTGGCGATCCTGGGTGCTGTCGGAAGGGGCGTCGCGGCCGTTCATCCAGCGCGCCCTCGAGCAGGGCATCAACTTCGTCGACACCGCCGACATGTACTCGCGCGGCGCTTCGGAGGAGGTCGTCGGGCGCGCCCTGCGCGATTTCGCGAGGCGTGACGAGGTGGTGCTGGCCACGAAGGCGTTCTTTCCGATGTCGGACGCGCCCAACGATCGCGGCTCCTCGCGCAAGCACCTGATGGCCGCCATCGACGCGTCGCTGCGCCGCCTCGGGACCGACTACGTGGATCTCTACCAGGTTCACTGCTGGGACGACGAGACGCCGATCGAGGAAACGCTGTCCGCCCTCGACGACATCGTGAAGTCCGGAAAGGCGCGCTACATCGGCGCGTCCAACATGGCGGCCTGGCAGTTCACGAAGGCGCTCTACGTTGCCGACCTGCACGGGTGGACGCGGTTCGTGTCCGTGCAGAATCACTACAACCTGGTCTACCGCGAGGACGAACGCGAGATGCTGCCGTTGTGCCGCGCGGAAGGGACCGGCTACATTCCCTGGAGCCCGCTCGCCCGCGGATTCCTCGCCGGCAACCGCCGCGCGTCCGACAAGGGCGACACGTCGCGCGCGAAGCAGGACGACTTCGCCCATCGTCTCTACTACGCCGACTCGGACTTCCAGATCGTCGATCGTGTCGTCGAGGTCGCCGCCGCGCGAGGCGTGAAGCCCGCCCAGATCGCGCTGGCGTGGATCGCCAGCCAGCCGGGAGTGACGCCGATCGTCGGGGCCTCGACGATCGACCAGCTGGATCAGTCGATTGCCGCGCTGGAGATCGTGTTGACGGACGGAGAGCGGCAGCGGGTCGAAGAGCTGTATCAGCCGCACGCCATCCTGTTTCCCTGATCACGGGCGGATCCCCGCCGGCCGACGGGCGCCTGAGGCAGCCCGCGCCGCTCACTCCGCGCGCAGGGCGACGATCGGGTTCACCCGCGAGGCGCGCCGAGCGGGAACGTAGGCGGCCAGGACGGCAACGCAGGCCATGATGACCCCCGCGGCCCCGATCGCGAAGGGATCCCGGGCGGTCAGGCCGAAGAGCATCGACTCGACAACGCGCGTGCTGTAGAGCGCCGCGGGAATGCCGAGAGCCAGCCCGATTCCAGCAAGCGCGATCGACTGCCTCAGAATCATCCAGCGCACGGCCGACCGTTCCGCGCCGAGCGCCATGCGGACACCGATTTCCTGGGTACACCTTCGCCACCGCGTAGGCGAGCAGCCCGTAGACGCCGATACCCGCGAGCAGCAGGGTCGTCGCGCCGAGCAGCGTCGCGAGCCGGGCGAACAGCCGTTCTTCGGTGAGCGATTCGACGATCTGATCGTCCTCGGTGCGCAGGTTCACGAGAGGGAGCGTGGGATCGACCTCACGCATCGCCTCGCGCACCGAAGGAGCAAGCGACCTGACGTTGTCCGTCGCGCGCACCTCGAATGTCGCCGACGGCATCGGCTGCTGGTGGTAGCTGAGATATGCCGTTGGCGGCGGATCGCGGCGCATCGATGAATAGCGTGCATTGGCCGCGACGCCCACGACGTGCACGTCGGTGTCGCCGTGCAATCCGAACCTGAAAGCCCGTCCGACGACATCGCTCGTGCCGAACAGCTGCTTCGCGAGGGCTTCGTTGATCACGGCAGCGGCGGGAGCGTTCCCGGTGTCGGCCGCCGTCAGGCCGCGTCCGCGGAGCACCGGGATGCCCATGGTCTGAAGAAACGTCTCGTCCACGGTGAGCCGCCAGGCGCTGTGCGATCGCACGAACGGCGCCGCCTCCGACGAACCGGGAGCCGGCCGCGCCTCGTCCGCGCGCACCGCGACGCTGGTCGACGCGGAGTTCGCCACGAGGCGGTGGCTCGAAATCGAGGCGCCCGCCACGCCGGGGAGTGCCCGAAGCCTCTCGAGCGCGCGCTCGAGCGTCTGGCGAACCCGCGCCTCGTCGTAGCCGTTCTGCTGCGGATCGATGCCGAAGACCAGCACGTTGTGCGGATCGAATCCCGGGCTGACGCGCTGCAGGTTGATCAGCGAGAGCGCGAGCAGCCCGGCCGCGCTCAACAGGAGCATCGACAGGGCCACCTGCACGACGACGAGCGACGCGCCCAGGCGCGTGCGCCGGGACGCGGCGGCCGCACGGCCGGCCTCCTGGAGGCCCGGGCCGATTTGCAGGAGGGTCGAACGCAGGGCCGGCGCCAGGCCAAAGGCGACGCTGCATGCGGCCGCGAGGAGCGTCGTGAAGGCCAGGACGCGCCAGTCGAGCCCCGGATCGATCGAGATGCCGAACGAACCGCGCGTCACCAGTGCGGGCGCGAGCGCCGCACCGAGCCAGTGCGCGACCACCAGGCCCAGCGCGCTGCCGACGACCGCCAGCAGCAGGCTCTCGGTCAGCAGCTGCCGCACGATGCGCACCCGCGGCGCGCCAATCGCGACGCGCACCGCCACCTCGCGACGCCTGGCGCGGCCCCTGGCGAGCAGCAGCGTCGAGACATTCGCGCAGGCCACCAGCAGGACGATCCCCACGACGAAGCCCATCGCGACGAGCGGTTCCCGCATGCTGTCGCGCTCCTCGGTCTGTCCGGCGGCGCCGGGTTCGACGACGACGCGCGGCAGGGCCTCGGGTGCGATCGACGCCCGGGCGTACCTGACCGTCTGCTTCACGATCGCATCGAGGCGGGGCTGGACGCCGGCCGCGCTCGTGCCCGGCTTCAGGCGGCCCATCATCAGCACCCACCAGAACTGCGGATCCAGCGGGTCCTCGCCGCGCGTCACGGGCCCGTACATCGCCAGCGGCAGCGTGAGCGCCGGTTCCTGGCCGACCTGGAGCGTGCCATGGAATCCCTGCCGGGCGATGCCCGCGATCGTGAAGGTGATGTGGTTGACGACGATCGAGCGCCCGACGGTGTCCGGCGCGGCGCCGAAGCGCCGCTGCCAGTAGTCGTGCGAGATCACCGCCACGGGCGCCGCGCCTGGCCGGTCGTCGGCGTCGCCGATGAACCGGCCGGCGGCGGGCGTCACGCCAAGCGCGCTGAAGTAGTTGCCGGAGACGACCTGTGCGAACTCGGTTTCGGGGCGCCCGTCGAGGGCGACGTTGACGCGGTCGAGATCGGCGAACCCGAAGGTGTCGAGCGCGGCGGCGGTTTCCTTCCGGATCGTCTCGAAGGCCGTCAACGAAAACGACGTGCTGGAACTCTCGCTGTCCGTCTGCGCGCTGTACCCGGAGAGCGACTCGAACGGAAGCGCACCGCCGGGCACGGTCCAGCGCAGCTTGACGAGGTCGTCAGGCCGGGGTACGGGCAGCTTCCGCAAGAGCACCGTGTCGGCGAGGCCGAACACGGCAGCGCTCGCCCCGATCCCGATGGCCAGCGACAGCACGGCCGTCACGGTGAAGACGGGCGATCGGCGCAGGATCCGGGCGCCGTACCGCACGTCCTGCACCAGGGCCTCGACGGTCGGAAATCCCCACATATCGCGCGTCTCCTCCCGTATCGCCGCCACGTTGCCGAACATGCGCCTCGCCTCGCGGTCCGCGTTGCGCGGCTCGATGCCCTCCTGGAGCAGTGCCCGGCGGCGCAATTCGATGTGCAGCTGGATCTCCTCCTGGAGCTCCTCGTCCAGGCGGCTGCGACGGAACATCGCGGCGACACGGCGAATCAGCAGATGGATCCGATCCATAGGAACTCGATGGGTGTCAGGCCGGCCGCATGACGCGCGTGATCGCCTCGATGAGGCGGGCGAAGCTCGACTCGGCCTGGCCCAGCTGGCGCCGGCCGGCGGAGGTCAGCCGGTAGTACCGCGCGCGCCGGTTGTTGACGGAATGCCCCCACTCGGAGGCGATCAGCCCCTGCAGCTGAAGGCGCTGGAGCGCCGGGTAGAGCGAGCCCTCTTCGACGTGGAGCACTTCGTCCGAGAGCTGCCGGATGTGTTCGGCGATCCCGTACCCGTGCATGACGCCGCGCGTGAGGCTCTTCAGGATCAGCATGTCGAGCGTGCCGGGCAGGAGGTCCTGGCGATCCGGGTGCTTCTTTCCCATAGACACTCTATGGAATACCCCGGCTGGCGTCGCGGTGTCAAGCGGCGGGGGCCGTGAGGGCGGTTCGCGGGGGTGAGGGCGGGGCCGGGGTGGGGGTCAGGGCGGTTCGGGAGCCGGGGCGGCTCGCGAGCCGCCCCTACAGGGATTCGAGGCGGGCCTCGAGGCCGTCGGACATCCGCCGGAATGTGCGGTACGCGCGCCCGAGCGCGCGCTCGCCAGCGTCGGCGATCAGGTAGTGCCTGCGGCGCCGGCCGCCGCGCGAGGGCGTCGGGTCGCCGACGTACGAGACCACCATGTGCTTGGCTTCGAGCCGGCCGAGCGTCATGTAGAGCGTTCCGGCGGCGGCGTCGCGTCCGGCGCGCTCGCGGATGTCGCGCTGGATCGCCGCGCCGTAGGCGCCGTTCCCGAGCCGGAGGAGCGCGATCAGCACCAGCAGCTCGAACTCGCCGAGGACCGGGGCATAGTAGTCCTCAATATGTTTCACATTGTTAAGTATATAACACCCGGAAATTGCAGCCGGACCGCGTTTTCTCTTGAAGCCCGGCTCCCGCCGACCGCATAATGGCTGCCTCATGGTCACCGCTCGCTCGCTGCCTTCCTGAAACGGGATCACACGAAAGGACACGTCACATGGGCTCCGCATCATCCAGCGCTGCGATCAAGAACATCAGCGACTGGGGCCTGGGTATCCGCAACGGCGCTCCGTCGGCGCCCGCGCGGCCGGCGCGCAAGGTCACAGACGACTACGGCTCGCTGACGTTCAACGAGGAAGTGCAGCGCGCGCGGCTGCCGAAGGACGTCTTCCGGGCGCTGCGGCGGGCGATCGCGCACGGCGAGGGCCTCGATTCGTCCGTCGCCGACATCGTCGCCAGCGCGTTGAAGGACTGGGCCGTCGAGCACGGGGCGACGCACTACACGCACTGGTTCCAGCCGATGACCGGCATCACGGCCGAGAAGCACGACTCGTTTCTGAACCCGACGGCCGACGGACGCGCGGTGGCGGAGTTCAGCGGCAAGGAACTCGTCCGCGGCGAGCCGGATGCGTCGTCGTTCCCGTCGGGCGGCATGCGCTCGACGTTCGAGGCGCGCGGCTACACGGCCTGGGATCCCACCAGCCCGCCGTGGCTGCTCGTCACCGAGGCAGGGACGACACTGGTCATTCCCACGGCGTTCGTGAGCTGGACCGGGGACGCCCTCGACAAGAAGACGCCGCTGCTCCGGTCGATGGAGGCGCTCTCGAAACAGGCGGTGCGGATCCTGCGGCTCTTCGGATCGAAGGCCCAGCGGGTGGTCACGACGTGCGGGCCCGAGCAGGAGTACTTCCTGATCGACCGGCAGTTCTACTTCAACCGGCCCGATCTCATCAACGCCGGACGCACCCTCTTCGGCGCGCGGCCGCCAAAGGGGCAGGAGATGGAGGATCACTACTTCGGATCCATCCCCGACCGCGTGCTCGCCTTCATGATGGAGTGCGAGCGCGAGCTGTACAAGGTCGGCGTCCCGCTCAAGACGCGCCACAACGAGGTCGCGCCGGGGCAGTTCGAGGTCGCGCCGATCTTCGAGAACGCCAACGTCGCCACCGATCACCAGATGATGACGATGGAGATGCTGCGGCGCATCGCGCCGAAGTTCGGGCTCGCCTGCCTGATGCACGAGAAGCCCTTCGCGGGCGTGAACGGATCGGGCAAGCACCTGAACTGGAGCATGGCGGACGAAGCCGGGAACAACCTGCTCAACCCGGGGGACACGCCGCACGACAACATCCAGTTCCTCGTGTTCTGCGCGGCCGTGCTGCGCGCGGTGAACAAGTTCCAGGGGCTCCTGCGGTTCTCGATCGCGAGCGCCGGCAACGATCATCGCCTCGGCGCGAACGAGGCGCCGCCGGCGATCATCTCGATCTTCCTGGGGGACATGCTCACCGACATCTTCCAGCAGATTGAAAAGGCCGGTTCGGCCAAGACGACCAAGGAGGGCGGCATCCTCGACATCGGCGTCAGCGTGCTGCCGAAGCTGCCGCGCGACGCCGGGGACCGCAACCGCACGAGCCCGTTCGCCTTCACGGGCAACAAGTTCGAGTTCCGCGCGGTGTCGGCGAACCAGAGCATCGCGCTGCCGAACGTGGCGCTCAACGTCGCCGTGACCGAGTCGCTCGACTATTGCGCCACCGAACTCGAGAAGAGCCTGAAGGCGGGAAAGAAGCTCCAGGGCGCGGTCAAGGCCCTGCTCGTGAAGCTGATCAAGGACAACAAGCAGATCATCTTCAACGGCAACGGCTACTCGGAGGAATGGCAGAAGGAGGCGGCCAGACGCGGGCTCCTGAACCACCGCACGTCGGTGGATGCCTACGGCGAGGCGCTCAAGCCGGACGTCGTGAAGGCGTTCGAGAAATACGGCGTCCTGAACGAGCGCGAGCTCCACGCCCGGTACGACGTGGCCGTCGAACAGTACAACAAGACCATCAACATCGAAGCCCAGTTGATGGTCCTGATGGCCAACCGCTACATCCTTCCGGCCGGCTACCGCTACCAGGCGGAACTGGGCGCGGCGGTCGCGGCGGTCAAGGCGGCAGGAGCGGTCGCGAAGGAAACGCGGTGGGCGCTCGACCATGTCTGCCAGCTCACCGACGAATGCAAGGTGCGCGTCGACGCGCTGCAGGACCTCCTGGACCACGACGGCGCCGGCAATCCGGAGAAGCACGCGAAGTTCTTCCGCGACAAGATCGTGCCCGCCATGGCGGCGCTGCGCGAGGCGGGCGACGGCCTCGAGTCGCTCGTGCCGTACGATCTCTGGCCGTTCCCGACCTACAGGGAGATGTTGTTCGTCAAGTGAAGGCGGGGGCGCCGGCGCGGCGGTGCACGCCGGGAATCCGCAACAGGCAGCGCGCGATCCGACCCCTTTCGGCCTGATTTTCGCGCGGAACGGTCGTTGCTGCGTACTGCCCTTCATGGATTACGGGATGGTCTGGCGCGTCTTCTGGGTCGCGCTCATGACCGACCTGGCGACGGGGCTCGGCGCGCTGCCGTTTGCGTTCGTCCGGAAGCTGTCGCTGCCCTGGCAGGGCATGATGACCTCCGGGGCGGCCGGGATGATGCTCTCCGCATCAGTCTTTACGCTTGCCGGCGAGGGCCTGAAGTCCGGCGCGCTCTGGCAGGTGATGGCGGGCCTGCTCGCCGGGGCCGCGTTCTTTTCGTGGACGGCCCGCCTGATTCACGGCAGGGAATGGACGATCGGCACCCTCAACGCCGCCGAGTCGCGACAGGGCATCATGGTCATCGTCGCGATGTTCGTCCACAGCATCCCGGAAGGGATTGCCGTCGGCGTGGGCTATGCGACCGGAGAACTCGGCTTCGGCTTCCTGCTCGCGACCGCCATTGCCGTGCACAACGTCCCGGAAGGCATCGCCGTGTCGATGCCGCTGCGCGCCCGCGGCATCCCGGTCAGTAAGTGCGCCGGGTACGCCATCCTCACGAGCGTTCCTCAGCCCATCGCCGCGGTTCCGGCCTACATGCTGGTGTCGGTGTTCAAGCCGCTGCTCCCACTCGGTCTCGGGTTCGCGGGCGGCGCGATGATCTTCTCGTGGCCTTCGAACTGCTGCCCGAGAGCCTCGAGCAGTGCTCGCGCGAGCAGTCGGCGTGGGCGATGATGCTCGGGCTCATCGCCATGCTCTGGATCACCTCCGCCATCGGCATGTGAGGACCCTGGCCGGAACGAGCTGGTCACCCGGGGCGTCGAGGCGCCCGACGCAGCCCGGCGGGATGGGTCGAACGCCGGCCGGCCGCGCACTCAGCACTCGATATCCGCGCCCACTTCCTTTGACGGTGGCAACTGCGGACGCACGTGGGGCGAAAGCGCAATCTTCATCACGCCGTCACGCTGCGATGCGAAGATCTCGAACGCCTGCTGGATATCGTCGAGGCTGAACCGGTGGGTGACGAGCGGCGAGAGGTCCACCCGGTGGTTCAGGACGAGGGCCATCAGCCGCCGCATCCTCTCTTTCCCGCCCGGGCAGAGCGTCGTGACGATCCGCTGGTCGCCGAGTCCGGCCAGGAGCGGCTCGCAGGGCGCCACGAGCTTGCCGGAGTACACGCCGAGACTCGACACGGTGCCGCCGGGGCGGACCGAGCGCAACGCGTTCTCGAACGTCTCCTGTCGGCCGAGCGCCTCGATGGCCACGTCCACCCCGCGGCCGTCCGTCAGGCGGCGGATCATGGCGACCGCATCCTCCGTCGTGTGATCGATCAGGACGTTGGCGCCGAACCGGCGGGCCATTTCCAGGCGCTCAGGTACGTGGTCGACCGCGACGATCAGACCCGCGCCGCGGAGCCTGGCGCCGAGCGTCGCGCACAGTCCGGTCGGGCCCTGGGCAAAAACGGCCACGCTGTCGCCGATGCGCACGTTGCCGCTCTCGGCTCCCGCGATCCCCGCAGACAGAATGTCGGGCACGAGCACCACGTCTTCGTCGGTGAGCTGTTCCGGAATCGGCGCGAGGTTCGCCCGCGCGTCCGGGACCAGCAGGTACTCCGCCCACGCGCCGTCGATCGTATTGCCGAACCGCCAGCCGCCGGCCGGTCCGTGACACTGCGAGTGGTTCCCGTTGAGGCACGCGTAGCACTGGCCGCACGGCGTGACCGCGCCGACGACGACGCGCTGGCCGACGTGGTACTCGTCATCGAGCCCCTCGCCGAGCGCCTCGATGACGCCGACCGGTGCGTGCCCGAGCACGAGGCCTGGCCGCACGGGTACTCGCCCCGCACGATGTGCACATCGGTGCCGCCGATCGTCGTCATCGTGATTTCGATCACGGCCTGCCCGTGACGGGGCACCGGCTTCGGGCGTTCCTCGATCGCGAGCCGGCCGGGTCCGCGAAATACGACCGCTTTCATGACGTCCATGGGTCCTCCGCCGCGTGTCAGCCGCCGGGCTGACACGGGACAGCATGCGGGCAATTGCAACGGGAAGAGAACACGCGGCTCGGCGGGCCCCGCGAGTGTCCCGCCAGGGGACGTCCGCGACGTCCCCGGCTGTTCTCGCGCCGTTGTCGCAAGCGCGATGCCGGTTTCGGGGATCGAAACGCGCCGGGAAACGAGGCGGCTATTCGGCCGCGGGACGCCAGAACGCAGGCGCGGGTGCCGGAAACCCGGCAGGGCCGCGGTCGTTTCGTGAGATCGCGCCGGTATGACGCCAGCCCGCCGGCTGGCAGGAACCATGCTCCTGAAAAGGGCATGGTGTCCCCGACGTTTCATGCGGACTACTCGACCGATGTCGTCCTGCGCGATGGCACGACCATCCACATCCGTCCCGTCCGCCCGGACGACGACCGGCAGCTGCTGGACCTGTTTCAGCGAATGTCCGAGCAGAGCCTGTACTACCGGTTCATGAGCATCCCCAAGCTGGACCTGCCGCAGGTCGCGAAGCTCGCGCTCGTCGACTACGACCAGCAGTTCGTGATGGTGGGTGAGGCCGGTGGGCCGCTGGCGGCCATCGCCGGCTACTACCGGAGCGAGCGCGACCGCACGCGCGCCGAGGTGGCGTTTGCCATTCCCGATGCGCTCCAGGGCCGAGGAATCGGGACGCGCATGCTGGAACGGCTGGCGGAGATCGCGCGTGAGCGCGGCGTGCACGCCTTCGATGCCTACGTGCTCGGCGAGAACCGCAGGATGATGGACGTGTTCCTCGAATCCGGGTTCGAGGTCTCGCAGGAACTCGAGCGCGGCGTGTTCCACGTATCCCTGCTGCTCGAGCCGACCGAGGAGTTCACCGAGCGTTCCGCGGAACGCTCGCAGAAGGCGGCTTCGGCGTCGATGCGGCCGTTCTTCGAGCCGAAAGTCGTCGCCGTCATCGGCGCCAGCCGCGATCCGGACCGCATCGGATCGGTCACCCTGCGCAATCTGCGCGAGACCGGCTACACCGGCACCCTGATTCCCGTGCACCCCGAGGCGGAGACACTCGAGGGACTGAAGGCCTATCCCACGGTGTCATCGATTCCCGACGCCGTCGATCTCGCCGTCATCGTCGTTCCGGCGGCGCACGTGGCCGATGTCATCGACGACTGCATCGCGAAAGGGGTCAAGGCGCTCGTCGTGATCACCGCCGGGTTCGGCGAGACCGGCGGCGAAGGGCGGGTGCTCGAGGCGCACCTGGTGGAGAAGATCCGCGCCGCCGGCATCCGCATGATCGGGCCCAACTGCATGGGGATCATCAACACGGATCCGGGCGTCGAGCTGAACGCCACCTTCTCGCCCGTCTACCCGCCGGCGGGACGCGTCGCCTTTTCGACGCAGAGCGGCGCGCTGGGCCTTGCGATTCTCGACTACGTGAAGAAACTGAACCTCGGGATATCGACCTTTGCGTCGATCGGGAACAAGGCCGATGTGTCGGGCAACGACCTGATTCAGTACCTGGGCGGAAGACGAGCGCACCGACGTCATCCTGCTGTACCTCGAGAGCTTCGGCAATCCCAAGAAGTTCGGACAGATTGCCCGGCGCGTCGGACGCAGGAAGCCGATCGTCGCGGTGAAGGCCGGACGGTCCACGGCGGGAGCGCGTGCCGCATCCTCGCACACCGGGGCGCGCGCGACGAGCGACGCGCTGGTCGACACGCTCCTGCGGCAGGCGGGCGTGATCCGGACGCACACGCTCGAGGAGCTGTTCGACGTCGCGTCGCTGCTCGCGCACCAGCCGGTGCCGCTCGGCCGCAACGTCGCGATCCTCACGAACGCCGGCGGCCCCGCCATCCTCGCGGCTGACGCCCTCGAGGCGAACGGGCTGAACGTGCCGACGCTGGCGCCCGCGACCGTCGCGGGCCTGCGGTCGTTCCTGCCGCAGGCGGCGAGCGTGGCCAATCCGGTGGATATGATCGCGTCGGCCGGCCCGGACGAGTACCGGCGGGCCATTGAACTGCTGCTCGCCGATCCAAACGTGGACAGCCTGCTCGTGGTCTTCATTCCGCCGATCATCACCGCGGCCGAGCACGTCGCCGTCGCGATCCGGACGGCAGTGTCGGGCAACACGACCAAGCCGGTGCTGGCCACCTTCATGGGCGCGCACGGGCAGATGCCGCTCTCGTCGGTGCCTGCCTACCTGTTCCCCGAGTCCGCCGCCGTCGCGCTCGCGCGCGTGACGCACTACGGCGAGTGGCTGCGCAAGCCGCAGGACGCCGTCCAGCCGGCCGGCCGGTTCGATCGCCAGGCGGCGCGCGGCGTTGTCGCCAGGGCGCTCGCCTCCGGCGGCGGGTGGATGAACCCCGTTGACGCGCAGGCGCTGCTCAAGACGTGCGGCGTCGAGGTCGCCCAGGCCCGGCTGGTGCGGACGCCGGACGAAGCCGCGCGCGCCGCGTCTGAGATTGGCTTTCCCGTGGCGATGAAGGCGGTCGGTACGACGCTCGTTCACAAGACGGAAATCGGCGGCGTCAAGCTCGGAGTCGGCGGGGGCCAGGCGGTGCGCGAGACGTACGCGGATTTCGCGGCGCGCCTCGGCGATCGCCTCGAGGCGGTCCTCGTCCAGCGGATGGTCACGGGCGGCGTCGAGATGGTGATCGGGGCGATCAACGATCCCTCGTTCGGGCCGCTCGTGATGAGCGGCACGGGCGGGATCTTCGTCGAGCTCGTCGGCGATACCGTGTTCCGCATGTGTCCGCTGAGCGAGGCGGACGCCGGCGAGATGATCGACGAGATGAAGGGCAAGGTGCTGCTGCGCGGCTACCGCGGGTCGGCCCCGGCCGACGAGGCCGCGTTCCGCCAGGCGCTCCTGTCGATTTCACAGCTCATCGACGCCTGCCCCGAGATCCTCGAGATGGACGTCAACCCGGTGCTGGTGCTCGCGCACGGCGCGGTCGCCGCCGACGCCCGCATCCTGATCGGGCCGAAGTCGAAAGGACCCGCGGGACGCCGGATCTGGTACTGACGCCCCGACCGCCGACCTCAGGCGGCGGCCACGTCCGCGTGCGCCCGCTGGTGCACCGTCAGCACAGGGCACGGCGCCTTGCGGACGACTTTTTCGGCGACGCTCCCGAGCAGCATGTGGCCGATCGGGCCACGCCCGTGCGTGCCGATGACGATCAGGTCGATCTGCTGTTCCTGCGCGTACCGCACGATCTCGAGAAACGGCGATCCAATCTGCGTCGCGACGGTGGCGCGCACCCGCTCCGGCTCCGTCAACCCATCGAGCATCCGCTTGCGCGCCTGCTCTTCCCATTGCAGCAGCAGATCGCCGAGCGGCGCCGGGAACGCTTCGGCCGCCCACGGCTGTGTGTATGGATCCTGCACGATGTGCAGCACGTGGAGCGCCGCCCCGAACGTGTCCGCCATGTGCCGCCCGTACTCCAGGGCCGCGTCCGAGCACTCGCTGAAATCCGTGGGGACCAGAACCTTCCGGATAGCCATCATGATCGTCCTCCAGGAATGGTGTCTCCGAGTGCAAACGGGGTGCCTGACGGACTGGCGGGATGCCGCCAGGTCGGATCCGGGAGTGGCTGGCAGACGAAGGGACAGGGATCCTACGTGTGTCGCGGGTCGGCCGGCAGCGTGACGGTGACGTTTGTGCCCCCCGAGGGGGGACACTCGAACACGATAGCGCCGTGGTGCCGTTCCACGACGCGCTTCGCGGTGGGCAGGCCCAGGCCGGTCCCGCGATGCTTCGTCGTGAAGAAGGGCTCGAAGATCTTGTCGCGCACCTCCGCCGGGATCCCGGGACCGCGGTCCGCGATGGTCACGCGCGCTTCGGCGGGGGTCGCCGCGATCGTGACCCGCACGTCGCTGGCCGATCCCGACGCCTGCGCCGCGTTCAAGAGGAGGTTCAGGAACACCGTCTGGATCTGCTCGGCGTCGGCCTGCACGGTCGGACGCTCCCCGGTGATCACCACATCGACCGCCGAGTGCGAGGGGTCCTTCTTCAGCAGCGCCGCGGTGTTCTCCATCAGCGAGGCCAGCTCGACGGGCGCCAGCTTCGGTTCGCGCGGACGGGCGAACACCAGCAGGTCGTGCACGATCTCGTTCAGCGAGTCCAACCGGGCGACAATGTCGCCGATGATGGCGCGGTCGCGGGCGCCTTCCGGCAGGCGTCCGCCAATCACCTGCAGCGCACCCCGGATCCCGGCGAGCGGGTTCTTCACTTCGTGCGCGACGACCGCCGCCATCTCCCCCAGGCGCGCCAGAGCCGCCTGTTCGCGCAGCCGCTCCTCCGATGCCTTGCGTTCCGTGATGTCGTAGCGGATCGCCATGTACTGGTAGGGCCTCGCGTACTCGTTCAGGAACGGGACGATCGTTGTATCCACCCAGTAGATGGTGCCGTCCTTCGCCCTGTTGCGGAGTTCACCGCGCCAGATGCGGCCCGCGGCGATGGTGCGCCACAGCTCGCGAATGAACTCCTTCGGGTGATACCCGGAATTGATGAGCCGGTGATCCTGGCCGACAAGCTCTGCCCGGGGATATTTCGAAATCTCGCAGAACCTGTCATTGACGTAGGTAATCCGCCCCGTCACGTCCGTGATCGCGATGATCGCCGCCTGGTCGAGCGCGAAATTGGTGTCGGCGAGATCCTTGAGAGACCGATCCAGCGCCCGTCCGACCCTCGCGTAGTTCGAGACCAGCCACGCCGTGACCCAGATGCCCACGAGCGTGAATGCCCGGTTGAGGGACCCGTAGAACAGCGAGCCCCCTGGAGGGGACAGCCATGCGCCGATGAGCGTCAACGCGGTGAGGATCGCGGCAGACCACAACGGAAATCGGGGATTCCGGACGAAGAGGCCCAGGAGCACGACGCTCGCATACAGGGCGGAGATGTTCACCCCGAGCGGCAGCCTGACGTCGAAGGCAAAGGTGAGAACCGTAATGATCGCCCCTGCCGTCAACAGACGGCGGTCTTTCCAGCGGGCGGTCGGCGACTCGGTCAGAGGCATGTGGCTCGAAGTTTGATTAAGCGTGAAGCGAAACGACCGAATGCTATCGCGCACGGACGCGCAATGCCAGTAAACAGCAAAAATTGTTCGGAATTCGCGGGGGAAAATCCCCGTGGCTCCACGGAATATTTCACGATGGCTGCCGTTTTGATCGTTGACGACGAGGCGCTCATTCGCTGGTTCGTGGCCGAGAGCCTCGAAACGGCTGGGCACCAGATCCTCGAGGCCAGCACCGCCCGCGAGGCGCTGGCCTACTTCACGGACGGCGCGAGTCCCGTGGGGGTCGTCGTGCTCGACCTGAAGCTGCCCGATTCGAACGATCTCAGCCTGCTCCGGCGCATCCAGCAACTCTCACCGAACTGCCGGATCATCGTCATGACCGCGTATGGCACGCCCGACATCCTGGACGAGGCCCTGCGTTCCGGCGCCTTCGCGGTTCTGCCCAAGCCGTTCGACGTGACGAAGGTGCAGGGGCTCGTGGCCCAGGCATTCGCGGCTTGAGGCTCCTCGAGGCTTCAGGCTTCAGGCTTCAGGCTTAAGCCAGAACCCCAAGCCGGAAGCCCCAAGCCTGAAGCCCCGAGCCTGAAGCCCCGAGCCTTATAATCAGCGCATGGCCCGACCGTGCGTCCTCGTCGTCGACGACGAACAGCTGATCCGCTGGTCGCTGCACGAGCGGCTCTCCGACGAAGGCTACGATGTGGTCGAAGCCGCGACGGCGAAGGAAGCGCTGGCGAGGTTCGGGCCCGATGTGGACCTGGTCCTGCTGGACTTCCGCCTGCCTGACTCCGACGGGCTCCGCGTACTCAAACAATTGAAGGCGGCGGAGCCCGACACGCCGGTCATCATGCTCACGGCCGTCTCGAGCGTCGAAACCGCCGTGGAGGCCATGAAGCAGGGGGCGTATCACTACGCCAACAAACCCTTCAACCTCGACGAACTTGCGCTCCTGGTCGAGAAGGCGCTCGAAACGACCGCGCTCAAGCGCGAAGTGCGGGCGTTGCGCGCCTCCCGTTCCGAACCCTACGCGCTCTCGGCCATCATCGGCGACTCCGTCGCCATGCAGTCGCTGAAGGCGCTGCTGCAGCGCGTGGCCGGCAGCCCCTCGTCCACCGTGCTCCTCATGGGCGAAAGCGGCACCGGGAAGGACCTCGCGGCCAAGGTCATTCACTACAACAGCAGCCGGGCGGCCAAGCCGTTCATGAACATCACCTGCTCGGCGCTTCCCGACGCGCTGCTCGAAAGCGAGCTGTTCGGACACGAGCGGGGCGCCTTTACGGACGCGCGGCAGCAGAAGGCCGGTCTGCTCGAATCGGCCGACGGCGGCACCGTGTTCCTCGACGAGATCGGCGAGATGGTACCGGGCCTCCAGGCCAAGATGCTCCGGTTCCTCGAGGAGAAGGCTTTCAAACGGGTGGGCGGTTCGGCCGACATCCAGGTGGACGTCCGGGTGATTGCGGCGACCAATCGCGATCTCGAGGAGGCCGTCCGCGACGGGAAGTTTCGTGAGGACTTGTACTACCGGCTCAACGTGATGCAGATCCGGATTCCGCCGCTTCGGGAACACGCATCGGACGTCCCGCTGCTCGTGAGCTTCTACCTGGACGGGTTCAACCGGGAGTTCCGGAAACAGGTCCGCGGGACCACCGACGAAGGGATGGCGCAGCTGCGCGGCTACGGGTGGCCGGGCAACATCCGCGAACTGCGCAACGCCGTGGAACGCGCCATGCTGCTTGCCGACGGCGAGTGGCTGGCCCCTGAGCACTTCCCGATGAGCCGGGGGGACGCCGGCCGGTGGGGCAGGGCATCGAGCTGCCCGAAGAGGGCCTGAGCCTGGAAACGGTCGAGCGGGAGCTGGTCGTGCAGGCGCTGGCCAGGACCGGGTGGAATCAGACGAAGGCCGCGGCGCTGCTCAGCCTCAACCGCGACCAGATCCGCTACCGCGTGGAAAAATTCGGGCTGGAAAAAACCGCAGAGCGGGAATAATCCCCCGCATCGATCGGGAAAATCCCCTTCCTCCTTTCAGCAACGGGTGTGCCGTGGGCAAAACGCACGCAAATAGGCCAGAAAACGCCTGATTTTCGTGGCATGCCTGTTGCTCTGCCGATATTCCGTCAGCGATCAGTCAATCATCCAGGGAGTTCATATGCTGTCCCGAGAGCGTGTTGAATCAGTCCTCGATCGGATACGGCCCATGATGCAGGCCGACGGCGGCGACATCGAGCTGGTCGAGGTGCACGGCAACAGTGCCCGTGTGCGGTTGACGGGGATGTGCTCGGGGTGCCCCAGCGCGCACATGACGCTCTACATGGGTGTGGAGATGGCGCTGCGCGAAGAAATCAAGGAGTTCGAAGAGCTCCAGGTTGTCTAGACCCCCGATTCACGGATTCCACGGAGAGACTCAGAAGGCCCCTATGCGTCCATCCTCACAATTCTCCATCGATCAGGTCGTCGTCGGCCACAGCTCGCGCATGCGGGCGATCTTCGATTTCGTGAAGGTCGTGAGCAAGAGCGACAGCAGCGTGATCATCACCGGGGAAAGCGGGACCGGCAAGGAAGTGATCGCGAACCTGCTGCACCACGCCAGTGCGCGGCGCCACCAGCCGTTCGTGGCGGTCAGCTGCGCGCTGTTTTCTGAAACGCTCATCGAGACGGAGCTCTTCGGACACGAGCGCGGCGCCTTTACGGGCGCCATCAAGGACAAGCCCGGGCGCTTCGAACTCGCCCAGGGCGGCACGCTCTTTCTCGACGACATCGACGACGTGCCGCTCTCGATGCAGGTGAAACTGCTCCGCGCCCTTCAGAACCGCCAGGTGGAGCGGGTCGGCGGCACGCGGACCATTCCCGTCAACGTCCGGGTCGTCACCGGCACCAAGCGGGATCTGCGGCAGATGGTGGCGGACGGGAAGTTCCGCGAGGACCTGTTCTACCGGTTGAACGTGCTGCCGATCGTGTTGCCGCCGCTGCGCGAGCGACGCGACGACATCCCCGAATTGATGGACTATTTCCTGCGCCGCTACTCGCGCGAGAAGGGGATCGACGTGCCGGAGATTTCGCCGGTCGTGCGGCACGCGTTTGCGGGATACAGCTGGCCCGGCAACGTGCGCGAGCTCGAGAACGCCTGCGAGCGCATCGTCCAGACCTGCACGTGCGGAACGGTGCGGGTCGGGTGCATGGCGGCGAGCGTGCTCTTCGGCGCCGCCGACAATCAGACAGCGCCCGACCTGCCGCTCGTGTCCTCCCCGAAGTCAATCTCGCTCGACGACAGGTTGAAGGAAGTTGAATCGAATCTGATCGGGTGGGCGCTGAAGGTCGCCGACGGCAACAAGTCGAAGGCGGCGGAACTGCTGAACATCAAGCGTTCGACGCTGGGAGACCGGATCGCGCGCTGCGGGCTCGGCGAACCGGCGCACGCCGAAGAGGTCGCGCTCGGAGCCTAGGCACACCCCCCAAAAAGCCGGATAAAAGGAAAAAGGGAGCCGGGATGAGGCACGTGGCCTTGTCCCTATCTCCCTTTTTCCTTTATTGTCGGTCTCCCCTACGGCGTCACGATTATTTGAGTTTTACCTGTGTCCCGCCGGATCGGCCCGTGCCGCCCGGCCTGTTCCTCTCTTTCCGCCCGCGGGCGGACGCTTCCTGCAAGCGTCTCTGGTTCCCGGAAGGCGATCGGAATGCCCGTTCAGGCGCAAGCATCGTGCCCGCCGGCTGCGGTCAAAATCAGGTGTTTTTCCGAGGAATCCGGGCGGGGAGGGGCGCCGGGGGGCTCGCTGCCGCCGGATCTCCGTCGATGAATCACGGTCGCTCGTCAGTTTCGCCTCCGTGGAATCGTCGACGGTAAAGCGACAGCGGCCGTTA
Organism: uncultured Acidobacteriota bacterium; assembly: GCA_963817635.1. Taxonomy (GTDB): domain Bacteria; phylum Acidobacteriota; class Vicinamibacteria; order Vicinamibacterales; family 2-12-FULL-66-21; genus CAWFPR01. The sequence continues at coordinate 436,173 of CAWFPR010000005.1, read as the reverse complement.
CCCCCTGCTGCATCGCACTGACCCGTGGCGGATTCCCGTGCCCCCTACCGGTACGGGCATTGCGACCCCGTGTCCCACGGAGGCCCACTCACCCGATTGTTCGAGCGCGGAGGAACATCATGGCCGTTGTCGGCGATCCGGCCTACTTCGAGGACGTCCGGAAGATCGCGAAGAGGAACGCCTGGTTCCGTCACGTGGTCTACACAGGGCGCTACAGTCAGCTCGTGCTGATGTCCATTGCCGCCGGCGACGAGCTCGGCGACGAGCTCAACGAGACGGCGGATCAGATATTCGTGGTCGTGGAGGGCGAAGCCGATGCCATCGTCGCCGGCGAGGCGCGCCGGGCGAACAAGAATGGCGTCGTGTTCGTGCGCGCCGGGGCGCGCCACAACTTCCGGAACACCGGGCACGACGATCTGAAGCTCTACGTCGTCAGTGCGGCACCCGCCTATCCTGAGGGCACCATTCACCGGACGCGCGAAGACGCAATCGGCGCGATGGTGCCCCACCACAGCCGGACCTAGCCGTCCTACAGTTTCGTCTCGGCGATCAGCGAGCGGACGCGGGCGGCGTCCGGATAGTCCGGGGCGATCTCGAGCAGGCGGCGCCAGGCCTCGACGGCGCCCTTGTTGTCCCTCTTGCCGTCGCGCTTCACGATCCCGATGTTGAAGAGCGTCTGGGCATGGGTCGGGTCGACAGCCAGCGACTGCTCGAGCTGCACGAGCGCCTCGTCCGGACGTCCGGCGTAGTAGAGCGCGGTGCCGAGGTCGGTGCTCACGCCGACGTTCTTCGGATCGAGTGTGTGCGCCTGCTGGTAGTACGGGATGGATTCCGCAAAGCGGCCGGCGTCGTACAGCCGGTTCGCGAGATCGGTCGCGGCTTTGACGTTCTTCGGGTCGCGCGCGAGGATGTCGCGGTAGGCCTGCAGCTCCGCGTCACTGACCACAGCCGTGGCTTGTGCGGCCGGCGCAGCGGCCTCCTGCGCAGCTGCCGGTGCCGCGGTGACCTGCCCGCCCGGCTGACCCTGGCCGGCGCCGAGGATGTAGCCGACGATCACGCCGAAAAGAATGCCCGCCACGCCGGTGACGGCAGTGAGCGCCGAGAAGCCATTGGATTGCTGTGTTCGCATGCTGTCCATCTTTCCAAGGTCATGCCACGCCGAAATCAGGCGTTTCAGGCCCATTTCCCGGCAGCTGCCGACTTTCCGGCATGGTGACGCCCGCCATCCCCGACGCTCGCAGCGTCCCCCGCCTGAGGGCGCGCACCTTCAGCACGTAAAAGATCACCGGCGTCACGATGAGGACGTGGATGGTCGAGGTAATCATCCCGCCGACGATCGGCGCGGCGATGGGCTTCATCAGGTCGGAGCCGACGCCGGTGCTCCACATGATCGGCGCGAGCCCGAGCACCGTCGTGGCTACCGTCATCAACTTCGGGCGCAGTCGCAGGATCGACCCGGCAATTGTCGCCTCCCAGACGTCGTGCTCCGTGACGGCGCCGCCGCGCGCGAGCCGCGCGTCGAGCGCCTCGTGGAGGTAGACGACCATCACGACGCCGGTCTCGACGGCGATGCCGTACAGCGCGATGTACCCGACCCACACGGCCACCGAAAAATTGTAGCCGAGCAGGTACTGCATCACCACGCCACCCGTCATGGCATAGACCACGGAGAGCATGACGATGACGGCCTCCGACGCCGAGTGGAACGTCAGGTAGAGCAGGAGGAAGATCACGGCAAAGACGATCGGCAGCAGGAGCCGCAGACGTTCGCGTGCGCGGACCTGGAACTGGTACTGCCCGGTCCACTGCAGCGTGTACCCGTGTGGCAGGGTGAGTCTGGCGCCGACGGCTTCACGCGCGCGGGCGACGTAGCCGCCGATGTCGCGCGTTGCGGCATCGACATAGACGTAGCCGGCGAGTTGCCCGTTTTCGTCGCGGATCATCGCGGGCCCGGGCCGGAGTCGAATCTCCGCGAGCTCGGCCAGCGGGATCTGGGCTCCCGTACCGGTACGCACCAGCACCCGCCCGAGCGCGGGCAGGTCTTCGCGGAACGCCCGCTCGTAGCGCACGCTGACCGGGTAGCGTTCGCGCCCTTCCACCGTGCGCGTCACATTCGCGCCGCCGATCGCCGTCTGAATCACCTCCTCGACGTCGCCGACCGACAGGCCGTACCGCGCGATGGCCGCGCGGTCGACGACGATGTCGGTGAAGTAGCCTTGCGCCGAGCGCTCGGCGTACACGCTGCGCGTGTCGCGTACGTCCTTCAGGATGGTCTCGATCTCGAGGCCGATCTGCTGGACGGTGTTCAGGTCGGGGCCGAAGACCTTGATCCCCACGGGCGTCTTGATGCCCGTGAAGAGCATGTCGAGCCTGTTCCGGATGGGCTGGGTCCACGTGTTCGGGAATCCGGGAATCTGCAGCGCCGCGTCCATCTCGGACTGCAGCGATTCGAACGTGACGCCGGGCCGCCACTCTTCGCGCGGCTTGAGCAGGACGGTCGTGTTGATCATCCCCATCGGTGAGTTGTCGGTGGCGGTCCCGGCGCGTCCGGCGGTGCCGAACACGCGCTCCACTTCCGGGAACTGGCCGAGCACGCGGTCCTGCACCTGGAGCATGCGGGCGGCCTCGGTGGCGGAAAGCCCAGGCGGCGCCGTCGGCATGTAGAGGATCGAGCCCTGGTACAGCGGGGGCATGAATTCGCTCCCGATGAGGAACAGCAGCGGGATCGTGAGTGGCACCACGGCGAAGTTGATCGCCAGGGCGCTCCAGCGCCACCGCAACGCGAGGCGCAGCACCGGGCCGTAGATCGCGCCGCAGGCACGCGAGACCGGGTTGCGCGATTCCGGCCGCAGGTTGCGGCCTCGCAGCAGCAGCACCATCAGCACGGGCACCAGCGTGATCGACAGCACCGTGGCCGCCGCCATGGCGAACGTCTTGGTCAGGGCGAGCGGCAGGAACATCCGCCCTTCCTGCGCCTCGAGGAGGAACACGGGGACGAACGACACGATGATCACCGCGAGCGAAAAGAAGATCGGCCGTCCCACCTGGCGGGCCGCGTCGATCACGGCGCGTCGCTGGGCGGCGCGATCCTGGGGGGGCGGATTGCCCTGCATGTCGGGTTCCGAGAGCCTGCCGGTACGCGTTCTCGACCATCACGATCGAGGCATCGACCAGCTCACCGATCGCCAGCGCGATTCCGCCGAGCGACATGATGTTCGACGTGCCGCCGAAGTAGTACACGGGCACGAAGGCCGCCACGATGGCGAGCGGCAGGGTGAGGATCGGAATGAGCGCCGAGCGGAAGTGGAAGAGAAACACGAGGACCACGACCGACACCACGACGATCTCCTCGATCAGCGCCTTGCGCAGCGTCCCGATGGCATCGTGAATCAGGCCGGATCGATCGTAGGTCGTCACGACGCGCACGCCTTCCGGCAGCGACGATTCGACCTCGCGCAGCTTGTCCTTGACGCGGTCGATCACGGCGAGCGCATTCTCGCCCATGCGCATGATCACGATGCCCCCGACGACCTCCCCGCGGCCGTCGAGCTCGGCGATGCCGCGCCGGATGTCCGGGCCGATCCCGACGCGTGCCACGTCTCCGACGCGGAGCGGGACGCCGCGCGGGTTGGTCCCGAGCGAGACCTGCTCGATGTCGGCGATCGACTTGAGGTAGCCACGTCCGCGCACCATGTACTCACGGCCGGCGAACTCGAGCAGCCGGCCTTCGACGTCGCCGTTGCTCGTCTGGATCGCCTTGACGACATCCTTCGCCGACAGGCCGTACGAGGCGAGCCGGGACGGGTCGAGCGTGACCTGGTACTGCTTGACCGCTCCGCCGATGGTCGCGACTTCCGACACGCCGGGCACGCTCGCCAGCCAGTAGCGGAGCGTCCAGTCCTGGAAGCTGCGCAGCTCCGACAGCGTGTGGCGTCCGGACTCGTCCACGAGCGCGTATTCGAACACCCATCCGACGCCGGTCGCATCGGGCCCGATCGTCGGGTTCACCCCGTCTGGCAGCTGGCTCCGGATCCCCTGCAGGTACTCGACCACGCGGCTGCGCGCCCAGTACATGTCGGTCCGATCGTCGAAGATGACGTAGACGTAGGAGATGCCGAAATCCGTGAAGCCGCGAACGGACTTCACGCGCGGCGTCGAAATGAGCGAGGTGACGATGGGGTACGTGACCTGATCCTCGATCAGGTCCGGACTGCGCCCCGCCCATTCAGTGGCGACAATCACCTGCACGTCCGAGATGTCGGGCACCGCGTCCACCGGCGTATGGAGCATCGCCCAGCCGCCCCAGACCGACAGCGCGAAAGCGCCGACGAAGACGAGGAAGCGATTGCCGGCGCACCATTCGATGATTCGTTCGATCATGGCTGGAGTCCTATCGCGCAACCGTCGTGAGCTGGCGCGTGCCGATGCGCGCGCCACCGCGGCTCACCGTGACGATCACGTCCCAGCGGCCGGCCATCAGCACCGTGCCGGGCGCGCGATAGATGCCGTTCTCGACGTGGCCGAGCTTCGTCTCGCTTCGCATGGCCGGCATGTTCATCGACGGCATGGGCGCCATGTAGAACAGCACGAGGACGTCGGCATCGGTGACCGGCCGACCCGAGGCATCCTTCAGCGTCACCTCGAAGATGTCTTCTCCGCTCTTCGGCGGATCCGGCGACGTCCGGAACTGGATGTCGAGGCTCTCGCGCACGCCGCCCTTCGCCGATGCCTCCGGTGGCGGGGCCTGATAACCCTGTACCGCCGCCCGCAACTGGCTCTCGGAATCCACGAAGAACGCCGCACCGCTCACGACCTCGTCCCCGAGGGCGAGCCCGTCGAGGATCTGCACGCGGCCATCGACCCGCGCACCCGCTTTCACGTCACGCGGCTCGAAGTACCCGCCGCCCTGGGCGAGAAAGACAATCTGGCGCGTGCCGGAATCGAGCAGCGCATCGGAGGGGACCGAGAGCGTCGTGCCAAGGGGCATCGACAGGTCCACGGTCGCGAGCATCCCCGGCTTCAGCCGGCCTCCGGGGTTCGCGAACTGGAACCGGACCTTCACGGTTCGTGTCTTCTCGTCGGCGTAGGGGTACACGTAGACGGCGCGGCCGGTCAGCGTGACGCCCGGCTGGTTGTCCAGCGTGACGGTTGCGCGTGCGCCGATCCGGACGCCAGGCGCGTCGATGTCGTACACGTCCGCCTCGACCCACACCGTGGAGACGTCCGCCACGCTGTAGAGCGACTCGCCGGCCATGACCCGCTTGCCCTCGACCACGCGCTTCTCGAGCACGAAGCCTGACACCGGCGAGGTCACGACGAACGTGCCGGCGGCCTTGTGGGTCCGCTCCAGCATCGCGACGTGCGCGGCGGGGACATCCCACAGGTCGAAGCGCGCCCGCGCGGACGACACCAGGCGCTCGGCCTGCTCGTGGATGTCGGCAATGCCGGACGACTGCATCGCGTCGCGGCTGCGCAGGGCGAGCAGCAGCTCGTTTTCCGCTTCGAGGAGGTCCGGACTGTACAGCGTGAACAGCGGCTGGCCGCGCGTGACGGTCTGGCCCGTGTAGTCCACCTGGAGGTCGCGCACCCAGCCGTCGAGCTTCACATTGATGTCCGCCTGGCGCGTTTCGTCGAACCGGACGACGCCGGATGCCCGAATCGTCCGATCGAGAGGCGTTCGTTCCACGCGTGCGGTCCGGACGCCGACGAGCTGCCGCCGCCGCACGTCGAGCGTGAGGTCGCTGCGCGGCTCCGAACCCGGCGTGGTGACGGCCGGCGGCGCCGGCGCCTCCGCCGGAACCGTGGCCGCCTCCGGCACGAGATCCATCCCGCACTTCGGACATCGGCCCGGCTGGTGTTCCCGGACCTCCGGATGCATCGGGCAGGTGAACCACGTTTCGGTCCCGGCGGACGCGGGCGCCGCCTGGTGCCGCGCGTGGCTGAGATACAGCCACCCCGACACGCCGGCGGCCGCCAGTCCGAGTGCAACGACAATCAGCGCAATCAGACGCGGCTTCACTGGGCACCTCCGCCTGGAACGATCGAGGCCATCGAAACACCCACCGCCCGCTCGAGATCCGCCCGGGCCCGTTCGAAGTCGGCCAGCGCACCGTAGTAGTCGAGCTGGCTGTCCACGGCAGCCCGCTGGCTGTCGATAACGGTGAGCAGATCGCCGCGGTCGCCCTGGTAGCCGACCTGCGCCGCCTCGAGCGCGTGCTTCGCCTGGGGGATGACGCTGTTCATCAGCAGCTCGGCGCGCGACGCCGCGGACGAGGCCCGCACCCAGGCGTCCTGCACCATCAGGCGGAGCGACGAGGTCAGGGCGTCGTATCGGGCCCGCGCCACGGCAATCCCGGCCGACGCCTCCGCGACCGCCGCCGTCGTCCGGCCCTTCGACCAGGGCGCATTGGGCCAGCTCACGCTGAAGCTGGCCGTCCAGGCGTCGCGATTGCGGGGCATGACCATATAGCCCGCCTTGATGGCGTAGTCGGGCGCGAAGCCCCTCGCGGCGACGGCCTCCGCGGCCTCGGCCCGTTCGATCGCCAGCCGCGAGAGCGCAAGCTCAGGCTGACGTTCGACCGCCAGCCGCTGCAAAGTTGCCGGGTCCGGCAGGGGGATGCGCCCCGGCTCGACCAGCGGCCCGATGGGGGCCTCGGCCGGCCGCGCCAGCAGCGTGTTGAGCTGCGCCTCGACAATCCGGGCCCGCTCGCTGAGCGTGACCCGCTCGGCCTCGAGGCGGGAGATTTCCACGAGGGCTTTCAGCACGTCCTCCTGCTGGCCGTGCGCCGCGGCGTAGCGGACTTGAGAGGCGTCGGCGACCTGCTTCAGGATGGCCGCGGTCTGGACGGAAATGTCGATGGCCTTGCGCGCCAGGTACAGGTCCGCATAAGCGCGCTGGACGCTGGCGACGATGTCGCGGGCGCGCACCGGGACGGCGGCTTCGGCGAGCTGAACGTCCTTGCGGGCGAGCGCTTCAGCGCTGGCGCGCTTCCCGCGGCCCGGCAGCGTCTGCTGCCCCATGACCATGTACATGGCCGCGTCGGCGGGGTTGATCGTGTCGATCGGCCACTGCCAGATCTGTCCCTCGAGCATCGGCGGCGGCAACCCGCGCTGCTGCGCGGGACGCTGTTCGGCAACCTTGATTTCCGCGCGGAGCACCTGCAGGTCGGGATTGTGGGCAATCGCCTCGTCGACAGCCGCCTGCATGGTCAGCGGCGGCGGCGCCGGGTCCTGCGGCGGCGCCGGGGGGGTCAACAACGACAGACAGAAGAGCAACATGATCCGGGATCCTCCCGAGTAGAACGACACCCACGTTCCGCGCGCGAAGGCCGCGGCGGAAAACAGAGTCCTGGCCCAGCCTCTTCCACCGCCCGGCAAGGCGGCGATTGAAGCGGCGCAGCTCGGTTCAGATCAGATCAGGAGTACGGAGGTGCGGAGGAAATCCGGGGCGATCGGCCGGCCGCGGGCCGACTGCAGTGCGTGATGCGTGTGGATGTCCGGACGAACCGGCAGGGCCGGCACGGCGTGGAGGGCCGCTGGTGTCGGGTCGAGCGTCAGGCCGGCGCTGGGAGGCGGTGGAGCGGGCGGAATGCTCTCCGGCAGGCGCTCGTTCACCCGGCAGCAGTCGCCCTTCACCGACCCGGCGGGCGGCGCCTGTTTCGTGCAGCAGCTCATGCCGGCCATCGCCCTGCCCGCCCCCGATGCCGACCCGCACAGCGCGGCGGCCGGCGTCGCGAAGGCCAGGACCAGCAGGACGGCGATGGAGCGATGAAGGAGAATCCGCATGAAAAAACGCGGTCCGCGGGGGCGCGGCTTCACGCAGGCGAAGGAGGGAGCCTGCGTTCACCCAGCGCCGCCGGGGACCGTATGATACGACGATTGCACTCGGTGTGCCATGCCGAAGCCGGCTGAATTTGGGCCAACTTCTGCGGCAGGCGGCGCCAAACCCCGATGAAGTGACGGGAATACGGCGCGGGGATCCAGGAAGACGGCTGGCGGCGAGCTGACGCCGGCCCTGTGACCGTATAAGTCGGGGCGCGTTTCCCGTCCCGCGCGGGAGTGTCCGGATGACCCGCCGGAAGCTGAAGGCCCTGAGTGCTTCCTACGCGGTCACCGCAGCCGATACTCCGACTCGCGCGTGAAGGGGCGTCGCCCCGATCCGTCACCTGAGGGGCAGCAATGATGAGGCCACACCGGCCGCATGAAAACTGGCCGAATCGCGAGTGCGGCGCCGCTGGCGCACGGAACTACGGCGCCGCCGCCGGAACTCCGGCGGCGGTCAGGCGGCGCGCATGCCCAGACGGCGGAGGATCGAGGTCATGAGACACCAGTCGGTCAACCCTGACTGGAAGAGGTTCAGCCCGACGAACAGGGCGAACCAGAGGAAGCCCGGGTGCACGTACATGCCGAGGAGCACCGAGGTGGTCACGAAAATTCCGGCAATCAACCTCAGCATCCGTTCGATCGTCATCGTCTTCTCCTTCTGGCACAGTCTCGCGTCAAACTCGCCCGTGACGGGCCTTGAATCCTGGCGAGGCCGCTGAAAGATGCCGGCCTGATGGAATATGGGAAAAGGTAAATGGAAAAAAGACCCATCAGGATGCTTATTTCAGCCGTCCTGCTAGATGGGGGGCACCAGGAGCACCGGCTTCTGGCAGGCACGAAGGGCGTGCTCGGTGAAGGCGGCCGCCCGGGCCGAGGCATTGTCACCCGGTTGGGCCAGCACGACAAGCGAGGCCGTCTCGATGGCCGCTTCGCGCAGAGACATGGAGGATTCCTGCGAGGCCTCGCCTTTGAACTGCGCTGCGAGGCCGCGTGCGTAGCGCCGCGCGGGACCGTCGAACGTGCCGCGCCGCGCGATGATCGCGATCGACCTGAACAAGTCAGCCGCCCCGTCGTTCCCCGCCCTCACGACCAGCACGGGGATCCGTGCTTCGCGCGCGACGCGCTCGGCCACCGATCCGGCCCACCACCGGGCCGGACCCCGCCGGCCATGGGTGCCCATCACGATCAGGTCCTGATCGCGAGCCGCCTCGAGAATGGCCGTTGCGGGCGGCGAATCCGCGACGACGGCCTCGACGTCCATGCCCGCCAGTTGCGCGGCGATTCGCGAGAGATACTGCACGGCCTTGCGCCGCGCCGCCCGGCGCTGCTGCTCGATGACGCGCAGCTGTTCCCTGGTGAAGTACGGCGGCGCCTCGAATGTCTCGGCATGCACCGCGGTGATGCGGCTCGTGAACGCACGGGCGAGATCTCCCGCCACGCGCACGGCGCGCGAGGAGGCGTCACCGAAGTCCACGGCCACGAGAATGGAGCGGGGGGGATAAGTCCACATGTCACACCGCTCGCTTCGACAGGCGCCAGCGCCGAGCGCCGGCGGATCAGGTAGTAGAGCACCGGGACGGTCATCCGCGACAGCAGCAGCGAGGCCACCTCTCCCGCCATCAGCGAAATCGCCAGTCCCTGGAAGATCGGGTCGAACAGGATGACCGCCGATCCCACGACGACGGCAGCGGCCGTGAGGGCCATCGGCCTGAACCGCACCGCGCCGGCATCGACGACCGCCTGTTCGAGCGGCAGTCCTTCGCGCAGGCGAAGCTCGATGAAGTCCACGAGAATGATCGAGTTGCGCACGACGATGCCGGCTCCGGCGATGAACCCGATCATCGACGTGGCCGTGAAGAACGCCCCCATCGCGGCATGGGCCGGCAGGATGCCAATCAGCGAGAACGGAATCGCGGCCATGATCGCGAGCGGCGTGACGAACGACTCGAACCACCCGACGACGAGCAGGTAGATCAGGACGAGGACCGCCGCGAAGGCGATGCCGAGATCGCGGAAGACCTCGTAGGTGATGTGCCACTCTCCGTCCCACTTGAGCGCGTACCGCGTCGAGTCGAACGGCTGCTGCGCGGTGTGGATCTCGAGCGGGTACCCCTCAGGCAGCCTGATGGATTCGAGCTTCGGGTTCAGCTGGAGGATCGGATAGACGGGACTCTCGGCGGCGCCGGCGACATCCGCCGTGACGTAGGTCACCGGCAGCAGGTTCTTGTGGTAGAGGCTCGACGGCTCGAGGCTCGTCACCAGGCGCGTCACTTCCCCGACGGCCACCTGGTGTGGCCCGCCCACTCGCACCTGCCGCAGCGACTCGATCGTGCGCGCCTCGCGCGGCAGGCGGAAGACAATCGCGACATCCTCGCGCGCGCCCTCGTCGTGGAGCAATCCGACGGGATTCCCCCCGCTCGCCATCTGCACCGCCGCCGACACCGACGCCGCCGACACGCCGGCCGCCGCCGCCCGCTCCTCGTCCACGACGATCGACGTCTTCGGCTGCGGCCGCTCCACGTACCAGTCCACGTCCACCACCCCCGGCGTTTCTGCGAGGGCGGTGCGCACCTGGTCGGCGAGCGCTTCGCGGCGGGCCGCATCCGGCCCGTACACCTCGGCGACGAGCGTCTGGAGAACGGGCGGACCCGGCGGCACCTCCGCTACCTGGATCCGCGCACCCGCGGCGCGCGCGATGGGCAGCAGCGCCTGGCGCATGCGGCGGGCGATGGCGTGGCTCTGCTCGGATCGCGCGTCCCGCGGCAGCAGGTTCACCTGCAGATCGGCCTGGTGCGGCGCCTCCCGGAAGAAATAGTGGCGCACGAGTCCGTTGAAGTTGTACGGCGCCGAGGTGCCGACATAGGTCTGCACGTCCACGACCGCCGGGTCGCGCATCGCCACCGTGGCCAGGTCGGACGCCACCCGTGCCGTCGACTCGAGCGCGGTACCTTCGGGCATGTTCACGATGACCTGGAACTCGCTCTTGTTGTCGAAGGGCAGCATCTTCACGGTGACGAGCTTCAGCGGCACGAGCGCGAGCGACAGGAGCAGGAGCAGCGCCACGCCGCCGAGGAACGCCCACCGCACACGGGGCGAGCCGATGAACTGACCCATGACACGACGATAGAGCGCCGTCAGCCGGTCCTCCCGGTCGTCGTGATGATGCCCCTCTTTGGTCCGCAGCAGCCGCACCGCCGCCCAGGGCGTGACCACGAAGGCGACAACGAGCGAGAACATCATGGCGGCCGACGCGCCGACGGGGATCGGCCGCATGTACGGCCCCATCAGCCCGCCGACGAACGCCATGGGCAGAATCGCCGCCACGACGGTCAACGTCGCCAGGATTGTCGGGTTCCCGACTTCATCGACCGCGCGCACCACCGTCGCCGCGAACGATCGCCGATCGCCGTGGCCTGCCATGCGGGTGTGGCGCACCACGTTTTCGACCACGACGATGCCGTCGTCCACGAGGATGCCGATCGAGAAGATGAGGGCGAAGAGCGTGATGCGGTTGAGCGTGTAGCCGTACAGGTAGAACACGAAGAGCGTCAGCGCGAGGGTCACCGGAATGGCGGTGAGGACGACCGCCGCTTCGCGCCGGCCGAGCGCCAGCCAGATCAGCGCCGAGACCGACAGCACGGCGATGAGCATGTGATAGAGGAGCTCGTTCGACTTGTCGGACGCCGTTTCCCCGTAATTGCGGGTCACGGTGAGGTGCACGTCGGACGGGACCATGGCGCCGCGCACGAGTTCGAGTTTGTGCTCCACGCTGCGCGCAACGGTGATCGCGTTGGTGCCCTTCCGCTTGGCGACCGACATCGTGACGGCCGGCCGCGCGCCGCTCTCGCGTGAGTAGTACGTCACGTAGTCCGTCGGCTCCGCGTCGCCATCCCGGATGTCGGCGAGGTTCGAGAGGCGGATCGGGCGGCCGTCGCGGGTGGCGACGACCACGGCGCCGAGTTCGCGCGCGCTCGTCAGCCACCCGCCGGCTTCGACGATGGTGTTTTCGCCGCCGGCCGTGACCGGTTGCGCGAAGCTGCGCGTATTGGCGCGCCTGACCACCTCGGCGGCCGCCAGCGGATCGACGCCGTAGGAGGCCAGTCTCGCGGGATCCAGCGACACCGTCACCTCGCGCCTGCGGCCGCCGGTCAGCGTCACCTCGGAAACGTCCGCGACTTCCTTGACGGCGTCGTGCAACTGGGCCGCGATCTGACGCAGCGCGTAGTCGTCGTAGCGCTCGCTCCAGAGCGTCAGCGAGAGGATCGGCACGTCGTCGATCGACCGCGCGCGAATGAGCGGCGGCGAGGCGCCCGGCGGGATCAGGTCGAAGTTCTCGTGCAGCTTCTGGTTCAGGCGGACGAGCGCCTGTTCCTGGTCCTGGCCGACGAGGAAGCGGACGATCACCACCGAACTGCCCGGGCTGGAGGTGGAGTACACGTACTCCACGCCCGAGACTTCGCGCAGCAGCTTTTCCATCGGCCGGGTGACGCGCTGCTCCACTTCCGTGGGAGACGCGCCCGGCATCGACACCATCACGTCCACCATCGGGACGATGATCTGCGGCTCTTCCTCGCGCGGCAGGGCAATCACCGCGAACACGCCCAGCATCAGCGACGCGACCGTGATGAGCGGTGTCAGCTTCGAATCGAGGAAGGCGGCGGCCAGGCGACCGGCGGCCCCGCGTGGATGCGTGCTCACCGCTTCCTCCCCGATGCGACGACCGGCCGCCCGTCGAGCAGGTCCGCCGGGGGATTCACAATCACCCGGTCACCGTCGGCCAGGCCCGCGCTGATCCGCGTCGAGGTGCCGGCCTCGTCGGCGACCTGCACGACCCGCATGCGCGCCACGCCGCCGTCCTCGGTGAAGACCAGGGCGAGCTGCCCACGGCGCACCACGGCGGACGTCGGAATGGCGATCCCGCTCCGTTCGGCCGCCTGGAATCGCGCGCGCCCGAAGAGGCCGGTCCGCAGGCCGGCGGCCGGGGGCAGGTCGATCTTCACGATGAAGGCGTGCTCGACCGGATCGACCGATTCGGTGACTTCGCCGACCGTCCCGTCCACGGCGTCCTGCGCGTCCCCGAGCTGGACGGGCACGTGCGCGCCCACGGCGATTGCGCCCGCCCGCGCGGCGTCCACGCTCACCTCGAGCCGGTACTTGCCGGTGTCCTCGACCGTGACCAGCGGCACGCCGGGCGCCGCCATCATGCCTTCCTGCGCGGGCGTCTCCGTGACCAGCCCGTCGAAGGGCGCCGTCAGCACCGCGTAGGAGGCCGCCACGGTGGCCGAGCGCGCCGAACCGCGTGCCGCTTCCACGGCCCGCTCCGCCGCGGCCCGGCGGGCGTGGGCACCCTCGAGACGCGCTTCGGCAGCTCGCAGGGCCGCCGTGGCTTCGTCGAGCTCGCCCTGGGTCGCGGACTTGCGTTCGCGCAGGCTGGACACGCGTCCGTAGGTGGTCTTCGCGAGCGTCAGGGCGGACTCCGCCCCCGATTCCTCGGCACCCGCCGCGGCCGCCCCATCCAGCGCGCCGGCCAGCATCGCGTCCGCGCTCGTCGTGCCGCTGTTGAGCTGGCGTGCATCGAGGCGCACGAGCGCCTGACCGCGTCGCACGCGATCACCCGGCCGGACGGCGACCTCCAGGACCGGAGAGAGGATGCGGCTGGTGACCGCCGCCACGGTTCGCGCCCGGACCGTGCCGCCCACCTCGAAGGTGTCCGCGAGTGCTCCGCTTGTCACGGCCACGGTGAGCACGGGCAGCGGCGTGCCGGCCGGGGGCGTGTCGGCCGGCCGGGCGCCCCCGCACGAGGCGGCCAGCGCGGCCGCCAGGACGATAATCCATGAACGTTTCATTGCTGTGATCCGGAACGGCCGGCCGCCCGATCGATGGCGGCGGCGGTGACATGCACGTCGATGACGGCGCTGGTGCGCGCCAATTCGGCTTGTGCGACGAGTTCGGCGGCGCGCAGGACATCGCCGGCCGACGCCAGGCCCGCCTCGTAGCGATCGCGGATGATGCGCTGGCTCTCGTGAGCCTGTTCGACTATCTCGCGGCCCGTCGCCTCACGGGCGGTCGCGGATCGATATTCGGCGACGGCGGTGCGCACTTCGAGCCGGACCATGCTCTCGAGGCGCTCCCGTTCCGCGTCCGCGCGGCGGCCAGCCGCGGCGGCTTCCGCCATGCGGGCCGCATCCGATCCGCCGGCGAACAGATTCCAGCGCACTTCAATCCCGGCCGACCACGATGACGCGCGGTCGGCGAAGGTGTGACCGTTGATCTCGGCGCCGCCGCTCACCAGCACCTGCGGGAGCAATCCGGCCCGCGCGCGCAGATGGGCCGCATCCGCCTGGCGTCGCGCGAGGGCGGCCTGGCGCAGTTCGGGACGGTCCGCCAGCGCCGCCGCCTCGAGCGCGGCCTGGTCGAGGTTGCGCTCGGGAAGCCCGGCCAGCCCGGCCAGCGGCGTCGAGTCGTCCAGCGGCGCCGCCATCAGCGCGTTCAGCGCCGCGCGGGCGACCGCTTCGTCGGCTGTCGCGCGCACGCGCCGCGCCTCGGCGTCGGAACGGTGCACACGGAAGGCGAGCACGTTGGCCTCGGTTTCGACTCCCAGGTCGCGCCGCGCCTCGGATCGCCGCAAATCCTCGTCGGCCGTCGTCACGGCCGCCTCGGCCGCTTCGCGGGCGCTTCGCGCGGCGAGGGCCCGCCCGAAGGCGGTCACCACGTCCAGCCGAAGCCGTGCGGCGGCCAGATCGCGGTCGAGGTCCGCCGCGCTCGCGCCGAGCCGCGCCATCTCGACCGACGCCTTCGTCGACCAGCCATCGAACAGCGTCTCCTGCACGACGACGCCCGCGCGGTGATTCGAGAGGGCGTCGGGGTGATTCAGCGCGTCGAGCGCGAAGTCCGCGGCGGTGAACCGGCGTTGCGCCAGGAGGCTTCCGAACACGTACACTGGCTGGTTGCCGCGTTGCCACGCCTCGACGACGTCGATCCGCGGGAGGTAGCCGCCCCTGGCCTGGCGCATCCGCGCGCCGGCTTCATCGCCAGCGGCGCCCGCCGCACGCATGGCGGGGTTGTGCTCGAGCGCCTGCGCGATGGCAGTGTCGAGCGTCAGGGAGCGGCCTTCCTGGGCGGCCGCGGCGGCGGACACCAGAAGGAACAGACAGGTGCTGGCAAACAGACGGAGCATGGCGTTTTCACAGAGAGGATTCAGTTCGCGGCGATTTGGTTACACTCACAGTGGGGGCCGGTGCCGCGCCGGAGGTGCGCCGGCCCCTGTTCCCCCTGGCTGTCGAGAGGTGTGGCATGGCAACGGGCGATCGGTCGGTCTCTGAACCGAAGAACTACGGCGTCGTGCTCGATCGGGTGCGGTCGGGTGATCCGGCGGCCATCGACGACCTCCTGCAGCAGGCCCAGGTGATTGCGCGGCGCTACAGCCAGGCGGTGTGCGGACGCGCGCCAGACAGTGATGATGCCATGCAGGAGGCGTTGCTCCAGACGTTCCGGCACGCGCGTCGCATCCGTGAGCCGAAGGCGTTCAGGTCGTGGCTCTACCGGACGGTCAAGAACGCGTGCCTGATTGGCCGCCGCCGCAAGGGTATCGATCGGCAGACCGGCTCGATGAGCGATGCGACCGCGCTGGAGGTGGCGGACGGGGCGCCCGCGGCCGACCTCGCGATCGAGTCGGCGCAGGAGCGCGAGCGGATCCGCGGCGCGCTCGCGCGGTTGGCGCCCGCGCACCGCGAAGTCGTATTCCTGCGCGACCTCGAAGGCCTGTCGACCCGGGAGGTGGCCGGCGTGCTCGGCATCTCCGAGCCGAACGTCAAGGTCCGGCTGCACCGCGCCCACGCACAGTTGCGCAAGCGCCTGGCCGAACCGCGGCGGGCTACTTCGTGACCGGGTGCGAGAACGACAGCATCCCGTCGTAGAAGAAGCCGCGGAAGTGCGGACTCTTGTCGTTGTGGCAGGCCGTGCAGGTCTCCGGCTTCGGCTTGCGCACCAGTCCGGTGCGAACGGCCGGGTCGGCCGCGTGTGCCGCTGCCGGGCCATGACACGACTCGCACTGCACGCTGGCGTTCACGAACTTTCCGTCCGCTTCGATTTTGCCGCCCGGCCCGGTCGTGTGGCAGCCGATGCAGTCCTTCGTTTGATCCTCGGCCGAAAGGCGGGTGATCGTGCGGGCGTGTTTGGTCTTGGACCACGCCGCGTAGATGTCTGCGTGACAGCTCTTGCAGGCGTCGGCCCACGCGTAGCCCCCGCCCGGGGCGGTCTGCGCGCGCGGATGCGCGGAGATGCCCAGTGAGAGCAACGCGATGGCGGCGACCGCCAGCGTGAACCTGCGATGTGTAATACCCATGCGACGGTGACTGTCAATTCAAGTGCCACCATCTGTGCCGGGCGCGCGATCGGACTAACTGCTTCGGGGTGAGTGGCTTCACTCACCACGCGGGCTCCAGCCGGGGCCGGAGTTACGCGGATTGCCGGCACCACCGGAGTACTGCTGCCGGGATCCCGCCGCCGGGGCTCCGGTGCGGGCGTTTTTTGGCGCGAGGTCTCGAAGTTCCCGGGATTTCCTGAAAATTGCCACGTGGCATTCCCTTTGCGAAACCAGCATCCTTTTGGAGGTTTGTCATGATCCTTCGCGACGAGGATGTGTTCGAGTACCACGAGCGGCCGCGCCCGGGAAAGCTGGAAGTGGTCACTTCCAAGCCGTGCGTTACCCAGCGCGACCTGTCGATGGCCTACACACCGGGCGTTGCGCGTCCGTGCCTCGAGATCGAGAAGGACCCCGAGGCGGCGTACCGGTTCACCGGCAAGGGCAACCTGGTGGCGGTCGTCAGCAACGGAACCGCGGTGCTCGGCCTGGGAGATATCGGGGCGCTGGCCGGCAAGCCGGTGATGGAAGGCAAGGGGGTCCTCTTCAAGAGGTTTGCCGACGTGGACGTGTTCGACATCGAGCTGAACACGAAGGACCCGGATGAGATCATCCGCATCGTCAAGGCGCTCGAGCCGACCTTCGGCGGCATCAACCTCGAGGACATCAAGGCGCCGGAGTGCTTCAAGATCGAGGAGACGCTCAAGGCCCAGATGAACATCCCGGTCTTCCACGACGATCAGCATGGGACCGCGATCATCTCGTCGGCCGCGCTCATCAACGCGCTCGAGATTGCCGGCAAGAAGATGGAAGACGTCAAGGTCGTCTTCGCCGGGGCCGGCGCCGCCGGCATCGCCTGCGCCGAGATGTACGTCCGCATGGGCGTGAAGCGCGAGAACGTGCTCCTGGTGGACACGGTCGGGATCGTCTACACCGGCCGCACCGAGAAGATGAACCCGTACAAGGCGCGCTTTGCCGCCGACACCAAACTGCGCACGCTGGGTGAGGCGATGAAGGGCGCGGACGTCTTCGTCGGCGTCTCGGCCGCGGGCCTGGTCACGCCGGCGATGCTGCTCTCGATGGCGAAGGACCCGATCGTGTTCGCGATGGCGAACCCCGATCCCGAAATTCCGTACGAAGACGCGATCGCCACGCGCGCCGACGTGATCATGGCGACGGGGCGTTCCGATTATCCGAACCAGGTCAACAACGTCCTCGGGTTCCCGTTCATCTTCCGCGGAGCCCTCGACGTGCGCGCCAGCTCCATCAACGAGGAGATGAAGATCGCGGCGGCCCGGGCGCTTGCGGGACTCGCCAAGGAGGACGTGCCGGAGTCGGTGCTGGCGGCCTACCAGTTGCGAACCCTCTCGTTCGGCCGCGACTACCTCATCCCGAAGCCGTTCGATCCGCGCGTGCTGTTCCGCGTGGCCCCCGCGGTGGCGGAAGCCGCGATGCAGACCGGTGTCGCCCGTCGCCCGCTGCCCGACCTCGACAAGTATCGCGAGTCGCTCGAGCGGATCCTGGGGCCGTCGCGCGAAATCATGCGCCTGGTCGTGACCAAGGCGAAGGAGCGCAAGCCGCAGCGCCTCGTGTTCCCGGAGGGGCATCACCCGGTCGTCCTGCGCGCCGCGCGCACGATTGCCGATGAGCGCATCGCGACGCCGGTGCTCGTGGGAGACGTCGACCGCATCGCGCCGGAGCTGGTGGCCCTGGGCATGGCGCCTGACGCGTTCGAAATCGTCGATCCGCGCACCTCGGTCCGCTCCGACGAGTACGCGGCCGAGCTGTTCGCACTCAGGCAGCGCAAGGGCCTGACGCCGGGCCACGCGCGCGACATGATGCGCGACCCGATCAACTTCGCCCTCATGATGGTCCGCACCGGCGACGCCGAGGGGTTCGTCGGCGGCCTGGAGCGTGGCTATCCCGAGACGATTCGCCCGGCCCTCCAGATTGTCGGGCTGCGCGACGGCGTGTCCCGCCTCTCGGCGCTGCACCTGCTCATCATGAAGGACCGGCTGTTCTTCTGCGCCGACACGATGATCAACATCGAGCCGACCGCCGAGGAGCTGGCCGAGATTTCGTGCCTCGCGGCCGACACGGCGAAATTCTTCAGCGTCGATCCCAAGGTGGCGCTGCTCGCGTTCTCGAGCTTCGGGTCGGTCCGATCCGCGATCGCGGAGCGCGTGGCCAAGGCCGTCACGATCGTCCGCGCGAAACGGCCGGAACTGGTCGTGGACGGCGAGATGCACCTCGAGACCGCGGTCGTCGAGGCGATCACGCGCCAGTACTACCCGCACTCGCGCATCCAGGGGGACGCCAACGTCCTCATCTTCCCGGATCTCGCGGCCGGCAACATCGGCTACCAGATCGTGAAGCGGCTCAGCCGCGCCGAAGTCGTCGGTCCGATCCTCATGGGCATGCGGCGTCCCGTGACCGTGCTCACCCAGGCGAGCACGGCGGCCGAGATCGTCAACCTGGCGGCCATCACGGCCGTTGCGGCGGATCCCGACAGTGTCCGTCCCGGGGCGCAGACGGCGCTCGTCGGCGTCTCACGATAACGGCGGACGAACGAAACGAGAAAAAGGAGCCACACCGGGTGGCTCCTTTTTCTTTGACGGGCACTTTTTCGACGGCCTACGACTTGATCAGCAGGCGCGCCGTATAGTCGATACGGTTCAGGAACGGGGGGGGGGTCGTACGAGGCGCGGAACGTCCCTTTTATCAGCGACGCAACATGGGCGGCCTACACGCAGTCAGGCACGGCCACGCCTGCCGGGAGCCGGGACGCCAGGCTCCCCACGTGTGCCAGCACGCGGTCGGCGATCGGGCCCGCTTCGGCGACGCACGAGTTGATTGAGACGCCCCGATACGAGTTCCCCGCGAGAAACAGCCCCGGATGGGCCTGGAGGAGCGTCTCGATCCGGAGCAGCCGGGCGACGTGGCCGGCGGTGTACTGCGGAATGCCGCGCTCGTGACGCACGATTCGGACGAACTCCGGCGCGACGCGCAGTCCCATGGTTGCCTGGAGGTCGGCTCGGACGATACCCAGCAGGGCCGCATCGTCGAGGTCGATGACCTCCGGGTCGCGCGCGCCGCCGATCATGACCCGCATGAGCGCCCGTCCTTCGGGTGCGCGGCCCGGGTAGATCGCGCTCTCCCAGAGCGCCCCCAGCATGCGGATGCTCTCCTGCCGCGGCACGAGGTAGCCGAATCCATTCAGCGGCCCGCGGTCGCGCGCCAGGGCCTCCTCGTCGAACCCCAGGCACAGCACCGCGAGCGGCGCCGTGGCGATGCCGGACAGGAGCGACGCGAGCGTCGAATCGAAATGGCGGACGAGAGCCGCCGCGTCAGACGACGGGCCGGTCAGGACCACGGCGTCAGCTTCAATCCCGCCCTGCGGGGTCGTGACGGTGTACCCGGATGGCGCAGCCGGGTGGAACGTCTGGGCGAGCTGTCCTCGACGCAGTTCTATGACCGGGGCCGAGAACCTGACCGCCGGACCCATCGCTGCGGCGAGTCCGTCGGTGAGCTCCGTCATGCCTCCGGCAAACGACGTCAGGTGTCCGGCCGGCGCCCCGATGGCGTCGCCTTTCCGGCGGCGCTTGCGCGTGGCGATCATCGCGCGGAACAGTCCGCCGTGGTCGGTTTCCATCTGCCACATTTTCGGGAAGCAGGCGCGCAGCGAGAGCGCATGCGCATCGCCCGCGAAGATCCCGGACACCATCGAGTCGATCATCACGCTGGCGGCTTCCTCGCCGATTCTCCGGGCGGCGAATGCGTGGATGCTCTCGTCTCCCTCGGGTCGCTTCCGGGCGAACGGCTCCCAGACGATCCGCGCCTTCCCCGCCCACGAGAGCATGTCGCTCTTCAGGAACGCGAGCGGCGACACCGGCACCTCGTGCAGCCGCCCCTGGCTGTAGATGAACCGTCGCCGCGCCGCGTCCCGGCTCGGCAGGAGGCGATCCTGGAGACCGATGTCCCGGACCAGGTCGAGGGTATCGGGCGCATTGTCGAGAAAACCGTCCGCGCCCCATTCGCACAGGTAGCCCATGACGGCCTCGGTCCTGACGTTGCCTCCCGGCCGGCTGTTTCCCTCGACGACCACGACGTCCGCGTCCGGATCGCGCTGGCGGATGGCCCGCGCAATCGAAAGCCCCGTGACACCTGCTCCGGCAACGACGATACGGCTCATGCGCCCGCTCCGAGGGCCAGCGCTTCGTCCGTCGCCACGGCCGCGTGTCGCCGGACGAGCCCGGCGAGCGCGTCTATGAACAGCGGATGCGTATTGAGCGCGGGCGGACGATAGTAGCCGGTGATTCCCGCGTCGCGCGCGGCGTCCGCGAAGAGCATGTCCACCTCGTAGAGCGTCTCGATGTGATCGGAGACGAACGAGAGTGGAATGACGATGACGTCCTTCACGCCCTCGCGGCCGAGCTCTTCGATCGTCTCCTCCGTGCCTGGTCCCAGCCACTTCACCGGGCCGGTCCGCGACTGGTAGGCCAGGAGCTGGCGGTTCGGCAGATTGAGCCGCTCGAGGATGCCCCACCGCGTCGCCTGGATGTGCTCGACGTACGGGTCGCCCTCGTCGATGAACTTCTGCGGCAGTCCGTGGGCGCTGAACAGGATGACGGCACGGTTGCGCCGCTCGGCCGGGACCGTATCCCACGCGTCGCGCACCGTCGCGGTGACGGCATCCAGATACGCCGGGTCGTCGTAGTAGTGCTCGATGTGCGACACCTCGAACCGGTTCGACGACCAGCGCGGATCCGCCAGCGCGCGCCCGAATTCGTTGCGCGACGATCCCGTTGTGGCCTTCGACCAGTGCGGAAAGAGCGTCAGTGTGACGATCCGCTGGATGCCGGCCGCGGCGATGGCCTCGAGCGCGTCAGCCGACGAGGGGCGCGAGTAGCGCATCGCGATGAACACCTGGAAGTCCCTGCGTCCGCCGAGCCCGGCGTTGAGCTGTGCCTCGAGCGCCGCGGCCTGCGCCTGCGTGATGCGCAGCTGCGGCGAGCCGCCGCCGATCCGCTCGTAGTTCTTCCGGACCGACGGTCCGCGCATCTTCGCGATGAGGCGCGCCAGCAGGGGCTGGAGCGCAGCGCCGAACGGAAATTCGATGATCTCGCGATCCGAGAAGAGGTTGACGAGAAACGGTTCGACCGACGCCAGGTCGCCTGGGCCGCCGAGGTTGAAGAGAACGATCGCAGTCTTCATGTTCAGGAGTCCACAAACCGCCCACGCGGCGCCGGCACTACAGGATGGCTGAAAAAAGCATCAGGCCAGCATTATTCAGCGGCCTGCTAGCCTAGATGGTCCGCGAGAAAACGGGGCGGCCGGCGTGGGCCGGCAGGTATTTGTCGAACGTCATGCAGATATTCCGCACGAACAGCCGGCCGCGGGCCGTGACGTCCAGCGCGTCCCGATCGATCGAGAGAAATCCGTCGGCGACCGGACCCGGGCCCTCGGACAGTTCCGCGAGTTCCGGTTCGAAGTACCGCTCGAAGTCCACGCCGAA
Source organism: uncultured Acidobacteriota bacterium (assembly GCA_963817635.1). Lineage (GTDB taxonomy): Bacteria > Acidobacteriota > Vicinamibacteria > Vicinamibacterales > 2-12-FULL-66-21 > CAWFPR01. The sequence continues at coordinate 414,472 of CAWFPR010000005.1, read as the reverse complement.
CCGGCGTTCGACAACGGCACGGTCGAGATGGAAGTTGCACATCAGTTCGGTGATCACGTGCCGGCGCAGAAGGTCGTCCTGGCTGAGCGCGTAGCCGCGTTCGATCGGGAAGCGGCCCGCGTCGATCGCACTGTAGTAGGCTGGCAGCTTCTTCATGTTCTGGGCGAAGGCGCCGCGCACGTCGCCGATCGCGGAGACGCCCGTCCCGAACATGTCGGGCGCCGGCCGGGTCGTGTAGCCCATGAAGTTGCGGTGCAGCCGGCGCCCGGCGGCGGCCTGCGCGAGCTCGTCGCCCGGCAGCGCGAAGTGATCCATGCCGATTGCCGCGTAGCCGCCCGCCAGGAATGTCTCGACGGCCGCGCCGAACAGGTCGAACTTCAGCCCCGCATCCGGCAGCGTGGCGGCGTCGATCTGCTTCTGGTGCGGCCGGAGCCACGGCACGTGCGCGTACGAATAGACCGCGATGCGATCCGGTCGCAGGCCGACGACCGCGTCGAGGGTGCGGCGGAACGTCTCCAGTTGCTGGCGTGGAAGACCGTAGATCAGGTCCACGTTGATCGAGTCGAACCCGATGCTCCGGGCGTACCGGTACAGCTCGCGCGTCAACTGCTCGGACTGGCGGCGGTGAATCGCCTCCTGCACCTCGGGTGTGAAGTCCTGCACGCCCATCGAGAGGCGGTTGAATCCGAGCGACCGCAGCAGGTCGAGCTGCGCGCGGGTCGTGACCCGCGGGTCGATTTCGATCGCCTTCTCCGCGTCGGCGTCGAACTCGAAATACCGCGCCACGGTGTCGTGGAGCCTGCGCATCTCCGCCGGTTCGAGGTAGGTCGGGGTGCCGCCTCCCCAGTGGTGCTGCACGATGCGGCGCCGCGAACCGAGCCGCTCGGCCAGCATCGCGATTTCGCGCTCGAGATAGTCGAGGTACCGGACCGCGACCTCGCGCTTGCGGGTGATGATCACCATGCATCCACAGTACGAGCAGCGCGCTTCGCAGAACGGCAGGTGGGTGTAGAGCGACAGCGGTTCGTCCACCGAAGCCGCCGCGTCGAGACGCCCGCGGTACGCCGCGTCATCGAACGTGTCGTTGAACTCCACGGCGGTCGGGTACGAGGTGTAGCGCGGCCCCGGACGGTCGTATTGCCGGAGCAGTGACGCCACTGATGTGCCGGGCGGAGGCGCCGCGGAGAGAGGCTGTTCGGACATCATCGTCTGGCTCCAGTCACAAAGACCGTGCCGCTCCGCGCGGCCAGTGGAATGCCGGAAATCCGGTGCAATTCCGGCCATCGCGACGTGGTCTGGCCCCCCCCTCACGCCGGCCGCCGGAATCCCGGCACCCCCGTCCAGCGGGGCGATCGGGTCCCTTCGGGAACCCCCATGAAACCGCGCGGAATGCCCGAATTTCCGCGCGGTATCGCGCACGTGCCGATGCTGGCACCGAGGTTGCGGTAGGCGCCAGCGGCCATGTTTGAAACCACCTCTTCGCCCGGCAGCAGCGTCCAGCCGCCGATCCAGGTCGATCGCGGCTTCTCCATCGACTCCGTGGTTGTGGGCCGCAGCCCGCGCATGCGGGCTGTCTTCGACTTCGTGCGCGTCATCGCCGACAGCGAGAGCAACGTCCTGATCGTCGGCGAGACCGGCACGGGCAAGGAGATGGTCGCCAACCTCATTCACCACTCGGGCCGCCGGCGTCGCCGGCCGTTCGTTGCGGTGAGCTGTGCGATCCTGACCGAGACGCTCATCGAATCCGAGCTGTTCGGCCATGAACGGGGTGCATTCACCGGCGCCATCAAGGACCGTCCCGGCCGCTTCGAAATGGCCGAAGGCGGGACGATCTTCCTCGACGACATCGACGACGTGCCTGCCTCCGTGCAGGTCAAGCTGCTGCGCGTCATCCAGCAGCGCACCGTCGAACGCGTGGGCGGCACCCGCGCCATCCCGGTCGATGTGCGGGTGATCACCGGATCGAAGCGCAGCCTGAAGCAGCTCGTGGCCGAAGGCAGGTTCCGCGAGGATCTCTACTACCGTCTGAACGTCGTGCCGATCTGGCTGCCGCCGCTGCGCGAGCGACGGGAGGACATCCCGCTCCTGACGGATCACTTCGTGCGCCAGTTCTTCAAGGACCGCGGCGACGCGTCGCCGGACCTGTCACCCACCGTGCGCGAGGCGTTCCTGCGCTACCCGTGGCCCGGCAACGTCCGCGAGCTGGAGAATGCCTGCGAGCGCATCGCCCAGACCTGCACCTGCAACCAGATCCGCTGCGGGTGCATGCCCGCGAGCATCCTGTTCCATTCGCAGATGCAGACGACGCCGCCGCCCGTCGAGCATTCCGTGCACCCGGCGGCCGTGTCGCTCGACGACCGGCTCCAGGAAGTCGAATCGCACCTGATCACGTGGGCCCTGAAAGTGAGCCATGGCAACAAATCAAAGGCCGCCGAACTCCTCCAGATCAAGCGCTCCACGCTCGGTGACCGCATCCGGAAGCTCGGACTCGATCACCTCGGCAGCGACGAGTAGTTCCATGGCGTCAGCCTATCCGCCGCAACCCGTCGCCGACCTGACGACGCTCGATGTACGCGTCACCGGACCGGACTGCGACGAGTTGTCCGACGGCGACCTCCGCCGGCTCTTCCCGGGCAGCTCGCTGACCGGCACGCGACTCGATCGGCTGCGGCAGTGGCCGCGGGTCGTCGTCACGCTCGGAGGCGACGTCGTCGCCGTCGCGACCTGCCAGAAGACCGAAGGGGAAATGCGCGTTCCGGACGTGGGGATGGACGTGCCGGCCATGGAGGCCGGGTACGCCGCGGTCTGCCGTTGCAGCGAACGCGACATCGTCAATGCGCTGCTCGATGCCGTGGAACTGGCGTCGATTGCCGGTGGCTGCCGGCGCGTGATCGTCAGCCCGCCCCGCGTCTCGCTCGGTTTCCTCGAGCGCCGTGGCTACGTGCGCGTCGACGAGCGCTGCGCAGGCGGTTGGATCGAAAAGACCCTCTGCTGATCGGGACCGGCCCCCAACTTCACGCGCGTCAGAAGACGAGCGCGTCGATCCCCAGGCCGCGCACCCGTTCGGCGATCATCTCCAGCTCACCGCGCGGGATGGCCACGAGCGCCTCGAAGGCGGGCGAGCGATCCACCGTGTAGACGTGGACCGCGAGCGGTTGCACCCGCCGGACGGCGCCGAGCCAGCCGTCGAGCGCCGCGGAGGTCGTATTGTCGATCCGTCCGCGCGGCTCGCGCGTGAACATCGACTGCAGGATCACACCATCCAGGCGGGCAAGCCCTTCGACGACCTGCGTGACCGGAACGCTCGATCCGTTCATCGCCCGCAAGGTCGCGTCGTCGCCCGCGTCCAGCTTCATGTAGCGCTCGTCGAGGCGGCCGAGCGTGGCGGCCACCACCGGGTCGGCGATCGTCGAGGAGTTCGAGAGAATGGCGAGGCGTGCCTGCGGCGCGCGGCGGTCGCGCACCGCGCGCACCTGTTCGACGACGGCGGCGAAATCCGGGTGCAGCGTGGGTTCGCCGTTGCCGGCAAGCGTGATGCGATCGACGGGGACGCCGGGTTCGAGAGCGGACTCGAGCGCTGCGCCGATGGCGTCGGGGCGTGGCCATGCCAGTTCGGAAAGCGCCTGGGCTCGCGGGCCGCCTGGCGTCCAGCCATACTGGCAATAGGGACAGTTGAAATTGCAGACCTTGCGGGCGTCGGGCAGGATGTTGATGCCGAGCGACACCCCCAGCCGGCGCGACTGCACAGGACCGTAGACGATTCCGGCCTGCAGCGGAATCGTCACCGGGCGGCCATCCGGGCGGCCTGTGCGAGCAGCCGGCCGTCCCGCGCGAGATGTTCGCGCATGCGCCGGGACAGTGCTTCGGCGAGTATCCCGACGTCGGGCGAATCCGGCGTCGTCGTCACGATCGATTCCAGCAGCTGCAGATCCTCCTGCAACTGTTCGTGCTCGCCGCCGAGATCCGCCCGGGCGGCCGGGTCGAGCAGGGGCAGCAGCGGAAAGAACACCGCTTCCTCGCGCTGGGCGAAGCCGAGCACGGCGACGCCGACCCTGAGCACGTCGGCCGCCGATGCGCCAAGGCCCGAGGTGCGGACCTCGAGGATTTTCTGCAAATCCATGAGCTGATCGATGTCGGCGCGCGGATCGGGAGTCATGCACGAAGGATATGCCCGATCCGCCGGCGTGTGTATGACCGGAATCATACCGCTCACTCCAGCGCGACCCCGTCGAGCGCCTTCCGGTCGAGGATGACGAACCCGTCCTTGTCGGTCCGGACGATCTCCTGCTTGCCCCAGCGGCTCATGATCCGGATGCAGGTCTCGATGGTGGTGCCGGTCATGTCGGCCAGCTCCTGGCGCGAGAGCGCGAGCGGGATGAAGGTGCCGCCGCGTCCTGGCCGGCCCATTTCCCCGGCGAGCTTGACGAACAGGCGCGCGAACCGCGGTTCGATGCGGCCGCCGCTCAGTTCCGCGAGCCGGTTGGTCAGCTCGACGAGGCGGACCGTGAGGCCGAGCATGAGTCCGCGCACGAGCGAGGGATGCTGCTCGAGCAGCGCAAAAAACGACGCCCGCGGAATCAGCACGCAGGTGGTGTCTTCGAGGGCGACCGCGCTTGCAGGAAACGGCCGGCCATCGTAGGCCGCCACCGCGCCGAGGGGGTCCCCGGCGCCGAAGACCTCGAGGATGATGTCCTTGCCGGCGGGCATCATCTTGAAGATCTTCACGCGTCCCGACGCGATCGTGTAGAACGCGTCGGAGGCCGTGCCCTGCTCGAAGATGGTCTCCCCCCGGGCGTAGTGGCGGACGGACGCCGCGCGAGCGATGGTCTGGCGATCGGCGGGGGCGAGCTTCCGGAAGACAGGCGTCGCGCGGAGAACGGTCTCCACCTCTTCGACGGACGTGGTCACGGCCGGATCATACCGCGATGGCCGGTCGCGACAGCCGCTGCCGCGTCGTTCCCCCCGAAAGTCGCCGAATCTGCGGAACTCCGGCGCCCGGTCGCCCTATGGGGTGAATTCCGTCCATTCCTGCCGGAAAACCGACAAGACGCGCCGGTGATGAAAACATAAACACGGCAGTGCCATGTAGTTACCGCGGGGCACATCCCTTGCTGAGATACTCATCGGCGCTTCCGGGAGAGCGCACGGTAGCAGGCTATTTTTCTTAGTGCCGTCCGTCCGTTGGTGGTGGCTGCGTCCCGAGGCCCTTAGGAGGAGAACATGGGTCGCTTGAAGCGCACCCTTGGCCCATTGGTCACTATCGCCGGAGCACTGGCCGTCTGGCTGGTCGTCATGGCTACGGTCGGGGCGTCGCCCTCGCCGATCCAGGACGCATCAGGCCCGGGCGGCACAGTCGCCGCTGCACCCGCGGCGCAGCAGGCGGCTGCGTCAGCCAGCGGCTACGTCGGCGAAGAGACCTGTCTGACGTGCCACGAAGACAGGGCGAAGGGTTATCACGGCAGCGCGCATTCCCGGACGCAGGATCCGCGGACGCCCGCCGCCACCAAAGGATGCGAAAGCTGTCACGGTCCCGGCCAGGCGCACGTCGACGGCGGTGGAGACAAGACGAAGATCAAGGCGCTCGGCTCGATGAGCCCCAAGGAGGTCAACGAGACCTGCCTGAGCTGCCACAACCGGAGCAATCACAACGAGTGGGCCGGCAGCAAGCACGACGCCCGCAACGTCTCGTGCACCACCTGCCACAGTGTTCACGCACCGAAGTCCGAGAAGGGACAGCTCAAGACCGAAACGCAGCTGGAAACCTGCGTGCAGTGCCACCGCAAGGAAGTCAACAAGGTCCACAAGTCGTCGCACATGCCCGTCAAAGAGGGCAAGATGGAGTGCACGAGCTGCCACAACCCGCACGGGTCGCAGAACGTGAAGATGCTGAGGGAAGGCAACTCGATCACCGAAGCGTGCGCGAGCTGCCACGCCGAGAAGCGCGGACCGTTCCTGTACCAGCACGCCGTGGGACGCGAGAGCTGCGTCACATGCCACGATCCGCACGGCTCGAACAACGAGCGCATGCTGGTCGCCAAGCAGCCGATGCTCTGCCAGCGCTGCCACGTGCACAGCCGGCACCCGGCCACCATCTACGACAACACGCAGGCGACCATCAACAAGAGCAACCGGATCGCCGGCCGCTCGTGCGTCAATTGCCACCAGATGATCCACGGGTCCAATCACCCTGGCTCTGGCAAGGTGTTCGTCCGCTAACCCGAGGAGAACGATGATGCGCACACAACCAATGATTCTGATTGGCGCGCTTCTGCTGGTCTCCGCGGGCGCGGCCCAGGCACAGCAGGAGCAGGCCCCGTCGCCCCAGGCGACGGCGCAGGCCCCGACCACCGCAACGCCGGCCACGAGCTTCAGCCCGACGCTGGGCTCGGTGGACTTCGGCTTCCGCATGGACAACGTCACTGGCGACCCGGCCCGCTACCAGCGGTTCAGCGATCTCCGCCAGGGCGCGTACGTCGATCAGTTCCGCTTCAACAATGGAACCGACGCGTGGCTGTTCAACGCCACGGCGAACAACATCGGCTACCGCGACCAGCAGTTCGGCGCCAGCTACCGCGCGATCGGCAAGCTGAAGGTCGACTTCGACTGGACGCAGGTGCCGCTGTACATCAGCGGCGACACGCGCTCGCTGTACAAGGACGCCGGCAACGGCCGGATGGTGATCGACGACTCGATCCAGTCCGCCTTCCAGAACGCCGGATCGCCGACCGCCGCAGCGACCGTCGCGCTGATCACGAACACCCTCGCGGGGGCGCCGTCGTTCGACATGCGCAACCGCCGGGACATCGGAACGTTCGACATGGTGTACACCCTGAACCGGGACGTGGATCTCAAGTTCAACCTGAAGAACGCGCACCGGAACGGCTACAACCTCATGTCGTTCGGCTTCGGCACCTCGCCCGGCCTCAACCCGGTCGTGGAGTTCGGCGTGCCGACCGACGATCGCACGACCGACATCAAGGGCAGCGTCGAGTTCGCGAACACGCGCGGCCTCCTGAGCCTCGGCTACACCGGCTCGTGGTACGACAACTCGATCCCGATGGTGGAGTTCGACAACCCGCTGCGCGCGCAGGACATCTCAGGCGGTCCCTCGGTGGGGCGCGTCGCGATGTGGCCGAGCAACAGCTCGGCCGCGGTCAACGTGAACGGCTCGTACAAACTGGCGCCGCGCACGCGGGCCAGCGCGTACCTGTCGGTCGGACGGTGGAGCCAGAACGCGGATCTGCCACCCTACACGTCGAATACCGCCATCGTGGCGCCGCCGCTCGAGCGCAATACCGCCGAAGCGAAGGCGAACATCGTGTCGATGGTCTACAACCTGAACTCGCGCCCGGTCCAGAACGTCTGGCTGAACGCGAAGTACCGGTATTACGACTATGACAACAAGACCGAGCGCTTCGACGGGCAGCAGCTCGTCGGCGACTGGTCGCTCGGGACCGCAATCTGGGAGAACGAGCCGTCCAGCAAGAAGCAGCACACGCTCGACCTCGACGCCTCGTTCTCGCCGACGCGGTACTTCGCGCTCGACGCGGGTCTCAGCAGCGAGAAGACCGATCGGACGTTCCGGATCTTCGAGAAGACCGACGAGACGACCTTCCGCGTCGGGATGGACAGCACGGGCAATCAGTACGTGACGCTGCGCGCCAAGTTCGAGCACTCCAGGCGGACCGGCTCGGGCCTCGACGAAGCGCTGCTCGAGGAAGTCGGTGAGCAGCCCGACATGCGGCACTTCGACATTGCCAACCGCAACCGCGACCGGTTCACCGCGACGCTGTCGATCACGCCGACCTCCATCTTCGACCTGAACGCGTCGGTCAGCACCGGCAAGGACGACTATGGCGACACCGGCTTCGGCCTGCGCGACAACACGAACGACGCGTGGAGCGTCGGCTTCGACGTCGTGCCGACCGAGATGGTGAACTTCGGCGTGAACTACGGCCAGGAGAAGTACAAGGCCAACCAGTACTCGCGCACCGCCAACCCGCTGAGCGCCACGGACGTGACGTTCAACGATCCCAACCGGGACTGGTCGCTCGACCAGGACGACAACGTCAAGACGTTCTCCGCAAATCTCGACCTGCTGAAGGCGCTGCCGAAGACCGATATCCGGGTCGGCTACGACATCAGCGACGGGAAGGCGACCTACGTCTACGGGGTGGCGAACGCGGCGACCGTGTTCCCGACAACGCCGCTCGCGCAGCTGGCTCCGCTGAAGAACAAGCTGACCGACGGCCGGGTGGACTTCAAGTACTTCGTCCGCCCGAACGTCGCAGTGGGTGTGGCGTACTGGTACGAGGACTATAAGGTGGATGACTTCGCCCTGGGTCCTGACGTCTCAACCAGTTGAACCCCGTGAATGCGAACACGGGAGCATCGACCAACTCGATCTACTCGGGTTACCTTTACCGCAACTACACGGCGCACACCGGGTGGCTGCGGCTGACGTACCTCTGGTAGGCGCGAGGCCATCGCCAGGTGATAGCCGCTAGTTGAAACCGACTAGTCGAAAATCGTTACTTGGCGCACGAAAATGGTCGTAACACTCGGCGGTCGCTGGTCGTATCAGACTAGCGACCGCTTCACCAGGAACGCAGGACCAGACTGGAGAGCGTCCAGTCACAGTGTGCGTCCGGTTCTTTCGCCTTCCTCCCTTCGCGAACGCTGTCCCGGCGGTCGCGATGCGAATAAACCGGGCGCCGTTTCGGCGCTCGTGACGAGCGCACTATCGGGCGGCCGCTGACGGAAAACCGGCAGTGGCCGCCCGTCTCTTCAGAAACAGCCCCAAAACGCCGGCAGAGCCGCAGGCACCCGGTTTGCGCATGCATCGCCAGATGGCCTGTCCCCACGCGATTCCGGGTCTTTCCGCCACCCCGCTCCTGCGCCTGCGGGCTCACCCCCTGCGTATCGCGCTCATTGGCAATCCTAACGTCGGCAAGAGCGTCATTTTCGGCAGGCTGACCGGCCGCTACGCCACGGTTTCGAACTATCCGGGGACGACCGTCTCGATGACCCAGGGGCGCGCGATGGTCGGCGCCGAGGTCTGCGACATCATCGACACGCCAGGCGTGAACACACTCGAAGGCGTGCTCAGCGAGGACGAGCGGATCACGCGCGAGATGCTCGCCGACGGCGGCGCGGAGCTCGTCGTACAGGTCGCCGACGCCCGCAACATCAGGCGCGCGCTGATGCTCACGTCCCAGATGGCCGAGTTCGGGCGGCCGATGATCCTCGTCCTCAACATGCTCGACGAGGCGCGGGCGCGCGGCGTCGAGATCGACACGCCCGCGCTGTCCGAGTTCCTCGGCATTCCCGTTATCGAGGCCGTGGCGCCGGAGGGGCGCGGCATGGCCGAACTGCGCGCCGCCCTGCCGCAGGCGGCCCTCGTCCGCGGGGCGGACGGCACCGGGCTCGAGCACCTGCGCTGGGCCGATGCCGCCGCCGGACGCTTCCGCACGGTCGGAACCGTCTCGCTTGGCCGGTTCCAGGAATGGCTCGGCCGGGCGGTCCGCGAGCCCCTGACGGGCCTGCCGATCCTCGGGATCGTCCTCTACGTTACCTATCTGTTCGTCGGCGTCTTCGGCGCCCAGATCCTCGTGCCGCTGCTCGAGGGTGGCCTGTTCGGCCGCTACGTCAATCCGGCCGCCACGGCACTGACGTCGCACATCCCGCTGCCGATCGTCCGGGATTTCTTCACCGGCCACTACGGGCTGGTCACGATGGGGCTCACCTACGCGATCGCCATCGTCCTGCCGGTCGTGTCGACCTTCTTCCTCATCTTCGGCTTTCTCGAGGACAGCGGCTACATTCCGCGGCTCGCGATCTTCAGCGATCGCCTGTTCCGGGCGATGGGCCTGAACGGCAAGGCGGTGCTGCCCATGGTGCTGGGGCTGGGCTGCGACACGATGGCGACGATGACCACCCGGATTCTCGGGACGCCGAAAGAGCGGCTCATCGCCATCACGCTGCTGGCGCTCGGCGTGCCCTGCTCGGCGCAGCTGGCCACCATCATGGGCATCCTGGGCGGCATTTCCGTCTGGGCCCTCCTCACCCTGTTCGCCGTCGTCCTGTCACAGATGGTGCTGGTCGGCTTCGTCGCCGCGCGCGCGCTGCCGGGCGACCGCTCGGACTTCATCCTGGAACTGCCGCCGATTCGACTGCCCCGCCTGAAGAACCTGATTACGAAGACAGCGCTGCGCATCCGGTGGTACCTTGGTGAGGCCGTCCCGATCTTCCTGTTCGGCACGGCGCTGCTGTTCGTGCTGGACCGCGTTGGCGCCCTCGACTGGCTCTCGAACGCGGCCCGGCCGCTGGTGACCGGCGCCCTGGGGCTTCCGCCGCAGGCCGCCCAGGTATTCGTCATGGGGTTCCTGCGCCGCGACTATGGCGCCGCGGGACTGTTCCAGATGGCGCACGACGGATCGCTTTCCGGCGTGCAGGCCGTCGTGGCACTGACGGTGATGACGCTGTTCGTCCCGTGCGTCGCGAACCTGCTGATGATCATCAAGGAGCGGGGGGTTCGCACGGGGCTCGCGATCCTGACGTTCGTCACGATCGTCGCGCTCGGCACGGGCACCGTGCTGAACGCGCTGATGAGGGTGTTCCATGTCACGTTCTAAACGCGAGGCGGCCGAGCCGGAGGACGCCGGGCTGGCCCTCTGCACCCTCGCTTCGCTCGCACCTGGCGCGACCGGCCGGGTTGCTCGCGTCACGCGCGACCTGACGGGGCGTGCCGAGCGGCTGGCGGCCCTGGGTATCAGTCCGGGCGCGTCGATTCGCGTGCTGCAGACGTTCCCCGGCATCGTGTTCGAGTGCGACCAGACCGAGATGGCGGTCGAACGGGCGGTCGCGCGATCGATCTTCGTCGACGTAAGATGACCCATAGGAGGCAGCTATGAAATCCCGAGCGATGCTGTTGCTGGCGGTGCTCGTGATGGCGGCATGTTCCGGCATGCAGCCGGTGCAGATTGCGGCTGGAGACGTGTGCTTCGGATGCCGCAGGATGATCAACGAGCCGGCCACGGCGGCCGAGATGATCGACAAGGACGGCCGCGCGTTCAAGTTCCACTCCCCCGGATGCATGGCGAAGTACCTCAAGGACAACCCGACCCAGCAGTTTGCCGGCCTGTTCGCGACCGACCACGGAACCGGGCGGCTCGTGAAGGTGTCGGCGGTCAAGTTCGTGCCGACGATGATGGGCGAAGGGCGCGACCGCGGGCTGGACTACGTCGCGTACTACACCGACGAGGGCGCGGCCGAAGCGGCGCGTCAGGAAAAGACAGAACCGATCAACTGGGACGGTGTGCTGGCAGCCGTCCACTAGTCCCCGTCCACACTGACGGCAACCAGATCGCCGAGGGTAGCGGCCGTGTCGTGAAGAACGGCACGCCGATACCCTCACGACAACCGGAGCAGACCTCCACACCGTGACCGACCTTGCGGCGCTGTTCGGGCAGATCGACATCTACCTGTTCGATCAGTTGATGCGCGACCGCATCAGGCCGGGGATGCGGATCCTCGACGCCGGATGCGGTGGCGGGCGCAACCTCGTGTACCTGCTCAGCAACGGCTTCGAGGTGGCGGCCGTCGATCAGGACGCCCGGGCCATCGAGGCCGTGCGCGCCATGGCGTCGCGACTCGCGCCGCGACTGCCCGGCAGCAATTTCAGGGTCGAGGCCGTCGAGGCGCTGAGCTTCGCCGATGCCTGTGCCGACGTGGTCATCAGCAGCGCCGTGCTCCACTTCGCCTCGGGCCCCGAACAATTCGACGCCATGCTGGCCTCGATGTGGCGCGTCCTCAAGCCGGGCGGGGTGTTCTTCTGCCGGCTGGCCTCCTCCATCGGCATCGCCGACCGTGTGGCTCCTGTCGGCCATGGGCGCTTCCTCCTGCCCGATGGGAGCGAGCGGTATCTCGTGGACGAGCCGATGCTCATGGCAGCCACCCAGCGCCTGCGCGCGGACCTCCTCGATCCACTCAAGACAACGGTCGTCCAGGGACAGCGGGCCATGACCACCTGGGTGCTGCGCAAGGCTGGCGAGGGACCCGCTGGAACACACGGATTTACGAACTCGTGTCCCAAATAGGCACACTCCGCACGCTGACCCCAGGCGACCCGGATCGCTCAACCATCTGAAAAAAGTGGACTTGCGCCGTCCGATGCGGCTGGCGCCAGGCTTGCGTCAGGACGAGGTTCGAGCGTAGCGCAACTATGTCTACAGTGTCCTCCGCAGCTCCCGCCGATCCGGACGCGATCTCGCAGCCGCAGTCCGAGGCCGACCGCCGCATCTACCGCCGGCAGCCCGCCGGCGAGCTGGAGTGGATCAGCACGGTGCGCCTCAAGTACGGCCCGACGCTGTCGCTGCTCGACCTGTCCCCCGGGGGCGCGCAAATCGAAATCGAGGACCACTGGCTGCGCCTGGAGTCCACGGTCGTCGTCGAAATCTCCGGAGGCGCCTCGGTGATCGCGCTGCCGTCGCGTGTCGTGCGCTGGCACGTCACGGATGTCGGCCCGTCCGTCAGGTACCGCGGCGGGCTGCAGTTCAAGCGGCTCCTCGAGTTCCCTGAACCGTCGTCGAAGCGCACGCCCGCGCGGGGCCGCGCAGGCAATCCCGCGCAGGCGCATGCCCGACTCGTCTCGGCCCTTCGCCGGTTCTGCAATCCCGCGGCGCTCGGGCCCCGAATCGTCAGGCCGGACGGGACCGCACGCGACAGCCTGAGCGCCATCGGTACGACGATGGCCGCCCTGCTCGCGACGCTCAATGCGCCGGCGGGCCTGCGTGCCGGCCCGACGTTCACGCGGGGGTTGAGCGACCTCTTCACCGACATTGCCGAGGGAGTCGAGAAGCGGGAATCGGCCCGGGAGCTGATGGTGCGCCTGGAACAGCGGCTGCGCCGCGTGGTCCCGGCGCGCTCCATCAGGATCACACACGGGTCGTCCGCAGAGGTCAGCCAGGTCGGCGACGCCTTCTATTTCGACGCGCCTTCTGTCAGCGGTCCGCAGGCGCCGAAGATCCTGGTCGAGTTCGCGCGCGGCAGCGAGCCGCAGGAATGGCAGTTCCAGCTGCTGAAGGCCAGCGGGCATCTCGTGGCGCTCATCGCCGATCTCCAGGAGCACGGAAGTCCGGTCGAACGGGTTCCCGTCGCGGACAGTCTCCCGGCGGTCTGGAACAAGATCGCGGTGCGATTCGAGGACGGACGCCTGCTGAAGGGGTACTGCCGGGATTTCCTGCCGGCGCGCGGTCACTTCCAGTTGTGTCAATCGCCGACGGCGCCGGCCGAGTCTTGCACGCTCGTGCCCATCGGGCACCTGAGATCCGTTTTCTTCGTCCGCGACTTCGAGGGCAGCATCGGGTACGAGGACGACAGGCACGCGCCCGATCGCCCCGCCTGCGGGCGCAAGGTGGCGGTCACGTTCCTGGACGACGAGCTGCTGATTGGAATGACGCTCAACTACGGGGTGGACGGCGTCGGGTTCTTCGTCACGCCGTGCGACCCCGCGAGCAACTGCCTCCGCATTTTTGTCGCCAACCGGGCGGTGCGGCACATGAAGTTCCTGTAGAAGGCACAGGTCACGAGCCGGTCCGCGCGTGGGAGCCGGTCAGGGCCTCTCAGTGGACGCTCGGCCCGGCGCTGGGCTGACGGTCGCGATCGACCACGAGGTCCGGAAACTGGCGCCGGAACGCTTCGGCCACCTGACAGCTCGAGCACACCGGCAGGTGCGTTTCGAACATCGCCGGCAGGTGTTCGGCCGGAATCTCCTCCCAGCTCAGGGTCTCGTGTCCGGGCGACGCCACGTTCAGCATGCCTGGCTTCGGACCGACGGGTTGGAGCGGCGGGATGGCGCGGCGGCAGATGGCGCAGTTCTTCTCGCTGTACCAGTGCTTCAGTTGCGTGAAGGCGAGCGTTTCGGCCGGCGCGGCGGCAATCTGGCTCGTGCACGCCTGATCGCAGCCCTCGCGCTCGGGCCAGCGCGAGCAGGACTCCAGCCTGATGTCCGGCGATTCCCACGCCGCCGTCATGGCCGCGTGCGCGGCATCCACCTTCACGGCCGCGGCTTCCTTGTTTTCGGGGCACACGATGACGCGGGTGCCGCGCATCCGAAGGTATTTGGCCAGCGCGAGACCGACGTACACGAGGACGACCAGGCCTATCAAAAGGACGACGAAGAGCTGGTTGGTCATGTCAAGGAACCTCAATCCCTAGTCCATCCGCATGGTGGCGAGTTGTTCGTAGAGGCGCCAGCGCAGGTTCACGTCGCGCTGCGCGGCTTCGGCGAGGCGCTCGGCGGCGGCCCGGTCGATGGCGGTCAGCGTGCGGTAGCGCGTTTCCCGGTAGGCGTAGTCCGTGAACGCGATCTTCGGCGGCTTCGAGTCGAGCGTCAGGGGGAATTTCCCCGCGGTGGCGGCGCGCGGATCGAAGCGCAGGAGCGGCCAGTGCCCGCTCGTGACGGCACGCTGCTGCTGCGCCAGGCCGTCCTTGATCTCGATGCCGTGGGCGATGCAGTGGGCGTACGCGATGATGAGCGACGGCCCGTCGTACGACTCGGCCTCGAGGAACGCGCGGACCGTCTGCGTGTCGTTGGCGCCGAGCGCGACGTGGGCCACGTAGACATGGCCGTAGGTCATCGCGAGCAGTCCCAGGTCCTTCTTCCCGGTGCGCTTGCCCGAGGCGGCGAACCGCGCGACGGCGCCGCGCGGTGTGGCCTTGGATGCCTGACCGCCGGTATTCGAATAGACCTCGGTGTCGAGCACGAGGACGTTCACGTTGCGATCGGAGGCGAGCACGTGGTCGAGCCCGCCGTACCCGATGTCGTAGGCCCAGCCGTCGCCGCCGACAATCCACACGGACTTCTTCACGAGGTCGTCCGCCACGGCCAGCAGCCGCCACGCGTGCCCGACGAGATCGGACGCCGGTTCGGTCGTCGCCGCGAGCCACGTCTGGAGCCGCTTCTTCAGCAGCCCGACCCGGACGCGCTGATCGTAAATCTCGCTTTCGTCGTCCTGACGTGCCGCCAGGATCCCGGCACAGAGCTCGGAACCCGCTACCCGCTCGAGGAGCGGCAACAGCCGCCGGGCGTCCTCGGCGTGAGCGTCGATCGCCAGCCGCATCCCGTAGCCGAATTCCGCGTTGTCCTCGAAGAGCGAGTTCGCCCACGCCGGTCCCCGGCCCTCGTCGTTGCAGGCCCACGGGCTGGTCGGCAGGTTCCCGCCGAAGATCGACGAGCAGCCGGTCGCGTTCGCGATGACCATGCGATCGCCGAAGAGCTGCGTCGCCAGTTTCAGGTACGGCGTCTCGCCGCACCCGGAACAGGCGCCCGAGTATTCGAACAGCGGCTGGAGGAACTGGCTCCCCTTGACCGACGCGTGCGCGAACACCGCGCGATCCACCTCGGGCAGTTCGAGGAAGAAGGCGTAGTTCTCCCGCTCCTGGACGCGAAGCGGACGCTGCGGTTCCATGCGGAGCGCCTTGATGCCGGTCGCCTTGTCCCTGGCGGGGCAGACCTCGACGCACAGCTCGCACCCCGTGCAATCCTCGGGTGCGACCTGCACGGTGTATTTCGTCTCGTCCTCGCCGAATTCCGTCCCTCGATACCGCGCCGCCTTGAACGTGGCCGGAGATCCCGACAGGAATCCGGCTCCGTACACCTTGGCCCGGATCGCCGCGTGCGGGCAGACGAGCGCGCACTTGTTGCACTGGATGCACGTGACGTCGTCCCACACCGGAATGAAGTCGGCGATGTTGCGCTTCTCCCAGCGCGACGTGCCCATCGGGAATGTCCCGTCGGCAGGCAGCGCGCTGACCGGCAGCCTGTCGCCGTGGCCGTCGATGATGGGCCCGATGACGCTGCGGACGAACTCCGGGGCGTCGTCCGGGATCCCGTGGTCGGCGGCCGGCGCGGCGGTGAGCTGCAGCGGGATCTCGACTTCCTCGAGCTTCTCGAGGGCGCCGTCGATCGCCGCGAAGTTCGCGCGGAGCACGGCCTCGCCCTTCGCGCCGTACGACTTGCTGACGGCGTGCTTGATCGCCTCGATTGCCCGCTCGCGCGGCAGCACGCCGGAGAGGGCGAAGAAGCAGGTCTGCAGTACCGTGTTCACCCGTTTGCCGACGCCCGCATCCAGGGCAATCTTCGCGGCGTCGATGACGAAGAGGCGCACGCGCTTCTCGAGGATCTGCCGCTGCGCGCGGCGGTCGAGCTCGTTCCACACCTGGCTGGCAGGATACGGACTGTTGATGAGGACCGTGGCCTCGTCGGCGGCGTGCTCGAGCACGTCCACGCGCGACATCAGTTCCCACTGGTGGCACGCGACGAACTCCGCGCGCGCGATCAGATACGACGCGCGGATGGCGCGGGGCCCGAAACGAAGGTGCGAGACGGTCGTCGCCCCCGATTTCTTCGAGTCGTAGACGAAGTAGCCCTGCGCGTGCAGGCCGGTCTCTTCACCGATGATCTTGATGGAGTTCTTGTTCGCCCCGACCGTGCCGTCCGATCCCACGCCGTAGAACACGGCGCGGATGGCGTCCGGATCCTCGGTCGTGATGGCCCCGTCGCACGCCAGGCTCGCGAAGCTCACGTCGTCGGCGATGCCGACCGTGAAATGCGAGCGGGGCGACGCCTCGTCGAGTTCCCCGAGAGCCGCCGCGGCCATGGGCGGCGTGAACTCCTTCGAGCCGAGGCCGTAGCGCCCGCCGATGACGCGGGGGACGAAACGGAAGGGCGCGTCCGAGGCGTTGACGGCCTCGTGGATCGCGGCGACCACGTCCTGATAGAGCGGTTCACCGACCGCGCCGGGCTCCTTCGTACGGTCGAGCACGGCGATGTGCCTGACCGTAGCCGGCAGGGCGCGAACGAAGTGCGAGGCGCTGAACGGCCGGAACAACCGGACCTTGACGAGGCCGACTCTTTCGCCCCGCGCGTTCAGGGCGGCGACGGTTTCCGCCGCGGTTTCCGCCCCCGATCCCATGAGCACGAGCACGCGTTCGGCGTCGGGCGCTCCCTCGTAGTCGAACAGGTGGTAGTGACGGCCGGTCAGCATCGCGAAGGTCCGCATGTGCCGCTCGACCACGCCGGGAGTGTTCAGGTAATAGGGATTGGCTGCCTCGCGCGACTGAAAGAACACGTCGGGATTCTGCGCCGAGCCCCGCAGCACCGGGTGGTCCGGCGTCAACGCACGCGCCCGGAACGCCGCGATGTTTCCCTCGTTGACCATGGCTCGCAGGTCGTCGTCGGTCAGCGCGCGGATCTTGGCGACCTCGTGCGACGTCCGGAAGCCGTCGAAAAAATGCAGGAAGGGCAGGCGCGCGTCGAGCGCGGAGGCGTGTGCGACGGCGGCCAGGTCCTGCGCCTCCTGCACGGAGCCGGAACAGAGCTGGGCCCAGCCCGTGGATCGGACCGCCATGACATCGCTGTGGTCGCCGAAGATCGAGAGCGCGTGGGTGGCCACGGCTCGGGCGCTGACATGCAGGACGCACGGGAGCAGCTGCCCGGCGATCTTGAACATGTTCGGGACCATCAGGAGCAGGCCCTGGCTGGCCGTGAAGCTCGTCGCGAGCGCGCCCGTCTGAACGGCCCCGTGGAGGGCGCCCGCCGCCCCGGCTTCACTCTGCATTTCCGCGACGACCGGCACCGCGCCCCAGACGTTCGGCCGGCGCTCCGTCATCCACGCATCCGACAGCTCCCCCATCGACGATGACGGCGTGATGGGGTAAATGGCGATGATCTCTGCGAGCCGGTACGCGACGCTGGCTGCCGCTTCGTTACCGTCGATCGTGATCCACCGCCCAGGTGTGGGCATGACAGACCCTCCCGGTCTTTCCAAAGCAACGAGTGTGCTACTCGCGTTTTGGGGGATTTGCCAGTCTTTCCAAGAGCGGCGCGATGTCCTTGCCGGGAACCCGGCATGCGCGGCGCTGGTCAAGTCGGCGCTTCGCCGATGCGTCGCGCGGTGCCGCGGACCTCGGATGCCTGGTGGGAGCGGGATGCCGAACTGGCAGGGGGAATCAGAACCGGCGCGTGACGCGGGATATTCCCCGCGGCGGGGACTATTGCGTGGTGTCTCGGGCCTCGTGCCGGGATTCCGGCGTGTTTTGCTCGAAAATCCTCCCGAATCCTGCAAAACCGCCCCAAACGGCGCCCACGTGTGTGGCACCGCGCTTGCCATCACATCCTCTTGTCACCCATGCGAATCTTCAACACCGGCGACGTTCGACGCGCGGAAAACGGCCGGCACGGCACCGGCGAAGCGCGCCGCATCGCCGTCCGTGGCACGGTGCAGGACGAGGGCTTCCGGCCCCGGGGTTTTCGTGTCGCGCGCGAATCGAACGTCCCGGGGCTCGTCCGCAGCGACACCGTGGGTATGACGATCGAAACGTCCGGCCTTCCAGACGACGTGCCGCCCGACCTTCCCGTGTGCGCCGAGTGCCTCGCGGAGATCAACGACCCGGCCAACCGCCGATTCCGCTATCCGTTTACGAGTTGCGCGGTCTGCGGCCCGCGATTCACGATCGCCACCGCGACGCCGTACGACCGATCGAATACGACCATGGCGGCCTTCCGGATGTGCGCGGACTGCCGTGAGGAGGTCGCGCTGGAGGGCCGGCGGTTCCGCTCTCAGCCGAACGCGTGTCCCGTCTGCGGCCCGCAGCTCGCGGCCACGACCGCCGGCGGTCACCGGCTCGAGACCGACGACGTGATCGAAACGGCGGCGCGGGCCCTGCTCGGCGGCGCGGTCGTCGCGGTCAAGGGCATCGGCGGGTTCCACCTGGCGTGCGATGCGACGTCGGAGGCGGCCGTCGCGCTGCTGCGTCAGCGGAAGCAGGGCGACGAGAGGCCGTTTGCCGTCATGGTGGCGGACATCGACGCCGCCCGCCGGTTCGCCGTCCTCGGGGCGGAAGAGGAAACGCTCCTGCTCTCGGCCGAGCGCCCGATCGTGATCGTGGGCCGCCGCGAGCCCTCGACGATCGCCCGGGCCGTCGCGCCGTCCAGTCCGCTCGTCGGGATGATCCTTCCCGGTTCGCCGATTCACCACCTGCTGCTCGCGGGGACCGGCCGGCCGCTGGTGATGACCTCGGCGCAGGTGCGTGACGAGCCGAACGCCTACACGGACGAGGAGGCGCTCGGGCGCCTGGCCCGAATCGCGGACCTGATGGTGCTGCACAACCGGGAAATCGTCACGCGGTGCGACGATTCGGTCGCGCGGGTGATTGCCGGCCGGCCCGTCGTGCTCCGCCGATCCCGCGGGTTTGTGCCGCGTGCGATTGAGCTCCGGCGGCCGGTCACCAGGCCGGTGCTCGCCTGCGGGGCGCTCAAGGACAACACGTTCTGCTTCGCCCGCGGCGCCCAGGCCTGTCTCGGGCCGCACATGGGCGACCTCGAGAATTTCGACGCGTTCAACGCGTACCGCGAGTCCATCGATCGCCTCGAGCGATTCCTGCACTTCGAGCCCGCCGTTGTCGCCCACGACCTGCACCCGGACTACCTGTCGTCGCGGTACGCCGCGGTGCGGAAGAGCGCGATGGCCATCGGCGTGCAGCACCATCACGCACATATCGCGAGCGTCATGGCGGAGCACGGCGTCGAAGGGCCCGTGATTGGCGTCGCGTACGACACCGAAGGCCGCGGCACGGATGGCGCTTCATGGGGCGGCGAAATCATGGTGGCGGAGTACGGCACCTTCCAGCGGCTCGCGACCTTCCGTCCCGTTGCGCTGGCTGGGGACACCGCGACCGACCAGCCGTGGCGCGTCGCGCTGGCGCTTGCCGACGATGCGTTCGGCGGCGAGGCGCCGATCGAATCGCTGCCGCTCTTCCAGCGCGTGCCGGCGCCCGATCTCGAGACCGCGCGCGCCATGGTGCGAGATCAGGCCAGGGTGCCGCTCGCACATGGCGTCGGACGCTATATCGACGGCATGGCCGCGCTCGGGCTCGGCCGGCCCACGGCCGCCTACGGCGGGCAGCTGGCGCTCGAGTGGAGCGAGCTGGCCGCGAACGACGAGCGAGGCCGCTACCGCTACGACATCCTGCGGGCGTCGTCGCCGTGGCAGGTCGATCTCCGCTCCGCGATCCGGGATGCCATCTTCGAACTCGTGGGTGGAGAGCCGCCCGCCCGGGTGTCCGCGCGTTTTCACAACACGCTGGCCGCGGCCACCGCGGACATGGTGCGCGGGGTGGCCTGCGTCCATGGACGATTGCCCGTGGCTCTGAGCGGCGACTGCTTCCAGAACCCCCGTTTCACGGAGAGCATCGTGCACGAACTCGAACCGGAATTCACCGTACTACTGCATGCGAGGGTGCCGCCAGGTGACGGCGGACTCTCACTCGGGCAGGCCGTCGTGGCCGACGCCGTCGCGAGGGACCTGTGAACGCAAGGATTGAAGACCTGATGGGGCTCGGTGTCCCCGGGCTCGTCGTCGACGTCTCGGCCGACGGCCTGGTAGCCACGGTGGATTTCTTCGGCGTGCGGCGGCCCGTCCGGCTCGACCTGGTTGACAGCCGCGTCGAACCCGGCGACTACGTGCTGAATCACGTGGACTACGCCATACGCCGCATTCCCGAAGACGACATCGTCGAGGCGCTGGCGCTGTACCATCACCTGCTGCGCGGCGTCAGCGACGAGGGCGACGACGAGTGGTCGGGCGACGGCGTGCGCGAGATGGCCGCCGCCGGCGGGGACCGCGAAGACTGATTCCGGCGGCGATCGTTCCCGCAGGCACGGCGGACACGACGGGCCTCTCGGAAACAAGCGGCGGCGTTCGGTGGAGGCGGGAGTGCGGATGAACGCGTGTGAGCTCGAGATCGATCTGTTCTGCAGAGGAATCCGGGTCCCCGACAACGTGTCGCTGGACGGGGCGCGGGGCATTTCCCGGACGCGGGCAGGGCTCGGCTCCGGGCTCGAGCTCGTCATCCCGACCGGCTCCCGTCTGAAGCCGGAGATCTGGATGAACGCGCCCGTCGCGGAGCGCTTCGCGCAGTCGTCTCCCTACGCGCTCGTTGGCGGGCCCGGGCTGTACGAGGTCTACGACGAGCGGGACGGCGAGAGCTATTCCGTCCGCGTGCCGCGGCGCCCCGGGTGGTACGACCGGCTCACGTCGCGCGACGTTCCGATGTCCCGGGTCGGCGTGCTGCAGGGCACCTACCTCGGCATCTATGTCAACGCGGTCTGCGAATTCTGGTCGAGCGGCCTCAACTGCCGCTTCTGCACGACCGGCCGCAACGTCGGCGATGCGGAAGTGGAACAGAAGACCGTCGAGGACGTCGTCGAGACGTGCTGGGCCGCCAAGGAAGCGTCGGGTATCACCTTCGTGCATCTCAACGGCGGATTCCAGGGAGGCCACGGCCTCGAATCCGTCGCCCCGTTCGTCAAGGCGATCAAGCAGGAGGTGGGGCTGCTCGTGGGCGTGCAGCTCGCTCCCGAGCGCGACTTCACCCAGTACCGATCGGCTGATCGATCTCGGGGCGGACCATTTCTCGTTCTGCGTCGAACTGCTCGACTCGTACTGGTTCTCCCGCATCTGCCCCGGCAAGGCGCGCTCGCTCGGCCAGCCGCTCTTCTTCAAGGCGATGGAATACTGCGCGACGAAGCTGCGGCGCGGCGCCGTGTCGGGCGAGGTGATCGCCGGGCTCGAGCCGATCGCGAACACCATCGAGGCGATCGAGCGCATCACCGCCATCGGGGCGTTCCCGACCGTGTGTATTTTCCGGCCCACCATCGGCTCCGAGATGGAAGACTGGCCCTCGCCGAACCCCGGCGAGATGCGCACCGTCATGCGCGCGATGTACGACGCCTGCCGTCGTCAGCGGCTGCCGATCGGTGTTGCGCCGAACATCGAAGTGAGCCTGGTCGTCAGCCCGGACGATGCGGCGCTGCTCGCGCAGCGGACAGCCGGCTTCTACAGCTACGAGCTGTGGCGGCGTGCGATGCGGGTCGTGGCCCGGCCTGCGTTCGCGCAGCGGCTGAGGGCGCGAACACGCCGGATTCCCGTCGAACCTTCGCACGATTTCGACGTGACCGGCGGCGCCGGCCCGGGCGGCGCCCAGATTTCCTAGCAAAATCGCACGGTCTCGGTCGCTCCGCGCCAGCGCCGCATGGCAT
The DNA here is from genome assembly GCA_963817635.1 of uncultured Acidobacteriota bacterium. GTDB lineage: Bacteria > Acidobacteriota > Vicinamibacteria > Vicinamibacterales > 2-12-FULL-66-21 > CAWFPR01. The sequence continues at coordinate 392,370 of CAWFPR010000005.1, read as the reverse complement.
TCGCATTGCCTCAGTACCCCGCAGTGTCCGGGTGTTCGACGGAGGGGTCATGGTCGATCGCGAAAAAGTGCTGGCGGTGCTCGCCAAGCGTTTCCCTGGTGCCACGGCGGACCAGATGGCGGCGGCCGCCAATGCGATTGTGGGCCTCGACGACGAATGGGAGGAAGTGACCGATCGCGACGAGCAGTTCGGCTATCACGTCTCCGCGGCCTGCACGGACATCTGCTATCTGGCGCAGCAGATCGAGCGGGGTGACGCGTTCCGCTTCTACCGGAAGCGCGCCGTTCACAAGCCCGTTCGATACTGAAGGTCCTGGCCGGTTCGATTCTCGAGCGTTTGAGTCAAGTTCTCCGCCACTCATCGGAGCCAGGCTCAGCCGGCGTTGCCACCGGGTGAGGTGCGAGCCTCATGCGGCTGACGAAATCCCGGCAAGCATTGGCGCCAATCAGCTGACTGTTGCAGAAATCCACAGTTTATGGGTGTAAAATGCGGTTCTGTGTCCGGCACTGGCTTTGCCAGAGCCGGAGGGATGAGCCCCATTGCCCGTGCCCTTCATGAGAAGTTCGAGCGAGTGTGCCGCGATGAACTGCAGCGGCTGCGACGCAAGACCGCGTCCCTGACGGCCGGAGAGAGAGCGGAAGTGGATGCGATGAGCGTGGCGGTCACGCAGGCGATTGCCGCCCGCGTGGAGGCCGCGCTGGAACGCCAGGAAGGACCGGAGCTGACCGAGGTGGTCGCGCGGCTGTTTGCTGTCGCTCCCGCGGACGCGGGCCGCGACAGGCTGGGGCGGGTTGGTTAGGTGCTCCTCAGGGAGGGAGACAACATGAAGCGAGTGCTGGCTCTGGTCGTCACGGCCGCGGCGGTGGTTCTGTATGCGGGCGTCGCGTCCGCACAGGATGCGAAGCTGGTCGAAAAGGGCAAGGCGGTGTATGCCTCGACACCGACCTGCAAGATGTGTCATTCGATTGCCGGCGTGGGCAACGCAAAGGGATCGCTCGACGAGGTCGGCTCGAAGCTCACCCCGGCCGAGATCAAGGAGTGGCTGACGGATCCCCCCGCCATGGCCGCCAAGTCGCACGCGGAACGGAAGCCGGCCATGCGGCTGTCGAAGCCGCTCGCGCCCGCTGACGTCGAGGCGCTCGTCGCGTATCTCTCGACGTTGAAGAAGAAGTAGCTTTCCTCGAGGCCGTCGAGGACTCCATCGTCACTCGCGGACCGCATCGGAGACACCATGAGTACGCGTGGAGTTCTTGCAACCGCAGTCGCCGTGTGGGCGCTCGCACTGGGCATCTCGGTGCGAGCGCACTCCGGACCCTCGGCGGTTGCCTCCGCGCCGGCTTCCCCGCAGAAGACCGCGGCCGCGGCCGCTCCCACCCCTCCCGCCAACGCCGACTGCCTGATGTGTCACGAGGACCAGTCGGCCGTGCGCGCCGACGGGCGGCCCGTGGTCGTCGACCCGGCGGTGTTCGAGAAGTCGATTCACGGGTCGCTTGCCTGCGTCGATTGTCACCAGGATCTCGCCACGCTCACCGAATTCCCGCATCCCGAGAAGCTCGCGAAGGTCGACTGCGCGATGTGCCACTCGGATACGGCTGAAAAGTACCAGCTCAGCGTCCACGCCGCGGCGCGGGCCCAGGGCACGCTGGTGGCCGCGACCTGCGTCGATTGCCACGGCATCCACGACATTCTGCCGAAGAGCGATCCGGCGTCGCGCACGTATCACCTGAACCTCGCGGCCACCTGCGAGAAGTGCCACGGCAACGCCGAAGTGATCAGGAAAGGCGGCATTCCCTCCGATGTGACCAAGGCGTTCGAAGACAGCATCCACGGGCGGGCGCTGTCGAGGGCGGGCCTGATGGTCGCGCCGAACCTGCAGCGACTGCCACGGCGCCCACGAGATCAGGAAGAAGGACGATCCGGAAAGCCGCGTCGCGCGCAGGAACGTGCCGTCCACGTGCGGCACCTGTCACGAGGGTATTGCGCTCAAGTTCAACGCGGGCATCCACGGCCAGATGCTGGCCGCCGGCAACATGAAGGCGCCGGCGTGCCAGACCTGCCATACGCCGCATTCCATCCAGCGAGCCGAGTCCACCGAGTGGCAGCTGAACGTGATCCGTCAGTGCGGCACGTGCCACCTGGAGCGCATCGCGACGTTCCGCGACACGTTCCACGGCCAGGTGACCTCGCTCGGATCGCGCGCGGTGGCCGGGTGCGCCGACTGCCACGGCCCGCACGAGATCCTGCCGTCGAGCGACCCGCGGTCGATGACCGCGCCGGCCAACCTCGTGACCACCTGCGGCAGGTGCCACGCGAACGCCGGCGCGAACTTCGTGAAGTACGACCCGCACGCGGACAAGCACGATCGCGTGCGCAGCCCGGTGCTCTACTACATGGCGCAGTTCATGTCGCTGCTGCTGGTGGGCGTGTTCAGTTTCTTTGGCATCCACACCACGCTGTGGTTCACGCGCGAGGTGCGGCTGCTGCGTGAGCGGCGCATCGCGGCCGCCCGGCCCGTGGCGGTCAAGAAACGCGAGCCGCCGACCAGGGTGAAGAAGTCGAGGGAGGCGGGCGATGACAGCGCCAGGTGAGGCCGCGGCGTTCGCGGCGCAGGCAACGCCGAGATCCGAGCCAACCCGGGTGCGCTACATCCGGCGGTTCGGCCGGTACGAGCGGGTCCTGCACGTGTTCCTGATGTTCAGCTTTCTCGGTCTGGCGCTGACCGGGCTGCCGTTGTTCTTCAGTGCGCACACCTGGGCGGAAAGCCTGGCGGCGGTGTTCGGCGGCTTCCGGGTCGCGGGCCGGCTCCACCGCACCTTCGCGACCGTGATGATCGCGGTGTTCACCCTCCATGTCGGCAAGATCCTCCGGCGGCTGATCGTCGACAAGGACTACACCGTCCTCTGGGGACCCTCGTCCATGGTGCCGCAGCCGCGTGACCTGTCCGACATGTTCGGGCACTTCCGCTGGTTCTTCGGCCAGGGGCCGCGTCCGCTCTTCGACCACTACACGTACTGGGAGAAGTTCGACTACTGGGCCGTGTTCTGGGGCATGGCGATCATCGGCGGCTCCGGCACGCTGCTGTGGGTGCCCGAGTTCTTCGCGCGGTTCGTGCCCGGCTGGTTCTTCAACATCGCGCTGCTCGTGCACGGCGAAGAGGCGCTCCTGGCCGTCGGGTTCATCTTCACGATTCACTTCTTCAACGGCCACCTGCGGCCCGAGAAGTTCCCGATGGACCTGGTGATCTTCACCGGGCGAGTCAGCGAGTCCGAGGTCGAGCACGAGCGCCCGGCCGAGTACGAACGGCTCGTCCGCACGGGCCGCCTCCAGGACGTCGTGGACCTGCCGCCCAGCGACCGGTCGCGGACGGCCGGGCGCGTCATCGGCACCGTGGCGGTCACGACCGGCCTCATCCTCGTCGCTCTCATCATCTACGCAATGATCCGCTCGTAAAAGGGGGGTTCGATGGCCGACGTGGCCCGTGGTTCCGTTCGCAATGCCGTGTCGCTCGCGGGTGGCCTCATCGTGACGATGAGCGCGCTCGTGTTCATTGTCGTGTTCATGCTCGACCTGCTCGGCCTGCACACCAATCCCTACCTCGGCATTGTCTTCTTCGTCGTCGTCCCGGCGTTCTTCATTCTCGGATTGCTCCTGATTCCGCTGGGCATGTGGCTCGAGCGGCGCCGGCGCGCGACCGGCCGATCCACGAGCGTCGGCTGGCCGAAGCTCGACCTCAACAATCCGACTCATCGCCGCGCGACGTTCATCGTCCTGGTCCTGACGATGGCCAACATCGTGATCGTGTCGCTGGCTGCCTACCGCGGGATCGAGTTCATGGACTCGCCCTCGTTCTGCGGTGAGGTGTGCCACGCAGTGATGCAACCGGAGTTCACCGCCTACCAGAACGGGCCCCATTCGCGCGTGAACTGCGTCCAGTGCCACATCGGCCCGGGTGCGCCCTGGTTCGTCAAGTCGAAGCTGGACGGCACCCGCCAGGTCGTGGCGGTGCTGCTCAACAGCTACTCGCGGCCGATTTCGTCGCCCGTGCACAACCTGCGGCCGGCCCGCGAGGTCTGCGAGCAGTGCCACTGGCCCGAGAAGTTCGCCGGCGACCTGCTCGTGACCAAGCACGAGTTCGCCGACGACGAAGCGGTCACCGAAAGCACGACGACGCTGCGCATGCACGTGGGCGGTGGCGGCGAGAAGGTCGGCCGGGCCGTCGGGATCCACTGGCACATGAGTCCGGCCGTGGAGGTCGACTACGTCGCGACCGACGACAAGCGGCAGGTGATTTCGTACGTGAAGGTCAAGGATCAGACCGGCGCCGAGCGGGAGTACTTCGTGGACGGCGTGACGCAGGCGCAGCTCGACGCGGGCGAGCATCGCCGGATGGACTGTATGGACTGCCACAACCGGCCGAGCCACAAGTTCGCCATGTCGCCGGAGCGCGCGATCGACGACGCCATCGCGAACGGCGAAATCGCCCAGAGCCTGCCGTTCATCCGGCGCGAGGCCGTGGCGGCGCTGAAGGTGAACTACCCCGATGCCGTGACGGCGCAGCAGGACATCGCGGCGCGGCTGACGGGCTTCTATCGCTCGAACGGCGACGTCTACGCGACGCGCAAGGCGGACGTGGACCACGCCGTCGAGAGCGCGCAGCGCATCTACTCGCGCAACATCTTCCCGTCGATGAAGGTGGTGTGGGGCACCTATCCGAACAACATCGGCCACATGGACTCGCCGGGCTGCTTCCGCTGCCACGACGACAACCACAAGACGAAGGACGGTCGCGTCATCAAGCAGGACTGCGACATGTGCCACGACATCCAGTGAGCGCGGAGAGCGGAGAGCGGAGACGCGGAGAGCGGACGCGGAGGGGAGAGCGGAGAGCGTCAGAGTTCCAGCGTCCCCCGCCCCACCAGCACCGACGTGCCGCCGATTCGCACGCGGGTGATCATCTCGTCGAGGCTGTCGATCGCGATGTGGATCCGGCTGGGCCGCCCCATCGCCACGCCCTGAAGGCTGAGCATCGCGCGCGCTCGATCCGGCGGCACGATCGCGTGGTGCAGGAGGTAGCAGCCGAGCGGCCCGCTCGCCGCGCCCGTGGCGGGATCCTCGGCGACGCCAAACCCGGGCGCGAGCATACGGCTGTAGACCGTCTCGTCGCCGGAGGCCCCTTCCGTGGTGAACACGAAGACCGAGTCCTCCTCGAGTCCCGCCGCGCGAAAGCAACGCACCAGCGCCTTTCGATCGATCGTCACGCTGTCGACCGCGCGCCGGGTCGTGAGCCGGACGAACAGGAACGGCACGCCGCACGAGACGACCTGCGCGGGGTCGCCGGTGAAATCCCCGGCGTCGATCCCGAGCGCGCCGGCCAGCGCCGGCCTGTCGGCCAGCTCGTCGCCGAACGACGGCAGCGGCTGCGTCATCCACGCGAACTCCAGCCCGGCCGCGCCCCACTCGAGCGATACCGGCGTGGGCCCCACGCCGAGCTCGAACACCCAGTCGGTCCGGCCGCGCGCGATGGTGCCTTCCAGCGCCAGCGCGAACGTGCTGCCGATTGTCGGATGCCCCGCCATCGGCAGCTCTTTCCCTGGCGTGAAGATGCGCATGCGCACGTCGCCGCCGCGTTCGGGCGGCAGGATGAAGGTGCATTCGGAGAAGTTCATCTCGCGCGTGATGGCGAGCATGTCGGCGGCCGTCAGTCCCTGCGGCTCCGGAAAGACCGCGAGCTGATTGCCTTCGAACCGCCGATTGGTGAAGACGTCCAGGTGTAAATAGGTGAAGGGCGTCATGGTAAAAGGTAAAAGGTAGATGGTAAAAGGCAAAGAAAAAAGGCAATTTGAGCCACAAGCCAGAAGCCAAGCCAGAAGCCGAAGCCTGAAGCCTGAAGCCTGAAGCCCCAAGCCCCTTCAGCCGCGCAGTTCTTCAGCGATCCGCTCGAGCAGGTGTGCCGGCTGGAACGGCTTGAGCAGCAAGCGTCCGACGCCGTCGCTCGATTCGACGCCCGGATCGACGTATCCGGTCATGAAGATCGCGCGCAGGTCGCCGCGGCGCTCGCGCAGGCTACTGACCAGCTCGGGCCCCAGCATGCCGGGCATCACCATGTCCGAAAGCAGCAGGTCGACCGAGGCGAGGACCTCGTCGGAAACGCCCATGGCCTCGGCCGGGCCGTCCGCGGCGGTGACGCGGTAGCCCGCGCGCCGCAGCACGGCCGTCACGAGGTCGCGCACCGCGGATTCGTCTTCGACGACCATGATGTGGGCCGAGCCCTGCGCCGCTTTCTGCTGGCGCGGACGGGCATCCTTCGGCGCTTCCGCGGCGGCCGCTCCCTTCAGCGGAAAGTACAGCGAGAACGTCGTGCCGCGGCCGAGCTCGCTGTCGACCAGGATGTAGCCCTGCATCTGTTTGACGATGCCGTAGCTGGTCGCCAGGCCGAGGCCCGTGCCCTGGTCGGCAGGCTTGGTCGTGAAGAACGGCTCGAAGATGAGCGCCCGGGTCGCGTCGTCCATGCCGGTGCCGGTGTCGATGACAGAGAGCCGCGCCCACCCGCCTTCCGGAATCCGCCGTCGCGCCGGCCGGGTTGTCCGGCACGAACGGCGCCCGGGCCGTTTCGAGTGTCAGGGAGCCGCCGGCCGGCATGGCGTCGCGCGCGTTGGTCGCAAGGTTGAGCACGACCTGCTGGAGCTGCGTCTCGTCCGCGTCGATGAAGAGTGGATCCGGTGCCAGCGTCGTCTGGAGCTGGACGTCCTCGCCGATCAGCCGCTGGAGTATGGGCGCTACCGCGCGGATGGATTCGTTCAGGTCGAGCACGCGCAGCTGCAGCACCTGCTTGCGACTGAATGCGAGCAGCTGCTTCGTCATCATCGCCGCGTGGGCGGTCGCGCTGAGAATCTCCTGCACGTCCGCCACGGGCCGGCCGCCCGCCGGCATGTCGTCCGCGATCATCTCCGCGTAGCCGGTGATGACGGTGAGGAGGTTGTTGAAGTCGTGGGCCACGCCGCCGGCGAAGCGGCCGATGGCTTCCATTTTCTGCGCCTGGAGCAGCTGCGCTTCGAGCCGCCGCCGGTCGGTCAGGTCGGTGACGGTCCCCTGGTACGAACGGATCACGCCATTGTCGTCGCGCACGGAGTATGCCGTCTCGAGGACGGACAGCTCCCGCCCATCCCGTGTGCGGACGATGGTCTCGAAGTCCACGATCGAGTGGGTGCTGTCGAGCAAGGCCTGAAACTGGCTGCGCGACTCGGGGCGCGCGTACAGCACCCCCACGTCCGGCATCGCGAGCAGCTCCTGCTCGGATTCGTAGCCGAGCAGCCCTACGAGGCACGGGTTGACCGCGACGAAGCGCCCCTCGCGCGTCGATTCGTAGATGCCGACGGGGATCTGCTCGAAGAGCCGGCGGTGACGCTCCTCGGACGCGAGCAACGCGTCCTGCGCCCGGCGCAGTTCCGTCGTCTCCAGTATCGCCGCGCGCGCACCGGTGACCTGCCCGGCCTGATCGCGGATCTCCAGGGCCTGGACCCACGCCCAGAAAACCTCTCCGTTCTTCCGGACGAAGGCCGCGCTGCAACCGCGCAACCCCCTGGCCCGCCGAGGATCCCGCGCACCGCGTCTTCGACGATTCCCGGTTCGGCGCTGAACTCCCAGCTGTGGCGCCCGAGCATCTCCTCGCGCGTGTAGCCGAACAGCGCAACTTCCGTGTCGTTGACCCGGACGATGCGCCCGTCGAGATCGATTTCGTGGTACCCGACCGGCGCTCGCTCGAACAGGTCCTCGTAGGTGGCCACCGTTCGCGCGTGCAGGCGATCGCGCTCGCGCTCGAGCCCCACACGTACCGAGATGTCGCGGACGAAAATGAGCAGTCGCTTTGCCGCGGCGTCCTGGAGGTACACCGCGATTTCCACCGGCACGCTGTGCCCGTCACGATGCATGACGACGGACTCGTAGTGCGGGTCCTGTGGCTCGCCGCTCAGGTGCTTGCGGAACCGCTCGGCGACCGCGCCGCGCTCCGAGGGCTCCACGACCTCGAATACCGAGGGCAGGGCCAGAAGCGCCGCCTGGTCGTAGCCGCTGATGCGCTCGCACCCGGGATCGACGAATACGATCCGCACGTCTTCGGTGATCATCACGCCCTCGCCGAGGGAGCAGAGCGCGTCGAAAAGGACGGGTGCGATGAACGCCGCGCTGGGCCTGGCGGGGAAGGTCATCTGGAATGCTGGCGCCATGTTAGCACGCGAGCCCCCCGCGTTTCCGCCCGCAGCCGTGGCGGCGCGACAGCCGTGGCAGCCGTGGCAGCGCGACAGCCGTGGCAGCGCGACAGCGTGGCAGCGCGACACCCCCAACAACCCCTTCGTGCTCTTCGTGCCCTTCGTGCCTCTTCGTGCCAGCCGTAGGCGCGTGCAGCGTGGCAGCGTGACAGCGTGGCAGCGCGACAGCGTGACAGCGCGACTGCGCGACAGCGTGACCCACCGAACGGATGCTATGCTGATTGCCCGGAGGATCTCTCGCATTGGCAAAACGTGGCAGCAAGGACGGCGCGTCGCTCTTCGACGACGCAGACGGTGGGACGATCGCCGGAACCGGAGGCGGCGCCGGTGGACCTGAGCCCGAACACGTGGCGCTGCACGAAGCCGCGCAGACCCGCTACCTGAACTACGCCCTCTCGGTCATCACGTCGCGCGCACTGCCCGACGTGCGCGACGGCCTCAAGCCCGTCCAGCGCCGCATCCTCTACACGATGTGGCAGCAGAACCTCACCGCCGACGCCAAGCACCGCAAGTGCGCGAAAGTCGTCGGCGACGTGATGGGCAACTACCATCCCGCACGGCGACTCCGCGCTCTACGAAACGCTCGTCCGCATGGCGCAGCCGTTCTCGCTGCGCTACCCCCTCGTGGACGGCTCCGGCAACTTCGGATCGCTCGACGGCGACAACGCCGCCGCGATGCGCTACACCGAGTGCCGCCTGCGCGCGCCTGAGCGACGAGATCCTCAGGGAGATCGACCAGGCGACCGTGCCGTTCCGCCCGAACTACGACGGCACGCGCACCGAGCCGGTCGTGCTGCCGTCGCGCATCCCGAACCTGCTGATCAACGGCTCGACCGGCATCGCGGTCGGCATGGCCACCAACATCCCGCCGCACAACCTCAACGAGGTGTGCACGGCGCTCGTGAAGCTGCTCGACAACCCCGACCTGACGAGCGTGCAGTTGTGCCGCTACGTCAAGGGGCCGGATTTTCCGACCGGCGGGCAGATGCTGAACTCGCCCGACGAGCTGAAGGAGATCTACAAGACCGGCTCGGGCGCCATCCGCCTTCGCGCGACCTGGGAGGAAGGGCCGGTGACCCGCGCGGCGAAGACCATCTACATCACGAGCGTGCCCTACACCGTCAACAAGGCGACGCTCGTCGAGCGGATCGCCGACGTCGCGCTCAGCCGCAAGCTCCCGCCGCTGGTGGACGTCAAGGATCTGTCCACAGACGACGTGCGGATTGCGCTGGAGCTGAAGAAGGACGCCGACGAGAAGATGGTGATGGCGTATCTCTTCAAGCACACGCCGCTCCAGACCAGCTTCATCGTCAACCTGACGTGCCTCATCCCGACCGAGAACCCGGAGGTCGGACGCCCCGAGCGGCTCGACCTGCACGCGATGCTCTGGCACTTCCTGCACTTCCGCCTCGACGTCGTGACCAAGCGCCTCGAGCACGAGCTCGCGGCGCTCAAGAAGCGGGTCCACATCCTCGAAGGGTTCGAGAAGGTCTTCGACGCGCTCGACGAGATCCTGAAGATCGTCCGGAAGTCGGAAGGGAAGGCCGACGCCGCGCAGCAGATCATCAAGCGCTTCGCGCTCGACGCCGAGCAGACCGACGCGATCCTCGAGCTGAAGATCTATCGCCTGGCGCGTCTCGAGATCCTGATCATCCGGAAGGAGCTGGAGGAGAAGCGGCGCCGCATGCGGCAGATCACCACATTGCTCCGCGACGAGGAAGCGCGCTGGGACATCGTGCGGGTCGAGCTGGAGGAGATCCAGAAGAAGTACGGAGATCCCCGGCGGACCGCGATTGCGAGCGATGCCGGCGAGGCGGAGTATTCGGCCGAGGACTTCATCGTCGAGGAAGACAACGTCGTCATCGTCTCGCGCGACGGGTGGGTGAAGCGGCAGAAGGAGGTGAAGGACGTCGCCTCGACGCGCGTGCGGGAGGGGGACGCGGTGATGGCGGTGCTCGCCGGGAGCACGCGCGCCATCGGTCGTCGTTCTTCAGCAACTTCGGCGTGGCGTACACGTCACGCATCACCGATATTCCCGCCTCCACCGGCTACGGCGAGCCGATCCAGCGCTTCTTCAAGCTGAAGGACGGCGAGCGCATCGTCTCCGCCTTCAGCCTCGACGAACGCGTCGTCGGCAACATCGCGCCGAAGAAGGAAGGGGACGTGCCGCCGGTGCACGCCGTGGCCGTGTCGAGCGACGGCTACAGCCTGCGGTTCAGCTTCGAGCCGTTCGTCGAGCCGAGCACCCGTGCCGGACGGCGCTACGCGCGGGCGGCGGACGGCGCGGAGTTCGTCGGCGTCGCGCGCGTGACGGGCGACGAGATCCTGATTGCCGCGACGCGCGAGGCGCGCGCGATGCTGACGCGGGTGGACGAGGTCAACTTCCTGTCGGGCCCGGGCCGCGGCGTGATCCTGATCAAGATCGCCTCCGACGCGGACCGCGTGCTCGGGTTCATCGCCTCGACCGGCGATCGCGACCTGCTGACCGTCGAGACGAGCCGCGGCGCCGAGCAGACGATCAGCACGACGAAGTACCGAAGTGACGGGCCGCGGCGGCAAGGGGCGCGAGCTGCTCCAGCGCGGCCAGTTCACGAAGATCGTCCAGCCGCTGCCCCAGGCGCCGGAGGACATGGCGGGGTAGGCCGGATGTTCCAGTTCCCATTTACCTTTTCCCATATTCCATCAGGCCGGCATTTTTCAGCGGCCTGTACTAGTGGGACAGCGCCGATTTGTAGTCGAATCGATCGAGAATCGCGTCGTCAAGATGACAACTGCTGAGCGGAGACAATTCGAGGCGCTGATGAAGCGGACTGCGCCCGCGAATCGGTGACGGCAGGTAGATCGGCACCCGGCGGGCGTCAGCCCGCCGAGCCCATTCTCCGGCCGCTCCTCGTTGTACTCACGCCGCCAGGTCTTGACGACGACCTGGGTGTCCGGGTATAGAATCACCGTCCGCCGGCCGGCGTGCCTGCCGGCTTCTGGCCCTGGTCACTTTTCACTGAGCAGGGACGGTCAGCTTTCTGTGAGCGTCAAGAGAGGTTCACACATGAGCGCGGGAGCCAATCGGTGCCCCAAGTGCAACGGCGAGATGGTGCAGGGATTCCTCTTCGAAATCGATGGGCCGATGCGCAAGGTCAGCACCTGGGTTGAGGGAGCGCCGCAGAAGTCCTGGTTCGGGAGCGCGGGAATCCCGAAGGAGAAGTGCGTCCCCGTGGGCACCTTCCGGTGTTCGGCGTGCGGATTCTTGGAATCGTATGCGCGGCCGGAGTTCGCGGCCCAGTAACGCAGCCGAACCCGAACGCTCACGGCGCCAGTTGTGCACAAACATTGGTCCGAATTGGGGAGGACTGGTTGTCCTCCCCGGCTGAATAGCCCTCTTAACCGGACGTTCTGACGCTTCCCGGCCGGATATCTAACGACTAGCCGCCTAGGGTCGATGAATCTGCGCCTTCCGTGTCCCTATCGGCTCACGAACCACCCGACCACGCTCCCCGCGGCCGCGCCGCCATAGAACCCGACGAAAGCTGCCTCCGCGTCGACTGTCGCAGCAACGATACCGGCACCTGCAACGGCGCCAACGAGGGTACCGAAGAGAACCGGATGCCGTTTGACCCACGACCGATTCGGCGCATTCGCCTGCTGACTCCGTGTGAGCAGAACGGCTCGCGGTACCCGCCCGGCGTCCACTATCCGCGGTTTCAACACCCCGCCGGCAGGGCTCGCGCTGGCAGCTCGAGCGAGGAGGCCATCCACCCGGCCCCCGGTCGTGATTGTCAGGCTGACAGGCCCAAAGAGCGGTCGGCCGTTGATAGTGAGTTGACCGCCCCACCCTTCGCCGGCCGCGCTCGCGGGAACCGGTATCCCTATGACGGAAGAGGCGATGACCAGGACCAGGACCGAACTACGAAAAGCAGCAGAGAGCGTGTTCATTCGATCTCCCTCCACGCTGGGAGCGTAGTGCCTTCGTGGCGACAGAGTCCTGACGGGTCCTTGAAGAACCCTGAATTAGTGTGAGCACCGGGCAGCGCGCACTGCGGAGCAGGAGCGGGAATCGTAGCCATCGCGCGTCGGTGCTCAAAGATGGATCGTGCCTCTAGCTCGCCAAGCGGCGATCGGACGGGGCTCCGGTCACCAGTGCGGCGTTACACAGGACCGGAGCTGGTTCCGGGCCGCCAAAGTCGCGTTGCCTGGTCGTTGTGCCGAGACTGGCCCCTGACCTGCTTCCCTAATCCGCTCCGCCGCATACAATCGGTTCTCCGTTGACCCTACGCTGCGTGCCGACGCTTCGGTCGGTCCGAGATGGGAGCGAGGCTTAGCTCGAGCCGGAAAGGCTTCAGGAGCCGATTCAGAGTGTCCTGCGTTGGGTTGTGGCGAGGATTGAGGGTCCGCAAAAGATTCGGGCTTGCCATCCCTGTCTTGCCCGCGAACTCCTTTACGCCCATCGCTCGCACGACCTTAGGCCAGGCAGCCACCCTCATAAATCGTTTCTATAATCATTTCTATAATCGTTTCGCAAACAACCACAATAGTCAGCATTAAGCCGTATATATCTGGCAATTTACTCCTGTATAATCATTTCATGGCGCGGGTGTCAGACGAACTGAGCCGGGGAGTCCTCCGCGCGGCTGACCTCCGGGAGCGCCTGGGCGTTTCGCCCGCGACGCTCATGCGGATGGTGCGGGATGCCGGACCGGATGTCGTCCGGATTGGTCGCGGCCGCGCCACGCAGTACGCGTGGCGGCAACAGTGGTCCAATCTCGACAGTTCGCGCTTTCCGCTGTTCCGAATCACCGGCACCGGCGCAGCAGTCTCGGCAGGCGAGCTGACGACGCTGGCGGCGCGGCAGTCCGTCTGGATGCCTGCCGGCAGGGTCTCGGACGGCCTTCCAATTGAGCTTGCAGACGCTCGCCCTTCGGGATTTCTCGGGCGGCACTTTGCCTCGACCCATGCCGATCTTCGGCTGCCGCCGCGCCTGACCGATTGGTCCGATCATCACATCCTGATCGCGATGTCACGTCGGGGTGAGGACCTGCCCGGGAACCTCATCGCCGGCGAGGAGTCTTTTGCCCGGTGGCAAGCGCTGAAAGGCGTCGCCGCAACACGCAACGATTACCCCGCGCTGGCCAACGCCACAATCGCCGGACATCCCCCTGGTCCGTCGGCGGGAGGCGAGCGGCCGAAGTTTGGCGTGCAGGTTGACGGACGGCACGTGCTCGTCAAGTTTGCCGCGCGCGGAGGTGCGACCGACGTCGTTGCGCGGCGCTGGTGTGATCTGCTCATCCTGGAGGGAGTTGCGCTCGATGTTGTCGCTGCGAGAGGGATTTCGGCGGCACGCACCAGCGTGATCGAAGCGCCTTCTCATTGGTTTCTCGAGAGCGAGCGTTTTGACCGTGTGGGAGCAGGCGGAAGGCGTGGCGTGTTGAGTCTTGCGGCCATTCACGACGACCCCGCAGATCCCTGGGCCCGTGCAGCGACGTTGCTCAGAGAGGCGCGCCGTTTGATCGATGACGATGCGCGACGGCTTCGCTGGCTCGATGCGTTTGGCGCACTCATCGGAAATACCGATCGGCATCCACACAACATCCTCTTCTTCGCGGAAGAGGACGTCCCGCGACTTGCGCCAGCCTTCGACCAGGTCTCCATGCTGTATGCGCCAACAGCCGATGGCCAGGTGCCGCCGCGTGTGTTTGCAGTACCCGAACGTCACAGCAGACACCCTCGACGTCTGGGATGACGCGCGGGACGCCGCGCATCAGTTCTGGGTCCGGGGAAGCGAGGACGCGCGTGTATCAGATGACGTTCGGGCCATTTGTGGAACCAACGCCCGGTTGCTTGCGAGGCATGCGCCCGCAGGCTGAGAGAGTCCTGCCGACGGGCCACCACGCGGACCGACGTAGCACGCTAGCCGTGCTATGATGCTATTGAGTGATCCGGACGCTCGCCGACAACGCCACGCGCGACATCTGGAACGGCGTCAACAGCAGGGCGGCCCGGCGAATCCCCCGCGAGCTCTGGCCGATCGTGCGTCGCAAACTGGATCAGATCGACGCCGTGACCCGGCTCGACGACCTGAAGGTGCCGCCCGGGAACCGGTTGCACGCGCTTGCGGGTCACCTCCGCGGCTTCCACGCGGTGCGCGTGAACGACCAGTACCCAGTTGTGTTCCGCTTCGAAGGCGCAGACGCATTCGACGTGCGCTGCGCCGATTATCACTGAGGAAGGTCGATGCTTCCCACCCGCCGGCCGCCGACGCATCCTGGCGAAATGCTCTTGAAGGAGTTTCTCGAACCGCTTGGAGTGTCTCAAGTCGAGGCTGCCACCCGCATGAACATCCCTTTTCAGCGGCTGAACGCCATCGTGAGAGCGCGCCGGGCGGTCAGCGCCGAAACCGCCCTCCTGCTCGAGGCGTTGACAGGCTGGGATGCGCAGATCTGGCTGACGCTGCAGGCAAAGTGGGACCTGTGGCACGCCATGAAGGCCCGAGGTCAGAGGCCGAAGGTTCGGCCCCTTCGAAAGACGGCGTAAAGTTTTTTTTTTTTTTTTTTTTTTTTGAAACCGCACAGCAACTCACGCCGCAAGGATGAGCCAGGGTCCAAAATCGCACAGGCCTGCCGGACGCAACTGCAGGACCCGCCTGCTGACCGTCGAGAACGAGCCGCGGCGCCGAGCAGACGATCAGCACGACGAAGTACGACGTGACGGGACGCGGCGGCAAGGGGCGTGAGCTGCTCCAGCGCGGCCAGTTTCACGAAGATCGTCCAGCCGCTGCCCCAGGCGCCGGAGGACATGGCTGGGTAGGTCGCAGAGAGGAGCTGTCGAGCAGCCGTTTTGAGGACCTAGGTACGTACGCCATCCGTACGCTATACTGTCGCCTCGAGGGGAGCCCAATCATGCCGAACGCGTCTACATCTCGAGACGACCGCATCGAACTCCGCGCCTCGCGTGAAGAGAAGCGCATCCTCGCGGCGGCAGCGGCCTATCAGCGTCTGGATCTGACGACGTTCGTCATGCGGACGGCGCTTCCAGTCGCCGAGGAGGTCGTCGCCCGCCACGAGCGCATCAGGCTGAGTGCCCGTGACGGCGCCCGCGTGCTCGACCTGCTGGAGAATCCACCCAGGCCAACGCCGGCCCTCCGTGCGGCCGCGAAGCGGCTCCGACGAAACCGCGCGTGAACCGCGCGACTCGCTGGCGGGAAGAAGCGCTCGCGCGGCGCCACGACCGGGCGGGATTCGACTGCGGTGTGCCGGCGCTCAACGACTACCTCCACCGATACGCCCGTCAGAATCACGAGAGCGGCGGCGCCAAGACGTTCGTCGCGGTTGCCCTGACCTCGCCCACCACGATTTTCGGCTACTACACCATCGCACCGGGTGCCATCGATTTTGCTGACGTGCCCGAGGCGGCGAAGCGCGGGCTTGGGCGATACGAGGTACCTGTGTTCCGGCTCGGCCGGCTGGCTGTTTCCCTCAGCGAACAGGGCCGGGGCCTCGGCGGAGAGCTGCTCATGGCTGCAGGTCAACGGGCGGTCGCCGTCGCGAAAGCAGTGGGCGGCGTGGCGTTGGCCATCGACGCGAAGGACGAGGCCGCCGCGCGGTGGTACGAACGCTTCGGTGCCCTCAGGCTCCTGGACGATCCCCTCGCGCTCGTGCTGCCGCTCGCGACGATTTCCGCGGCGCTGAAGGGAACGCGGAAGACCGCGGAGTAAGGCGCTGGAAGCGGCTCCGCGACGCCTCACCTGCCCCTGTCGTCGCAAAACCTCGCCACTCGGGTCCGCCGATGGAGTAGAACTATGGCCATGCTGACTGCGATCGCGCTCCTCCTGGCCCTCGTCGCCCCGCTTGCCGCCGATCCTGGCGAATGGGCCCGCTTCCGCGGCCCGAACGGCTCCGGCGTCGGCACGACGACTGGCCTGCCCACCGAGTTCGGCCCCGACCTGAACGTCGTCTGGAAGACGGAGCTGCCGAAGGGCTACTCGTCGCCGATCGTCTTCGGCAACCGGATCTACCTGACCGGCTCGCGCGACGACAAGCTGCTGACCTTCGCGGTGGATCGGACGACCGGCAAGGTCGTATGGGAGCGCGAGGCGCCGCGCGAACGCAGCGAGAAGATCGACAACCGGAACAACCCGGCGTCGCCGTCCGCGGCGGCCGACGCCACGCAGATCTTCGTGTTCTTCCCCGACTACGGCCTGCTCGCCTACGACACGAACGGGAAGGAACAGTGGCGCACGCCGCTCGGCCCGTTCAACAACATCTACGGCATGGGCGCCTCGCCGATCATCGTCAACGACGAGGTGGTGCTGAGCTGCGACCAGAGCATCGGGTCGTTCATCGCGGCCTTCGATCGGAAGACCGGCAAGGAGCGGTGGCGGACGCCGCGTACCGAAGCGCGGAGCGGCCACTCGACGCCCGTGCTCTACACGCCGCCCGGCGGCCGCACGCAGATCGTCGTGCCCGGCTCGTTCCTGCTGTCGGCCTACGATCCGCGCGACGGCAAGCGGCTCTGGTGGGTCGGCGGGCTGTCGTTCGAGATGAAGTCCACGCCGGTCATCAGCGGCGACACGCTCTACATCAACGGCTTCGGATCGCCGGAGAACCAGCCCGGCTCGAAAGTGCCGGTGGCGACGTCGAAGGAGGCGTTTGCGTCGAGCGACGTCGAACAAGGACGGCAAGCTCACGAAGGAGGAGATTCCCGCCGGCCACGCGGACCGCGCGCTCGGCTTTGCCGATCTCGACAACGACAAGATGATGTCCGTGGACGAGTGGGACTACTACAAGGCCGCCATGGACTCCGAGAACGGCATGCTCGCGATCAAGCTGGGCGGCTCCGGCGACATGACCGCGAAGTCCGTCAAGTGGCGCTTCCAGCGGGGGATTCCGCAGCTCCCCTCGCCGCTGCTCTATGAAGGCGTCCTCTACATGGTCAACGACGCCGGCGGCATCGTCACGATGCTGAACCCGGAGAGCGGCGAACTGATCCAGCAGGGACGGCTGAAGGTGCCGAGCGACCGCTACTACGCCTCGCCGGTGGCGGCTGACGGGAAGATCTTCATCTCGACCGAAAAGGGGAAGGTGATCGTCCTGCCGCCGGGCGGCAGCCTCGAGGCGATTGCGGTGAACGATCTCCAGGACAACATCTACGCGACGCCGGCGCTCGTGGACGGGAAGATCTACATCCGCACGAACAGCACGTTGTACTGTTTCGGTACGTAGGGCGACCCTTCAGGGTCGCCGCATTGACCGCGTTGTTTCGGCGATCGATCGCGGTGAATGGATCGTGACGCCGCCGAAGGTCCTGCCGCACCCCGCTCCGAAGTGCGTGCGATCGCCGGTGACGAGCGCGTCGCAGCGCAACCGGATGGCCGCGGCGAGGACCGGCCGGTCCTTGTCCGGCAGCCAGGCCGCGTGTTCGCTCTCCCGCGCCGGCGATTGTGCGGCCGCCCGATGCAGCCGTCCGACGAGCGCATCCAGTTCGACCGCAGCGTCTTCCCCCTTGCGCGCGAGATTGCGCCGCGCTTCGGCAACGACAAAGTCGTCTACCCAACACTCGTGCCCGCCGTCGAGCAGGCGACCGCACACCTCGCGAATGGCACCGTCGGTCTTCGCGGCGGAAAAAAGGATGTTCGCGTCGAGGAAGATGCGCATCCGTGGCGCGCTCGTCAGCGGGACCTGCGCCGCGGCGGTTTCTTCGACTTCTTCGAAGGCGCCGGCGTTCGCAGTGCCTTGGCGAGGTCCGCTTCCGCGCGATCGAACTCACGCTCGCGCTCCGGGGTGTAGATCTCGACGGGAAGCGTGACCGCGGGGCGCAGCAGCAGGCCTTCGGGGACGAGTTCCGCGATCAGCTGGTCGTCCGCCTCGAGGCCGAGCGCCTCGCGCAGGCGCGCGGGCAGCGTCACCACGCCGCGGCTCGTGATGGTGACCATGGTCTTCATGGCGACAGAATAGCAGATTTTCTGTAATTCAGCAAACGAAGCCTTGAGCCTTGAGCCCTGAGCCTTGAGCCTTGAGCCTTGAGCCCTGAGCCCTGAGCCCTGAGCCCTGAGCCCTGAGCCCTGGGCCTTGAGCCCTGAGCCTTGAAGCCCTGAGCCCTGAGCCCCGGGCCTTGAGCCCTGAGCCCTTGTGCTAGGCTGAATTCGTGGATTTCGAGCGGCTCCAGGCCGTGCTGCGCGCGCTGGAGGAGTCCGGCGTGCGGTACGCGATCTTCGGCGCCGTGGCGCTGAACCTGCACGGGCTCGCGCGCTTCACCGAGGATCTCGACATATTCGTTGCGCCCGACGCGGACAACATCGCACGTCTCCGAACGGCATTGACGAGCGTCTTCTCCGACCCGGAGATTGAGCAGATCACAGCGGCCGATCTGCTCGGCGCGTACCCTGCAATCCAGTACGTGCCCCCGGAAGGCGCATTTCACCTCGACATCGTCACCCGGCTGGGGGAAGCGTTCGCCTTCGCGGATGTGGAGACCGAGCGACTGCCGTTTGCGGGCATCATCGTCACGGTCGCCACGCCGCGGACGTTGTACCGGATGAAGAGGGACACCGTCCGGTTGAAGGACCGCGCCGACGCCGAATTGCTGCGGATCCGTTTCCGCCTCGAGGACGAATAGATGCCGGTCCGCAGATTCCGGAGCGTGGAGGAGATGAGCCAGCCGGTCTGGCGCCAGCCGGGAGATCCGGGGCTCTTCCGCACGATGGCGGCGCTCTGGGATCTCGGTGTTCGAACGTCAACCCGCCGGTATCCGCCGGGCGTCCACAAGCACGCGTCGATCGACGAAATGCGGCGGGTGCAGGAGGCGTGGGCCACCGATCGGACCCACAATCCAGGACGCAGGTAAGGGAAGGGACGGACGGATGTGGCCGGAAGGTCAATGGGGCGCACGCCGAACCCCGAGCCCCGCCCGCCGCCCGCCGAGCGCCGACCGCCGAGCTAAGGTCCGACTTTCCTCAGCGTCCGGCTCACGCGGCCGATGGTGCCGTCCTCGAGCCGGATCACGCCGCGAACGACGTAGTCGCCTGGCGGCAACGCGCCGAGCGGCACGGAGCCGGTGGCGACGACGCGGCTGGCGTCCGCCCGGGCGAGCGCAAGCGGCAGAGTGACCAGGGCCGTGCCGTCCGGCTTGCGAGCGACTTCGAGCGTGGCCGACAGCGCGAGGCCCCCCTCGCCGCCGTAGATGTCGAACGACGCGATGGCGATCGGTTCGCCGCCGAACTCGAGCTGCGGCACCACGCCACCGCCGCGTGAGACGCCGAGCATCAGCGAACCGAGCGTCAGGGGGCCAACCGAGACCAGGCGCGCCTCCACATCCTCTTCCGCCACTCCGGCCCGGCCGGACTCATCGATCGCCGCCACGCGAAGCCGGTAGCGTCCGGGCGCAGCCGCCATCGCACCGAGCAACGGCCGCTCGCTCGCATCCGTCGCGAACCAGCGCGCGACGATCTCGCCGCCATCGAGCAGCACGGCGCCCGCTGAGGCCAGGGTCACATCAGGCTCGATCGGCTCGACGACGGCGCCGATGCGCAGCTGGCCGTCGGGTTCACGTACGGTGAAGCCGGCCACGCGCAGCGGCAGATCGGGTGCGGCCGCCGGCGACAGCAGCAGATCGCTGACCGCCAGTCGCGTGGTCGCACCGCTCGGTTCAGGTTGGGTGAAGGTAATCTCCGGACGGGCGCGCACAAACACGCCATCGCGATTCACCCGCACCGCCAGCTTCCGGCTGCGCCCGAAGATC
This sequence comes from uncultured Acidobacteriota bacterium, assembly GCA_963817635.1. Taxonomy (GTDB): domain Bacteria; phylum Acidobacteriota; class Vicinamibacteria; order Vicinamibacterales; family 2-12-FULL-66-21; genus CAWFPR01. Next base: position 372,379 of record CAWFPR010000005.1, on the reverse strand, counting down.
TCGCGCGGCTCGATGGCGAGTTCGGCGACGTAGTACGCGGACGACTCCCGGGCGACTCGCGCCACGGACTCCGTGCCGCTCCCGTCCAGCGCCAGGCGAACCGCTCCCGTCGCCCCGGCCAGGTGCTCGATGCCTTCGAGCGGATTGTCGGAACCCAGGAACGAGGTCCCGGCAATCGACTCGGTCCAGCCGCCGGCGCTGAACCCGACGTCGGAGGGCTGCAGCACGTAGAAGTTCGCCCGTGCGGCGCCCGCGGCTGCGCCGATCATCTGAAAGTGCGTCACGGGCAGTTCGCACATGCCCGGGGCGCGCGCCATGGGCGCGTCCCGGCGCGGCGCCGCAAGGCCGGCGGTGAACAGGACGACGGTGAGGGGCGTGGAGCGCCCGGCCTGGCCCACGAGAAAGCTGTGGAGGGATTCGAGGAACCGCCGGGTCCGGCAGGCCATGTCCGACCCGGTCTCGCTGCGTGATCCCTGGCCGCCCACTGCGGCCATCGCGAGGCGGACCCGGGCCCTGTCGGACGTGAACGCCTGCCTGATGCCGCCGTACGGCAGCGCGAGAACCATCGCGCGGTCGGCGGGGGAGAATCCGGCGAGCAGGCCGTCCACGGCGCTTCGGAGCTGCGTCTCCCGCCCCGCCGTGAGCGACTCTTCGTCCAGCAGCAGTACGAAATCGCGCCCGGCCGTCACGTCCCGGTTCGTCCCGTACGGCGGCGGCACGCGCGGGGCGCCCCCGGTTGCCGCGGTGACTGGAGCCGCGGCGATTTGGCGAATGGCGGTGATCGTCCTGGGGCGCCCGTCGATCCGGACCTCCACCTCTGACGGCTGCAGGTCGCTGACGGGTGAGCCGTCCTGTACAACGGCGAAATCGACGAGCAGGGCGGGTGGCCGTTCGGTGGCGGCGCGTGCCTGTGGTCCTTCGATGGACACCGGCGCGGCGGCGGCCGGGGCGAGGTGGGGAGGCGGGCACAGGACCAGCACAGCCGCCACGCCGCACGAACCGAGACGACGACCGCGAAGCTCCATGTCGAGCGCCAGCCCCCGGTTCCGACGGCATCGAGAATCGAAAGGGGGGCGGAAAAAATCCCGGCGGAGCCCCGAACGGGTCGGGACTCCACCGGGCATGAGAGGAGTTACCAGTTGAAGCGGAACATGACCTGTCCGAGCCGGCCGCCCGGGTCGTACGTGTTGCTCGGATCCGTGTAGCCGCTCGTCACCTGGAAGATGGTCGAGCCGCTGCCCGGGTTGGCGACCGGGTTGAAGTTGATGTTGTCGAAGAGGTTCAACACGTCAACCCGGATCTCGAAGTTGGTCGTGCCCTTGATGTCGAACCGCTTGGTCGCGCCGATGTCCACGCGAGAGAACCAGGGCGCCCGCAGGATCAGTGCCCGCGAGACGCCGCAGTCGCCGCCCCTGATCTGGATGCAGTCGGCCGTGTTGGCCGGCGCGATGTACCGGCCTTCGGGCGGCCCGAGGCTCGTGGAGTACCCGTCGAGCGTCGTGTTGCTCACGCTGAATGCCCGGCGCGTGTTGAGGATCACGTCCTGCGGCAGCATCCAGACTTCCGTCTGCCCTGTGGAGGCGTTCTCGATTTTGTAGAACTTCCACATCTTCTGCAGGTCGCTCTTCGTCATGCCGACGAGCCGCACTTCGCCGAAGTCCAGCGTCCGGGCCTGGACGCGCCCGACGCCGTTGATGCTCCAGCCGCCGATGATCCCGTTGAGGATCGGGTTCATGTCGCGGCCGAGCCGGTGGTCGCGGCCCACCGGAATCTGCCAGTCGAACTGGTACTTGAACGCGTGCCGGACGTCGCCCTGCTGGACCATCGTCCGCCCGAAGCTGAAGCCGTCGAAGGCCGACCCGGCTTCGAGCGCGTACTGGTAGTTGATGTTCGCCGACAGCCCCTTCGACAGCCGCCGCCGCAGCTCGATCTGCAGCGCGTGGTAGTCGCTGTAGGCCCCGCTGTCATAGACGTTCACCTGATTGACGTCGGGATTCGGCACGAAGAAGTTCGCGGGATAGCCGACGCTGAGCGCGTTGTTCCGGCGCGTCGTGTTGGCGTCGAGGTCGCTGGCCGATGTGACCGGCGCCGGGTTCGCCGGCGACATCCGGCTGGCGAACGTCGTGCTCCGCCAGGTGCTCGTGCCTCCCGAATAGGCCGCCGGATTCGTGGCATCCGTGCTGCCGTTGAAGTAGGCGAGGTAGATCGGCAGCGGACTCGTTCCCGTCCCCGGTCCAAAGTAGGCGAACGATCCGACGCGGCCACTGATACCGGAGGCGTTGTTGGCGGCGAGGTTGCCCATGGCGCCCCTGAACTCGTCCAGGAAGCCATTGGGCACGAGGTTCTCGCCCCGGATGCTGTTCCAGTTGAGCTGCGACCACTGGTTGCTGCCGCGCGTCCCGACGTAACGGAATTCCACCGCCATGTCCCTGGAGAGGGCACGCTGGAAACCAACCATCCAGGTCTGCGCCTTGGCGATCTCGATGTCCGGCGCGAAGGCATAGATGCTGTCCGCCCGGTTCTCGCGCACCGCGATCGGGAACGTGGCGGTCTCCGGGAACGACGCCGGGTAGAGCCGGTCTTTCTCGCTCAAGAGCACCGGCCACGACTCGCCGGGCCCGACGAGCCCGGTGTTCGCGTCTCGAGTGAGCGACAACGTGCTGCCGGGATTGTTGCCATACGTGCCCGTGAAGATGGCCATGCCCTGGCGGTCGTAGGCCACCGACCAGCCCCCCCGGATCGTCGCCTGCTCCGGATCCCCCAGCAGCGTCCGCATGAAGCCGGACTGCACGTTCGGCCGCCACGCGACGCTCACCGACGGGGCGAGGTTGTTCCAGTCCGTCTTGTAGCCTTCCGTTCCGCTTTTGAGCTGGATGAACTCGGGGACCACGCCCCCGTTCGATCCCGGGCTCAGGAAGTTGCACTTGTTGTACAGGCTCCCGTTACCCAGTCCCGAGATCCCGCAGATGCTGTTCAAGGTGACCGCCGACATGACGTCGTTCGAGGCGGCGAAGGGCGTCTGCACGTCCCAGCGCAGGCCTCCGGTCAGCGTGACAGTCGGCGACGCCTTCCACGAATCCTGGAGGAAGCCCCCGAAGATGCTGATCTTCCCCTCCCGCACCCGCGGCCCGAGCGAGACGTATTTGTTGGTGCCGGGGTCCAGCGCCGCCTGCCCCACCACGCACCCCACGCGACCCGTCAGCAGGGCGTACAGGGACCGGGCGTCACTGAGTTGCCCCGACGAAGCGGACGGGAAGTTACTCGTCGTGAACAGCCCGCGCGCGGGGTCGAAATCCTGATCGAACCTGAGGTTGATCTGATCGACTTGTTGCTGGGCGTTCTCCTGGGCCGTCTGCAGCAGATACGACCCGCCGAAGCTCATGCTGTGCTTGCCCTTCAGCCAGGTTACCGTGTCGGCGAGGCTGTAGGTCGGCGCGTTCCGCCAGCTCGGCGTGGTCTGGTAGTACCAGTTGGTCAACCCGATGCCCGTGTCGAAGTCGATGGCGTATCCGTCTTCGTCCTCGAAGGTCTGCGGTCCATTGCTCTTGGGCTTGCCGAAGTAGGACGAGCCATAGAAGGCGTTGCCCCCGCCGCGCAGCTCGTTGACGAGACTCGACCCGAGGGTCGAGCGCAGCGATATCGAGAACAGCGGCCGCGTCGATTCGAAGATCCGGTAGTTGGGCGCGCCCGGGAAACGCGAGTCCGCCGAGTTGAGGTAGTCCGGGTCGCGCCGTGCCGTGATGGTTGAAAACGATCCGCTCAGCCGGTGCTTGGCGCCGATGTTGTAGTCGATGCGGACCGTCGGCTGGTGCTCGAACAGCTTGCCCGGGCTCAGATACACGTACTGATCGAGCAGCGGGTCGGCCAGCGCCGAACGAGTGCCCGTCGTCAGCATCGACGCCTGGATCTTCTGCAGCAGGGAGGAGACGGTCGGGTCCTTCGCCGAGATCTGCCCGTTGGCCGCCGCGAGCTGGAGCACGTTGACCTCGCGTACCGAGGAGCCCACCTGATAGCGGAACCACCCGTCGAGCGCCCGGTCGTTGAGGACCGTCCGGGTGCGCGTGAAGCTGTTCGGGAACCTGACCTGCTCGTAATTGAGGAAGAAGAACGCCTTGCTGCGGCCGTCGTACATCCCGGGAATCACAATGGGGCCGCCCACCCGGAAGCCCCACTGGTTCAGCTTGACGTCGTTCTTCGGCAGGTCGTTGATCTCGTTGAAGTAGTAGTTGGAATTCAGCCTCGGGTCGCGCCAGGTACTCGTAGACGCTTCCCGCGAAACGGTTCCCGCCCGAGCGCGTCTGGAAGGCCATCGTGACGGCGCCCGAGCCGCCGCCGACCTGCGCGCCGGCCGCCGCCAGCGTCACCGATACGGCTTCGACGGCGTCCTGGCGCGGATAGACGGAGGCGAAGAACCCGTCGGTCGAGCGGTTGAAGTTGTCGTTGTTGCTCTGGCCGTCGAGCGTGATGCTCAGGAAGGACTCGGGCAGGCCGTTGATGCGGGATTCGCGGTTGGTCGTCGCCGTGTTGACGCCGGGAAGGAACGTGATCGCGTTCAGCGCGTTGCGCGTCGGCGTCGGCATCCGATTGAGCTGATCGGCGTTGAGCGTCGAGGCCACCGTGGGTCGCCGTGTTCACGAGTTCGGAGTCGCACGGTTACCGTTTCGCTCAGCGCGCCGACCTCGAGTGTGAGTATTCATCGTGACCGCTGACCGGGCGCCAACCGGATCTGGCCACAGCCGTCTTGAAGCCCGTGAGAGAGGCGGTCACGGTGTAGGGGCCGGCATCGAGCGCCGGCACCTGATACCGCCCGGCGGCATCAGCGACTGTTTCGAGGTGCTTCCCGTTTCGTCTGCCTTGACCATGACCGTGGCGCCGGGATCACGCCCCCGCCAGAGTCCCGAACACGCCCGACACGCTTGCGGTAGATTGCGCCCGGACCGCGGGCGCGTTGCCGAGCCAAAGGGACAACGCACCGACGCGCGCGCTCGGCGCAGGGGCCGCACGGAGTATCGAACACGACGAGACGCGCGGCAGCCACATGAGCGGGCGTCCATCCCTGGGGTAGGATTGTAGGGATATGACGGGGTGGCAGGAGTTCACCGGGCTCAACCGCGGCTACGTGCTCGAGCTGTACGAGCAGCTACCGCCAGGACCCCGCGTCGGTCGACGCCGGAGACCCGGGCGCTTTCGAGCGCTGGACGCCGCCGGCCGATGACGCGGCGGCGGCGGCGCCGGGGGCGCTGGCGCTCCAGAAGGTCGTCGGCGCCGTCAACCTGGCCCAGTCGATCCGGCGCTACGGCCACCTGGCCGCCCAGCTCGACCCGCTCGGCAGCCGGCCGCCGGGCGACCCCTCGCTCCTGCCCGAAACGCACGGCGTGACCGAAGACGATCTGCGGACGCCTGCCGGCGAGCCTCATCGCCGTCGCCGCTCTGTGTCGGCGCGGCGCACATGCTCGACGTCATCGACGCGTTCCGCCGGATCTACTGTTCGACGACCGGCTACGACTTCGCGCACGTCTTCGTGCCGGAAGAGCGGAACTGGCTGCGCCAGGCGGTCGAATGCGGCCGCTTCCGCGCGCCGGCCGATCCGATCGATCCGATCGCGCTGCTCGATCGGCTGACGCAGGTCGAGGCCTTCGAGCGCTTCCTCCAGCGGACCTTCCCCGGCAAGACGCGGTTCTCGATCGAGGGGCTCGACATGCTCGTGCCGGTCCTCGACGAGGTGATCGGCGACGCGGCCGAGGCCGGCACGCGCAACATCCTCATCGGCATGGCGCACCGCGGCCGCCTCAACGTCATGGCGCACGTGCTCAACAAGCCGTACGCGCAGATCCTCGCCGAGTTCAAGGATCCGGTCTCGTCGCGCACCTTCCGCGAGGACATGGCGTGGACCGGCGACGTGAAGTACCACGCCGGCGCCCGCCGCGCGATCAAGGGCGGCCGCCGGATGGACGTGGTCGTGTCGATGCCGCCCAATCCCGAGCCATCTCGAGGCGGTCGATCCCGATCGTCGAGGGCATGGCGCGCGCCGCCGGCACGACGGTGAACAAGCCGGGCGCGCCGGTGTTCGATCCGGACGCGAGCCTGCCGATCCTGATCCACGGCGACGCGGCGTTCCCCGGCCAGGGCGTCGTGGCCGAAACGCTGAACCTGGGCCGCCTGCCGGGCTACACGACCGGCGGCACGATCCACGTCATCGCCAACAACCAGCTCGGGTTCACGACCGGTCCCGAAGACTCCTACAGCACCTCGTACGCGAGCGGCCTGGCGCGCGGCTTCAAGATCCCGATCGTGCACGTCAACGCCGACGACCCCGAGGCGTGCGTCGAGGCGGCGCGGCTGGCGTTCGCCTATCGCGGGACCTTCAAGCGCGACTTCCTGATCGATCTGGTCGGCTACCGGCGCTACGGCCACAACGAGGGGGACGAGCCGGCGTTCACGCAGCCGCTGATGTACCGGAAGATCGACGCGCACCCGACCGTGCGCGAGATCTGGGCGCGCACGCTCGTCGAGCGCGGCACGATCGCGCGCGAGGCGGCCGACGACATGAACACGCGGCGGCTCGCGGCGCTCCAGTCCGCGATGGAGTCGCTCGAGCCGGAGCGGGATCTCGTCGAGCCCGAACCGCCGGAGCCGCCGGCCCGCGCCGCCGCGACCGCGCGGACCGCGGTGCCGCTCGAGCGGCTGCGCGAGCTCAATGCGAGCCTGCTCGTCACGCCGGACGGCTTCACGTTCCATCGCAAGCTCGAGCGCTCGCGCGAGAAGCGCGCCGGTGCGCTCGACGCGCCGGACGAGCGGACGATCGACTGGGCCACGCGGCGAGGAGCTGGCGCTGGCGTCGATTCTCGCCGACGGCACGCCGTCCGCCTGACCGGCGAGGACGTCGAGCGCGGCACCTTCAGCCACCGCCACGCCGTCTATCACGACGCGAAGACCGGGAAGCAGCACGTGCCGCTGCAGGCGTTCCGCAGGCGCGGGCGGCCTTCGAGATCCACAACAGCCCGCTGACCGAGAACGCCGCCATCGGCTTCGAGTACGGCTACAACATCCAGGAGCCGTCGCGGCTCGTGATCTGGGAAGCGCAGTACGGCGACTTCATCAACGGCGCGCAGGTGATGATCGACGAGTTCGTCGCCTCGGCGCGGGCGAAGTGGGGGCAGGCGCCCGTCGCTGGTGCTGCTGCTGCCGCACGGGCACGAAGGGCAGGGCCCGGATCACGCGAGCGCGCGCCCCGAGCGGTTCCTGCAGCTCGCCGCCGACATCAACATGCGCGTCGCCAACTGCACGACCGCGGCGCAGTACTTCCATCTGCTGCGGCGCCAGGCGGCGCTGCTCGACATCGATCCGCTGCCGCTCGTCGTCCTGACGCCGAAGAGCCTGCTGCGCCATCCGTTCGTGGCGTCCACGCCGCGGGAGCTGGCCGAAGGGCGCTTCCAGATGGTCCTCAGACGACGAGGCGCTGGCGCGCGGCCGGCCGACGTGCGCCGGTGCTGATCTGCAGCGGCAAGATCTACATGGACCTGGTCGCGAGCGGCCAGCGGGCGGCCCGGGCCGACGTCGCGATTCTCCGCGTCGAGCAGCTCTATCCGGTGCCGGTCGCAGACCTGCGCGCCGCCATCGACGCCTATCCGAACGCCGAGGAAGTCGTGTGGGTGCAGGAAGAGCCGGAGAACATGGGCGCCTGGGACTTCGTGCGGCCGTGCTCGTCGAGGCCGCCGGCAGCCGCAGGCTGGCCGCGTCGCGCGTCCGCGCAGCGCGAGCCCGGCGGAAGGATCGGCCGCGCGCCACGCCGTCAACCAGCAGGCGCTGGTCGAGCAGGCGTCGGCACGGCGCGCGGCCGCGGCGGCCAGCCACGGCGGGAAGACACCGAAGCGCCGGACGCCGCACTGACGACGTTCGAAGGGTTAGGCAATCGATGCCAGCAAATATCGTCGTGCCGGAAGTGGGTGAGTCGATTGTCGATGCGCGCGTCGCCAAGTGGCTGCGCAAGGCGGGCGATCTCGTCGCCGTCGGCGATCCGCTGGTCGAACTCGAGACCGACAAGATCGACGTCGAGGTGGCGGCGCCCCAGGGCGGCGTGCTCGCGAGGATCGCGCACCAGGACGGCGCGGACGTGAAGGTCGGCGACGTGCTGGGCGTGATCGAGGAGGCTGCAACAGCCCGAGCGGCGGCCGGCGAGGCCGCGGCGAGTCCCGCCGAAGCGGCGAGCCCGAAGCAGCCACCGCGAAGGCGCGAAGGCGCCGACGCCAGCAAGACCAGCGGCAACCCCGACGGCGAAGAACGCGGCGGATCAGCAGAAGGTCGACATCACGAGCGTGAAGCGGATCCGGCGACGCCGGCCGCGTGATGAAGCGCGACGTGGAGGCCGCTCTGGCGGTGGATCCGAAAGCAGACGCGGCTGCTTGGCGACCAAGGGCGAGCGAGCGGCGCGAGCGGCGAAGCGCGAGCGCAGCGAAGCGAGCTTGCGGGGTGCCGGGGACCCCGCCATCAAGAGACGGCGAGCGGAGCGGAGCGAGCGGCGAAGCGCGAGCGCAGCGAAGCGAGCTTGGCGGGGTGCCGGGGACCCCGCCATCAAGAAAAGAAGAGCGCGTGCGCATGTCGAAGCGCCGCGCGACGATCGCCAGGCGGCTCGTCGAGGCGCAGAGCACCGCGGCGATGCTCACCACCTTCAACGAGGTGGACATGACGGCCGTCATGGCGCTGCGCGAGCGGCACAAGCAGTCGTTCAAGGAGCGGCACGGCGTCGGCCTCGGCATCGCGTCGTTCTTCGTCAAGGCCGCCATCGGCGCGCTGCGCGGGTTTCCGCGGATCAACGCCGAGATCCAGGGCGACGAGATGGTCCTCAAGCACTACTACGACATCGGCGTCGCGGTCGGCGCCAGCGAGGGGCTGGTCGTGCCGGTGCTGCGCGACGCGGACCAGTTGTCGTTCGCGGAGATCGAGCAGCAGATCCGCGTCGTTCGCGAAGCGCGCCGAGGACGGCACGCTGACGCTCGAGGACCTGAAGGGCGGCACGTTCACGATCACCAACGGCGGCGTCTTCGGATCGCTGCTCAGCACGCCGATCCTGAATCCGCCGCAGGTCGGCATCCTCGGCCTGCACGCGATCCAGGAGCGGCCGATGGCCGTCAACGGCCAGGTCGTGATCCGGCCGATGATGTACGTCGCGCTGACCTACGACCACCGCATCGTCGACGGCTCCGAAGCCGTCCAGTTCCTGGTGCGGATCAAGGAGCTCGTCGAGGATCCCGGCGCGCTGCTGCTGGACTGATCGTGCAGCGCGACGGCGTGACACCTCGACAGCCGCCGTCCGATCTTCGTGCCCCTCGTGTCCTTCGTGCCGCTTCGCGAGTCGCCGTCGGCGCGTGCAGCGCGACAGCGTGACACCTCGACAGCGTGCAGCGTGACACCTCGATACCCCCCGTGCGTGCTTCGTGCCCTTCGTGTCCTTCGTGCCGCTTCGCGAGTCGCCGTCGGCGCGTGCAGCGCGACAGCGTAACACCTCGACAGCGTGCAGCGTGACACCTCGATACCCCCCGTGCGTGCTTCGTGCCCTTCGTGTCCTTCGTGCCGCTTCGCGAGTCGCCGTCGGCGCGTGCAGCGCGACAGCGTGACACCTCGACAGCGTGCAGCGTGACACCTCGATACCCCCCGTGCGTGCTTCGTGCCCTTCGTGTCCTTCGTGCCGCTTCGCGAGTCGCCGTCGGCGCGTGCAGCGCGACAGCGTAACACCTCGACAGCGTGCAGCGTGACACCTCGATACCCCCCGTGCGTGCTTCGTGCCCTTCGTGTCCTTCGTGCCGCTTCGCGAGTCGCCGTCGGCGCGTGCAGCGCGACAGCGTAACACCTCGACAGCGTGCAGCGTGACACCTCGATACCCCCCGTGCGTGCTTCGTGCCCTTCGTGTCCTTCGTGCCGCTTCGCGAGTCGCCGTCGGCGCGTGCAGCGCGACAGCGTAACACCTCGACAGCGTGCAGCGTGACACCTCGATACCCCCCGTGCGTGCTTCGTGCCCTTCGTGTCCTTCGTGCCGCTTCGCGAGTCGCCGTCGGCGCGTGCAGCGCGACAGCGTAACACCTCGACAGCGTGCAGCGTGACACCTCGATACCCCCCGTGCGTGCTTCGTGCCCTTCGTGTCCTTCGTGCCGCTTCGCGAGTCGCCGTCGGCGCGTGCAGCGCGACAGCGTAACACCTCGACAGCGTGCAGCGTGACACCTCGATACCCCCCGTGCGTGCTTCGTGCCCTTCGTGCCCTCGTGCCTTCGTGCCGCTTCGCGAGTCGCCGTCGGCGCGTGCAGCGCGACAGCGTGACACCTCGACAGCGTGCAGCGTGACACCTCGATACCCCCCGTGCGTGCTTCGTGCCCTTCGTGTCCTTCGTGCCGCTTCGCGAGTCGCCGTCGGCGCGTGCAGCGCGACAGCGTAACACCTCGACAGCGTGCAGCGTGACACCTCGATACCCCCCGTGCGTGCTTCGTGCCCTTCGTGTCCTTCGTGCCGCTTCGCGAGTCGCCGTCGGCGCGTGCAGCGCGACAGCGTGACACCTCGACAGCGTGCAGCGTGACACCTCGATACCCCCCGTGCGTGCTTCGTGCCCTTCGTGTCCTTCGTGCCGCTTCGCGAGTCGCCGTCGGCGCGTGCAGCGCGACAGCGTGACACCTCGACACCGCGACGGCGACTGTCGCATGTTACGATCTCCCCACCGCATGGCCACCTACACCGCCAAAGACATCACCGTCCTCGAAGGCCTCGAACCTGTCCGCAAGCGGCCCGGCATGTACATCGGCGGCGTCGGCTCCACCGGCCTCCATCACCTCGTCTGGGAGATCCTCGACAACTCGGTCGACGAGGCGATGAACGGCCACGCCTCGAACATCGCCGTCACGCTCCACGAGGACGGCTCGTCGCATCACCATCGAGGACGACGGCCGCGGCATTCCGGTCGACAAGCACCCGAAGACGAAGAAGAGCGCGCTCGAGGTGATCTTCACGACGCTGCACGCCGGCGGCAAGTTCGAGCAGCGACAACTACAAGACCGCCGGCGGCCTGCACGGCGTCGGCGCCAGCGTCGTCAATGCGCTGTCGAAGGAGCTGGTCGCCACGGTCAGGCGCGACGGCGCCGAGTGGGAGATGCGCTTCAAGCAGGGCATGCCGGCCGGCGCCGCTGAAGAAGATCGGTCCGGCGCGCGGCACGGGCACGACGGTGTTCTTCCACCCCGACTCCGACGATCTTCCCGAAGGTCGAGTTCGACGCCGACGTCATCCGCGAGCGGCTCGAGGTCTCGAGCTACCTCCACAGGGGCCTCAAGATCGTCTTCGACGACGAGGCCGCCGGCGAGAAGGTCGACCTTCCAGCACGAAGAGGGGCTCGCCGACTACCTGAAGAAGATCTTGAAGGAGCGCATGCCGCAGTGCCGGTGCACGAAGCGCCGTTCACGCTGTCGAAAGACAGCGAGGAGAACGGCATCCGCCTCGACGTCGCCCTGCAGTGGACGCAGTCCACCGACGAGCACGTGCGCAGCTACGTCAACGGCATCCCGACCGGATCGGGCGGCACCCACGAGAACGGCTTCCGCGCCGGGCTCGGCAAGGCGGTCCGCAACTTCATCGAGACGCACAACCTGTCGCCGAAGGGCGTCACGCTGACGGCCGAGGACATCCGCGAAGGCCTGGTCGCGGTGCTGAGCGTCTTCGTCGCCGAGCCGCAGTTCCAGGGGCAGACGAAGGATCGCCTGAACAATCCCGAGGTGATCGTCGGCGGTCGACTCGCAGTCCGGCCCGCACTCGAGCACTGGCTGAACACGAACATCACGATCGCCGAGTCGATCGTCGCGCGCATCATCCTCGCGGCGCGCGCCCGCGAGGCGAGCCGGGCCGCGCAGCAGGAAGTCGCGCGCAAGACGGCCACCTCCGGCCGGCTGACGCTGCCCGGCAAGCTGAGCGACTGCACGTCCCCCGGCCGCGAGGACAGCGAGCTCTTCATCGTCGAGGGCGACTCGGCCGGCGGGTCGGCCAAGCAGGGGCGCGATCGGGCGCGGCAGGCGATCCTGCCGCTGCGCGGCAAGGTGCTGAACACCGAGAGCGCGTCGCTCGCCAAGGTGCTCGAGAACAAGGAGCTCGTCGGATCTCGTGACGGCGCTCGGCTGCGGGCTCGGCAAGAACTTCGACATCGCGCGCCTGCGCTACGGCCGCGTCATCATCCTGGCCGACGCCGACTCGGACGGGCACCACATCGCGACGCTGCTGCTCACGTTCATCTACCGCCACATGCCGGGGCTGATCGCGGCAGGCCGCGTGTTCCTCGCGCAGCCGCCGCTCTACCGCATCGACATCGGCAAGGAGACCTGCTGGGCCGCTGGACGACGCGCACCGGGACCGGCTGCTGAAGCAGCACGGCAACGGGCCGCGGCACGCCGGAGATCACGCGGTTCAAGGGCCTCGGCGAGATGATGCCGAAGGTGCTCTGGGAAACGACGCTGAACCCGCGCACGCGCCGCCTGCTGAAGGTCGAGATCCCCGACCACATCGTGACCGACCGCGTGATCAACGAGCTGATGGGCAAGGACCCTTCGGCGCGCTTCCGGTTCATCATGGAGCGCGCCGAAGACGCGGAAGAACTGGACGTCTAGCCGGGCGGCGATTCGGCGCGTGGCAGCCACCGAGGCCGCCCGGCACCACTCGACGCCCGAGTCCGGCCCGCAGTATCTCCCGATCCACGATTCCGTCACGCGTCCCATCCAAAATCGCTCTTCCGGGGTCTAACTCTGTGACACGGGACCGGACTCGACTGGCAGCGGAATTGCCGTATGGCATTCCGGCTTCGTCCGCTGGAGGTTCACATGCGCGTCCTCGCATCGCTGACTTTCGTGTGTCTCGTGCTCGTCGGGAGTGCCGCCCTGGCACAGCGGACCGCCGCGATACGCGGCACTGTCGTCGATCCTGCAGGCAGCACGATTCCGGGTGTCACCATGGAACTGCTGCAGGGCGGGAAGGTGGTGCAGAAGACAATGTCTGACGGCAGCGGCGCGTGGACATTTCAGAAGGTCGCGCCGGGCGAGTACGAGATCCGCACGATGCTGCAGGGGTTTGCGAGCACTCGCATGTCGGTCAGCGTGGCTTCCACTGACGTCACGCTGCGGATTCAGATGAAAGTGGGGCAACTCTCCGAGACCGTGACGGTCCGGACGGGATCGCCCGCCGTTGGCGCCGGTACAGGCGGAGGCGTCGTCGGAGGCATCGCAGGCGGAGTGGTGGGCGGAGTAGTCGGCGGACTTCCGGCGGCACCGCCTCCGCCTGGGGCGCCGGCCGCCATGCCGCAGCCGCTGCGCTACGCCGGCAACTTCTCGCAGGCGCCTTCCGAGACCGCGACCTACGCGGCGATCGAGGAGAATCGCTTCCGGACTGTCGCCGAGCACCCGCTGTCCACCTTCTCGATCGACGTGGACACGGCGTCGTACGCCAATCGTGCGCCGGTTCCTGAACGAGCGGTCGCGCTCCCGCCGGCCGACGCCGTGCGGATCGAGGAGATGATCAACTACTTCAAGTACGACTACGCCACGCCGAACGAGGACGCGCCGGTCGCGGTCACGAGCGAACTGGCGGTGTGCCCGTGGAACGCGAAGCAGCCGGCTGGCGCTCATCGGCCTGCAGGTCGCACGCCGATCCGGCAGGACCGGACGCCGCCGCGTAATCTCGTGTTCCTGCTCGACGTGTCCGGCTCGATGTACGCCGCCGAACCAGCTGCCGCTCGTCAAGACGGCGATGCAGATGCTCGTCGACACGCTGCGGCCCGAGGATCGCGTGGCGATCGTGGTCTATGCCGGCGCGAGCGGACTCGTGCTGCGACTCGACGGCCGGTGACCGCAAGGCGGAAATTCAGTCGGCGATCGAACGGCTCCAGGCGGGCGGATCGACCAACGGCGCCGCGGGGATCCAGCTGGCGTACGACATTGCCGTCGGCGCACTTCGTCAAGGGAGGCATCAACCGCGTGATCCTCGCGACCGACGGCGACTTCAACGTCGGCGTGACGAGCCAGCGGCGACCTCATGCGCCTCATCGAGGAGAGGCGCGAGCGTGGCATGTTCCTGTCGGTGCTCGGCTTCGGCGACAGGCAACCTCAAGGACGCGACCATGGAGATGCTGGCCGACAAGGGGAACGGCAACTACGCCTACCTCGATTCGATCACGCGAGGCGCGGCGCGTGCTGATCGCCGAGGCGGGCGTCGACGCTCGTGACCGTCGCGAAGGACGTGAAGTTTCAGGTCGAGTTCAACCCGCGCTACGGTCAGCCGCATACCGCCTGATCGGCTACGAGAACCGGATGCTCCGGCAAAGAGGACTTCAACAACGATCGGAAGGACGCCGGCGAGATGGGCGCCGGACACACGGTCACCGCGCTCTACGAGATCGTGCCCGCCGGGCAGCCGATGTCCCGGTGATGTCGATCCGTTGAAGTATCAGTCGCCCCCCGCGCCTGCGCCGGCGCCGTCGGCGAACCGCAGCGAGCTGATGAACATCAAGATTCGCTACAAAGCGACCGACGGCGACACGAGTCGGCTGCTCGAGGTTCCCGTACGCGACGCCGCGCCGCGCATGACCGAGAACCTGGGGTTCGCCGCGGCGGTGGCAGAGTTCGGCATGCTGCTCCGGCGCTCCGACTTCCGTGGTGCGGCGAACTGGCCGCAGGCCGCGGCGCTCGCGCGCCGGCATCGCGGCGCGGATCCAGAAGGCTATCGCGCGGAGTTCCAGCGGCTGGTGGACGTGGCCGCAGCGCTCGACCGGAGCAAACCCGCGACACAGCCCGACGCCGGGAGGCGGTGAGGGCGTACAATTCAGCGTGCGCGTACGGACCGGAACAGCCCAGCTCCCGCTCCACTCCGGACGGGCACCCGCGTGGCTCGTCGATCGGGACACCTGCGATCACACCGTCGAAGTGCTCCGGGCGGCCGTGAACCGCGCGGGCATCGATCGATCGGAGCGCGTGCAGGCGCTGAAGCGGCTCGTCAGGTTCGGCGAGGAGCGCGTGCGCGCGCGGCTCGCTTCAACCGATCCTCCGAAGGACGAGTGATGCCGCGCGGCTGGCTGCTCGTGCTGAGCGCATTCCTGCTGGCATGGGAGCCGCTGAGGATCGCTGCGGACTTCGAGGCTCGATCGGGACACTCGCGATGCGGGGACCGTGGGCCTCGTCGAACTCCTCGTCCACGCCGCCGTCGCCGCCGCCTGCGTCGCCGCGGGCTGGGCGTTGTGGAACAGCAACCCGGCCGGGCCACGGCTCGCCGGCTATGCGCTCGCGGCATCGGCTGTCGTCGCGGTCCAGTCTCTCTACTGGTCGGCGCTTCCGCACCAGACCGTCCCCGGTGAGCGCTTGCCGTTCGCGGCGCTCGCCATCCTCAACGCAGCGCTCTGGATTACCTACCTGAAACGATCGCGGCGCGTGCGGGCGATCTTCGACTGATCCCCGCAGGGCCGCGCTTGACCGGGCCCGGAGTTGCCGAGTTCTTCCCCCCTTCTTCCCAGCCGTCGCCTTCATCGGCTTCGCCTTGACGATCCGCGTGGCGGTCGTCTCGTTTGCGGTGATGGTCACCCAGTCGCCCGCCTTCACCTTCGCGAGGCTGGCAACCGCGCCGCCGCTCGCCGTCAGGGTCTCGTTCGAGCCGTCCGACTCCTTCACGGTGATGGACTTGGCGGCGGCGTCGGTCGACACGACTTCGGCTTTGATGGTGTGGCTCTTGACCACGGCGGCCTTCTGGTGGGTCGCCTTCGCCTGGCTCCGAGTGGTGCTGGCGTGCGCCGGCAGCGCACTGGCGACTGCGGCGGTAGCGACGGCGACGACGAATGCGAGAACGATCTTCTTCACGGTTCCTCCTCGTTGGTCCACGGAAAACGTCTGCGGCCAGGCGTTGTGCAATGGGATTGCCGCATCGATGATTTGCGTGCCGTGTCGCAAGTTTCACGCATCACGAGTGTTCTTACAGGCCGTGCTGGAGGGGGGTGTGCCGCGCAGGAGCCGGGCACAACCGCCACAGCGGGGCGGTCGTGAAGGACGCGTCGCGCGACGAGTCAGCGCAGTTCCACGTGGCCGAGCTGAAGACCGAGCGTACGAGAGTCGCCTGAGCCGGAAATGACCATCGCCGGCACCCACGGGTGATCGATGGCGACTGTACATCCGATGCATTCCGAAGAGGGCGGAGACGCTGACCGGCGACAGCGCGATGCGTGAGAACCGCCATTGCCCGTCCGTCAACCGCACATGGTCGAGGACCCGGCCGTCCACCGTGACGATCGCCTCGGCGGGTTCGCGGAAGGCGCCGATTTCGTGCCTCAGCGGAATCGTGACCGCTCGCGCAGCCGGGCTCACGAGCAGGTCGGCTCGCGCGCCAGCCATCCAGTGATAGGGCGTTCCGGTCGATGACGTTTCGAGCGCGTGGACGCCGAAGGTGACCTCCGGCAGTGCCAGCGCGGGGTTCGCTTCGCGAGCGGCCGAGTCGCCGGTCCTGACTTTGGCCGCCAGGTATTCGCGGATCTCCTCCGGGACCGCCGCCCAGCCCCGGACGATGGCGTCGTGCGAGAGCACGATGGGTCCGAACGGCTTGAAGTCGTCGGAGATATCGCGGCTCACCGCCGCAAGGCTGCACAGCCCGGCGGCAATCGCCACCGCAGCCGCACCTTTCAGCAATGGCGTTCGCAGCGCGTCCAGCACGGCGACCGCCGCGGAGCCGAGCACGATCGCCGCGCCGAAGGCGACGACGTGCATCTGTTCGCCCTTGGTGACGAAGACGAACGGCAGATTGAAGCCGGCCGCGATGACGGCGCCGCTGAGCATTCCGTACCGGACGCCCGGCGTGGTTCGGCGCGCGACGAGGACACCGGCCACCGGCAGCGCCGTAGCGAACCAGCTGGCGACAGGCTGCCACGGACGATCGGCCGGAACGAGCCGGAACACGTGGTTCAGGCCGGACGCGTAGTTCGCGAACGCCTGCGCGATTGACGGGAGCGTCCGGCCTGCCGTGCCGGCGAGCGCGTAGGCGCGCGCGGCGAGCAGCAGAGCGACCAACGCGATCGATCCGGCGGCGAACGCAACGGGAACGGCGCGCAGGGACGGTTCCGCCACGCGCCGGCGCGCCCAGTGAAGCGCGATGATGACCGGCAGCAGCATGACGCCGTCTTCCTTGACGAGGAAGGCGGCGGCCGCGAACAGCCAGAGCGGAATCCACCAGGGAAGCGTCCGCGTCCTGATCGCGTTCCACCAGCCGAACGCCAGGAGAATGACGAGCAGCTCCAGCAGGTGCATCTGGTTGGTGACCCACGCGACCAGCGCGTATGGCATCGCCGGATGCACGGCAAACGTGAGCGCGGCGGCCGCGCCGGCCATCGGTCTTGCGGTGAGGCCCCAGACGATCCATCCGGCGAGCGCGGCGGCAAGCGCGAACGCCGCGATGCTCGCGGCATGGTACGCGTGGCTGTTGATGCCGAACCGCGCGAATCGCGCGGCGTACATCGCGATGGTCAGCGGCCGGTAGTAGGGCAGCTCGATGCCGGACGCATCCCACGGGCCGTGGAATGCCGCCGCGACTTCGCCGTTCGTGAACGGCCGAACGAAGTGGTAGTCGTCGTAGTCGAACCCGAAACCCAGTGTGTGGGTGTAGAGGAGAATCGCCGGCACCGCGCCGGCGGCAGCAATCGCGGCAAGAGCCGCGAATGGAAAATGGAAAATGGAAAATGGAAAATCAGTCCGGTCTACCATCTACCATCTGCCCTTTACCTTTTACCTTTTTCTGTCGTCAGCACCACTTTCCCGATGTGGGTACCGGCTTCGATCGCGCGGTGTGCGTCGGCGGCCTGCGCCAGGGGGAACACGCGATCGATTACCGGCGCGACGGCGCCCGACGCCAGGAGCGGCCAGACGTGCCGTTCCACCTCGGCGGCCAGCGCCCCCTTTTCGTCAACGCTGCGGGCGCGAAGCGTCGAGCCCGTAATCGTCAACCGGCGCTGCAGGACGGGGGTGAGGTTGATCTGGGCGCGTGAACCGCCGATGAGACCGATCTGCACGAGCCGCCCGTTCATCGCCAGCGCGTCGATGTTGCGCGGGAGGTAGTCGCCGCCGACGATGTCGAGAATCACGTCCACGCCGCGGCCGGCGGTCGTCTCGCGGACGACCGCGACGAAGTCCTGCGCGTTGTAGTCGATCGCGACGTCCGCCCCGAGCCGCCGGCACGCCTCGCACTTGTCCGGCGACCCGGCCGTCGCGTACACGCTGGCGCCGAACGCCCGCGCCAGTTGAATGGCGGTCGTCCCGATGCCGCTCGTGCCGCCGTGGATCAGCGCGAGCTCGCCCGCGCGGAGCCCGCCGCGCTCGAACAGGTTGGTCCAGACCGTGAAGAACGTCTCCGGGACGGCCGCGGCCGATGTCGCGTCGAGCCGCGCGGGGATCGGCAGGCACTGCGGCGCCGGCGCGACGCAGTACTCGGCGTAGCCGCCGCCGGAGACGAGCGCGCATACGCGGTCGCCCTCGCGCCACCGTGTCACGTCCGGACCGACCGCGGCGATGGTTCCCGCGACTTCGAGCCCGGGAATGTCGGAGGCTCCCGGGGGCGGCGGGTATTTCCCAAGACGCTGCATGACGTCGGGCCGGTTCACGCCCGCGGCCTCGACGCGGATCAGCACGTCGGCGGGGCCTGGCGCGGGCACCGGGCGCTCGACGGCACGCAGGACGTCCGGACCGCCCGGCTCGACGATTTCAATCGCGATCATCCTCGCCCTTTCCCCTCACGGGCTTCGCGCCGTTCGGCAGGTGGCCGCGGCCCGCCGCCCGTTTCCCGGCCGGCTCCGGCCGGTGGACCCGCCGTGGGCGAGCGCGGCGCTCCTGGGGCGGGAGGTCGGCGCCGGCCGATGTCAGTCGCGGCGGCGGGACCTGCGCGCGCGCCGCGGTCGGCATGTAGTAGCGCGCCAGCCATCGGCTCAGGCCGTCGAGACCGGGAAACAGCACGCGCTCGTTGACGTTCGCCTGGTCCAGCTTGTCGCGGATCTCCCACTTCAGTGCCGCCGGCACGGTGACCCGGCGGCACAGCTCCGGGTGTTTCTCCAGCCACACGTCGAGCGTCGAAGACGGGCTCGACATCAGCGAAAAGAGCGCGAGCTGATTCAGGATGCGCCGATCGATTGCGGGCGGCTCGAGAAAGACGACGAACGGGTCGCGGCTGAGCGCGTCGAATTCGCGCAGCGACCTGAACGCGCTCAGCATTTCGACCGTGAACGTGTCGGAACCTTCCTGCCCGAGCATCCGCTTCAGTCGCCGCGGCAGCCGCTTGTTGGCCTCGACGAAGTTCACGCACCAGACCATTCCGTCTTCGAGGAACGTCGCCGGATCCTCGGTCGCGAAGTGCAGGGCCACGAGCGGCGAGTACGTCCAGTCGAGCAGCCGGGTCGGCAGGCCGCGGTGCTGGCCGAGCGCCAGCCACGCCCAGATCGAATCGGTGCCCTGGGCCTCCTCGTAGGCATACTTGCGGAAGTTGCGAAGCAGCGCGAGCTCGACCCGGCGGACATCGCGCCCGGCGGCCAGCCGGACGAGGGAACTCGACAGCGTGTGGTCCACACGCGACAATCCACGGAACGCAAACGGGGACCGGAACCGGCGGAGGTCTTCGCTCCAGGATCCCTGGTACAACGCATCGACGACATCGAGCCAGTTCTTCACGTTCGTCACCCTTGCACTCACTCTGCGGCGAGCAGGTCCGCAAGCACTATGCCGGCAACAGCATTCTCGACCGATCTCTACGAATTGACAATGATGGCCGGCTATTTCGCGGCCGGCCGGCACGAAACCGCCGCGACCTTCGAGCTGTTCGTGCGGCGTCTGCCTCCGCATCGCGGTTTTCTCGTGATGGCGGGGCTGGAACAGGCGCTCGAGTACGTCTCGTCGCTCCGGTTCCAGGCCGAAGAGATCGACTGGCTGCGCAGGCAGCCGGTGTTTGCCGCCGTTCCCCCGGCCTTCTTCGACTACCTGGGCGCGTTCCGCTTCACGGGCGACATCCACGCCATGCCCGAGGGCACGCCGTTCTTTCCGAACGAACCAGTGATCCGCGTGACCGCTCCGCTGGCGCAGGCGCAACTGCTCGAAACCGCGCTCCTGGCCATCGTCAACTTCCAGACGACGATCGCGAGCAAGGGTGTGCGGTCCGTGCACGCCGCCGCCGGAAAGCCCGTGATGGAGTTCGGGGCCCGCCGCGCGCACGGCCTCGAGGCGGCGCTCTTCGCAGCCCGGGCCGCGTATGTCGCCGGGTGTACCGCGACGTCGTTCGTCGTGGCGGGCCGACGCTTCGGCATTCCGCTCGCCGGCACCATGGCGCACTCCTGGGTCCTTGCGGCCGAGACCGAACGGCGCGCCTTCGAGGACTATTCGCGGCTGTTCGGCGCCCACACGGCGCTGCTGCTCGATACCTACGACGTCCGCGCGTCGGCGGAGATGGTCGTGGCCGCGGGGATGCGCCCGCCCGCCGTCCGCATCGACAGCGGCGATCTGCTCTCGCTCGCGCGCGAAGTGCGCGGCATTTTCGATCGCGGCGGTCTCGAGGCGACACGCATCCTCGTCAGCGGCGATCTCGACGAATGGAAAATCCGCGATCTCGTGGCTGCCCGCGCGCCGATCGACGGCTTTGCCGTCGGCACCGCCTTGACGACGTCCGAGGATGCGCCCGCGCTCGGGGGCGTGTACAAGCTCGTGGAAGTGGAGATCGAGGGTGTCCTGCGCCGCGTGATGAAGCGCAGTGCCGGCAAGGCGACGTGGCCCGGCCGCAAGCAGGTCTGGCGCCTGCCGGGCCGCGACATCGTGGCCCTCGAAGAAGAACCGGCACCCGCCGGGGCCGTGGCCTTGATCGAGCCCGTGATGCGGAGCGGAGCGCGGGTGGGCTCCAGCGTCCCGCTGTCGGGGAGCCGCGAACGCTGCCGGACAATGATCGCGGCGCTTCCCTCGGAGTTGGCCGATCTGGACGGCGCGCCCGTGTACCGCGTAGAGCGGAGCGGGCACCTGGAGCGACTCCTGGCGGGTGGAACCGCGTGATCGGGGAGTCGAAGCTGGGTCGAAGCTGGGTTGAAGCTGGGTCGAAGCTGGGTTGAAGCTGGGTCGAAGCTGGGTCGAGCTGGGCGGAGCTGGGTCGGAGCTGGGTCGGAGCTGGGTCGAAGCTGGGTCGAAGCTGGGGCCGGGCTCAGCGCAGGCCAGAGCCGCCGGGGTGCTTCAACCCAGCTCAGACCTGGGTTGAAGCTGGGTTGAAGCCCGGTCGGAGCTGGGGTGAAGCTGGGTCGGAGCTGGGTCGAAGCTGGGTCGAAGCTGGGTCGGAGCTGGGTCGGAGCTGGGTCGAAGCTGGGGCCGGGCTCAGCGCAGGCCAGAGCCGCCGGGGTGCTTCAACCCAGCTCAGACCTGGGTTGAAGCTGGGTTGAAGCCCGGTCGGAGCTGGGGTGAAGCTGGGTCGGAGCTGGGTCGAAGCTGGGTCGGAGCTGGGGTGAAGCTGGGTCGGAGCTGGGGTGAAGCTGGGGTGAAGCTGGGGGCGGGCTCAGCGCAGGCCGGAGGGCAATCGCGGCGAGGACAGGAGCCGCGCGAACTCCTCCCAGCGCGCCACCGGCTTGTCGGCCGTGCCGCCGCGCGACTCGATGAACTGCCGCACCATGTCCTTCCCGAGGTTGTAGTTGATGACGTAACTGCGGTACTGGTCGAAGAACTTCACGCGCTGCGCGGCGCGATTGTGCTCCATGAGCGCGTACTTCTCCAGCCAGGCAGCGGCCTGCGCGGCGTCGATCTCCTCATTGATGTACCGCCGGGCCGCTTCGTTGCCCGCGTAGCTCAACTGATCGACGAGCGCCTGCACCTCGTAGTACCCGGCGGCCCGCGACGGATCGAGTCCCGCGGCGGGGAAGAGGACCGCGCGCTCGAATTCGACGCGATCGCGTCCGGGAAACGCCACCTCGATCCCGAAGTTCGCCGTGCCTTCGGCAATCAGCGACTGCGGCGAGAACAGCGGATAGACGGAGAACTCGACCCAGCCGCGTTCCCGCACGAGGTGCTGCTCGAGCAGCACGTTGTACACGTGATGACCGGGATACCCCTCGTGGCACGCGAGGTCAACGGCGCGATCGATGAAGATGGGCAGGTCCGTGTTCACCTGGATGAGGCTCTTGAATCCCCCCTGGTACCAGTTGTAGCCGCTCCACGACTTGTTCGTCACGTATTCGACCGTGAACGTCTCGTCGGGCGGGAGCGCGACGTGGTTCAGCGTGCGTTCGCGGCAGGCCCGGATCGCGCGCTGGAATACCGGATCGAGCCTCGCGCGCGGGATGACGAAGTCGCGCCGCCAGGCGTCGTAGCGCTCGACGAGCGGTCCGCTGCCCGGAAAGCGTGTCTCGAGCCGGTCGAGGATTGCCTGGAAGTGCGACTCGGGCAGCGTGGGCGCGACCGCGTCGTACAGCGCACGCGATTCCTCGTCGAACGACAGGCGTTCGCCCTTCAGCATGCGGACGCGCGCGCCGAGCGCCGACACCTGACGCTGGAGGTAGCTCAGCCGCAGCCGGTCCATCTCGTCCGCCGGCTCGCGTTCGCGATCGAGCGCCGCGGCGAGCGAGGCCGCCTTCGCGGCGATGGCGTCGGACGATTCGGCGGCCTGTTTCCACTCCGGCGGCCCGTAGTAGGCGTCCACGTAGTCCGCATCGTGCTGGCCGAGCGCAAGCACGAGCTTCACGTATTGTTCGGCAGAGCTGTTCATCTATCCGGTCCGGCCGGCCCTCGGCGGCGAAAACGACTCGACGCAGCAGGCGGCGACAAGTGCATAGTTCACAGCCATTTACCGCCCTCACTCGGGTGTTTTCCCCAGGCCGTCTCGGGTGTTTGCCACCCCGCCAGCGGGCATTCTTCCCGGGTAAAACCGGCGCTTGCCTGATTGTTGGCGCCCGCTCCGGGCGGTATCTTGACACTACAACATTCAACGGAGGTGGGTCATGGCAATGGGCTTCAACAAATACTTCGGCGGCGACAACGTTCGGTTCGGATTCTACTGGAACGTCAAGGAGTGGGAAGCGCAGATCGTCCCGAAAGAAGGGGGCGAGCTGAAGGGTGCGAGCGACATGGCTTACGTGCGTCTGCCGCTGCTCGCGGTGCTCACGCTGGCGCCGCTCATGGGTGCCCTCTATGCGTTCTTCCTGCCGTTCATCGGCATCGCGATGGTGCTGACGTTCCTGGTAGGCCGGCTGCGGGGGGTGTTCAAGACGACCCCGCCGGCGGTGGGAGCCGACGGCGACGCGTCGGTCCCGCAAGAGGGACACAAGCGCGCGGCGGACGGCAAGAAGGCCGCCTGACCGCGGGCCGGCGCCCGGAGCTCATCCGTCCGCGCGGATCACGCCGTTCCGCAGGGCGAACCGGATCAGCTCCGTGCGATTGTGGAGGCGGAGTTTGAGCATGACGTGCTCGCGGTGCGACATGGCTGTCTTGACGCTGATACCCAGCAGTTCGGCCACCTCCTTGTTGCTGCGGCCTTCGGCCACCAGCTTCAAGACCTGCTTCTCGCGATCCGTGAGCGTCTCGTAGGCGTCGGGGGCGTCGGTTCCGGCCGGCGCCCCGGTCTCCTGCACCGCCTCCCGCGCGATTTCCGGATCCAGCACCAGGCCGCCCCGCGTGACCGCCCGGATGGCCGCCACGAGATCCGCGCCCGCCGCCTTCTTCAACACGTAGCCCGACACCCCCGCCTTCAGGAACCGCCGGACGTACTCAGGGTCGCCGTACTGGCTGAGGACGATGATCTTCGCCCGCGGCACGCGCTTCCGGATTTCGATCGTCGCTTCGAGGCCGCCGAGCCCCGGCATCGCGATGTCCATCAGGATCAGGTCCGGCTGCAGCGACGCCGACAGCTCGATGGCCTCGTAGCCGCCGGGCGCCTCGCCCACGACGATCATGTCGTCCGCCTGCGCCAGCAGCGCCCGCACGCCGTCCCGCACGATGGCGTGATCGTCCGCAATCAGAATGCGAGTCTTGGACATGACGCTCCTTTGGGGCTTCGGGCTTCAGGCTTCGGGCTTCAGGGTCGAGGCTCGAGCCCTAAGCCTGAAGCCTGAAGCCTACTGCCGGCACCGTGACCGGCACCCGCATCACCACCCGCGTGCCTCCGCCCGGCTCCGAGTCGATGTGCAGCGAGCCGCCGAAGATCTCCAGCCGCTCACGCATGCCCAGCAGCCCGACGCCCCGCAGCGAGTCGTGCGCCTGCACCACTTCGTCCGGCCTGAAGCCGTCTCCATCGTCTTCGATTTCGACCGTGAGCGCCCCGTTTTCGATCGAACCCTGAACGAGCACCGATTCGGCGTGCGCGTGGCGGGCGATGTTCACGATCGCTTCCTGGACGGCGCGGAAGATCGCGGTTTCGAGCTCGGTCGGGAGACGCGTCTCGAAATCCAGCTCGCAGCGAACGGCCACCGAGGGCAGTTGCCGTTCGGCGAACCAGTGGATTGCGGCGGCGAGCCCGAGGTCGTCGAGCACCGACGGGCGCAGGTTCACGATGAGCCGGTGCAGTTCGTGGTGCATGCGATCGACGAGCCGGCGGATGTCCTCGAGGCGCCGGTGGGTCTGGCCGCTCACCTCAGGGGCACAGGCGGCCAGCGCCATGTCGACGCCGATGCCGAGCGCGGCGAGCGTCTGGCTCGTTTCGTCGTGGAGTTCGCGCGCGACGCGCTTCCGCTCGTCTTCCTGGGCGGAAATGACCTTGCGCAACAGCTGCTGGCGGAGGTGTTCGCGCTCTTCCAGCGACGCGTTGGCCGTGGCGAGTTCACGGGTGCGCGCCGCGACGCGCCCCTCGAGCTCCTCGTTCGAGCGCTCGATCGTCTCGATCGACTGCTTGAGCGCCGCGCGCATCTCCTCGAGCGCCACGGCGAGCCGCCCGACTTCGCCGCCGCCGCGGGCCGCGGGCCGGGCCGCGATCGGCCGGTCGAGTCTGCCGGCCGCGATGCGCTCGGCGGCCTCCGTGAGTGTCACGAGCGGCTGGCGCACGCTGCGCGCGATTCCCCATCCAAGCAGCATCGTCACGGCGGCGAGCGCCGGCGCCAGCCACATCGATCGGCTGCGGAAGGCGTCAATCGGCGCGATCGGGTCGGCGCCGGTTTCGAACAGGCGGAGTGTCCACGGCGTGTCCGGCACCGGAGCGCTCGTCTCGAGCGAAGCGGACGCGGCAGGGTCGGGAGTTGCCGCGCCGGCGATCACGGCGCCGTTGGAATCGACGATCTCGACGCGGAGCGTGGGCGACGCGGTGGCCCGCACCAGCTCGGCGAAGCGCCGATCCGCCGGATCGATCATGATGCCGGCCGCCCCCCCTGCCTGCCCCTCGACGCCGCGCAGCGGCATCAGGCAGATCAGTCGATCCTCCGGATGCGGCAGCCTCGATTCCGGGTTGGTACGGGATCCGGGGACGCGGTTGCTCACGATCGGCCGCTGGGTGCGGATCGCATCGATCGCCAGCCGCCGCAGGGCGTCCGCGACGAGCCCGTCGCAGCCTCCCGACGGTTCACAGGTGGACACGATGCCGTCGCGCGTGACGACGAAGGCCGTGGAGGCGACGTGGCCGAACCGGAGGATGGTTTCGAGGGCCGCGCGTGAGGCTGGTTCGTCGGGTGCCCCGGCCGCGACGGCGAGCAGCTGCATGTCACCAGCGACGGACCGCGACAGCTCGCGCGCCATGGTGTCGGCGACGCGGTGGTGCTGGTCGAGCACTTCGCCTTCGAGCACCAGGAGGCTGGAGCGGCTGAGCAGCGAGAGCGCGCCCACCGTGACGAACACACCCGCACCCACCAGCGCCAGCACCCGCGATTGGATCGAAGATCTCATGGCTCGACGTCCGACCGGGAACCCGCCTGCGTGCCGCTGACGTTCCGCTCACCGCGGCGGGCGGGCTACGCGGTCTTCGACGTGCGCTGACTCTCCTCGCGCTCCAGCCGCTCGTATTCCAGCGGATGCTCGTGGTGCAGGCGCTGCTTCGAGACTTTTCCGGTGAAGATTGACGTGTCGAACGGGAACACGTCCGGGTTCAGATGCGCATTGTAAATGTGCCAGACAATCACGACGAGAAAGGCCATCAGCCCTTCGTTGCTGTGTGCCAGTTGCGAAGCCGGGACGAGCTCCCCGGGCAGGAACCGCGTCAGCAGCGCGGGGTAGAGCAGGATGAAGCCGGTCACGACCACCACCCCGGCGCCGAGCACGAGGCCCCAGTACTCGAACTTCTGACGGTAGTCGAACCGATCGAATCGTGCCTGCTGTTCGGACAGACCCAGATAGTAGCGCAGCGTGATGATGGCGTCGCGAAAATCCTGGCGCGTCGGCACCAGCGAGAGCCCGATGGTCCCGCGCGACACGCCGATGACGAGCCGTGAAATGTGCACCACGACCACCAGGCTGAACATGACGCCGGCGGCGCGGTGCGCCCAGCGCGCGGCATCGACGCCGCCGAGCAGCCCCATGAGCCGCTGCGCCCAGGCGTGATCGTAGAACTTCTGCGGCAGTCCGGTCAGCGCGAGCAGTGCGAACAGGGTCATGACCGTCACGTGCTCGACACGCTGGATCCGGGAGAAACGAACAACACTGTCCTTCATCGATTCACCATCAGCCGCCAGAGATGCAGCAGTATCTGGAGACCAAGGCCCCCGATCATGAACGGGATGAGCACCATGTAGGCGATCTTGACGCCGTAGACGATCGGCGCTCTCTTCAGGCTCGGCTCGTAGTGCGACAGCCACGCGCCCGGAAAATTCGCGTTCGCATCCTCGTGGCACTTCCTGCAGGTCTTCAGGAGGTTCGCCTTCATCACCGGCGAGGTCGGGTCGCTGGCCTTCTGGATGTCGTGCACGCCGTGACAGTCGGTGCAGCGCGCGACAACCCGCCCGGTTGGCGAGGTCCCCGAACTCTGGCGGAGCGAGCCCGTCTTGCCGTGGAAGTCCGCGAGATAGGTGCGCAGGACCGCCGTCGAGAGCCCGTACTTCTTCATCAGGGTCTCGTTCGCGTGGCAGCGGCCGCACAACTCGGGGGTTTGCAGTTCCCACTGTTCCTGATGCGGTCCCCCGATGTCGTGGGCCCGGTGGCAGTCGGTGCAGACCGGCACGTCCGGCGACGCCGCGGCGAGGTCGCGGCCGTGGACGCTCTTCGCGTACGCCAGCGCCACGCCTTCGTGGCAGCGCGCGCAGGTCTGGGAAATCCGCGTCCGCGGTTCCGACGGCTTCTGGATGTCGTGGGCGCCGTGGCAGTCGACGCAGACCGGGGCCGTGCGGTCGCCGCGCGCCACCGACGCCTGGTGCACGCTGTCGAGCGTCTTGGTGTAGTTGGCGAAGTGGCATCGCCGGCATTGTTCGTCGTACGCCAGCGTGAGATCGCGCCGGGAGGCGAAACTGCGCGGCTCATGCGGGACCTCGGACTTGCCGGTGTGGCAGTCGGCGCAGGCCAGCCGCGCATGCACCGACCTGGTCAGAACGGTCGGATCGACCTGCAGCGAAACGGCTGCGCCGTCGAGGGTTGTCGCGGACAGGCCGGGGTCCGAGTGGCACGCGAGGCATGTATCGGCGTCAGGCGGTGCCGCGGGCGACTGTTGCGCCAGCAGCAGCGCCGTCATCAGCACTACTAGGGACATGGTGGTTTCCGGATCCTTCCCCTCTCGAGGTAGCAACCACGCTGCCATGGCGGAATCCCGCAAACCGGCCCTCTGGCAGGCCCGACTTCTGGTTTGTGCCGGGTTTTCGGCGCTGTCGGGCGATATCCTCCGACTTTCCGTCCGTTTGATACACTGCGGCCCGGCCCGCTCCCTCCGTATGCGCTCCTTGTTCTTCTCCCTGCTCGGCTACTTTCTGACCCCTCTGGGTCTGGTCGTGCTGGGCGCGCTCGATTCCTCCATGGTGTTCTTCCTGCCCCTGGGCATCGACTTCGTAACGATCATCCTGGCGGCCCGGCGGCCGGAGCTTTTCTGGCTGTATGCCCTGCTCGCGACGGCTGGAACGGTGATCGGCTCGGGCGTCACCTACTGGATCGGCCGGAAGGTCGGCGAGGTCGGCCTGACGCGCCTGGTCAAGCGGTCGCGGCTCGAACGGGTCGAGGCGCGCGTCCAGCACAGTGCGGGCATCAGCGTGGCTGCGCTCGGCATCATTCCGCCGCCATTTCCGTTCACGGCATTCGTCCTGACGAGCGGCGCCTTCGGTGTGAATGCCTGGAAGTTCCTGACGGCGCTGGCGGGCGTCCGCGCGCTGCGCTTTTTCATCGAAGGCGCGCTGGCGGCGCGTTACGGACGAGGCATCCTGTCCTGGATGGAATCACGCACGTTCACGATCGCCGTGAGCGCGCTGATCGTCCTGGCGGCCATCGGCACGCTCATCTCGGCCGTGGCCGTCTACCGGAGCACGCGTTCCGGCCGCGACGGCTGAGCCCTGCGGACGCCGCCAGGCTGTTAGAATGACGGCCAACCCATGCCTGTCCGCCACGCGCCGTTCTGGCTGGATCGCGCTGCCCGAGGCCGCCGTCCCGCCCACCCGCCCTTCAGAGGGCACGCCGAGCCGGCCGTCGCCATCGTGGGAGGCGGCCTGACGGGGTGCGCCTCTGCCTTTGCGTTTGCCGCCGCCGGCGTCAAGGTCGTTCTCCTCGAGGCGGAGACGGTCGGCGCCGCGGCGACCGCCGGCTCTGCCGGACTGATGCGCCCGGATTTCAACGTGCCGTTCGCGGAGGCGGCTTCGCGGCACGGCCTCAGGACCGCGCGCCTGATGTGGCAGGCGATGCGCCGCGCGGGGCAGGACTTCCAGGCGGCACTGCGGCGGCTCGAGGCGCGGTGCGACCTGTCGCCGGCCGAGTTTCTCCAGATTGCCCGGCGCGATCCGGACGCCTCGAAACAACTCAGGCGTGAGTACCAGGCCCGGCGCGACGCCGGGTTCGATCACACGTGGATGACGCCGGCGGCCCTCGGCCGCGACAGCGCGCTCGAGACCGGCGGAGGGATCCGGACCCGGGGCGCGCAGTTCGACCCCTACCGGGCCTGTCTCGCGCTCGCGGCGGCCGCCGTCGAACGGGGCGCGGTCATCCACGAGCACTCGCGCGTGCGGCGCGTGCGTGCAGGGCGACGGCAGGTCGAGATCGGGCTGGAGCGAGGCGACCTGCGCGCCGACGCGGTCGTGATCGCCACCGCCGCGCCGCTCCAGGATCTGCGGGCGTTGCGGCGCCACCTCGATGCGCGGCACCGGTACGCCGTCGTCACCGAGCCGGTGCCCGCCGCCGTGCGGCGTGCCGTCGGCAGCCGCTCGGCTGTCCTGCGGGACGGCGCGCTGCCGCCTCATACCCTTCGATGGCTGAGGGACGATCGGGTCCTGTTCGCCGGGGCCGATCAGCCGGAGGTGCCGGTTCGACTGCTCGAGAAGACGATCGTGCAGCGCACCGGTCAGCTGATGTACGAGCTGTCCGTCCTGTACCCGGCGATCTCGGGTCTGCGGCCCGAGTGGTCGTGGCAGTCGACGCTCTACGAAACCGCCGACGGCCTGCCGTTCGCCGGACGGCATCGGAATTTCCCGCGCCACCTGTTCGCGATCGGCGGCGCCAGCGACAACGCCACGTTCGCGTGGCTGGCCGCCCGCATCCTCCTGCGCCAGTTCAAGGGAGAGTCCGAGAAAGCGGACGAGCTGTTCGGCTTCACGAGGGTCCTGTAGCCTGTCGGGGACGTGACCACTCAGTCGCCGAAGATGCCGCGGAAGGCCTGGCCGATGTCCGGGTACCGGAAGTGAAAACCGAGCGCCGTGGCGCGGGCCGGGATCGCGCGCTGGCCTTCGAGCGTGAGCGGGCGCGCCATCTCGCCCAGCAGGAGTTCGAGGGCGAAGGCCGGCGCCGGGACGATCGAGGGGCGGTGCAGGGCCCGGCCGAGCGCGCGCGCGAACTCGCGATTCCGCACCGGCTCGGGCGCGGTCGCGTTGACGGCGCCGGACACTTCCCTGGTCTCGACGATCCAGCGGACCATTTCGATCCAGTCGATGCGGTGAATCCACGACATGTACTGGCGGCCCGTGCCCATCGGGCCGCCGACGAACAGCCTGAACGCCGGCAGCATTTTCGCGAGAGCGCCTCCGGAGCGCTCGACGACGAGTCCGGTCCTGAGCAGCACCACGCGCGACAGCGACGTGGCGCGTCGTGCTTCTGCCTCCCAGTCCGCGCAGAGGCGCGCAAGGAAATCGCTTCCGGCGGGCGACTCCTCGGTTCTCGTGTCGTCGCCACACGGACCGTAGTAGCCGACCGCGCTGCCGCTGATGAACACGCGTGGGGGCGATGCCACCTGTCCCATGGCCGCGACGAGCGCGCGCGTCGGGAAGATGCGGCTGTCGCGGAGCGATATCTTCCGCTGGGGCGTCCAGCGGCGATTGCCAATCGAGTCGCCCGCGAGGTTGATGAGCGCGTCCGCTTCGTCGAGCGCCGACCGCCACGCCCCCGTTTCGGTGCCCGGCTGCCAGCCCACCCTCGTCACGCCCGGCACGCCCGTGCCGGAATCGTGGCGCGACTCGCCGGGCGCGAGCGACCGCGTCAGCACCCGGACCTCGTGTCCTTCTTCCGCGTAGACTTCGGCGAGAGGACTGCCCAGGAACCCCGTACCGCCCGCTATCACGATCCGCATTCGCTGAACCTCTCGCCCACCCTGAGCCCTGACCCCTGAGCCCTGAGCCCTGAGCCCTGAGCCCTTTGCCTTGGACGTGAACCGTGTCCCCCAGGTTTGCACTATAATCGAAAATGCTCCCGTAACTTCTTCTATTGGTGCGTCTTATGCGACTACTCCCTCGCCTGGCGGCGGTCGTCCTGACCTTGCTGCCCTTGTCCCTGTTCGCCCAGGAGGCCACGGTGCCTGTTCCGGCGGGTGCTTCGGTCGAGGGGGTTCCCCCGATCCCGGTCGCCCTCGCTGACACGCTGGTCCCGTATGGCAGCGGCCGGCAGGCGCAGATGCTCGCCTGGCATCCGACGCGGCGGCAAATCCTGATTGCCACCAGATTCGGCAACGTGCCGCAGATTCACGCCGTGCACGGGCCCGGATATGGACCGCGAGCAGTTGACCTTCTTCCGGGACGGCGTCCGGGGCGGCGCGTCGTACGAACCGACGCGCGGCGAGTTCTTCGTGTTCACGAAGGACGTGGGCAGCGGCGCCGAGTCGACGCAGTTGTTCCGCTTCGACGTCGCCACCGGCCGGACGACGATGATCACCGATGGGAAGGCCCGTTACGGCACGCCCGCCTGGTCGCACAAGGGAGGGCTGATCGCCTTCGAATCGTCCCGGCGCAACGGGAAGGACCGCGACCTGTACGTGATGAATCCTCTCGATCCCGCCAGCCTCAGGCTCGTCGCCGAGACCGAAGGCAGCTGGAACGTCGCCCAGTGGTCCGCCGACGACTCGGAACTGCTGGCGATGAGCGTCGTCACGAACGAGCAGAAGTACCTGTGGCGTGTGAAGGCGGCGACCGGCGAGAAGATCCCGCTCACTCCCACCGACCAGGCGAACTGGGCGTGGCCGCAGTATTCCCCGGATGGAAAAACCGTGTACGCGGCGAGCAACCGCGAAGGCGACACGATGCGGATCTGGCGCACCGATGTCGATCGCGTCAAATGGACGGCGCTCACGAAGGACGGGCAGAGCGTCGAGTCGTTCGCGCTGTCGCCGGACGGCAGGACCCTGGCGGTCGTGTTCGACGGCATGGAGTCGAGCCGGTTGGAACTGCTGGACGCAGCGACGGCCGCGCTGCGCTCGACGCCGAAGCTGCCAGCCGGACTCCTGCTGCCCAACAGCAGCCCCCAGTGGCGCCCCGGCGGGACCGAAGTGGCTGTCAACCTGTGGTCGCTGCGCACCTGGGGCGACGTGTTCTCCGTCGATGCGAAGACCGGCGCGATCGCCCGCTGGACGTCGAGCGAACTCGGGCCGTTCAATCCGGAGTCGCTGCCCGAGCCGCAGATCGTGAAGTGGAAGAGCTTCGACGGCCTGGAGATCAGCGGCGTGCTCTACCGTCCTCCGGCACGATTCACGGGACCGCGTCCGGTGATTATCAACATCCACGGCGGGCCCAACGGCGCGAACGCCCGCGAGCGTCCCCGCTTCCAGGGGCGAAGCGCCTATTTCCTGAACGAGCGCGGCGTGGCGATGATTTTTCCGAACGTGCGCGGCAGCTTCGGCTTCGGCCGGGAGTTCGAGCACCTCGACGACGGGCCGTTGCGCGAAAACGCGGTGAAGGACATCGGCGCGCTCCTCGACTGGATTGGCCAGCAGCCCGATCTCGACAAGGGTCGGGTTGCGGTTACGGGCGCCAGCTATGGCGGCTACATGACCTACGCGGTGGCCGCGATGTATCCGGATCGGATCCGGTGCGCCATGCCGGCCTCGGGCGTGTCCGACTACCTCTCGTACCTCCAGAGCACCGACCTGCAGCGCCAGTCGAACCGTCGCGCGGAGTACGGAGATGAATCGGATCCGGCCATGCGCGATGTCCTGACGCGGATTTCGCCGGTCACCAACGCCGGCAAGATTCGCGTGCCGCTGCTGATCATCCACGGGCGCCGCGACACGCGTGTGCCGATCGCCCAGGCCGAGGGGATGGCCAGGGCCGTGCGCGCGAACAACGTGCCGGTCTGGACGGTCTTCTTCGACAACGAAGGTCACTTCATGTTCGCCAATGCGGCGAACAACGACTACTACTTCTACGCGTGGATGATGTTCGTGGACCGCTACCTGCTCGGTGACGCGCCGCGGACGGTCGGGCTCGCGCCGCGTTAGAGAGGTGGCGCGTCTGAGGCCCTACACGAGTTCGGCCTCCGCCGCGCGCGCGGCGCGGCGGCCCTCGTCGACGTCCACGAACGTCAGGATCGCGGCCCCGACGACGAAGAACATCACGATCGACAGGATGGCGTTCCGGCTCGTGCCGGTCGCCTGCACCACGTAGGCGAAGATCGCCGGGCCGAGGATTCCCGCGTAGCGCTCGAACACGCCGAAGAAGGCGAAGAACTCCGACGACTTGTGCCGCGGGATCATGCTGGCGAACAGCGACCGGCTGAGTGCCTGCGTGCCTCCCTGCACCATGCCGACCAGGATCGCGAGCGCGAAGAAATGCGTCGCGGTCGTCATGTAGTAGCCCAGCACCGTGATCAGTGCGTAGGCCGCCAGGCCGATGAACACCGCGCGCTTGGCGCCGATGCGGCCCGCGAACGCGCCGAACATGAAGGCGAACGGGACGCCGACGAATTGCGTGACGAGGAGCGCCCCGATCATCGCGCCGCGATCGATCCCGACGCTCGCGCCGTACAGCGCCGCCATCCGGATGATCGTCTGGATGCCGTCGTTGTAGAGCAGGAACGCCACGAGCAGGAGGAAGGCCTGCCGGTACCGCCGCAGTTCGCCGAACGTCTCGATGAGCCTGCGCGCCGACGTGCCGAGCGCGCTCCCGCCGGGTCGCTCGCCCGCTTCGAGACGCCGTGGGGGCTCGGCCACCCTGCGGAACAGCGGAATCGAGAAAACCAGCCACCAGACCGCGACGCTCGCGAGACTGACGCGCGTGGCCAGTCCAGCGTCGGGGAACCCGAAGAAGCGCGGCTCCATGATCCAGGCGGCGTTGATCGCCAGCAGCGCGCCGCCGCCCAGATAGCCGACCGCGTAGCCGGCCGACGACACCCTGTCGAGGTCCGCCTCGCCAACCAGATGGGGCAGCAGCGATTCGTAAAAGACGATGCTGCCGGCCACGCCGACGTTGCCGATGACGAACAGGACGAGCGCGAACATCCAGTCGCCGCGCTGAATCCAGTACATCGCGCCGGTGGCCACGACGCCGATCGCGAGAAACACGGCCAGGAGCCGCTTCTTCACGGCGGCATAGTCGGCCACGGCTCCGAGGAACGGCGCGATGATGGCGACGATGAGGATCGCGACCGTCGTGGCCCAGCCGAAACGGCTGTCCGCGACCGCCGGATCGAGCCCGGCGGCCGCGACGTCGCGGTAGTAGATCGGGAAGATCGCGGCAATGATCGTCGTCTGGAACGCCGAGTTCGCCCAGTCGTACATCGCCCACGCCCGAAGATCCGGCCGTCCGAGCCCAAGTCGAGTGAGCCAGTTCATCTGAATCCCTGAGCTTGGGCCTTCAGCCCTGAGCCCTGAGCCCTGAGCCTTGAGCCTTGAGCCTTGAGCCTTGAGCCCTAGTAAGTGTGCCGCGCTACCCATTCGCGGAAGAGCGAGTCCACCACAACATACCGCGGCCCCTCACGCGCGAGCACGTCGTCGCGGACGAGCGCGGTGAGCGAGGTCTGCACGGTTGACGTGCCGCTCAGGCGATGACGGGTGCGCACGTCCCCGGAGAGCAGCTCCCGGCCGTCCTCGATGACCACCGCCCTCAGCGCCGCGCGCTGCGCGAGGGTCAGGCGTTGCCAGGCGCCCTCGAAGATCGCGTCGTGCTCGCCGAGCAGCCGCTTCAACGTTTCGTGCAGATCGTCGAGCCCCACCGTCTTGCGTCCCGCCGGCCCGGGCATCGTCCCACACCTCGTGCGCGAGGCGCTGCACGTCGTACGGGAGGTTGCCCGCCAGTTCGACGACGGCGGCGCCGAGGCCCGCTTCGGGCCGCATCCGCGTCGCGCGGAATCGCGCGTCGACGAACTCGGCGAAGCGGTCCGCTGGAATCTTCTGAAGGCGCATGACGGGGCCGGCCTTGTAGAACGGGCGGCTCCGGCCGAGCATCCGCTCCATCAGCGCCGGTTCGGATCCGGAGAACACGTAGCCGACCTGCCGCTGCTGCTGCACGGCGGCGCGCAGCGCATGCTCGACCTGGTGCATGCGCGCGCCCTTTCCGTCTCCGCCGTCGAACGACCCGATCGCCTGGAACTCGTCGAGCGCGACGGCCAGGCGGCGGCGGCGGGCTTCGGCGATGCGGCCCGGCAGCGCGAAGACCTGCTCGGCGAGCCGCGAGACATCGCGATCGGTTCGCGCCGCGGGGAACGACAGCGCCAGCAGGCTGCCGCCGGCCGGGTCGCGCTCCATGCGAATGTCCGGCCGGGCCGAACCGAGCATGTCGCGGAACCACGCCCGCGCCCGATCGAGCCGCGTTTCGACCGAGAGCAGGGCGCGGGCGTAGCCCTCGAGGAAGGCCACGTAGGAGCTGTAGCTGCTCACGGTGACCTCGACCGTGAGGGCGCCGCCGCGCGCGGCGGACCGCAGCGCCTGCCGGATGAGCGACGACTTGCCGTAGCGCCGCGGAGAAATGAGGAAGACCTTCTGGCCGGCGGCGAGATCGCCGGCGAGCCGGTCCAGCTCGACCTCGCGATCGACGAACGAGTCGGGCGGGACGATCTCGCCGTATACGAATGGATTGTCCATCGCCATCATCGGGCTGTTACGTAGAACGACGTAACGGCTACGCAGTCTAACGTAATGGCGGCACCGGCTCAAGTCCGGACGGCGGGAGGACGACCCACGTCGCCGTCGCGGTCCAGACCGCGTGGTCCTGCGGGAGCCACGCCGGCAGCCGCTGCCAGCCCTCGCCGCCGGGGAACCCGAAGTCCGTGACCACCACCCGCACGTCGCGCAGCCGTTCCGGCGCCGCGTCGAGGAAGCTCGCGCGCCAGCGCACGCCTTCGCGGGGCGGCGCGAAATACGCGGCGGTCCAGCGGCCCAGGCGCGGGACGCCGGGGAGATTCGATCGCGCCGGCGTCAGCCCGGGCGGAAGCACGAACGCCACCATGAGACCCGGCGTTCGCGGGACGACCGTGAAGGACACTTCGGCGCCGCCCTCGACCGCGTTCGCGGTGAAGCCGGCGATGTCCACGGGCGGCGCGCCGAGCGTGGGACCGTTCGTGCGAAACACGAACGGGTCCGGGAGGCGCCCCCAGGGCACGCTCGACTCGGGCCGGTCGCTTCGCGGCAGCCAGCCGCCAGGCGCGCCGACGGCGAGATCGAGGCCGGGCTCGTTCGAGGCGACCTCCCACGTTGCCGTCGCGCCGCCAGGCTCCTGGAGAGCCCGGACGTAGCGCCGCAGCGGCTGCTCGTGCGTGTAGGCGGCGGCTCCATAGGCGGCTCCCGCCGCACTCACGACGGCGACCAGGCCGATCGTTGTCAGCACCGACGGCCGCAGGAGAGGACGCGCCGCCCCGACAGCCGCGACCAGCGGCGGCACGATCATGACGCCAGCCACGGCGAGCAGCGCGGCGTAGACGAACACCGGCGTGATGAGCGGCAGCCGCCCGAAGACAGCGACCAGGAACCGGAACAGTTCGACCGTGTCCCGCAGCCACAGCGTGGCCGTCACCGCCAGGATGACGACCGAGGCGAGCCTGACGGCGCCGCCATTGGTCGGCGGCGCGACAAGAAGCGCCGCGCCGGCGGCCAGCAGGGGCACGGCGACGAGGTACGCCGCCGACGGCGCGAACCAGAGCGCCGCGGAGGCCAGCGCGATCCAGCACGGGAGGGCGATGCTCCACGCGACGATCGGGTGGCGGACGCCGTGCGCGCGGGACGGAAGCCACGCGCCGGCCCGGACCATGCCCCAGCCAAGTGTGGTTCCGATGACGGCGAGAAACACCAGCAACCGGTCGGGCGAGGCGTACCACGGATGATAGACCGCCCGCGCGGCCCTCAGCGCCCAGGTCGCGCCGGCCATCCCGCCGGCGACCACGCCCGCGCCGAGGATGGTCCACACGACCGTGAGGACCCAGCGTCCCGGACCGCCGAGACGCACGGCTGCCCTGACGACCCGGACCGAGGCGAGCACGCCCAGGACGATCGCGGCAAGGGCCACCATCCAGTTGACGAGCGACGAGTAGCTGACCGCCGCCGTGCGCCCGATGTCGAAGTAGGTCACGTCGGACGCCGAGCGCTGTGTGATGTCGATTCGATCGAGCGCGGCGGCGACCGCCACCGTGTTCTCACCCGTATCCCGAATCGTCCGCGCCGAGAGCCGCTCGGGCGTATCGCGCGCGGTGTGATAGGCGTAGCTGTCGCCGACCATGGCGAAGTTGAGCCCCGGGATCTCCCGCTGCTTGAGAATCGAGAAGTCGGTGTCGTTCGGGAGCCTGCGGTAGATCTCGAGGCCGTACGAGGCGCCGCGCGGGTGCGGCGCGTGCCTGGCCCACGGACCGACGAGCCAGCCGTTCCCCGGTCCCGTCTCGAACAGCACCGCGGGCCCCGACGACCCGGCGGAGTCGAGATTGATGTACGCCATGAGATGGTCCGTGATCGTCCGGTCCGTCATCAGGCCCGCGGCCCCCATCAGGCCCGCTTCTTCGCCGTCCGTCAGCAGCACGTACGTCGTCCATTGCCGGCTCGGGAGGGCGGCGAGCACGCGCGCGGTTTCCAGCACCACGGCCACGCCGAGCGCATTGTCGCCGGCTCCCGGCGCGGCCGGCACCGAGTCGTAGTGCGCGAGCAGGCCGATGGCCTCGGGACGCTGGCCGGGGAGCAGTCCGATGATGTTGGACACGTGGGCCGTCCTGCCGATCGAGGGGCGGCGGGCATCGGTTTCCTGGACGCGCACGTCCAGGCCGTAGAGCTTGAGCTGATCGATCAGGTAGGCGCGCGCCCGGGCGTTCGCGTCGGTGCCGATAGGGCGGCTGCCGATCGTGCCCGCGAGCATTTCGACGTGTGCGCGCGCGTTCGGCTCGGAGAACAGGCCGGCCTCGCGGGCGCACCCCGCGGCGGCCGGCGCAAGCAGCAGTAAGCGGAATCAGGCGCTGGCGCATGCGCATGCGCCAGCGTAATCCAAAGCGGGGCGCTAGCGCACGACGCGGACGTCGCCGCTGAAGGTCTTGAAGTGCAGCGTCGAGCCGCCGCCGCTGCCGATCTCGGCCGTCATGTTCCGCTTCGATGTGCCGTGGACCGTGAGCGGCAGGTCGCTGCGAAGATCGCCGCTGAAGGTGCTGAAGTCCACCTGGCCGTTGCCGCCCGCCGCCAGCCGGGCCTTGATGTCGCCGCTGAACGTTTCGGCCGAAATGCCCGGATAGTCGGCGGCCTGGCTCATGTCGAGGTTGATGGTGCCGCTGAAGCTGTGGGCCTTGATGTCGGCGGTCGTGCCCACGACGGTCACGTCCGACGAGAACACCTCGAGATCGAGCTTCGTGTTGGCCGGAACCTGGATCTCGAAGGCCGTCTCGACGACGTTGTCGTTCTTCTCGTTCCAGTCGCTGTTGCGCTTGTTGGCCTCGATGTCCATGCGCGAGCCGTTCACCTGGATGTCGAGCTTGATGTTGTCGAGGCGCTCGCGGGTCGCGCGGCGCGTGGCGTGCACGATCACGTCGCTGCCCGCCGTGCCGGTGACGCGCACGTTACCCGAGAAGTTCTTCAGCCTGAGCGTGCCGCCCTGGGCGAAGGGGATGGTCCGATCGAAGGTTTCGGTTTCCTTTTGCCCAGCGGCGGCCGGCGCGGCCAGCGTGAGCGTCATCAGCGCGATGGCAGTAAGTCGCATAGTGCTGGCTTAGACGAGAGGCGCGCGCGCGGGGTTTATGGCCGGACGGTCACGGGCCGGTGCCGTCCAGCCGTCCCGTATAGAGCGCCATCCCGACGACGGCGTCGATGCCGCAAGGCGTCCAGGGCGTCGATTTCCTCGCGGGTCGTGATCCCGCCGGCGGCGGTCAGCGGCCGGGTCGTCGCCGCCTTGACGCGCGCGATCGCCGCCATGTCGGTCCCGCGCATGAGCCCTTCGCGATCGACGTGGGTGTAGAGGAACTCGCCGACGAACGGCTCCAGTTGACGGACGGCGTCCTCCGGCGCCAGCGCCGTCGCGGTCCGCCACCCGTGGGTGACGACTCGTCCCTCGCGGCTGTCCACGGCGGCGATCAGTTGTTCGTGCGGGATCGCCGCCGCGAGACTCGCCGCGAAATCGAGGTTGACGCCGCCGGCGTCGAACAGGGCCGACCCGATGATGACTTTGCGCGCACCCAGCGCGAGCACGGCCCTGGCCGTGTCGATCGTCCGGATGCCGCCGCCGACCCGGCAGGGGAGCGCCGCACAAATCCGCGCGACCAGTGCCCGGTTGTTCCCCTCTGCCCTGGCGGCGTCGAGATCGATGAGCTGCACCTTCGGGTATCCGCGAAATTTCTCAATCCACTCGTCGATCGCCGTCGTCGAAAGGGCGAGCCGTTCGCCCTGCACGAGCTGGACGATGCGCCCGCCCTGGAGATCGATGGAGGGAATCAGCATCTGACCGGGATCCCTTTCTGCGAGCAGGAACCGCTTCAGTTCGAGGACGGCGTGCTCGGAGAAGTGAAACACGGAGGCGGCCAGCGCGGCGTCGGCGCGGCCGGCGGTGAACACCTCGTGGAAATGCTCGAACGTCCCGGCGCCTCCCGAGGCGATGACGGGGATCGACACCGCGCCGGCCACCGCCGCCGTCATCTCGCAGTCGAAGCCCGCGCGCGTGCCGTCCCGGTCGATCGAGGTGAGGAGCACCTCACCCGCGCCCCGGCGCTCGGCCTCGATCGCCCATGCGACCGCATCGCGCCGCGCCGGCACCTGGCCGCTTCGCGCGAACACGTCGAAGCCGTCCGCCGTCCGCTTCGCGTCGATCGCGATGACCACGGCCTGGCTCCCGTAGCGGCGCGCCAGGCGGGTCAGGAGATCCGGATCGGCGAGCGCCGCGGTGTTCAGGCTCACCTTGTCGGCGCCCGCCTCGAATGCCGCGGCCGCATCCGCCTCCGACCGGATGCCGCCGCCGACCGCCAGCGGGATGAACAGCTCGCCTGCGACGGCGCGGATCGTTTCGTCAATCGCGCGGCGCGCCTCGATCGTCGCGGTCACGTCGAGGATCACCAGCTCGTCGATGCCTTCCGCGTTGTAGCGCCGCGCGAGCGCCGCCGGGTCGCCCGCGTCCCGCAGCCCCGCGAAGTTCACGCCCTTCACGACCGTGCCGTTGCGGACGTCGAGGCAGGCGATCAGGCGTTTCGAGAGCATGCGACGAAGTTCCTCAGGATTCGCAGTCCCGCATCGCCGGACTTCTCGGGGTGAAACTGCACGCCGAATGCGCGGCCCCGTTCCACGGCGGCGGCGAAGACGGCGCCGTGCTCGCAGGTGGCGACGGTCTCGATCGTGACCGGCGCCGCGAACGAATGCGTGAAGTACACCTGCGCGCCGTCGAGCACGCCGTCGAGGATGCGCGAGGGCCTCACGATGTCGAGCCGGTTCCAGCCGACGTGCGGAATCTTCACCGCGCGCCCGGCGTCACCCTCCATGCGTGACACGCGGCCTCCGATCAGTCCGAGTCCGGCGACGTCGCCCGCTTCCTCGCTCCCGTCGAACAGCCACTGCATGCCGAGACAGACGCCGAGCAGGGGCACGCCGGCGTCAACGCGCGCGCGAATGGCCGAGCGCCACTCGCGGCCCGAGCGCGGCGGTCGTCGAGAAATGCCCGACGCCAGGGACGACGATGCCGGCGGCGTCGAAGAGGTCGGCGGGCGAAAGCGGCGTGCGCCATTCGGCGCCCGCCGCGGACAGCCCTTTCCTCACCGAGGCCAGGTTGCCGGCTCCGTAGTCGACGAGTGCGATGGCGGCGCTCAACGTCCGCGCCTCCGGGCCCCGGCTCGCCTTCGCCCGGCCGCGGGTGCCAGCAGGCCCTTGGTCGTCGGCAGCATGCGAGCCATGCGGGGATCGCGGGCGCACGCCACGCGCAGCGCGCGCGCGAACGCCTTGAACACCGCTTCGACCTGATGGTGGCTCGAACGCCCGTACAGAACCTTGACGTGCACGTTGGCCCGGGCGCCCTGGGCAAAGCCCTCGAAGAAGTCGGCGACCAGTTCCGACTGGAGATCGCCGACGCGCCGGACCTTCAGTCGCAGATCGACGACCGCGTGCACGCGCCCGCCCAGGTCCACAGCGGCCACGGCCAGCGTCTCGTCCATCGGCATGACGAAATAGCCCGCGCGGTTGATCCCGCGGCGTGTGCCCAGGGCCGCCGAGACCGCCTCGCCGAGCGCGATGCCGGCGTCTTCCACCGTATGGTGCTGATCGACGTCGAGATCGCCGGTCGCGCGGATCGTGAGATCGAACGCGCCGTGCCGTGCCACCAGTTCCAGCATGTGGTCGAGGAAACGGATGCCCGTGCTGATGTCGTACCGTCCGCGCCCGTCGAGCGCGATCGTCAGCGCGATCGCCGTTTCCTTCGTCTGACGGTCGATTACTCCGCGCCGCACAGGACCTCCTCCAGCGCCGCGATGAGCGCGCGCGTATCGGCCACGATCCCCGCGGTCATCCGGACGCAGCCCTCGCACCCCGCCTCCCCGGATCGATCGCGGACGAACAACCCGCGTTCGGCCAGCCGCTTCGCGAGCGTCGCGGCGTCTGCGAATCGCGCGAGCACGAAGTTCGCCTCGCTGGGCCAGAACCGCACGCCCAGCCGGTCCAGCGCCGCATACAGGAGCGCTTTCGACTCCCTGACCTCGCCCAGGTACCAGTCGAAATATCCGGTGTCCCGCAGCGCGGCGGGAAGCGCCGTCGCCGCGGCCACGTTGACGCTGTAGGGCAGGACGACGCGCCGCAGCGGCGCGAGCGTCGACGGCCTGGCCACGAGCGCTCCGGCCCTGAGCGCGGCCAGCCCGTGGGCCTTCGCGAACGTGCGCCCCACGACGAGGTTCGGCAGCCGATCGAGAACCGGATCGCCGACGAGGGTCACGCCCGAGAAATCCGCATACGCCTCGTCGACGAAGACGAGCGCGTCCGGCGCCGCCTCGGCGATGCCGATGACGACCTCGCGCGGGATCACCTGACCGGTCGGGTTGTTCGGCGTCGTCAGCCAGACGAGCCGCGTGCGCGCGGTCAGGGCGGCGAGGACGCGGGCCGCGGGGAACGACAGGTCCGGCCCGGGCGCGACCTCGACGATCCGGCCGCCGGCCGCGTCAGAACAGGCGGCATACATGTCGAAGGCCGGCCGGACGACGACCGCTTCGCCGGGAGCAGCCGCGGCGAATCCCCGCAATGCCGCGACCGACACAGCGAGGATGCCCTCGTCGAGGCCGTTCGTGAGGAGCAGTCGGTCTGGCGCTATGCCGAAGTAGGCCGCGGTTGCGCCGATTGCCGCGTCGTAGTCGGGATAGAACGCCGCGTCCTGCGCGGGTCAGCGCGCCGAGCGCCGCGATGACGGCGGGGGAGCAGCCCGCGGTGTTCTCGTTCAGGTGCAGCCGCCGCCCTGACACGGGCGTCGGAACGCGCTCGTACTCGTAGGTCACGGTCGCGCCCCCTTCGTGCGGATTTCAATCGACGCGGCGTGCGCGCGAAGCCCTTCGGCGCGGGCGAGCGTCACGGCGGCGGGCGCAATCCGGGCGAGGCCGAGCGCGGTCAGGCGCTGGACGCTCGTGACGCGGACGAAATCGGCCGCGCTCAGCCCGCCCCGCGACCGCGCGGCGCCGCTCGTCGGCAGCACGTGATTCGATCCGGTGGCGTAGTCGCCCGAGGCCTGCGCGCTCTGGGGGCCGACGAAAATCGTGCCGGCGCGCGTCAGCCTGGCCGCCACGGCGTCCGTGTCGCACACCACGTGCTCCGGCGCGGTGCGCTCGCACAGCTCGATGGCCTCGTCGATGTCGCGCGTGACGACGATGCCGCCGTTGCGATCGAGCGCCAGCCTGGCGGGCCCGTCCTCCGGCATCTGCGCCGCGAGCGCGCGCGCGACCCGGTCGGCCAGCCGGCGCGACGGCGTCAGCAGGATCGCTCGCGCATCGGGATCGTGTTCCGCCTGGGCGATGAGATCCGCGGCGATCCAGCCGGCGCGTCCGGTGGACGACACCACGACGATCTCGCTGGGGCCCGCGTGGAAGTCGATCGCGCAGTCGGGTGCGACCAGGGCCTTGGCGGCGGCGACGTAGGCGTTGCCCGGGCCGACGATCTTGTCCACGCGCGGCACCGAGTCGCGTGCCGTACGCGAGCGCCGCCACCGCGTGCGCGCCGCCGAGCCGGAACAGTCGCGTCACCCCGGCCTCGACCGCCGCGGCCATCACGGTCGCGTCGACCCTCGGGCACACCGCGACGATCTCGCGAACGCCGGCCGTCCGGGCCGGAATCGCCGTCATCAGGAGCGACGACGGCAGGGGATACCGCCCGCCGGGCACGTAACAGCCCACGCGGTCGAGCGGCCGGACCCGCAGTTCGATGCGGATGCCGGATGACGGCGTGACGATCCGGCTCCGCGGCACCTGCGCGGCGCGCCACCTGCCGGATGTGCCGGGCCGCGAGCGCGATGGCCGCGCGCACCTCGCGCCGGACGGCCGGCCGCCCCGGACTCGATCTCGTCGCGCTGGCACTTCGCACGGACCGGTCAGGCCGTCGAAGCGGCGCGCGTAGTCCAGGAGCGCGGCGTCGCCGAACGCGCGGACCCGCGCGACGATCCGCGCCACGCGGCGTTCGACCTCGGCGTTCCGTGCGCGGCCGCCGATCGAGCAGGGCCGTCACGGCGGCGCGG
The DNA here is from genome assembly GCA_963817635.1 of uncultured Acidobacteriota bacterium. Lineage (GTDB taxonomy): Bacteria > Acidobacteriota > Vicinamibacteria > Vicinamibacterales > 2-12-FULL-66-21 > CAWFPR01. The sequence continues at coordinate 328,967 of CAWFPR010000005.1, read as the reverse complement.
CGTGTGGAGGCAATGATGCGCATGGGCCCTTCAGAGGACGATCTTGTTCAGCGGGTACTCGACGATGCCGTAGGCACGCGCCGCCTTCAGCCGCGGAATGAGGTCGCGCACCGTGCGCTCCTCGATGATGGTGTTGAGCGCAACCCAGTCCTCGTCGCTGAGCGGCGAGATCGTCGGCCGCTGGAGCGCCGGCAGGAGCGCGAGCACGCCGGCCGAGTCGCCACGCCGCACGTTCAGCATGATGCCGACGCGGCCCTGCGCTTCGATGGCGGCTTTCAGCAGCAGCGCGATGTTCTCGAGCTTCTCCCGCTTCCAGTCGTCGTCGAGCGCGGTGCGATTGGCAATCAGCTGCGTGTTCGACTCCATGACCGTGTCGATGATCCGCAGGCGGTTGGCGCGCAGGGACGAGCCCGTCTCGGTCACCTCCACGATCGCGTCGGCGAGCATCGGCGGTTTGACCTCGGTGGCGCCCCAGGAGAACTCGACGTTCACCTTGACGCCGATCGCCTGGAAATAGGACTGCGTCGCGCGCACGAGTTCGGTCGCGACCGTCGCGCCTTCGAGATCCTGCGGCGTCCGGAACCTCGAATCCTCGGGAACCGCGAGCACCCATCGCACCTTGCCGAAGCTCTGCTTCGCGTAGATCAGATCCGCGAGCGGCACGACCGCGGAGCCGCGCCGCCGTTGGCCGCCGCGTGCTCGGCGATCCAGTCCTGCCCGGTCAGCCCGGCGTCGAGCACGCCGTCGGACACGTAACGCGCCATCTCCTGCGCCCGGATCAGCATGCAGTCGATGTCGGGATCGTCGATCGACGGGAAGTACGATCGCGCGTTCGCGTAGATGGTGAACCCGGCGCGCGCGAAGAGCTGGATCGTCGCGTCCTGGAGGGACCCCTTGGGAATGCCGAGCTTGAGTTTCATCGAAGATCCCATTCTCGAAAACACGTCCGCGTCCCCGTGTGGCACACGTTGCCATCCCCCTCGCGCGTCGCCCGCACGAGCACCGTGTCGTCGTCGCAATCGACGAGCAGCCGTTCGACTTTCAGGCGGTTTCCGGATGTTTCCCCCTTCATCCACAGCGCCTGGCGGGTGCGGCTGAAGAAGGTCGCATATCCCGTCTCGACCGTGCGGTCGAGCGCCTCCTGGTTCATGAACCCGACCATCAGCACTTCGCCGGAGGCGTCGTCCTGGACGACGGCCGGAATCAGTCCGTTGAGCTTCGTGAAGTCCATCGTGTCCGCCCAAACAAAAAAGGCCCCGCGGGTTTCCCGGCGGGGCCTTGGTGTTCGAGTTCCTGGTGTCGTCAGTTCATCGATGCACGCGCAGCTCGACCGGCCCGCCCTGGCAGGAATGGTGGTGCCGGTGATGGTGCAGCGAACATCGCGTTCAAGCCTAACGTCCGCCCGTCGGGGCTGTCAACCCCGACGGCACCGACGCCTTCGAGTCGTCGCTGCGCCGGTCGTTGACGCCGTACGGCGTGCCATCCGGGCCGATCCAGATCGTGTGGGCGTCGCCCTGCGTGCCCGCGAAGCGGGCGTTGTGTCCCATCGCCTTCAGCTTCGACAGCACCCCGTCGCTCACGCCGCCGCGCTCGATGTCGAGCCGATCGGGCAGCCACTGGTGATGGATGCGGGGCAGATCGACCGCTTGCCGTCCGGTCAGGCCGTACTCGGTGACGCCGAGCACGACGGTCAGGACGGTGTTGATGATCGTGCGGCCGCCCGGCGATCCGGTGACGAGCGCCACCTTGCCGTCCCTGACGACGATCGTCGGCGTCATCGAGCTGAGCATCCGCTTGCCCGGATCGATCAGGTTGGCCGCCGTGCCGATGTCGCCGGTCGTATTGGTCTCGCCCGGCTTCTTGTTGAAGTCGCCCATCTCGTTGTTCAGGAGGAAGCCCGCTCCGCTGACGACGACGCTCGATCCGTACCCGCCTTCGAGCGTGAACGTGTTCGACACCGCCATCCCGTCCTTGTCGATGACCGAGAAGTGAGTCGTCTCGTCCGGCTCCGGCACCTGGGTGGTGACGATGTCGCGTCCGAGCTCGACGCTGCTGGATGCCCTGGCCGGGTCGATGCTGGCCGCGACGGTCCGGGCGTAGTCCTTCGACGTCAGCTTCGCGAGCGGCATCTCGACGAAGTCCGGATCGCCGAGGTAGCGCGCGCGATCGAGGTAGGCGCGCCGCATGGCCTCGGCCTCGAGGTGAATCGCCGCGGCGCTGTTCGCCCCTTTCGCCTTGAGGTCATACGGCTCGAGGATGTTCAGCATCTCGATCATCGCGACGCCGCCGGAGCTGGGGGGCGCCATCGCGTAGACGTCGTACCCATGGAACGTGCCGTGAACCGGCGTCCGGAGCTTCGCCCGGTAGGCGGCGAGATCGTCCTTGCTGATCAGCCCTCCGTGAGCCTGCATGTCGGCGGCGATCCTGTCCGCGATCCAGCCGGTGTAGAACACGTCCGGCCCGTCGGTCGCGATCGACCGCAGCGTCTTCCCGAGATCGGCGAGTACGATCCGATCGCCCGCGGCCCACTGGCCGCCTCCCGGCTTCCCGTACGCCGCGACCGACGCCGGGAAGTTCGCCATCTTCCCCGCGACCTGCGTGTTGAGCCCCCGGGCCAGGCCCGCCGACAGGGGGAAGCCCTTTTCGGCGAGCTCCACCGCCGGCATCACGACGTCCTTCCACGGAAGCTTGCCGAACCGCTTGTGCGCCAGCTCGAGGCCGCGCACCGTGCCCGGCACGCCCGGCGCCAGGTAGCCTGCCGCCGTCAGCGACCTGTCGATCGTCCCGTCCGGCTTCAAGTACATCGTCCGCGACGATGTCAGCGGCGCGCGCTCGCGGTAGTCCACGCCGACGACGTCACCGCTCGCCGGCCGGATCATCATGAACCCGCCGCCGCCGATGTTGCCCGCGCTGGGATGCGTGACCGCCAGGGCGAAGGCGGTGGCGACGGCGGCGTCCACCGCATTGCCGCCGCGGGCCAGGACCGACGCGCCCGCGTCGCACGCCGGCGACGAGGTGCACACGACCAGGCCTTCTCTGGACGGAACGCCGAGATCCGGCGCCGAATACGAAGCCGGCGCGAGGATCAGCGCCAGCGCCAGGCCGAGAATTGCTCGCATGACTTCCCCTTCCATCTTTCCGTGGGCGGCCGCCGCGTGCTCCCGCCCCTCCTGGATTTGTCGAACCAGTATCGCAGATAGCGCCAGCGCCGGAGTCCTTTACAAGAGATCGGTTGCGTGGGCCGTCTGCGTTCATAATCCACAGGGCTCCGGCAATGCGACCGGAACGGAGCCGGCCGCGAGCCGGCGCCATCGCGCGGCCTGGCGGAGCCGGGGGCCTCGCCGGCACGTCGATGTCGGGGCAGCTTACAACGGGCGGCACACTGGTTAAAATCAATCCGTCCAGTGCTGAGCTGCCGTGTGCAGCTGAATCCTTTTCGTTGGAGAACACATGCAGATCTGGCCGGGGCGTCCCTATCCGCTCGGGGCAACGTTCGACGGTGTCGGGACGAATTTTTCGCTGTTTTCCGAGGTCGCCGATCACGTCGAGCTGTGCATGTTCGACGAACACGGTCATGAAACCCGCGTGACCCTTCCGGAAAGCACCGCGCTCTGCTGGCACGGCTACCTCCCGAACGTGCGGCCGGGGCAGCTGTACGGATTCCGGGTGCACGGACACTGGGCTCCCGAGCACGGGCAGTGGTGCAACCCGTCGAAGCTGCTGCTCGATCCATACGCGAAAGCGATCGCGGGCGAGTGGGACTGGAGCGAGGCGGTCCTCGCGTACCACTCCGCCGATCCGGACAACTCGCGCAACGATCTCGACAGCGCATCGTCGATGCCGAAATGCGTCGTGATCAACCCGTTTTTCGACTGGGGCGCGGACCGGAGGCCGAACACGCCCTGGCACCGCACCGTCGTGTACGAGACGCACGTCAAGGGATTCACGAAGACGCATCCCGATATTCCCGAAGAAATCCGCGGCACCTACGCCGGCATGTCCCATCCGGTGGCCATCGCCTATCTGCAGAAGCTCGGGATTACCGCGATCGAGCTGCTGCCCGTGCACCAGTTCGTGCAGGATTCGACGCTCATCAAGAAAGGGCTCCGCAACTACTGGGGCTACAACTCCATCGGGTATCTCGCGCCGCACAACGAATACTCCGCCAGCGGACAGGCGGGCGAGCAGGTGCAGGAATTCAAGAACCTCGTGAAGACCATGCACGAGGCAGGCATCGAAGTGATTCTGGACGTCGTCTACAACCACACCGGCGAGGGCAATCAGCTCGGCCCGATGCTGTCGTTCAAGGGAATCGACAACGCGGCCTATTACCGGCTGATTGGCAGACAACCGCCGGCTCTACATGGACTACACGGGCACCGGCAACACGCTGAACATGCGGCACCCGCACGTCCTCCAGCTGATCATGGACAGCCTGCGGTACTGGGTGCTCGACATGCACGTCGACGGCTTCCGCTTCGACCTGGCCGCCACGCTGGCGCGCGAGCTGCACGACGTCGATCGCCTGTCGGCGTTCTTCGACCTGATTCAGCAGGACCCGGTCGTCAGCCAGGTGAAGCTCATCGCCGAGCCGTGGGACATCGGCGAAGGCGGCTATCAGGTCGGCAACTTCCCGCCGTTGTGGTCCGAGTGGAACGGCAAGTACCGCGACACCGTCCGCGACTACTGGCGCGGCACCGACCAGACGCTGGCCGAGTTCGGGTACCGGCTGACGGGCAGCTCCGACCTCTACGAGGGAAGCGCGCGCCGGCCCTACGCCAGCATCAACTTCATCACCGCGCACGACGGCTTCACGCTGCGCGACCTCGTGTCGTTCAACGAGAAGCACAACGAGGCCAACGGCGAGGAGAACCGCGACGGCGAGAGCCACAATCGATCCTGGAACTGCGGCGTGGAAGGGCCGACCGACGCTCCCGAGGTGCTGGCCCTGCGCAACCGCCAGACGCGCAACTTCCTCGCGACGATGATGGTGTCGCAGGGGGTGCCGATGCTGCTCGGCGGCGACGAGATCGGCCGCTCGCAGGGCGGCAACAACAACGCCTACTGCCAGGACACCGAAGTGTCCTGGTACGACTGGGCGAACGCGGACCGGAACCTCCTGCAGTTCACGCAGCGCCTGATCCAGCTGCGGCTGCGCCATCCGGTGTTCTGCCGCCGCCGGTGGTTCCAGGGCCGCCCCATCCACGGCACGCACGTCAGCGACATCGGCTGGTTCACACCTGCCGGACAGGAGATGTCGGAGGACGACTGGCGCAACGGCTATGCGAAGACGCTCGGCATGTTCCTGAACGGCCGCGGGATCCCGACCCTCAACGAGCGCGGCGAACAGGTGCTCGACGAGAGCTTCTACGTGATGTTCAACGCGCACGACGGATCGATGGAGTTCACGATTCCCGAGGTGAAGTGGGGGGCGGAATGGGGCGTCGTCCTCGACACGCAGGAGGAGTCGTCGCTCTACATGCGCGACGACGACGTCGGCAGGTCATACCTGCCCGGGGACACGTGCGTCGTGCAGCCCTGGGCCCTCGTCGTGCTGCGGCGCACCCGCTGGCGCTAGTCGCGCTGGACGCGAGGGCCTGGCGACCCTCCTCGTCGACATTGCCCGACCGGTCCGATGACCTACGCGGTGTCGGTCCTGAGCTCGCGTTCGCATCCCTCGCCGCGTGCTGGGTGCCTGCCCGGCGGGTGACGCGCTGGAACCGCTGGTCGCGCTGCGACACGAGTAGCGGGTCGATTCCCCACGGCGCCTGATAGAGTGTGGCGATGGCCGCGTGGCTCGTCGTGCTCGCCGCGGTGTTCGGCATCCCGGCGCCGCCGCGTCAGGGTGGGCCGGCGCTGACCGTGTCGGCGGCCATCAGCCTGACAGACGCGCTGGAAGCCGTTTCGGCAGCGTACGCGGCGTCGGGCGGAGGCCCGGTGCGGTTCAACTTTGCCGGGTCGAACGTGCTGGCCCGCCAGATCGCCGCCGGCGCGCCCGTGGATCTCTTTCTGAGCGCGGATGAGGCTCAGATGGCCGTCGCCGAACAGGCCGGCGCGATCGATCCGAGCACGCGGGTGGCGCTCCTCGGGAATCGCCTGGCGGTGGTGACGCGCCGCGGCGCTCCGCCGCTGGCGGATCTGGCCGCGCTGGCCACGCCTCAGTTCAGGCGGATCGCGATCGGCGACCCGTTTGCGGTGCCGGCGGGCGTCTACGCCCGTCAGTACCTGAGCGCGTCGAATCTCTGGACGGCGCTCGAGCCGAAACTCGTGCCGGTTGGCAACGTGCGCGCAGCGCTGACGGCCGCCGCGAGCGGGAGCGTGGACGCGGCCTTTGTCTACGAGACGGACGCGGCGATGTCGCGCAGCGTGGCGCTCGCGTTCGTCGTCAGCGGGCCGGGCCAGCCGCGCATTGTCTATCCGGCAGCCCTGACGCGGCGCACGCGCAACAGGGACGCGGCGCTGCGGTTTCTCCAGTTCCTGTCCGGCCCGGACGCGGCCGCGATCTTCAGGCGGTTCGGGTTCACGCCGCTCGCGGGCGCGCGCTGATGGACGTCCTGCGCATCACGGCTTTCACCGTGGGCACGGCGGCTCTGGCGACGCTCCTGATGCTGGCGCCCGGCCTGCTGCTCGCCTGGTGCCTGGCGCGCGGCCGGTTTCGCGGCCGGGTGCTCCTCGAGACGATCGTGACGCTGCCCCTCGTGATGCCGCCGGTGGCGACCGGGCTCGTCCTGCTGATTCTCGTCGCGCCGCGCGGGCCGGTCGGGCGCCTTCTCGGCGTGGCCGGCGTCGAAGTCGTCTTCACCTGGAAGGCCGTCGTCCTGGCGATGACGGTGATGGGCCTGCCGCTCCTCGTGCGGACCGTGCGCAGCGGCATCGAACAGGTGGACCGGCGGTATGAAGCGGTCGCGGCGACGCTGGGCGCGCCTCCCCTACGGGTCTTCTTCACCGTGACGCTGCCGCTCGCGCGTCCGGCGGTGCTGGCGGGCAGCGTCCTCGGATTCGCGCGCGCGCTCGGCGAATTCGGCGCGACGATCATGATCGCCGGCAGCATTCCGGGCTCGACGCGGACGCTGGCGGTCGCGATCTACTCGTTTGCCGAGACCGGGCGCGACGAGGAAGCGATCACGCTGGTGGCGGTGTCGGCGGGGATCGCGTTCTCGGCGATGTGGCTGGCCAACTGGATCTCGTCGCGATCGGACGTCCGCTCGTGATCGCGCTCGATTTCACCGTCGTCCAGGGGTCGTTCCGGCTCGAAATCCGCGAGCAGCTCGCGGCGCGAATCACCGCGCTCTTCGGCGCGTCGGGCGCGGGGAAGACGACCGTGCTCGACGCGGTAGCCGGACTGCGGCGGCCGGAAGCCGGTTCGATCCTCGTGGGATCGCGCGTGCTCTTCGCGTCGGACCGCGGCGTCAACCTCCGGCCGCACCGCCGCCGCGTCGGGTACGTCCCGCAGGACGTCGCGCTGTTTCCGCACATGGACGTGCGGCACAACGTGCTGTACGGCCGGCGCGAAGGGCAGAAGCTGTCGGTGGACATCGTGATGACGATGCTCGAGATCGAAGGCCTGCTCGACCGCGCGGTCGCGCAGCTCTCGGGGGGCGAGCGCCAGCGGGTCGCGCTCGCGCGCGCGCTGATGTCGTCGCCGGAGCTGCTGCTCCTCGACGAGCCGCTCGCGGCGGTGGACGTGGAGCGGCGGCGTCGGATCCTGCCGTATCTCGAGCGCGTGCGCGACCAGCTCGCCGTGCCGATCATTTACGTCACGCACGATGTCGCCGAAGTGCGCCTGCTGGCCGACCACGTCATCGTCCTCGACCAGGGACGCGTGGTTCGCTCCGGTACCCCGGCTGACGTGCTTTGATCGTCTCGGCGAAGCGGGGGGGAGCTTCAACCCAGCTCAGACCGGTGTCGAAGCCGGGTCGAAGCTGGGTCGAAGCTGGGTCGAAGCTGGGTCGAAGCTCGGTTGAAGACGCGTGGTTCGGTCCGGTACCCCGGCTCACGTGCTTTGACCGTCCCGGCAAGGTGCGAAGCCGGGTCGAAGCGTGGGGGGGCTTCAACCCAGCTCAGACCGGTGTCGAAGCTGGGTCGAAGCTGGGTCGAAGCTGGGTCGAAGCTGGGTCGAAGCTGGGTTGAAGCTGGGTCGAAGCTGGGTCGAAGCTGGGTTGAAGCCGGGTCACCCGACCAGGGGGCAAAACGGCCCAGGGAGCTTCAACCCAGCTCAGACGGGTGTTGAAGCCAGGTCGAAGCTGGGTCGAAGCCGGGTTGAAGCGCCGCAGGGCACGCCGGGGGGCGAAGCGGGGCCGGCTGTTCGATAAGGGCCTCCGGCGTGGAGTAGCATGACGACTCCGGGTCAGGATGGGCCTGGCCGGCACACAGGAGCGCCCCGCATGCTGTTCATGATCAGCTATTCGTTCCCTCCGGGCATCCGTCACACGGCGCAGGATCGATTCCGGAAGACCGGCGGGCTGCCCGGCGATGGTGTGAAGATGCTCGGCCGCTGGCACAACGTGGGCGGGAACAAGGGATTCATCCTTGCCGAGAGCAACGACAGCGTTGCCGTCGCCAGGTGGCTTCAGGAATGGTCCGACATCCTGCAGTTCGAGGTGTTCCCAGTCAACACCGACGAACACGTGATGCAGGTCATCGGCGCCTGAGGCGCCGACTTCCTGAGACGACTTGCCGCGCGGCGGGCACGGTGCAATCATGCTCGCCGCGATCGGCCCGCTCCGGTTCAGCGCCGCATGGCCCACGCACATCCGTCCCAGCAATTCACCGCCGCCCTGGACGCGCTGGTCGCCCAGGTCAAGACCGACCGCAGCATCCTGGCGGCACTCCTCTGCGGCAGCCTGTCGCACGACACGGTCTGGGCGAGATCCGACATTGATCTCGTGCTGGTGACGATCGACGACAAGGCGATCGCCGTGAGCGATCTGCCGCTCTACGCCGACGGCGTCAACGTGCACGCCTCGCTCATCCCGCGGGCGGAGTTCCGGAAGATCGTCGAGGGGGCGACGCAGAACTCGTTCATGCACTCGCTGCTTGCGAAGGGCCGGCTGCTCTACACCCACGACGAGACGCTCGAGGCGCTGTGCGCGCGGCTGCACCAGCTCGGCGATCGCGATCGCGATCTGCAGATGCTCCGCGCCGCGTCGGCGGCTCTCTACATGCTCTACAAGGCACGGAAGTGGTTCCTGACCCGCGGCGATCTCGACTACACGGCGCTGTGGCTCCTGTATGCGGCCACGCCGCTCGCGAAGATCGAGGTCATCGGCGCCGGCCGCATCGCCGATCGCGAGGTCATCCCGCAGGCCGCCGCCCTCAACCCGCCGTTCTTCCGCATCGTCTACAGCGGACTGCTGAACGCGAAGAAGACGCGCACGGCGGTCGAGGCCGCGCTCGAGGCGGCCGAAGGCTACCTCACGCCCCGCCTGGGGACGTTGTTCGCGCCGGTGATCGACCACCTGCGCGAGGTCGGAGAGGCGCGTTCCGGCCGGGACCTCGACCATCATTTCCGCCGCCACTTCAACGTCGAGGGCGTGGTCAACGCGTGCGAGTACCTGGCGGACCACGGGCTGATCGGCAAGGTCTCGCTGCCGGTCCGGCTGACGAAGCGGAGCAATGTCGACGTCCAGGAGCTGGCGTTCGTGTATCTGGGCGAACCGGAGAGCTGAGCTGATGGCCCGTTCGCGCAAAGTCACGCCACTCGACGGCACCAGACCCACCGCACGAACGACGGTGTCGGTGCAGGGAGCGCGCGTTCACAACCTCAAGAACATCTCCGTCGAGATCCCGCGCGACAGCCTCGTCGTCGTCACCGGGCTGTCGGGGTCCGGCAAGTCGAGCCTCGCGTTCGACACGATCTACGCCGAAGGGCAGCGCCGCTACATGGAATCGCTGTCCACGTTCGCGAAGCGCTTCGTCGCGCAGGTCACCAAGCCCGACGTGGATTTCGTCTTCGGCCTGTCGCCGGTGATTTCAATCGAGCAGAAGACCCTCGCGAACAACCCGAGATCGACTGTCGGCACGATGACCGACATCGCGAGCTACCTCAACCTCCTTTATGCGACCATCGGACAGGCGCACTGTCCGCGAACCGGCGAACCGGCGCCGAGCCGATCGTCGAGCCAGATCCTCGAAGCCATCCTGTCGCTGCCCGAGGGAACAGTCGTCGAACTGCGGGCGCCGATCTTCAAGGTGTACGGCGAGGATCTCGATTTCGTGTTCACCGAGGTCCGCAAGAAAGGCGTGCGCCGGCTGATTGTCGATGGCCGCGCCGTCGATCTCGCCGAGAACCTCGAGCTCGACGAGGGCGCCGTCGAACACATGGATGCGGTCGTCGATCGGCTGATCGTCAGCCGGAAGCACGAAAAAGCCATCAAGGCAGCGATCGCGGCCACCCTGCTCGTCGGCGACAGCCTGCTGAACGTAGCCATCGTGAAGGGCGCGTCGAGAGCCGAGGCCGATCGCTTCTACACCGGACTGACGAGCGCGACGCACCACTTCGTCTATGGCGACATCGTTCCCGACTTCTTCATGTTCAACAATCCGGAAAGCGCCTGTCGCACCTGCGGCGGCCTTGGCGTGGACAAGCTCACGCACCCGGAGTTGCTGATTCCGGATCCGAAGCGCAGTATTCTCGGCGGCTGCTTCGTTCGAGAGGCGTTCAAGTACAACCCCGACACGTGGGACGGCCGGATGATGTTCAGCCTCTCGACGGCGCTCGATTTCCCGTTGAACGCGCCGTGGACGGAGTTGCCGGAGCGTGCGCGCCACGCGGTTCTCTACGGCATCGAGCCGCAGAAGATCCGCCTGCAGTCGCCGCCGGAGGCGAAGGCCAGACGCGATCAGTCGGAGGGGAAGCAGGTCGGCTTCGGCGGCATCGCCCGGCGAATCGAGCGGTACTACCGGCGCTACCGCCAGCGCGGCGAGGCGAACTCGAAGATGGAGGCGTGGCTCGACAAGGTCATGGTCGAGCACATCTGCCCGGACTGCCACGGCGCGCGCGTGCGGGCCACCCGGCTGCTGTTCACCGTGAACGGCAGGACGCATGCACGACGTCGGGCAGTTGAACTTCGACGAGCTGTACACGTTCCTCGGCACGGTGAAGCCTGCCGGGCGCGGCGCGGACGCGGGCCGCCAGGTACTCGGCGAGATCCGATCGCGGCTCGAGCTGCTGCTCGGGATCGGGCTCGACTACCTGAACTTCAACCGCCGCTCGGGGACGCTTTCTGGCGGCGAGTCGCAGCGTATCCGCCTCTCGACACAGATCGGCTCCGGCCTGATGGGCATGCTCTACGTGCTCGACGAGCCCAGCATCGGCCTGCACCCGAAGGACAACGTCAAGATGATCGCGACGCTCGAGCGCCTGCGCGACATCGGCAACACCGTCATCGTCGTTGAGCACGACGAGGACACCATCCGCGCCGCCGATCACGTGGTCGAAATGGGCCCCGGCCCCGGCGTCCACGGCGGCCGCGTCGTCGTGCAGGGCACGCTGGACGACGTGCTGAAGTGCAAGGCGTCGCCGACGGGCCAGTTCTTTTCCGGGAGGCGCTCGATCGCCACGCCCGCGGTTCGCCGGAGAGGCAACGGCAAGGCGCTCGTGGTGCGCGGCGCGCGCGAGCACAACCTGAAGAACATCGACGTGAAGATTCCCCTCGGCATGCTGGTCGCGATCACCGGCGCGTCCGGGTCGGGCAAGAGCACGCTGGTCAACGAGATTCTCTACAAGGCGCTGTGGAAGACGCTCGAGGACACGCGGACGCTGCCGGGCGAGCACGACGCGGTCGAGGGCCTCGAGCACGTCCACAAGGTGGTGAACATCGACCAGTTGCCGATCGGCCGCAACAGCCGGTCGAACCCGGCGACCTACGTCGGCTTCTACGACACGATCCGCGACCTGTTCACCGGCGCGCCGCTTTCCATCGAGCGCGAGTACAAGCCGGGACGCTTCAGCTTCAACGTCAAGGGGGGCCGCTGCGAGGAGTGCCAGGGCGAAGGCGTCATCACGACGCAGCTGTACTTCATGCCGGACGTCGAGGTCACGTGCGGCGCGTGCAAGGGCGCCCGGTTCAACAGCGAAACGCTCGAGGTCACGATCCGCGGCAAGACGATCGACGACGTGCTCAAGATGTCGCTGGAGGAGGGGGCGGCGTTCTTCGCGAACGAGCCGGCGCTGGCGAAGAAGATCGAGGTCCTGAACGAACTCGGCCTCGGCTATCTCACGCTCGGACAGTCGGCCACGACGCTTTCGGGCGGCGAGGCGCAGCGGGTCAAGATCGCCACGGAGCTGAGCAAGCTGCAGCGCGCGAAGCACACCGTCTACATCCTCGACGAGCCGACGACCGGGCTGCACCTGGCGGACGTCGAGCGGCTCCTCGGGTCGCTGAACCGGCTCGTGGACGCCGGGCACACGGTCATCCTGATCGAGCATCACATGGACGTGATCAAGACCGCCGACCACGTGATCGACCTCGGGCCAGAAGGCGGACACGGCGGCGGCGAGGTCGTCGTGACCGGCACGCCCGAGCAGATCGCGGCGTGCAGGGCGTCGCACACCGGGCGCTTCCTGAAGCCGCACCTGTCGAGCCACCAGGCCCACACGATGCGACGGAACACGTGAAGCGGCGACGGTCCGATCCTGGAGTCACAGGCCCGGGCCGTCGCCGCTGCGTCGGGCGAACATGGGGAGATGCAGGTCGGAGCGTCCCTCGAAGCCCTCGAGCCCGCGCACGACCGTGAGCCATGTCTCCCGGACGACCTCCTCGGCGACATCGGCTCGCGAGATGAACGTCCGCACGAACCGAAGCATCGGCAGGTGCAACGCGGCAACCAACGCCTCGAACGCCGTTTCGTCACCTGCCAGAAGTCCCGTGTTCCAATGGTTTCGCCGGACCGTTTGCCGTGATGCACTGGACGCGAAAAGACTGGAGAACGGCGTGATACGTGAAGAGAACACCTCTGGTCGAGACGTCCCGGTCATCGAGCGTCTGCCGCAGACCAGTCCGGCCGACGAGGCCAATCGCGAGCTGGTGGGCCACGTGCATCCCGCGGACTGGGTGAACCCGACGCCTGCCGGTCGATACAACCTGGTCGTCATTGGCGCCGGCACCGCCGGCCTGGTCACCGCATCCGGCGCGGCGGGGCTGGGCGCCAGGGTGGCGCTGATCGAGCGGGATCTGATGGGCGGCGACTGCCTGAACGTCGGGTGCGTGCCGTCGAAGGGAGTCATCAGCGCCGGCCGCGTCGCGGCCATCGTGCGGCGATGCGCGCGAGTTCGGGGTCGGCGTTCCGGACGGCGTGGCCGTGGACTTCGCCGCAGTGATGCAGCGGATGCGCCGCCTGCGCGCGCGCATCAGCCGCAACGACGCGGCGCAGCGCTTCCGCGATCTCGGCGTGGACGTCTATTTCGGACAGGCGCGCTTCCTCGATTCCGGCACGATCGACGTGGACGGCACGCCTCTCGACTTCGCCCGGGCTGTGATCGCGACCGGCGCACGGGCCGCCGCGCCGCCGGTGCCCGGACTGACCGACGTCGACTATCTGACCAACGAGACGCTGTTCTCGCTGACCGAGCGACCGCAACGGCTCGGCGTCATCGGCGCCGGACCGATCGGCTGCGAGATGGCACAGGCGTTCGCACAGCTCGGGTCCGAGGTGTTCCTGGTCGAAGCGGAACACGGCATCCTGCCGCGCGAAGACCGCGACGCGGCGGCGATCGTCCAGACGCGACTCCAAGGCGACGGCGTCACGCTGCTGTGTTGCGGGAAGAACCTGGAGATCAGGCAGGACGAGGGAATCCGGCTCGTGGTCGAATCGCACGGCCGCGGCTATGACGAGCCGATCGACAAGCTGCTGGTGGCCGTCGGCCGCGCGCCCAACGTCGAGCACCTGAACCTCGAAGCCGTCGGCGTGAAGTACGACAAGAACGGCGTCAGGGTCAACGCACGGATGCAGACGACAAACCCGAGGATCTACGCCGCGGGAGACGTTGCTCGCCGTACCAGTTCACGCACGCCGCCGACTTCATGGCCCGCATCGTGATCCAGAACGCACTGTTCAAGGGACGCAAGACGTCCACATCGCTCGTGATGCCCTGGTGCACCTACACCTCGCCCGAGATCGCGCACGTGGGGCTGTACGAAGGCGAGGCCGGGAAACGGGGAATCGCGATCGACACGTTCCTGCCAGGACTTCCACGATGTGGACCGCGCGATCCTGGATGGCGAGGATGGCGGCTTCGTGAAAGTCCACGTCAAGAAAGGCACCGACACGATCCTCGGCGCCACCATCGTCGCGAGCCATGCGGGCGATATGATCTCCGAGATCACCCTGGCGATGACACACGGTCTCGGGCTTGGGCAGATCGGCAGTACGATCCATCCGTACCCGACGCAGGCCGAAGCCATCCGCAAGCTGGGCGATCAATTCAGCCGCACGCGGCTCACCCCGTTGTGAAGTGGCTCTTCCACAACTGGCTGGCCTGGACCCGTTGATGATCCGTGGCGTGCCCGATCCTTTCAACAGCATCGGCCGTCGGCGCCACAGGAGTCGCCGGCCGCAATCGAAGCGCGCGACTCCGGACCATCGAGCACGGCGAAGGCCCCGGGTACGGCGGTTCGCTGAGCTTGGCGGCCGTGTCGGTGCACACTTCGTTCGGCGTCCCGCGCGGGAACATGTGCCCTTCTTCGTCTACGACGGCCTTCATCGGGCCCAGGTACACGGCATACTGCCCGAATACCGGCAGCCGGCCTGCTTTTCGAACTTGTAGCCGCGAACCGTGACCGAGTTGAAGCGCGTGCCCTCGACTTCGCGCCAGAACGTCTTCTTCAGGATCGACACGCCGTAGAAACCAGCGCGTTCGAATGCCGCGAGAAACGCTTCCTCGGGCATCGCGCCGCTGATGCATTCGCCCCAGAGCTGGCCGTCGGCGCCTTCGCCGCCGGCACGTCCCCTTCGGTGACGATGTCGGCGACGACCGCGCGGCCCCGGTCCGCGAGCACCCGCCAGATCTCGCGCAGCACGGCTGGCTTGTCGGGTGACAGGTTGATGACGCAGTTCGACGTGACGACATGGGCGGAGCGATCCTCGACCCGGAATCTGCTCGAGAAGCCCCGCCGGAACTCGACGTTGTCGTACCCGAGCGCCGAGGCGACCTTGGGTTGCGACGCTCGCGCCACGCCGAGCATCTGCTCGGTCATGTCGATGCCGAAAACCCGTCCCTCGCGACCCACGCGTCTTGCCGCGATGAAGCAGTCGATGCCGGCGCCGGACCCGAAATCGACCAGCGTTTCGCCCGGCTGCGGCGCCGCCGCCGACACCGGGCTCCCGCAGCCGTAGAAGCGTTCGACCACTTCAGCCGGAATGTGCGCCAGATCGTCCGCCTCGGGCCGGACAGGACAGCACAACTCGGCCTGCGGATGTTCGGCGGCGCGGCCGTAGAACTGGCGCACTTCCGCGCGCGATCGATCCGCCACCTCCTCCGACAGCACGCACGCCGAGTGCGTCGTCCGCACGACGGCCGCTTCGTCGTGGAGGGCCCGTTCGCCCATTGCGCGGAAGACGACCGGGCGGTCGAACCCGGACCGGGGCTGGACGGTGGCGCGACCTTCCGTCGCCACGCGGGCGAGTGTCTCCGCCGCCAGCCCTTGATACAGCTCGCAGTAGGGGTCGTGGCCTGCGAAGCTGCCGCGGCCGGTTGCGCCTCCAGAGGCCCAGTACCCGTGCTCGAAGTCGCCCCCGCCGCAGAGGAACTTCAGGTGGCAGCTCCGGCACTGAACCTTCTGCTCGACCGTCGTGCCGCGCAGCTCCCGCAGCACCGGACTCTCCTTCCACACGGCTTCGAGCCGCTGGTCCAGGAGGCTGCCGCAGTTCAGGTCCGGCACGCCCGCCATCGAGGCCGAGGGATAGATGCTGCCGTCGGCATTCAGGCAGAGGCTGGTCCAGCCTGCGCCGGCGAGGTCGTTCTTCACGCCGGCCGGGCCGTCGAACCGCAGCCGCAGCTCTTCGACGTTGTCGATCGTAATCCCGCGGGCGCGCGCAACGTCGCAGGCGTGGCGCACAGTGTCGAGGATCTCGAGCGCGGCAGGGAGCGCTGCAAATGGCCCCGTCAGCACCCGACCTCGCCGATGTGGCCACAAGAGGTGGACGTTGGTGACGCCGAGCCGCGCGGCGAGTTCGATCATCGCGGTCGCGTCGGCGAGATTGTGACGCAGCAGCACCATGGTGAGCGTGGTATTCAGTCCGGCTCCCACGGCGGCCTGGATGCCATGGACGATCCGGGCGAACGTGCCATCTCCGCGGATCGGATCGTTGATCTCTGGGGACGCGCCGTCGAGACTGATCTGGACGCGCAGCCGATCGGCGGGAACCGCCGTGAGCGCTCGCAGGCGATCCCCCTTGAACAGTGTGCCGTTGGTCAGGATCACAAGGTCGCGTTCGTGCGTATGCGCGATGTGGTCGATCAGATCGAGCACGTCCGGGCGCGCGAGCGGCTCGCCGCCCGTCAGGTAGAACCGTTCGGTACCGAGCGCAACGGCCTCATCGATCGCCCCGCGCACGACGGGCCCCGGAAGGCCGCCGCCCCCCTGCGGGCTGGACGACACGAGACAGTGCGCGCAGGCCAGGTTGCAGAAATCGTTGAGCTGGATCCAGAACTCGCGCAGCCGGTCGGTCCGCAGGTACACCGAGCGTCCGAGGTAGGGCACCGGCACCGCGCCGTCGGTCGAGACGAACTTCTGGCGGAGCGCGTCGCGGGCGAAGGTCTCGACGTGCAGCCACGCGCGCGACAGATCGAGGCCCGTATCGGCTGCGTAAGTGCGGACCACGTCGGCGAGCGGCGTTCTACCGTCGAATTGCCTCAGGATCCGCAGGCCCCGTTCGTCGGTCGTGATCCAGTTGGGCGACGCGGGATTGATCGCC
Source organism: uncultured Acidobacteriota bacterium (assembly GCA_963817635.1). GTDB lineage: Bacteria > Acidobacteriota > Vicinamibacteria > Vicinamibacterales > 2-12-FULL-66-21 > CAWFPR01. Next base: position 312,050 of record CAWFPR010000005.1, on the reverse strand, counting down.
ACAAAGCCGTCGCCGGCGCGCTCGATGACGGTTGCGGGCGCGCGCAGGACAGTCTGATTGTCTATACGGATCGGCATGCATTACCTCGGCTCGGCTGGTCTCGTCTACGGTACATTCCCGGCTGCGCCCTGCGTGCGGGTCTCGAACCACACCGAAGGCGCCGGATCGGCGATACTGGCGTCACTGGCCCTACGAGTCAGTCCAGAGCAGGGCCGGATCGTTACACAGGTCAGCCTCTATTCTCGACGTTGCGAACATCGAGGGTCCAGGCCGTTCGACAGGCGGGCAACGTCCCGCCCGTCCGAGAGCCTGTCCCTGTACGTCGTTGTGAGAACCCTGGCAATTCTATTCGCCCGTCTCTTCCTGAACGTCATCCCGATCCCGCGTATGGATGAAAAATGCCTCGTGAGCGTCGTCATCCCTGTATGGAGGGACGCTGATGCCCTGACTCGGGCGCTTCAGTGCCTGCCCGGCCGGACGCATGCCGAAGTCATCGTGGCGTGTTCCCTGGGCGAGGAACGCCTGTACCAAGGCGATCGCGAACGGCATCCGGATGTCCTGTGGGTCTCTGCGCCTCGAAGTCGCGCCTCCCAGATGAATGCCGGTGCGGCGATCGCCTGCGGTCGCTGGCTGCTGTTCCTGCATGCGGATTCCGAGCTGCCAACCGACTGGATGAGCGTCATTGCCCAGGCGGACCAGCGCGCGGACGTCGTCGCGGGCGCGTTCAGGCTGGCACTGGACAGCCCGGACTGGCAAGCGAGACTCGTGGAGTTGGGGGTGCGGCTGCGAGTTGCGCTCTTCGGATTTCCGTAAGGTGACCAGGCGCTGTTCATACGACGTAGGACGTTCGAGGCCATGCACGGGTATCGCGACCTTCCGCTCATGGAAGACGTCGACCTCGTACGCCGGGCGAGACGGAGAGGACGCCTGCTGCGTTCTCGCGAGGTCGTGCGCACGTCCGCCCGCCGATGGAAACGGGAGGGGTGGACACGGCGGAGCATTCGGAACCTCAGCCTTGCAACGCGCTACGTGTCAGGCGCGGCCCCGTCGGGGCTGGCGCAGCAGTACTTCGAGCGAAAGGCCAGCGCCGTGGTGCTCATGGCGCGAGCACCGTGGACCGGTGGCAAGACCCCGCTCGATGTCCCGGTCGATGACGCCTGCCGTGCGGATTGGCCGCCGCGCGCTCTTTCTCGATACCCTTGACGTCCCGAAGGCATGCACGTCTGTCGCGCACATCATCGCGTGTGAACCGGCGGAGGCCTGTGAAGCGATGCGCGAGTTCGCGGGACCGGCCGTGGATGTCATCGCCCAGCGAGGGGCGGACCTTGGTCAGCGCATGAGATACGTCTTCGAGGACGTCATGCGCCTGGCGTCGAGTCGATCGTGGTGGTGGGCTCCGACCTGCCGGATCTGCCTTCCGCCATGCTTCGCGGCGCATTTGACGCACTGCACGGACACCCGGATCGCGTCGTGCTCGGACCGGCTGCCGACGGCGGCTACTACCTGATTGGAATGAACCGGCCTCATGCCGCGCTGTTCGAACAGGTCGATTGGAGCACGGATCGGGTACTTGCGCAGACACTTGGCGCGGCGAACGCTCACCACATCCCGATCGTCATGCTCGAGCCGTGGGCGGATGTCGATAGCGCGATGGATTGCAGGAGTCCATGGACGGTGCCGAGGCGGTCACCGCGCGACGCACCCGCGCCTGGGGCCTCGCGCACCTTGCCCGCAAGTGAGCTGGCGTGCGGTGCCGTCGCGAGTTCGCGCGCCGCGGCCCCTTGTATGACCCGGCCGGCTGATCCCGCTCCCGGCGACATCGAAACTTTACACTCCGGGCCACGGCGCCGGCGCCGATCGCGCCTGCGCAAAAGGGGGGCGTATTGTGCGCCCATCGATCACCGCTGGAGTCCTCCGGGCCCGGCGGGTCGTACATGAGCTTGAGACGGCCGGCGCGTAGGCAGATTTTGGTGGATCGTTCGGCCTGGCGTCCGGGTAAACTGCGTCCCTCCCCGTGCACAGAGGGAGGCAGCCATGTCCACGACGGTGTCCCGGCGTCATTTTGTCGGCGGTCTCGCGGCAGCTCTTGGTTACCTTGGCACCGGCCGGCACTTCCCGCGGCCGCGCAGGCGCCGGCCGCGAGGGTCGTGCGCCGTCGCCCTCGGATTCTCCTCGACGAGTACGAGGCGGCCGCCAAAATCTCCTACAACGAGAATCCCTACGGCCCGTCCGAGTCTGTCGTCAAGGCGATGACCGACGCCTTCCGCTTCGACAACCGCTACTGTTATCCCGACGGCGAGATTCCTCCAGGCCATTCTCGACGCATCACGGCGTCGAGCCCGGGAACGTGCTCCTGGGTGCCGGGTCGAGCGAGATCCTCCAGGTCGTCGGACGCACGTTCCTGCAGAGGGGAAGAAGGTGGTCGGCGTGGCGCCGACGTTCGCCGACGTCTACGAGGACGCCTCCGGCGTTCGGGCGGAGTCGATTGTGCTGCCGCTCGGTCCGGACTACCGGCAGGACATCCCCGCGCTCTATCCACGCCGTCCGCTGCCAATTACCGCGACGTCGGCTTCGTCTACCTCTGCACGCCGAACAATCCCACCGGCATCGTCGTCACGAAGCAGGAGCAGACCCGGCAACTGCTCGACGGCATTCCCGAGGACGTGCCGGTGCTGATCGACGAGGCGTATCACCACTACGTCGAGCATCCCGACTATGCGACGTCGATGCCGGACGTCCGGCGAGGGACGTCAGGTCATCGTGACGCGGACGTTCTCGAAGGTGTATGGGCTGGCCGGCATGCGGGTCTGGGGACGGCGTCGCTCCCGAGGTTTGCTTCATTGATCGCATGCGGCCGCACTGCACGCGGCAGCATCAACGCGCTCGTCAAGTGGGCCGGCGCCGCGGCGCTGAAGGACACGGCGGCCGCCGAGCGCGTGAGGCTACCCGCAACGTTGCAGCTGCGGAAGAAGACGACCTCCGAGCTGGAACACCTTGGCTACACCGTGCTGCCGTCGGACGCGAACTTCTTCATGGTGCACATCCGCAAGGACGTGACGCCGGTGATCGAGGCGTTCCTGCTCACGCGGCGTGCTGGTCGGCCGCCCGTTCCCGCCGATGCTGGAACACCTGCGCTTCTTGGTCGGAACGGCCGACGAGATGGATCTATTCACCGCCGCCTTCAGGCAGATCGTCTCGTCATCGTCTGCGTAGATCGTGGCCGGGCGCCGCGCCGGCTACACCTTGTGCGCGAACCAGACCGTCGGCGCGCCGACAACGCCCGTCTTGTCGATCGCCTCCCGAAGCTCGACGCTCCCCGCGAGCGCCCTGGCCTCTGCCAGTGACGCGAAGTCGTGCGTCACGGTCACGTCGTTGGGATCGTCCTCGGATTGATAGACCGCCTCCGCCAGGACGCCCGCGCGCTTCTGCATCGGGCCGGCCGCCTTGTACGCCTGCCGCCACGCCGCGTCTTTACTTGATGACGAACGAAAGAGGGTGACCATGAATCCTCCTTCAGAAAATTATCCAGTGGTCCAGGATCATACCTTCGGCAGCGCGTGGGGAGGAATTTGTACGTTTGCGCCGACTCATCGGCTAGGTCCAGTACGTGCGAACGTCGAGGGCCATCGGCGTCGGCACGGTGACGGACGCGTGGTAATCCCACCCGCACGTTCGGGCGCGCAGACCTGGGCAAATGCCGGATCGGTCTCCTGCACGCGGCAGGCTTTGCCATCAGCCTGCGACAGCGCATCGAGGAGCCGCGGTGCTGAGAAACTGACGGCGCAACTTCTCCTGACCGCCCGCCAGCGACGGCAGGGTTGATCGTGCATCGCGGACGCCGAGGCGGGATCGTCGCCCGCAAGCCGGAGGAGATCGAGCACCGAACCACACGGCCGGAGCGCTCGTCCAATCGTCAGTCGGTCCGAAGACCCGAGACGGTTTTCCACTGAGGTTCCAACGATGGGCAGCGTCCCCCGCGACATCCGGCAGGCCATCCGTATCCTTGTCAAGAACCCGATGTTCACCCTCGCGGCGGCCGTTTCGCTGGGCCTTGCGATTGGGGCGAACAGCGCCTTCTTCGGCATGTTCAACAGCCTGCTCTGGTGGCCGCCGCCGGTCGAATCACCCGACCGCCTCGCCGTGGTGTACCGGCGGAGCGGCGACGCGCCGTTCTACGACGCCTTTTCCTGGGCGGACTATCGTGACTACGCCGCGGCGCCGGGCGTCTTCGAGGATTTGCCCGCCTACACCGTCTCGCGTATTCGCGTTTGGTCCAAAACGGTCGGTATAAAACGCGCTGTGGTTGTCTCCCGCGAAGCGGTCAGCGGCAACTACTTCCAGGTGGTCAAACCTCGCCTGCAGTCTGGCCGCGGATTTCTCCCTGAAGAAGGGCAGGCCGGCGGACGCGATCCCGTCGTGGTGCTCGCCGATCGTCTCTGGCGGCGACAGTTCGGCGCCGACCCCGCCATCGTCGGCCGCACGATCAAGCTCGACAACATTGCGTTGACCGTCGTCGGTGTCGCCGAGCCCGAGTTCCACGGGGTCTTTGCGATCTACTTCGCGCCGGATATCTGGGTCCCGATCACCATGCTGCCCCGGATGGTCCAGGCGAACGCGACGATGCTCGACGATCGCGGCAACCGGACGTTTCGGCTGATTGGACGGCTGCGCCCGGACACGACGACCGATCAGGCCGGGGCCGCCATGAAGACGATTTCGCAGCGTCTCGCCGCGGCGTATCCGGGAACGAACAAGGATCTCGAGGCACACGTCTTTCCCGAGCTGCGCACGCGGCCCGAGGTCGAAATCGCCGGCGGCGCCACCGCGATCGCATTGATTTTCCTGGCGTTCACCACGCTCGTGCTGCTCATCGCGTGCGCGAACGTGGCGAACCTTCTCCTCTCCCGGGCCAGGGCCCGGCGGAAGGAAATCGCCATGCGGCTCGCCCTCGGCGCGACGCGTGCCCAGCTCATTCGACAAGCTGCTCACCGAGGCGATCCTCCTTTCGCTGCTCGGCGGCGTGTTCGGACTGGGACTCGGCTATCTCGCCTCGCGCGCGATGTCCACGATACGCGTGCCCACCGACCTGCCGCTCGTGTTCGACTTTCACACGGACCTGCGTGTCGTGCTGTTCACCGCCGGCATGTCCGTGCTGGCCGGCGTCGTGTTCGGACTGATACCCGCGATCCAGGCGTCGCGCAACGATCTGGTCACCGCGATCAAGGCGACGACGGAGCCCGTGGGACGCCGCGTGTCGCTCAGCAGCGGCCTGGTGGTGCTGCAGGTGGCCGTGTCGCTGGCGCTGCTCGTCGTCGCGGGCCTGTTCCTGAAGAGCATCGGGGGCGCCAGAACGATCGATCCGAAATTCCGCACTCATTGCCTCGCGTTGATGTCGCTGAACCCCGGACTGATTGGCTACGATCGTGCGCGGACCGCGACCTTCTACCTGGATGCTGAGCTATTCGGTGAGGACGCTGCCCGCCGTGGAGTCGGCGACGCTCGCCCACTACGTGCCGCTCGACTTCTCGGCCGATGGCGGCGAGCTGGTGATTGAAGGACGGCCGGCCGAGCCGGGCGGCCACAGCGTGCAGTCGCTGTCCTCAGTGGTCGATACCGACTACTTCCTGGAATGCTCGGGACCCGCATCGTGGAAGGGCGGGCATTCGACGAGCGCGACACGGCCACCTCGTTGCCCGTCGTCATCGTCAACGAAACATTCGCGCGCCGTTACTGGCCGGGACAGTCGGCGATCGGAAAGCGCGTTCGATTCGACACCGCGGGCGCCCGGTGGCTCCAGGTCGTGGGGATCGCCGCGGACGGGAAATACCGGCAGTGGTCGAAGCGCAGCGCGACTACTTCTTCGCGCCGTTTTCGCAGAACCCGCAGCCCACGATGACGCTCGCGCTCCTGGCGCGGGGGGATTGGACCGGCGCCATTGCGGGCGTTCGGCGCGAGATCGCCCGCCTCGATCCCGACATGCCCGTCTTCGAGGTGAGGACGATCGACCAGTTCATGGAACGCGCGGACCCGCGCCGCGGCTGTGCGCGATGCTCATCGCGCCGGCCTGCCGCTTCCCCGTCATCATCGCCGCGGTGGGCCTGTACGGCGTGATGGCCTACGCGGTCAGCCGCCGAACGAGGGAATTCGGAATCCGCATGGCGATCGGCCAGAGTCCCCGGAGCATCCTGGCGCTCGTCATGCGCCAGGGTCTCACGCTGACGGCGGTGGGAGCCGTCATCGGCCTCGCGCTCGCGCTGGCGGCCGGTCGCGTGGTGTCCTGGCTGCTGTTCGGCGTCAGTGCGAACTGACCCTGCCGTTCTCGTGGGCACGCCGCTGCTGCTGTGCGCGGTTGCGGCTTTCGCCTCCTACATCCCGGCACGACGGGCGCTCGCCGTCGATCCCCTCGTCGCGCTCAGGCAGGAGTAACGATGGTCGTCCGCCGCTCGAGCCGACGGACCACGACGCTCACTCCTTCGTGATGGCGATCATCCGGAGCGGACCGCCGCTGCCGTTGACAATCTCGAGCCGTGATCGGCTTCCCACTCTTCGAGGCGCCCGGGCGCCAGCAGGAAATCGGCTACACCTTGTGCGCGAACCAGACCGTCGGCGCGCCGACGACGCCCGCCTTGTTCATCGCCTCCTGAAGCTCGGCGCTCCCCGCGAGCGCCCTGGCCTCGGCCAGCGACGCGAAGTCGTGCGTCACCGTCACGTCGTTGGGATCGTCCTCGGACTGATAGACGGCCTCCGCCAGGACGCCTCCGCGCTTCTGCATCGGGCCGGCCCCCCAGTAGATATTCCCCGGAACGCCGCGTAGTCCTTCACCTGATGACGAACGAAAAGGGTGACCATGAATCCTCCTTCCGGATTTTGTCCCGTGGTCCGGGATCATACCGCCGCCGCGCGCGGGGAGGAACTTGGGACGTCTTTGCGCCGATTCATCGGCGGGATCTGACGGGAACGGTCCGAGCCGAATAGGGTTCGGGGACCTGGATGCGACGCCCGATCAGCGGGTCGGTTCCGGTGAGGACTACGAGGAACTGGTGGACGTGCTTCGAATCGACTGCACTTTCGCCTTTGGGCTGCTCCTGTCGGCCTGCGGGGGTGCGACGCGATTCTCCCTACCGCCCGCTCCCAGGCCGCGCGCTTCTTCAGCGAAAACGTGCCCTGTTGAGGTGCATCGCTGCAGCCGGTCGCTTCGACCGTCCCGGTCGCGCTGCCGCGATCGGCCGACATCCTGGCCGTGACGACCGCCCGGCCGTTGCACGGAGGCTCGCTCTGCGCGACGAACTCGTAGTCGAGCAGCAACGCACCGTCCTTCAGCGTCCCGGCGATGTCGGCAGTCACCGGGATCGGCGAATCGATCGCCATCGACCCGGTCACGGTCGACCCCGCGATCTTCAGCGTCATCGTCCCCGTGTACGGTGTGCCATCCAGCACGGCCTCGAGGTCGTAGACCTGGCCCGTGTCGGCGGCGGGCGGCGTCTTCGACCCCTGCGCCAGCACGCCGGCGCCGAGCGCGAGCACGAGCGCCATTCCGCCAAGACGACCTCGGAGCTGGATACTCCTCGGCGCCCCGGGGGCGAAAACTTCAAACTCGCGGCCTTTGTCGCTGGTCGGGCAAGGCAGCTTGAGCTTGGAATGTGTCGAGATCCACTGCCCGACATGGCCGCTCACGCCCTCGTCTTCGCTGGCGACGGCCCGGACATACCGACACCTGTGCGGAGCCGACTTGCGCAGGAAGCGACGTGGGTTATCGAACTCTCACAAGAGGAGGTTGCGGAGGCGCGCAGTCGCACGACGCCGCGGTGAGGGCGTAGGCCGCCCACTTCCGCTGGCGGCCCGAGCGCGAGGATGCGCTTGATGAGCGCGGGATCGTTCGGCATCAGTCCGGCCGCCGGCAGCCGCGTCAGCAGTTCCATCCACTGCGGCTCCTTGGCGAAGACCGCACGGAAGATCGGCTCGGCCTCCTTCTCGCGACCGACTGAAGCCAGCGTGACGGCGTGCCAGAACGGCAGTTCCTGGATCTCCGGCGCGATCTTGCTGGACGCCTCGGACTCCTTCAGCGCCTCGTCCACCTTCTGCTCGGTCATCAGCTCGTCGCCGTGGTTGGCGTGCGCGTAGGCGCGCTGGAGCCGGACGAGCCGCTTCAGCTCCTGAACCGGCTGCGGGTTGTCGTCAACGCGGAGATCGAACACGACGATCCGCGCCGACCCACGGACGCCCGGTGCTCTTCGCCTTGACGATCAGGATGGCCGCCGACTGCCGCCCGCGGGCGTCGCCGCCGGCGCGGCTCGGCCGCTTCGAGCGCCGCGAGGAACCGATCGGCGAGATTGCCGTTGGTCGATTCGAACGCGGCCGCCATGGCGGGCCAGATCCGGTTGTTCGCCATCATGTTGGCCTGCACGGAATACCGATCGCCGACGTGACGCCCGGCCGCCGCAATCGCGGACTTGCCCGTGTAGGCGTCCACCCGCCCCTGGGCGTCGATCATCGCGACCTGCCGTCCGTCGGGCTGCTTGTCAGCGGCGACGAGCTGGCGCAGGGCATCCGGCGCGGACGTGCCGGGACGCATGAGCTCGAGCCCCTTCATGCCGTAGCCGGGATCGACGCTCGCCTGCGTGGCGACGGCCCCCACGCCAGCCTCCGCCCAGGTGACATCGACCCGACCGCAAACCAGTGGGACTGCACCGCGACGCCCATTTCCCCCGTCGCCGGGTCGCGGGCGACGATGGAATAGGTGTGCACGAGCGGATCGGCCGGTTTTGGCGCCGACGCGGGCAGGATGACGAGCAGGACGGCAATGAGCGTCTTCAGCATGACCGGTAGCTTACTTCCGGCTGAAGCCGGAAGCCACCATTTTCCATTTACCCATTTTCCATTTTCCATTCCACCGACTCTGATACCCTTTCACCCTGCCGTTCCCGCTCACGACCGTTGCTCCCTTGCTCGTCCCTGGAGGCTCGAATGAGATACCTACCGCATCGCGCACGCGCGCTGGCTCTCCTGTCGCTGCTGCTGCTGATTCCCGCCTTCGCGCCCCTCGGCGCGCAGGATGCGGCAAAGCGCGCCGTGGCGCTCGACGACATCCTCGCGTGGAAGAACATCAGCACGACGAGTCTTTCGAACGACGGGCAGTGGTTCGCTTACCGCATCTCCCCCGGCGAGGGAGATTCGCAGATGGTGGTCCGGCGCACCCACGACCCGAAGGAGATGAAGTTCGAGATCGGCGAGGCGCCAGCCGGCGGCGGGGGCGGACGAGGCGGTGGCGGCACCTCGTCGCTCGCCTTCTCAGCCGACGGAAAATGGGTCGCGTTCACCACGTATCCGACGCGGCGGGAAGGCGAGCGGATGCGGCGCCAGCGCCGGCCGATCCATCCGGGCGTGGAGATCGTCAACCTGGCGAGCGGCGAGAAAATCGACGTGCCGAAGGTGCGCCGCTTTGCCTTCTCGGGTGAGTCGGGTGCCTGGATCGCCCTGCACCGGGCGCCGGCGCAGGCAAACGGCGGCGGCTGGCGGCGCGGCCGCGGCGGGACGAGGCGGGGCGCCCGGCGCCGGCGGTGGAGCGGCGTCGAACCAGCCGAAAGGCACAGACCTGATCCTCCGCGAACTGGCGACGGGACAGGAGCTGAACGTCGGCAACGTCGCGCAGTTCGAGTTCTCGAAGGACGGCCGCTTCCTCGCCCTGACGATTGACGCCGCCGACAAGGCCGGCAACGGCGTGCAGGTGCGCGACCTTTCGAACGGCACGGTCAAGGTGCTCGACAGCGGCGAGGCGGTCTACGAGCGGCTGAACTGGACGGAGAAGGGCGACGCGCTCGCCGTGCTCAAGGGTACCGAGGACAAGGCGCTCAAGGACAAGGTCTACACGGTCCTGGGCTTCACGGATTTCGGCGCACGGCGCCCCGCAAAGTCGTCTATGTTCCGGCCTCGGACGGGAGTTTCCCCGCCGGCATGGCCGTCAGCCCGAACCGCGATCCCGAGTGGACCGACGATCGCCAGGCGCTGCTCTTCGGCATTCACGTGCCCGAGCCGAAGGACACGAGCGCCCCGCCGGCCGGCGGAAGGGGAAGGCGCCGCTCCCGCCGGCGGGGCGCGCCGGACGGCGCGGCGAACAACGCCGACGAGAAGGTCGATCCCGTCCTCTGGCACTGGAAGGATCCGCGCCTCCAGACCGAGCAGCAGGTGCAGGAGCAGCGCGATCGCGCGTTCAGCTACCTGGCCGAATACCGCATCCAGCCGGCGAAGTTCATCCGCCTGGCAGATGACGAGCTGCGGACGGTGACGCCGGCGCCGAAGGACAGGTTCGCCGTCGGCACCGACGACCGTGAATACGAACTGATGGGCAACATGGACGGCCGTCGCTACGAGGACGTTTACGCCATCAACCTCGAGACAGGGGAGCGCAAGCTCGCCGCGAAGCGCGTGCGCTGGTTCAACGGCCCGTCGCCGGACGGCGAGTCGCTGCTGTACTTCGAGGACGGCAACTACATGGTGCACTCGATGAAGACCGGGCAGACCCGCAACATCACGCAGGGCGCGCCCGTCTCGTTCGTGGACACCGAAGACGATCACAACGTCGTGAAGCCGCCGACCTCGGTCGTCGGCTGGGCGAGCGACAGCACGTCGGTTCTCCTCAGCGACAACTGGGACATCTGGCAGGTGCCGGTCGAAGGCGGGCAGTTCGTCAACCTGACGGTCAACGGCCGCAAGGACGCTCTCCGTTATCAGAACCGCTTCGCGCTCGAGTCCGTCCCGGCCCGCGAAACCGGGATCGACCTGTCGAAGCCGCAGTACTTCCGCGTCTACGGCGAATGGACGAAGAAGGGGGGCATCGGCCGCCTCGAGCCGGGCAAGCCCGGGCTGCAGATGGTCATGTGGGGTGACGCCGCCTACAGCCGTCTGACCAGGGCGAAGGACGCCGACCAGTACGTCTACACGCGCGAAACCTCGCTCGCGCCGGCCGACTACTACATCACGGACGCGAAGTTCGGCGAGGGGAGCCGGCTGACCGACATGGGCCCGCAGGTTGCCGCGTTCCGGTGGTCGAGCGGCGTGCAGCTCGTGAACTACACCAGCGACAAGGGAGACAAGCTCCAGGCGGCGCTCTTCCTGCCCGCCAACTACGAGAAGGGCAAGTCGTATCCGACGATGGTGAATTTCTACGAGAAGATGTCGCAGACCGCCAACCAGTTCGCCGCGCCGAGCGCGAACGGCTTCAACCGATCCGTCTACACGAGCAACGGCTACGCGGTGCTCATCCCCGACATCACCTACAAGGTCAACGATCCCGGCATGTCGGCGGTCTGGTGCATGGTGCCGGCCGTCAAGGCCGCGATCGCCACGGGCGTCGTCGATGCGAAGCACATCGGCATCACCGGCCATTCATGGGGCGGGTATCAGACGGCGTTCCTCGTGACGCAGACCGACGTCTTCGCCGCGGCCGTCGCCGGCGCGCCGCTGACCGACATGGTGAGCATGTACAGCCTGATCTACAAGAACACCGGCGGAGCGAACGGAGCGATCTTCGAGAGCAGCCAGGGGCGCTTCAAGGGCGGGTTCTGGGACAACTGGGACGCCTACTACCGCAACTCGCCGGTCTTCTTCGCGAAGAACGTGAAGACGCCGCTGATGATCCTGCACAACGACAAGGACGGCGCGGTGGACTTCACGCAGGGCGTCGAGTACTTCAACACGCTGCGGCGGCTCCAGAAGCCGGTCATCATGCTCGAATACCTCGGCGAGAACCACGGCCTGCGCAAGCCCGCCAACATGCACGACTACACGGTGCGCATGAAGGAGTTCTTCGATCACTACCTGATGGGCGCCCCGGCGCCCGACTGGATGGTCAACGGGGTGCCGCGGCTCAAGATGGACGAGCACCTCAAGGACCGCAAGGCGACCAGGCCGGCGCCGAAGAAGATTACGACGGGGTCGGGCTCAGGGGGGCGGTAGGGCTCAAGGCTCAAGGCTCAGGGAAACGGGGGCAGGATCGCTCGGGCGGTCCTGCCCTTTTTTTGTCCCGCTCACGGGTTCCCGGTTTTCGCGAGCACGCCGTTCAGCGTCCGCTTGTAGCGGTCGAACGCCGTCTTGCCCTGCCGGGTGAGGCGGAGGACGGTCAGGGGGATCTTGCCCTTGTAGGTCTTCTCGACCTCGATGTAGCGCGCCTCCTCGAGCTTCGCGAGGTGGTTGGACAGATTGCCTTTCGTCAGGCCGCTCTCGCGCAGCAGCCAGAGAAAATCCGCTTCGCGCACCCCGGCGAGGAGCGCCACGAGGAGCAGCCGGGCTGGTTCGTGAATGACCCGATCGAGGTCGGTCACAGTCCCTCCGCCAGCGAGCGCGGATGCGCCCGAAGGAACAGCGCGAGCCTGACGGCGCCGACGAGCGCGCAGGCGGCGCCGAGGGCCACGAACAGCCAGTTCGTGGATACCCATCCGGCGCCGATTGTCCCGACGGCCAGGGCCAGCGCGACGGCGACCGCCGCGAGCGCGAGGAAGTGAGGCGCCCGTTGCCTGAGGCCGACGGCCACGAACGACAGACTCAGGATGACGCCGATGACAGCCGGTGCCTTCTGCTCCACGGAGCGCATCGGGCCGGTCAGCACCATCAGCGCCAGGGCTCCGGCCACCACCACGATGCCTGCTCCGACGAGGATGCGGGATCGGAGGTCGGGCTGGCGCCACAGGACGTATCCCGCGCGGGGAAACGTGAGGCGTTCCTTCAGGCGCCGCGTCGCCGAGACCGCCGCCACGCCGCCCAGCGCGAGCGCGGGCGGCACGGCGAGCCAGTAGGCGGTCCACCGCCAGTCGTGGGGGACCGCCTGGCCGACGAGCCACGCGCCGCCCCAGGCCATCCAGAGCACGCCCAGGACGAGTTCCGGCAGCCCGTCTATGTTCCAGTATCGCGCTGGGCGGCGGGCGAGTTCATCGAGATCGGGGTGCGGCATCGGCCATCTCCATTTGTGATGACTGGTCTGTAATACAGACTAGTCTCCATAAACAGCGCGAATTTGTCAAGCTTTCGCTCGATTCGACGCCGCGCGGCGTGAGCGCGCCATCGGTGCGTCCGGATCGCGCGCCGCCAACGGGCGCGCGCGCGTCGCGGAATCGCGCCGCGCCGCACGAGAGCCGGCCTGCGTGCCGCAGTCGCCACGCAGCGCGCGCCGGGGGTGCTCGCCCGCCGGGCTCCGCCGTTTCGCCGGGGCACCCTGTTTGTCCGGCGCGCCGGAATTCGCACTTTTCCTCTCTGAGAAACGTCGAATTTGCGCGATACTGTCCGCGACGCATGACGCGTCACGACAGACGGCGACGGAGCCCGGACGACCGTCATCATCCGTGTGATCCGTGGGGTCCGTGGTTAAGGAGATCGAATGGCCAAGGCTGCGAAGAAGAGCGCCGCGAAGAAGTCCGCGGCGAAGAAGAGCGCAAAGAAGCCGGCGAAGAAGCCGGCCGCGAAGAAGTCCGCCCGGAAGCCCGTGGCGAAGAAGAAGAAGTCCGCCCGGAAGCCGAACGCCGCGTTCATGGCGCCCGTGACCCCGGACGCCGCCCTGTCCGAGGTCGTCGGTGGCAAGCCGATGCCCCGCACGGAAATCACCAAGCGTCTCTGGGCCTACATCAAGCGCAACGGCCTCCAGGACAGCAAGAACCGCCGGATGATCAACGCTGACGCCGCGCTCAAGACGGTGTTCGGCGGCAAGTCCGCGGTCAACATGTTCGAGATGACCAAACTGGTCAGCAAGCACGTGAAGTAGCGCCAGCCGGTTGTCGGTTGTGAGCTGCGCCCGGCTCGGACGGGCGCAGCCCCGCCCCTCTGGCGGCGGACGCCTACCCGCCCGAAACGACGCCGCTCGCGCCCGGGCCCGCGCCGCGCCTTCGTCGGTCTGATATGGCCCGGCACCCCCGGAGGTGTCATGAGCGTAATCGTCCAGGCCACCCCTGCACCACACGTCACAACGGCATAACAAGTTCACGAACAATCCAGTGTAATTACTTGACTTTGTTGCGTTGGTAAGATCATACTTACCGTTAGTGAATGCTTACCGACACGCGCAGATGGACGCGCTGGGCGACCCGACCCGCCGCGCCATCGTCGAGCACCTGCTGAACGGTCCGCTGCCGGTCGGCGAACTCGCCCGGCAGTTCCCCGTCAGCCGGCCCGCCATCTCCCAGCACCTCCGGATCCTCAAGCGCGCCCACCTCGTGATGGACGAGCCCCAGGGCAACCGCCGCGTGTACGGGTTGAACCCCGCAGGCGTGGAGGCGCTTCGCAAGTACTTCGACCGCTTCTGGACCGACGCCCTCGCGGCCTTCAAGAAGGCTGCGGAACAACGAACCGCGGACCGCCAGTCACTGGACGGATGATGACGACGCACACGACCACGCCTCCCGTTCGCAAGACGACCTCTGTCAGAACGAGCCCCGAACACCCCCCCCAAGGTGTTCACCGAGGGGTTCGACACCTGGTGGCCGCGCGGCCATCACATCGGCAGCTCGCCGATGATCGAGGCGATCGTCGAACCGCGCGCAGGCGGGCGCTGCTTCAGCCGCCAGGCGGACGGCACGACGCGTGTGGACCTCGAGCATCGTCACTTCGAACGGCACGGCGCGGGTGGGTCCGCGATGCGGGCCGGCGTGGGTTCTCCGGACGGGTGGGGGCAGCCTGCTCAAGCTCTTCGCCGGCCGGGCCGAGCAGTCCCCCACGGCGGATGCGTGAAGGCTCAGGGCCTGGAACGGTCGCCGGGCGTCTGTCGCATGGTCCTTTGGCCCGGCAAGCAGCCATGTCGAATACCGGCAGGAGTAGAATGCCGGATGCACGCACGCCTGAGGAATGCCTACATGACGACGGCCCTCATCGTGGGCACGCTCGACATCACGTACGCGATTGTCTTTTCCTACGTCCGGAGCGGCACGCCGCCCGCGCGCCTGCTCCAGTCCGTCGCGGCCGGGGCCATGGGGCGCGACGCGGCCTTCAGCGGCGGCGCCGCCGCGGCCGCCGCCGGGCTCGGCTTTCACTTCTTCATTGCCTTCACCATCACCGCGATTTTCTTCGCAGCCGCGTCGAAGTTGCCCTGGCTGATCCGGCGTCCGGCGATTGCCGGTCCCATCTATGGCATCGGCGTTTACCTCGTCATGAACCAGATCGTGATTCCCGCGTCGCGCATCGCCTGTACGCCCGCACCCCGCGACGGTGGTGCTGATCTCGGGGCTGCTCGTGCACATGTTCGTGATCGGCACGCCGATCGCGTTCGGAGCGCGCGCCGCGCTCGGCACGGCAGCCGGGGACTCACGACCTGGCCGTGTCCGGCCGGGAGGTTAATCTTCGCGCCGCCGGCACGCGCGCGTCCGCGCACCCGGCTCAGCGCGAGGCCGAAGATTCCGGGCTTAACTTTTCCCGCGTTTGCGCCTACCTTCTACGGCGACCTTCCACCGCATTCGCCGGTACAATCGCTACCTGAACCAGTTCTTCGCCTTCGGGCTGGCGTTTCCGCTCGTGCCGCTCGCCTTCGTCTTCTCCGACGGCCGGATCACCTGGTTCACGCTTCGCCACAGTCCGTTGCAGGCCGTGCTGTTTCTCCTCGCGTCCGCCTACCGCCGCATCTCCCGTGCAGTGCTCGGCCGCCAGGTGCGAGGGTGAGGGTCTGGTCTGCCAGCGCCTCACGGCGCCACCTCGGCGCGCCGAGACCCAGGCGGGCCCCTGCCGACATTCTTGGTGGTCAGACGGATTGAACCTGCGGTCGCGGATCGCCGACGATACCGTGAGCAACCGGCCGAAGGTCGGTGCGCGGGGCGGATGTCGCCACGCCTGAGGGCTGTTCAGAGTTGAACCTATCGTTGCGAGCCCTCCAGGTGATTCTTGCCTGCGACTGCCCGCCAGATGGCAGGCGGCTCGCCAGCCCCGCGGCCTCGAGGAACGCAACGTCGGGATGTACCGGCGGCCCGCCATCGATGCGCGGCACCAGCGCATCCGCGACGTGCACGAGCCCGAGGAGCTCCGGATTGCCGACCGTCACGCCAGGTCATGATGAAACGCGCAACTTCCACGATCTCACGGTGACCGGCAGGCCCCATATTCCGAGCAGATAGGCGCCGACTTCAGCGTGGGTCAGGCCGAACAGCTGGCGTTCGATCACGTACGACGGAGCCTGCTGTGTCTCCCGGGCGCGGATCAGCTCGGAGAGCCGTTCGCGGCAGCCGACGCCACACCGCTTCGCCGATGTCGTGGACCATCTCGGCGGTGAATGCCTCGTCCCGGAGCCTGGGGGTGGGTGCGAGGCGCCGGGCCAGCCGCGCCGTCATCAGCGAGTGCTGCTGCAGTTGGGTCAGCGAGAAGCCCGGAGTCGGCATCCCGTCGAACGCCTTGAACACCTGCATGCGCAACGTCTGAATCTTCGACCAGATCGCTTCCGAGGTAGGTGATCGCCTGCACAATCGAGGCGACGCGTTGCGCGAGACCGAAGTAGGCGGAGTTGACGATCTGGAGGATCTTGGCCGTCATGGCCGGATTGCATTCCACGATGGCGGCGATTTCGCGTAACGCCCGTGGCGTCGCCGCTCGATATCACGCAGACGAGTTCCCAGTAGAGGGCGGGGTGCGAGGGAAGCCTGTCCACTCCGCCGATGATTTCCTGATCCTGTCATTGACCAGCAGGGCCCGCAGGCCGCACGTGCGTTGGAGCACCGTGCGAAGGACGTCATTGTCGCAGGGCTTGCTCAGGAACTGGTGCGTGACCGGCAGCGCCCGGGCAACGCCGTGCTGATCGGCCTGAGTCGAGAGCGCGATGCGGGTGGTTTCAAGGTACTTGTTCTTGACGCGCTGCAGCAGCGTCACGCCATCCATGTCGGGAATCCGCATGTCGCAGACGATGACGTCGAAGGGGCGGCGGCGAACTCCGCCAGCGCGGACTCACCGCTCGCGGCGAGCACCAGTTCCCACCGGTGCTGGTCCTTGCGGAAGAAATCCCGAAGGCCGTCGACGGCCAGCGGATCGTCGTCGACGAAGAGGATTCGCTGGCGGTTCATTTACGCAGCCTTCCGTCTTTCAGGAGCACGGGGAATGTGAAGACGGTGCCACGCGAGCCGTCTCAGTCCGGCCGCCGCAGTGTTCCAGCCAGCGATTGCGCAGACCACGGTCGTCGAGACCGCGCCGGTCACGGCGGGCAGGAGCGGCAGTTTGCCGGCCAGCTTCAGCGGCCGGATGGTCAATCGACATCGCTTCTGCAATTCGGCAGTCAGCCCATCCGTCCAGCGGTTCCCGGGCCGCTGCGGATTCCCGTCGGGCCAGCGCCTCACGGCGCCGCCTCGGGCGCGGCCGGGTTGAAGAATCGGCAAACGGATTTCGAACGTCGTCCCCGCCCCAGCCTCGCTTTCGAATGTCAGCTTGCCGCGGTGCTTCTCGACGATCATCAGCCCGGGCGATGGCGAGTCCCTGTCCGGTCCCCTTGCCGACCTCCTTGGTCGTGAAGAACGGATCGAAGATCTGGCCGCGGATCGTCTCCGGAATGCCGCAGCCAGTGTCGCGAGATCCTCATCGACGACCGTGTCGCCCACGCGCCGCGTCTTGCACGCGGATACGGCCCCTGCGGTCGCTGCGCCGTTCGGCCGCTCGATCGCGTGCGCCGCGTTGACCAGGAGGTTGAGGACCGACCTGGTTCACGTCGCCGACGTGACAGTCACCGAGCGGAAGTGTCGCCGAAGTCGGTCTCGACGTCGGCGACGTACTTGTATTCGTTGCGGGCGATGGTCAGCGTGCTCGTGATCGCCCGGTTCAGGTCCGACCGGCGCCGTTTCCGTGCGGTCCGGGGTGGCGAACTCCTTCATCGACTGGACGATCGCGCGTGACCCGCCCGAGCCGTCCATCGTGCGCTCGAGTGCCGCGGGGACGTTTCGACAGATTAGTCGAGGTCGGCGTCCTCTTCGGCCCTTCGGCCTCCGTCAGCGGCCGCACGCGCCGGCAGCCCCGCGAGTGCCTGCTCGTTGACCGCCTGGTACTTTGCCGACAGCTCGACGAGGTCGGCGCATCGCTTCCTGCACGAAGTCGCACGCTGTCGCCGACGAACTGCACCGGCGTGTTGATCTCGTGCGCGATACCGGCCGCCAGCGGCCGACCGACTCGAGCTTCTGCGCTTGGTGCAGCTCGATCTCGAGTTTCTTCTGCTGCGTGACGTCGATGGTGATGCCGGCGCCCCGCCCGGGCGCGCCGTTCGCCCCGAGATGGATCCGGCCCGCGCAAGACAGCCATCGCACGGTGCCGTCCGGCCAGATGGTCCGGTGTTCGACCCTAAAATCTTCGCCAACTCGGCCGCCTTCCCGATGGTCTCCAGCACCGCGGCGCGATCGTCGGGATGGACGAGCGCCGCAAAGGCCTCGAAGGTGCCGCCGAACGTGCCTGGCGCCAGTCCGTCCTGTGCCTCGCTGATCTCGGACCACCTGGTGGCGCCGGTTCCGTAGTCGATGTCCCACGTGCCCACGCCGGCGTTCTGGAGCGCGAACCGCATGCGCTCCTCTGCGATCTGGAGCGCCTCGGCCGCCCGGCTCTCCTCGGTCACATCCGTACCGGAACTCAAGGTGCCGTCCAGGCGCCCGATTCGTCGTGAACCGTTGTGTTGTGCCACCTGATCAGCCGTTCCTGCCCGGATTTCGTGTGCAGGGGGCTCTCGACGGGATTCATGTCGCCTTCGTGAAGGGCACGCAGTCGTTCCAGGAGACCGGCCCTCGCGTGGGCCGGCACGCACGTCCCGAGCCAGTCACGCCCGATCAATTCCTGCTCGGTCCAGCCCAGGATCGAACAGCCCTTGCGGTTGATCAGCGTGATTCGCCCCTCGACGTCGAGGGAGCATCAGCACTTCTGCCACGTCCAGATAGCGCTGGGCCCGATCGCGTTCCTCCCGAACGGCCGCTTCCGCCAGCTTGCGCTCGGTCGCATCACGGTATTACCAGACGCGCCCGCACGTACCGCCCGTCCGGATCCTGCATGGGCGCGGAGTACCGCTCGAACGTGCGACCGTCGGCCAGTTCGACTTCGTCGTGTGAGACTTCGCCGCGGCGCTGGTTTAGTTCCCGCACGCGCCTCAGGAACGTATCGCGGTCGCGTAGCCGCTGGCTGACCGTTTGCAGCACGACCTCGTCGGCGCGCGTGCTGAAGGCCGCCGGCGGGATGCCCCACATCTGTTCGAAGCGCCGGTTGTACGAGATCACCTTGGCGTTGTCGTCGACGACAAGAATCCCATCCAGCGTCAGCTCCCGTTCGGTGGACAGCACGGCCTGCTGAAAGCGCCGTTCCTTTTCGGCAAGGGCCCGTTCGGTGACGTCGCGCTGGATCGCCAGGAACCCCACGATTGTCTTCCCGTCGTCCCAGACCGGGCTGGCGGTCGCTTCGATGTTGACGAGCCGCCCGTCCTTGCAGCGGTTGACGACTGCCAGCTGGGCCGTGCGGCCTTCGGTCAGCGCCTGCCAGAGCGCCGCATACTCATCCGGCTGAACCTCGCCGCTCTTCAGCACGCTCGGCGTCTTCAAACCGACCACTTCGCTGGCCGTGTAACCGTACAGCTTTTCGAACTGGCGATTCACGAAGGTGAACAGACCCTTGCGATCGGTCATGAAGATGACCTCGCCCGATGCATCGACGGCCTGCCGCAGCCGCGTGATCATGGCAGGGCCTGCTCTCCACGACGTGTGTCGCCGGCAGTCGGTGCCGGGAGCGTTATCGTGAACACCGTTCCCTCTCCCTCCCCGGACTTCACGGCGACGTCTCCCCCGGCGCGCCTGACGATCTGGCGGACCGCGTAGAGTCCGAGGCCGGTGCCCAATCCGCCGGCTTGGTCGTGTAGTACGGCTCGAAGATGAGCGACTGGTTCGAGTCTGGAATTCCGCCGGCGTTGTCCGAGACGATGCAGACGGCGCGCCGCTGGTCGTCCATCGCGACCCGGATGTCCACCCGGGGGATCCGGCTGCTCCACGTCGGAGAGCGCTTCCACCGCGTTCTTCACGAGGTTCACGATTACCTGTTCGAAATCCGTCTCTCCGATGGCGGCGACGACGGGTTCCCTCGCGTCGCCCAGATTGACGCGTACGCGCCGCATCAAGCCCGCCTGACGCAGCGTGCCCACGATGTCGTGAACAGCCGCCCGCAGGTCGGTGCGCGGTGGTCCCGCCTGTCGTGAGGGCCTGCCGAGTCCAGCAGGCTGCGCGAGTGCATGGCCAGCCGGTCTCCCGCCTGTTGCAGGCAGGCCAGATTGTCCGGATTCGGGAGCCTGCCCTGCGCGACGTCGTCCTGAATGAACTGCACGGCGCCGTTCAGCGTGGTGAGCACGTTGTTCAGTTCGTGGCCGACGACTCCCGCCATCGTTCCGAGGGACGCGAGTCGCTCGGCTCGGAGGAGATGGCCGGACAACGAGTCGATTTTGCGCTCGAGCAGCGCACGATCGGCCGTGATCATCCGGCACTGGTCGACGGCATCCTCGAGTGCGCGGACCAGCTCGGGCCCGAAACAGGGCTTGGTCAGAATGCGGAAGACATGTCCCTCGTTGACGGCCGCCATCGCCGACTGGACGCTGGCGTGCCCGGTGAGGAGCACGCGGACCGTGTCCGGTGCCGACGCGCACGCGAGCGCGAGAAATTCCGCGCCGTTCATGTCGGGCATCGAGAAGTCCGCCATGACGACGGCGAACGGCCCGTCGTCGCAGAGGGCCCGCAGTCCCTCGCTGCCGCCGACAGCAACCGAGACGTCGAAGCGCCGGTGCAGCGTGTCGACGAGGCCCGCCAGGAGGTCCGGCTCGTCATCGACGCAGAGAATGCGCGGACGGCCGTCGCGCATGACGCCAGTGTCGGAGGGGTTATTCACGGCTGCGCCTTTCTTGGCATGTTGTCCAGGTGCTCGAATGCGATTTCACGCCACTGCGGCAGCCGGCTCGCCAGTCCAGCGGCCTCGAGAAACGCCAGGTCGGGACGTACCGGCGAGGACGTGTCGTCGCCGCGCGGCACCAGCGCATCCGCGACGTGCACGAGCGCGAGCAGCTCCGGATCGCCGACCGTCATCCCAGGTTCGTGATGAAACGCGACGGCCTCGATCATGGTGAAGGGCAGGCCCCATATCCCGAGCAGATAGGCGCCGACTTCGGCGTGGGTCACCCCGAACAGCTGGCGTTCGACCACGTGCAGCGGCGCCTGCTGTGTCTCCCGGGCGAGCATCAGTTCGGCGAGCCGTTCCTTGCAGCCGATGGCCAGTACCACTTCGCCGATGTCGTGAACCATCGCGGCCGTGAACGACTCATCGCGGAGCCTTGCCGAAGGCGCGAGGCGCCGGGCCAGTCGCGCCGTCATCAGCGAGTGCTGTTGCAGCTGGGTCAGCGAGAACCCCGGCGTCGTCACTCCGTCGAACGCCTTGAACACCTGCATGCCGAGCGTCAGACCCTTGACGAGGTCGCTTCCGAGGTAGGTGATTGCCTGCGCGATAGAGGTGACGCGCTGCGCAAGACCGAAGTAGGCGGAGTTGACCAGCTGGAGGATCTTGGCCGTCATGGCCGGATCGCATTCCACGATGCCGGCTATCTCGTCTGCCGTGGCGTCGCCACGGGATATCACGCTGACGAGTTCCCAGTAGAGGCCGGGGTGCGACGGAAGCCTGTTGACCCCGCCGATGATTTTCTTGATCCCGTCATTGACCAGCAGCGCCCGCAAGCCGCACGTGCGTTCGAGCACCGCGCGAAGGACCTCACCGTCGCAGGGCTTGCTCAGGAACTGGTGCGTGACCGGCAGCGCGCGGGCAATGCCCTTCTCATCGGCCTGCCCAGAGAGCACGATTCGTGTGGTTTCCGGGTAGTCGTCCTTGACGTGCTGCAGCAGCGTCGCGCCGTCCATACCGGGCATCCGCATATCGCAGACGATGACGTCGAAGTGGCCGGCGGCGAACTCTGCCAGCGCGGACTCACCGCTCGCGGCGAACACCAGATCCCAGCGGTGCCGGTCCTTCCGGAAGAAATTTCGCAGACCGCCCAGCACGGACGGGTCGTCGTCGACGAAGAGGATTCGCTGGCGATTCATTTACGCAACCTTCCGCCCTTCCAGAGGCAATCGGATCGTGAAGACCGTGCCCCTGCCGATTTCGGTCTCGAACGTGAGGTTTCCCCCGTGTTTGTCGATCACGACGGACCGGGCGATTGCCAGTCCCTGGCCCGTGCCGTCGCCGACGTCCTTGGTCGTGAAGAAAGGATCGAACACCCGATCGCGGATGCCGACCGGAATGCCGTTGCCGGTGTCACCGATTTTCACCACCGCCGCCTCGCCATCGAGGCTGGTCTGCACCGTAATCCGCCCGCGGCGCGACGTGTCGCGCTCACGTTCCTTGATTGCCTGCGCCGCGTTGACCAGGATGTTGAGCACGACCTGGTTGACGTCGCCGCCGTGACAGACGATGGGCGGCAACTCGCCGAAATCGGTCTCGACGTCAGCGACGTACTTGTATCGCTGCGCGCGATGGTCAGCGTACTGCGAATCGCCTGGTTCAGGTCGATCGGCGCCATGTTCTTCTGGTCGGGATGGGCGAACTCCTTCATCGACCGGACGATGACCGTCACGCGTCCCAGGCCGTCGAGCGCGCGGTCGAGCGCTGTCGGGACGTTGTCGAGCAGGTAGTCGATGTCCGCCGCTTCCTCGGCGTCGCGCAGGGCGGCAATCGCGTCCGGCGTGGCGGGCCGCTCCGAAGCCTCCGCGCAGAACGTCCGGTAGGCGCTGATGAGGCCCGCCACGTTCGCCATGGCCTCCCGCACGAACCGGACACTGTCGTTGACGAACTGCACCGGGGTGTTAATCTCGTGCGCCACCCCCGCTGCGAGACGCCCCACCGACTCGAGCTTCTGTGCCTGACGCAGCTCCATCTCGAGGCGCTTCTGTCTGGTCACGTCTACCGCGATGCCCCGCAGGACCTGCGATCCGTCGGGGAGCTGGTGCACGCTGACCACGCTGCGGACGTGGAGCAGGTCCCCGGCCACCGTGAGGTGCCGGTGCTCGAGGTCCAGCCCGTGTTCGGGATTCGCGAGCAGCGCCCGTACGCCTTCCTGCACGCGCTCGCGGTCCTTGGGGTGTATGAGGTCCCACGCGCTTCGACCGACGATCGTCTGAGGGTCGTGCCCGGACATGCCGGTGATCTGTGGCGCGATGTACGACACGGTGAAGGTGGCGAGGTCGATCTCCCACGGCACCGCGCGTGTGCTCTCGAGCAGCAGCCGGTAGCGTTCGTTCTTCGCGCTCAGCTCCGTCGTTCGCTCATCGACCATGCGCTCGAGCCCGTGCTGGTGGGTGTCGAGCAGCGTTTCGTGGCGCTGGATGTTGGCCAGCATCTCGTTGAACCGATCGACGAGCTCGCCGATCTCGTCGTTGCCCACCTTCGTGGCGCGCACGGTCAGGTCGTGCCGATCGACCACGTCGCGCGCGGCGCTGGCCAGCGTCAGAATGGGCCTGGACACGAGCCGCTGAAGCCGCCACGCGAGCAGTCCCGCCGCGAGGCTGGTGCCAAGCCAGGCGTAACAGGCCATCCGCCACAGCCGCGTGGTCTCGGCGCGGAGGTCCGACTGGTCGCGTTCGACGTACACAGACCCGAGCAGGCGGCCATCGAACATGACAGGCTGCGTCATGTAGAGGATCTCCCCGCTGAAGGCGTACCATCGGCGGCCGTCTCGAACCGCGGCCCGGTCTACCGGCAGATCGCGCGGTGCCGAACCCGGCCGGCGGTCGTGACGGGCCACCACGCGGCCATCCGGCAGAATGAGCGCCAGGGTCAGGAACTGGTCGTCGAGCGCCACGGTCTTCGTGATGCCGGCGGCGGATCTCTCGTCGAGGAACAGGAAGCTGTCCTCGGCGTTGACGGCGATACCGCTGAGCAGCCGTTCCGTTTCGCCGACGAGTCGTCTCTGCATGGCCGCCGAGGTGTTCCAGCCGAGGATTGCACAGACGACGGTCGTCGAGACCGCGCTGGTCACAGCGGCGAGGAGCGTCAGTTTGCCGGCGAGCGGCAGATCGAGCAGTCGGGTTCGAGTCGACATCGCTACTGCAATCGGCAGGCGATTCGGTCGCTTGAGTACGTCTGTACGGCCGCTGCGGATTTGCCTTCCGGCGGCCGATTACCGACTCAGTTCCCGGAAGGCGGACCTGCGCGGAGTGGACTGGCTGGAGGTGCTGAAATGGTGGACGGACGCGACGTGCTCGGGCGGATGCTTCCTGGAATTGCCCACGAAATCAACACGCCGGCGCAATATCTCGGGGATTCGCGCACTTCCTGCGCGGTGTCTGGCAGGACCTCGCGCCGCTGTTGGACGCCGCGGCCAGAATCTGCGAGGGACATCGCGCGGGCCGCGTCCCGGAGGGCGCGGTCGCCGAACTCGTCGAGGCCGTGGCCGGCGCCGACCTCGACTATGTCAGAGACGAGGTGCCGAAGGCGCTGGAGCAATGGCCGAGGGGGTCCGCCGGATCGCGGGGATCGCGCGCGCGATGAGCGAATACGCTCGCAGCAGCCGCGACACCACGGGGCTGTCCGACGTCAATCGTCTGGTGGACAACGCTCTCACCATCGCGCACAACGAACTCAAGTACGTCGCCGGTGTTGACACCGATCTCGAGCCTGGGCTTCCCGTCGCGGCGGGCGCGCCCGGCGACGTCACCATCGGGATCCTGCACCTGCTGACCTACGTCGCCGGCGCCACTGCACGCCTCCAGCGCGGCGGCAGCGACCGGAGAGGACAGATTCGTCGTACGAACCCGTCGCGCGGACGCCGTCGTGGAGCTCAGGATCGGAGACGCCGGCCTGGATCGCCCGGCCGGCGCGGGCGCTGATTTCTTCAGGTCGCTGTCGGTAACGCTCGGCGACGATGCGGTCGGATGCGAGGAGCTGTCGGCGGCGCACGACGCGATCGCGCGGCACGGGTCGCTGTCGCTCGATGTCGAACCGGGAACCGGCACGACGTTCGTGATTACGCTTCCGGTGCAGACGGACTGAGCGCGACCGGCGTCGCGGCGTCGGGCGAGGTGGCGATACGCCGCTGCAGGAGCCTGACGAGGACCATGATGTCGAGCCGCACGACCAGCAGCCACTGCCGTCCGGCCAGCAGCGTGTCTTCGGGTACCGGCGGGCGGGCGCAGTGTTCACCTCGCACCTGGCCGCGGCCTGGAGGCATCGTGCTTTCCCGACGGTGCGCAGCGCATCCGACGTGGAACGCGCGACGGCACGGAGCGCGGCGCTGCACTGGTCTTCCGAAATGGGCGGCGACGATTCCGTTTCCTTGCCCTGCACGAGCCGCTGAGCCGACGTAGTGGTCGCGTGAAACGTCAGGGTCCACGGCGTCTTGCCCGCGTCGAAGTCGAGGCGGGCCGACAACCACTCGCTGCGCCCGGCCGGGGGCGGCTCCGACGTACGGAGGACGACGCCGGCCGCGACGGACGTCAGGTACCGCGAGGCGTGGTCCAGGGCTATCTCGAGGTAGGCCGCGCCATCGGCCGCCGCCGTGATGACCGAGTCGACCGAGGCGGCCCACACGTCCTCGGCCAGCGTGCGCGGCAGTACGCCGTCGAACACGTCGCAGGGGGTGTCGAGCCGTTCGGGAGCGACCAGGCCATAGACCGGGACGCCGCGCAGTCGCGGGTGGATGCGGAATTTGGCCAGGAAGAATCGCGTTCGGCGCAGAGCCCAGTGAACCGCCAAGGAAGACCGCGACCGGTGGCTTCTGCGCATGGGCCTGCAGCGAAGCCGGTGGCGCCGAGACCCGGTCCACGTGGCAGTATTCCGAGAGCTTGTTCGAGAGAAACCGCAGAAGATCCGGATCCGGCTCGATCACCAGGACGCGGTCGTGCTTTTCGAGGGTCAGGACTTCGGCAGGGACACCCGCCGCGGGGCCTCTCGTCGTCCGCATCAGGACCTCCGAGAGCCTCAACACCAGCGCCTCCGGTTCAACCGGCTTGAGCATGTAGTCCTGGACGCCCAGGCTCGCGGCCTCCCGCACGTGCTGTTCATCGGCCGTCCCGGTCAGCATGATGACGGGCAGCGCCGCGCGGTTCGGGGACCGCCGGATGGCCTGCAGCGTCTTGATGCCGTTCATGCCGGGCATCTGGATGTCCAGCAGCACCAGGTCGCACTGGTACCTCACCAGGTGGTCGAGCGCGTCGGCGCCATTCGAGGCTTCTGACACGTCCGCGTCAATTTCGCGGCCGAGCGTCCGGCGAATCGATGCGCGGATCGCGTCATCATCGTCCACAACGAGAATTCTCATGTAGTCGGCGCTGCGGGTACGCACAGCGGCACCTCCTGATGGACCAATCGGCCGGTCCGGGAGGGACTTGAGGTGCCTATCATTGCGCGATGCCGTCGCAGCGGAACCTCGCGGTCCAAACGCCATCGGTTTCCGGCTCGCCCTCTGGGGAACGGGAATCCGTGGTAGATCACCGCGAAGGTGTTCCACGCCGCTGCGGGCATGTCGCAGAGCCGGCGTGTGGCCCTGCCGGAAGGATGATCGATGCGTCACATGGCCCTTGTCGTCCTGCTCCTGAACGCCGGTGGACGCCTGCCGGCGGAAGGCCACCTGCGCGTTTCCGGTACACATTTCGTCACCTCTGAAGGGACGCCATTCGACTGGCGCGGGATTACCGCGTTCCGCCTGGCCGAGTTCGTCGCACACGGCCGGGAGGCCGAGGCCGACGCGTATCTGCGGTGGGCGGCGTCGAAGCACCTGACGCTCGTCCGCGTGCTCGGCATGGCGGACGTGCTGTTCCGGCTCTCGCCCGCCGAGGGCCGTCGCGCCCTGCCCCGGCTGCTGGAACTGGCGCAGAAACACGGCCTCTACGTCGAGTTCGTCGCCCTGGCCGACACAGCGACGATCGAGCTCGACATGCCGGCGCACCTCGAGGCCATCGGCGCGATCTGCGCGAGGTATCCGAACGTTCTTCTCGAGATCGCGAACGAGCCGGTGCATCCGACGCAGGACAAGGTGCTGGCCGGGGCCGCATACCTGAAATCGCTGGCAGACCTCGTGCCGCCGGAGGTGCCCGTGTCGCTCGGGTCAGTGGAGAACGGCGACGGATATGCCGCCGGCACGTACGTGACGTGGCATCCGCCTCGGGGCGGACCGGGCGGATGGGTCGCGCAGATCGCCGCGGGCGCGGCGCTCGAGGCACGATTCGGGAAGCCGGTGGTCAACGACGAGCAAATGGGGGCCGCCGAGAAGGAGGTGCCAGGGCGGCGCGACAACGTCCCGGCTCACTTCCGGAATGCCGCCATCGCGACCCGCCGCGCTGGACTCGGCGCGACGTTTCACTACGACGCCGGCCTTCAGGGCAGGCTCCCGTCGAAAATCGAGCTGGCGTGTCTCGATGCCTGGCTGGCCGGCCTCAGTGCGGCGCGCTGAGCGAGAGAACCGTCTGAGGAACCGTGGCCTGGATCGCCGCGAAGAAGGTGTCGGCGATCGCCTGGTAACCGGCGGGACGCAGGTGCAGCCCGTCGACATTCACGTACTCGGCTTCGTGTCCCAGGAAGGCGCTGTAGCTGTCCACCAGCACGGCGCCTTCGGCCGCGGCCATCTGCCGGATGCCGTCATTGGCGCGCACAATCGCGTTTCCGTCGATGCGGTGCGAGCCCGTGGGGCCAGGAGGCGTCAACGTGCTGACGAAGGTGTATCGCACTCCGGCATTCGCTTCCCTGACGCGCCGGAGGCAGTCGCGTATGCCGAACCTGACCTGATCGATGGCGGCCCTGCAGGCCGGGGTGTCCGCCTGGCCGGCACCGCACGGCCCCGTCAGGTTGTTGTACCCGGAGAGCAGGAGCACTGCGCCGGGGCGATCGATCGGCACGTACTTGATGATCTTATTGAGCGTCGTTTCCTCCTTCGCCGGATCCTCAACCGGATCGCCGCTGTGCCCCCGGTTGATGACGACGATGCCCTGCCCGGGAAAGGAGGCGTCAAGTGCCAGCTGGAGCTTTGTCGGGTAGGCGTTCGGCGGATCCAGGACCCTGAAGATTCCCGCCCCTCCCGTTTCACCTTCGGTCAGGCTGTCCCCGAACGCGCCGTACTTCGTGACCTCGATGATCACCGCCGTCAGCGTGACGTTGAACGAGCAGGTGGCCTGGCGTGAGAGCGCGTCCCGGGCCGCGCAGTTCACCGATGTCGATCCCAGTGGAAATGGCGTCCCGGATGCCGGCGTGCAGGTCACCGCGACCGGCGCCGTCCCGTCCCTCACTGCCGGCGGGTCGAATGTCACGGCCTGCATGCCGCTGGGGGTCCCGCGAACGGCCTGATCGGCCGGACAGGTGATCTGCGGCGGGTTACCGGGCGTAGTGGGACCGGTCGGCGTCCTGGATCCGCCACACGCGGCGGCGAGCACAAAGGCGCCCGCAAGGCATCGGCGGATCGTCATGAGGCAGAAGGCAAGAGCTTACCACTTCCCGGCGATCCCGTGCGGTCTCCCCGGGGAACCCGCCGCGCCCGGCGGCGCCGCGGTCAGGACCGACGCCTCAAAATCGCGGATTGACGACGCTGTTGAAGATCGACCCGAAGGTATAGCTCAAGCCGACGGAAAACCGGTACCGATAGGACGTGGCCAACTGGCGGCGCCGCAGCAGGATCTCCTCGTCGGTGGCGTCGCCAGCCTGAAGGTAGAGCTGATCGTTGACGCGGGAGGCCGAGCCGTCCATGGTCAGCGACAGCCCCTTGAACAGCCGGACGTCGATGTCGCCGCTGAGCGCCATGCGATGTCGGCCGAGATCGTGGAAGTAGGTAGCGGCTTCGAACGATACGCCGCTCGTGCCCCACGGCTGGCGCACGTCGAAGGACCCGCGAATCGTCCCGTCCACGACCGTCTCTTCGTCCTTGCCGTAGAGCGTCGTCTCGGTGTACTTGAAGCGGTTCACTCCAGTCGTAAGCTGCAGCGTCAGCTCGCGCCGCGAGGACTCGGCGTAGGGGAAGACGTCGTATTCGACGCCGCCCGCGCCACGCACCCAGAGGTCCTCGTTCAGGAACGTCGTGGACGACACCCGCGTCCGTCCCATCACCGACCAGTGCTCGCCCAGGCTCTTGACGACCTGCGCATTGCCGGAGTGGTCGTGGGACGTGTCGTCGAGGATCTCACCCTCGCTGAGGGTGTACTGATTCGTGCGGAAATTGAGGTTCGTCGAAATGGCGATCTTCCACTGGTCGGTCGTCCGGTTGGCGGAGAGAGAGGCCGACAGCCGGCGCGACTTGTTGCTCTGCTCGCCGTCCACCGATCCGCTGCCGCGCACGCGGAAAACCCAGAAATTCCAGGGGTCGGTTTCCGGCGTCGCCGTGGCCTGCCCCTCCGGGGCCCGGTAGACCAGCTGGAGCCGCTCGGCCAGGCTGGTGGACGACGCGTAGCGGACGAGACCGAGCGCGAAGACGCGCGCGTATCCGGCACGGCGTTCGTCGGACGTGTCGGTCTGCGCCGCGGTGTAGGTCAACGTGTCGTCCACGCCCTGGAAGCGCTCGAGGCCGATGAACGTGAAGGTGTACTCGGTGCCTCCGCCGCCTGTTCCCTGCGTGGTCACGAGCACGTGCACCTCGGCCTCCGTGCGATCGCGGACGTAGTTCACGAACGGCACCTCGCGACGGAGGTAGTCGAAGTCGCAGCTGTGGCAGTCGAGAAAGACCCGCAGGGCGTCGTGGCTGCCGTTCGGGTCGCCGGGCGTCTGGGCGGCCGCGGTGAGCGGCAGGCCCAGCACCAGGAAGATAGCGGCCCGCGCCAGCTTCACCGCGTGCCGGAGGGACGCTCGCCCCAGACGTATTGATTGAACCACTCCAGGTTGTGCTCCATGGCGGCCCGAGCCGCCTTTGGTTTCGTCACGCCGTGGCCGAAGTCCGGCGTCGGATCGAGCAGGCAGATGGCGATGACGGTCGTTCGCATGAAATGCTCGTCGGGAAAACTGATGGGGGAGTATTCTAACAGGACTTTTTGCCACATCCCTGGAGGAGAAGATGCGCGTTGTCCGCCAAGCCGCCATTGCCGCCGTGTGCGTCCTGGTCTTCACACACGCCGTTCGCGTTTCAACAGCCCCGCCGCAGCCGGCCGTTCCGCTCTACCAGCAGTTCCTGAGCCCTGCGTCTCCGCTCGATCTCGCCGCCGCGCGAAAGGTGGACCGGCTCGCCTGGGTTGCCTTCGAGGAGGGCAAGCGCAACGCCTACACGGCGGTGGGCCCGGCATTCACGCCCGTGCGGCTGACGAATTTCATGAAGGACGACGGCATCGACATGTCGGACATCCAGATATCCGACGACGGCTCGACGGTCGTGTTCGTGCGCGGGACGGCGCCGAACCGCTCCGGCTGGGTGGCGAATCCGACGGCGGATCCCAACGGCCCCGAACGCGCGATCTGGGCGGCGCGCACGGGCGGCGGCCCGGCCTGGCGGGTCGCCGAAGGCGCGAACCCCGCCCTGGCGCCCGACGGCAGTTCGGTCCTCTTCGTGAAGGACGATCAGATCTACCGCGCGAAGGTGACGCCCGTGCGCCCGACGCGCGAGATGGATCGTGGGGAGAAGGCGTTCATCACCGAGTGGGGCGCCCAGAGTGCGCCGCAGTGGTCGCCCGACGGCCGGAAGATCGCGTTCGTGACCAACCGCACCGATCACAGCTTCGTCGTCGTCTACGACATGGCGGCGCGCACCGTGAAGTACATGTCGCCGAGCGTGGATTTCGACGCGAGCCCGCTCTGGTCGGCCGACGGCAAGTCCATCGTCTTCGTCCGGCGCCCGGGGCTGCCCTTCGGACAGCAGGCGCAGCAGGGAAGTCGGCGGCGTCGGGCTCTCGAGCGGACCGGCCTTCCAGCCGCAGAACGCGCAGGGCCGCGGCGGCCGCGGCCAGGGCCAGGGCGGCCGGAGGGGCGAACCCGAACATCCCGCCGGCCGCGCAGCAGATTCCGGGGCTCACGCGCGCGACGTTCAAGGGGGGCTACACGCTCTCGCTGTGGAAGGCCGACGTGGCGACCGGGGAGGCGCAGGAGGTCTGGCACAACCAGCCCAACGATCGGATGTTCACGCTCGCTCAACAACCTGCTGCTCGCGGGCGACTACGTCGTGTTCCCCCTGGCGAGTTCGGCGGCCGCGGCGGCGCCGCGGGCGAGGCGACCAGACGGCGCGCGCCGAGCCCCAGCCGCCCGCCGGACCCCGGACGAGTGGGACCGCTACTACTCGCTGAATATCGCCGACGCCGGATTCGAAGCCCGTTCTGCTGACGACGACCGATGGCCTGATCGAGAATCAGACGTCTGTGGCGCTGTCGCCGGACCGCAAGACCCTCTACTACTGCACGAACGCGAAGGACATCGAGCGCCGTCATATCTGGGCGGTTCCGGTGACGGGCGGCACGCCCTGGCAGGTCACCACCGGCACCGGCATCGAGACGATGCCGATGCCGCTGGCCTCGGGAAAGGCGCTCGCGACCTTCAGTGCGGACTGGAAGATGCCGCAGTCGCTCGGCGTCTGGAAGCTCGCGTCAGCCTCGTCGCAGCAGGCCGCGGCGCAGAAGATCGTGTTTCCGGCCACGCGCAGGGGCTTTCCGATGGACGCCCACGTCGAGCCGCAGATCGTCCTGACCAAGGCCGAGGACGGCCTGGAGATCCACAACCAGCTCTTCCTCCCGAAGGACATCAAGCCGGGCGAAAAGCGCCCCGCGATCGTCTTCGTGCACGGCGGACCGGCGCGCCAGATGCTGCTCGGCTATCACTACATGCAGTTCTATCACTGGGCGTACGGCATCAACGAATGGCTGGCGAACCAGGGATACGTCGTGCTGTCGATCAACTATCGCAGCGGCATCGGGTACGGCCGGTCGTTCCGCAACGCACCAAACACGGGCGGACGCGGTAACGCCGAGTACCAGGACGTGGTCGCCGGCGGGAAGTACCTCCAGTCGAGGCCGGACGTCGATCCGAACCGCGTCGGCATCTGGGGGCTCTCCTACGGCGGTGTCCTCACGTCCCAGGCGCTGGCGCGCAACTCCGACATCTTCAAGGCGGGCGTCGATCTGGCGGGCGTGCACCTGTGGGGCAGCTCGCTCGACCCGGAATCGGTCTCGTTCAAGTCCTCCACGATCGGGGCGATCGATGGCTGGAAGTCCCCCGTGCTGCTCGTGCATGGCGACGACGACCGCAACGTCGACTTCCAGCAGACGACCGGCCTCGTCCAGCTCCTGCGGCAGCGCGACGTGTACTACGAGCTGATCGTATTTCCCGACGACACGCACGAGTCGATGCTGCACAGCCGATGGCTGTACACCCTCGGACGGATGGAGACGTTCTTCAACAGGTTCCTGGGGGGAGGCGCGCCGACGAAGATCACGTCGGCGGGCCGGTAGCGCGTTCTGCGGGCCGGTCGGCCAGCGGTCAGGTGGTCAGGACTACCTTGCCGATGTTCTGCCGGGCCTGAATGAACCGGTGGGCGTCGGCGGCGCGCTCGAGCGGAAACGTGCGTGCGACGACGGGCCGCAGGCGGCGTGCCTGGAGTTCGGCCAGCACCATTTCCATCAGCGGCCTCAGCTGCTGCTGCGAGTTCCAGAGGTGCCCGACGTTCAGGCCGAAGACGCCTCGATTCCGGTTGATGAGCGACAACGGGTCGAAGCGCGGCGTCGCCGCCCACGCGCGGAATGCCCTCCACCAGTTTCGCGTCTCGCCGGGGGCGGCCGACGACAGGCCGAACAGCACGAGCCGTCCGAGCGGCGCCAGCAGGCGGTAGCTGGCCGTGAAGCTGTGCCCGCCGATCGGATCGAGAATGACGTCCACGCCGCGGTCGTGCGTGATCCTCCGCACTTCCTTCGCGACGTCTGCGTGCCGGTAGTCGATCGTGTGCTCGACGCCGAACGACCGCAGCGCGTCGTGCTTGAAGCTCGAGGCCGTGCCGATCACCCGCGCGCGGCGGAGGCGCGCGAGCTGCGTCGCCGCAATCCCGACGCCGCCGCCCGCGTTGTGGATCAGCACGGTTTCGTCCGGCGTGAGCGCCGCCATGCGATAGAGCGCGATGGCCGCCGTCAGGTAGTTGACCGGGATGGCCGCCGCCTCGGCGTCACTCAGGAAGGCGGGGAAGCGGAAGACCTGCGCGGCGGGCACGACCACCGCATCGGCGTACCCGCCGAAGCGGGTCGTCGCCACGACGCGATCGCCGATTGAAAATCCCGTGACCGCCTGCCCCACGGCGTCCACGTGACCGGCCACCTCGTACCCCACCACGACCGGGGGCTTCGGAGCGTCCGGGTAGAGACCCAGCCGCGCGAGGACATCGGAGAAGTTGACACCCGCCGCCCTCACGCGCACTCGAATCTCGCATTCGCGCGGCTGTGGCTCCGGGACCTCGCGCGTCTCGAACACGTCGGGGCCGCCGTGTCGCGGGATGACGATCTGGCGCATGTCGGGGCAGCAGGCGCAGCCTACCACACGACCGTGGGATAATCGCGCCGCTATGACACAGCTTCCTCGCTCCCGATCCGCCGTCCGCCTGCTGGCGCTGCTGCTCCCGGTGTGCGTCCTCGCGGCGGAGGCCCAGACCGCTCGTCCGGCCCCGCGGCCGCAGGCCGCGGCCGCCACCTACTTTCCCGAACGGTTCGACTGGCAGGCCAGGACGCCCGAGCAGTCCGGCTTCGACGCCGCAAAGCTCGAGGCGGCGATCAAATTCGCCGTGGCGAGCGAGAATCCCGCCACGAAGGATTTGGCCGTCGATCTCGCGACGACATTCGGCGCCCGCGAGCCCTTCGATACCCCGATCGGCCCTGTGCAGCCGCGTGGCGCCTTGAACGGGGTCATCATCCGGCATGGCTTCATCGTCGCCGAATGGGGCGAGACGTCGCGCGTGGACATGACCTTCAGTGTGACCAAGAGCTTCCTGTCCACCGTCGTCGGGCTCGCGGTGGAGAAGGGCCTCATCCGCGACGTGACCGATCGCGTCCGCGACTACGTGCCTGGCACCGGGCTGTTCGACAGCCCACACAACGCCGGAATCACGTGGGAGCACCTCCTGCGGCAGACGAGCGACTGGCAGGGCACGCTCTGGGGGAAGCCCGACTGGGCCGACCGTCCTGAAGGGCGAACGCCGGCCGACTGGCCGAACCGGCCGCTCAACGAGCCCGGGACGCGCTACAAATACAACGACGTCCGCGTGAACGTGCTCGCGCTTGCGGCGCTGCACGTCATCCGCAAGCCGCTGCCCCAGGTGCTGCGTGAAGAGATCATGGACCCGATTGGCGCATCCAGCACGTGGCGATGGCAGGGCTACGACAACGCGTGGATCGATCTCGACGGACAGCGGATGCAGTCGATGACGGGCGGCGGCCACTGGGGCGGCGGCATGTTCATCTCCGCCCGCGACATGGCCCGGTTCGGCTACCTGTTCCTGCGAAACGGCAAGTGGAAGGATCGTCAGCTCGTCTCGACGCGGTGGATCGAAATGGCCAGGACGCCAGGGCCGGCGAACCCGAACTACGGGTTCATGAACTGGTTCCTGAACACGGACCGCAAGCCGCTGCCTTCGGTGCCGGCCACCGCCGTCACATTTCAGGGCAATGGCAGCAACATCATCTACATCGACTGGGAGAACGACATCGTCGTCGTTGTCCGCTGGATACAGCAGCGGGCCCTGAACGACTTCCTCGGGCAGGTGGTCGGCGCGCTGAAATGACGGAGTGCCGTCAGCTGTTCCGTTCCGGAGTGGGCATGGTCGCCGGTGCGCCGGTCAACCGATGCAGCTTGTTGACGTCGCCCACGATTTCGATCAGGCCGCAGTCGCGGCACATGACGGCCTTGGTCATCACGTCGCCGGTTTCGAGCGTCATGAATTTCGAGTCCTGCGGCCGGAACGACAGGCGCACAGCCGAGTAGAGAGCGCCCGCGGCGTTCATTTCACCGCCGCACCTGCCGCACATGCGCGTCGACTCCATCGGAGGCTCCTTGCGGGGATTGTCCGCAGTGTAACACGGCAGGCCTGTCACCCGAGTGATGGCCAACCCTCCGTGCCTCCGTCCCTCTGTTTCTCCTGTGAGGCCCCAAGTGGCTGTCGCTGGGGTAAGCCCCGTTGCCGCGCCTTCAGCAAAGGCCCACCCTCCGTGTCTCCGTCTCTCCGGTTACTCCTGTGAGGCCCCACAGCGGCTGTCGCCGGGGTAAGCCCCGTTGCCGCGGCTTCAGCTATGGCCCACCCTCCGTGTCTCCGTCTCTCCGTTACTCCTGTGAGGCCCCACGCGGCTGTCGCCGGGGTAAACCCCGTTGCCGCGCCTTCAGCAATGGCCCACCCTCCGTGCCTCCGTCTCTCCGTTTCTCCTGTGAGGCCCCACGCGGCTGTCGCCGGGGTGAGCCCCGTTGCCGCGGCTTCAGCCCCTGAGTCCTACGTCCTGTAGTCCGCGTTGATCCGCACGTACTCGGCCGACAGGTCGCAGGTCCACATCCGCGACTGCCCGCGGCCGCCGGTGCCCAGATTGACCTCGACTTCGATGTCGTGTCCTTTGAGGTACTCGGCCGCTTCATCGGCCAGCTCGTCGTGCGGCAGCCCGTGGCTGAAGAGCTCCACCGATCCCACGCGCACGGCTGCTCCTTCGAGCTCGAACGCCGACCCGGATCGGCCGGCGACCGCCACGAGGCGGCCCCAGTTGGGATCCCCGCCGTGGATCGCCGTCTTGACGAGCGGCGAGTTGGCGATGGCCCGGGCGGCGCGGCGCGCCTCCTCCTCCGTCGCCGCCCCGGTCACGCGCACGGTAATGAGCTTGGTCGCGCCCTCACCGCCGCGGACGATGCCAATCGCGAGCGGCTCGCAGACCTGAAGGAGCGCGTCCACCAGCAGCGGCAGGTCGCCCTCGTGCAGCACCGGACCGCCCGCGCCGCCGGCGAGCGCGAACACGCAGTCGTTCGTCGAGCATTCGCCGTCGACCGTGATCGCGTTGAACGTCTCGTCCACCGCCGCCTTCAGTGCGCGTTGCAGAAGGTCGGGCTCGACGACGGCGTCAATCGTGATGAACCCCAGCATCGTCGCCATGAGCGGTTCGATCATGCCGGAGCCCTTGGCGATGCCCCCGACGCGAAACGTACCGCGCTCGCACAGCACTTCGACCGCCGCCTCTTTTGGAAACGGATCGGTCGTCATGATCGCGCGGGCGGCCGCCGGGCCGCCGCTGGCACTCAACTGCGCCGCCGCGGCCGTGATTCCGGCGCGGACCTTCGACATGGGCAGTTTCACGCCGATGACGCCGGTGGAGGCAACGAGGACCGCACCGGGGTCGCAGCCAAGCAGATCGGCCGCCGTCCGGGTCATCGCCCGGGCGTCCTCGAGCCCTTCGGGCCCCGTGCACGCGTTGGCGCAGCCGCTGTTGACGACAATGCCGGAGATGCGGCCGCCCGACACCGCCATGTGCTTCCGCGAGACGAGAATCGGCGCGGCCTGTGCCTTGTTGGTCGTGAAGACGGCCGCCGCGCTGGCCAGCCTGTCGGGCACGATGAGCGCGAGATCGGGCCCGCCGCGTGCCTTGATGCCGCAGGCGACTCCCGCCGCGCGGAACCCGCGGGGGGCCGTCACACTGCCCTCAATCCGCGACGCGACGATGTCGCTCATGCGGGCACCGCTGGCCGCACCGGTTCCTCGCGCCGCGCACCCCGGGTTTCGATGTGCAGGCGTTCGATGTGCGGACGGCGTGGCGCGACGGTGCGCCCGCCATAGATGACCGCCGGCGGCGGCTCGGGCCCGACGTAGACGCCAGGGCGGAGCGCGAGCGTGACCGCGTATTGCCCGCAGCGCCGGAACAGCGGGCAGGCCGTGCAGTCGTGCGCGATTTTTTCCGGCACCCACACGTGCGGGACGATCGTGAAGCCGAGACGGACGAAGTGCCCCGGTTCGTGGGTGAACGCGCACAGGGTCTGGAATCCCCTCGACGTCGCGTCCGCGCCGAGCGCGGCCACGAGGCGCGGGCCGATGTGCTGCCCGCGGGCCGGTCCGTCCACGACCAGCGACCGAACCTCGGCAACCACGGCGCTGAGCGGCGCCAGCTCGGCGCACGCAATCACGGACCCGGCGTTTTCCGCCACGAGGAACCGGGACGCGTGCTCCGTGACGTCGTCCAGCGTGCGCGGGAGCAGGTGGCCCACCTCGAGGTTGTCCGAGATGAGCCGGTGAATCGCGGGGCTGTCCGACGCCGCTGCCTGCCTGAAGATGCTGGTCATGCCTGTGGCTCCCCCGCTCCCGCGACAATCGCGGCTTCGAGCAATTCCAGTCCTTCGTCGATCTCGGCGGCCGTGATGACGAAGGGCGGCAGCAGCCGCACGACGGTCTCGGCAGTGCGGTTGATCAGGAGCCCCCGTTCGAGCGCCGCGGCGACGACTGCTCCGGCGGGACGATCGAGCTCGATGCCCCACATCAGGCCGGCGCCCCGCACGTCGCGGATTGCCGGCTGGCGGCCGGCCATCGCGCGGAGCCTCGATTCGGTGTGCGCGCCCACCTCCGCGACATGCGCCATCAGGCCGTTGTCCATGAGCTCCTCGAGAAACACCAGCGCCGCGCGGCACGCCAGCAGGTTGCCGCCGTAGGTGCTGCCGTGATCGCCGAACGACGCCGCCTTCGCGACCCGCTCGCTGAAGAGCGTCGCCCCGATCGGCACGCCGCCGCCGAGCGCCTTGCCGAGCGCCATGATCTCCGGTTCGAGCCCGAGCGCGGTCGAGTAGAATGCGCGGCCGGTCCGTCCGAGACCGCACTGGACCTCGTCGGCGATCAGCAGGGCGCCGCTCGACCGGCAGGCGTTCGTGATGGCGGCCGCCATCGTGCGCGAGATCGGCCTGACGCCCCCCTCGCCCTGGATCGGCTCCACGATGATGGCGGCCGTCGATTCGGTGACCGCGGCCGCGAGGGCGGCGGGATCGTCGGGCGAGACGAACGTCACGCCGGGCACGAGCGGGGCGAACGGCGCGCGGTAGTGATCGTCCCACGTCACCGAGACGGCGCCCATCGTCCGGCCATGGAACGAGTGCTCGAAGGCGACGATGCCGCTGCGCGGCGTGCCCTGCGTCCGCCAGAAGCGCCGCGCGAACTTGAGGCTCGCCTCGACCGCCTCGGCGCCGCTGTTGCAGAAGAACACGCGCGGCAGTCCCGACAGATCGGAGAGCCGCGCGGCCACTTCGCCCTGCAGCGGATGGTAGAAGAGGTTCGACGTGTGAAGCGCCTGCCGCGCCTGTTCGGCGATCGCGGCGGCCAGCGTCGGGTTCGCGTGCCCCAGCGAGGCGACGCCGATGCCGGAGAGCAGATCGAGATAGCTGCGACCGTTCTGGTCGAAGAGGCGGCATCCGCGGCCCCGATCGAAAACGATCGGGTTGCGCTTGTAGATCTGGAGCAGGTGCGCGGATTCGACCGCGATGACGTCGGCGGCGGAGGTGATGGTCATAGTTTCTGCGTGTCTCAGGCGCGGCAGGCCGCGCGTCCGATTCGTGTGCCCGGCGCGTGCGTGTAATCCTCGGTGGCGCGGCCCGCGATGACCCTGACGTCCGGCACGCCGCCCTCGAGTGCGCGGGCGCACGAGGCGAGCTTCGCGATCATCCCGGAGTGCGCCGCGCCGGAGGCCGTCATGGCGGCGATCTCCTCCTCGCTGAGCGCGGCAATCGTCTGTCCGCCGGCGTCGAGCACCCCCGCCGTGCCGCCGGCGACGATCAGCCGGTCCGCGTGGAGCACCGCGGCGAGATGGCCGGCCAGCGTATCGGCGTTCACGTTGAGGAGCGTGCCGTCCCGGCCGACCCCGACGCTCGCGACCACGGGGACGTAGCCGAGGCGCAGCAGGTCGAGCAGCAGGCCGGCGTCGGTGGCGACCGGCCTGCCGACCAGCCCGAGATCGACGACGTCGCCGGCGACGCTCGTGACGGTGCCAGCCTTCTCCGCCAGCCCGATGAACCCGTCCGCGCCCGTGAGGCCGACGGCACGTCCGCCCGCGACGCCGATCGCCGCGACGAGCGCGGTGTTGTTGCGCCCCGCCAGCACCGCCACGACGGCATCGAGCGCCGCACGATCCGTGATCCGGAGGCCGTCGACGAATCGCGGCGACTCGCCCCGTGCCGTCAGCTCGGCGTCGATGGCCCGCCCTCCGCCGTGCACGACGACGAGCGGCCCGCGCGCCGCCAGGCGGACGATGGCCCGGGCGGCGGCCTGGTTCGCCGCCTCGCTGTCGAGCAGTTCACCGCCAAGTTTGAGGACGGTCGTCATCCGGTCGCGCTCTGTTCCGCTCACCGCCGCCGCCTCAGTTCAGCCCCAGGGTTTCGTCGAACCCGTAGGCGACGTTGAAGTTCTGGATCGCCTGGCCGGCGGCACCCTTCACGAGATTGTCGATGCAGACCACCATCACGAGCTGGCCACGGTCGATTTTCCAGCCGATGTCGCAGAAGTTCGTGTGCGCGACGTGCTTGATTTCCGGCAGGTCGCCGCCCGTCAGGCGGACGAACGGGGAGCTCGCGTAGGCCGTCCGCAGCGCACTGCCGACGGCGGCGTCGTCGACGCCCGGACGGAGGCGCGCGTAGATGGTCTCGAAGATGCCACGGTCGAGGGGCACGAGGTGCGGCACGAACGTCACGGGGACGCCGAGCTCCTGCTCGATTTCCGCGCCGTGGCGGTGCCCGAACACGCCGTAGGCGGCGATGCTGCCGTGGCATTCGGAAAAATGGGTGCGCTCGCTCGGCGTCTTTCCCGCACCGGACACGCCGGATTTCGCATCGATGATGATGCCCGGCTCGAGCAGCGAAGCGGCGACGAGCGGCTGAAGCGCCAGCACCGCCGCCGTCGGATAGCAGCCCGGGCAGGCGATGAGCCGGGCGGTCGCAATTTCCTTGCGGGCCCGCTCGGTCAACCCGTACGCCACGTCGACCACCGAGGCCGGCGAATGCGGGTACCAGCGCTCGCGCAGTCCGGGATGGCGGAGACGAAATGCACCCGAGAGATCGAAGACGCGCGTACCGCGGTCGGCCAGTTGCGGTGCGAGTTCGGCCGCCAGCGTCTCCGGCAGCGCGAGGAACACCGCGTCGGCGGCGTCGCCAAGCCGCGCGGCATCCAGCGGTTCCACCGGGCCGTCCCAGATGCGGGCCAGGGCCGGCAGGCGCTTCGCCTCCGACCCGCTGGACGCCATCGCGATCGTGATGTCCGCATGGGGATGCCGGGCGAGCCGCCGGAGCAACTCCAGGCCGGCATACCCGGTGGCCCCAGCGACGCCTACACGGACGCGAGAATATTTATTCATCGAAGTGATTAGTTATACACACTGGAAACTGGCAATTCAAGCGAATTCTAATTGAAGTCGGGCTTGCGGTTCGTATGCATATGCAGCATACTGCCGGTCTGAACTGAATAATTATGAAGCCCTACAGGCAATCCACGATTCTGGACCTGGTCGAGCACGAGGCGATCACCAGTCAGGAACAACTGAGGGAGCAGCTGCACCGGCGGGGTATCGACGCCACCCAGGCGACGCTGTCGCGCGACATCCGCGACCTCGGCCTGATCAAGCGCCCGATGGACGGGGCGTACAGGAAGCCTGGCGCCGGGGAGCTGCCGCCGTCCGCCGATCCCGCCGGAGAGCTCCGCACGGCCGTCGTGGACTACCTGCGCCATCAGGAGGCTGTCGAGCAGCTGCTGGTCCTCAAGACCGACCGGGGGGCCGCGCAGCCGCTGGCCGTGGCGATCGACGCCGCGCCCGTCAAGGAAATCGTCGGGACGATTGCCGGCGACGACACGATTCTGGTGATCTGCCGCAGCACGGCGGACGCCGCCACCCTGGCCGAGCGCCTCGATCACTGGCGCCACGGCTGAGCGCGCCCTCGGACAGCGGACAGCGGACAGCGGAGGAGGGAGAGCGGAGAGCGGAGAGCGGAGAGCGGAGAGCGGAGAGCGGAGAGCGGAGAGCGATCGACACATGGAACGGATCATCCTCGCGTATTCGGGCGGCCTCGAGACGTCGGTCGCGATCCGCTGGCTGGCCGAGACGTACGGCGCCGAGGTCATTGCCGTTACGCTGGATCTCGGGCAGGGGCGCGAGCTGGCCGACGTACGCGAGCGGGCGCTCGCGCTCGGGGCCGTGCGGGCGCACGTGATCGATGCGCGGGAGGAGCTCGCCCGCGACTTCATCCTGCCCACGCTGCAGGCCGGGGCGCTCTATGAAGGGCGCTACCCCCTCGCCGCGGCGCTCGGCCGTCCGCTGATCGCCAGGCGACTGGTCGACATGGCGAAGATGGAAGGGGCCACGTCGATCGCCCACGGCTGCGTCGGGACCACCAACGATCAGGTCCGGCTCGAACTGTCGATCCGCCTGCTCGATCCCTCGATCGCGATCATCGCGGCCGCCCGCACGTGGGGCATGACGCGCGACGAAGCCGTTGCATACGGGCGCGCCAGAAACCTGCCGCTCTCTGTCGTACCCCCGAGCGTCTACAGCACGGACGCCAACCTCTGGGGGCGATCGATCGCGCGCGGCGTCCTCGACGATCCGTGGATCGAGCCGCCGGAGGACATCTACCGCCTGACCCGGTCCGCGCAGGAGTCACCGGACGAACCGGCCTACATCGAGGTCGAATTCGAGGCCGGCGTGCCGGTGCGGACCAACGGCGTGGACATGCCGATGGTCGAACTCATCGAGAGCCTCGACACGATTGCCGGGGCGCACGGCGTCGGGCGTATCGACATGGTCGAGAGCAGCCTGGCCTCGGTGAAGTCGCGCGACATCTACGAAGCGCCGGCCGCGACGGTCCTGCACACCGCCCACAAGGAGCTTGCCAGCATCGTCACCGGGCGGACGCTCGACCGGCTCGCGACCGAGCTTGGACGCGCATACGCGGACCTGGTGTACAACGGCGAGTGGTTCACCCAGACGCGGGAGGCGATTGACGCCTTCGTGCGCTCCATACAACCTCACGTGGCAGGGTCCGTCCGGCTGAAACTGTTCAAGGGCCTGTGTCGGGTGGTGGGCCGCCGGTCGCCGCATGCGCTGTACGACCGGCAGGTTGTTCCGCTCGGCCGCGCCGTCGAGCGCCCCATCGCGTAGACTGAACGCTCCATGGCACATCTATGGTCCGGACGATTTGCCGGCGAACCTGACCCGGCGCTCCTCGATTTCGGCGTGTCGTTCGGCTTCGACCGCCGGCTGTTCGACGACGACGTGACGGGCAGCCTCGCGTGGGCGGAGGGGCTCGAACGGGCCGGCGTCCTGACGCCTGCCGACGCCTCGTTGATACGGGCTGGCCTCCGGGAGATTCTGGCGCGCGGCCGGTCCGATCCGGAGTTCTTCGATTCCGAGACGGCGCGGCACGACGAGGACGTCCACGCGTTCGTCGAGCGCGAGCTGGTCGCGCGCGTCGGCGCGGCGGGCCGACGGCTGCACACGGGCCGGTCGCGCAACGAGCAGGTCTCGCTCGACCTCCGCTTGTACCTGAAGCGCCGGATTCCCGCGCTCCAGGCCGCCCTCGTGCAACTCATTCGGGTGCTGGCCGACAGCGCCGCCGGGGCCGGCGACGCGCTGATGCCGTCCTACACGCATCTGCGACGCGCCCAGCCGATCCTCGCTGCGCACTTCTTCCTGGCGCACGCCGCCGCGTTCAGGCGCGACCACGGCCGATTCAGCGTGGTGCTCGACGAGACCGACGAGCTGCCGCTCGGCTCCGGCGCCATTGCCGGTACCAGCTATCCGATGGACGTCCAGGCGCTCGCCACGACGCTTGGCTTCTCCCGCATCGTCGCCAACAGCGTGGATGCGGCCGGCGATCGTGATTTCGTCGCGTCGTGCCTTCACGCCTGCGCTCTGGCGATGGTGCACCTGAGCCGGATCGCCGAGGATCTCATCCTCTTCACGTCCGAGGAATTCGGGTTCTTCGAGCTCGCCGACAGCGCCGCGACCGGCAGCAGCCTGATGCCGCAGAAGAAGAACCCCGATCCGCTCGAACTGATTCGCGGAAGGGCCGGCCGGGTCATCGGCCGCCTCACCGGATGGCTCGCGACGATGAAGGGGCTGCCCATCGGGTACAGCAAGGACCTGCAGGAGGACAAGGAAGGGCTCTTCGAGGCGGAAGACACGCTGCGGGCCTCCCTCGACGCCGCGTCGGCCGTCATTCGGGGACTGACCGTGAACGCCGGCACCACGCGCGCGGCGGCGTCGGGGCTCCTCCTCGCCACCGACGTGGCGGACTACCTCGTGTCGAAGGGCGTCGCGTTCCGCGACGCACACGAAATCGTCGGGTCGCTCGTGCGGCGGCTCGTCACGGAGCGCCGCTCGTTCGAGGACCTCACGCTCGACGACTGGCGCATGCACTCGCCGCTGTTCGACGCCGACGTGAAGCAGTTCATCACTCCCGAGGCGTCCGTCTCGCGCAAGCGCACGCCGCAGTCCACCCACCCGGACGCCGTGGCCGCGGCCCTGGCCGCGCTGCGAAACTGGATCGAGGCGCGCTGATGGTGTGCCTCGTCCACCATGCCGACGCGGTCGGTCCCGAGATCGATCCGCTGCGGCCGCTGTCGCTCGGCGGCCGCATGCACGCCGACGGTCTTGCGCGTCACGCGCTCGAACGCGGGGTGAAGCCGGTCGCGATCTGGCACAGCGGAAAGCTCCGGGCGCGCCAGACCGCCGACGCGTTCTGGCGGGCGTGCAATCCCATGGCGGAGTTCAAGGCGATTCGCGGACTGCAACCGACCGATCCCGCTTCGTGGACGCGAGACCTCCTTGCGGGCGACCCGCGGGACCTCATGCTCGTCGGCCACATGCCCAGCCTGCCGAAAATCTTCCGCCTGCTCACGACCGGCAGCGAAGAAGGCCCCGGAGAGTTCCCGCCTCACGGCCTCGTCGCGCTCGAGCCTGCCGGCGACGGCTGGCGCGAAACCTGGCGCCTGGCCGGCTG
This sequence comes from uncultured Acidobacteriota bacterium, assembly GCA_963817635.1. Classification (GTDB taxonomy): domain Bacteria; phylum Acidobacteriota; class Vicinamibacteria; order Vicinamibacterales; family 2-12-FULL-66-21; genus CAWFPR01. Next base: position 268,205 of record CAWFPR010000005.1, on the reverse strand, counting down.
AAGGCCTGACGTCCGGTATGGCCTCCGCCGCTGGAAGGCGCGGCCGATCTTCGCCGTCGTCGCCGTCGCCGCGACGTGCGTTCCCGCCTACCGCGCCAGCCGGGTCGACCCGTCGATCGCGCTGCGGCCGGAGTGAGGTCTCAGAACCTGAACGTCAGACCTACGCTGCCGCGCCAGAACTTGAACGATCCGAGCGCGAGGTTGATGCCATCCGGGTTCGTGTCGTGCGCCGTGCGGAAGAGACGGACGTCGCCTCGAACGGCCGACGTTGTCGCTGAAGAAGCCCATCAGGCCGGCACCGACGTTGATGCCGAAATCGCTGTTGTCGATCTTGTCGAAGAACTGCCCTACGTCGCTGACGCGCTGCTTGATCACTCCCACCCCACCCGAGGCATACGGACGCAGACCGCCCATCGGGGCGCCAACGATGACGTTGGCCATCACGGTCGTGACGTTACCATCGCCGAACTGGCCCGTATCGGAGTCCCGGAAGAAATTCGGCGAATAGCCGACGTCCACGCCGAATCCGAACACGCCGCCTCCCATCCATTCGAGCGCGGCGCCGTAGTTCACTTTCCGATGGAAATTGTCCGCGAACGTATCGCCGCTTCCGGCGACGTCGGCGCTGCCGCCGAATGTTGCACCGATGAACGGCGTGAAAAGCCAGTCGGCCGCCGCTTTCGCGGGGGCCGCCGCGTTCACGACCACAACCAGTGCGGCCATGACGAAGAACTTACGTAGTGACATATCTCTCCCTCACTCCCACGCTGCGACACGCGGCGTGTTCCTCGCGGACGCGCGTCCCTCGGGACGAGCCGCACGTGAGGGACTGCAAGTGACATGCCCTGCGACGGGTTCAGGTGGCCGCCAGCTCGGCTGCGCACTGCTGGATGAGATCCCATGCGCGCGAGACGTGCGCCGGGGTCGTATGCAGGTTCCCGATGGCCAGCCGGAGCGCGTAGCGGCGGTCGAGCTTGGTGTGGGAGATGAATATCTCGCCCGAGGCATTGACGGTTTCGAGCAGGCGTTCGTTGAGCGCGTCGAGCGCCGTCTCGTCGAGTCCGGGCGCCGTCGCGCGGAAGCACACGACGCTGAAGGGCACGGGTGCGAGGCGTTGAAATACCGGTGACGCGTCCACCCAGGCGGCGAATTCGCGCGCCATCCGCATGTGCTCCGCCAGCCGCGCGCGGAGGCCGTCGGCGCCGAAGTGCCGCAGCACCATCCAGAGCTTCAACGCGCGAAACCTGCGCCCGAGCTGCACGCCAGTGTCCATCAGGTTTCGGACCGGCGCCTTCTCGACCGTTTTCAGGTATTCCGGCGTCAACGAAAAAGCCGCGCGAACGACGTCCATGCGGCGGCAGTAGAAGGCGCTCAGATCGAACGGCGTGAACAGCCACTTGTGCGGATTGACCACCAGGGAATCCGCCTCGCCGGCTCCGCTCAGGATCCACTCGTAGCCGGGCACCATCGCGGCCACGCCCGCGTAGGCGGCATCGACGTGCAGCCACATCGATTCGTTCCGGCAGATCTGCGCGATGGCCGGCACCGGATCGACGCTGGTCGACGAGGTCGTTCCAACGGTCGCCACGGCGGCAATCGGCCGCCAGCCGGCGGCACGGTCCTCGGTGATCGCGGCGGCGAGCGCGTCCGGCCGCATGCGGAACTCCGCGTCGCTGGGGATCTTGCGCAGCGAATCGTGGCCCAGGCCGAGCAGGATCACGGCCTTGTCGATCGACGAATGCGTCTGGTCCGAACAGTACACACGCAGGCGCGGCACGTCAGGTCTGCCGGCGAGCCCCTGACCGCGGACTGCCGGAACGTGCACCTCGCGCGCCGCGGCGAGCGCGTGCAGTGTCGACACCGATGCCGTGTCGTAGATCACGCCTTCGAACGCATCCGGGAGGCCGATCAACTGCCGCAGCCAGCCAAGGGCGACCTCTTCCAGCTCGGTCGCCGCCGGCGACGTGCGCCACAGCATCGCCTGCACGTTGAGCGCCGCGGAGATGAACTCGGCGAGCACACCGGGTCCGCTGCCCGTGATCGAAAAGTACGCGAAGAACCCCGGGTGGTTCCAGTGGGTGATGCCCGGCAGAATCACACGTTCGAAGTCGGCGAAGATCGCATCGAACGGTTCGCCGTTCCGCGGAGCGCTCGACGGGAGCGCGTTCGCGATCTCGCCGGGGCGTACACGGGAAAGGACCGGGTATCGTCCCGAGCCGGCAAGGTAGTCGGCGACCCAGTCGGCCACGCGATGCGCTTCGGCGCGAAAGCGCTCCGGATCCATGTCGCCGTAGGGCAACGGATCCGCGCTCACGGCTTTCCCTTGTGCGCCGTGGCGTAGTCGACCGCGAACTGCTTCAGGCGGGCATTCGTGAGGCCGATGATCACGGCTTCATCGGTCGCCCGCTGCACGTCCCAGCCGTCGGCGACGACCCGCTTGATCAGCCACAGGGCCCCGACGCGGTTCGCCGATCCGCAGTGAAGGTACGCCGGCTGGTTGGCGGGATCGGTTACAGCCTTGATGAACGTCTCGACGTCCGCATCGGTGATGGCCGTCGGGTCGATGGGGATGTGGATGTACTTCAACCCAGCGGCCGCTGCCGCGACCTTCGCTCCCGCGACGTCGGCGCCCGGTTCCTGCTCGCGGCGCAGGCTCACGACCGAGACGAAGCCGCGCTTCGTCAGTTCGGGGTACGCCTCGGTTGTCGTGGCTCCGCCGCACAGGATCGTCGCATCGACGCGCGTGACGTTGATCGCGCCGGGGAGCGAGACCTTGACCGGGGCCTGTGGAAGGAAGATCAGCGAGAGCACGAGAATGGGGAGCATCCTGGAATTGTCCGTCCGGGTTACTCCCCGCGTCAAACTCCCGACCTGGCCGGGGCGCCAGGCTAGCGCTTCTCGACCTCGATCGTGGCGGGCGCCGAGAGGCGCACGTTGACGATCGTCCCGGCCGGCAGGGTCGCGGCGTTGCGGTCACCGGCCATGACGGCCGCCGAGCCGGCACCCGCCCCGGCGGCGCCACCGAGCGCGGCGCCCTTGCCGCCTCCCAGGATCGCGCCCAGGATTGCGCCGCCAACCGCCGCGCCGCCGATCTTGCGCGCGCTTTCATTCCCGGTCGAGTCTCCCTCGCGGTAGACCGCCTCGGTGCGGAGCGGCACCTCGGTGCCGTCGCCAAGGACCAGCGTGTGGAATCGAACGCCCAGGCGGGCCGTGCCCTTCATCTTGCCGGCGCGCTCGACCAGCGTCACCGCGCCGATGACCCGGGACCCGGCGGGAATGGCGACGCGTCCGGCCGAGGTGACATCGCGCGTGACCCGCGCATCGACCCGGTCTTCGACCCTCGACCGCTCACTCGAGAGCGGCGTCTCCACCTGGAGGCCAATGACGGACGACGCCGGGACTACGAGCTCCTCGAACTGTACCTCGGGCTCGGCGGGCGGCTGCTCGGGGATGCGCACGTTTGCCGGTGGCTCGATCGGCAGGGGCGCGACGGGCACGCGCTCCTGCGGGCGGTCCACAGCCGCCGGGGCAGGCGTTTCGGGAGCCGGAACGGCTGCACGCGTCGGCCTCGGCTGCGTCACGGGGCGGCTGCGGCGCGATTCGGGCCGGGTGGCCGGTGGCGGCTCCACCAACGGGCGCGCCTCCACGGCTGGTGCCGAAGGCGCCGGGTCGGGCGCCTCCGCCGGCTTCGCTTCTGCCGGCTTGCCGACCACCGCCTCGGTTTCCGAGACAGGCAGCGAGCCGGGCGCCGACGCGGCTGGCGCCGCCTGCTCAGCCGCATTCTGCCGGGTGGCGAAGTACGCCCCACCGGCGGCCGCGGTAATACAACCGACGACGAGCAGGCCAGCGGCAAGAACTTTCGAATTCATGGGTCGAGCTCCTGAACGATACCCCGGACGAGCAATTGCTGTGCCCCGTTCTATCGGCGCTGAAACCAGCCTAAATCAGGGGGTCGGTTCCGCCCGACATCCCGTCGGGTGACACTGCGTGTCCTCCGGACAGGACCCAGTCGCGGGAGTCGCCGGCCCATGGACCACGAATTCAGCCCAACCGGGAGGCATCCGTGTTGCACTAAAAGTCGCGGCTACACCTCCGGAGGTCCCATGCGACGCATGATTCTACTCTGTGTTTTCGCCGTGTTGTTCGTCCCTGCACGTGCCAGCGCCCTCACGCTCCGCGACCTGGTCGAACTGTCCCGGGCGGGTCTGGGGGATGAGGTGCTCCTGGCCCTGATCGACGTCGATCGCCCGGTCTTCTCAATCGATGCCGGGACACTGAAGTCGCTCAAGGCTGCGGGCCTCAGCGAACGGGTGATTGTCGCCGTGGTGCGGAGCGGACGCCCGAGCGCCGCGGAAGTCGAGGCGGCGGCGATGGAACCTCTTCCGGAGGCCCCCGTCGCCCCGGAGCCGCAGGTCATCGTGATCGACCATCACGACGAGGCTCCCCAGGTGCGTGAGGTGGCCGTTCCATACCCGGTCTACATACCGGTCGTGCAGCGGGTGCCCTCCAATGACGGGCGCGTTCGCAACCCTGCGGCTGCGCAGCCGCGGGCCACGGCGCCGAAACCGGCCGAGCCGGTCTATTGGGGATGGGGAGGGAAGCGCCGCCCGGACGCCTGGAAGGACAAATAGGAGCGCCGCCGCACTTTTCAGTCCAAATCGCAGTTTTCGTCGTCGGCGAACGGCTCGACCGGCAGCGCGCCCGCCTCGAGGTCGGCCTCGTGGGCCTTCCGGGCGAGCGCGCCGATCTTCTTTCGCTCCCCCGCCACCTTCACGCCCACGTCCTTGCCGTATGGAGACGCATGCTCGATTTCCGAATTCACTTCGGCGCCGATCAGAATCGCCAGCCCGGTCAGATAGAACCAGGTCAGCAGCATGATGAACGCCCCGAGCGTGCCGTACGTTTCGTTGTAGTTGCCGAAGTAAGCGATATACGCCTTGAAACCGAGCGATACCGCCACCCACAGCACCGTGGCGATGATTGATCCCGGCGTGATCCACACCCATTCCTGCTCGGCGTCAGGGGCGTAGTGGTAGACGAGACCGACGCCCGTGACGACCAGCAGGAAGATCACCGGCCACTGAAGGATCATCCAGGTCCATTTGAAGGCCGGGCCCAGGTACATCGCGGTGGCAAGGTGCTGCGCAAAGGCCGGACCAACGAGCACGAGAGTGATCGACGTGAGGATGAACAGCGCCAGGCCGATGGTCAGCGCGATCGCCGTGAGCCGCATCTTCCACCACGGCCGGCCTTCACTGATGTCGTAGGCGGCGTTGAGCGTCGTGATGATAGAGGCCATCGCTCCCGAACTCGACCACAACGCCAGGACGAACGCGAGGGTGAGAATCCCGCTGTGATGGCTGTCGGAGATCTTCTGGATCTGTTCCGTGATGATCTGCAGCACATCCGGTGGAGCGAAGCGCCCGAGCAGCGCGACGACCTTGCCGATGAGGTTTGCGACCGGAAAGAAACTCGCGACCGAGATCAGGAAGAGCAGCGCGGGAAACAGCGAGAAGAAAAAATAATACGCTTGCTGCGCCGACAGATTGAGCAGATCGTCCGCAAGGCTCTCCTTCAAGGTCCGTTTTCCCAGCTCCGACCAGCTCAGCGGAATCTGCAGTCCCTGCAACATGCCACGGACCTCAGCAACCCTCCTGCCAACGATCTCGACGCCGGACGGTTTTTCGCTGATTCAACCGGCTCCGGTATCATTCGACGGTGCACACGGACGCAGACGTTGTCGTCGTCGGGGCCGGCATCATCGGCTGCGCGATTGCGCGGGAAATGGCCCGCCGAGGAGCGCGCGTTCAGGTGCTGGAGCGTACCGAGATCGCCGCCGGTGCCACCCAGGCATCCGCCGGCGTGCTCGCCCCCTACATCGAGGCGCCTACCCCTGGTCCGCTGCTGGATCTGACGACGCGCAGCCTGGCGATGTACGACGCGTTCGTCGAGGGCCTGGCGGCGCGCGGCGGCCCGGTCGAGTACCGGCGATGCGGCACGCTCGAGATCGCGAGCGACGGCGCGGCAGCGGCGCGACTGCGTGACGAACAGGCGCTCTTCCCGCAGGCGCTCCAGTGGCTCGACGCCGCGTCGGCACGGGAGGTCGAGCCGTCGCTGCACGACGGCATCGAGGGGGCGCTGCGCGCACCGGCCCACGGCTACGTGCGGGTGGAGGAACTCGTCCGTGCCCTGGCCGCTTCGATGCGCGCCGACGGCGCCACCATCCGGACCGGCGACCCCGCCCACACGATCCGGCGCATCGACAACGGCCTCGAGGTTCACACGAATGGCGGCGACGTGTTGTCCGCGCGCCATGTAGTCCTGGCAACGGGCAGCTGGACCGGCCAGATGCGGATCGAGGGCACGCGTCCCCCTGTCATCCCTCCCGTCCGCGGGCAGCTGGTGCGGCTGCGGTGGCAGGGACGTCCCCTCAGTGCCGTGCTGTGGGGAGACGGGTGCTACGTCGTTCCGTGGCGCGACGGTACGCTGCTGGTCGGTGCGACGATGGAGAAGGTGGGTTTCGACCAGCGGCCCACGGCAGCCGGCGTCCGCGATCTGCTCAGCGCGGTCTGTGAGTTGCTGCCGGCCGCCTGGGGTGCGACGTTCCTTGACGCGCGCGCCGGCCTCCGCCCCTCGTCAGGAGACGGGCTGCCGGTGATCGGTCCGTCGCCGGACGTCGAAGGACTGGTGTACGCGGCCGGCCATTTCCGGAACGGCATCCTGCTGGCGCCGCTGACCGCGGCGATCGTCGCGGATTTCATCGAACACGGTCGCGTGGATTCCGCGATGCGCACGCTCGGTCCCGACCGCGCGTAGCCGGACGCCGGCGCTTCAGCGGCCGCCGGCGACCTGCTGCACCGCCTGGAACTGCACCAGCGCCAGCTGGTAGTCGAGCGTCGCCTGCAGTTCGTTGTTCCGGGCGACGGCGAGGTCTCGCTGGGCCTGGATGACGAGAAAACTCGTCGACATCCCGACCTCGAAACGCTTCTGTTCCGCATCCAGACGCTGTTCCGCGAGCTCGCGGCTCAGGCGCGCCGTTTCGATGCGCTGCTGATTCTGTTCGACGCGCGACGCGGCATCGCGGATCTCGCGCACGGCGGTCAGCTCGATGCTGCGCAGCCGCGCCGCTGCCTGGTCCTTCTCGATCCGGGCGCGCGCCAGGTTGGCTTCCGCCTGGCTCTTTCCGAGCGGATAGCTGAAGGTGAAGCCGACCGTCCACGTCGGGTAGTCCAGCTTGAAGACCTGCCCGAGCAGGTTGGCGTAGCTCGTCGACTCGGAGCCGGTCACCGTCCCGGGAAATCCTCCCTCGCGAATGAGCCTGTTACCGCCGGCGCCCGACGTCAGGTAATTCGCCTGGAGCCGCAGATCCGGCAGCGTCTCGCTCTTCGAGAGCTGGATGGTGGTTTCGGCGTTCTCAATCAGTTTTCGCGCGCGGACGATGTCGGTCCGCTCCGCGAGCGCGCTGCGCACGGCCGCGTCGACGTCGGGTGCGCCGCCGACCGGCGGCACGACGTCCGTGGGTTCGATCCGCAGCGACCAGTAGTCGTCGCGCTTGGGATCGATGACGAGCGTCCGGATCGCGTCCTCCGCCTGCCGCGCGTCGGTGCGGGCCACGATGAGCGCCTCGCGGCGCTGGGCGACTTCGGCCTGGGCGGCGACGAGGTCGAGCGGAGGCGACTGTCCGACATCCACGCGCGCGCGGTTGGTGCGCTCGAGTTCCAGCGCGAGGTCGAGCGAGCGCTGCTGCACGCCGACCAGCGCCCGCGCGGCGACCAGCGACCAGTAGGCGCGCTCCGCGCCGGCCATCGTGGACGTCAGCGTTTCGAGCAGGCTGGTGTCGGCGATTTCGCGGTTGCGCTTCGCGATTTCCACCTGGGCCCGGATGGGATCGATGTGGAAGTCGCGCAGCAGCGGCTGCGAGATCGCAAGCTGGATCTGCGCCGCGAGGTCGGGATTCAGGCTCGAGAGCAGGCTGTTACTCGTCGTCCGTGACGAATCGAATCCGACCGTGTAGTTCCCGCCGCCGCGCGGCATCAACTGGTTGAGCGACACATTGGCCGAGTAGACGCCGGTGCGAAGCCCGGAACTCCCCGAGAAGAGGTTGGTCGGCGGCGCGAGCGCGTTGCTGCGCTGAATGGCCGACTGGAGGGTCGGGACGAAGGCGCTCTCCGCGGCGGCGACCTGCGCGTCGCTGATCGCCGGATCGAGCCGCGCCGCCGCCAGGTCGGGATTGTTCTCGGTTGCGAGGCGGACGGCTTCGTCGCGCGTCAGGGTCAGCGTCGGGCCCGCCGGCGCCTGCGGCGACGCGGCCGGTGCCTGGGCCGCGGCCGTCGATGGCCACAGCAGGGCGATCATGAGCACCGCAGTGGCCGTGGCCACCGCGGCGCGTCCCCATCGCCACACCCGTACCCTCGACAGGTCGTCGAAGAGCGAGTAGGCGACCGGCGTGGCGATGAGCGTCAGGACGAGCACGAGCGACTGGCCGCCGATGATCACGAAGCCGATCGCCCGGTTCGTCGCGGCGCCGACCCCGCTGGAGATCACGAGCGGGATCATCCCCGCGACGAACGCCATCGTGGTCATGAGGATCGGCCGCAGACGATCGCGGCTGGCCTGGAGGATCGCCGCATCGCGTTCCATGCCGCGCTCGCGCAGCTGGTTCGCATGATCGATCTGCAGGATCGAGTTCTTCTTGACGACCCCGAAGAGCACGAGCAGGCCGAGCGCCGAAAAGATGTTGAGCGACTGTCGCGTGATGATGATCGAGAGCAGCGCAAAGGGCAGCGTCAGCGGCAGCGACAGCAGGATCGTCACCGGGTGGAGCCAGGACTCGAACTGCGCCGCCAGGATCAGATACATGAAGACGAGCGACAGTCCGAATGCCAGCAGGAAGTTCTGTGCCGCCCGCCCGAGTTCGCGGGAGCGTCCCGCGAACCGCGTGCTGTAGCCAGGCCCCATGTTCTGTGCCTCGGCCGCCTGCGTCATGGCGGCCATCGCGGGCGTCTGCGACACGCCGGCGCGCAGGCCGGCGAAGACCGTGACCTGCCGCTGGCGGTTCAGGCGGTTGATCTCGGCCGCGGCGGAGCCGGGCGTGAGCGTGGCGAGATTGTCGAGCGGCACGCTCCCGAGGCGGCCCGAGGGCACCGTCAGCTGCCCGATCGCCTCCGGCGTCTCGCGGTCGTTCTGCACGGCGCGCACGTGCACCTGGTACTGCTCGCCCCCCTCGTTGTACGTCGTCACCTGATCTCCTCCCACCATCAGCCGCAGCGCTTCGGCCGCGTCCGAAATCTGCACCCCGAGATCCGAGGCCTTCATGCGATCGAGCCGCACCGACAACTCCGGCTTGCCGACATTCAGCGACGTATCCACGTCGACGACTCCGGGTTCCTTCTTCACGGCCTCGACGACGCCGTTCGCGTAGCGCGCGAGGGCGTCGAGGTCCGGGCCGTTGATCGTGAACTGAATGTCGGCATTCTGATTGCCGCCGCCGCCGATGACGGCCACCGGACGGACACTCATCCGCAGGTTCGCCGAGGCGAACTGAGGAAGGATTTTCTCACGCACCTCGTCGATCAGCGCAAATTGATCGCGGGTCCGGTGTTCCAGGGATTTCAGGCGCACGTAGACGGTGGCGGCATTCGGCGTCCGCGCCGGGTCGTCGGCGATCGACACGAGCGTGAAATCGACCTCCGGCACCTGGCGGATCCGGCCCGCGATACGATTCGCCAGGATCTCGGTCGTCTGGAGGCTCGTGCCTTCGGGCGCGCGCAGGCCGACTTCGAACTCGGACTGGTCGTCGTTCGGGATGAAGTTCTTGTTCGTGGCCATGAACAGCGGGACGCTGCTGAGCAGCACGAGCCCGGCAATCCCCGCGATGATCCCGCGGTGTCCGAGCGACCATCGCAGCAGGCCGGTGTATCCCCGGTCGAGCGGACGGAAGAACCGCGAGTCCTTCGACCCATGCTCCACGATCTCGTGTCCGTCCGCGTCCTCGCGCCGCCGCATCTTGATCCAGCGGGCGGCGAGCATCGGCGTCAGCGTGAAGCTGACGAGCAGCGACACCATGATGGCGAACGACATCGTGAACCCGAAGCTCGTCATGAACCGGCCGACGATCCCGCCCATGAATCCCACGGGCACGAAGATCGCCACCAGCGAGAGCGTCGTCGCCAGCACCGCGAGTCCGATTTCGCGCGTGGCTTCGACGGCGGCCTGCGCAGGCGTCCGGCCCTTTTCCTCGACGAACCGGTAGATGTTCTCCAGCACCACGATGGCGTCGTCGATGACGATGCCGACGGCGAGCGTCAGCGCGAGCATGGTCATCGAGTTGAGCGTGAAGCCCTCGAACCAGACCAGCCCGAATGTCGCGATGATCGAGGTGGGGATCGCGATGGCGGCGATGATCGTGGAGCGCCAGTTCCAGAGGAAGACCAGCACGACGAGCGCGGCCAGGATCGAACCGACGATCAGGTGCTCTTCGACGCTCCTGATCGAGGCGCGGATGAATTCCGACAGGTCGCGCACCACGCGGATGTCGTAACCGGGCGGCATGGTGGACGCGAGATCGGCGAGCCGTTCGCGCACCGCGTCGACGACCTGCACCGTGTTCGTGCCGGACTGGCGCCGGATCGTGAGCAGCACGGAGGTCTCGCCGTTGACGTTGGCGCTCGTCGTCGCCTCGGCCATTCCATCCTCGATGGTGGCGACATCGCGCAGCAGGATCGGGTGCCCCTCGCGTTGTTTCACGACGATCTCGCCGAACCCCGGCACGGATTGCACTCGGCCGCGCGTGCGGAGCGTCATGGCGGTCGCGCCCTGCTCGATGCGTCCGCCCGGCACTTCCGCGTTCTGCGTCTGGAGCGCGCGCGAGACGTCGATGACGGTCAGGTTGTAGGCGCGCAGGCGCGCCGTGTCGAGGGTCACGTTGATCTGGCGCGAGCGGCCTCCGACGACGAGGACCTGCCCGACCCCGCTCACGCTTTCGAGCTGGCGGCGCAGCGTCTTGTCCGCGAATTCCGTGATGTCGCGGATGGGCCTCTTCGCCGACACCGACAGCGTCATGATCGGCGCCGAGTCGGGGTCGAATTTCTCGACCGTGGGCTGCTGGACGGTCTTGGGGAGCAGCGGCAGCGCACGGTTCACGCGGTCGCGGACCTCCTGCGCGGCGATGTCGGCGTCCTTGTCGAGGAGGAACGAGACGACGACGAGCGAGACGCCTTCGGAGGAGGTCGAGCGCAGCTCGTCAATCCCGCTGATCGTGTTGACCGCTTCCTCGATCTTGTCGGTGATTTCGGTCTCGACTTCCTCTGGAGCGGCGCCCGGCAGCCGGGTCGTCACGACGATGGTGGGGAAGTCGACCTTTGGGAAGCGATCGAGTCCGAGCCTGAAGTACGCGAAGGCGCCGATGACGGTGAGCGACAGGATGAGGACGCTCGCGAACACGGGCCGCCGGACGGAGAGTGCCGCTAACCACTGCATAGATGTGAACTCTGAAATGTCTCTGAAAACGTTGCCGCCCCAGCCCCCGACCCAGCTTCGACCCAGCTTCGACCCAGCTTCGACCCAGCTTCGACCCAGCTTCGACCCAGCTTCGACCCAGCTCCGACCCAGCTTCGACCCAGCTCCGACCCAGCCTCGACCACGGTTGAAGCCAGGTTGAAGCTGGGTCGAAGCTGGGTTGAAGCTACTGGACGCGGACGGGGGAACCGTCCAGCAGGCGCCCGCGCGGCTCGGTCGCGACGAGGTCGCCGGGCGAGAGGCCGCTGGCAATCTCGACCTTCTGACCGACGCTGACCCCGAGCGTCACGATGCGTTCCTCGACCCTGTCGTCCTTCACGACATAGACGCGGCTCGTCCCCGAGACGGTCTCGACGGCCGTCGCCGGCACCAGCAACGCCGGAGCCGTCGAGGGCTGCTGGATTGACGCGGAGACGAAAAGGCCAGGCTTCAGCCGGCCGTCAGGGTTCGGCGCCAGGGCTTCCACCGTCATCGTCCGCTGGTCGGCCCGCACCGACGGCGAGACGAAGCGCACCGTCGCGGTGAACGGCTCGCCCGGGTAGGCGTCCACGGTCAGCCGCACCGACTGGCCGGGCTTGACGAGTGCGACCGACTGTTCGGGCACGGTGAGCTCGACGCGCATGGGATCGATCCGCACCACCGTCGCGACCCGGGTACCGCGCGTGACGTAGTCGCCCACGCTGACGAGCCGCTCGGCCACGAGGCCGGAAAAAGGAGCGCGAATCGACGTGTCCTCCGACGCCTTGCGCGCCAGCGCGATCCGGGCGCGCGCGGCCTGCAGCGACCGGAACGACTGCTCGGCGCCGTTCAGCGCCGCCTGGTACTGCTGGCGCGCCGCCTCGACCTGCGTCCGGCGCTGGTCGTACTCGCTCTGCGAGACCACCTTCTGCTCGAGCAGGGACCCGATTCGGGAAAACTCCGCCTCGGCCCACTCGAGCGATGACTTCGCGCTCATCACGTCCGGCACCTTCGTCGCATCGAACGGCTGACCGGCCGTCAGGCCAAGCCGGGCCTCAATCTGCCCCGCGTTCGCCTCGGCTTCCACCAGCTGCGCCGACGTCTCCGTGCCGGACACGCGGACGAGCAGCGCTCCTTCCGCCACGCGCGAGCCGCGCTCCACCGGCGTGGCGATCACGCGGCCCGTCGCTTCCGAACCGACCTCGGCCTGCTCGTCGGCGGCCAGGGACCCGGTCACGCGGAGAAATCGATCGATCGGCCGGCTCTCGACCCTGGTCGCCGCGATCGCGAGCGGCTCCGGCCGCGCCGACGCGGTTGCGGCCGAGGTCTCGCTGCCGCACGCGACCGACAGAGCCGACAGCGCCACGAGAGCGCCAGCGGCGGCGTATTTCACTTCGAACCTCATGACTGCGAACCTCAATGACAGGAATCTGCGCGGAAGGTCTGGGTGATGCCGGCGCGCAACCCGGCGATGACGGCCTCCAGCGTGTCGCGGGCCAGCGCGTCGCTGCTTTCCGCATGCGCGAGCCGATCGCCCAGCCGCAAGGCCGCCGCGCCATGCACGGCCGCGACCAATACCAGCAGCGCCGCCCGGGCGTCCATGCCGGCCGGGAACACCCCGGCGTCGATGGCCCGCTGAATGACCCCGGCGGCCTGCCGCTGCATCTCGCGCACGAAACCGAACCGCTCCCAGTCGCGGCTGATACGCGGCACCGATCTATCGACGAACATCAGGGCGTAGTGTTCGGGATGGGCCTTGCTGAACTCGTAAAAGGACCAGAACGACCGCCGCACGTCCTGGAGCGGAGTCCGGCCCGGCCGGCTCCTGTGCCCGGTCGTGGAGCATCCGGAACCCCTCTTCCGCAAGCGCCAGGAAGATGTCGTCCTTGCTCGGAAAGTAGCCGTAAATGGCCGCGGGGCTGTATTCGATTTTCTCGGCGATCTTCCGAATCGACACGTTGTGATACCCCTCGGCGACGAAAAGCTCGCGGGCCGCGTCGAGGATGGCCTTGGCTACCGCCTCCCGCTCCCGCCCCTGTCGTTCCTTGACTCCCAATTGGTCCCCCGGATGAACACGCGCATTGAACAGTGTTCACAATTCTAACAGCGTTAGACAGAAGATCAAGCGAACCGGTTCCCGGGTATGCTGGCGCATGGCATTAATTGCACCGGAGGAGCTCAATCGACGGGTGCAGGAACTGCCCGGCTGGACGCTGGACGGAGCCGCACTGCGGCGGACCTTCACCTTCCGGGGCTTCCCGGACGCCGTCGCCTTCATCGTGCGACTCGGATTCCTGGCTGAAGCCGCCGACCATCACCCGGATCTGGCTGGTGAACTACAAGCGGGTCACCGTCACCTACAGCACACACAGTGAAGGTGGCGTCACGGACAAGGACTTCGCCGGCGCGCACGGCGCGGATGCCCTCGCGGGGACGTTCGGCGGACGTTAGGCGAAGGGCACCGACGTGCAGCTCAAGAACACCTACAGCGCGCGCGAAGTGGCCGCGCTGACCGGCCTGACGGCCCGGCAGCTGGCGTGGTGGGACTCGCGGCGATTGTTTGCGTCGGCCGTCGCCTCGAAGCGCACGGAAGCGGGAGGTTTCACCGAACGGCGCTATACCCCGGTGGACCTGCTCGAACTCCTGGTGCTGGCCGACCTGCGCCGCCACGGCCTCTCGGTCTCGCGCATCCGCCAGTTGCTGGAAACCCTGCGCACGCGTTTCGGCATTCGCCTTTTCGAGGCCATCGGAGGCGCCGGCCCCCTGACCCTCCTCACTGACGGCCGCGAGGTCTACGCCCGGACCGCCAGCGGCGAGTTCTTCGATCTGCTCAGGGCGCCCGACCAGCCGCTGCTCGTGCTCGGCAGCAACCTTCCGCTGCGCGAACTCACCGCCAGGACCGACAAGAAAGCGCGCAAGAAGCGCAGGCAGGCTCCTAGCGAGCCGACGCCTTCGAAATCGCCGCCTCGATCTCGGTCCACGGGGTGACGGCGAGGTGCATGCCGAAGACCCGATCGACGGCGAGCTTGTCCCGCCGGATCGCATCGCGGGTCTCGACGAGGTACTCCGGCATGAAGAACCCGCCGTCGCGCATCCGCATGATCTCGTCGCTCGAGTAGAGCAGCCGGTGCGCGGGGAAATACACCATCAGCATCCGCTCGCCGTTTTCGCCGCGTATCGGATACACCTCGACCCGGTTGTCGCCCTCGCCGATGACGGTCCGCGCCGTCACCCAGGTGAAGGCCGGCGCCTTCGGCGCGCGCGCCAGCAGGTCGGGCGCGTCGCCATACGGCGCCGCGATCAATCGCTCGAGGATCGGGCGATTGAGATCGAGCGCGTAGACGGGAATCCCCCGCGCGACGTACTCGCGCACGCCGCCCAGATGCGGCCATGCATCAGAGGTCGTCAAGACCCCTTTGACCCGCACGCCCGGGAATCGGCGCGCCGCCTCGTCCAGCGCCTGCGCCGAATAGCCCGATGAAATCGGCGCCTCGATGACGAGCAGGCCGTCCGGCTGGCGCACATACGTCGTGTTCCACGACCCGGGAATCTGCACGACTCCTGGCGCGAGTTCGATCGCCTTCGAGGTGTTCATCACCGCCGTCTCGAATCCCGTCGGCTTCGCTTCCGCGAACGCCTTCCGCACATCGTCGGGAATCGTGAAGGCGGCATCGTCGACCGGCGGATCGACGCGGAGCGCCGCGATGCTAGAGGAGGATTTCGTGACGCCGTTCCAGAAGACGTCGAGCTGGCGTGGATAACGGATGCCGCCAGGCTCGACGTTCCAGTACCAGAAATACGTCGTCTCGTTGACGACCCCCCACATGCCGAACTGAAGATCGCGGCCGATCAGCTCGAGCGCCGTGGGCAGCGCGTTGTAGGGGTTCAGCAGGATGCGGACGCGACGCCCGTTCCATGAGAAGGCCACGACGTGCTGCATCATCCCACGCCGTTCGACGTCGGCTTCGAGCCTGAGGTCGCCTGCCGCGGCCGCGGTGAAGAGCATCCGCTCAGGCGACAGCTCGAGCGCACGCAGCGAGGCGTCGAGCTGGACCTTCGATCCTGGCGCGAACCGGCCACCGCGCGCCATCGCCGCCGCGCCGCCGGAGGCGACGACCGCGATCGCGGGACTCCACTCCGGCGCCTGGATCATCTGCTGCTGGAGTTCGGTCCGCGTGCGGCGCCCGGCGTAGTCGCGCCACTCCTTCCCCTGCTGATAAATGAGGATGAAGGGGCCTTCCGGGCGCTCCGACTGCTCAATCGCGTACGCGTGGCCGCGCACGTCGATCTCGAGGCTCTTCAGGTTCTTCAGGGCGTCGCCGCCCATGGCCGCGATCGAGCGCTCCAGCAGCGCACGCGCAGTGACTGGGGCTGGCTGGACGCGCATGGACAGTGATGAAACCGCCAGCGAAACAATCGCCAGCCACGCTGTGGTGAACATGTGTCGCGCCCTCCTCGAAGATCAGTCCATCCGCTTGCTGAGCAGTTCGACGCCCTGAACTGGCGCAAGCCAGCACACCTCGCCGGGGGCCACCCGCCTGACAGCGGAATGGTAGACGGACAGGCGCGACGGCGGGCCGGTGCAGCGACTGGGAATGCAGCGGGACGTTTCGAAGACGCAGTCAGCCGATTGGGAAAATCTGGTCGAGGCCGTCGGCGGGGCGGGGTATGACGTGGACGCCAACCAGCTCGCCGACCCGGCGCGCCGCGGCGGCGCCGGCGTCGGTCGCCGCCTTGACCGAGGCGACGTCGCCGCGGACGATGGCCGTCACGAGGCCGGCATCCACTTTCTGCCAGCCGACGAAGACGACATTGGCGGCCTTGACCATCGCGTCGGCCGCTTCGATCATGCCGACCAGACCGCGGGTCTCAACCAGGCCGAGGGCTTCGCCGGGGATGTCGGGTGTCATGCGGGAGCCGCCAGTCTACTACGCAATCCGGCCGCGCGCCGACACGTCCAGGCGATCCACGACCGTCTCGCCATCCACCCGCCAGACCGCGTCCACGAGGTTCGACACCACGCACGAGTGGTTCGGGACGACCCGCACGAGGTCGCCAGGTTCGAGGGTCGTCGAGCCGAGGACCTTTACTGTGGCGTGTTCCTCGGATAACCGATCGACGAGCAATCCCTCGTCTGGATTCGTGTCGTCGAGTGCCCGGCAGACGGCGCCATACCCGGCGGTGTTGCCGGAGCCGCGCGCCAGGTCGTTCGTGAGTGTCTTGCTGCCGCAATCGAGGACGAGGCGGTCGGGCGCCGGACGCGTGACGACGCGCGCGAGGACCGTCAGCGCGCAGTCGTCCCACGAGGCCGCGCCGAGCGCGACCTGCGTGCGGTCGAAGTAGATGTAGTTGCCCGGCCGCAGCTCGGTCAGCCCGGGCTGCTCGACGCTGAACCGCGCGGTCGGCGTCGCGCCGACGCTGATTTCATCGACGGCCAGCCCCGCGTGTGCGAAGACGCGCGGCCAGCCCGGTCATCGTGCGCGCCTCGTCTGGCGGCAATCTCCTCCGCCTGCGCGCTCGAGGTCGCGCCGTAGGCATGACCCGCGTGGCTGAGGAGTCCACGGAAACGAAGCCCGGGCAGTTGAGCGACCGCGGTGACGAACTCCTCCGCGCCGGCCGCCGCCGGGTCGATGCCGCAGCGGTGCAGGCCGACGTCCACTTTCACGAGCACGTCCACCTCGCGTCCCGCGCGCGCCATCGCCTCGGACCAGCCGCGCGCGACCGCCGGATGATCGACGATGAACGACAGGTGGACACGATCGAGGAGCGCGAGCACTCGGGAGGCGTTGACCGGATTGAGCGGGTACGGCAGCCGGATGTCCTCGATGCCGGCGTCGGCAAAGACTTCGGCCTCGCCGAGCTTCGCGCAACAGATGCCGACGGCGCCGCGGCCGATCTGCATCCGCGCCAGTTCGACGCTCTTGTGGGTTTTCGCGTGCGGCCGCAGCCGCAGGCCGCGCCGGTCGGCGGCCGCCTGCATGCGATCGACATTGCGGGCCACGCGCGACTGCTCGATCAGCACGCAGGGAGTCGGAAGATCGGTCAGGCGCATGACACGCAGTCTAGCGCATCGCGCGGCGGTCCGCCGCGCCCGGACGTCAGCCTCGCATGAACCCCAGCGTCGCGGTGTCCGTGAATCCCGGGAACACGTGGCGGGTGTCGGTCAGGCCGAGATGGCCGCGGACGACTTCCGAGAACACGCTGCGGAAATCGGTCGTGACGGCCAGGTCGCGCCCCTGGAACCGCTGCTCGGGAGCCAGGCCCGGCCAGCGTCCGTAGACCTTGCCGCCGCGCACGCCGCCGCCCACGATCATCATGGCGTTGGCGTGGCCATGATCGGTGCCGCGGCTCCCGTTCTCCGCGACCGCGCGCCCGAACTCCGACATCGTGAGGACGACGACATCCTGCATGCGGTCGCCGAGGTCGCGCACGAGCGCGGCGACGGATCGCGCCAGGTCGTCGAGCCTCGTGCCAATCTGTCCGTTGGCGGCCCCTTCGTTCACGTGGTGATCCCAGTTGCCGGACTCGGCGAACGCGATCTCGAGGCCGACGTCCGCCTTGACGAGCTGCGCGATCTGCTTGAGCGCCTCGCCAAACGGCGACCGCGGATAGTCGGCGCCGTTGTCGGGCGTGAACTTCCCGGGGTCGGCCTGCTGCAGCATCTTCACGGCCTGGAACGCCTCGCGCCCGGTCGTGTTGAGCACGCCGGCCGCGGCCGCCGCGTACTCCTCCTCGAACGACGACTGCACCATGCCGCTCGCCTGCCCGGCCCGGATGCCGAACTGTCCGATTTGTCCGATCGCGAGCGCCGGCTCGATACCCTGCAACGCACGCGGCAACTGCGGCGCGAGCGCGACGGCGCGGAACGGCGTCGCGGCCTGGTGCTCGCGCGCGTGCATGTACCGGTTCAGCCACCCGTCCGGCGTGCTCTTCACGCCCGGCGTTGCCGACTCCATGTAGTCCTGCGCGTCGAAATGCGACCGCGTCTCGTCCGGCAGATCCGCACGCGTGCACGATCGCCAGCTGGCCGGAGGCGTAGAGCGGCGCCAGCGGCGCGAGGCGCGGATGCAGCCCGAAGAAGCCGTCGAGATCGACGGCGGCATCGGGGCCGCTTCCCGGCCGCTCAATCGCGAGCGTCGGGCGCGACGCGTAGTAGTCGCGCTCGCCGAACGGCACGATCATGTTCAGGCCGTCCACGGCGCCGCGCTGGAAGATCGTGATGAGGACGCGCTGCCGCGCGCCGCCGGATGCCGCCGCGGTGCGCGCGAGAAACTGCGGCGCGAACCCGAGGCTGACGAGCGCGAGCCCCCCGTTCTTCAGGAAGATCCGTCGTGAGACCATGGCGTCACCTCTTCTGGAATTCCGGGGAGCCGAGCAGCAGCGCGAGCGCCTGTGCGGGTGCCTCTGCGCGCGCGACGGTACGTACGCGTCGCGTCCGAGATATCGCCCGCCAGGACGCCGTCCACGAACTGGTCACGGAGCGTCGGGAGATCGCCGTCCGGCACGGCGCCCCGCCCTCCGCGCATACGTCCGCTCGTCAGGGCCACGGCGAAATTCATGCGCGCCAGGAGCGCGCCGGTGTTCACCCAGGCGTCTGCCCGATCCGCGTAGCCCGTCGGAGGCTGGCATTCGTAGGCCGGCATCCCGAGTTCGCGCAGCGCCTGGACGAACGGCTGCGGGTTGCGGACGTCGATGCCCGAGGTCCGCAGCGCGCTCGCGACGAATTCGAACGGCGTCTTCACCTTGGCGCGGTATGCGTCGGCCGCGAAGAACTCCGGCGACGTCACGATAGCCCTCACCACTTCGCGGATGTCTCCGTCGGTCGAACGGAAGACGGCGGCCGCGCGCGCGACGAGCGCAGGCGGAGGCGTGTCCGAGACGAACCGGCGGGCGAGTTTTGTCGCGATGAACGTGGCGGTAGACGGGTGATCGGCGAGAATGTCGAGGACCTGTTCTCCGTCCCGCTCACCGCCGCCCGCGCGGATCCGGTGGCCGAGCACGATCTTCTCGCCGTTGTCGTGCAGGCGCGGCTCGAACCGGAAGCCGCCTCCCTGCCGCGGCGTGTCGATCGTCCACCCCGTGAACGCGCGGGCCACTTCCTGGACGTCCCGCTGCGTGTAACCTCCGTCCACGCCGAGCGTGTGCAGCTCCATCAACTCGCGCGCGTAGTTCTCGTTGATCCCGCGCGCGCGCCCGTTGGGCATCGTCCGCGGCGCCGCGCTCTGCCAGTTGTCCAGGAAGAAGAGCATCGCCGGGCTCCTGGCAGTGGCGGCCAGCAGATCCTTGAACTTCCCGAGTGCGTGCGGCCTGATCGTGTCGCGTTCGTACTCGGTCAGATACAGGCGCGTCTGTCCTTTGCCGGCGAAGACGTTGAAGTGGTTGAACCAGAAGTCGACCATCACCTCTTCGAGCTGGCGGTCGCTGTAGGCGGCGCGGAAGACCTTCTGGCCCGTCAGCTCGACGATGACCCTGCGCGCAGCCTGCATCGCGGGCGTTGGCCGCGGCCGCATGTCCGGGGCGGGACGGCCATCCGGCGCCGGCATGGCCATGTCCGCGGACGCCCGCTGTTGTGCGGCGCGCTGCTGCTGCTGCGCCGGAAGAAAGTAGTTCTCCGCGAGATCGCGGCTGGTCTTGCCGAGCGTTTCGAACCCGGCGAGCCGCGCCGACATCGCGGCGTCAGGCAGAGATTCGGGATGGAGCTGCTGTTCGATGTAGGCCGCGAGTCCAAGACGCGCTACGCGTTCGACGTCTCCCGGAGCGGGTCCGAACCCCAGCCGGTTGAGGACGTGCACGATGGTCCGCGCATCCGGGTGGCTGGGCACCGCGGAGCGGACCTGGTCCGCGCGCGTGGGCAGGACGGCGAATGCCGCGAGCAGCGCGGCCCACGGGAAGACGGCGCGCATGTGTCACCTCGACTGTGAGCCGACTCGAATGGGCCGGCCGGTTCAGCGGGACGGCCCCTCACCGGGCCTTTCCTCCGCGTTCGGGAAGTTAGACCGGCGACAGGTGCTGGCGGTTAAAGGTTCTTACCTGATGACGAATTTCTTCCACCGTTCGACGAGTTCCTGCTCGGGCCCGCCCGCGGCAGCGTAGGCCGCGGCGTACCGTTCGAAGTGCTGGCGGTCCTCGTCGGCCGTCCAGATGACCTGCCCCGTCGATCGCGTTTCGTAGATCGCCTTGAGCGCCACGAGCAGGCGCTCGTGGTCCTCGGGATGACGGACCAGATACGGGTCGAGCGTCCGGACGGCGTCGGACTGCTTGCCGGCGAGCGCCTGGACGGTGCCGAGCCGCATCCGCACCTGGTCCTCGTCGGGCCAGAGCTGGGAGGCCTCGACGAGGATGTCGAGCGCGGCCCCGGTGTCGCGCAGCCGAATCAGCGCGTCCCCCAGCAGCGTGTAGATGAAGGGCGCGTCGCTCTGCGTGACGAGCGAGGTCTGCCACGCGCCCGCGGCCTCGCGGTCGCGTCCACCGGCCGCGTAGCACGCCCCGAGGTAGAACGCCGCCGGGAAGAACTCCGAATCGAGCCGCAGCGTGTCGCGGAAGCGGTTCGCCGCCGCCTCGAGATCCCCTTTCGCGTACAGGGACAGTCCGCCGATGAATGCGGTGGCCAGGGGGCTCGCGTCGGGACCCTTCAACGCCTCGATGGCGGCGTCGTACTGTCCGGCGCGCGCCCGCTCGACGGCCTCCGCCGGGGCTTTTCCGCGATTGCCGACGTTCATGCGATCGAGGAAGAAGCCGACGACCGCGGGCGTGAGCACCGATCCGCGATCGAAGACATCCGGGTGCGACGAGAACGCGATCGGCGGAGCCGTGCCCGGCGCGCGGCGCGAGTCGGCGCCAACGGTCGCGATCAGCGGCGCGGCGCGCACGATCCGGAACGGACGGGTGACCTCACCGATCCGGCGGCCACCTGCCGACACGATGACGCGCGCGACGTAGTCTCCCTGCGGCAGGAGCGCGATCGGCACCGCCGCTTCCGCCGTCCGCCGATTCGGCTCGCTCTGCCGGATCACGGCCGGCGCACTGTCGAGTGCGCGTCCCTGCTCGGACTGCGCGACCTCGACGACCGCCGACGCGGCGTTCAGCGGGTCGAGCGCATCGGACGACAGTTCGAAATATCCGTGCAGCGTGTCGCCCGTGAAATCCGCGCTCACGGTCGGCACGATACCGGCGCCGCCGGGGTCGGTTTCGGCCAGGAGCAGGTCCGTCACCCGCACCTGGCCCGCCGAGGTGAGCTGCGCGCGGAAGCTGTGCTCCACGCTTCCACGCCGGCCGCCGTCGTCCACGACGGCCAGCTTCAGTGTGTAGACGCCGGGATCCGCGATGGCCGACCCGACGAACGTCTGCGTCTTCGTTGGCCTGACGGGCGACTGCACGTCCGGTTCGAGCTGGCTCGACACGACGTTGCCCCGGGAGTCCACCAGGGCAAAGGCGAGCGCGAGTTTTGCGTCGGGATCGGTGGACCGATCGATCTCGGTAGCGATGACAATGCGCAGCCGGGCGCTGTCCGGGTCCTTGAACGAGTAGGCCACCACCTTGATGCCCAGCTCGCTGACGAGCAGCGGCGACCGCAGCGTGTCGGCCAGGACCTCCTCGGTGGACCGCGTGCGCGCGGCGTCCACCGCGAACTCGCCTCGCGAGCGCACCTCGATGCCGCGGCGGCCCGGCACGGCGATCTTGATCTTGTGCGGCTTGCCGTCGCGATCGCCGGGCTCGGGCTCGAAGCTGAGAAGGTAGTACCCCGACAACTCGAGGGCGAGCCGCGTGAAGGCGAAGTCCGCTCCGGCCGTCACGCGGAACACCGACCCTCGCGCGCGGCCCGAGATCTGGCTCAGTCCGTCCTGGCCGAGATCGATGTCCTCGTTGCGCGTCGGCGAGACGCGGGCGCCCGCGGCCTCGAAGGCTGGCGGTTCGAGCTGGAGCACGTACAACGTGATCTGTCCCCGCGCCGCCGTTGGGCCGAGCCAGCTCGAATCGCCTGCCTCGCGATCGATGTAGATGCCCTCCGATACGAGCACCACGGTCTTTGGCGCCTCACTGAGCGCCAGGCGTTCCATCACGTGCCGCAGCGACAGCAGCGATTCGCGCGTGCGGTTCCGCACCTCGGCGAACATGGCGCGCGCCTCGTTTGCGAGCTGGCTGCGGCACGCCGCGATCTCCTCCGTCGTCTGGGCGCCGGAGCATTCACGATCGATCATTGCCGCGATCGCCTGCTCGTCGCCGCGCTCGAGCGCGAGGGCTTCGGCGATGCCCACGCGGTTCGGACCGTGATCCGCCTGCGCCAGCCCGATGATCTTGCTCAGCATCGTCTGGACGAGCGCGTGGTTTGCCGTGAAATCGACCTGCAGGCCTGCGCCGGGGATCGTCGCGAGCCCGACACGGTCGGACGGACTCAGCCGCCCGACGAACTTGATGGCCGCCTCGACAGCGGTCTTTCCCCGTCCGGCGCCGATATTTCCCTGGTCGATGAGCAGCAGGATCAGCCGCCCGCCGGATGCGCCGGCGTTCGAGCTGTAGTTGGTGGGCGCGGGGACCGGCACCTCTGACCGGGACACCGCGATGAAGCTCGCGCCGGCGATCGTCCGCGGCCGGCCATCCACCGTCAGCGTGAAATCACCCGCGGCCAGATCGGCCACCGGCCGGCCATCCTTGTCGACGACGTTCACGTCCACCGGAACGAGGTCCACGGACGACTTGAAGGTGGCTTTGGGTTGCTGATCCTGCGCCGGTTGCTGCGCCGCCGCGCCGGAAGCGATCGTCAGGGCGAGCACGACAATGGCAGCGCGCTTCATAAGGGTTCCCAAGTCTACGGATACCCGGTGCCCGAGGCAACCGGCAACCCTCAGGGGCGACGGGTCAGGCGATAGCCCTGGCGGGCGCGGACGTGGTATTTCCCGCCGGCGACCTGGACCCGGAGGGCGTGCCAGGCGCCGTTGCGGGCGTTGTCGGGCGCCGGGTAGGCGAGCAGATACTGGTTCCGGATGTCCTCGAGAATTTCGGCGAACATCGCCCCGAGCTTTGCCCGATCGTCCGAGAAGAACGCCCGCCCGCCGCTGACGTCCGCCAGGCGGCGCATGAGCTTCTGGAGATCGCCCGAGTGTACGGCTCGCCCCTGTCCGATCGCGTAGATGGTCGCGTCGCTGCCTTCGGTCCGGGCGATCGCGGTGTCGAGCGGCGCGCGGCTCGACTGGTCGTCTCCGTCGCTGAAGAGCACGATGGAGCGTCGCCCGGTCTGGCGTCCGAGCAGGTCTACCGCCTGGACGATGACGTCGTAGAGCGCCGTGCCGCCCCAGGCCGCCAGGCGGGCGATGGCGCGCGCCCGCGCCGCCTGATCGGTCGATCGCCGTGCCAGCGTGAAGATGTTGTCGTTGAACCCGAGCACCGTCACCTGGTCGGTCGGCCGCAGTCCGGCCAGGAAGGCGGTGGCCGCTTCCTTCACGTCGGGCATCGCCTCACTCATGCTGCCGCTCACGTCGATCGCGGCAATGAGCTCGAGGGGGATGTTCTCGGCGGCGAAGTAGGTCAATGCCCGCGGCGTGCCGTCTTCGTCCACTTTGAAATCCGACTGCTTCAGGCCCCGCACGAACCGTCCGTTGTCGTCGGTGACGACGGCCGTGATCTGGATGACGTCCACGTCCACGGCTTCGGCGACCGCGACGTCCTTCGTCCGCACGGTGCCGACGACCCGTGCGCCGTTCTTCAGGGTCGCCACCGCGCGGATCTGGTGCGAGGCCAGCCGTTCGCCCGCGTTCCAGTCGCACTCGAAGGGCGGCGCCACGACGGCACACACCTGTCTGCCGTCGGCGAAGAAGGTCAGTTGCGTCACTTCGCGACTCGACGCCGCGGGCTCGATGATCGCCACGAGCCGGGTTGGCCCGGAGACGTAGGCGTCGGCGGTCGGCGAGGCGATGCGTATGCCGCACGTCCTGTTGCCGAGCGGGAAGCGCAACGACGGTCAGGGCAACGAGCGACGCGACGAGCAGGCCCGGTAGTCGCATGGGCCGTCGATCAGTGGCCGCCGCCGGCCGGGAGGAGGGGGCCGTTCGCCGTCAGCGCCGCGACAAAATCCGTGAGCCGCGCGAGCGGCAGATCCCGCGCCGCGCGGCCGAATTCCTCCCAGTCCTCGGGATAGGCCGGCTGCGCGTGCTCGATGACGTCCTGAAGCGCGAAGGCCAGCACGCCGGGCGCGAGCGAGGCGGGCAGGTGCAGCGTGGCCAGCGCGTCGGCCACGCGGAGGCTGACGTCGGCGGCCCGCGCCGCCATGACGCCGCTCGTCCGCCGTCCCGCGAAGTCCTCCCACGGGCGCGGGTCCGGCATTTCAAGGCACAGACAGCCGGTGAGCGGCAGCATCGTGGCTCCCCAGGCATCGAGCGATGGACGGGCCGCGCCGCGTGGCGCCCCCAGCCAGAACAATTCCAGCAGCGAGAAGCTGTCCGCAAGCGCCTCGCGATCGTGTTCGACCGTCCATTCGAGCGCGATGCGCCGCCACTCGCTCAGCCCGGCCTCGCGCGCGATCCGATCGAGATCCGCCTTGTCGCCCGTGAGCGCAGCGACGCGGGCGCGGCCGCGGCCGAGCGTCGCGGCGATCTCGTCGCGGGCGCTGTCGGACATGGCCAGCGGATTGAGCAGCGCCGCCGTGACGGCGAGCGCGACACGCTGGTGAGCGGCGATCTTCGGTTCTTCCGGCATCGAGGTCGGGTCGATCCGCCGCAGCGCGAGCCGGCCGAGCGCGACGTCGAGGCCGAGCAGCGATCCGCGCACCCGCCATCCTGACCGTCCACTGAAATCCTCGCCCGGAAGACGCCACGGCGTTCCCGACCGGGCGCCAGGCGTCGTGACCTGCAGCCCGAGGTCGTGGCGCAGCGCGACGTTGCCCGAGATCACGCCGGCGCCCGCCGGATCGCCGAGGTGTGCGGCGTAGAGGATCGACGCGAGCGTTTCGCCCAGCGACTGCTCCGCGGCCAGGTTCGCCTCGCTTTCTGCCTTGCCCGGTGCGCCGTCGCTTTCGGCGGCTGTCGCGGCGGCCAGCGCGGCGTCGAGCGAGACGCCTCCCTGCTCACGACGGACCCGCCTGAGGCGCGTCAGCTCCGCGGCTGGCGGGTCAACGCGGTACTGTCCGCCCTCCCACTCGACCATCGGCACCTTCCGGGCGGACGCGCCGGCGCCCGCCATGGCCGAGAGGATCGATTCCTCAATCGGCTCGGTGGCGCCGGCGGGCACCTGCGGCACGAGCTTCGCCGCTGAGGCGCGCAGCCAGCGCGCCACACGCCCTTCGTACCCGCGCTCGGGCGACAGATCGACTTTCAACAGGCCCGTCTCCAGCGCCTGGAAACTGTCCGCATCGAGGAGTCCCGCGCGGTGGATGCGTTCCAGGATCCCGAGTGCGCCCTGGAATTCGAGCATCGAGGCGCGCTCCAGCGCCTCGGATGGCAGATCGTCGAGCGTGGAGGCCTGCTGCGCCGCCAGCACGAACATGTCCGGGTCGGTCACCCCCATACGCTCGAGCGTCAGCATCAACGCCGGATATGCAACCACGCCACGCAACGCCGTCGCCACGGCGGCATCGTCCGGCCGACGGTTCGGGAACACGCGCTGAGCGAACAGGATGGTATCGAGGCGGCGGCGGCCGATGGTGTACGGCACCCGTGAGATTCGCGCGGCGAGTGCCGGCGGCATCAGACGGCAGCGGCGAGTCCTTCAGGTCGATGTCGCGCGCCTCGATCGGCGAGAACGCCACGTCGAGCGTTTCGTCGGCGCTGAAGACGCGATCCCACAGACGGCGGCTCATCGGGCCAGCGGCGACGCCGGACTCGTCGACGGCGATCGTGCCCAGCACCATGTTCGGGTCGAGCAGCGGGCGCAAAAACGGCTGCAACTCCGGGCGCCATTCGGGCGAGCACCTCTCGAACACTTCGGAGAGCGCGACGAACCGGCCCCTGCGCGAGGCTTCAGACAGTTGCAGCCCCAGCGCGAATCGCTGGCGCGCCGGATCGAGGTGCCCCAGCGCGTCGTAGAAGAACGCCGTCCGGTCGTCCTTGAACAGCCGCTGCACGAACGCCGAGGGTTTGGACGCCGGGGCGCCGACGACCGACTCCCACAACGGTTCGGCCGCCTCGCCGCCGGGCACGAGCACGCGGCCCGCCCGTACGCGAATCAATCGGCCGAAGACGGCAAAGGTCGCCGGGTGCTCGCGCAGCTGGAGCAGGGTCTCGCGATCCGGTCCGAGCCAGGCCAGCGTCTCGTCGTCGAGGGCGGAGAGACCGTGATACAGCAGCGACCCGCGCCGGTCTCCGACGATCGCCGCGACGAGGTCCTTGTCGGCAATCTGCTGCTGGAGCAGCGTCTCGCGCCAGATCGACGGGTCGAGCGGCAGCGGCACCGTTTCGTCCGTCTTCTCGGGCCGGCTCCACAGCGCGGTGCGCAGGTCCGTCCGCATCTTGCTCACGCGGGCACTGTTGACATCCGGCGTGTCGTACACCAGGCGGGTGATTTCGAGCAGCAGCGTCGATCGATCGACTGAGGCGAGTCCGAGTGCGGCGGCAATCGAGCGCGCGGGCACGGGCAGGCGCATATCCCCGCGAACGGCGGGTTGGCGCGCGCCAACGGCTCCGTACGAGAACAACAGCACGATGACGAGGAGCGACTTGATGCGGGACATCGTCGGGAAGAGGCCCGGTGCTCCGACGATTCTACCGTAGCGTACGGCGCGCCGTGAGGAGAGACCGCGGCGATTCGTGCTGCTCGTCCCCGGAGAATGCCGCGGTCACGAGGTCTATCGCGTGCTCGAGGCGGAGGACTTCCCTGGCGATCTGGTCCGGGAGGCCCGCGTCCTGCGCTTCGGAAATGCCCGGCAGGAGTTCAGGCGCGTAGGTGGGCTGTGGTGCGAAGACGAGGTGACGGTACCAGGGCCGGCCCGCGAGGCCCGCCGCATCCGTCAGCAGCCGCTCCGCGCTGATGAGCTGACGGTTGATTCGCCGCGCGGCCACGACGTCCTCCGCAGCGAGCGCCTGCTCCCGCCGTGCGTTCAGGTTCGTGGCGGCCGCCTTCAGCCGGGCGATCGACTGGAGGAGCCGGCCGAATTCCGCGGCGGCCTCGACGGGCCGGCGGTGCTCGACTTCACGCGTGAACTCCAGCAGTCGCTCGGCGTACGGCAGGTAGTCGAGCGGGACGATATCCGCGTTGGCCAGGCGCATCGTCAGCAGGCCCCAGAGCTGGACGAGGGCCACGTGATAGCGAAACCCCGGATCCCCGATCCGGGCGACCCAGTTGTGGTTGTCGTAAATCGAGTGGTAGACGCCGTACGGGCCATCGAAGGTGAGGTCGGCGACCGGCACCCCCAGGAAGTTCAGGAAGACCGTGTAGTCGGATCCGCTGCCGAGCCGATTGTCGACGAGGTCGGCGGAGCTGCCCGTCGGCAGCGCCCCGCGCTCCTGCGAGCGCCGCTCTTTCGCGACCGCGGCGATTGACAGCGGAGAATCCGGATCGGGAACCATCGACGCGACGTCGGCGATCACGCGGTTCAGCGCCGGCACCGCCGTGGCCGTGAACGCGCGTCCGGACGCGGCGCTGTCGACGTTCAGGTAGGCGACGGCGTGCCCGCGCAGCCAGTCCGCGTGCTGCTCGCCCCACTCGGTGGACGACGTCAGCGTGAACTCCTCGGCATCCCAGCTCGCGAAGAGGATCGATCGCTTCGGCCTCCATCCCTGGCGGGCGAGCTGTCCGAGGGTTCGCGCGAGTTCGACGAGCGCCGCCGAACCGCTGGAGGGGTCGACGCCGCCGTAGACCCAGGCGTCACGATGATTCCCCACGACCACCACGTCGTCCGGATCCTCGGTGCCGCGGATCATGCCGGTCACCGTCCAGATCGGGCGGACGGCATCGTCCGATCGAATCTTCATCCGCACGACCGGCAACGTCGCCGGATCCTGCCGGGCCTGGCGGTCGGATCCGACGCCGAGCGCGTCGAGCAGCACGCGCGCGTCCTTGAACGACATCGGTGCGCTGATGATGGAGGGCAGCGACACGGCGTCGCGGCGATCGATGCGGCGCGCGCCCGGCAGCGACGCCCAACCCGGTGTGAGCGGATCGCCCGGGACCATGAAGTCGTAGACGATGCCTCCGCGCTGGATGTGGCTCTCGGGGCCCCACGGGCCATTGGGGTAGACCGCGCCCTTGCCTGCGCCGTCGTCTTCGGGATCCGAGTAGATCAGGATGCCGGCCGCGCCACGGCGCTGGGCGGTCAGGGCCTTGAACCCGCGATAGCTGTACGGAACCGAGTAGCGCACGAGCGCGATCCGGCCGCGAATGTCGAGGCCCTGCCGGGCCAGCCGGTCGTAGTCCTCGGGATTCCCGCTGCCGGCGTAGATCACGGGCGCGGAGACTTCGCCCGAGGCCGAATACGCGTGATAGGGAAGGCCTGCTTCCTCGGGAGAGATCTGCGTGTAGGCGTCCCCCTCGATGGGATCCTCGCGCATCGACGCGCGCCAGGCGCGCGGCGCGATCATCTCGACACTCGCCTCGACCGGCCAGGGGAGCAGCACCTCGTGCGTGGTGATCTGGACGTCGTCCAGGCCGGAGGCGGTGAACTGGTCCCGCGTCCATTCGGCCAGGTACCGATCGCGGGCCGATCCGGCCACGTGCGGCTTGTCGGTCAGCAGCGCGTGCGCATCGCGGATGCGCTCGGCGGACGGGAGCCCGAGGAACCGATGCTCCAGATCGCGTTCGACGCCGCCGCGTGCACGGGTGAAGCCGAAGGGCGGGTCCGGTTCCCGTTCCCGTTGCCAGGCGGCCGTCAGCAGGACGGCGACGACGCACGCGAGCGGAAAGGTGAGGTTGCGCATGAGCGGCTTCAGGCTGGCGTCGCTTTTCGCGAGTGCTTCATGGCTTTCAGGATCTCCCGCGCGGCGTTCTGTCCGGGTCCGGCGGTGACGCCGCCGCCAGGATGAGTGCCCGCGCCGCAGAGATAGAGTCCCTCGATTGGGGTGCGGTACTGCGCCCAGCCGAGCAGCGGCCGCATCGTGAAGACCTGGTCGAGCGATGGTTCGCCGTGCAGGATGTGGCCGCCCGTCAGGCCGTACGTGGCTTCGAGATCCTGCGGCGTCAGCACCTGCCGGTGCTCGACCAGCGCCTCGATCCCCGGCGCGAAACGTTCGAGCGTAGCCATCACGTTGCGCGCGAGCGTGTCGCGCTCGACGGACCAGTCGTGCCCGGCAGCGAGTTTGTACGGCGCGAACTGCGCGTAGACAGACATGACGTGGCGGCCGGCCGGGGCCAGCGACGGATCCTGCAGCGTGGGAATCGTGATGTCAAGGTAAGGCTCGGCCGACACCGCGCCGTATTTCGACGCGTCGAACGCCCGCTCGAGGTAGTCGATGGTGGGGCCGATGTGGATCCGGCCGTGCAACGACGAGGCATCGACGCGAAACGGAGGCAGTCCCGAGAGCGCCAGGTTGATCTTGGCCGTCGTGCCCGGGCAGCGGTAGTTGCGGACCTTGGTCAGGAATCCGGGATCGAGGTCGATTGGATCGACCAGGCCCAGGAAGGTCCGGCGCGGATCCACGTTCGCGATCACGGCACGCGCGTGCAGTTCGGCGCCATCGCTCAGGACGACGCCCGTGGCGCGTCCATTCTCCACGAGCACGCGGCTCACGTCGGCGTTCGTTCGAATGTCGGCGCCTGCCTCGCGCGCGGCCTCGGCCATGGCCGCGGTCAGCGCGCCCGGTCCACCCTTGACGCCGACACTGCTCCCGCCGGGCGCCGGATCGATCGCGGAGTTCTGCAGCAGCACCGCTCCGCTCCCTGCCGACCACGGGCCCAGCGCGGTCCCGAAGATGCCGCGCGCCGCGATGGCTGCCTGGAGCAGGTCGGTCTCGAACCACTCGGCGACGAGAATCCGCCACGGCCATTGGAGCCCATCGCAGCAGCCGGAAGCTGTCGGTCCGTCCGAGGGCGCGGAACCGCCGGCCGGTCTTCAGCAAATCCCACAGTTCGCCCGCCCCGGACGCGTCAATCGACGGCGGCGTGGCGTCGAGCAGCGTCGAGAGAAATCCAGCGAGCCGCGCCATGGTGGCGCAGAAATCCGGGTAGCGGCCGGCGTCCTTTGCGGAAAACTCCCGAATCGCGTCGGCGGTTCGCGCGACATCGATGGAAAACGCCAGCACGCCGCCATCCGGCGCCAGCGCAATCAGCCGGGGGTCCGGATGGAAGAACTCGACGCCGCGCCCGGCGAGGCGCATGTCGCGCACCACCGCTTCCCTGAGCGGCCCGGTCGCGTGCGCGAGCGTCGGGCATCGGTAGCCCGGAGCGATTTCCTCGGTGACGGCCGAGCCCCCGACGATGCCGCGCCGTTCGACGACGACGACCCGCATGCCGGCCCTGGCCAGGTAGAACGCGGTGGTGAGGCCGTTGTGCCCGCCTCCGATGATGACGGCGTCGCTGTTCATTTGCCACCTGCCGCCTGGGCCTTGCCGGAGCCGTGGGTCCGGTTGCGCCCCGTGTCCTTGAGAATCCGCTGCGCCGCGTTGCGGCCGGGCGCCCCCATGATGCCGCCACCCGGATGCGTCGCCGAGCCGCACATGTAGAGGTTCTTCACCGGTGTTCGATACTGCGCCCAGCCCGGGGCTGGTCTCAGGAAGAACAGCTGTTCGAGCGAGAGTTCACCCTGGAAGATGTTGCCTTCCGTGAGGCCGAACTCGCGTTCCATGTCGAGGGGCGTCAGGACCTGGCGGTGCAGGATGATGTCCTTGATGTTCGGCGCGTACTCCGCGATCGTGTCGATGACCGTGTCGCCGAACGCCTCGCGCTGCGCGTCCCAGTTGGCCGCGACGCCCGTCCCGATTGCCTGCTCCTTCAGGTGATACGGCGCGTACTGGACGAAACACGACATGACGTGCTTGCCGGGCGGCGCCACCGACGGGTCGGTCAGGCTCGGAATCACCATGTCGATGTACGGACGGCGTGAGTAGCGTCCGTACTTGGCGTCGTCGTACGCGCGCTCCATGTAGTCGACGCTCGGCGAAACCGAGATGGCGCCGCGCAGGTGGGGCCCCGCGCCCGGCATGGCCGTGAAGTCCGGCAGCGCGTCGAGCGCGAGATTCACCTTCCCCGACGAGCCGCGGTACTTGTAGCGCCGGACGTCCTCGACGAAGTCAGCCGGGAGGTTGTCGGCGCCCACCATCTGCAGGAAGGTCAGGTTCGGGTCGACGCTCGACGAGACGACGTCGGCCGTCAGGTAGTCGCCGCTCGCGAGCACGACTCCGACCGACGCGCCGTCCCTGACGATGATCTTCGAGACTGCGACTTCCGTCCTGATCTCGGCGCCGGCCTCGCGCGCCGCATCCGCGATCGCGTTGGAGATGGCGCCGGTTCCGCCGCGCGACAGCCCCCACGAGCGGAACGCGCCGTCGATTTCGCCCATGTAGTGATGGAGCAGGACGTACGCGGTCCCCGGAGAGCGCACGCCGAGGAACGTGCCGATGATGCCCGAAGCCGACATCGTCGCCTTGAGCACGTCGGTCTCGAACCACTGGTCGAGGAAGTCGACCGCGCTCATCGTCATCAGCTGGACCTGGTTGTACTTGTCGTCGCTGCTGAGCGCCTGGAACCGGCGACCGAGGAACAGCAGGTTCATGAGGCCGCGCGGGTCGAGCGAGGTCGGGTCGGGCGGCGTCATGTTGAGGATTGGTTTGACGAACCGGCCCATCTCGATCATCGCCTTGCCGTATTCGTCGTAGGCCTCAGCGTCCACCTTCGAGTGCCGCGCGATCTCGCGGCGCGTCTTCGCATGGTCGTTCACGCGCCACAGGTGATCGCCGTTCGGCATCGGCGTGAACGTGCCGTCGAGCGGCAGGATCTCGAGTCCGTGGCGCGGGAGGTCGAGCTCGCGGATGATCTCCGGCCGCAGCAGCGACACGACATACGAGCACACCGAGTACTTGAAGCCGGGGAAGATCTCCTCGGTGACCGCCGCGCCGCCGAGGACGTGGCGCCGCTCGAGCACCAGCACCTTCCGGCCGGCGCGAGCCAGATACGCGGCGTTCACGAGGCCGTTGTGGCCTCCTCCGATCACGATGACGTCGTACTTGTTGGTCATGGGGCTCTGAAACCAGCTTCCGAAGTTCGACGGAGGACGAACAAGCTCAGGCGTAGAGTCGCGCGGGAGCGCGCCCGGGGCGAAACCCTCAGAGTCCGGCGGAGCGCGCCTGGTTGGCGTTGAGCGCAGCGAGTACCGAGGAGGTGGGCCGAGTCGGCCTCCGGCGCGTGCATGTGAGGGGAATTCTACATTAGACTGAGCCCCATGCCGATCGGAACCGCCCTCCACGAACGCACCCTGGCCCTCTGCGAGAGCCTCAATTTCCGTGAATGGTCGGGCTACTACGCGGTCAGCGCCTACGAAGGGCACCACGAGCACGAATACAACGCGATTCGCAATGCGTCGGCGCTCATCGACGTGTCACCGCTGTTCAAATACATGGTGACGGGGCGCGACGCCTCGCGCCTGGTCGATCGGCTGATCACGCGCGACGTGTCGAAGATGTCGGTCGGCCAGGTGTTCTACACGCCCTGGTGCGACGAGCATGGCAAGGTCATCGACGACGGGACGGTGTCGAGGCTGGGGGAGCAGACATTCCGCTGGACGGCCGCGGATCCGAGCCTGCGCTGGTTCCGGCAGAACGCCGTCGGGCTCGACGTCACGATCGACGACATCTCCGAGGAGGTCGCGGCGCTCGCGCTCCAGGGACCCACGTCGGCGCGGCTGCTGCGGTCCCTCGCCCAGGCGAACCTCGAGCAGTTGAAGTACTTCCGCGTGACGAGCGGCACGATTGCCGGCGTCGCGGTGGATATTTCCCGCACCGGCTACACCGGGGATCTGGGCTACGAGATCTGGATGCCGGCCGCCGATGCGCTGCGCGTCTGGGACGCGCTCGTCGCCGGCGGCAAGCCGTTCGACATCAAGCCGGCCGGCATGCTCGCGCTCGACGTCGCGCGCGTCGAAGCGGGGCTGCTCCTGATCGAAGTGGATTTCTTCAGCAGCAAGAAGGCAATGATCGCCACGCAGCAGTACTCGCCCTACGAGATGGGCCTGCACCGGCTCGTGAGCCTCGACAAGGCACGCTTCATCGGACAGCAGGCGCTTCGCGAGGAACAGCGGCGCGGCCCCGCGCGACAGGTCGTGGGGCTCGAGCTCGACTGGACGCAGGTCGAAGGCATCTACGAGCGGCTCGGGCTCGCGCCCGCCGTGGCGGCGACGGCGTCGCGTGTCGCCGTGCCGGTCTACAAGTCGGGCCGGCAGGTGGGAAAGGCGACCACCACGACGTGGTCGCCGGTGCTGAAGAAGATGATCGCGCTTGCGACGATCGACCAGCCGCACTACAGCCCCGGCACGACGCTTCAGATGGAAGTGACGGTCGAGGCCGTACGTCACCAGGTCGCCGCCACCGTCGTGCCCACGCCATTCTTCAATCCGAAGCGCAAGACGGCGACCCCGCCGCTGTAGCGATTCACGCGCCGACGGCCGTCGTCTTCATCCTTCCTTCGGCGCACCTGCTCTGTGAACGTCCACGATCATCCGGTCGAACGCATAGAGCAGGTCTTCGCGGTTCGAGTAGGGGCCCGGCGTGTAGGCGCGTGACGCGATGCCCGCCTGCGACAGCTCGCAGACGTGCCAGTCCTGCCGGTTCGTCATGTCCCAGAAGTCGATCGCGTCGGCGGCGTCGAAGCCCGGACGCGCGACTTCGCTCGGGTGGAAGTGCCACTCGCATATGTTGATCGTGCGGTCCGGCGCGATCGGCCAGAGCGTGTGCACCATCATGTAGTCCGGGTGCAGGCTCAGGAGCATGTTCGGGAAGATCGCGTAGTAGTACACACGGCGGATGTCCTCAGGGGAAAGCCCCGGAAGGAACGCGCGCGGGCAGGTGCCATCGGCCGACAGCGTCGCGACGCCCGGTCGAAGATCCATGCGGCCGCCCATGTAGGTGGCCTGGAGCGGCTCGTTCTCTCCGCTCAGGTAGTGCGACAGCTGGTTGAGCGCCGGATGCAGGTTCGGGCAGTGGAGGCACTCGTTGTAGTTCTGGATGACGAGCTTCCAGTTGGCCTTCACGTCGTAGACGATCCGCCTGCCGAGCTCGAGCTCCTCCATCCGCCACGGCGTGAACTTGCCCGGCAGATCGGCGAGCTGTTCGCGAAGCGGCGCGGGGTTCGCCGAGAGGTTGAGGAAGATGTGCCCGTCCCACGTGTCCGTGTGGACGCGGTGCAGGGGATAGTCGTCCTTCCTGAAGTGCGGCACTTCTTCCATGTGCGGTGCGCCGATCAGCCGCCCGTCGAGGTCTGTACGTCCACGCGTGATACGGGCACTGGATGCTGCCGGCAAACGCACCCTCGTATTCCGTGCACAGCCGGGTGCCGCGATGCCGGCACACGTTGTAGAAGGCATTGACTGCGCCCGACTGGCCGCGCGTGACGATGATGCTCTCGCCGAGCACCTCGCGGACGAAGAACTGCCCCGGCCTGGCAACTTGATTCGTGCGCCCGGCGCAGATCCACATCCGACCGAAGAGCGCCTCCATCTCGCGCCGGAAGAACGCGGCGTCCACGTAGGTACTCGGCGGGAAGCGTGGTTGCGCCGGCCGGCATCACGTCCCGCGGTTTCACGACGACATCTGAAGGGTGCATATGGCTGCGGGAAATGATACAACCTCGCCGTGCTCGTTGAGGCAACCCGGCCCGCTTCCCCCGCGCTCAGGCGCGAGCTCGGCCGCTGGGATCTGACGGCGATCGGCGTCAACCAGGTGATCGGCGGGGCGGTGTTCGCGCTGCCCGCCGCGCTCTTCGCCTCGGCCGGGGCCTGGAGCCCGTGGATGGTCGCCGCCGTCGGCGTCGCCTCCATGCTCATCGGCCTGTCGTTTGCCGAAGCGGCCAGCCGTTTCGATGGCACGGGCGGGCCGTACCTCTACACGCGCGCCGCCTTCGGACGCTTCGCCGCCTTCGAGGTCGGCTGGATGATGTGGTTCACGCGCGCGGCCAGCTGGGCCTCGGTCATCAACGTCCTGGTGGCGTCGCTCGGGTTCTACTGGCCGGCGTTGACCGCCGGTCCGATGCGGACGGCGTTCCTGGCCACGATCATCGGGACTGTGGCCGCCATCAACATCCGCGGCATCCGGCAGAGCAGTTTCGTCGTGAACCTCTTCACCGTCGGCAAGCTCCTGCCCCTCATCCTGTTCGTGGCCGCGGGCGTGTTCTTCGTGGACTGGCCGAAGCTGGCAGAGTCTCCGCCGGTGACCCTCGAGGGCCTGTCATCGAGCGCACTGCTCCTGATTTTCGCGTTCGGCGGCTACGAGGTGATTCCGGTGCCGGCAGGTGAGGCGAGGGATCCGCGCCGCGCCGTGCCGTTCGCCCTGATCATGACGATTGCCGGCGTGGCGGTCCTCCTCACGCTCGTCCAGATCGTCACCATCGGCACGCTGCCGTCGCTGGCATCGTCGGCGACGCCGCTCGCCGATTCGGCAGCGGTCTTCCTCGGCGTCGCTGGGGCGGCGGCCATTACGCTCGGCGCCGTGTTCTCGACCTCCGGCAACAACATGGGCCAGGCGCTCTCCGGATCGCGCAACCTGTACGCCCTGGCCGAGCAGGGGGATCTGCCGCCGTTCTTCGGCCGCGTCCATCCGCGGTTCCACACGCCGGCCAACGCGATCCTGATCACGTCCGTCGTGGCGCTGCTGCTCGCCATCTCCGGGACGTTCCAGACGATGGCCGCGGCGAGCGCAATCAGCCGGTTGCTCGTCTACGTCGCGACCTGCGCGTCGGTGCTTCGGCTGCGCCATCCGCGCTTCGAGCAGTCGGTCAAACCCGCGAGCTTTACCGTTGCGGGTGGGCCGATCGTTCCTTCGCTCGCCATCCTGATCGCGCTCGCGATCCTGGCCGGCGCGACGAGAGTCCAGATCATCGCGGGCATTGCGGCCCTGGCGGGCGGCGCGGCGCTCTACCTCGTGACCCTCGCGGGCCAGCAGAGAGCGTCCGCTTCTCCGTAGCACGGGCGCGCCGCCGGGCAGATTCA
Organism: uncultured Acidobacteriota bacterium; assembly: GCA_963817635.1. Classification (GTDB taxonomy): domain Bacteria; phylum Acidobacteriota; class Vicinamibacteria; order Vicinamibacterales; family 2-12-FULL-66-21; genus CAWFPR01. The sequence continues at coordinate 231,679 of CAWFPR010000005.1, read as the reverse complement.
CTGGAGGTTCACGTGTTCAGACGCCTTGTCTTCTGTGTTGCATTCGTCCTGCTCCTCGCCGCCCCGGTGGCGGCCCAGCCGACCGTGTTCGTCGTGCGGCACGCCGAGCGCGCTGATGCGGGGAGAGGCGGTGGGGGCGGAATGATGGCGAACGATCCGGACCTGTCCGCCGCCGGGCATGCGCGTGCCGCGTCGCTGGCGAGGATGCTGAAAGACGCCGGCATCACGGCTGTCTATGCGACCGAGTTCAAACGCACGCAGGAAACCGCGGCGCCCCTCGCGAAAGCCATCGGCGTGCCGGTGACGACCGTGCCGTCCAAGGACATGGCCGCACTCGTGGACAAGATCGAGGCGGCGACTGGCAACGTGCTGGTCGTCGGCCACTCGAACAGCGTGCCGGACATCGTCAAGGCGCTCGGCGTGGCCGCGCCCGTCACCGTCGCGGATGCGGACTACGACAATCTGTTCGTCGTCCGGCTGGGCGACAAGCCATCGGTCGTCAGACTGCACTACCGGTGAGCATCAGTCCGCGGTGATCGCCAGCACGTCGTACTTCCACACCGCTGCCGCGAAGGCGATCGGTGTCAGCAGGCCGAGCGCCCACAAGACGAGGGTGAGCGCCGAGAGCGCCAGGCTGTTGGGCGCCACGGTGGTCAGCGCCGGCGCGAACACGAGAGCCAGTGCGCCGCCGGCGAGCTGGCCGACGAGAATCATCGCCACCGGGGTGCGGGCGCGCTCGAGTTCCGGCTGCCCGGCCTCGCGGTAGCTCCGCACGAGCGAGACGATCGCGGTCACCGGCAGCACGACGGCGAGCAGCACCAGCAGGGGAAACCCGAAAATCAGGAAGCCGAGGATGTACCCCGTCGGGATCTCGGCCGGGTTAGCCGGGAAGAACACCACCAGTCCGACGATGACGACAGGCACGAGCACGTAGCCGGCCGCCATCTGGATGCCCGACGACCGGAGCCACGGCCGCCGCCGCGGGAACACCTGCGTGAAATGAAACAGCAGCAGCGCCGCGGCGCCGAGGCCGGCCATCACCAGCGCCGTCGCGGCGCGCGGCGTCGCGGCCGGATCGGTGACGCCTTTCCACCAGAGCAGTGCCGGAATCGCGAAGGCGGCGGCGTTGGCGACCGCGAACGCGAAAAACACGCGTGTCCTGACGTCGTTCGGCGCCCGCAGCAGCGCGGCGACGCCAATCGAAAGGTAGATGAGCGCCGCGAGCGCCTGGGTCGCGGCGTCGAGGCCGGTGAGCGCCGGCACCGCGAGGGGGTTTTTGTCCATCTCCGCTGTCCGCTGTCCGCTGTCCGCTCTCCGCCCCGCTCGGCGTCCACGCCGGATTCGTGGGCACGCCATCTCCCAGTCAGTGTAATCCGTGTAATCTGTGGTTCATGCATCTCAAGTTCCCACCCGTCCGCCGGCTTACCGCCTTCGCTGTTCTCCTCACGCTCTCGTCGGCCGTTCCCGTCGCTCAGCAGCGGACTGGAGGTTCCCTCTCGCCGCAGGAGCTCGGACGGATCTGGGACGCCGAGCACATTTCTCCGGCGCTGCCTCAGTTGCTGGATCATGCGGAAGTCGTCCGGCGCCTCGACGCGATCGTGGCGGCGTCGCCCGACCTGTTCACGCTGGAGCGGATCGGTGAATCCGTCGAGGGGCGTTCGATCAACTACGTCCATGCGGGCAATGGTCCGACCGGCGTCATGCTGTGGTCGCAGATGCACGGCGACGAGCCGACGGCAACGGCCGCGCTCTTCGACGTCTTCGACTTTCTCGTGCGCCACCGCGACGACGTGATGGCGCGGCGCATCCTGTCGCAGCTCAGTCTCCATGTCGTGCCGATGCTGAATCCGGACGGGGCCGAGCGGTTCCAGCGGCGCAACGCCCAGAGCATCGACATCAACCGCGACGCGCTGCGCCTCCAGACCCCGGAGGGGCGGATCCTGAAGGCGCTGCGCGATCGCCTCGAGCCGAAAGTCGGCTTCAACCTGCACAACCAGAACTGGCGCACCTCGGTCGGCACCCCGCCCAGGCCCGCGTCAATCTCGCTGTTGTCGGTCGCCTTCGACGAGAAGCGCTCGATGAGTCCCGGACGGACGCTGACGAAGAAGCTGTGCGCGGTGATTCGTGACTCACTCGAGCCGTTCGCGTCCGGTCAGATTGGGCGCTACGACGATGAGTTCGAAGTGCGGGCGTTCGGAGACAACCTGACGCTGTGGGGGACGCCGGTCGTGCTCATCGAGACGGGACCCTGGCCGTCGGCCGAGCCGGATCCGCAGCTCGTGCGGCTCAACTTCGTCGCGATTCTCTCGGCCCTCGACGCGCTCGCGAGCGGCAGCGTGGACAAGGCCGACCCGAAGCGCTACGAATCGCTGCCCGTGAACGAGTCCGGCATGTTCTACGTGCTCGTCCGGAACGCCACCGTCATCAACGGCGAGGGAGTGGCGCCCTACACCGCGGACATCGGCGTCGTGGCGAACCGCCGCGTGCGAACCGTCAACGGCGCGAGGGAGATTCAGATCGTCACGAACATCGACGACATGGGCGACCTGCGCACGTCGAGCGGCCTGCGGACCATCGACGCGACGGGTCTGATCGCCGTGCCGGATACCGGCTACACCGAAGGGACGCTCGTCAGGCTGCCGGACTCGAAGGCGGTGACCGAGGCCACGATCGCGGTCGGGCAGCCCGCGCGCATCGCGCTGCTGAGGGCCGCCGAGGACGGCCAGTACAGGGTCGAGGTGATCCTGAAGTAGGCGTCCGGCCCGCGAATCATCGCCGTGGCCTGGGGTTGATCAGTTGGTCGTTCTGGCGCCCTTGCGATAGACGATGCGCCCGTCGAAGATCGTGACGGCGACGGACGCGGCGCGGAGCCGGGACGGGGGGGCGGAGAAGATGTCGTTCGACAGCACCACGAGGTCGGCCAGCATGCCGGCCTCGATGATGCCCTTGCGCTGCTCGTCGAACGACGCGTACGCGGCGCCGCTCGTGCAGGCGTCAATCGCCCGTTCGAGCGTGATGGCCGACGCGCGCACAGGCGCGGAATCGGCGCCGGCGTCGCGATTCACCGCGGCGTGCAGTGTTTCCATCGGGTTGAGCGGCCCGGCCGGCCATCCACTCTCGAATGTCACGCGCGCGCGTGCCGCGAGCAGATCGCGAACCGGGAGCGCGGCTGCGGCGCGTTCGGTCCCGAGCAGCCGCGTCCACGCCTCGGGCATCGAGAGCGGCAAGGGGAGCGGCGAGGCGATCGCGCCCAGCTTCCGGAAGCGCGCGATGTCGGCCGGATCGGCGAGCACCATGCCGTCGGTGCGATGGCGGCGGCCGCGTGCGACCTTTGGATTGGACCTGGCGGCGTGATCGAACGCGTCGAGTGCCATCGAGACGGCGCGATCGCCGGCCGTGTGCACGATCACCTGCCATCCCTGCGCGTCGAGGATGCGAACCGCGCGGTTCAGCGCGTCGGGCGGAACCATCGTGTCGCCCGCGATGTCGGTCCCCGCATACGGCTGCAGGAGCGCGGCGCGCCTCGACGCGAGGCTCCCGTCAAGCGCCACCGACACCGCTCCGGTCTTGAAGAGCGGGTCGTCCGGGTACTTGCTCGACAGGGCGCCGAGCCGCTCGAGCGTGCCGTCGTGGTCGATTCGATCCAGCGCCAGCGCCGAGTACACGCGCACGTCGAGGTCGCCGGCGCGTCTGGCTTCGTCGTAGAGCTGGAGGTCCGCGATCGACGCATCGAGATGCTGGACGCTGGTGACCCCGTTGCGGTGAGCCTCCTGGATTGCCGCGCGCAGCGCGCGCGTCCGATCCGCGGACGTTGCGGCAGGAAGCAGCCGCGTCACCAGCCCTGTCGCCCCTTCCAGCAGCAGACCGGTCGCGTCGCGGGTGCGCGGGTCTCGTGCGATGGTGCCGCCGGGCGGGTTCAGGGTGTGCCTGGCGATCCCGGCCAGCGCCAGAGCCCTCGTGTTGGCCCAGGCCGCGTGTCCATCGATCGACATCAGCACGACCGGGCGGCTTTCCACGGCCGCGTCGAGCGCCTGGCGCGTCGGTAGCGCGCCGACGAGCGCCTCGGGACTCCAGCCGTGTCCGAGCACCCAGGGCCGATCCGGGTTCGACTCGCCCCACGTCCGCACCCGCGCCTGGATTTCGTCGATTGTCGCGGCGCCCGTCAGGTCGATTTGATCGAGCGCCAGGCCGCCTTCGATGAACTGCACGCCGGCGTCGTCGAACCCGGGCAGGACCGCCGCGCCGTGTGCGTCGATGATGGTTGTCTGCGGACGGCGCAGGCGGTTGATCTCGCGATCGCTGCCGACACGGAGAATCTGGTTCCCGCGAATCGCGACAGCCTCCGCCTTGGCGCCGGACCCATCCGCCGTGTAGACGACGCCGTTGTAGACAATGAGATCGACCGGCCCGTCGCTGTCGTCGCGCTGTGCGCCGACCATGAGCCCAGCGATGAGCGTGGAGGCCACAATGGCGACGACAAGGTAGGTCGTGAGGCGGGCGGCCATCATACCTCCGGGGCGTGGCGGACCAGACCGCCCGGTTCTTCAGGCTGGATTGCGCGCGCGCGAGCGGCTCGAAATCCCCCGAATGCGGCATTCTAGCACGCGGAGACCAGGCGCCGATGGTGTACAGTGCCGCCGTGAATCCGTCACCTCCCGTCGTTGCCGCACCTCTCGAGGACGAGGGGCTTGTCCGCGCAATCGGACTCGGATCGGCCATCCTGTTCGTCGTCGGCAGTGTCATCGGATCGGGCATCTTCCTGACGACCGGCGGCATGGCGGCGGTGATCCCGTCGGTGCCGCTGCTGCTCGGCGCGTGGGCGCTGGGCGGTGTCCTCGCGATCGCCGGAGGGCTGACGTACGCGGAGATGGGCGCGATGTTCCCGCGCTCGGGCGGCGTGTACGTGTTCCTGCGCCAGGCCTATGGGCCGCTCCCCGCGTTTCTCTACGGCTGGGCCGCGCTGTTCGTCGTGATCAGCGGCGGCATTGCGGCGGTCGCCGTCGGTTTTGCCGAGTACCTCAGCTACTTCATCCCCGCCGCCTCTCCACAGCTCATCCTCTTCAGCGTGTCCACGCCCTGGGAGACGATGACGGTTTCGGCGGGGCAGGTGGTGGCGGCCCTCTCGATCCTCGCGCTGGGGGCCGTGAACTACGTGGGCGTGCGGACGGGGAACATGGTCAATGCCTTGTTCACCGCCGCGAAGGTCTGCGGCCTGGCGGCGCTCCCGATCATGGCGCTCTTCGCGTGGCGCGTGCACCCTGTGCTGTCGCCGATCGTTCCGCCGGATCTGGCGCGTCCGGTCGCGTCGTTCGGCGTCGCGATGATCGCGGTGCTGTGGACGTACGAAGCGTGGTACTTCATCACCTACGCCGCCGGCGAGATCGAGAACCCGCAGCGCAACGTGCCACGCGCGCTGATCCTGGGGATCCTCTCGCTGACGTCCATCTATCTGGCGGTGAACGTCGCGTATTTCTTTGCGCTGAGCATCGACGAGATGCGCGGCGTGACGCGCATCGCCGAGCGGGCGGCGACGGCGCTCGTCGGACCCCGGGGCGCGACCTTCGTGGCCCTGACCGTTGTCGTCTCGACGTTCGGGTGCAATGCCGCCGCGATTCTCGCCGGGTCGCGCCTGCTTTTCGCCATGGCGTCCGACGGGGTCTTCCTGCCGGCGGCGCGGCGCGTGCACGAGCGCTATCGGACGCCGCATCTCGCCATCATCGCCCTGACGGTCTGGTCGACCATCCTCGCCTTGTCCGGCACCTACGAACAGCTCTTCACGTACGTGATGTTCGCGTCGATCCTGTTCAGCGTTGCCGCCGGGCTCGCGCTGTTCCGGCTCCGCCGGACGATGCCCGATCGGCCGCGTCCCTACCGCACGTGGGGTTACCCGGTCGTGCCGCTGATCTTCATCGCGGGCTCAACCGCCTTCGTCCTGAATACACTGATCGAGCGGCCGGTGGAGTCCATTGCCGGCCTGGGACTCCTGGCCCTGGGGCTGCCGGTGTACTGGTCCTGGCGCCAAAGGTGATGCGCCCTGCCCATCGCGGCGGAGAATAACTCGGAGGCGGAAGCTGCAGCCATCCATGGAGAGTGACGGCGTCGTATGAGGTTCGCGATTCTCGGATCAGGTGCGGTTGGCGGGTACTACGGGGCGAAGCTGGCGCGCGCGGGGCATGACGTCACTTTCATCGCGCGCGGGGCGCACCTGGCGGCCATTCGCGAGCACGGCCTCGAGGTGCGGAGCCCGGCGCTCGGTGATTTCACCGTGCGCGCGCCGGCCGAGCAGGACACGGCGCAGGTGGGCCGCGTCGACGTGGTGATCGTGGCGGTGAAGGCCTACGACAATGCCACGGCGCTGCCGATGATCGCGCCGATGGTGGGACCGGCGACGACCGTCCTGACCCTGCAGAACGGTGTGGACAGCACGAACGAGGTCGCGGCCCTCGTGGGCGAAGAGCCGGTGCTCGGCGGCACCACCTACATTGCGACCGCGCTCGCCGGACCGGGGCTGATCGAGCAGACCGGCACCCACCGCCGCGTCGTGTTCGGCGAAGTGTTCGGGCCCCTGCCGCGCATGACCGCGCGGGTGCAGGCGATCCACGAGGCGCTGGCCGGGGCCGACATCCAGTCACAGGCCGTCGAGGATGGCCGTGTGCCGATCTGGGAGAAGTTCATCTTCCTCGCGGCGCTGGCGGGCTTCACCGGGGCGACGCGCCTGCCGATCGGTCCGGTCTGGGGCGATCCCCTCCTGCGCGCGCAGTTCCTCGACGCGGCGCGGGAGGTGGATCGACTCGCGCGCGCCGAAGGCGTGAAGGTGGCGGCGGACCGGGTCGACCAGATCCCGGCCTACGTCGAGGCCATTCCGGGCACGATGCGATCGTCGCTGCTCATCGATCTCGCCCAGGGAAAGAAAATCGAGGTGGAAGCGCTGCTCGGTTCGGTCGTGCGCCGCGCGGCGCGCGTCGGCGTGCCGGTGCCGATCATCTCAACGCTGTATGCGGTGCTGAAGCCGTATGCGGAAGGGGAACCCCGACCCGCCTGACCAGCGCATCGTATCGCGGGTTGCCGCGCAGCGGTGCCAGGCAATAGTCGGATCCGATGAACACGCACCCCCCGATGCGCGCCTCGATCATCTGTTCGACGTGGTCGAGCGCCCGATCGATATCGCCGAGGTGCAGGCACACGATTGCGTACGGGTAGTGGATCGTCGGCGGGGCGCCAGGCGCGACGGCGTCCATCGCCGCCAGCCGCCGCTCCCAGTAGGCTCGCTTTCCGCCGCGTTCGAAGGCCTCGATTAGTTCATCCGCGTCGAACGCGATGCCCCAGCATCGCTGCGTCCGGATGATGCCGGCCGCCTCCCGGTAGCGTCCGAGCGCCTCGTAGGCGGTGATGAGGACGTTGCCCGCTTCCTCGAATCCGGGCGCCAGTTCCAGCGTCTTGGTCGCTTCGCGGGCCGAGTCCTCGTGCCTTGCGGCGAAGTGGTAGGCCCAGGCCACGCTCATGTTCGCGAACAGTGACAGCGGATCGAGACTGCGCGCCGTCAGCGCCGATGTGAGGGCCTCCTCGTTTCGCTCGCAGGTGCCCAGATACAGCGCGCGGACGGCGTGTGCCAGGGCGAGCTTCGGGCTGAGGCGCAGCGCCTCGAGGAGATGCTGCTCGGCTCCCGCCCAGTCCCAGCCCCAGAACAACCGCTCGATCGCGAGCGTGACGTGCGGATCGCCGATCTCCGGGTCGAGTTCCGCCGCGCGGAGCGCCGCCGCGCGGGCGCGCGGAAAGCCGTCGGCCGGGGCCACCAGGCCGTAGTACCGACATCGCCCCGTAGGCGTCGCCGAGTCCGGCGTATGCCACCGCGTACGAGGGGTCGTGGGCGATGGCCCGCTCGAAGTGCTCGCGCGCCCGGCGGAACGCATCGGGCGTCCACGTGTTCCAGTGATGCCGGCCCCGCAGGTATTCCTGGTTGGCCTCGGCGTTGACCGTGGCGCGCCGGCGCAGCTTCTTCTTCTGCGCGCCGGTCAGCTTCAGGCGCAGCGCCTCGGAAATCTGCCACGCGATTTCCTCCTGCACCGTGACCAGGTCGTTCGTCTTCTGCCGGAACCGCTCACCCCAGAGCTGCGACTCGTTGGCGGTATCGACGAGTTCCGCCTGGATGCTCAGCACGTCACCGTGCTGCACCACCCGTCCGGTCAGGATCGTCCGCGCGTTCAGGGCGAGCCCGACCGTGGCCGGATCCGCCTGCAGCCCTTTGTAGCGGAAGACGAGGCTCCGCGGGACGACCCTCAGCCCGGACAGCTGCGAAAGGCTGTTGATGATGCTCTCCGTGATGCCGTCCGTGAGGTATTCGAACGACGGATCGACGCCCTCGTTGACGAACGGCAGCACGGCGAGCGACTTCCCGCGCGGCTTCGCGCGGCGGCCCGAGGCCCCCGCCGCCGAGCCCGAGAGCAGCGACCGCAACGCCATGCCGAGGTCTGCGGCCGATTCGAAACGCCGGCTGCGATCGCGCTCGACGCACCGCGAGACGATCGCGCGCAGCTCGGACGGCGCGAGCGGATCGAAGGCGGACAGCTGCGGCAGGCTGTCGTGCATCAGGTTCGCGAGCACTTCCTGCGGCGTGCTCCCGGCGAACAGCCGCTGGCCGCAGAGCATTTCGTAGATGATGCACCCCAGAGCGAAGATGTCGCTCCGGCCGTCCACCCGCTCGCCCATCACCTGCTCGGGCGACATGTAGCCGAACGAGCCGAGGATGACGCCCTCCGCCGTGCGCGTGGCCGTTGGGCCCAGCGTTTCATCCGCCGCGCTGAAACGCTGGAGCGCGAGACCGAAGTCGAGCACCTTCACGGCGCCGTCGGCGGTGACGAAGATGTTCTCCGGCTTGAGGTCGCGATGGATCACGCCTTTGGCGTGCGCGGCCGCCAGGCCCTCGGCCACCGCGGCGCCGACCTGGACCGCGTCGCGCCACGCCATCGATCCCCTGCGGAGCCGCTCGCGAAGCGTCTCGCCCTCGAGCAGTTCCATGACGGCCAGCGGGGTATCCCCGACGAACGCGAGCTCGTGGATGGCCATGATCGCCGGGTGCGACAGCGCCGCGACGGCCTTGGCCTCCGTCTCGAACCGCCGCCGCATGTCCGGATCGGCGGCCACGTGGTCCGCCATGACCTTGATGGCGACCTCGCGGTCCAGCCGCATGTCGCGCGCGCGGTAGACTTCGCCCATACCTCCCGAGCCAAGCGGCGAGAGGATTTGGTACTGCGCGAGGCGGGTGCCTGGGGTCAGCGACATGTGGTGATCCGGAGACGCTCGCCTACCTGATCGCGCCCCGATTCGCAAGCCCCGCTGTCCACGCAGCCGGCGACGCCATCGAGGCCGACACGCGGCAGTTGAAGGGCCGCCTCGTTCGCTTTGCGCGGTCCGGGGCGATCGCAGGACAGGAGAAACGACGTCCGGGCGAGACCCTCGTCGAAAAACCGGCGCATCATGGGATAGAATTCATTCTCCGTCTCGATTCTGCGCGCATCATAGCACCATTGAATTTGCTGTCGATTACCCCCGCGCTCGTGCTCGTCGTCATGCTGGCGGGAGCCGTGGCCGGCTGCGTGGGCGCCCTGCTCGGCATCGGTGGCGGCGTGTTCCTCGTCCCGTTCCTCAACCTCGGCCTTGGCCTGCCGTACGAGATATCCGTCGGCACGAGCCTCATGACGGTGATCGCCACCTCGAGCGCCGTATCGGCGGGCACCACCGGCAAGAACCTGATCAACCTCCGGCTCGGCATGCTGCTGGAAGTAGCGTCGGCGGCCGGCGGCCTCGCCGCGGCCCTGACCCTCGAGTACCTGACGGTCCACCAGCTCTACGTGACGTTCTCGGTCGTCACGGCCTTGATCGCTTTCATCGTGCTGGGCAGGCTCGATCGGCGCAACGTGCTTCATGCCTCGGTCGATCCAGGGCTGCTCGGCGGCCGGTTCATCGACGAGACCGGCCACGAGATCGTCTACCGCGTCCGGCGCCTGCCGGTCGGCCTGGCGGCATCGTTCGTCGCCGGCAACGTCTCCGGCCTGCTCGGCATCGGCGGTGGCATCCTGAAGGTGCCGGTCCTGAATTCGTGGTGCGGCGTGCCGATGCGCGCGGCCTCCGCGACGAGTGCGCTGATGATCGGCGTGACGGCCGTGTCGTCGGCGCCGGTGTTCTACTCGCGCGGGTACATCGCGGCGCCGCTGGCGGCGGCCGCCGTCCTCGGCGTGCTGGCGGGATCGCGTGCCGGCCTGTACTTCGCCGGACGCACGCGCGCCCGCTGGCTGAAGCTGCTGATGGCAGCGGTCCTGCTGATCGTGTCGGCTCTCTATCTGCTGAAGGCCATATGAACGGAGAAGACGACGCGCTCGCGCGCCTCGAGGAGCACCTCGGCCGCCTGCTCGTGACCGGCGTGACGATCAGCGCCGTCCTGCTGCTCGTGGGGCTCGTGCTGTTCTTCGTGGAGCCGGGCAGCGGCTTTGCGGCAACGCTGCTGAAGGCGGGGCTCTTCGCGCTGATGGGGACGCCGATGCTGCGCGTGCTGGTGTCCTTCGCCGAATACGTGCGCCTGAAGGACTGGTTATTCGTCACCACGACCATCGTCGTGCTGGCCGTGCTCGCGACGTCGGTGTTCCTCGCGCTCAGGGGCCGGTAGCGCCGCGCCTACCCACGGCTCTTCACCGCCTCCCCGTTCGTCCGGGCTCGTCGGGATGCCGCCCTGGTTGACCGTCTCGGCCACCTCCTGCAGACGGCTGTGCGCGGCGGCGCGCATCTTGTCGAGCAGCGACGCGATGCGCTCGGCCTGCCGGACGACCGTCGCCAGATCGCGGTGAAGCTCGGTGTCAGGATACCCGCGCTCGAGCAGGGCGCAGTGCCCGATGATCGCCTGGAGCGCGCTGTTGATCTCGGCCGCGACCGACAGCGTCAGCTCCGACGTCGCCTCCATCAGCCGGTACTTCCCGAGCGCCACCTGCAGCTGCTGCGCCACGTAGGCGACCGCGAGCATCTCCGCAATCGGCAGCAGCGTATCGACGTGCCGCTGGTGAAAGGCATTGCGCGGGCGCGCGACGACGTTGAGAGTGCCCACGGCCCGCCCCTTGGCGACGAGCGGCACGAGGAGCGCCGAGCGGAACCCGGCCGTCAGCAGGACGTTGATGTCGAGAAAGTCCTGGGCGTCGTCGCGCGTGTCGCTGATCAGGAACGGTTCGCGCGACCTGACGACGCTGCCGATCGCGGTCCGCTCGGCCTTGAACACGATCTCGGGGCGCGGCCGGTTGCGATGCTCGTCGTCGTGCACGCGGGCCGTGTAGGTCTGGAATTCCGTACCGTCCTCGGACAGCAGCGCCAGGCCGACGCGATCGCACGGGATGAGCCGCGCGATGCGACGCGCGAGCGCCTGGAAGGCGAGCGGCACGTCCACCGAGTGCGCGATGATCTGGAGCATGGCATTGCTGATCTGCAGCTGCTCCACCTCGTCCACCGTCACCTGATGCTGCTGCTGCTGCTCGGAGAGCGTCTTCGACAGTCGGCCGATCAGTCTCGTGCTGATGACCGCCAGGATCAGCACGATCGCCCACGCCCCGGCAACCTGGACCAGCACGCCCGGCCGGCGGGGCACGCCCTGGTTCAGCGCCCAGATGGTGCCCTGCGCGGCGGCGTACACGGCCACCATGGCCCAGATCCCGAGGTACGGCCCGTCGCGGGTTGCCAGCGCTCATCTCAAGGCACTTTATACGCTTCCGCCACGGGACGCAGCGGCCGATCGAACCACAGCGGCCGCCGCAACCCGTCGGGCCCCGGGGCCGGACGGGTCTTCTGCATCCACTCCTTGTAGGCCCGATGCGCCTCTTCGGTATCGACGACGATGTCGCCGTAGCTGTCGTCGGCGCCCGCCTTCTCGAGGCGGACCCGCTGGTGCCAGCAGTGCATGCCGCTCACCGGGTCGGGCTGTACCGGGAAGGTGAGGTTCTGGTGCACGCCCACTTCGCTCCACCAGATTCGCCCCGTGTCGGGGTCGGCACTCTCGAAAGGCTGGACGCCGTGCACCTGTTTCATGACGTAGCGCCCGCCCGGCTCGCGCTGAATCCGCACCAGCGATGAAGCGGCACGCGGCCCTCCCTCGGCTTCGCTGAGGCGCCAGCGGCCCAGGTGATGCGACATGCCCAGCACCCCCGGCCGGATGCCCTCGGTGACCCACGCGCGCGTGACGAAGTAGCCGATGCGCGTGCGGACCTTCACGAGATCGCCCGTCTCGATGCCGAGCCCCTTCGCATCGCCGGTCGCGATCCACAGCGGGTTGTTGTGCGAGATCTCGTACAGCCACTTGACCGGCGAGCGCGTGTGCACGAGGGTGGGCAGCCGGAAGTTGGGGAGGAGATCGAATTCACCCTTGGCGCGTTCGAGGTCGCGCCAGTAGACGTGGCCGGGCACGTAGTGAGGAATCGTGTGCTCGGCCCAGCCCCAATCCTTCAAGGTCGGAGAATAGAACTCGAGCAGGCGCGACGGCGTGTTGAAACCCTGCACCCGGACGCCGTCCACCTCGACGCCTGGCGCATCCGGCGCCGCGGGCATCTCGTGGGCGCGGCTGTAGGTCTTCTCGGCAACCTGGAACACGCCGTACTTCCGCATGTAGGCCAGCGGCGTCAGCTGTTCGCGAGCGGCCGCCTCCGGCAGGCCCGGCACGGAGTTCTCGAACATCCACCGGTAGTATTCGTCCACCTTCATCTGCTCGCCCGGTCGATACGGCGACTCGAAGTACTGCCGGATGCCCGAGGGAGCCATCGGGATCGATCTTCCAGCTGAGCGCGATCCAGAACTCGTCTTCCTCCCAGACCTCGCCCGGGTTGGCCTCGTAGGTGGCGCCGACATGCTCGCCGCGCTTCTCGCGGGCGACGCGCAGCACCGGCTGGCGGAAACCCAGCCACTGTCCGGCGTGGGTCTCCTGGCTCATGGTGTCGTGGCGCTCGGTTCCGAGGCCCATCGGGAGCACGTAGTCGGCAAACCACGCCGTTTCGTTCCAGGTCGGCGTGAGCGCGACGTGCAGCCCGATCTTCTCCCGGTCCAGGAGCGCTTCCATCCAGGAGAACCCGTCGGGATTTGTCCAGAGCGGGTTGTGCACGCGCGTGAAGTACACGTCGAGTTTCCCGCGTCCTTCCTTCAGGAAATGCGGCAGCAGGAAGCTCATCTCGTGAAAGGCGAGCGGAAATTCCCGCGGAAACAGCAGCTCGTTCCAGTAGGCGGGCGGCGGCGGCGGATTGGGATGCTTCGGCACGAACTTGTTCGTGCCGTGCAGGTTCACGCCGCCGACCGTCCCCAGCGATCCCGTCAGCACGACGAGCAGGTAGAGGCAGCGCGTGATCTGCCAGCCCCAGAGGTTGCCCGACGCCGCCGCGCGCCAGTTGTGCGTGGCGAAGCGGGTCCCGGCGCGGCCGATCGCCCGCGCGGCCGCGATGATGGACGCGGCCGCCACGCCCGTCTCGGCCTCCGCGAAGGCCGGCGTGAACCGCTCGTACTCGTGCTTCAGCGCGCCGATGAAGGCGTCGAAGGTGAGGGGGAGATCCGGCCGCTCGGCTTCGAGGTACGCCCGCCAGTTGACCCACTTGCGCACGAACTCGCGGTTGTAGAGCTCTTCCTCGAGCAGGATGCGCGCAATCGCCAGCAGCACCGCCCCTTCGGTGCCTGAATACGCCGGGAGCCACAGGTCCGCCTTCGCGGAGGTGTTCGACAGCCGCGGATCCATCACGATGAGCGTGCCGCCGCCGGCCTTCGACTCCATGATCCGCTGGGCGTGCGGGTTGAAGTAGTGCCCGGTCTCGAGATGCGACGAGAGCAGCAGGATGGTCTGCGCGTTGGCGTAGTCGGGCGACGGGCGATCCGATCCGCACCAGAGGAAATGCCCCAGCCGCGCCGACGAGGAGCACACGTTCGTGTGGCTGTTGTGCCCGTCGATGCCCCAGGCCTGCAACACGCGGTTGGCGTAGCCGTCCTCTCCGGGCCGGCCGACGTGGTACATCAGTTCCCGCTGCCGCCCTTCGACCAGCGCCTTGCGAATGCGCCCGCCGATGTCCTCCAGCGCCTCGTTCCACGACACCTGCTGCCAGCGCCCCTCGCCGCGCTCGCCGACCCGGCGCATCGGGTAGAGGATGCGGTCGGGATCGTCGAGCTGGTTGGGCGTCACGACCCCCTTCGCGCAGGTGCGGCCGCGACTTCCCGGATGCACGGGGTTGCCCTCGATCTTCCGGACGGCGAGCGTTTCCTGGTCGACGTAGGCAAGGATGCCGCAGGCCGACTCGCAGTTGAAACAGATGCTCGGAATGATCCAGTAGCGGCGCCGGTCCTTCTTCGGCCAGCTGGTCGACTCGTAGTCGACGTAGTTGTCCCACTCGGACGGATCCGGATGCGTGCGGAACTCAGCCATTTCCCATTTTCCATTTCCTTTCCCATCCGCTGAGCGTCAGCTCAGCGGAACCGACTGCCCGGCTTCGACCCAGATGTATTCCCAGGCGCCGCCGCCTGCCAGCGCCAGGATCGACGCGGCGCAGGTGGCCGCCGCGCTGGACCTGCCGCCCGGCGTGAGGAGCAGTGCGAGCGGGACGAGTCCGCCGGCGAAGATCGCGACGCCCCAGAACAGCGACCGATAGGCGCCGCTGAGAATCGTCGCCGTCGCCAGTTCGTGATGCCGTGTCGGACTCGGTGACAGCAGGTGTTCGAACCCGAGCAGCACGAGATGGACGCCGACCGCCCCGGCCAGCATCCAGCACAGCGCGGGCCGCGCGCTCGGCCGCGCTGCCGCCGATCATCACGGCGGCGATCAGTACGGTGGCGGACCCGGCCGCCACGGATTGCACGACGAGGTCGATCGCGGCCATCGGCCCCTGCCAGAGGTCGCGGGCCAGCCCTTGCGCGAACAGGAACCCGGTATACGACGTCGCCAGCACGGCAATGGCCGCAGCCGGAAGAGCGAGCCAGTCGAGGACGGCGGTCGAGCCGAACCAGCCCGCCGCGAGCCACAACGTGCTCGCGGCGCCATGGGCCGACATGAGGTAGGCGCCCCACACCATCCAGGATCGGAAGTTCGACCGCGTCAGGATGTAGTAGAAGCGCTCGGGGCGCTCCAGATCCACGACGAGCACGACGGCCGTGAGCGTGATGAAAACGATCGAGAGCGCCGGAGCCGCGATGGTCGACAGCGGGCCGTCTATGCCCAGGCTCCACAGGAGCGCCGCGACCAGCATCGCGCCGGTGGCGATCGCCTTGAAGAACAGGTACAGCACCATGTCGATCCCCCACGGCTTGCCGTGCGGGACGTCGTAGTCGACGCGGGGGTCGCCCGGTCTCGCGGGATCCGGCATCGGGGCGCCGAGGGGGCGCAGGTGGACCGATCCCTCCTTGAAGTACCAGCGGGCGCACCGACGCCTCCGGCCGGATGACGCTGTCTTCCGCGCCGAGATAGAACACCTTCGGACCGGTGCCCTTCTCGGGTTTCCGGACCATGAAGGCCTCGCGCTGCACGATGCGCGCGACTTCGCTCGACGGATCGTCGAGGTCGCCGAAGACGCGGCACTCGGTCGGGCACACGCTCACACAGGCGGGCTGCAGCCGGTTTTCCACGCGGTTCGCGCAGAAATTGCATTTCTCCGCCGTATGGGTGTTCGGATCGATGAACAACTGGTCGTACGGGCACGCTTCCATGCAGGCGCGACAGCCGATGCACGACTGGCCGTTCAGATCGACAATCCCGTCGCGCCGCCTGTAGAGTGCGTTGGTCGGGCAGATGCGCACGCACGGCGCGTCCTCGCACTGGTTGCACAGCACGGGGAAGAAGAAGCGTTGCGTGTCGGGAAAGGTGCCCTTCTCGACCGTCTTCACCCAGCACCGGTTCACGCCAACGGGAATCTGGTGTTCGGCCTTGCACGCGATCGTGCACGCATGGCAGCCGATACACTTCCTGAGGTCGATGGCGAACCCGTAGTCAGGCATGCGCGTGAGCCACTGACTATATCGCATCGACGCCAGCCGTGACCGCGGCCAGCGCCGCGGCGCGCTCGTCGGCGGCCACGAGCGGAAACGTCGAGAGAATGTGGGCGAACTCCTCCGGCGACACGCGGTAAAGGTGCGCCGCCACTGCCTGGAGCCTGGCCCGCGCCTCGCGATCGCCCGGAGACCGCGCAAGGCGCCTGGCCAGGTCGCCGACGACGCGGAAGCCACGCGAGTCACGTTCCGGTACCGGCACCGGCAGCCTCTCGACAATCGCAACCGTAACGTGCGTACTCACACGCATCCGAACCAGGTAGTTGGCCACATAGCTGTTGAGCACGCCGCAGAGATACTGCTGGAGGTCTTCGTCCACCGCGTCCTTCAGGCAGAACAGCGTGTGCGTCGTCACGACGCCGGCCGGGATGACGGCGGCAATGAGGGTGACGCGGTTCGTGGCGGCCGCGACGTCACGATACGCGAGCCTCGGCCGGTCGAAGGCGCGCCCGGGAAGCAGGCGGGCCGCCCGCGCGTGTCCGATCCAGTGCCGCGCGGCCGCGACGCTGATCGTGAAGGGCTGAATCTGCTTGCCCTCAATCACGGGCAGGTCTCCGGGCCGCCGCCGCTCCGGAGCGACGAAGTGCGGCTTGTCGTCCGACGCGTTGAGCTCGCGTCCGAATCTGACGTGCCACCCCTCCTGTCCGCCGAGCGGCGGGCATCGCGTGACGAGGGCCGAGAGCAGGTCGGCGTCACGTGCGGTTCGCAGCTCCGGGATGGCGAGCTGATCCTCGCCGCTCACGGCTGAGAGCAGCGCCCGCGGGACGACGACCGCCTCGGCGTCGATCCCGTCGTCGGGAAGCCGCTCCAGCGCGTCGGGCGCGCGCACGCCGAAGCGGCACGGCAGCGTGGCGGCTCCGCGCTGGCGCGTTGCGGCGATGAGCAGGAATTTCAGGCTGCGATGGATGGGGAAGAGGCCATCGTGGTTTTCGATGCACGTGAACGTGTCCACCCGGGTCGCGTCGAGCAGGCGCCGCCGGAGCGCCGCGCATCCGTGGTCGGACGCGAACCCGGAGGGCAGCACGATCCCGAGCCGCCCGCCCGGCCGCACGAGCGACAGCGCGCGTTCGAAGAAGAGCTGGTACAGGTTCGCGTGTCCGCCGCCGCCCTGCAGCGCGTAGATGCCGGAGCCTCGGGCAAACGCCGTCAGGCGGGACGATGCGAGGCTGGCGACGCGCCTGGCGGTCCGGTCGCCGCGATCGCCGCGCAGCATCTCCCACGGAGGATTGCCGAGCACCGCGTCGAAGCCCGGCGCGGAGAGCGGCGAGCCGTCGTCCGGCGACGAAGATCTCGGGAAACTCGAGCGTCCAGTGAAAGAAGCGCTCGCGGGCCGCCGTGGTCCGGGCCTGCTCCCGCAGCGCGGCGGCTGTCCTGTGCGGGAGCGTGCCGGACTTCCCCGTGATGGCGTCCACGAGCGAATGGAAGACGGCCGGAGGCAACGGCGCGTTCGGCCCGAACCACGCCGCGCACCACAGGTCGGCGACCTCCCGCCAGGAGGCGAGCGGACCCGCGGGAGACGCGAGCCCGGCGAGCGCCCGTTCCTTGGCGCGCACCTGCTCGATCGTGTCTCCTGGATCGAGCGCGATCGCGAGTCGCCCGGCGACGGCCGCCTCGAATGCCCGGTCGGCATCGCGGTCGTCGAACAGCGGCAGTTCCCGCCTGGTCGCGCGCCTGGCCGCCCCGGCGGCCGCGCGACGTCAGCGAGCGACGCACCCACCAGGCTGTTGCCGGCGCGCAGGTGATGATCGAGGAAGGTCAGCGGCCGATCGGCCGCGAGCGTTGCGAGCCAGAGCGACAGTCGGCCGAGCTGGACGGCCATCGGATTGACGTCCACGCCGAAGAGGCACCGCTGGGCGATCGTCCGCCGGAACTCCGCCCGTTCGGGCTCGGTGATGTCACTCGTCGTGATGCGCTCCCCGCGTTGACCAGTGCCCGTTCGTACGCCGCGGCGAGGTACCGGCACGCCGCCACCAGGAACGCGCCGCTTCCCATCGCCGGATCGAGCACGCGCAGGGCGAGGATCGCTTCCGGAGTCGCATCGCGCACGAGCGGAGCCAGCGTGCGGCGGACGACGAATTCCGTGAGGGCGCGCGGCGTATAGAACGACCCGGTCGCCTTGCGCCGCTCCGCGCGCCGGAGGGTCACCGCTCCGCGCGTGACGACCGGTTCGAAGTCGAGCACGCGTTCGTAGACACCCCCGAGCTGCTCGACGCCGAGGTCGCCGTACGCAATGCGCTCCCGCCCCGACGGGGCCCGGCCGGGTCGTCAACGCGAGCAGGGCCTGCCGGACCGGCCCATCGTCGAGCGCGACCGTATCCGCCATGGGCGCCTGGGCCGGCGAGAACAGGCGCCCGTTGAAGGCGGGCACGCGGAGGGAGCCGGCCCGGCAGCCGCGGTGGGCGAGCCGCGCGATGGCCTGGAGCGATTCCCACAGGCCGCGGGCGTGCGAGCCGCGTTCGACGAGCGGCCGCAGCGACTCGATGGTGTAGCCGTCCCGGTAGACCGGATGCCACTGCGGGACCAGTCCCCTGGCCTCGGCGAACAGGAGGAACAGGACGCGGTACACGACGACGAGTGATTCGTCGAAGAGGTCGTCGCTGGCGTGAAGTCGCCGTGACCGGTCGAGAACGCGCCGAGCAGCGACGTGAGTGCCTGGTGGACCCCGTGCTGCAGCGAGGCGCGAACGCCGGCCCGGTGCTGATCCGACAAGGCGGTCGCCCGGGCGAAGAGCGGCGGCGCGCTCCCGAATGCCTCCGGGCGCAGCAGCCCCCACAGCAGGGCGAACGACTCGTCGTCGTCAACCGCGGTCTCGAGATCGAACTGCGCGAAGCGACGCGCGTACGTGCGTTCGGCATCGACGATTCTGAGCGCCGGTCCGCTGACGCAGACGCACCAGCGCAGGCCGTCGCCGATGCCCTGCAACACGGCGTCGCGCCAGGCGGTGGCGGGATCCTGTCCCCACGGCGTGACGATGAGCGAAGCCACGCCTCGCCCGAAGGCGACGAGCGACCCGCGCACGATCGTGCCGGACGACGTCGGCGCGACGGTGATTTCGAAGCCGAGATCCCGGAAGAGCGGCGCCGCGACGCAATCGAAGACGGTCCGCGCCCCGGACGCCGGACCAAGCTGGAGGCGGGTGTGCCGGTGCCACGCGGCCACGCGCCGCCGGGCACGCTCGGCGCCAGGCCTGTCGAGGTCGGCCCCGAGCAGTCCGGGCGTCAACCGGTCGAGCGCGTCGGCCGAGAGCAGCGACCCGGACAAGGCAGCGATCCGCATCAGTCGAGCAGCCGGGCCACGAGCGTCACCGTGGGTATCAGGTTGAACGTCCCGTTCGGCGGGTCTTCGCTTCCAAGGCGCTCCGCAAGACGATCGGCAGCGCGCACGCGTTCGCGATGGGCGAGCACCGCGCGCCGATCGAACAGCCCAGCCTGGACGAGGGCCAGCGACGACGAGGTCAGCCGGCCGCGGAGGGCCACCGCCCGGACGTGCAGGGCGCGCTCGACTCCGGCGTGAAGAGCCTCCACGGATTCGACGTGTTCCGCGAGCAGCGCGAGGATCTCCGCCTCGGTCAGCCCGTCGCCGTTCCGGACGGCGAACAGAGCGAGATGCTCGATTCGTCCGGCTGTCGACGCGAGCGTGAGCCTGTAGATCGACGCGGGAGGCGGAGCAGGCCGCCGCCGGAAGCGAGTCACCAGCACACCAGCCTCGCTTCGCGCTGGCGAACCACCTGACCTTGCGCGCCACGTGCGCTCTTCGCCCAGCCGGGCTGCCTCGGCGGCAGCCTCGTCGCGAAGATCGACCACGGCCACCACTGATTTCGATCCTGGAGGTGCATCGACAAAATGTCGCGATCCATGGTGCGATCCGTGTGCGATCCGTGTGATCCGTGATGTGTCCTCCGATCCGCGTGATCCGTGCAATCCGTGGTTGAGCACCGCATCCGCGACCGCCGACTCTGTCAGGCGGTCCACAACTCCGCCGCTCGGGCCGAGCGCCGATCTCGCGCGGGCCGCGCGCCGCGCGAGAGGCGCCAGAACGAGTCGTTCGGCAGGGTGGCCGGCGACGAGGAGCAACTCGTGGACGGTGGTCCGCTGGCCGATGCGATCGACGCGGCCCGCCCGCTGCTCGAGCCGAGACGGCGTCCACGGCAGCTCGTAGTGGATCACCACGCGGCAGCGGGTGTGCAGGTTGAGCCCTTCGGAGGCCGCGTCGGTCGCCAGCAGCACGCCGCCGGCGTCGTTGAACCGCCGCTGCGCGGCGGCGCGTTCGGCAGGGAGCTGCCCGCCATGGAGCACGGTGATGTCGTGGCCGGCGCCCGACAGGATCGCCTGCAGCCGTGCAAGCGTGTCGCGGTATTCCGTGAAGACGATCGCCGGCTCGCGCATCCGGCGCAGCAGCCGGAGGAGAAATGCCGGCTTCGATTCGGCCGCCGCGGCGTCGGCCGCACGCGCGACACTCGTCAGCAGACGTCGCTCCGCCCCCGCGTCCGGCAGCCCCGGCGCGGCCAGCACGCCATCCTCGACATCGTCGTCGAGCGCGTCCTCCTCGCCGAGCGGGAGCGGGAGCTGCGCCGCCGGGGGAGCGCCCGCCAGAAGGCTGAGACGGCGGCGAACTGAAACGGCGAGGGACGTGGCGCTCGAGAGCGCCCGTTTCTTCAGCAACACGGCCAACAGCCGGGTACGCCCGTCGCCCTGCCGCGCAGCCGCGCGGCAGACGGCGGCCGTGTAGCGATCGAGAAGCCGGTGCACCATCCGCTCGGCCGCCGACGGGGTCACGGGGAGCAGCACGGAGCGCCGCCGGTTTCCCAGCCCGACTTCCCCACGCGTTCGCCGGAAGATGAGGAGCCGCTCGGACGCAGATGCCGCCCCGATCGAGCAGAGCGCCTCGAACTGCGCGGGGTCACCGGAATGCGGCGTGGCTGTCAGCAGCAGCACGCGGGCGGCGCGGCCCGCGACGGCGTCGACGGCCGAGCGCCGGGCCGACCCCGCGCTCGCGTTGTGGGCTTCGTCGACGATCAGCAGGTCCCAGGTCAGATCTTCCAGGGGCCGGAGCACCTCCGGCCGCTTGAGAAAGTCGAACGACACGATGAAGATGCCGGGCAGCGCCCACGGCGCGATGTCGGGCGGGACGTTTCGAGTGGCCATCCTGAGCCATCCCGCATCGCCAACGGTTGCTCCGAGGCCGAACCGCATCCTCAGTTCGTGCGCCCACTGCTCGCGGAGCCCCGCGGGGACGAGGACGAGCACCCGGAGCGCTGGATTCCGGGTCGCGAGGGTGTGGAGCAGAAAACCGGATTGAACCGTCTTGCCAAGGCCGACGGCGTCAGCGATCAGCACCCGGGTTGCGCCATGGCGCAGGACCGCGAGTGCCGGCTCCAGTTGATATGGCAACAGGTCGGGCAGGCCGGGCGCCGGATCAGCGATGGCGCCGAAGGCGCGCGTGCGGCACGCCATCCGGCGAATCGCGTGCAGCCACCGGCGCGGGTGCATGTGACGCCGGCTGGCGGGATGGGCCAGGCGGGCCGGTCGATCGAACGGAACGAGAACCGTGAGAGGGGGGCCGGCGTCACGCGCCGGGATCACGCGGAGCGACGCGCAATCGGCGTGCGGCGTGATCGTCGCAATCGTCCAGACGACGCCGCGAACGTATACGCGTTCGCCCTCGCGCCACCGCTTCCACGTCACGTCGCGTTCGGCCACCTGCGACGTGCGTTCAATCGCAGTGCCGTGTGGAAAACGGCCATTCTGCGCGAACTGTCCGGATCGACGGCCGGCGTCCGCGCGGTTTCTGCATCCCGGGTCCGGCGTGCCCGGTGCAGAATGCGCGACATTCGCGATCCGGCGTGCCGACCTGGACTAGCGCGCGCCGCGCATGTCTTCGAGGGCCCGCCTCGAGAGGATCACCGGGTGCGCCGCGCGCTGGCGTGCGGCGCCCGACGGAGCCGGGACGCGAACCCGGCGGATATGGCAGCCACTGGCGTAAGCCACGTTGGCGACTTCTGTCGGCAGGGCGAAGCGCGCGAGCAGGTCGTGCAGCTCTCGATCGGTGACTGCCTCGGGCCGTGGCGCAGCCGCTTCGCGGCGCGCCCACAGCGCGATCGGCATGTGCATGAAGACACCGCGTTCGGTGTCGGCCTCCTCGCGGAACGCCGCGAACACGTCGTCGACCGCCGCGGCCGCGGCCGCCGCGTCCAGCCGGGCGCGTTCACGTTCTGCCTGGGCGGCGGCTTCGGCTTTGAGGCGCTCCTGTTCGGCCCTGGCGGCGGCCTCGGCTTCGAGGCGCAGGCGTTGGTGTTCGGCGCGCAGCGCTTTCTCGGCCTGGGCGCGGGCCTTCGCCGCGGCTTCGGCCTGGGCCCTGGCGTCGGCTTCCAGCCGCAGACGTTCGCGTTCAGCCTTCGCGGCGGATTCGGCTTCGACGCGCAGGCGTTCGCGCTCGGCCCGTGCGGCCGCTTCGGCTTCAAGGAACAGGCGTTCGAGCTCGGCCTTCGCCGCCGCTTCGGCTCCGAGGCGCAGACGTTCGCGTTCAGCCTTCGCGGCGGCCTCGGCTTCCAGGCGCAGGCGTTCGCGTTCAGCCTTCGCGGCGGCTTCGGCTTTCAGGCGCAGGCGTTCGCGTTCGGCCTTTGCCGCGGCTTCGGCTTCCAGGCGCAGGCGTTCGCGTTCAGCCTTCGCGGCGGCTTCGGCTTCCACGCGCAGCCGCTCGCGTTCGGCGCGCAGGGCTGCCTCCGCCTCGGCGCGAACCTTCGCCGCGGCTTTAGCCTGGACCTTCGCTTCGGCTTCGGCCTTCAGCCGCAGCCGTTCGCGCTCGGCCTTGATCGCAGCTTCGGCTTCCTTCTGCAGGCGTTCGCGCTCGGCGTTGGCGGCCGCTTCGGCTTCCTTGCGCAGGCGTTCATGTTCCGCCTTGGCGGCCGCTTCGGCCTTCAGCCGCAGCCGTTCGCGCTCGGCCTTGACCGCAGCTTCGGCTTCCTTCTGCAGGCGCTCGCGCTCGGCCTTGGTCGCCGCTTCGGCCTCGAGTCGGAGCCGTTCGCGTTCGGCGTTGGCTGCGGCCTCGGCTTTCCGCTGCACCCGCTCGCGTTCCCGGGCGGCGTCGGCTTCTGCCCGCTCCTTGTCGGCCGCCTCACGGGCTCGCGCGGGCGCAGCTTCGGCTTCTTCGTTCTCGACGTCCGCCTTCTGCCGTTCGGACCGGGCGGCGACATCCGCCGCGCGGCGCTGATCTTCCTCCTCGGCGACGACAGCCAGCGGCAGAGTGCTCACGAGCCCCTCGCGCCGGGCGGGCTGCGGCTCGGCGGGAGGAGCGGCCTGCGGCTGCGGTGCTTCGGCGTGGCGCCATTCGAACGGCGAAGACCAGGCCGACGACGGGTCGGTGGATGCCGTCTCGGCCTCTTCGGGCGCCACCGGCGTGGCTTGAATGCTCTGCGCGCGTTGCGGCCGCGCGACGGGGTGGGCGGTGGCTTCCGACTTCAGTTCAGCGGCGCGTTCGAGGAACGCCCGCACCTCCGCCGCGAACAGGTCTGGATCGCAGCCCTGTATCGGCTCGGCCTCCTTCTTTTTCCGGAACCGGCGCAGCAGGCCCTGTCCCGTCCCGTCCTGGCGTGGATCCTGTTCGGAACCGCTCGAGGCGAGTTGCGGAATCGTGTGGATCTGGAGATGCTCCGCGGCCGTGAGCGATCGCACCTGCCTGACGAGCTCTTCTTCGTCGCGGGGCGAGAGCAGCGCCGTCAGCAGCACGACGTCGGGTACTCCGGCGGCGAGCGCCGACACGGCCGCGTCGCGCGAATCGACGAGCACGAGATCGGCTTTCACCTGCTGGATCAGGCGCTTGATGATCGCGGCCTGCCGCTGGTCGGGTTCGAGTGCGAGAACGAGTGGCATCGGTCAGCTTCTCAACTTTTCCACATGAACAACAAGAGCACGCCGCCCACGGCGGCAAAGACCACCAGCGGCGCGTTCTCGTTGCTCTGAGAGCGCAGGGCCTCCACAACGGCCTGCCCGAGATCCGCGGCGCGATTCCCCCACGACGAGAGGCCTCCGCCGGCGACCAGATCGTTGAATCGATCGCGCACGCGCTCGTCGATCGACACGAGTATCGCGAGCACCGCACCGAACACGACCACCGAGACGATGGCTTGCCGGAATCCACGTTTCATGTGTCCGCCCAGGTCGCCTTCGATGGATCCGCCTTCCGCCGGCGGGGCGATGGGCCGCACGGCAGCCGCATCGCAGGGTGCGACTCCCACCGCAATGGCAATGCGTGTGCCGATCGTCGTCGGCCTCCGGATGGCGCTAAACGCTGGCAAAGACACGCACTGGGGAGGCGCGGTCCGGCCGGCGGCCCTCCAGGCGCCGGCGGGAGCCACGAATTTCGCGGCGGCGCTTACGAAAGTGACGCGCCGCGCCCCGCGCGAGCTGGCCTGGCGGGCGGGGACGGCGCCGCCGGACATCGACGGTAACCCGTCGCATTCAGAACGACTTGAGCGCCTCCATGCGGACATGGCCGGGTGTCGTGGCACAGCCGTTGCGATATGGGCGTGCGTGGTGCGGCGAGTGGCCGCTCCCAACTCACAAGGCATGCGGCCGCGCCGCAACATCGCACCGCGCACCGCGGTGCACCACAACACCGGGAGGATTCAATGTCTCAGCTCGTAACGCTCCTCAAGTCGTTCGCTCGTGAAGATGAAGGGCAGGACCTGCTCGAGTACGCGCTGCTCGTCGCCCTGATCGCGCTCATCGCCATCGGTGCGGTCGGTCTGGCCGGCGGAGCCGTGAACAACATCTTCGGCGCGATCGCGGCTCAGCTCGGCTAGCGGCGCGGCGTAGCGTCCGGACCGGCGGGCGACGGACACCGCGCGGACATCGCGCGGAACGTCCGTCGCACGTCGCGCGGCATACGTCGTGCACGTCACTTGGGCATCTCGCACGGCGGTCGTTTGCCGTCGTGCCTGACGAGGACCAGCCATGCAGTACGCAGCAATGACGACGATCAAGCGAATCGCGAGCGCCAGGTTCCGGCACTCGGAGGATGGCCAGGACCTCCTCGAGTACGGAATGCTCGCGGCGCTGATCGCGCTCATCGCCCTGGGGGCTGTGACGATGGTTGGCAACACCATTCACGCGGTGTTCTGGAATGCGATTGCTGCCGCTTTCTGACATCGCGTTTGCCGCGCTCGCCTCCGGTGTGTTGACCGCGAGCGTGGTGGACATCCGGTCGCGCCGCATCCCGAACCTCCTGACCGCGACGATGGCCGGGATTGGGGTCGGGCTGGCGGCGACCGGGTTGAGCGGTGTCTCGGTGGTGGCATCACTGGCCGGCTTCGCGCTCGGCCTGGCGTTGATGCTGCCGGGGCACGCGCTCGGCGCTACCGGCGCCGGCGACGTGAAGTTGATGGCCGCCGTCGGCGCAGTCGTCGGACCCGCACTGGTGGTGAGTGCGTTCCTGTTTACCGCGATAGCCGGCGGCGTGCTGGCTGTCGCGGTCGCGCTCCGGCGGCGGCGGCTCGGCGCCACCCTTGCCGGCACGGGGCGCCTCATCGCGGCCCCCTCGGATGCGAAGCAGAACCTCGAGGGCGCAACCGAATCGAACCGCTTCGCCTACGGGCCGGCGATTGCCATCGGCTCCATGCTCGCGGTGCTCATGCGTTAGCGCCGCGATAGGGCAGGCCCTCACTTCCGCGCGGGACCCAGCGTTCCGCCCGGCGTCCGGGGCGCCAGCCGGACGTTCGACCACGTGAACGCCGGGATTAGGGGATCTCACATGCGTAACAGAATTTTCACGGTGCTTGCGCTCGCGATTCTGGCCGGCGGCGGCCTCGCGTATGCCACCTACAATTTCATGCAGAACCAGCCGGTGAAGTCCGTGGCCGCCCCGACGCAGCCGGTGGTGGTGGCCGCCTCCGATCTCCGGCTCGGGGCAGAACTCAAGCAGGACGACCTGCGCATCGTCAACTTCCCGCAGGGTCAGGCGCCCGACGGGACGTTCTCGCAGGTCGATCAGGTGCTCGGCCGCGGCCTGATCGTCGCCATCGTGAAGAACGAGCCGGTCCTGAACGCCAAGCTGGCGTCGAAGGAAGCCGGTTCGGGCCTGCCGCCGGTGATTCCCGAGGGCATGCGCGCGGTGTCGGTCCGCGTCGATGAGGTCATCGGCGTGGCGGGCTACGTGCTGCCGGGCACGCGCGTCGATCTCGTCGCCACCGCAAGCCCCTCGAACCAGGCGAACGACACGATGTCGAAAGTGGTGCTGTCCAACGTGCAGGTCGTGACGGCAGGCACGCGGATGGAGCAGGACCAGGACAACGGCGGCAAGCCAATCGCCGTGACGGTCGTCACGCTGCTCGTGACGCCGGCTCAGGCCGAGCGCGTCGCGCTCGCCAGCACCGAGGGCAAGATCCAGCTCGCGCTGCGCAATCCGCTCGACACCGAATCGCCCGAAACCCCGGGCATGAAGCCGTCGGTGCTGATGGGTACGGTACGTGCGGCGGCCGCACCCACCGGGCCCCGGACGTACCACCCGAAGACAGGCGGCCCGATCGTGACCCTGCCGCAGACGCCGGCCGCGCCGGCGGCCGTGCCTGTGCCGACGGTCGAGATGATCCGCGGCGACAAGCGCGTCTCGGAAATCATCAGGTAATCGAAGCACTTGGAACTCGGAGGAGCTATGACCCCGCGGCTACACAGGTTCATCCCGGCCCTGGCCGGCTTCATCATCGTGATTCTCGTCGCGGCCCCGCAGGCCCGGCAGGCGCCAGCGCCAGGTTTCGGCGGCGGCGGTGCCGTGACGGCGCCCGCGGACAGCTCCCAGGTCGACCTGCTGGTGGGCCGGTCCACGATCCTGAACGTCGGCACGCAGATCGTCCGGGTGTCGCTCACGGTGCCGGACATCGCGGACGCGATGGTCACGGGCCCTTCGCAGCTGCTCATTCACGGCAAGCAGCCCGGCACGATTTCCCTGTTCGTCTGGGACCACAGCGGCGCGATCAAGACCTTCGAGGTCACCGTACGGCGCGATCTCACGGCCCTCACCGAACAGTACAAGTCGCTCTTCCCCGGCGAGACTATTTCGGTTGCCGGCAGCGGCAAGGATGTCGTCATCTCGGGCACCGTGACGAGCCAGTACGTCGTCGACAAGGCGGCTGACGTGGCCGGCGGCTACGTCGAGAAGAAGGAAAACGTCGTCAACCTGCTCAAGCAGCAGGAAGGCGTCGCCTCGAACCAGGTGATGTTGCGCGTGCGCTTCGCGGAAGTGAGCCGCAGCGCGATGCAGGAGCTTGGCGCCAGCTTCTTCGTGGACGGGTTCAAGCAGGACTGGTCCGGCCGCGTCGCTCCTTCGGGCGTGCCGTCGCCCAACTTCGACCAGGACAAGGGCCTGGTCTTCAGCGACTTCCTGAATCTCTTCGTCTTCAACTCGAAGGAAGGGCTCGGCGGCGTCGTCCGCGCGCTGTCGAACAAGGGCCTCTTCCAGAGCCTGGCCGAACCGAACCTGATCGCCACCAACGGCAAGGAAGCCAGCTTCCTGGCGGGCGGTGAGTACCCCTATCCGGTCGTGCAGTCGAGCAACGGCAACAACTCCGTGACGATCATGTTCAAGGAATTCGGCGTGCGTCTCAGCTTCACGCCGACGGTGCTTGGCGGCGATCTGCTGCACATCAAGGTCAAGCCGGAGGTCAGTTCGCTGGACTTCGCGAATGCTGTCCTGGTGAACGGCTTCCGGATCCCGGCGCTTTCGACCCGCCGCACCGAGACCGAGGTGGAGCTGCGCGACGGTCAGACCTTCGTGATCGCGGGGTTGATGAACAACACGCTGACCAACACGATGTCGAAGATCCCGGGCATCGGCGACATTCCGATTCTCGGCAAGCTGTTCCAGAGCAAGGCGAACCAGAAGAACCAGACCGAACTCGTCGTGATGATCACGCCTTCGATCATCCGCCGCGGCCAGATGGGCGCGTCCGAAGGCCTGCCGTCGCTCGTCGAGCCGTATCTCGGCCGGCCCGCCAAGTCGTTCCCCAGTCCTGACGCGTATGTCGGATCGCCGCGCTACCCCGTCACGCCTGGAACGCGTCCCTCCGGCGGGCAGGATCCCGCGCCAGAGGCCCGGCAGGTCGTCGTGCCCGCCGACACGCACGCGGCGCCAGTTCCGGCGCCCGTGAAACCGGCCCCGGCCCCGGCCCCGGCGAAGAAGAGCCCGCGCGCCGACGCGACGGTCTCCTCGCCCGAGCCCCAGGCGAAGCCTGCCGTGGTGACTCCCGTCGCGCCACCTCCGGCCGTGCAGCGCACGCCGCCGCCGGCGGCGGTGCCGACCGTACCCGTAATCGCGGCGCCAGCGGCGCTGCCGGTCACGACTCCCGCGGCGCTGCCGAAGGCGCCTGTGACGACGGCCTCGTCGCCGGCGCAGACCGCGACCGTGGCGGTCACACCGGCCCCGGTGCCTGCGCTGACGAAGGAGCAGAAGAAAGCCCTCGAGAAGCAGCGCAAGGAGGAGAAGAAGGCGGCGGAAGCCGAGGCGAAGAAGCGCGCGGCCGAAGAGAAGCAGCAGGCCGCCGAGGCGAAGGCTGAGGCCGAGAAGGCGGAGAAGGCCCGGATCGCGGCGGAAAAGGTCAGCAAGGAGCGTGCGAGCCGCGAGGCGGAGGTCGCGAAGAAATCCGCCGAGATCGCGCGCAAGAAGGCCGACGAGGACAAGAAGCGGAACCAGGCGCTCGCCGAAGCCGCCGACCGCCTGAAGCAGGCGCAGACCGACTACCAGAACGAGATCGAAAAAGCGAAGGGCGGCTCCGGCCAGAGCAAGGGCACGGGCTCAACCGCGCCGTTCCCATCGGCACGCTGGTAGGCGAGTCGAAGGCCGGGCAGGCGACGCAGCAACCGCGACTCGAGGAGTGCAGCCATGGGACCGCGCGGACAGATCGGATGGCTCAGCGACAGGGGAGACAACCTGATTGAAGCGGCGATCATCACGCCGCTGCTGTTGCTGCTGACGTTTGCCATCGTGGACTTCTCGTCGATCCTGTATGTGGACCTCGCGCTCGAAAACGGCGTCAGCCAGGCCACGCGCTTCGGGGTGACCGGCGGGAGCATGGTGGATCCCGTCGGAGGGGGGCCGCTGTCGCGGACCGATTCGATCAAGACCGCGATGCGCAACGCCACCCCCTCGCTGACGATTGGCGACGACGCGTTCGCGTTCGCGCACATCCCGCCGGGCGGCGCCGACTGGGTCGGCGGAACCGGCGGTCCCGACGCGATTGAGCGTGTGACGGTCACCTACACCTGGACACCCTTCACGCCCTTGATCCGGCCATTCTTCACGGACGGACGGGTGACGCTGCGGGTGTCGTCCACGATGAAGAACGAGGGGAGATTCGAATGAGCCTCAAGCACCGGCTCGCAGGCTCGAGCGGCCAGAGCCTCATCGAGTTCGCCATCGTCATGCCGATCGCCCTGATGCTGACGCTCGGCGTCGTCGAGGTCGGGTACGCGCTGCTCGACCAGCACATCGTCACGCGGCTGAGCCGCGAAGGATCCAACCTCATCTCGCGCGACAGCACCCTGCAGGAAGCCGAACTCGCGATGCGGAGCATCATCAGCCCGCCGGTGAACTTCGACAGCGGCTCGCGGCTCATCTTCTCCGTGATCAAGCGCGGCGCGACGACCGGTACCGCCAATTTCGACAAACTGATCCTCTATCAACGCCACGAATTCGGCACGATACCGGGCACGAGCGTAATCCGGACGACTGGCGGCGGCGCCTTCTCCGGACCGCCCAACTACGAGGCCGTCAACTCCGACAGCAACGCCGGCCTGCAAATCACCAACATGGGGAACCTGGTGGTCGTGCCCGGCGGGATGATCTACGTCACGGAGATCTTCACCCACCACGAGCCGATCACGCCGTTCGAAAGGCTGGGCGTCCCGATGCCGAGAACGCTCTATTCGATCGCGTACTTCTGAAGCGTCTGAACACGAAGCTGACCGCCATGAGTACACACAGACACCAACTCTCGAACGAAAAGGGCTACGCCCTCATCTACGTCGCGGTGTTCCTGACGACGCTGCTGCTGTTCGTGGGCCTGGCGGTCGACACCGGCCGCGCCTACGTGGTCAAGGGGCAGTTGTCGAAGGCGGTGGACGGCGCCGCGCTGGGCGCCGCGCGCATGCTGAACAGCGGCGACCCCAGGGGAGAGGCCACGCGGATTTTCAGGGCGAATTTCCCTGTCGGCTTCATGGGAACGTCCGCGTCCACGGACCCGACGTCCGATCCGGGGTTCTTCTCGCTGCGGACCGAAGCGGCGACCGGCGTCAACATCGTGACCGTCACCGCGACAGCGACGCTCCCGACGACGTTCATGAAACTCGCCAACTTCCGGGAGGTCACCGTGACGAGTTCCGGTGAGGCCACGCGCCGGATGGTGGATTTGTCGCTCATCCTCGACGTCTCGAGCTCGATCGGCGGCCGGTGGGGCGCGGTCCGGGACGCCGCCCGGACGTTCGTGGATGCGTTCGACCAGAACTCCGATCGGCTCTCGCTCGTGACCTACAGCAATGGCGCCAAGGTGCTCGACACCATGCCGCCCGGCCGGGGATTCGACAAGGCCAAGGTGCGCGCCGACATCCCGCAGAACCTGCCTGGCGGCAGCACGGCGATGGTCGAAGGGCTCTATCGTGGCTGGGACGAGATGCGATCGGTTTCGCCAGGGCAGCAGTCCGGCCTGCGCGTCATCGTCCTGTTCACGGACGGCGCGTCGAACAGCGTGCCGGGCAACTACGAGGCGGCCGCGGGCCAGCCGCGCGGTCTTCGCACGTACGACTTCCCGAAGAACTTCCCGGACCCGGACGGCCAGACCTGGGACAACCCGCAGATTCAGGGGCTGTACGAAACGCAGACCGGCGTGCAGAATCCCGTGCAGAACAAGCTGATTCCCAACTGGAACGACTCGGGTCCGGCGGCCGTCATTGCCGCGATTCCGCAGTTGCCGCTCACGAGTTTTCACGCCTATCACCGGAGCGCGGGGATTCCGACGGCGTTCCCCCTGCAGACCGCGGCACTGAAGGTGAACGGCGTCGCCCAGTCCGCCATCCGTGGCCTGCGCAACAAGGCCGGCAACGGCCGCTATCCGGCCGAGGTGTTCAACATCAACAACGCGGCCAGGAACCTCCTCGAGATCATCGCGAACGAGGCCCGCAACGACAACGGCGACTACAAGATCCGCGTCTACACGATCGGCATGGGGGAACTCGTGCGCTACAACCTCGGCACGATGCCCGAGAAGCCCGAGGACATCCTGATGCGCATCGCGAATGACAAGCGGTCGGTGGACTACAACGCCGGCCAGCTCGAGGGGAAGTACTACTACGCGAAGACCGAAGCGGATGTCGGTCCGGCGTTCCAGGCATTGCAGAACCAGATCATCCGTCTGAGCAAGTAGCAGTTTTCCGGTACCGACACCATGGCACAGCTCACCGTCCTCGTCGTCAGTCACGACGAGGAATTCAAACGGCAGGCGTCAGGAATGCTCCGGTCGTGCGGCGTCCCGGTTGGGATCGTCGCGGCGGCGACCGATTCCCAGCCTCTCGACGCCGTCGTTGTGGACATTCGCGCTGACGCCTCGTCCGGCATGGCCGCCATCGAGCGACTCCGTGCGACCCAGCCGTCGGTCGCGATCTTCGCCATCGCGACCACCGCCGAGCCGGAGCTGATCCTCCAGGCGATGCGCGCCGGAGCGAACGAGTTCTTCCCGTGGCTGCCCGGCGGCGACACGCAGGCATCGCGCACGATGGAAGAGTCGTTTCACGGTGCGGTCAGGCGCGTCGGGGCGCGAAGGGAGGCGGCCACCGCCGGCGCTCGGCAGCCGTGCGTCACGCACGTCTTCCTCGGCGCCAAGGGAGGGGCCGGTACCACCACCGTGTCGGTGAACTGCGCGGTCGAGCTTGCGCGGCTCTCGAAGCGGCCGACCGCAATCGTCGATCTCAAGCCGTGTCTGGGCGAGGTGGCGCTCTTCCTCGGCGTCCGCCCGCGGTTCACCGTCCTCGACGCGATCGAGAATCTCCACCGGCTCGACCGTGATTTCCTTCGCGAGCTGATGGCGCGCCACAAGTCGGGACTCGACATCATGGCCGCCTCGGAGCAGTTCGACCGGCCGAACGCGCAGGACGCGGGGGCCATCGAGGAGCTGCTGCGGGTGCTCGGCCGCATGTACGACTACATCGTCATCGACGCCGGCAACATGATCAACTCGTGCGCGGTGGCGGCCCTGTACGCGGCCGACACGATCTTCCTGGTCACGAACCCCGACGTGCCGTCGATCCGCAACGCCCAGCGACTGGTCGATCGCGTCAGGCAGCTCGGGGCCGGCAGCGAGCGCGTGAAGATCCTGCTCAACCGGGTCTCCGACCAGGTCCTGATTGCGCCGAAACAGATTGAGACCGCCCTCGGTTACGGCATCCACCACGCCTTCCTGAGCGACTACCGTACGGTGTCCACGGCGATCAATTCCGGCGTCCCGCTCGCCATGACGGACCATTCGGAGATCTCGGCGCAGTTCGGCAGCTTCACGCGCCACCTGCTCGGAGTCGCGGACGAAGCGAAGCCGGAGCCGGAACGCCGCAAGGCATTTCTTGGACTTCTCTAGCACGGGCCCAGTCACATGACTCTGTCGTTGAACATCTCCCAGCCGCCGCCTTTGCCGGTTACTCCGCGGCCCTCCGCCACGCCGCGCGCGGAGGCGCCGCGGCCGCAGTATCTCGAGCTGAAGGCGAACGTTCACCGCAAGCTGCTGAACCGGCTGAATTTGGAGGCGCTCGCCTCGGCGGAGCGGTCCCGCGCCGAGGCCGAGATCCGGACGCTGCTCTTCGAGCTCATCGCCGAAGAGGGCACGCCGCTCAGCATGAGCGAGCGGGAAGTGATTCTCGGCGACGTCATCGATGAGGTGTTCGGCCTCGGGCCGCTCGAGCCGCTGCTGAGGGACCCGACGATCAGCGACATCCTCGTCAACACCTACAAGCAGGTCTACGTCGAGCGGGCAGGCAAGCTCGAACGGCTGCCCACGACGTTCCAGGACGACAAGCACCTGATGCGCGTGATCGACCGGATCGTGAGCGGCGTCGGCCGGCGCGTCGACGACAGCTCCCCGATGGTCGACGCGCGGCTGCCGGACGGCTCGCGCGTCAACGCGATCATTCCGCCGCTGGCCGTAGACGGCCCGCTGCTGTCGATTCGCCGTTTTCCGGCCGAGCGGCTGAAGGCCGAGGATCTCGTCGCAATCCGTTCGCTCACGCGCCCGATGCTCGAGTTCCTCGAGCACTGCGTGCGCGCGCGGCTGAACATGATGATCAGCGGCGGCACCGGCGCCGGCAAGACGACGCTCCTCAACGTGCTGTCGAGCTTCATCTCGGAGCGCGAGCGCATCGTGACGATCGAGGACGCGGCGGAACTGCAGCTCCACCAGGAGCACGTCGCGCGGCTCGAGACGCGGCCACCCAACGTCGAGGGCAAGGGGGCGGTCAAGCAGCGTCAGCTGCTCGTCAACTCCCTGCGTATGCGTCCCGACCGCATCGTGGTCGGTGAGACACGCGGCGAGGAAGCGCTCGACATGCTGCAGGCGATGAACACGGGCCACGACGGGTCGCTCACCACCGTCCACGCCAACACGCCGCGCGACGCCCTGTCGAGAATCGAGACGATGATCGCCATGGGAGCGGCGAACCTGCCGGAGCGCGCGATGCGCCAGCAGATTGCCGCGGCCATCCAGATCGTCGTCCAGCAGTCGCGCATGAGCGACGGCACGCGCAAGGTGACGAGCATCTCTGAGATCACCGGCATGGAAGGGGACGTCATCACCATGCAGGAGATCTTCCTGTTCGAGAAGATCGGCGTGACGCAGGACGGGAAGGTCATCGGGCGGTTCCGGGCGACCGGAGTCCGGCCGAAGGCGTGCGATCGACTGAAGGCGTCGGGCATTCACCTGCCGCCGGACATGTTCGAAGGGGTCACGGAGGTTCGATGATGGCGGGGCTGGTGTTCCTGGCGTTCGTCGTGGGGATTGGCGTGGTCGCAGGCGGTTACTACGCCGTGGTGCACGTCCCGGGGATGCTGATGCAGCGCACGCTCGAAGAGCGCCTGCAGGAGATCTCGATACCGGCCGACGTGCCGCAGGCCGACGGCGTCCTCGTGAAGCGGGTCAACGAGGGGCCGGTGCCGATGTTCGACCGCCTGATCGGCGACTCCGTGCGCGGCCCGGCGATCGCGCGCTGGATCGAGCAGTCAGGCATGAAGGCCTCCGTCAGCGCCGTGGTCCTTGCCGGCTGTGCGAGCGCCGCCGTGGTGGCCCTCATTGCGGCGGCGGTCGTGCGCGCCCGGTGGGCACTGCCGCTGGGAGCCGCAATCGGGTTCGTGCTGCCGTTCCTGATCCTGCGCGGCAAGCGCTCGCGCCGCATGCGCGGGTTCGAGGAACAGTTCCCGGAGGCCCTGGATCTCATCTCCCGCGCGCTCAAGGCGGGGCACGCCTTCGCGACCGGGCTGAAGATGGTTGCCGACGAGATGCCCGAGCCGGTCGGCCCCGAGTTCAGGAAGACGTTCGACGAGCAGAACTTCGGGCTCCCGCTGAAGGACGCGCTCGAGAACCTGGCGCTGCGCGTGCCGGTGCTCGACGTCCGGTTCTTCGCCACCGCGGTCCTCATCCAGCGCGAGACGGGCGGCAACCTGTCGGAGATTCTCGAGAACCTCGCGCACGTGGTGCGCGAGCGGTTCAAGATCCTGCGCCAGGTACGCGTCTACACGGCGCACGGGCGGCTGACCGGGTACGTGCTGCTGGCGCTGCCGGCCGTCCTCGCGATCGCGCTCTCGTTCATCAATCCCGAGCACATGAACCTGCTCTTCCGCGACCGCATCGGCCAGCTCATGCTGCTGGCCGCGCTCGGCATGCAGGCCATTGGCTTCCTGTGGATCAAGCAGGTCGTCAAGATCGAGGTGTAACGTGTCGATGCTGATCCCGCTGTTCGCGTTCCTGTTCGGGTCGGCGCTGGTCGCCGCGGCCGCCGTCGCGCTCATGCCAAGGCGCGCCGACGTGATCGACCGCCGTCTCGCTGAACTCACACTCGGGCGTGAACCGGAGGACGAGGCCAAGCCGCGGCTCGAGTCGATCGTCGCGATGTTCAAGCGCGTGGGCGAGAAGGTACCGCGGTCGCCGAAAGAACTCGGGTCGCTGCGCCTGCGGCTCGTGCAGGCAGGGTACCGCCGCGAAGAGGCGATCACGATCTTCTTCGGCATCCGCGTGACGTTCGCCATCGTCCTGTTCCTCTTCTTTTCGAGCTCGATCATCATGCGGCCGAACATGACGGTTGCGCTCGCGGGCCTCGGCCTCGGTTACGTCCTGCCCGGCATGGTGCTGGCCCGCATGGCCAAGCGCCGCGCGCATCGCATTCAGCTCGCGCTGGCCGATGCGCTCGACCTGCTGGTGGTGAGCGTGGAAGCGGGGCTCGGGCTCGACCAGGCGATGTCGCGCGTCGGCAGCGAGCTGGCCTTCGCGTATCACGAGCTCTCCGACGAGCTGCGGCTCATCAACCTCGAGCTTCGCGCCGGCAAGCCGCGCTCGGAGGCGCTTCGCAACCTCGCGGACCGCACCGGCGTGGACGACCTCAGCTCGCTCGTGACGATGCTGATCCAGACCGACAAGTTCGGCACGAGCGTGGCGCAGTCGCTGCGCGTGTACTCCGAGACGCTCCGGACCAAGCGCCGCCAGCGCGCGGAGGAAGCCGCGGCGAAGACCGGCGTGAAGATGGTGTTCCCGCTCGTCTTCTGCATCTTCCCGGCGGTGTGGATCGTGACCATCGGGCCGGCCGTGATCCGGTTCATCACGGTGCTTTTCCCGATGATCGACCACATGAAGAAGTAGACCCCGTTCTGCCGAGTGAAGCGGGCGAACAGCGGAGAGCGACCCAGTGGCACTGATTGCGCGAAACGTCGATACGGGAACGGTGATTGCGGACCGCGTGGGCGTGGCGGCGACGCGGGCGACGCGCGCCGTGGGCCTGCTCGCCCGCGACGGGCTGGACCCCGGCGAGGCGCTGTGGATCGTGCCGAGCCGCGGTGTGCACACGTGCTGGATGCGTTTCACGATCGACGTCATCGCGCTCGATGACCGAGGCGTCGTGATCGACCGTGTCGCGCACCTGAGGCCCTGGCGCGTGCGGCTGCCACGCCGCGGGACAGCCGGCGTCCTCGAGCTTCCGGCCGGCACTGTCGACCGGACGGGCACCGTCGTCGGGCACCGCGTCGAGTTCGAGAGCGTCGCGGCAGGCGACGACCTGCGGGACGCGCGGCAGGGTGCGGCACGCCGCGGGCCGGACACCGAAGCCGCCAGTCTTCGCGATCGAGAGGAATACCGGTCATGAGCAGCGCCACCGCGGTCGCCACTGAGGCTCCGCCGTTCGTCCAGCCGATGCCGCCGGCGCCCCCGGCGACCATTCAGGAATCCGGCCTGCAGCCGGACGTCCTGTCACAGTTGCTCCTGAAGACGCTGGTCTCGGGCGAAGCGAGTGGAACCGGCCTCGCCGATCGATTGCGCCTCCCGTACTCGGTGCTCGAGGCGCTCGTGCAGCATTCGCGGGTGGAAAAACTGGTCGAGGTCCGCGGCACGAGCGGGGCGGGAACGGCCGGTTACCGCTACGCCCTCACGGACCGCGGCCGCGAGCGCGCGGGGCAGTTCCTCGACGTCAACCGGTACATCGGCCCCGCACCGGTGCCGCTGGCGCAGTACAACGCCTACGTCCGCGCCTGCATGGCGGCCCGCCCGTATCTCGACCGCGAGCGCCTGGCCCTCGGTTTCGAGCATCTGGTCGTCAGCCGTCCGATGCTCGATCGACTCGGGCCCGCGGTCAATTCCGGCAAAGCGGTGTTCCTCTATGGCGCGCCAGGCAACGGCAAGACCGTCATCGCCGAGGGGATCGGCCACGCGCTCGGCGGCGACGTGCACGTGCCGCACGCGATCGACGTGGACGGCCAGATCATCACGATGTTCGACCCCGTCAACCACCAGTCAGTGGAGGAGGCCTCGGGAACGCAGAGCGTCATCACGGCGGCGCCGCACGATCGCCGGTGGGCGCGGATCCGGCGGCCGATCGTCGTGGTCGGCGGTGAACTCACGCTCGAGATGCTCGACCTGACCTTCAACCCGATCGCGAGGTTCTACGAAGGGCCGATCCAGCTGAAGGCCAACGGCGGCGTGTTCGTCGTGGACGACTTCGGCCGCCAGCGCATTCCGCCGCGCGACCTTCTCAACCGCTGGATCGTGCCGCTCGAGAGCCGCGTGGATTTCCTGACGCTCCACACCGGCCGCAAGTTCGAGGTGCCGTTCAACGTCCTGATCGTGTTCGCGACGAACCTCAAGCCCGAGTCGCTCGCCGACGAGGCGTTCCTCCGGCGCATCCCGTACAAGATCCTCACGAAGAACCCGACCATGGACGAGTACCTGCCGGATCTTCGAGATGAACTGCCGGCGGCGCAAGCTGGTGTTCGATCCCGTCATGGTCGAGTACCCTGAACCGCAAGTATTACCAGCCGCGCAACCTGCAGATGCGGGCGTGCCACCCGCGCGACCTCCTGGAGCAGGTCGTGGACCTCTGCCGCTACCAGAACCGCGAGCCGGTCATCACCCGCGAGCTGCTCGATGCCGCATGCGGCAGCTACTTCCTCGAAGAGGTTTCGTCACAGGGATCTGAATCCTGAAAGGGTTCGCACTGGCGGTCGGCTTCGACGTGGCGCGCGCGGATCGCGACCGGGCGGTCCGGGGCTCAGGGCTCAAGGGCTCAGGGCTCAGGGCTCAGGGCTCAGGGCTCAGGGCGGCGACGGTCGCCCCCAGGTGCGACTCCGGCGCGTCCCAGAACCGGTCCACGAGCGGGTGGGCCTCGAGCGCCGCCTGAACGATCCCACGCTGGACCCCCTTGCCGCGGCCGTGGATCAGCCGAACCTGGCGGAGGCCGGCCCCGTGCGCGGCGCGGACGTATTCCTCGACCACCGACTTGATCTCGCGCGGCGCGAAGGTGTGGAGATCGAGGGTCCCGTCGATGGGAACGACGTGAGGTTCTTCGCCCGGTTGCACCGCGCCCCCCGATCCTGGCCGAGCCCTAACCCCTGTCCGCTGAGTCCTTTTCGAACGTCGCCGTAACCGACGTGCTGATGCCGCCGCGGACCGAGAAGTCGCCGACGACGGTCATCCGCCGGGGGCTGCAGGCGGCGACCAGGTCGTCCAGGATCCGGTTGGTGACCGCCTCGTAGTAGATTCCCTCGTTGCGAAAGCCGACCATGTACAGCTTCAGCGCCTTCAGTTCGAGGCACAGGTCGTCCGGCACATATGAGATGAGGATTTCGCCAAAGTCCGGGAGTCCCGTTTTAGGGCAGACGGACGTGAATTCCGAGCAGCGGACCTCGATCTCGTAGTCGCGCCCCGGGCGGGGGTTGGGAAACGTCTCCAAGGCCGAGTTCAACATGCAGAAAATTGTAGCATTCTGGCCGGATTTCGTGTTCTCTCGTGGCTGGCGTCATTGACACCGCAAAACACCGCGCGCTAGGATACGCGCGGCATTCACAAATTTTCTCCGCAACCGCCGCACGCGCGCGCGGCCGACATGCGGGTCGTAAAGAGCGCGCCCAAGCAAGGGGAATAGCCGATGGCAGAGGCCCGCAGAATGGGCAAGTCCGAACTCTTTTCGCATTTCGCGGATCGCTTCGAAATGAAGCGGACGCAGGCGCGGGAGTTCTTCGACGAGTTGAACATGCTGGCGGAGAAGGAGCTGAAGCGGTCCGGTGAGTTCGTGCTCCCCGGGATGGTCAAGCTGGTGGTACAGAAGCGGAAGGCCCGCATGGGCCGCAACCCCGCGACCGGCGAAGCGATCAAGATCCCCGCGAAGACGGTCGTCAAGGCACGGATCGCCAAGCAGCTGAAGGACACCGTTCTCCCGAAGAAGTAACGCGAGCAGGTGCTGAGGGGTGCTGAAGGGTGCTCAGGGGCGCCGTTCAGCGCCTCACCCTCTCCGGCGCCTCTCAGGCGGCCCGCCGCCGGGCCGCAAGCCAGCGGCTGTACACGGTGGCCGGAGCCACCCGCGCGACCCGCGCTTCCAGGGCCGACATCGAATCCCCATCGACAATGATCCGATCGGTTGCGCTGAGGCCGACTTCACAACTGAAGCGGCGCGTCCCGCGCATGGTCATTTCCTCGAAGAACTGGAGCCCGTAGCGCCGCCCGTCGATCTCGATCGTTGACGTCTTCACCAGCTTCCGGAACATGGGAGCCTCCCGCAAACCTGCCATCGTGCACGTGGACCTTCGTAAATCCCACCCGTCAGAGCGCCACGAGCATCGGCCGCGCCTCCGTGCGCGGGAACTCGAGCATGAACGTGGTGCCCTTGCCTACCTGACTTGCGACTGAAATCTGTCCGCCGAGCTGCTCGACGATCTTCTTCGAGATGGCGAGTCCGAGACCGAGCCCCCGGCGCTTGGTCGTCACGAAATCGTCGAAGACCGCCGACAGCCGTTCGGCGGGAATCCCGCAGCCGGTGTCGTAAATGCGAATCTGCACGCGCTCGTCGCGCACTTCGGTCGCGACGACGATCAGGCCGCCTGGCGCGGTGGCCTGAATCGCGTTGAGGATCAGATTGCGATACACGCGGCCGAGCGCGAACACATCGCCCTCGATGTAGGCCGGTTCGGCCGAGAGCTCCGTCTGGAGCGTCAGGCCCGCGGTCTCCGCGTGCGGCTGCATCGCCTCGGCGGATTCGGCCACCGAGCGATTCACGTCGAGCGCAAAGCGTTCGAGCGGGATCGGGCGGGCGATGTTGCGCAGGTCGTCGAGCACGCGCTTGACGATCACCAGCTCGCGTTCGACCGTCTTCTTGAACGTCTCGCGGTATTCGGCGTCCTCGAACATCTTCTGAATGAGCTTGCAGCTGTTCCCGATGTTCTGGATCGGGTGGGACAGGTCGTGGACCAGGCCCGCGGCGATCCGGCCGAACATGGCCTG
Organism: uncultured Acidobacteriota bacterium; assembly: GCA_963817635.1. GTDB lineage: Bacteria > Acidobacteriota > Vicinamibacteria > Vicinamibacterales > 2-12-FULL-66-21 > CAWFPR01. The sequence goes on along the minus strand of CAWFPR010000005.1, from coordinate 191,652 downwards.
GCGTTCCTGCTTCCTGACGTCCTCCTGCAGCTCGACCAGACGATCGGCCATCGAGTTGAAGGCGTCGCCAAGCTGCCGTATCTCGTCCTGCCCCGAGATCGCGACCCGCTCGTCCATCCGGCCGTCCGCAATCGCGCGCGTCACTTTGGTCAGTGCGAAGATGCGGCGGATGAACGAGCGTCCCCAGAGCCAGCCGAGAAACAGCGTGCCGAGCAGCGCCAGCCCGATTGCGACCAGCAGCAGCCGCTCAATCGAATGCGCGACGACGAACGCATCGTCGGTCGGCTGCTCGACGAGGACGGTCCAGTTCGGGTTGTCCACCGGGGCCGCCACAGCCAGCAGTTCCTCGCCGCGCGCATCCCGGAACCGCCGGAACCCCGAATAGTCCGGGTCGGTACGGACCGCGTCGGCCAGCGCCTGCTCGTCGGCTGACGCGGCTGTTCCGCTCGCGATGAGCGCCTTGTCGTTGGGATTGCCGTGCGCCAGGTAGGTGTTCTGCCGATCGAGCAGCAGGGCGTAGCCGCGGGTGCCGACCCGCATGCGGTCGATCGTGCGCCACAACTGTTCGAGCGACATTTCGGCGACCATCCAGCGGGCATCGGCGCTGCTTTCGAAGAGCGGGACGGCGATGGTCGCGGTCGGCAGCGCGTCGGCGTCCAGTTGAACGGGCGAGACGTAGAACCGCCTGGCCTGGGCCTGCGTTTCGGCGGCTCCGGCATCGACAGGGTCGATGGCCCCACGCTGCTGGAGGCGACTGGACGGCCGGCTCGCATCGAACAGGGTGATGGCTGCTGAACTCGGGGAAGTCGAGGACGTGATTGCGGAGGATCCGCTTCTGCTGCCACGGCTCGAGCTGCGTCCCCTGGATCTCGGTGCCGATCGACACGAGCACGCGAACGTTATTGTCCAGGTACAGGGAGACCTGCTCGGCAATCTGACTGGCGATCGCCTGGTTGCCCTCGCTGACCGATTGCTGCGTGCCGCTGCGCAGCTGATCGACCGACACGGCGCCGTAGAGGATCAGCGGCAGGATCGCGGCCGTCGCGATGAACAGCACGAATCGTCCGGTGATCCGTCTCATCGGGCGGCCCGCTGATCAGAGGTGGGGCGCCACTTCCAGACCTCGGCGAAGATGTCAGGATCGCCGGATTCCGCCAGATAGAAACGTGAGTCGATGGCGCGCGTCGTCTGCGGCCATGCGAGAAAGACCGCGGGAACGTCTTCGTAGAATCGCTGGCGAAGTTCCGCAACGGCCTTCGCGAATTTCCGCATCCGATCGGACGACGCGCAGGCGATCGAGCACGGCGTCTGCGCCCTGTGTAACCGGTGTCCTGGACAGCTGCCGTCCCGGGCGCCGACGAATGCCAGAACTGGTATGTGCGCTGAAAGGTACGGCCGCTGAACAAGACATCAGGTAGGTGTCGAACCTTCCCTCACTGACCCGGGTCATCAGATCGTCAATCGGCAGGGGTATCAGCTCGAGGTCCACGCCGACCGCGGCCAGTTGCCGCTGAAGCAGCAGGCGCGATCCGTTCGAACTGCGGTCCCTCGCGCCAGAAAAGGCAGGTCAGATGTACACGGCTGGCCATCCGTCCGCGTTGCGGGTCTCGACCGGCAGTCCCGCGGCGTCGAGGCGCAGGCTGGCAGCAGCCGGGTTGTAGGCGTAGCGCCGCGCCGCGGCGCTGTAAGCCCAATTGTAGGGCCAGATCGGATCGTCGGCGACCATGCCGTGACCGCGCATGGCCTGGGTCACGATTTCGTCCCGATTGATCGCCTCGACCAGGGCGCGCCGCACATCGACGCGGCGCAGGACCGGGTGCCGCAGATTGAATACCAGCGGGATGTAATACGGACGAATCGAGGCGATGGTGCGGATATCGGAAGCCCCCTCGAAGAAGTCCACCGACTCGCGGGCGACCTCCTGGAGCATGTCCACCTCGCCGCGCATCATCCCGGCCCAGGCGGTCCGCTGGCTATCGTAGGGGACGATTTCGACGTGGGCGAGGCCGGGCCGGCCGGCGTAGTACTCGTCGTTGCGGTCGGCCTTTACTGTTGGCGTGCGTGAGCGGAGCTTGAATGGACCCGTCCCGACGTCCCCATCGGCAATCGACGTGAGGTCCAGCGCGTCAACCAGGAAGGTGTCAGGCCGGCTCAGACGAAAAAGGACGGTGTCCGTGCCCTTCAGGTTCGACGGACCTGACGTACTCGAAGCCGCGCGACTCCTCGAGATTCTAGCGCAGGATGCCCGACGACGAGCGCCGCATCGACCGGCCGTCCATCGTGCATCTTGACGCCGGGTCTGACCTGGATCCGGAGTGTCAGGCCATCGTCCTCCCACTGCCATCCTGACGCGAGGCGCGAGACGGTCCGGCCGTGCCAGTCCGTGAAGAGCAGGGGCTCTGAGAAGAGGTAGTCTGTAAGAACGTTGATGACCTCGGAACCCGGCGATGCACCAGCGCCGATCCGGAGTGTGTCGGGCAGCCGTTGGATCGTCGCAGGCGCTGAACAGGCCTGCGATATCAGAAGCGCGAACAGCAGACAGACCATTACCCAGCGGCGAAACAGCGTCCGCCGCGGATAGCTTATCCGCCGGTGCTGAAACGCCAGTCTGAAGTCAATGCGTGCCAGGTTCCGACTTCCCCCTTCGGAACCCCTAACGTCATTATCGGCAATCTGTCCCGAAAGCCATAATGCGCACGCGTCGAAAGAGCCTACTTGCGAGGTTCGGGGAGCCCTTCGACGAACCAAGTTGCAGCGGCTCGGGGTGATCTTCTTGGACGCCTTCTTGATAACCTGGATCTTCATGATTCTGTTCCTTTTAGGAGATGTTCGTGTTGTTGTGAATGACCGCGTGAGCGGGACCCCGCGCTAGCGAAGGTGCTCCACCTGCACGTCGACCAGCCAGGGACGCAGCGTCCCTGTTTTCTTGGTCGTGCCTTTCTTCCCGTTCTTCATGTGGTTCTCCGTGTGAACGGCCCGCCAGGGCCGCTCTTCTGCGGCCATCCGGGCCGCATTCCCGCGTGGTCGCTACGCGACCTTGTCGGCGCAGCGTGCGACCTCCTCGGCCGCCTCGCGCGCCAGCGCCACCACGCCCGCCTCGAAGGCCGGCTTGTGGCAATTCGGACTGTTCATGTTGCCGAGTTCGTTGTTCGCCGCGACCGTGCAGCCTCCGGCACACACCGGGATGAAGGCGCAGTCGTGGCACTCTTTCCACGCCGAGAGCCTCTCGAAGTTCTCCGCCGCCCGGCTGCGGCGCGGATCCTCGCGCCCGTCGATGTGCCCGATCGACTGGGGCGCGTCGCTCGCGAATCCCGGGCAGGCATAGAGCGAGCCCTCGGGTCCGATGGTGTGGGCGTTGTCCTGGTGGATCTCGCACGGGCCCATGTGCACGCCGTCGGCGGTCGGGAACCCGCGCTTCTTCGTCTCATCGCGCAGGAACGACATCTTGTCGTCCAGCACGCCGCAACTGCTGCACGCGCTGGTGCCGCTCCCCGCCGACGTCATGCACGCGCCGTTCAGCGGCTTGCCGCCGGTTCCGACAACGGTGAGCGGGATGATGCCGCGGGGCTGCGGCGCGACTTTTTCGCGGATGATTGGCTTGAACGAGACGCGAGCGAGCTTGTCGGCGAAATCCTGGCGCGCCAGGAAATCGAGCAGCGCCGGGTAGCTGTCCACCGAGACTTCGTCGAAATTCCCGCCAATCGCGATGGTGCACTTGCCCGCGATCTGCCTGATGTTGTGGATGATCTTGTCGAACGTCCGCTGGCCGCCGCGGAGCGGGCGCATCTGGTCGTGCGTGTCGCGATCGCCGTCGAGCGTGATCTTCACGCCCCGCAGCCCGAACGGCTTCAGCCGATCCACGATCTCCGGCGTGAGCAGCAGGCCGTTGGTGATGATGCTCATCGACATCAGCACGCCGCGGGCCTGGCAGGCGTTCCAGAGCCGCTCGGCCAGATAGTCGATGACCGGCATGTTGAGGAGCGGTTCGCCTCCGAAGAAGCGTCATGGAGAACCGCTCAGGCCTGACGACGTCGAGCCGGCGCTCGGTCCAGTCCGCGACCCGCACCGCCGTGTCCGGCGACATCTTTGCGGCCGTCTTGTTGTAGTCGCCGTGGTCGCCCTGCAGGCAGTAGTCGCACGCGAAGTTGCACTGCAGCGTCGTGAGCACGGTGACGCTCAGCTCGTCGGTGCTCTCGCGGACGTCCCGGAAGAACTGTTCGAGCTGCTCGCGTTCGGACGCGCGGCTGTCCACGACGAACCCGTGTTCCGCGAGGGTGGAGAGCGCGTCGCGCTCAGGGCCCGTCAGCGGCGCGCGCGCTTCGCCAACCCGGTCCAGCAACCCGGCGACATCCCTCGACACGATGAGCTGGGCGTCCGTGAAGGTGTTCATCAGGAACACCTCGTCCTGCCCGGTCAGACCGTCGAGCGGAACACGGACGTTGAACATCGACGGCTGCATCCGCTCTCCTTCGGCCGGGCGGCAGGAATCCATGGAGTGAGTGTCTGGGGAACGCGTTCGCGAGCGAACCGATGACACATGTGCAACGGGTATACCCAGGACTGTAATTCTGTCCAAAGAGTCATATCGATGCCGTGAAGACGAAATCTGTCCGCGAAATTACAGATCTGTGAAGTGACTCTTTGGAAGGACTTTACGTGAGCGGAAGGCGCGCAGACCGCCGGATTGCCGAGCTAAATCGGCCAACTGGTTGGCCGGTGGGGCCAAGCAACTGGCCGATAACCCGGCAGCTAGACGCCGCGGAGCTTCCGCGCGATGTCGCGCAGGTCGAGCCGGGACATCTTGTGCTTCAGGGTGCTCAGCGGGATCCCCAGGTAGCGGGAAGTGGCCGTCACGTTCCAGTCAGCCTTCTCCAGCGCGCGCAGGATGAAATTGCGCTCGAAGGTGTCGCAGGCCTCCTGGAACAGGGCATCCCCGGCGGTCGAGGCGGAATCGAGCTTGGCGAAATGGTATTCGAGCGGCAGATCCTCGTCCGTGATCCACTCCTTTTCCGGGTCGCTCACCGCCACGAGCCGTTCGATCAGGTTCTCGAGTTCGCGGATGTTGCCAGGCCACCAGTAGGAGGCGAGGATTTTCAGCGCCGACCCTGAGATGCCCCGTACCGGCTTTCTGAACTTCGACTTGTACCGCTCCAGGAACAGCCGCGCCAGCTCCGGCAGATCCTCGAGCCGCTCCCGCAGCGGCGGCATCCGAATCGGGATGACGTTGATGCGGTAGTACAGATCCTCCCGAAACCGGCCTTCCTTCACCGCCTTGTCGAGGTCGATGTTCGTGGCGACGACCAGCCGGAAGGCGGTCTTGATCGGCTTGGTGCCCCCCACGCGCTCGATTTCCCCCTCCTGGATCGCCCGCAGGAGCTTGGCCTGCAGCTCGAACCGGAGGTCGCCGATCTCGTCGAGGAACAGCGTGCCGCCGGCCGCGAGTTCGAATTTGCCCAGCTGCTGCTTGTGGGCGCCAGTGAAGGCGCCGCGCTCGTGGCCGAAAAGCGCGCTCTCGACGAGCTCGTGCGGGATGGCCGACAGGTTCACGGCAATGAACGGCGCCTCGCCGCGCCCCGATTCGCGGTGGATCAGCCGGGCGAGCAGTTCCTTCCCCGTGCCGCTCTCGCCGAGAATCAGGACCGTCGCCGAGAGTTTCGCCACTTTCTGCACGAGATCGACGATGTCGCGGATCTGCCGGCTCGGCCCGATCAGGAACTGCCGTTCGCCCTGCTCGGCGACCTGCGCGCTGAGCGTGATGACCTGGCGGTTCAGGTCCTGCCGTTCGCAGGCGTTCCGCACGAGCGACCGGAGTTCGTCGTAGTCGAAGTTCTTCGTGATGTAGTGGTAGGCGCCGTGCTTCATTGCCTGCACGGCGGTCTCGACTTCGTTGATCGCCGAGATCATGATGCACTCGATGAGGCCGTAGTTCTCCTTGACGATGTGCAGCACGTCGAAGCCGCTGATGCCTGGCAGCCGGACATCGAGCAGGATGAGGTCGATGTCCTGCTCCTTGAGCAGCGCCAGCGCCGCCTCTCCGCTCGATACGGTCTGCACGCGGTAGTCGCGTTTCAGGATGGCGGCGATGGTGTCCCGCATCCCCTGATCGTCGTCGCAGATCAGGATGGTCTTGGAAGGGGCCATGGGTACGGCCGGAATTGTAGCAGAGAGGAGCGTCCGTCGCCCGTGTCTTGATTCTCGCCGAGGGCTCCTGTTAAGGTACGGCGGTTGTGGTCATGTGGACGCTGGCCGGCCTAGCGATCATCCTCGCAGTGACAGCGCTCGGGTTCGCCCGGCGGCTGTCGCGCAAGCTGGATGCCCTCACCCAGTCGGTACTGGGAATTGCGGTACGACTACACGCGGCTGCGCTCCCAGGTGTCGCGCCTGGATCCCGAAACCGCCGCGCAGCGCGAGGCCGAGCCGCCGCCGCCGCCCGCTTCTGTGTCCTTCGTCCCGCTCTCCTCGATGAAGAAGAAAGACAGGTAATGGCGAACGAATACGACGTGATCGTCATCGGTTCGGGCACCGGCGGGTATGTCGCCGCGATTCGCGCCGCGCAGCTCGGCCTGAAAACCGCCGTCGTCGAACGGGCGCCGGTGCTCGGCGGCACGTGCCTGAACTGGGGCTGCATCCCCACCAAGGCGCTCCTCGAACATGCGCACGCGTTGAAGGTGGCTCAGAACTGGAAGGAGTGGGGCCTGTCGATCGGCCAGGCCGCCCTTCAACAAGAGTCAGGGCCGGCCATCGGGATCGACATGGCCCAGGTGCAGGCCCGGAAGGACAAGATCGTCAAAGGGCTGACCGGCGGCATCGAGATGCTCTTCAAGAAGAACAAGATCGACTGGATCAAGGGGAGCGGCCGCCTGACCGGCGGCGGGAAGGTCGAGATCACCGACGGCAACACCCAGACGCTCGTCGCCCGCAAGGAGATCATCGTCGCGACCGGGTCGCAACCCCGGAGCGTGCCGGGCATCGACATCGACCGCCGGCGGATTATCACGAGCGACGAAGCGATCAACCTGAAGGACATCCCGAAATCGATCGCGATCATGGGAAGCGGCGCCGTGGGCGTCGAGTTCGGGTCCATCTTCCGGCGCTTCGGCAGCGAGGTCACGATCATCGAGCTCCTGCCGCGCCTCGTCCCGGTCGAGGACGAGGCCGTGTCCGCCGAACTCGAGAAGTCGTTCAAGAAGCAGGGCATCAAGGTGATGACCGGCGCGAAGGTCACGAGCGCACGGCCCGGAGACCAGGGCGTGGCGCTCGAAGCGCAGACCGCCGACGGCAAGACCGTCAAGCTCGAGGCGGACTACCTGCTCGTGGCGACCGGCCGCGGGCCCGTCACGAGCGGCCTGGGCGCCGAGGATCTCGGCCTCCGCATGGAGCGCGGCTACATTCATGTCGACCGGGAGTTCCGCACGAACGTGCCGGGCGTGTCCGCCATCGGAGACGTCATCACCTTCGATCAGCCGGGCCACCAGCAGCTCGCGCACCTGTCGTCGGCCGAGGGCGTCGCGTTGGCGGAGCGGATTGCCGGCCACGAGTACCGTCCGATCAACTACGACCAGGTGCCGGGCTGTACCTACTGCGATCCGGAGATTGGCAGCGTCGGTCTCTCGGAGAAGAAGGCGCAGGAGCGCGGCTACGACGTGAAGACCGGCCTGTTCAAGTTCGGCGTGCTCGGCCGTGCCCGCATCGCGGGGGAGACAGAAGGCTTCGTCAAGATCGTCTTCGACAAGAAGTACGACGAAATCCTCGGAATTCACATGATTGGACCGCGCTCGACCGAGCTGGTCGCCGAAGCGACGCTCGCGCTGCGTCTCGAGTGCACGGTGGAAGAGCTGATTCGCACGATCCACCCGCACCCGACGATGTCGGAGGCGATCGGCGAAGCGGCCCATGCCGCGCACGGCGCGGCGCTTCACGCCTGATGGCAACTCAGAGAGCAGCACCACGCCGGCCCGGCCGTCCGACGCGCTGACGACGAATCAGCTGCTGGAGATGTACTACTTCGCGCGCCTGGCGCGCGATATCGAGGAGCGGCTCGTCATCCTCTTCCGGCAGAGCAAGGTCATCGGCGGCCTCTATCGCAGTCTCGGCCAGGAGGGGGAATCGGTCGGCACCGCCTACGCGCTGCGGCGGACGGACGCGGTGCTGCCGCTCATCCGCAACATGGCGGCGCTGACGACCATGGGCGTCAGGCCAAAGGAGATTTTTCTCCAGTACATGGCGAAGGCCACCTCCAACTCCCGCGGGCGAGACCTGAACATTCACATCGTCCACATCCCGGACGAGGGGGCGGACGAACCGGTGATCGTGGGGCCGATCTCGATGCTCGGGGACTCGATTGCCGTCGCCGCCGGCATTGCCATGGGGGCGCGGATGCGCCGGCCGGCTGAGGGTCGTCCGGCTGAAACGCTCGTGGCGATGGCGTGGATTGGCGACGGCGCGACGAGTACCGGCGCGTTCCACGAAGGGCTGAACTTCGCCGCCGTCCGACAGATCCCGCTCGTCGTCGTCGCCGAGGACAACAAGTACGCCTACTCGACGCCGATCGCGAAGCAGATGAAGATCACCCGCATCGACGAACGCGCCTCGTCGTACGGGATTCCGCACGAGCTCGTCGACGGCAACGACATCCTCGCGGTGTACGACGTCGCCAGGCGGATGGTCGAGCGCGCGCGGAGCGGCGGAGGGGCGCAACTGATCGGCGTCGACACGATGCGCATGCAGGGCCATGCCCAGCACGACGATGCGCGCTACGTCCCGAAGGCGCTCACCGAGGAATGGAAGAAGAAGGATCCGCTGGAGCGGTTCCAGCGGCAGGTGATCGAGCGCGGCCTCGCCAGCGACAAGGAGTTCACCGGCATCGACGCGATGACGAAGAGCTACGCGGCCGAGGAGGCGCGGCTGGCGATGGAAGCGCCGATGCCGGATCCGGAGACCCTCACGCGCGGCGTCTACGCGGGTGGCGAATTCGCGCGCCCGAAGCTGGAACTCGTGAAGTCCCCGTTCGCGCAGCAGTGACCGCCGGCCGACGCCGGTGTCTCGTGACGTACAGCCCGGACTGAGCCGGAAAGATCTCTATGGCAGTCATCACCTACCTGGAAGCCATCCGCCAGGCGCTCTACGACGAAATGGCGCGCGACGAGCGCGTCTTCGTCATGGGTGAGGATGTCGGTCCGTACGGCGGCGCCTTCAGGGTGACCGACGGCCTCCTGGATCGATACGGCGCCGGCCGCGTGATCGACACGCCCATCTCGGAAGCGGCCATCGTCGGGTCCGCGATCGGCTCGTCCTACATGGGGATGCGCCCCGTCTGCGAGATCCAGTTCATCGACTTCATCGGCGTCGCGTTCGACATGCTGACGAACTTTGCCGCGAAGAGCCGCTATCGCAACGGCGCCGGCGTGCCGATCGTGGTCCGCGGGCCGTGCGGCGGCGGCGTCAGCGGCGGGCCCTTCCACTCGCTCAATCCCGAGGCCTTCTTCCTGAACACGCCGGGATTGAAAATGGTCGAGCCGTCCACCGCGTACGACGCCAAGGGGCTCCTCAAGGCCGCCATTCGCGACGACGACCCGGTGCTCTATTTCGAGCACAAGTTCCTCTATCGGCGGATCAAGGACGAGGTCCCCGACGACGACTACATCGTGCCGCTCGGCAAGGCGGCCATCCGTCGTGAGGGCAAGGACCTGTCGATCATCACGTTCGGCGCGATGGTCTACACGGCGCTCGACGCGGCGACCGCGCTGGCCTCCGAGGGCATTGCCGCCGAGGTCCTGGATCTCCGGAGCCTCGCGCCGCTCGATCGCGAGGCGATCCTGGCGACGGTGGCCAGGACGAGCCGCGTCCTGCTGCTGCACGAGGCGACCCTGACGGGTGGGATTGGCGGTGAACTGGCGGCGATTATCGCGAGCGAGGCCTTCGAGTACCTGGACGCGCCGATCGTGCGCGTCGCATCGGCCGATTCACCCGTGCCGTATTCGCCTCCGCTCGAGGCGGCCTTCCTTCCGAACGTGGCGAAGGTTGTCGCGGCGGCGAAGACACTCGTGGAATACTAGCGAGGAAGCGGGAAGCGGAAAGCGGACAGCGATTATGCCTACAAACGTAGTGATGCCGCAGATGGGCGAGTCGATCGCCGAAGGTACGATCGTCCGCTGGATCAAGAAGGTCGGCGACCAGGTCGACCGCGACGAACCGCTGTTCGAGATCTCGACCGACAAGGTCGATGCGGAAATCCCCTCGCCCGGCGCGGGCGTTCTCACCGAGATCAAGGTCAAGGAAGGGGACACCGTCCCGGTCAACAGCGTCGTCGCGGTGATTGGCGCGGAGGGCGAGGCAGTCGCGGCGCCGGCCGCAGGCGCGCTGCCCGAAGCGGCCGCCGGTCAACCCGAGGCCTCGAGTCCCGTTCCGGCCGCGAGCCCGACGCCGCAGGCATCGAGTCCCGCTCCGGGCCCGAAGCCAACGGCCGCGGAGCCGTCGAAGGAGGATTTGCGCCGGCAGAAGTCGTCGCCGCTGGTCCGCCGGATCGCGAAGGACAACCAGGTCGACATCTCGAACATCCATGGAACCGGCGTCAGCGGGCGGGTGACGAAGAACGACATTCTGGGGTTCATCGAATCGGGCGGCGCGAAATCCGCGGCGTCCGCGCCGCCGCCGTCCGCGCCGCCTCAGGCTGCCGCGCCCGGCCCCGCGTTCCGCCCCGGCGAGAACGTGCGCGTCGAGCCGATGAGCATCATGCGCAGGAAGATCGCCGAGCACATGGTGTTGAGCGCGCACACCTCGCCGCACGTGTACTCGGTGTACGAGGTGAACTTCGGCCAGGTGGCTGCGCTGCGGGAAAAGCGGAAGGCCGCGTACGACGCCGCCGGCGCGAAGCTCACATTCACGGCCCTCATCGCCAAGGTGATTGTCGATGCGCTGCGCCAGTTTCCGACGGTCAATGCCTCGATCGACGGCGACAACATCGTCTACAAGCGCGACATCAATCTGGGAATCGCGGTCGCGCTGGAGAACGGGCTGATCGTGCCGGTCATCAGGAACGCAGACGAGAAGAACCTGCTCGGCCTGAGCCGTGCGGTCAACGATCTGGCGGCGCGCGCAAGGAACAAGAAGCTCAGCCCGGACGAGGTGCAGGGTGGGACCTTCACCATCACGAACCCGGGCATCTTCGGCGCCCTGTACGGACTTCCCCTGATCAACCAGCCCCAGGTCGCGATCCTGGGCGTGGGCGGGATCGAGAAGCGCGCGGTCGTCATCAACGACGCGATCGCCATTCGACCCATGTGCCACCTCACGCTCGGCTACGACCACCGGCTCATCGACGGCGCGGAAGCCGGGCGGTTCCTGTCTTTCGTCAAGGAGCGCCTGGAGAACTTCGAAGAAGGCTGGATGTAGCACGCCATGAGGGAAGTCCAGGTGCGCCGGCTCGGACTCGTTCCCTATGCCGACGGGCTTGCGCTCCAGAAGCAGCTCGTCGAGCGGCGCAAGGCGGGAGACATCCCCGACCAGCTGCTGCTGCTCGAGCACCCGCCGGTCATCACCCTCGGTGTGAAAGCACGCGACGATCGGTCACACGTACTGGCCACGCCTGACGCGCTCGAGAGAGCGGGCGTGGAACTCTTCGAAACCGGGAGAGGCGGCGACGTGACCTATCACGGCCCCGGCCAGCTCGTCGGTTATCCCATCATCGACCTGCGTCCCGACCGCTGTGACGTCCACCGGTACGTGCGGGACCTGGAAGACGTGCTGATTCGCACGGCCGCCAGGTTCGGCGTGACCGCCGGGCGGTCGAAGGGCCAGACCGGGGCGTGGGTCGGCAGCGAGAAGCTGGCCGCCATAGGCGTCCGTATCGCGCGCTGGGTGACGAGCCACGGATTCGCGTTCAACGTCACGACTGATCTGTCCCATTTCCGGTGGATTGTGCCGTGCGGCATCGCCGACAAGGGTGTGACGTCGCTCGAGAAGCTCCTGAGCCATCCCGTTTCCATGACGGACGTGGAAACGGCCGCCATTGAAGCGTTTGCTTCGGTTTTCGGCCGGGAACCGGTTTTCCCGCCCGATCCGGCCGTGATTGACGTCCGTCCCATTCTCGTCCCCACGGAATAAGCTCCCGTAGTCGGGTGTTCTGTCCCTTACGGGAGGCCCCGAATGGGTCAGCCAGACAAAGAACGGGACTTGATTGGTCGGATGCAGGCGGGGGATACCACGGCCGTTGTCGAGCTAGCGACTTCCTACGGTCCGCGCATCCATCAACTAGCATTTCGCTACCTGAAGAACTGGGAAGACGCCGAAGAAGTGACCCAGGACGTCCTGCTGAAGGTCCATCGCAAGATCGATGCGTTTCGCGGCGATGCCGCGCTGTCGTCGTGGATCTACCGGATCACCTTCAACACCGCCATGTCGCGCCTTCGAAACGGCCGCTTCAGCCGGCCGCACGAAGTGCCCGCGCAGGACGTCGTGGTCACCAGCGAAGGGCAGGCACGTGCACCGCAGGAGCCGGCCGACTGGTCGTCACTGGCTGACGATAGCGTCATGCGCGGCGAGATGCGGCGCCGGCTCGTCGAGGCCCTGACGCACCTGCCACCGGTTTACCGCGTGCCCGTGCTCCTGCGCGACATTCAGGGGCTGTCCACGGAAGAAGCCAGCTCGGTCCTCCGAGTCAAGCCGCAGACGTTGAAGTCGCGTCTGCATCGAGGCCGCCTCATTCTGCGTCAGCATCTCGGCGATTTCGCCAACGGCATCGCCCTGCACGGCCGCGAGCTGAACTGAAACCGCCCCTACCCACAGGGGCTCGAGGTCACGGTCGTCGGTTCCTGACGTTCACCCGCGCTCGATAGCGGTCTCGAACAACGTCCGTTCCTGTCGCGTCAGCACCGGCTGATGCACACGGCGGATGCCGTCCGGGCCGACGTCGATCGGCATCGCGGCGATCCGGCCGCGTCCCATGTCCGCAAAGCACGAAAACCGGCCGCGCCCGCCATCGGCGATGGCCTCGATGACACTCGCGGCGGCCGAGGCCAGGGCAAAATGGCCGGGCGGCCAGAGCCCACCGATGCGGGCGTTGATCCCTGCCATTACGTGGGGCGCCAGCTCTGACGCCAGCGGCTGCCCGAACGCGGTCGCCTCCTGCCAGGCGATGACGGCCCTTTTCGGGGGCACTCCCACGACACGCAGGGTCACCTCCAAAGCCGATCCGTCGACGGCGAGCGCTACGAGCGCGCGGAGGGCCGACTCGAGGGCGAAAGGCGCCGACCCGATCAGGCGGGCGTCACGAATGCGGAGCTCGGTCGCCGCCAGGCGCATCAGGCCCGCCTGCGAGGCCCCGGCGAAGACGATCGGGGCCCGTGCCTCGACGGCCGTGAGCTGGCCGAGGAGCCCGAGACCCGCCTCACCCGCGTATTCGCCGCGGCCGTTTGCCATGTCCGCCACGACGATGACATCCGCCCCCACGGCCGACAGGATGGAGGGCGACGCGCTCACGAGCGTGCCGAAGCGTTCGCCAGGCGCGCACTGGAGAATATCGAGGGCCTTTCCTTCAGCGATCCTCGCGTCCGTATCGATGAGACGAACCTCGCCCATCCGGTCCCGCACCGCAAGCGTGTGCGCGAGGGATCCCCCGAGTGGGCCGGCCCCGATGATGGCAACCAAAGACATGCGGTGGAACTGTATTCTAGTGGTATGAATACGCACGCTCAAAGCCTCGAAGGAAAAGTCGGCCTCGTGACCGGTGGCTCGCGCGGGATTGGATTCGCCGTCGCCGCGGCGCTCGGTACGGGGCGGCGCCTCGGTCGTCATCACCGGACGGGATCGCTCGCATCTCGACTCGGCCGCCGGACGCCTCGGCGCGCCTGAGCGCGTGCACGCCATGACGGCCGACGTGAGCGATCCGGCGGCGGCGGCTTCGGCGGTCACGGCGGCGGCCGACCGGTTCGGTGGAATCGACATCCTGATCAACAATGCCGGCGTCGGCATCTTCGCCAGCGTCGCTGACATGGACGTGCGCCAGTGGCGGGACACGCTCGGGACCAATCTCGACGGGGTCTTCTACTGCTGCCACGCCGTCATTCCGCGCCTGCGCGAGCGCGGGGGCGGCTGGATCATCAACATCAGCAGTCTGGCGGGAAAGAACGCGTTCGTCTCGGGAGCCGCCTACTGTGCGTCGAAGGCGGGCCTGAACGCATTCAGTGAGTCGTTGATGCAGGAAGTCCGCTATGACAACATCCGCGTGAGCTACATCATGCCCGGATCCGTCGCGACCGGATTCGGCGGACGCTCCGCCCAGGAGGCCGGCCTGAATCGTCCGGGCGAGGACTGGAAGATCGCAGCTGAGGATGTCGCCGACGTCGTGCTGGACCTGATTCACACGCCCGGTCGAACGCTCCCGAGCCGGGTCGAAATGCGGCCGTCGAAGCCGAGGAAATGAGGCGTCCCGGCCATGGCTGACACGATCATGAACACGCACGTCGCCCACTACAACCTGCTGGAGCGCATCGGTGAGGGCGCGCTCGGCGAGGTGTATCGTGCCCGCGATACGAAGTTCGGCCGCACGGTCGCGTTGAAACTGATCAAGTCGGCAGCCCTCGAAGGCAGCGCCCGGCAGGCGTTTCTCGACGATGCCCGGACCGCCGCAACGCTTTCGCATCCCAACATCGCGACCCTCTTCGATGTCGGTGAGTACCAGGACGGCTGCTACCTGGCGTACGAGTTCGCCACCGGGACGACCCTGCAGCAGGAGATCGGCGGTCGTCCCGTCAATCCACGGCGCGTCGTCGAACTCGCCGTGCAGATCGCCGATGCACTGGCCGAGGGGCACGCCGTCGGCATCATCCACACCGATCTGCGGCCGGAGACGGTGTTCGTCACCCCGAAGGGAAACGCCAAGGTCCTCGAATTCGGGATGGCGAGGTGGACCCGCGGGGGTGCGCTGCGGCGGCGCGCCGCAGCGCACCCCGATACGCTCGGACCAGAGGCCGAGACGGTGGTCGGCTACATGTCGCCGGAACAGGCCCTTGGCGGCCTCGTCGACGCGCGCTCCGACCTGTTCTCGCTCGGTGTGCTCCTGTACGAGATGCTGTCGGGTCGCAATCCGTTTACCGCCGCGCGCCCGGCCGACACCATCATCGGCATCATTGCGGGCCGTCCGGCGCCGCTTGCGACCGTGAACCCCGAGGTCATCCCTGAACTCGAGGCACTCGTGGCACACGCGCTCGCAAAGGACATCGAGCAGCGGCAGCTGAGCGCCGCGTCCATTTCGGCGGAATTGCGGAGCATTGGCGCGATGCTCGACGTGCGCAGCGGCGATTCGCCGACGCCGGGCGAGCTGCTGCCGATCGAAGACGATCCGGGCACGGGGAAATGGTGGGCGCTCGGAATCGTCACCGCACTCGCGATCGCGGCCGCCAGCTGGTGGTTCGTCCTGCGTCCATGACCAGAAGAGGTGACGGCTCGAATGTGTGGAGCCGGCTAGAACAGGCTGCCGAACTTCTCCAGGTCGATATTGGCGCCCGAGAGAATGACGGCGGCCCTGGTCCCTTTCTCGAGGCACCCGTCGAGCACCGCGGCCGTCGCGGCCGCGCCGGCACCTTCCACGATGAGCCGTTCCTCCCGCGCGATGCCCGCGATCGCGTCCCTCAACCGGTGCTCGCTGACGAGCACGATCCGGCCGACGAGCCGCCGGATGATGTCGAACGTCATGGAGTCCGGATCGAGATTGCCTCCGAGTCCGTCCGCGATCGTCGGCCCGGGCTCGATCGGCACGATACGGCCCGCGGCGATCGACTGTGAAAGGGCGGACGAGGCTTCGACTTCGACGCCGACAACCGATCGGCCACCCCCGCAGACGGCGGTTGCGATCCCGCTGATGAGCCCGCCCCCGCCGATCGGCACCACGATCGCCTGGACGTCTGGCAGATCCTCGAGGATTTCGAGGCCGATCGTACCGGCGCCCGCAATCACGTCCGGATGCGCGTATGGCGAAATGAAGAGCGCGTCGCCTGGCGCGGCGTGCGCTTTCGCACGCACTTCGGCCTCATCGTAGTCGCGGCAGAAGCGCAGCGTCGCGCCAAGCGCCGCGATGGCGTCGATCTTCGTCCGCGGCGCGTTCTCCGGAACGTAAACCGTCAGGGCAATGCCGGCGTCGCGGGCCGCGTGCGCCAGCGCCCGCCCATGGTTGCCCGCTGACGCGGTCACCAGCGGCCGCCCGCCGCGCGCCGCGTCGGTCAGACGCAGCACGGCGTTGTACGCGCCGCGAATCTTGTAGGAGAACGTCGGCTGCAGCGTCTCGATCTTGAGGTAAACATCGGCCCCCGCAACGGCCGACAGCCAGGGCGATCGGCGCAGCGGTGTGCGAATCACCCGGCCCCGGATGCGGGCCGCGGCTGCCCGAATGTCCGCGAGGGCAGTCAGGAGCGGGCCCCGCTGGCGGCCAGCAGAATCCCGGCCAGTTGTCCGGCGAAGGCCGAGCGTGGCATGACGGTGTCGATCCCCGCCTGCCGGGCCGCGTCGATGACCTCGGTCTGCACGTGCGACACGAACCCCAGCGTCGGCACCGAGGCGAGCTCGCTATCGGATTTCATCGTCGCCACGGTCGTGATGGGATCGGTCCTGCCGCTGTTGAGATCGAAAATGACCAGCGCGGGTTTCAGCGCGCGCGCCTGACTGAGGATATCGGCAGGGGTTCTGGCGAACACGATCTCCACACCCGCCTGCTTCGCGGTCGTGCGGATCTTCGAGCTGAAGAGCATGTCATCGACGGCGACGAGGATCATGCTGGAGATGATAGCAGGCTCAGGGCTCAGGGCTCAGGGCTCAGGGCGGAGTCGATCGAACAGGCCGGGTGAAATCCGCAGGGACATGCCCGCTGCAAGCCCTTGAGCCCTGAGCCCTAAGCCTTGAGCCCCTTCAGCGGCTCCGCCGCGTACAGCGTCCGCGTGTTCGTGACTGCCGACGCGATGAATGTGAACAGGATGCCGACGGCCCCGATCGCCATTCCCAGATCGAGAAGCCGCAGACGATGGCCGGCCACCACCACGGTGTCGGAATGTATCAACGCCAGCGTACCGATGACCAGCAGGATGCGAAGCTCGGTCGGACCGAATTTCCAGTACCAGATGCGGAACGTGCCGACCGCGTGTGTCGCGAGGGCGATCTCGATCATCAGCAGGTAGTAGGCGAGGAGGAAACCGGCGCCCGCCGCGCCGCTCACGTGCCCGCCCAGCGCCAACCCGGCGACCAGAAAGAGGATCCCGACGACGTCGAGCACGTGATCGACGTAGAACCCGTATCGCGGCCGCTCGTGATGGCGCACGCGCGCGAGTGTGCCATCGAGGCTGTCGCCGAACCAGTTGACCGCGAGCAGGGCAATTGCTCCGAAAAGGGCCGCCGGTGATCCGTTCCAGTAGCAGAGCCCCGCACCGAGCATGGCGGCGCCCGCCAGAACGGTCAGGTGATCGGAGTTCACCCACCCGGGCAGCCGGCGCGCCATCCATACCAGAAGGCGTTTTTCGCCGCCAGCGAGCAGGCTCGTATGTACTCGTGTCGCGTTTTCGCAGGTCCAGGTGCTCATGTCACACTGGAATGCGAAAATGGAAGGCAGGACGGCTCATTGATGATTATCGAGACACGCGCGGCGGCACCTTTTTTCAAGAACGGCTTCGTTGTGGCCTGCGAGGACACCCGGGAGGGCGTGATCATCGACCCTGGAGACGAGGTGGATGAGCTTCTGGAGGTGGTGGGCGCGCACCGGCTGGCGATTCGGTACATCCTGCTGACCCACGCCCATTTCGATCATGTGACCGGGGTCGCGGCCGCGAAACGGGCGCTCGACGCTCCGGTGATCCTCCACCGGGACGACAACTTCCTGTATGAGCGGGCGGTCGAGCAGGGCCTGATGTTCGGCATGCGCGTCGAGCCGCAACCGCCGGTTGACGTGTTCTATGAGGCCGGCACACCGGTGACCTTCGGCCGGCTGGGTGCCTGGCCGCTTCACACGCCCGGACACTGCCCGGGCGGCGTCTGCCTGGCGATCGGCGCGCCAGGGGAGTCGGCCCGCACGCTCTTCGTCGGCGATACGCTGTTCGAGGGTTCAATCGGCCGCACCGATCTGCCGGGCGGCGACCTCGACAGGCTGCTCCGGTCGATTCGCGAGGTACTCTTCAGCTTCCCGGACGACACGCCCGTCTATCCCGGGCACGGCGAGCCGACGACGATCGGGCGGGAACGGGCGTCGAACCCGTTCCTCGCCTGACCTGCCGGTTACTTCGAAGCCATCAGCAAGGGCGGTGCCGGTTCAGGAGGGACAGTCGAGGTCGGCCGAGGCAGATGCCTGCGCCTGAAGAGTGATGGTGAATTCGACGCGTCCGACCCTGAGCATGTCGCCGGGCTTCAGGATCGCGCACGCGACGCGCTGCCCGTTGACGAACGTGCCGTTCGTGCTCTCGAGGTCCATCACCTCGAGTTCGGTGGCGCCGGCGGTCAGCCGGCAGTGCAGTCTGGAAATCATGCCCGCATCCACCGTGAATTCCGCGCCGGCCGAGCGTCCCATCGTCTTGATGTTGCCGGGAAGGATGCGGAAGGTGAATGCCTTTTCGGCCTGTTCACTTGTCTTGAGCAGCCACATGGGAACGGCCCTGGAGCGTTTACGCCGCCTTGATCGCGGCGATCAGGTCGATGATTGCCTTCTTGCCGTCGGCGAAATACATCAGCGTGTTGTCCGCCGCGAAGAGCGGATTCGGAATGCCGGCGAATCCGGGGCTGAGGCTGCGTTTGATCACCACGACCGTGCGCGCCTTGTCCACGTCGAGGATCGGCATGCCGGCAATCGGGCTCGTCGGATCGGTGCGGGCCAGGGGATTGACGACATCGTTGGCGCCGATCACGATGGCGACGTCCGTCTGCTGGAACGAGGAATTGATCTCGTCCATTTCCTTCAGCTTGTCGTACGGGATGTCGGCCTCGGCGAGGAGCACGTTCATGTGCCCGGGCATGCGTCCGGCGACCGGATGAATCGCGAACTCGACTTCCGTGCCCTTCGATTCGAGCAACTGCATCAGGTCGCGGACTGCGTGCTGCGCCTGCGAGACCGCGAGCCCGTAGCCCGGGACGATGACGACGCGTCCGGCGCCGTCGAGCAGCATCGCGATTTCCTCCGCTGAGGCCGCCTTCACGCGGCCGCCGTACACGTCGTCGGCCGTCGGGCCGCCAGCGGTGGGGCCGATGTGGCCGAGCAGCACGTTGGCCAGCGACCGGTTCATCGCCTTGCACATGATCTGCGACAGGATGATGCCCGAAGCGCCGACGAGCGAGCCCGTGATGATGAGGACCTCGTTGTCGAGGACGAAGCCGGTGGCGGCGCCCGCGAGGCCCGAGTACCAGTTGAGGAGGGCAATCGCGACCGGCATGTCGGCGCCGCCGATCGGAATCGTCAGGAGCACGCCCAGGACCGAACAGACGATGACAATGACCCAGTAGGTCATCGTCCAGGACTGCGGCGGACCGATGACGAGCCATACCGTCAGGCCGATCGTCGCCAGGGCGAGCAGGATGTTGATCGGCTGCTGCCCCGGGTAGTGGATCGGCTTGCCGGGCAGGAGGAACTCCTGCAGCTTGTCGAAGGCGACGAGGCTCCCCCAGAACGTCACGGCGCCGATGATGCCGCACGCGCCGGTCGCGATCATGAACTGCACGGAGGGATCGCCGTGCACGTCCACGAGCGCCGCGCCCGCCACGAGCACCGATGCGCCACCGCCGAAGCCGTTCAGCAGGGCCACCATCTGGGGCATGGCCGTCATCTGAATCTTCAGTGCGAAGAGTGCGCCGATGACCGAGCCGACGAGGATCGCCGCGAAGATGAGCGCAAAGGCCTGCGTCCCCGAGCCGAGGACGTTGCGATCGAGCAGGGTCGCGACGATCGCGACGAACATGCCGATGGCGCCGATCATGTTGGCCCGCACCGCGGTCTTCGGGTGCGAGAGCCCCTTCAGCCCCATGATGAACAGGACCGACGCGACGAGATACGCGAGATTGATCAGGGAGACGTGCAAGGGCGTCAGTCCTTCTTCTTGAACATGTGCAGCATCCGGTGGGTCACCAGGAAACCGCCGACGACGTTGGTCGTCGCAAAGACGATGGCGATGAACCCCAGGACGGTCGAGTACCGGACTTGGTGTGGCGACCGAGAGCATCGCGCCGATGATGGTGATGCCCGAGATCGCGTTCGAGCCGGACATCAAGGGCGTGTGCAGCAGCGGCGGCACCTTGTTGATGACCTCGAAGCCGATGAAGATCGCGAGAACGAAGACCGTGAGTGCTGCGACGAATGCTTCCATGGGAGTTACTGCAGCCGCGCGTGGACGACCGAGCCTCCGCGCGTGAGAAGCGTCTCGCGCGTGATCTCGTCGTCGGGGTTAATCGCCAGGGCGGGCTGTGAGGCGCCGTCCTTGCCCAGCAGGTGCATCAGGAAGGTCGTGATGTTCTTCGAGTACATCTGGCTCGCGTGGTACGGCACGAGCGCCGCGGGATTCGAGGGCCCGATGATCGTGACGCCCTTGTGCACGACGGTCTCGTCCGGGCGCGTCAGCTCGCAGTTGCCGCCCCGCTCGGCGGCGAGGTCGACGATCACGGACCCGGGCGGCATGGCTTCGACCATCTCGGCCGTCAGGAGGATGGGCGCCGGCTTGCCCGGGATGAGCGCCGTGGTGATCACGACATCGTGCGCCGCGACGACTTTCAGCATCATCTCGCGCTGGCGGCGGTAGAACGTCTCGTCCTGCGCTTTCGCGTAACCGCCCTTGTCCTCAGAGTCCGCCGCGTCGAGCGCCAGCTCCACGAATTTCGCACCCAGGCTCTGCACCTGTTCCTTGACGGCCGGGCGCACGTCGTAGGCCTCCACCTTCGCGCCGAGCCGGCGCGCCGTCGAGATGGCCTGGAGGCCGGCCACACCCGCCCCGACGATGAAGACGCGGGCCGGGGAGATGGTGCCGGCGGCGGTCATCAGCATGGGGAACATGCGCGGCAGCGCGTTGGCGGCAAGCAGCACGCCCTTGTAGCCGGCGACCGTCGCCATCGACGACAGGGCGTCCATGCTCTGCGCGCGGGTGATGCGCGGCATCAGCTCCATCGAAAAAAGGGTGACCCCGGTCGGCGCGAGCGCGCGGATCGCGTCAGGCGCACCGAGGGGATCCGCAAAGCCGATCACTACCTGTCCGGTGTGCAGGAGGGACGGTTCGGCCGGCACCGCGCGGACCTGGAGCACGATGTCCGCTGTGCGGAACAGGTCCCCCCGGGGAGCGAGCGTCGCACCGTGCTCGGCATAGGCGGCGTCGGTGAAGCCGGCCGCCGATCCGGCGCCCGGCTCGACGGCGACGTCGAGGCCGGCTTTGACCAGCGGCGGTACTGCGGCGGGAATGACGGCGACGCGGGCCTCTCCGGGCCAGGTTTCCTTCGGAATGCCGACTCTCATTGAGCTCACAGTGTAGTGCAAAAGGGCCGGCGCCCGCTCGCGCGGGACCGGCGGTCGATGAGAGACGCGGCAAAGCCGACGCGGGCGGCGCGATCAGCGGCGAAGCCACTCCGCAATCGCGCTGGCGGCCTCGGCCGCGACCGTCTTGTCGGTCAGATCGCGATACTCGGCCACTTCACCCGTCGCAGCCGGCACGAGCAGATGGTTGACGCCGGCGAGGTGCCTGACCTCGACGGCCGGCGCCTTCTTGCGCGCGCGTGCGAGTCCGGCGAGCCGATCGGCGTGCTCCTTCGGCACCTGCGTATCGAGGTCGCCCTGGAGGATCAGGATGGGCTGTTTCACCTTCGCGATGGCCGCCGCCGGATCGAAGAGCAGATAACTGCGGAACCACGGCGTGTCCGCCTGTCGTCGCATCGCCGGAGGAATGCCCTGCCAGCCTCTTTCCGTGATCACGGCCTCGTGGATTTTCTGCTGGAGCGCGATCTTCTCCTGGCGTTCAGCCTCGGGGGCCTTCAACAGGTCCAGCGCGTGCCGCTGCTGCTCGAGGATCATCTCCGCGCCCGTCGTGCCGGGCGTCCCAATCAGGATGACCGAGCCCACCTTCTTTTCCCGGGCTGCGGCCAGCAGCGCGACCCAGCCACCATCGGTGTGTCCCGCCACCGCGATGCGCTTCGGGTCGACGTCCTTGCGCTTCGCCAGCCACTTCACCGCCGCGACGAGGTCGTCGGCATAGTCGGCCAGCGTCGCCGTTTCGACCCGCCCCCCGCTCTTGCCGGTGCCGCGCCTGTCGTAGCGCAGAACCACGGCGCCCTTCTCCGCCAGCGAGCCGGCCAGCTGCGCGAAGACCGGAATCCCAGCCACCGTCTCGTCCCGGTTCGTCTGTGCCGAGCCGCCGATCAGGACGACAGCCGGATGGCGCAGCGTGCCCTCGACGGGCGGGGTCGTGATCGTGCCGTCGAGCACGAACCCTGAGGCCGGGATGGTGACGTCCGCATCCGTCGGGTTGCCGGCCGTCCGGGCGCGGGTGGCCACGGTGGCGAGATCCGAACGCACGACGACCAGCGCCGCGGTCGGGATCTCCAGCCGGACGAACCGCGAGGCGTCGTCGATCGTCACGCTCGCATCGAGCGCGCCGCTGGGATTGTGATAGACGAGATCGAATCGCCGCGTGCGGACGATGCCCGCCGGAGTCTGGATCTGCCCGGGCACGATCGCCTTGACCGATACCCGGATTTCCATCTGCGGCGCGACGTACACGGGAATGTCGCCGCCGACCGGCGTGGTGGCCAGGCGTACCGCGAGCACCTCGTACCCCGCGTAGAAGTTGTTCGGCAGGACGACGGCGCGGACCGAGATTTGATCCGTCTTCGAGTTCGTGACGCCGTTCTGCGTGATCTCGTTGATCGCGCTCGTCATCGAGAAGGAGGTGGCCAGGCCGAGCGCACGCGTGCCCTGCATCGCGTCGATGTGCAGGTCAACCGGCTGCCAGTCGGCGGCGTAGGTCGTCTCGAAGCGCTGAACAGTCAGGTTGATCGGCGGACCGAAGGTCGCGCTCGACGACACGATCCAGTTGCCGGAGACGCGCGAGAGACGGACTTCCTCCCGCCCGATCTGCGTGCCTCCGAGAAGGACCAGGAGTTCGGATTCTCCCAGCGGCGGCTCGACGGGTGGCGCCTGCGCCGAGAGCGCCACGGTGGCTAGGAGCATCGCAATGACGGCGGTACAATGGCGCACGACCTGCATCTACCGAGGATATCAGCGAACCCCCGCCATGTATCCACCTGAACAGTATCTCGCGCTGACCGCCGGCGCCGCGCTCGTGGACCGCTCGTCCCGCGGCCGGCTGCGGCTGACCGGCGCCGATCGGCGCACCTATCTCCAGGGACTGCTCACGAACGACGTCGCGTCCCTGACGGCGGGACAGGGGTGCTATGCGGCCTACCTCACCGCCCAGGGCCGGATGATCGCCGACATGCGCCTCTTCGAGACGGGGGACGACCTCGTCGTCGATCTGGCCGGGCCGCTCGCTCAACCGGTCGCGGATCGATGGTCGCAGTTCGTCTTCAGCGAAGACGTGGAGGTTGCGAACATCACTGCGCAGACGGCCGAGATTGGCGTCTATGGTCCGTCCGCCGCCCGCGTGGTCGCCGCGCTATCGGCCCTCGCCGAGCCCGAGCTCGACAGCCTCCTGCTCCATGGCAACCTTCACTCACAGGGGACGCTCGTTGTCCGAAGCGACGACATCGGGGTGGCAGGGTTCGACCTCGTCGTCCCTGCCGGACGCGAGGCTGAGATCTCGAGGCGCGCGCTGGCGGGCGGAGCGGTAGCCATCGATCCGGCGCTGGCCGAGGCTGTGCGAATCGACGCCGGCCGGCCGCTCTTCCAGGTCGACATGGGCGAGGACACCATCCCTCTGGAGGCCGGAATCGAAGACCGCGCCATCAGCCTGACCAAGGGGTGCTACGTCGGCCAGGAGGTCATCATCCGCGTCCTGCACCGCGGGCACGGACGCGTGGCGCGCCGTCTCGTGAGGCTCGCGTTCGGAAAGGGGACGACCGTTCCCGCGGCGGGGGATGCGATCCTGAGCGGCGGCAGGGAAGTCGGGCACATCACCAGTGCGGCGATGTCCCCGTCCACCCACACGCCCGTGGCGCTCGGCTACGTGCACCGCGACGCCGCGACCGCCGGAGCGTCCGTCGAAGTCGGCGGCGCCGCCGCGTCGATTTCCCTGAGCCCTGAGCCCTGAGCCCTAAGCCAGCTCGTCAGCCGACTTCGCCCCGTAGAACTCGAACCAGGGATGGGCGGCCTTGACGCGCTCGTTCACGTTGGAGATGTTCTTGACGCCTTCCGTTTCGAGCCAGTGGCGGAACGCGTCGGCGCCCTGCTTCGCGTAGACGCTGATGCCATCCTTCCAGGTGGCGCGGCCGCACAGCACGCCCGAGAACTTCGTGCCGGCCTCGGCCGCCAGCTCGAGTCCTTCGGTGAATTCCGCGTTGCTGACGCCGGCCGACAGGTAGATGAACGGCTTGGTGGAGACGTCCGCCGCGTGGCGGAAGTGCTGCATCGCCTCCTGCTTCGAGTAGGCCTTCTGGCCGCCGAATACCTTCGATCCCTCGACGAACTTCATGTTCACGGGGATCTCGACCTTCATCACGTCCACGCCGTAGCGATCCTTCGTGAACTCCTGCATCGCGCCGGTGACGATCTGCGGCTTCTTCTTCGCGTACTCCAGACCCTTCTCGTCGGCGCCGTCTTCGTAGCCGACGAACTCCAGGAAGAAGGGTATGTCGTTGGCGCGGCATTCGTCGCCAATCCGTTCGACCCACGCCTGTTTCAGGTCGTTGGTGGGCTTGGACTCGAAGGGCGTGTAGTAGAGCAGAATCTTGAGGCAGTCCGCCCCGGCCTCCTTCAGGCGTCGAACGCTCCAGACGTCGAGCAGGTCGGGCAGGCGGCCGGGCTTTGCCGCGTCATACCCGGTCTTTTCGTAGGCCAGAAGGAGTCCGGCACCCTTCGCGCGCCGCCGGCTGGCGGGCAGCCCCCACTCGGGGTCGAGCAGGATGGCGGTCGCGTGCTTCGTCAGCACCTCGGTGACGAGCGTCTTGAACTCCTCCATCTCGTGGTCGCCGACGTCGGATCCCTTCTCCTTGCCGAGGGCCTTCTTGAGCGATCCACGCTGATCCATCGCGGCCGCGGCGATCACGCCGCGATCGTTCGAGACCGCCTTCATGCCTGCGAGCTTGCCTGGTGTGATCTTCATAGCGTGCCTATTCTAGCTCAGGGTACTCGAAGTCCTCCACGGACGTCGCCGCCACCGCCTGTGTGACGATCTCGTCTATCGGGAGGGCCGCTTCCGCGCGGGTGACATCGGCCCACCGGGCCTTCGTGGCTGGATGACGCGGCGTGAAGAGCGTGCAGCAGTCCTGGTCGGGGATGATCGAGATCGGGTAGGTCCCAAGCCGCTGAGCTTCCGCCGTGATTTCGTCCTTGTCCATGCCGACCAGCGGTCGCAGCACCGGCATGGTCACGACGCTGTTGATGGACGCCAGGTTTTCCAGCGTCTGCGAGGCGACCTGACCGACGACCTCGCCCGTCACGAGCGCCTGCGCCTTCGCACGTCGTGCGAGGGCCTCGGCAATACGCATCATCAGCCGGCGATAGATGACGACGCGCAGCGGAGGCGCAACCGCCAGCACCACCTGCTGTTGAATCTCGCCGAACGGGACGAGAAGGAGCCGGGAGTGGTGCTGGTAGGTGGCCAGGAGCTTTGCCAGCTCGCGCACCTTCTCCTGCGACGCGCGCGAGAGAATCGGATAGCTGTGGAAGTGCACGAGCAGCACGCGGCAGCCTCGCCGCATCAGTCGCCACGCGGCCACCGGAGAATCGATGCCGCCCGACATGAGGCACGCGACCCGGCCGCTGGTACCGACCGGCATGCCGCCGGCTCCGGGTTCCTTGCCGAAGTAGTAGAACGCTTCGTTCGTGAGCGCCTCGACGTGAATCGTGAATTCGGGATGCCCCAGGTTGACCGTCCACCCTCGGGCTTCCTTGATGCGCCCGCCGACCTCGCGTTCGATCTCCGGCGAGCTGAGGGGAAACCGCTTGTCGGCGCGCTTGGCCGACACGCGAAAGGTCTTCGCCTGCCGATCGCCCAGGTCGGCGAGGATGGCCGAGGCGATCGCGTCCACGTCGAGCGGCGCGCGGCCCGCCTCGGCAAAGTTCGCGATGCCGAACACACGGCCGAGCCGATCGCGCACCTTGCCGGAGTCGGCATCGCCCAGGAGCACCTCGATCCGGCCCATCAGCACGCGCACTTCCCTGACGCCGAGGCCGGCGACGGCCTGCCGCATGTTCCTCGCCAGCCGCGCCACGAACCACGGGCGATTGTTCCCCTTGAGGGCGATCTCCTGATAGTGAACGACGATGGATTTCATGTGGTCAATTGGTCAATCGGACGGTGACGGAGTGCGCCGGGCGACGGCCGTACGCTCCGCGGAGTGGGCGCGCCACGCGCCAGTCGCGGTCCGGCCGCGTCAGCTCCGCGCCAGCACGGCTTGCGCGGCGCGATGGCCGCTGACGACCGCGCTCTCAATAGTAGAAGGTAACCCCGTATCGATCCAATCGCCGGCGAGCCAGAGCCCGGCGATGGCGGTTCCGGTCGCCGGCCGCACCGGCTGGCCCGGCGCGAGGGAAAACGTGGCCTGCTTCTCCCTCACCGCCGTGGCGCGCACGAGGCGGGCGTCCCGCGCGCGAGGGAGCGCGTCGCGGACCTCCGCGGCGGCAAGCGCCGTGAGTTCCTCGTTCGACAGCGCGGTGAGCGTCGTGGCGCCGCTCGACACGAGCGAGAGGTGCGACGCGTCGCCTCCGAAGGCGATTCGCTTGTCGAACACCCACTGCATTCTGCGTCCTGGAAGCCCCACGAAGGCGTCGTCCATCACACGCCGGTCGTACCAGAGGTTCACCGTGACAATGGGCATCGACTCCATGGCGGCTGCGGCATCGATTGTGCCGGCGAGCGCCGCGGGCGGGTTCGCGCCGAACAGGGGCCCCAGCCCGAACCACGGGACCGCGGCGATGACCCGGTTCGCGGCGATGCGCTCACCGCGAATCTCCACCGCGTCGACTCGACCGGGGCCCGTCAGGACGCGGGCCAGGGCGTTGAGGCGAACCTCGCCGCCGCGCGCCTCGATGAACGCGCGCGCCGGCTCCGCGTACATCAGGTGCAGCGGCCTGGTCGGGAGCGCGAGCGCCGCGGCTGATTCGTCCGTGCCGAACATCTCGGCCAGCACACGGACGAACGGAGCCGCCGAGGCGGTCGCGGGATCCTGGTTGAGCGCCGCCACCGCCAGCGGTTCCCACAGCCACTCCGTCACCTTCCGCCCCTGCCGGTTGGCGTGCAGCCACTGCGACACCGTCGCGGGAGGCGCGATGCTGACTCGGCCGCTGCGGCGCAGGTCGCGTCGTGCCCGGCGAAGCGGCCCGGACAGCCGGAGGACCGACAGCCGGTCGCTCCACGGCATCGCATCCCAGTCGAGCACACCACCCAGCAGGTGGAAAGGCGCTGGCAGGGGGGGACACTTCAATACGGACCGTCTGCCGAGCGTGTCGATGTAGGTGACCTGGAGCGACGGCTGCAGCCGCACGTTGTCCATCGCCCCGACGCGCCGCAGGAATTCGAAGGTCGCCCGATAGCACCCGAACAGGACGTGTTGACCGTTGTCCACGAGCTCACCGGTGGCGCGGTCGGTGAACGCCGTCGCACGGCCCCCGGGTTGCGCCCGCGCTTCGAGCACGAGCACGCGGGCGCCCGTCTCCGCCAGGGCGGCGGCCGCGCTGAGCCCGGCAAAACCGGCGCCGATGACGATGACGTCAGGAGATGGCATGACCCGGGGCCTAGGCCCCCGCCGCCACCCGGGCCCAGGTCATCGCCGCGATCAGCGCCCGGCGCGGGCGCGGGATGCGTACGAGCGTCGTGAAGACGTCGTAGTCGCGCGCCTCGATCCGATCGAGTATCCCGCGATAGATCGCGCCCATGATCTCGGCGGCCACCAGCCTGCGCGCGTCCCGGTGCGGGAGGGTCGCCGCGGCACGCGCATAGTAGGTGCGGGCGCGCGCGGCCTGTTGCCGCAGCAGCGCCTTGACCGCCGGCGATTGCACGCCGCGCCCCGAGGCGGCGACTTCGCGACGGAGATCCGCCTCGGTGACACCGTGGCGGTCCAGGTCCTCGAGGGGCATGTAGACGCGTCCCTGCGCCAGATCCACCGGGACGTCGCGGAGGATATTCGTCAACTGGAGCGCGACGCCCAGGTCTACGGCATACTGCCGCGCGCCAGCCTCGCGGTACCCGAAAATCTCCACGCACATCAGGCCGACAGCCGATGCCACCCTGATGCAGGTCCTCATACAGGTCGTCGAACGTGGCATACCGGCGCGACCCGAGGTCCATCTCGACGCCTTCGATGAGCGCGTCGAACGCCGAGCGCGGCAGGTTGAAGCGCTGCACCAGCGGCACGAGCGCCTGCCCCTGGGCCGTCCCGGGCGCGCCGCCTTCGAACAGGGCCGCCACCTCACGGCGCCATCGCTCGGTCTCGGTTCTCGCCGCCGCCAGGTCCTCCACTTCGTCCACCCCGTCGTCCACCGCACGGCAGAAGTCCCACACGGCCACGATAGCGCGCCGCTTCTCCGCCGGGAGGACGAGGAACGAGTAGTAGAAGTTGGTATCGCGCGACAAGCCTGGTCCCTAAATCCTCAACCCCATCGTCAATCCTGCAGCGAATCCGTGCGAGCCGTGGTCCAGGTCGTCGCCTGCCAGACGAGTGGAGCCGCGTCTCTGACGCCGAGCGTCGGCCGATGTTCGAGCACGTCGAAGCCGGCCGCTCCTATCTTGTCCAGAATACGCGAGCCGCCGAGCCACGTCAGGCGCAGTTCCCATCGGAGCCGGCCGCGGACGCCGTCGCAGACGGGGCGGCCCGCCGCAAACAGATCGCGCGTGCGGCTGACCGCCGCTTCCACGGCGCGCCGCCAGGCGACGGTCATCCTGCCGGCGTCGAGATCGGCCTCGCGCGCGCCGTGACGGTCGCACTCCTCCATCGGCAGGTAGAGTCGCCCGTTGCGCCAGTCGCGCCCGAAATCCTGCCAGAAGTTCGCGAGCTGGAGCGCCGTACACACGGCGTCCGACGCGGCATCGAGCCGCGGATCGTCGTGCCCGGCCACGCGCAGCACGAGCCGTCCGACCGGATTGGCCGAGCGACGGCAATAGTCCATCACGTCGGCCCACGTGCGGTAGCGGTGCGTACCGACGTCCTGCATGAAGGCGCTGAGCAGATCGTCGAACAGGCCGACGGGCAGACGGCACGCCTCGATCGTGTGTTCGAGCGCAATGAAGATCAGGTCGTCCGGAGCGCCGCCGTTCGCCCCGCCGCCGTGAAGGCGGTGGTGCCAGTCGTCGAGCAGCCGGAGGCGGGCGGCGGGCTCCGGGCCGGGTTCGTCCGCGAAGTCGTCCGCGCGGCGTGCGAAGGCGTAGATCGCCGCAATATGCGGACGCATCGATGCGGGAAGGAGCAGCGAGGCGACGGGGAAGTTCTCGTAGTGCCCGGCGGCGAGGCGCAGGCAGTGACGGTAGGCCGCGGCGAGGGGATCCGGTGCGGTCACGAGCGCGGCTACCACTCGGATTCCGTCGCGCCACTCCTGTGATTGGCCGCGCGCGCCATCACGAAGAGCAGATCGGACAGGCGATTGACGTATGTCAGGAGATCGGCCTCGAAGGCGTCCGGGCCGAGCGACACCATGGCGCGCTCGGCGCGCCGGCAGACGGTGCGCGCCACGTGGAGCGCGGCGCCCGCTCGCGATCCGCCCGCCAGGATGAATCTACGCAGCGGCGGCAGCTCAGCTTCGAGCTCATCGATCCACCGCTCGAGCCGCACGACGTCGGCCGGCGTCACGGCAGCTTTCGTCACCCGCGCCGCGATGCGGCTGGCGGGGTCCGCCAGGCGCGCGCCGAGCGCGAAGAGATCGCGCTGAATCTGCTCGAGCATCGAGCCAAGCTGCGCGTCGATCGATTCGGCCCGCACGAGGCCGAGCCAGGCGTTCAGTTCGTCCACCTCGCCATAGGTGGCGACCCGCGGATCGGACTTGGCGACCCGGGTGCCGTCGAACAGGCCGGTTTCCCCACGATCGCCCGTTCTGGTGTAGATTTTCACTGTCCCATTATCGCTTCCCCTTGCCGGCTCGCGACTCCGAAAGTGATGCGAACGGCAGGACAAGGCAGGGCATCACTGGGCCGGGATTTGCACTCGGGAGCGATATGACGCCAGCCGGCACACGATTCGAGTCCACGCCGCCACGCGTCAACACGTCCTGCCCGCGGCCGGCCGCGATCGCGCTGGCCTTACTGACGCTGATGGGAACGACGCCAATTGTTGCGCGGCGGGGCACCAGTGCCGCGGAGTCGTTCCTCGCGACACAGTTCCAGTTTTCCGCAGCGGACTTCAAGGACCTCGACGAACGCCGCGCCGTCATGCGGGCGCTCCCGGCGTCGGACGGCCGCGAAGTGGCGATGGTCGGTGCGATCCGGATGCGCGTGCCGCCGTCGTTCTACATCGAGCAGCTCCGGGCGATCGAAACGTTCAAGCGGGACGAAGCCGTCCTGCAGATCGGCGTCTTCCATCAGCCCGCATCCTCCGCAGACGCGGAGTTCCTGACACTCGAACCCGAGGACATCGACAAGCTGCGGCGCTGTCGGCCGGGCAGCTGCAAGGTCCAGCTGTCGGACAGCGCCATGCAGCGCTTTCACGACGATGTGCGATGGGGCACGCCGGAGGCGCCGGCGGAGGCGAACCGGCTGATGCGCGATGTGCTGGTGGACATGGTGAAACGCTACCGCCAGGTCGGCGACGCCGCGCTCATGACGTACTCGGACGCCGACCGGCCCCTGTCGGTCGCCGGCCAGTTCCAGGCGATGCTCGAATCAGGGGCCGCGGTTCTGCCGCGCTTCCCGCGTCTTTACGAGCACCTGGTCGCGTTTCCGCGGGCGCAGAGCGACGGTGTCGAGGACGTCATCTACTGGTCGAAGGAAAAAATGGGTCCGGCGACGGTGATCAATGTCACCCACCTCGCCATCGCATCGCTGATCGGGCAGTCGCCCGCCGTGTTCGCCGTCGCCTCGAAACAGCTGTACGCGACGCACTATTTCGACGCGTCGCTCGGATTGACGCTGCTCCTGACAGACGACACCGCACCCGATTCCGCTTCCTATCTCGTCTACGTGAACCGGTCCCGACTCGACATCCTCAGCGGCTTCTGGGGCGGACTGAAGAGGCCCATCGTGCGCTCCCGGGCGCGCTCGGGGGCCGCGCAGCACCTCGTCCAGGTCCGCGACCGCGTGGAAAGCTCACTGCCCAGGCACTGAGCGCCCGGTCGGGCGTCAGCGTGCACCGCCGTCCAGGCTCGCATCCCGGTGCGGGATCGACGGACCCGCCACTCGAATTTGCGGGGGCTGACGGCGCAGGCCCGAAGTAGAATCCAGGCACCTGCGACGATGACCTCCCGAGCCCGTTCGCCCCGATCCCGATCCGGCCCTCCGCTCCCGCCGCCCGTCCGCCGCCAGTGGTTCCGGCGCCGCCTGCTCGACTGGTATCGCCGCAACGGCCGCGATCTGCCATGGCGCCGCACGAGCGATCCGTACCATATTCTCGTTTCCGAGGTGATGCTTCAGCAGACGCAGGTCGATCGCGTCCTGCCGAAGTATCACGAATGGCTCGAGAAGTACCCGACGCTCGAGGCGCTCGCGATCGCCGACGAAGCGGGTGTCGCGGCAGCCTGGCGGCCGCTCGGCTACAACGTCAGGCCGCGGCGCCTCCAGTCGATCGCGCGCGAATCGGTCGCGCGGTATGGCGGCTCGCTGCCGTCTGACGAAGTCACCCTGCGCTCCTTCAAGGGAATCGGGGCCTACACGGCCGGCGCCGTCATGAGTTTCGCGTTCGGCCAGCGATCCGCCATCCTGGACACCAACGTCGCGCGTGTCCTCTTCCGCGTCTTCGTGGGCTCGGGGGACCCCCGATCGCACGCGATGCGCCGGCATCTCTGGGAGGTGTCGCGCACGGTCCTGCCGGCGCGCCACGTGTTCGACTTCAACCAGGCGCTGATGGACTTCGGCGCGACGCTCTGCAGCGCGCGCAAGCCCAAGTGTCCGACCTGTCCGCTCAAGGCGAACTGCGCCACGTATCCGTTCGACCCTGCCCGTGTCCCCTGATCTCCCGCGCCTCGTGGTGACGGCCGCGGTCATCCGCCGCGGCGATCGGTTCCTGGTGACGCGGCGGTTGAAGGGCACGCACCTGGAAGGGTACTGGGAGTTTCCGGGAGGAAAGTGCGACCCCGGCGAGGCGCACGAGGCGTGCCTGAAACGCGAGCTGATCGAGGAGCTGGGCAGCCGGAGCCGGATCGGTGCCGAGCTGTTCACGATTGCGCACGCCTATCCCGAACGGATCGTCGAATTGCACTTTTTCGACTGCCAGCTCGAGGACGAGCCGCGCCCGCTCATCGGCCAGGACATGCGCTGGGTGACGCGCGCCGACCTTGGGACGCTGCAGTTCCCGCCGGCCGATGCCGAGCTGCTGCGCCGGCTCCAGGAGCTCTGAACTGCGGCCCGGGCTTAGGATATTTTCTTCCGGAGAGTTGCCCGATTCACACCCAGCATTTCGGCTGCCTTGACCTGATTCCCGTGCGTCATGTGGAGGGCCTCGGCGATCAGCGTCGTCTCGATCAGGTTCACGACGTCGTGGAAGACGGACGACTCGGCGCCGGCCGGCTTCCCGAGCAACCGATCGTGCAGCGCAGCCGTGGCCGCCATGCGCAGCGCGGAGTCCGCCTCCTGGTGCACGGGACCGACGCCGTGGGAAACGGAGTCGCCCAGATCGTCCGCCGTGATGATCTCTTTGCGCGCCAGTATGCAGGCACGCTTGAGCACGCTCTCCAGTTCGCGCACGTTGCCCGGCCACTGGTAGTCCTGCAGCGCCGCAACGACATCCGGATGGATGCCCTTGATGGACCGGTTCAGTTCCTCCCTGAACCGCCAGATCAGGTGCGACACGAGCTCCGGGATGTCTTCGCGGCGTTCGCGCAGCGGCGGCATCCGGATCGTGATGAGCGAGATGATCTCGAACAGTTCGCGGTTGAACGCACCCTGCCGCGTCGCTTCCGCCAGGTCGCGTTCGGAGGCCGCCAGCACGCGCGCCGTGATCCGGAGCCCCGGGGTGGCGGCCGGGCCGCCGCCGATGGCGCGCACGACCCGTGACTGGAGCGGCGCCGGCATGGCTTCGACGTTCGCCAGCAGCAGGGTCCCCGTTTCGTCCCCGAAGATGTCCGCGATCGCCGATTCGGTCAGCGTCGCGCAATCGAGCGCCGCAAACGGGCGATCCCTTCGCGCGCTGTTGGCGTGGATCGTCTCGGCGACAAGCTGCTTGCCCGTTCCGTTTTCGCCCGTGATGAGCGCGGGGACATCGTTCGATGCGAGCCGGCCTATCAACTGATAGACCTCGAGCATCGCGTGCGCCCTGCCGACCAGCGTAATCGGGGCATCGGCGGACCAGTCTCCCTCGTGACTGTCGTGGGGACCGGCCTGCGGTTGCGCCACGCGGTTGGCGGCCTGGAGGTCGTCGGTATCGGGTCGTTTCATTGAGGTTATCGCACGCGCGCGCCGACTGTCATGCGATCGCCCGGCCGTCGGTCAGCGGTCAGGCTGTCCGCCATCAGGGCCGCGGCCGGACGCGCTATCGCTTGAGCGTCTCGACGCCGGAGACCTTGCCGAGGCAGGTGTCGCCCGAATAGGGTACTCGGATGGCGTCGGTCGTCAACTCCGCGGTGCCGGTGAGCGCAATGCCGCAGCTCGTCAGGCCGGCGGCCGTGGCGGTCCCCTGTGCGCTCCACGCGATCGTGCCGGAACCGGTCAGTGAGCCCTGGGCAATGCCCGTGACCTTCAGATCGCCGGCACACGAGGCGCTGAACGAGCCCTTGGCGGTCGCGGCCGTCTGTTCGGTGACGTTCCACTTGAAGTCGGTGCACGAATTGGCCGAGGGAATGAGGTTCGAGGAGCTCCAGCTGCCCATCAGGGCGCCGATGCCGGAAGCGGACGGGCCGGTGAGCGTGCTCTGTCGCTCGAAGCCTATGCAGCCGGCGGCCGAGGCGGCCGCAATCGTCAGCGCGATCAGCAGGTTTCGGTTTTTCATCGCTTGTCTCGACAGTACGTATCGGACCCTCGTCACTAGTCCGACAGGCGCGGGAGCCAGAAGTATACCAACCGGGTTCCGCCGATTTCTCCGGGGATTTGCCGATGAGTTCCGAGAGCCGATCCCGGATCTGGCGGGGTCGGTTCAGAACTGAAAGAGCCGGCCCGCGAGATAGTGCCGGAGGGCGTCCCGCGTGCTTGGGAATGCCAGCTCGCCCCACGGAATCTCGTCGGCGGCGAACAGGCGGGCCTCCAGGCATTCCTCGTCGGTGCAGAGCAGTCCGCCCACCGCGGTCGCGGCGTAGACGATGATGATCAGCGGCCGGCCCGGGTAGGAGTAGATATCGACCAACCCGTCGAGACGGACCTCGAGTCCCGCTTCTTCGCGCGCCTCGCGGATGGCCGCCGTCGTGATTTCCTCGCCGCGATCGACGTAGCCGCCGGGGAAGACCCAGAGCCCGTAGCCCGGATCGATCGCGCGGCGCACCAGCACGAGGCGCGAATCGGCCGCTCTGATGATCGTGCCGACCGCGACCTTCGGGTCGAGATAGAAGACGAACCCGCAGCTCGAACACACCAGGCGTGCCGGGTCGCCGTCCTTGAGCTGCCGCGACTCCAGCGCCCCGCCGCAGGAGGGGCAGAACCGGTAGGAAGCCTCCGTCATCATCGATACCTGCGATTGTCGCGCATATAATTCGACTATGTCGATTCTGAAGATCGCGCGGATGGGACATCCCGTGCTGCGCGCCAAGGCGCGGCCGCTGCATCCGTCCGAGATCCGGACGCCCAGAATTCAGCAGCTCGTCGACGACATGTTCGAGACGATGAAGGAATACCAGGGCGTGGGTCTCGCCGCGCCACAGGTGCACGAGGGGGTCCGTCTGTTTGTCGCCGGCTTCCCGCCGCCTCCCGAGGGAGAGGAGCGGGATGAGGACGACGACGAAGCGAACGTGCCGCTGATCGCGCTCATCAATCCTGAAATCACGCCGGCGGGGAAGGAAACCGCGGAAGACTGGGAAGGCTGTCTCAGCATCCCGGACATCCGTGGTCGCGTGCCGCGCCACACACGAATCAACGTCCGGGCCTTCGATCGTACAGGCAAGAAAATCGCGATCGACGTGTCAGGGTTCACGGCCAGGGTGATCCAGCACGAGACCGATCACCTGGACGGTGTGCTCTTCTTCGACCGGATGAAGTCGTTCCAGTCCCTGACGTTCCTCGACGAGTTCAGCCGGTACTGGCATTCCAGGCCCGTCCCGGTCGAGTAGTCCCGCGGGTTGCGGCGCGGAACGCCGCGCGATCAGCCGACGCTGCGCTTCTGCGCCAGCGCGCGTTCCGCATTGAGCCGCTCGAGCTCGACCGTCGAGTGATTCGCGAATCGCATCGCGTCGGCGATGGCGTGATGGCCGGCACGGTCGGCGATGAGCGTGTGCATCTGCTGGCAGACCCGGCGATACGCCGGGTGCCCCTGCGGCGCCGTGCGGAGCTCGATCAGGTGCATGGCCTCGCGCGC
The DNA here is from genome assembly GCA_963817635.1 of uncultured Acidobacteriota bacterium. Lineage (GTDB taxonomy): Bacteria > Acidobacteriota > Vicinamibacteria > Vicinamibacterales > 2-12-FULL-66-21 > CAWFPR01. The sequence continues at coordinate 155,967 of CAWFPR010000005.1, read as the reverse complement.
ATTCATGTCCATGTAGAAACGGACCCGGTACGCCATCGCGACGGCGTACGGTGCGACGTGGGTCAGGCCCGCCGACCGCATGGCCTCGTGCAGCTCGGCGGACGCGTCCATCACGCGATCCCAGTCGTCCCCCGCTCCGGCCTCCCGGATGGCGTCCGGCTCCGTATGCCCGTGGCGCGTCGTCAGTGGCTGCCACTCCAGGGTCAGGAGCCGGTGGCGCTGCAGGTCGCGAAAGGCGCCATAGTCGGTCAGCACGTCGAATCGGTACGTGGTCCGCTCGAAGGCCCGGCCGGGGCGGTGGCGGCGGTTCGAGCGTTCGCCGACGTAGGCGCGCAGGACCGCGGCGCGATCCGCCGCCGGCATGCGTCGCGCGATCGTCATCAACTGCGTGTCCGGCAGCGCCGTGACCGCGTAGAGCGCCGCGGCCACAACCTTGATTTCCCCCTCCGGATCGAAGCCGGCCAGCGTGACCTCGTCCTGCGGGTCCGGTTCGATGGCGGCCAGCCGGCCGGCGATGTCGTCCATGGCGCTCCGCGTGCCGGCGAGGTACTCGCTCCAGCGTCCGCCGCGGTCGGGCTGATCGACGCGAATCAGGAACGCGGGGATGATCTTGCGCAGTTCGAGGAGCATCCGGTCGCCGCAGGTTCGCACTTCCTCGAGCGGGCTCGCGCGCATGCGCAGGAGGAGCGCCTCGAACGCCTGCCCGGTGCCGTAGATGCCGACGTTCGACTGCGTGGCGGCCGGCAGCATGCCGCGCAGCGTGTCGAGCGCCTTGGCGCGGATGGCCGCACGGTGGACGGCGTCCGAATCCGCCGCGTTCTTCGGGTACCGCAGGCCGAAGTGCTCCTGCATGGCGGGAATCCACCTGGCATATCGCTCGAACGCGGCGTCCATGGTCGCGACGTACGTGTCGCGCAGCGCGCCTGCCTCGAGCTCGGCCGGGATGTGATAGCGCCAGCGGCCGTGGAGCCTGTCGGTGTACGGCACGTATCTCGTCGATTGTTCGAGGTACGCCATGAGGCGCCCCCACTCGAGCACCTTCGTCAGGATGTTCGACACGTACTCGCACGCGATGTGCGCGCCGCCGAGCTGCGCGACCGAGTCGTCACCGTACTCGTTGAACACCTTGTCGAACAGCCTCTCCGCGCGCGCGACGCCCGTCTGCCCCGCGGAGCCGGCCTCGCCGGCCACCTTGTCGGCGAATTCGTCGAGGAACAGGCGCCGCAGCGATTTCGCCGAACGCGAATAGCGGGCGAAGAGCGCGGCCTTCACGGTTTCGGGAAGATTGGTGAGCGCGAAGACGTGGGTGTCGAGATTCGTGAAGTACGGCGCGAGGCGGGCCCGTTCGTCATCGGTGAACGGCTCCGGCTGAGTGGAGGATGTCAGCACGACGCGATTATACTCAGCTCGATCATATGAGCGCCTCATTCACGCACCGGATTCCCGTGCGGTTTCGCGACTGCGATCCGCTCGGCCACGTCAACAACGCGGTTTACCTCACGTACCTTGAAGAAACGCGCTTTGCGCACTGGCGCTCGGCATGGGGCTTCGGCACCAGCGAAGTGGTTCCTGAGGTGCCCGGCGTGATCCTCGCGCGCGTCGAGATCGACTACCGCGCGCAGGCGAGATTCGGCGACGTCCTCGAGATCCGGATGCGGGTCGCCTCGCTCGGCCGATCCAGCTTCAACTACGAATACGAAATCGTGGATGCGCGCGGCGGCACGATCGCGACCGCGAAGAGCGTCATGGTGACGTTCGACTATGCGGCGCAGAAGACCGTCCCGATTCCCGATCAGGTGCGGACGCTCCTCTCCCGGTAGCGTCGGGCCTGGCGCTTGATCGCTGACATGGGGCTGTCGTGTCGCCGACCGGCGACGGCTCACACCCCTCAACTGCCGCCGAAGCCGATCCTCACCTCGCCGCCGTCGACGATGACGGGCACCTCCCGCCGCCCCTTGGAGAACGTCAGCATGCGGTCGAGCCCGGCCGCCTGCTTCTTGACGTTCACATATTCGAAGGGGACGTTGCGCGTGGCGAAATCCTCACGGGCCGCCAGCGTGTAGGGTCAGGTGTCCTTGCCGAAAATCAATACCATGAGACGATTATAGGCAATGCGTCGCCCGCTTTCCTTCTGATGATCCTGCTGCGCGCGAGGAACGCATCGTCGTGGACCGGGCCGACGGGCAACAACACGTATCTGCTGCCCGGACGAGTCCCTGCGCTCATCGACGCCGGCGTCGGCGACGCCGGGCACCTGCAGGACATCGCGGATCGGCTCGATGGCGCGCCCCTGGCGACGGTGCTGATCACCCACGGCCACGTCGATCACGTCGGCGGTGTCCCGGCACTCGCGCGCCGCTGGCCATCGCTGCGCGTGCTCCGCGCTGTGGACCTCGGGGGCGACCCTGTGCCCGCCGGCGACACGTCGCTTCGTCCGGTGCCGACGCCCGGCCACGCGCCCGATCATGTGTGCTTTTTCGACGAGCGATCCGGTGATCTGTACTGCGGCGACCTGCTGCGCGCCGACGGCAGCATCGTGATTCCCGAGAGCAAGGGTGGACACATGGGGCAGTATCTGGCGTCGCTGCGCGCCGTGCGCGACCTGCATCCCCTGCGGCTGCTGCCTGGCCACGGCCCGATCGTGGACGATCCGCAGGCGCTGATCGAAGCGTACCTGCGCCACCGGGCAGAGCGCGAGGCGCAGATTGTCGAGGCACTGCAGACAGGCGCACGCACGGCGCAGGACATCGTCGCGCGGGTGTACGGACGCCTGCCGGCATCGCTGGTCCCGGCTGCGGAAGATACCGTCCGGGCTCACCTCGCGAAACTGGAGGAGGAAGCGCGGCCCTGACGCCGGTCGGGTTCAGGCGGGTTGCCAGCCCTTGGGCAGATCGGGCAGGCGCTCTGCCCGGCGCGACGCCTTCGGCATGGCATCGCGAAGGACCTGCTCGAGCTCTTCGAGGTACGCGAGGAACCGCTTGCGACCTTCGACGCTCAGCCGGCACAGCGTCTGCGGCCGCCGGTTCTCGAAACCTTTCCACACCTCGACGAGTCCCGCTTCGCGCAGCACGTCGAGGTGACGGCTCAGATTGCCGTCGGTCAGCGCACACAGCCGCTTCAGCTCGGAGAACAGCAGCCCCTCGGGCTGCGTCACCAGGGACGTCATGATCCCCAGCCGCGCCTTCTCGTGCAGGATGCGATCGAGTCCCTCGTATGCGAACCGCCCGCCGTCGTCTTGTTTTTTCGTCATGGTCCGGCTACCCTTCAGCGCCTCGTTCCGGACGCTCCAGGTTCCAATACAGTACCAGCGCGGCAAGCAACTGGCCGGCGCCGAACGTGCCACCAACCCGCCAGTTGCCCGGCGGCCAGCCGCCGTGCGCCGTCCACAGCAGTCCCGTTCCCGCTGCGCAATAGAACAGTGCCACCCAGCCGCTCGCCCTCGGAAGGTACGGGCGTGACGCAAATGTACCGAGCCCGAAGCAGATCGCCCAGAGCCCCGGAAGCAGCGCGATCTGCGCATCTCCGAAGCGCGCAATGCACAGCGTGATGGCGCCGCCGGCAGCAACCGCCGGCAGGAACTGCCCGACGACGTGTCGCGTTTGCCGCCGGGCGGCGGCCTCGTCATGGACCACGTAGTTGTAGACGATCTCGCTCCCGCCGATCAGGCCCGCGCAGATCGCGCTCGCGATCCAGTAACTGACGAACGCGAGCGGGTCGTCGGCGCCGAGTGCGTGTGGCTGCATCCACGCCGCGAGGAGCCCCAGCAACCCGGACGCTGCCACCGGAAGCGATCGGTAGCCGCGGTACACCTCACCTTTGGCGATCTGTCGATGGATGTGCGCGATGTCGCCGAGCGCGCGATCCAGATCCATGTCCTTATAATTTGCCCTACAAAGTTCACGGCGTCAACAAAACCCATCCGGGTCCAGGCACCGGTGGTGCTCCGCGGGACGAACTTCCATCGCCACGGACGCGACGACGTCGATTCGCACCCCTTGCCACCCCGGACGCAGGTACGATTCCCGGACGATGAAGGGTTATGCCAACCCGCAGCTCCTGGTGACGCCGGACGACCTGGCCGACGTGCTCCGCTCGCCAGGGACCCCCCAGCCGCTCGTCATCGACCTGCGCCCGCCGGATGCCTATGCGGCCGGTCACATTCCGACCGCGATCCACCTCGACCTCTGGGCCGTGAGCCTGATCGACACGGACCCGGCGCCGCTCGTTGCCTTTACCTGGATGATCGAGCACGTACTGGCGGCGCACGGCATCAGCACGTCCACGCCGGTGGTCGTGTACGACGATCAGTCCGGCATGCGCGCGGCGCGTGCGTTCTGGTTCCTCGAATACTTCGGCCATCCGTCGGTGCGGATGCTCGACGGCGGGTTCAACGCGTGGGTCGCCGGGCGCCATGAGGTCACCCGCGATGCGGTTTCGGCGCAGAAGACGGGCTGGACCGGCCGGCGCGAGGACCAGACACTCGCGACGTGGAAGGAGGTGCGCGCGGCACTCGACAACAGCGACGCCGTGCTCCTCGACACCCGAACGTCCGAGGAGTACTTCGGCACGGTCATCCGCGCGAGCCGCGCCGGCGCCGTGCCGGGCGCGGTGCACATCGAGTGGACCCGCAACCTCACGGCCGCGGGCGACTTCAAGCCGGCCGCCGAACTGAAGCAGATGTACGAGGACGCCGGCGTCACCCCCGACAAGGAAGTGATCGCCTACTGCCAGGGCGGCTACCGGGCAGCGCACTCGTACGTCGCGCTGCGGCTGCTCGGGTACCCGCGCGTGCGCATGTACCTGGGGTCCTGGCAGGAATGGGCCGAGCGCTCCGAATTGCCGGTGGAAATTCCCAGGCGGAACTGAATCGACGATCATCAGCCATTCAACGAGGTTCTCATATGAACAACGTCATCGACTTCATCAACACGCATCGTGATCAATACCTGGACGAGCTCAAGGCCTTCCTCGCGATTCCCAGCATCAGCGCGCTGCCCGAGCACGCCGCCGACACCCGGCGATGCGCCGAATGGTGCGCCGACGAGATGCGGCGCATCGGGCTCCAGAACGTCAGGCTGATCGACACCCCGGGCAACCCCGTCGTGTACGGCGACTGGCTCGGCGCCGAGGGCGCGCCGACGATCCTCTTCTACGGCCACTACGACGTGCAGCCGGTCGATCCGCTCGAACTCTGGGAGTCGCCGCCCTTCGAGGCGACGATCCGCGACGGCGAGATCTACGCGCGCGGCGCGGCCGACGACAAGGGACAGGTCTTCATGCACTTCAAGGCCATCGAGGCGCACATGAAGCAGAACGGCCGCCTGCCGGTGAACATGAAGATCATCCTCGAGGGTGAGGAGGAAGTCGGTTCCGCGAACCTCGACAACTTCATCAAGGCCAACCAGGAGCAGCTCAAGGCCGACGTCGTCGTCATCTCGGATTCCGGCATGTTCGCCCGCGGCGTCCCGTCGATCTGCTACGGGCTGCGCGGCCTCGTCTACTTCCAGATCGACCTTCGCGGCAGCAAGAGCGACCTCCACTCCGGATTGTTCGGCGGCGCGGTCGTCAATCCGAACATGGCGCTCGCCAATCTCCTGTCGCAGATGAAGGACCGGAGCGGCCGCGTCAGGATTCCCGGCTTCTACGACGATGTGCGCGAGTTGACGCAGGAAGAGCGCGACCAGTGGAAGCGGCTGCCGTTCAACGACAAGCGCTACGCGAAGGAGCTCGGCGCGCCGAAGCTGTTCGGCGAGACCGGCTACAGCACGCTCGAGCGCACGTGGGCCCGTCCGACCTTCGAAGTCAACGGGCTGCTCGGCGGCTTCACGGGCGAAGGGGCCAAGACGGTGATCCCGGCGGTCGCCATGGCGAAGGTCAGCATGCGCCTGGTCCCCAACCAGGATCCCGACCGGATCGCGGAGCTGTTCGAGGCGTACGTGAAGAAGATCGCGCCGAAGAGCGTCGAGGTCAAAGTGACGCGGATGCATGGCGGCAAGGCGTGGATGACGGAGTTCAACAACCCGTACGTCCAGGCCGCGGGCCGCGCGATCGAGAAGGGCTTCGGGAAGGAACCCGTGTTTACCCGTGAAGGCGGGTCGATTCCCGTCGTCGCCACCTTCACGGAGATCCTCGGCCTGCCGTCGGTGCTGTTCGGCGTCGGCCTGCCGGACGAGAATGCCCACGCCCCGAACGAGAAGCTCGATCTCGGGAACTTCCACGGCGGCGTGATCGCATCCGCCTATCTCTACGACGAGATCGCGGGGATCGGCAGGTAGGTCACGAGACTGCGGCGAGGCCAGGAACCGGAACGGCGGTAGAATCGCCCCACCCGAACTCCGATGCACCGGATCCTGGCGCTCGCCGTCATTCTCGTCACTACGTGGCTCATCGGGCGGTCAGGAGCCGGGCCGCACGACCGCGTGCTGCTGATGGCGCTCGGGATCACCCTGTGCGCGGCCGTCCTGGCCGGCGGACTGTTCGCCCGTCTCCATCTGCCGAAAGTTACCGGCTATCTCATCTTCGGGATGCTGTGCGGCCCCTCCGTCGCCAATCTGATCACGCCTCCGATGGCGCGCGAGCTGCTGCTCTTCAACGGCATGGCGGTCGTGGTCATCGCCTTCATGGCGGGGCTGGAGCTGAACTTCCGGCGTCTGCGGCCGCGCCTCCGGTCGATGGTGCTGGTCGGCGGGACCAATATCCTGGTCACCAACGTCGGCCTCTTCATCGTGGTCTGGGCGCTCTGGCCGTGGCTGCCGATCGCACCCGAAGCGACCGGCTTCGCGCGACTCGCCATCACGCTCCTGCTGGCCGCGGTACTGAGCTGCTCGTCACCCTCGGTCGCGATGGCGATCATCGCCGAGAGCCGCGCCAGCGGCCGGCTGTCCGAACTCGTGCTGACGGTCGTCGTGCTGGCCGACATTGCGTTGCTGGTGCTCTTCACGGTGTTGATGCAGTTCGTACGAGCCGTGTTCGGCGCCAACCTCAATCAGGAAGTCGCCCTGCTCGTCCGCCTGTCGTGGACGCTCGTGGGATCGCTGGCGTTCGGGGCGGCCACGGGCGCCCTCCTGGCCCTCTACATGCGATACGTGGGTCGCGAGCTGCTCCTCGTGCTGCTGGCGGTATTCGCCGCGATGAGCATCGTCGGCGAGTACCTCCAGTTCGAGCCAATCCTGTCGGGGCTTGCCGCCGGCATGGTGGTCGAGAACATCGCGGGCCTGCGGGGCGAGCAACTCGCCGACAGCGTGGAGCGAAGTTCGCTCCCGGTGCTGGTCGTCTTTTTCGTCGCGGCGGGGGCGTCCCTTGATCTGGCCGCCGTGGCCAGAATCGGCGTCCTGGCCCTCGTGCTGTCGGCCGCCAGGATGGCGCTGCTGCGGGCTGGCACCGGCCTGGGGGCGCGCCTGTGCGGCGTGGAGCCGCCAGTCGACCGGCTCGTCTGGATGGGATTCGTGTCGCAGGCGGGCGTCACGCTGGGCCTGGCCGGCATCGTGGCGCGCGAGTTTCCGGGCTGGGGCGTGCCGCTGCACACGCTCGTCGTCGCCCTGATTGCGCTGCACCAGCTCTCCGGTCCCCTGCTGTTCCGGATGGCCCTGGGCCGGGCGGGCGAGGTCGGGGGGGCAGCCGAAACGAGCTTCGAGGCGCTCCCGGCTGAATCCTGACGCAGCCGGCTGTTCGGTTTGGCGCTGGCCAGCGTTGAGTAGGGTATGGAAGGAGGGCTCTTGTACCCAGCTCACACGCCTGTCCAGCCCCAGCTGCCGGTGTGACGGTCCCCGTCGCGCGTCAGCTCACCTCCCGCGAACGACACCTGGTTCGGGCCCTCGCCCGTGGTCTGAGCAACCGGCAGATTGCCGAGGAATTAGAACTGTCGGAGCAGACCATCAAGAACCAGCTGACCGCGATCTACCAGAAACTGGGGATTCGAAGCCGGCTCCAGCTGGCGGTGTACGCGATGCGGCACGACCTGGCCTAGGCCGTTTGGACAGCGGCCCTTATTGACCGGCCCCGGGGGCCGGCCATAAGATCGGGTTGATCCCATGAAGGACGCGTTGCTCGCATTGGCCGTCGTGTGCCTGATGCTGCCCGCCTGCTCGGATCCCCGGAAGGAGCAGCTCAGGAAGACCACGATCCCCACCTACGACAGGACTACGGGCCGGCTGCGTGAGCTGACCTCGGATCAGGACGGTAACGGGACCATCGACACGTGGACCGACATGGACGGCGCCCGTCCGCTCGCCACGCGCATGGACCGCAACGAAGACGGCCGGCTCGACCGTTGGGAGTACTACGACAAGTCCGGCCGCCTGGAAAAGGTCGGCTTTTCCCGCAAGGACGACGGAAAGCCGGATGCGTGGGCGTTCTCGGGCCCGGACGGTCAAATCCAGCGGATTGAGGCGTCGTCGGCGTCGGATATCGACCGGATCGACCGCTGGGAGCACTACGACGCCTCCGGCCTCGTCCGCGCCGAAGACGACACGAATGCGGATGGCCTGCCCGACCAGTGGGAGACGTACGAAGGCGGCATGGTGAAGACGGCCGCATTCGACGAAGACTACGACGGCAAACCCGACCGCAGGCTGACCTACGAGGCCGGCGCCCTGGTCCTCATCGAGACCCAGCCCGACGCCACGGGCAGGTTCGTCAAACGGGTTGTGGTCCCCACGCCGTCGCCCCTGGAACGCCCCGGGCGCGCGAGGTAGCCGTCGGCCATGCCCCTGCGCATCGGATTCGACGTGGACGGCGTGTTCGCCGATTTCGCGCTCGCATTCCGCGAAACCGGGGAACGCCTCTTCGGGCCGGGGCCCGCCGTCACCGCCGGGCAGCCGGAGGCGGAGGAAGAGGCGCAGGAGGAAACGGTCGAATCCCCTCGCCAGGCGCGGCGGCGCCGCGACGACATCTGGCGCGCGATTCGGTCCACGAAGAACTTCTGGGCAACGCTGAAACCCACCGAAGAGGGCGCGGCCGCCCGTCTGCACGCCCTGATGCTGACGGAGCGCTGGGAAGTGTTCTTCATCACCCAGCGGCCGGACACCGACGGAGACACCGTGCAGCGGCAGACCCAGCGCTGGCTGGTGACCCAGGGGTTCGACCTGCCGAGCGTCCTCGTGCTCGGTGGTTCGCGCGGCGCCGCGGCCCGCGCGCTGCGTCTCGACTACCACGTCGACGACAGCGCGCAGAACTGCTTCGACGTGATTTCCGAGTCACGCGCCAGGCCGATTCTGATCGTGCCGGCCTCGGAGGAACAGACCATCGAGCGCGCGCGAAAGCTCGGTATCGGGACCGCGCAGACGATCTCTGGAATGCCTGGACATCCTCGAACAGGCCAGCCTCGCGCAAACCAGGCCCGGGCTCCTCGCCCGCCTCGCCACCCTCGTCGGCTGGAGCGAACTCAAGGACACGAGGCCCTGAGCCTCGGCTAGTTGAAACTCGCGACGCGCTTTCTGAGGGCCTTCACGTGCTCCCAGATCTGCGTCGAGTCGTCCGCCTCGTCTGCCTCCTCGTCCGCGTCACCGCTCGCCATCAGGTCGGGTTCGCCCGGAGTGGCGGACTTCGGGATCAGCCGGAGGTATTCCTCGAGATCGCGGAGCGCGGCTGCGAAATCCTGGAGGTGGTACGCCAGCAACCCGCGATCGCGCAGTTCTGAAATCGCCGACGGGTCCACCGTGAGCAGCAGGCTCGATATGAACCGGGCCTGCGGGAAGGACCGCATCCGGACGTAGAGCCGCTTCAGGTTGACCAGCATCCGGACGACGATGTCGTGGCGCGTGGCGGGGGAGAGGAGTCTGCGGTCGAACGCGGCCTCCTCGCCGACGTGCTGGCGCAGCAGCTGCCGGCAGTCGAATTCCGACAGCCGCGCCCCGCCATGAAAGGGATCGATGATGTGCGCATCGCCCGTGTCGTCGGCGGCCGTGACGTCCTGCGCCCGCAGCAGGAAATGGCCGGGGAAGTTGACGCCGTCGATCCGCAGTCCGGCGCGTCGCGCGACCTCGAGGTAGATCACCGCGAGCGTGATCGGAATCCCGGTGCGTCGATCGAGCACTTCGTTGAGGAAGCTGTTGCGCGGATCGTCGTAGCGTTCGCGATTTCCCGTGAATCCGAGCTCGTCGTAGAGGAACTCGTTGAAGACGAGAACTGATTCGTCCTGCCTCAAATCTCCCGCGACGCGCAAGCGCATGGCCGCCTGCTCGCCCATCCGGTCGAGCCGGTTCAAGTACGGCACGGCGTCGAGCGCGGGATACTCCACCCGCGCGATCGTGAACGCGGCAGGGGCGAGGTCGTCACCCGGCGTGTTCATCGCGCGCTCGAGTTCGGCAGCGACCTGCGCGGTCCTGGCGCTCAAGTGGAGGGAGTACGGCACGTCCGGATTGTACGCCGGAACCGCCGGCAGGAAAACGGCCGCGGCGGCCCGGGGCGCGGCAGACGATCCGGCGCCGTCGCGTTGGAACCAGTCGCGAGTGGTTGGTTCGGTCGCGAAGAACGCGAGCAGCGCCTGGGCGACTTTTTCGCGGCCCGCTGCCGAGGGTGCGTGCCATCGTCCGACAGCTCGCCTGCCAAGAAAAGGGCGGGCCCCCCGAAGGAAGCCCGCCCGCCGGAATCAGCCTTGAGCCCTGAGCCCTGAGCCTTGAGCCTTGAGCCCTGAGCCCTGTTCTACCAGTTCACGCGGACGCCGAAGCGCAGGACGCGCGGCGCCACGATGGCCTGGATGTTGTTCGCGTTCGATGCGTTCTGGTTTCCGCGCATCGCCTGGATCGTGTTGCTGTTCGTCACGTTGAAGATGTCGAGCGACGGCACGAAGTGCGACTTCCAGAGCGTGATCGGCCGCTCGAAATGCAGGTCGAGGTTCTGGAAGTTCGGGAGGCGGTTCTTGCCGATCGGGTCGAGCAGGATCGTCGGCGTGCCGCCGCCGTTCGGGAGCGACGTCAGGACCTGCACGGCGGCCTCGAACGGGTAGCCCTGCCGCGAGTTGTAGAACGCCGACACGTTGAAGTCGTACGGCAGCTGGTACATGCCGCTCAACTTGAACAGCCACTTGGCGTTGACGTACACGTTGCCGATGCCGGAGCCCGACGTGGCGTAGTCGTACTGGTACCCGTTGCGCTTGTCGATGTTGTTCGGGTTGACGTACGAGCCCTCGCCGTAGTGCTGGATGATGCTGTTGTACGAGAAGCTCGTGTTCATCATCCAGTGGTTCGACATCCGCTTGCGTCCGTTAACCTCGAACCCGTTGAACGAGCGGTTGAAGTTCGGCGTGTTCTTCAGCGTTGAGACGCCGCCGGGCTGGAACGCGGGGTAATAGGCGGTGACGGCGTCGCAGCGCGCGCCGGCGACCGAGCATGTCGGCGTGTACTGCGAGGCGATGTAGTCGGCGCTGCTGATGCCGTTGGTGAACGACGAGCTGAAGTTGTCGTACCGGCGCCAGATGTAGTTCAGGTCGATCGCGAAGCTGTTCCCGATCTCGTGGCTGCCGCCGACGATGAACTCGTCGGTCGTATCGTTCTTGAGGTTCGGATCGATCGTGTTCGCGGTCGTGGGCGACGACGGGTTCGACGGATTCCAGTTGCCACTGAGCGACTGGTAGTTGGCGAAATTGCCGTTGGTCGGGAAAATCTCGTTGGCCTGCACGAACCGGTCGCCGTTGAGGTCCTGCCACGGATAGCGGACCGTGACGCCCGAGAGCGGGTTGACCTGCCCGGCGACGCCGCCGGTGCCGACCTGTCCGTAGTAGCGGGCGTAGTTCGCGCGGGCGATCGTGTGGCCGTCACCCCTGATGTCGTAGGTGAGGCCAAGGCGCGGCGAGATGTCGTTGAAAATCATCCCCGGGATCCACGCCGTCGAAGGAGACGGCGGGGAGCAGAGCCGGCAGGATGCCGCTGGCCGGGATGGTGGCCGCGAGCGCCTGGTCGTGGTTGCGGTCGTACCGCAGCCCGAGCGACAGCGTCAGGTTCTTCCGGGTGACCGTGTCCTGGAGGAAGAAGGCGACGTTCGTCAGGCGGTAGATGCTGTGGCTGTCGCGCGTGAGTGCCGCGGCGCAGCCGGCCGAGAGGTTGACGCACGTGTCGCCGTCGTAGGCCGCCTGGTTCGGGAACCGCGCCGTCGCGAACCCGCCCGTATGGCCGATCGACTCGGAGTAGGCGTCGCGCCAGTACGCGCCGAACTTCAGCGCGTGGTCACTGCCGAGCACGCCAGGTATGAAGTAGTTGCCGTTGACGTTGACGCTGTTCACCGGACGCAGGTACACGTTCTGCGATGCCGATCGGAGGTTCAGCCCGGTTCCGACGATCAGCGCCGGCTGCACGTCCTTCAGCGCATCCTCGTGGAAGTCGAGGATGAAGTTGTTGCCGACGTGAGCGTACTGCATGTCAAGGAGCAGGCGATCGGAAATGACCCACTGGTCGCCGAACTTGTACGTCGGCGAGGGCCCCGTGATCCAGTTGCTCGTGCCGAAGGTGCTCGGCACAGCGGACTGCCGCGACGTCGTCTCGATGGGGTGGAGGTCGTCGGCGCCGCGCGCGTTGCGGTCCTTCTTCGAACGGCTGTTGAAGAGCGACAGCTTGTTGCCGGCGAAGAGCTGAATCTCAGCCTTGAGGTTCGTGGTCTCGAGCAGCGTGGTGTCGGCGTTCAGGCAGTTGTTCACGTCCTTGATCGGGGAGGCCAGCGCGACCGCCGAGGACTTGAACGCCTGGCAGTCGGCGGTCGGCTTGTAGAAGTTCAGCACGCCGACGTTGATGTCCGACTTGCCGTAGCTGCCCCAGATCCACGCCCGTCCCTTCTTGATCGGGCCGCCCGCCTCGACGCCGTAGTCCTTCACGTCCTGGATCGGGTTGCCGGACGTCGCGCCCTGCGTGCGCATCGCGTCCGTGATGTTGTTCGACTCGAAGCGGTCGTTCGTGTCCGAAGTAGCGCCCGGAGCCCTTGAAGCGGTTCGTGCCGCTCTTGGTGACGAGATTCACGCCGACGCCGCTCGTCTGCTGCGAGACGTCCACGCCGCCGGTGTTGATCGTCATCTCCTGGAACGCGTCGAAGTCGTAGTAGGTCGGCGAGGCGCCCGTGGCCGCCATGTCGGTCGTGTCGATGCCGTCAACCGACCACTTGGTGTTGCCGGGGCTCGCGCCGCGCGACACGAAGTTCGACTGCTGGCCCGACATGTTGCCGCCGATGTTCTCGCGGTCCATCGCGATGCCGGCCGTCTGCTGGAGGATGACCCAGGGGTCGCGCGCAGAGGGAATCGACTGGAGCATCTCGGTCGTGAACGTCTGCTTCGTGCCGGTCTGCTTCGTGTCGACGATGGGCGACTCGCCCGTAACCGTCACCGCCTCGGTCAGGTTCGACAGCTTGAGCTGCGTACTCATGTTGGCGTTGAAGCCGACCGTGACCTCGATACCCTTCTTGATGACCGTGCCGAAGCTGGCCAGCTCGAACTTGACGTCGTAGACGCCGACCGCAAGTCTCGGGAACTGGAACGCGCCCGTATCGCCGGTCACTGCTGTGAGCGGCTGCAACAGGACGGGGCTGGTAAGGGTGACGGTCACGCCCGGCAGGACCGCGCCGGACTGATCGGTGACCTTGCCGAAGATTTCTCCGGTCTGACTTTGAGCCCACGCCGGCGAAGCACATATGGCTATCGCCAGCGCCGCAACGAATGCGGCCGCACGAGTCTTCATTCTTCCCTCCCTGTCGAATACCTTGATACCAGCTTGCCTCGTCCATTCCAGCGGCGTCCCACCGCCCTTGGGATGAACGTCATTTGTGAGTGACGGAGCTTAGCAGGGAAATCGGTCGTAGGGCAAACAAATCGACAATGTTGCGTCTTTCAACAGCTCATGTGACGAAGGTCCCGGCTGCACTCCAGCGGGTCAGCGGTCCAGGGCCAGCACCTTCGCCGCGTACTCGACCGTGAATTCCGAAAGGGCATGGATGACCCCGGCGGCCCCGGGCAGGTCGGCGGCCGGGTACGTGTGGGTGATGCCGACGCAGTGCAGGCCGGCGGTGATGGCCGACTCGATGCCCCAGCGCGAATCCTCGATGGCCAGGCAGGAGGCAGGCGGCAGCCCGAGAAGTGCCGCGGCCCGAAGATAGGGATCCGGAGCCGGCTTGCTCCGGGGGGTGTCTTCCGCCGAGACGATGAACCGGAAGTGGCCTTCGAGATCGGCGTGGCGCAGGACCGCGAGGATTTCTCCCTTCAGCGCGCCCGAGGCCACTGCCAGCGGGTAGGCGGCGGCCATCCGCGCGACGCACTCTGCCGCCCCCGGGTACAGAACGTCCACGCTCGCGACCAGTGCGTCGAAGACCCGCGCTTTGTCGGCGATCAGCGCCGAAATCTGCCGCGCATCGAACGCCAGCCCTGCCGCCTCGCCCACCCTCGTGAGCACGCCCACGTCATCGTACCCGAGCAGGCGCGCGTGGTACTCCTCGCGCGTGAGCGTGATCCCGAGGGGTGAGAGGACCTCCTGGTAGGCGCGCAGGTGGAGCGGTTCGGAATCCGCGAGGACTCCATCGAAGTCGAAGACGATGGCGTGGGACATAGGGCTCAGGGCTCAGGGTCAGGCTCAGGGCTCAGGGTACAGGGTCGCGAGTGCGAAGTGCGTACAAGAATACGGGCGGGCCTCGAGGGGAAGCCCGCCCGGCCGAATCGAACCCAGCCCTTGAGCCCCGAGCCTTGAGCCCTGAGCCTTGAGCCCTACCAGTTCACGCGGACGCCGAAGCGCAGGACGCGCGGCGCGACGATGGCCTGGATGTTGTTCGCGTTCGACGCGTTCTGGATGCCGCGAAACGCCTGGACGGTGTTCGCGTTCATCACGTTGAAGACGTCGAGCGACGGCGTGAAGTGGACGTGGCCCGCCCCGATCGGCCGCTCGAAGTGCAGGTCGAGATTGTGGAAGTTCGGCAGGCGGTTGTCGCCCACCGGGTCCAGGAGCACGTCCGCCGTGCCGCCGCCGTTCGGCCGGTTGGCCACGCGGACCACCTGTTCGAACGGATAGCCCTGCCGCGCGTTGAAGAACGCCGAGACGTTGACGTCGTACGGCAACTGGTAGAGGCCGCTGATCTTGAACAGCCACTTGGCATTCACGTAGACGTTGCCGATGCCGGATCCCGACGTCGCATAGTCGTACTGGTAGCCGTTGCGCTGCGCGATGTTGGTCGGGTCGACGTAGGCGGCCGCCGAGTCGTAGTGCTGGATGATGCTGTTGTACGAGAAGCTCGTGTTCATCATCCAGTGGTTCGCCATGCGCTTCCGGCCGGTGACTTCGACCCCGTTGAAGCTCCGGCTGAAGTCCGGGGTGTTCGACAGCGTCGTGACGTTCGGCGCCTGGAAGCTCGGGTAGAAATAGGTCACCGTCTCACAACGGGCGCCGGCCACCGGACACTGCGCGCTGGTTGGCGTGAAGCTGGCCTCGACGTAGTCGCCGCTGGCCACGCCGTTGCGCCGCGAGCTGCTGAAGTTGCCGTAGCGGCGCCAGATGTAGTTGACGTCCACCGCGAAGCCGTGGCCGATCTCGTGGCTGGCGCCGACGATGACCTCGTCGGTCGTGTCGTTCTTCAGGTTCGGGTCGACGGTGTTCTGGGTGCCGACGAACGTCGGATTCGTGGCGCTCCAGTTGCCGCTCGTCGCGAGCGGCTTGTCGCTGGCGAGGATTTCGCTCGTCTGGGCGGACTTGTCGCCGTTGGCATCCACCCACGGGTAGCGGACCGTGACGCCCGACAGCGGGTTGACCGAGCCCGACACGCCCGCCGTGCCGACCTGCCCGTAGTACCGGGCGTAGTTGCCTCGCAGGATCGTGTGACCATCGCCCAGCAGGTCGTAGGTGATCCCGATGCGCGGGGAGATGTCGTTGAAGATGATCTTCGGATCGACGCCGCCGTATTCGACCGCCGGCAGCCAGTCCGGCAGCAGGGGGCTCGCCGGGATCGACGCGCCGAGCGCGCGGTCGTGGTTCCGGTCCCACCGCACGCCGATCTGCATCGTCGCCTTGCCCATCGTGATCGTGTCCTGCGCGAAGAGCGAGACGTTGGTCAGGTCGTAGATCGTGTGGCTGTCGCGGGTGACGGCCACCTGGCAGCCCGTCGAGAGCTGCGAGCAGTCGTTGTCGATGCTCGTCGGGAACCGCACGGTCGCGTTGCCGCCGGTGTGGCCGATCGACTCCGAATAGGCGTCACGCCAGTAGCCGCCGAGTTTGAGCGCGTGATCGGCGCCGAGCCGGGACGGCAGGAAGTAGTTGGCGTTGACGTTGAAGCTGTTCACCGGCCGCAGGAAGACGCTCTGGCCGGCCGACCGGCCGTTCAGGCTGTTCGAGATGATGAACGTCGGCTGCACATCCTTCAGCGCGTCCTCGTGAAAATCCAGGATGAAGTTATTGCCGACGTGCGCGTACTGCATGTCCACGAGCAGGCGGTCCGAGATGACCCACTGGTCGCCGAACTTGTAGGTGGGCGACGGCCCCGTGATCCAGCCCTTCGTCCCGAAGGTGGACGGCACGGCTGACTGGCGCGACGTCGTCTCGATTGGCCTGAGATCGCTGGCGTTGCGCGCGTTGCGCTCCTTCTTCGACATGCTGTTGAAGAGCGACAGCTTGTTGCCGGCAAAAAGCTGCACCTCGGCCTTGATGTTCGTGTTCGCGAGCAGCGTCGTGTCGGAGTTGAGGCAGTTGTTGATGTCCTTGATCGGCGAGGCCAGCGCGACCGACGAGGACTTGAACGCCTGGCAGTCGGCGGACGGCTTGTAGAACCCGAGCACGCCGACGTTGATGTCCTGCTTGCCGTAGCTGCCCCAGATCCACGCGCGCCCCTTCTTGAGCGGGCCGCCCATCTCGACGCCGAAGTCCTTCACGTCCTGGATCGGGTTGCCGGAGGTCGCGCCCTGCTGGCGCTGCGCGTCGGTGATGTTGTTCGACTCGAAGCGATCGTTGGTCCGGAAGTAGCGGCCCGAGCCCTTGAACCGGTTGGTGCCGCTCTTGGTGACCAGGTTCACGCCGACGCCGCTCGTCTGCTGCGAGACGTCCACGCCGCCGGTGTTGATCGTCATCTCCTGGAACGCGTCGAAATCATAGTAGGTCGGCGACGCGCCCGTGGCCGCCATGTCGGTCGTGTCGATGCCGTCCACCGACCACTTGGTGTTGCCCGGGCTCGCGCCGCGCGACGACGAAATTGGACTGCTGGCCCGACATGTTGCCGCCGATGTTCTCGCGGTCCATCGCGATGCCGGCCGTCTGCTGCAGGATGACCCACGGATCGCGCGCCGAGGGGATCGACTGGAGCATTTCGGTCGTGAAGGTCTGCTTGGTGCCCGTCTGCTTGGTGTCCACGATCGGCGCCTCGCCGGTGACCGTCACCGCCTCTGTCATGCTCGAGAGCGACAGCTGCGTGCTGACGTTGGCGCTGAAGCCCACCGTGACCACGATGCCCTTCTTGATGATGGTGCGGAAGCTGGCGAGCTCGAACGTGACGTCGTACGTGCCGACGGCGAGCCTGGCGAACTGAAAGGTGCCCGTCTCGCTGGTCACCGCCGTCAGCGGCTGCAGCAGGACGGGACCGGCGACGGTCACGGTGACACCCGGCAGGACCGCCCCGGACTGGTCGGTCACCTTGCCGAAAATCTCTCCGGTCTGATTCTGGGCCCATGCCGGCGACGCCCACAGCGCCAGCACCACCGCCGCAACAACGGCCGCCACACGACTCTTCATTGCCTTCCTCCTGTCTGACTGACAACTCGCGGCCGGCCTCCCCGCGCGGTCCCGGCGCCTGAGGGGAGGCCAACTCGCCTCGAGTGAATGCTGGAGCTTAGCAGGAGTATCTGATGCAAATCAAACAAAACAAGCCGATTGCTTTCTTGCGGGTTGACAATCTGCCGTTCGGTGCTCGTCCGGAAGGTCCGCGCGGCACCCCGGGCGCTACGGGTCGGCGGGTGCGTGGCCGGAAAATGGCCGCCTGGGGGGAGCGGTCCGACGGCCCAGCACGGCGTCAGTGGCCGCGCGCCGCCATCCGCTCCCCGGCGCGCACCGGCAGCGGCAGGCGGTTCTCCCGCGGCGGCACGGGGCAGTCGTAGGTCGCGTTGTAGTAGCAGAAGGGGAAAAAGGCGCGGTTGAAGTCGAGGTCGTAGATGCCGGTCGCCGTTCGCTCCAGGTCCAGGTAGCGGCCTCCCGTGTAGGTTTCGGTGCCGTTGGTGAGATCGCCGAAGGGGACGAACAGGCGATCCATGTCGTTCTCCGTGGCGTCGACGAACGCCGTCAGCGTGAGCGCCTGTCCCTTGAGCGTGAACCCGAGCGTGCCGACCCGCCGCATCGCCCGGCGATCGCCTGTCGACGTCGGCATCTCGAGAATGTCGTCGCTCGGCTTCAGCGTGAGCGCCGCCGGCACGCGATAGTCCGGGTCGATCGCGAAATAGACCAGCGGCGCGAACGACGCGCGCTCGGCCGGAGGAATCGGGGATTGCTCCGCCCCACGCATGAACGCGTCCTTCTGGGCACGCCAGGCCGCAATGTCCTCCTCGTAGGGCACGGCCTTCGCCGTGCACGCGCCGAGGAGGAGGAGGGACAACAGGGCCGCGATTCTCACGCAATCTCTCCGAATCAGAAGGGGTACTTCTTTCCCGCGACGACCGCATCCGACACCTGGCGCCGCAGGGCGACGGTGTTGACCGGGGTGACCTTCAGCAGCCGCCGCAGCGCCGCGAGAAGGGTCCTCAACGTGTCTCCCTCCGCCATGGCCGCCAGCGCCGCGCGGGCCCCGATCTCCACGCGGCCCGCCGCATCGCTGATGAACACGCGTGCGGCCGCTGATGGCGCCCGGCGCGAGCGTCCTCGTCGCCGTTCGAACCGGCACGGTCCCCGGTCGCCTGGACGGCAGCCGCCCGGAGCAGCGTGCTCTCCGCCGCGTACACGTCGATGATGACATCGGCGGCCGCCATCAGCACTTCCTGCTGATCGGTGAGCTGCTCGCCGTAGGTCTGCATGGCGGTCCCGAGGATCATCAGCGCCACCTTCTTCATCGCCGTCACCGCGAGCCGCTCGCTCCCGAGCGGCTCGTCTGACGGCGGTCCCGGCCGGGGCCGGCGACAGCATTTCGTCCTGCAGCCGCTTCGCCGCCGCGATGATCGGCAATCCGCCCTTGAGCGCGCGGCGGATCAGCATGCCGGGAATCAGCAGGCGGTTGATCTCGTTGGTGCCCTCGAAGATGCGGTTGACCCTCGCGTCGCGGTAGTGGCGTTCGGCGGGGTAGTCGCGCACGAACCCGTTGCCGCCGTGAATCTGGACGTTTTCGTCGACGACGAAATCGAGCATCTCGCTGCTGGCGACCTTGAGGATGGAGGCTTCGATCGCGTACTCCTCGAGCGCGGCGAGCACCGCGTCGCTCGCGTGGCTGCCGCTGGAGCGCGGCATCGATCAATCCGCCGGTGCGATACAGCATGCTCTCGACCGCGTACTCGCGAATCGCCATCTCGGCCGAGCTTGTGGCGAATCGCGCCGAAGTGCGCGATCGGCTGCCCGAACTGGCGCCGCTCGCGAGGCGTAGGCCGCCGCCTCGCCGACGATCGCCCGCGCGCCGCCGCTGCACATCGCGCCGAGCTTGAAGCGGCCGTAGTTGAGCACGTTGAACGCGACCTTGTGCCCCTTGCCGATCTCGCCGAGCACGCTGTCGGCGGCCACGTGCGCCTCCTGGAGCAGCAGCGGCGTCGTGGAGGATCCGTGCAGGCCCATCTTGTGTTCTTCCTTGCCGTTCGTGACCCCGGCCGCGCGCTCGACGACGAAGGCCGTGAACGCTCGCCGTCGACCTTCGCAAACACGATGAAGAAATCGGCGAAGCCCCCGTTGGTGATCCACATCTTCTCGCCGCTGAGCACGAAGCCGCCATCGGGCTGCCGCGACGCTTTCGCCTTCGCCCCGAGCGCGTCGGATCCCGATCCGGACTCGCTCAGCGCGTAGGCGCCGAGAATCTCGCCGCTCACCAGCCGCGGCACGTACTTCTGCTTCTGCGCCTCGGTGCCGAAGCACAGGAGCGGCGTGATCGCCAGCCCGGTCTGCGCGCCGAATGTCGTGGCGAACGACGCGCTCCGCCCGACGGCTTCGCCGACGATGATCGCGGAGACCTTGTCGAGTCCGACGCCGCCGAGCGCCTCCGGCACGTCGGCCCCGAGCAGCCCGAGCTCCCCGGCGCGCCGCACCAGCTCGCGCGCGTGCGCCCAGTCCTTGGTCTCGAGCCGATCGATGGACGGATGACCTCGTTGGTCATGAACTCGTCAGCCGTCTGACCGATCAGCCGGTGCTCGTCGGACAGCCTCCCGGTGAAGATCGACGCGGCATCTTCAATCAGCCACGCCCGCCTCGGCTCGCCCCTGTTGCGGTCGTCATTCCGCTTCTCGGACACCTTATGCGCACGCTGGGCCTGCTGCGAGGCCGCTCGAAGATTCGCCGCGGCTACCGCCCGACGCACATCCATAGCGCGTGGGGCCCCCCCCCGCGCTCACTCGCGGGCCCGGCTGCGCCGGGCTGCCCTCGGCCGCTCGCTCGGGCGCAGGCGCCTCATCGTCCGACGGTGACGCTGCGCGCCGGCGGCTAGAGGCGCTCGAAGATCCCCGCCGCGCCCATGCCGCCGCCGACGCACATCGTCACCATGCCGTATCGCGCGCTGTCGGCGGCGCATCTCGTAGAGCAGCGTCGTCGTCAGCTTTGCGCCGGTGCAGCCGAGCGGGTGCCCGAGGGCGATGGCGCCGCCGTTGACGTTCAGGCGATCCGGGTCGATCGGCAGCTCCCGGAGACAGGCCAGCACCTGCGAGGCGAACGCCTCGTTCAGCTCGACCAGGTCAATCTGATCGAGCGTCAGTCCGGCGAGCCTCAGGGCCTTCCGGATGGCCGGCACCGGCCCGATGCCGAAGCGCTCCGGCTCAACCCCTGCCGTGGCGAACGCCACGAAGCGGCCGAGCGGCTCGAGCCCGCAGCTCGCGCGCCCGCGTCGCTCGACATGACGACGACGGCCGACGCGCCGTCGCTCATCTGCGAGGAGTTGCCCGCCGTCACGGTGCCCTTCGCGTGGAACGCCGGCTTCAGCCTGCCGAGCGCCTCCATCGACGTGTCGCGCCGCGGCCCCTCGTCCACGGCCAGCACCTCGCGCAGGCGCTGCCGGGATCGCGCTCGACCCAGATCCACCGGCACGATCTCGTCCACGAAGCGGCCGGCGTCGATCGCCGCGACGGCGCGCTGATGGCTCGCGAGCGCGAAGGCGTCCTGCTCCTCCCGGCTGACGCCGGCCTCGCGCGCATGGTTTTCCCCGACGAGACCGGTGCTCAGGTAGACGTCGGGGTAGCGTCTCGACCAGCGCCGGGTTTGGCGCGATCTTGTTCCCGCCCATCGGCACGAGACTCATCGACTCGGTGCCGCCCGCCACGATCGTCGTGGCGAAGCCGGCCAGCATCCGCTCGGCGGCATACGCGATCGACTGCAGGCCCGACGAGCAGAAGCGGTTCACCGTCACCGCCGATGTCGTCACCGGCAGCCCCGCGCGCAGGCTCGCGATCCGCGCGACGTTGAGGCCCTGCTCCGCCTCCGGCATCGCGCACCCGAGGATCACGTCGTCCACCTCGGCCGGGTCCACGCCGCTGGCGCGCGCCAGCGCCTCACGGATCACGAGCGCGCCCATCTCGTCGGGACGGGTGAATCTCAGAGCGCCGTTCGGGGCCTTGCCGACCGGCGTGCGACAGGCGGAGACGATGACGGCGTGTGGCATGTTCGTGTCAGCTCTGCGACGTTGCGCAATGAGCCCGCGGTCACGCCGACCGCGGACCCGGGGCGCTCCTTACATGAAGTCGACCAGCAGATCCTCGAGCGCGTCGCCCACCTCCGACGTCTGGCCGTCGAACAGGTGGTTCGCGCGATCGATCGGCACCAGTTCCTTGGGCTCCTGCAGCTTTGCGTAGAAGGCTCCACATCCCCTGAATGGGACAGACCTCGTCGGCCTCGCCCTGAACGAAGAACTTCGCCTTCGTGCTCTCGAGCGTGCGGTCGAAGTGGTATTCCTGGCCGGACACCGACGTCGCCACCGGCGGCGCGATGCCGATCAGCGCGGTGACGCGATCGTCCTCGGCACCCACCTCGAGCGCGACCCAGGCTCCGAACGAGAATCCGGCGGCCCAGAGCGGCAGGCCCGGGTACCGCGCGGCCATGTAGTCGAGCGCCGCCCTGAAATCCTCCTGTTCGCCCTCACCCTGATCGAACGTGCCGCCGCTCTGCCCGACGCCGCGGAAGTTGAAGCGCAGCACGACGCATCCGACGCGCGCGAGGCCCTTGGCCCCCTGATACACCGCCTTGGTGTGCATCGTGCCGCCGAACTGCGGGTGGGGATGCGCAAAGACGGCGGCCGCGCGGACCGTGCCCGACGGTTCGTCGAGCAGCGCCTCGAGGCGGCCGGCCGGCCCAGTGAGATCAGTGATCGGTGGGCATGAACGAATCCGCAGACGAGTGTCGAAAACCGGCACGGGTCGCGTGACGAGGCCGATATGCCCCGTGCGCTCCATCATCTCGGTACCGGGCGCCAGGAATGAGCGCCGCGTACGATCGCGTCACCTCCGCGGGCACGACGCGGTCGAGGTGGGGCTCGCCGCTCACACGAGCGTTGGCGCGTGCGACCCGGGCGCAATCGGGCGCCACGTCGAGTTGCTGCTGGAGCCGCATGCGCGACGCCATGAGCGGCGGAATGGCTGGCGCGGCCGCGATCCGGAGCGCGTGGCGCAGCGCGAACCCCACTCGCCCCTGCCACGTGTCGAACGCCGCCGCGATCTCCGGCCACAACCGGGACGGTCCCGTCGCGACGAAGGCCGGTGTCATCAGCCACGGACGGCTGATGCACCGCTGCTGCCGCTCGTTCGGCGTCCATCCGGGGGCCGGCGACGACACCAGAATCAGCGCGCTCACCCGTCCGGGACGCGTCGCGGCGTAGCGGAGAGCGATCACGCCCCCGTAGGAGATTCCGCACACAGCTGTGCGCTCCAGCCGTGCCCGCTCCAGCACGTCGTCGAGCTGCTCCAGGTAGGCGTCGAAACCGCCCTCCGGACTCCGTTCCACCCCGGCGCCGAAATCGCCCGCCAGCGAATAGCTGATCGCACGGCAGCCTTCGCTCAGCACGTCGAGCGCCGGCTTCATCCATTCCCAGCGTCCCTGCACGCCAGGAATGACGACGATCGGCGGGCCGGAGCCGTTGTCGTAGGGCATTCGTGTAAGTCCGCCTGACGCCCGGGCTAGTTGCGCAGCGGCTTGCCCGTCTTGAGCGTGTGGGCAATGCGCTCCTGCGTCTTGCGCTCGCCGCACAGGCTCAGGAACGCCTCGCGTTCGAGATCCAGCAGTTGCTGTTCGGTGAGCGTCGCCGGGTGTTGCGAGATTGCCCCCCGCGAGGACCCAGGCCAGCTTTCGCCCGATGAGCGCGTCGTGGTCGCTGATGCGCCCGGCACGCCAGGCCAGGTGCACGCCGAGCTTCAACGTCGCGAGCAGCCCGGCGCCGCCGACGGGAATCGCGGTGCGCGGCTGCGGCCTGACGTAATCCGCCACCCGCGCCAGGGCGTGCGCCTTCGCGTCGGCGAGGAGACGATCGCGGTTCATGGTGACGGCGTCGGCCTCGCGCAGGTAGCCGATGCGCACGCCGTCGGGGGCGCTCGTCGCAACCCTGCCGAATGCGATCGTCTCGAATACGCGCTGCACGAAGGGACCCGGATCGGCGCCGGGCGGCGCTGACGCCATGGCGCGCGCGAGCATCTCCTTGGTGCCGCCCCCGGCCGGGATCAGACCGACGCCGGACTCGACCAGGCCGATGTAGGTCTCGGCCGCGGCCTGCACCCGATCGGCGTGGAGGACGATCTCGCAGCCGCCTCCGAGCGTCAGGCCCGCGGGCGCCACGACCACCGGCACGTCCGCATATTTCAGCGCCATCGTCGCGCCCTGGAACGCGCGAACCATCATGTCCACTTCGTCCCAGTTGCCCTCCTGCGCCTCGAGCAGGAGGAGCATGAGGTTGGCGCCGGCCGAGAAGTTCGTGGCGTCGTTGCCGACCACGAGCGCGGCGAAGCCGGCGGAGGCTTCCTTCACGCCCGCCTGAAGCATCTCGATCGTATCGCCGCCGATGGCGTTCATCTTCGAGTGGAACGCGACCGACAGCACGCCATCGCCGATGTCGAGCAGACTGGCCCCGGCGTTCTTCCTGACGACGCGGTGGACTGTGTCCGACCCCGGGATCATGCCGACTTTGCCGCCGGAATCCGCCGGGATAGCGACGGCGCCGGTTCTTCGGGCGAGTTCGATCGGTCCGACTTCCCAGCCGAAGCCCCAGCGCATGGCGCGATCGACGTCGGCGGGGTCGTGCGCAATCGACGGCGCGACGCGGACCGCGTACTCCAGCGTAGGCACCAGCGTCGCCTGGAGAAAACTCGCGACCTTGTCCCGACCGTTCATGAGGGTCCGGATGCGCTCGGCCGGATCTTCGATCGATCGCGCGGCTTCGATCGACGCCAGCTTCGCGGGTTGTTTCGGCCGGTACTCGAGCGTGGCCGGATCCAGCGTCAGGATGTCGCCGTCCGGTCCCTTCCGGTAGAACCCGCACCCGGCCTTCGCGCCCACCATCCCTCGCGCGATCATCGCGTCGATGAGCGGCGGCACCGGGAACATCGTGCGGTCCGCGGGCGGCTCGAGCCGCTCGGCCAGGTTCCGCGCCACGTGCGCCAGGACGTCGATGCCGGCCAGATCCAGCGTCCGGAAGGTGGCGCTCCTCGGCCGCCCTGTTGCCGGGCCGGTGATCGCGTCGATTTCCTCGATGGTGAACTCACCCGTTTCGAGCGCGCGGAAAATCCGCATCACCGCATAGATGCCGACGTGATTCGCGATGAATCCGGGCGTATCTTTCGCGGCGACGACCCCCTTGCCGAGCCGCACGTCCGCGAACGCAGCCGATGGTCGAGACGACGGCGGGATCCGTGTCGGCTGACGGGATCACTTCGAGCAGGTGAAGGTAGCGTGGCGGATTGAAGAAGTGCGTGCCCAGGAAATGCCGTCGGAATCCGGCGGACCGGCCGTCGGCGAGCGCCGCCATCGGGAGCCCCGACGTATTGGAGCTGACGATCGCATCGGCGCGCCGCACCGGCTCGACGCGTTCGAACAGCGATCGCTTGATGTCGAGCCGCTCGACGACCGCTTCGATGATCCAGTCGCACGGGGCGATCGATGCCAAATCGTCGTCGAAACTGCCCGTCCGGACGAGTGCCCGGGCGTCGCGGCGTGAAGAACGGATCGGGTGTGAGCGCGGTGGCGCGCTTCAGGCCGTCGCGCGCGGCATCGCGCGTCACATCCAGCAGGATGGACGGCACGCCTGCGTTGGCCAGGTGCGCGGCGATTTGCGCCCCCATCGTTCCGGCGCCGAGCACTGCCGCGGTCCTGATTCGGGTGCTCACCCGCGCCGGCCTCCGCGGTCGGGCTTCGAAGGCGCGGGGCACGACAGCGGCGTCCCGACGCCGCCGACGAACAGATCGACGATGGCGTCGGCTTCGGAGGCGAGGTCGTACCGGCGCCGGCTGAGGACCCAGTTCGTGGCCATTTCGTCGAGGGCGCCGAAAAACAGCTTGGCCGCGAGCGTGGCGTTGATGTCGCGGCGAAACGCGCCGCACGCCTGGCCGTCCGCGATGACGTCGCGGATGATGCCGAGGTATTCGCGCAGGTGCGTTGCCGAGAAGCGCTCCATGAACTTCGTGGATTGTCGCAGCTCGACCTGGAAGACCACCGCGAGTGGACGGTCGCGTCCCATCCGCTCGAGGTGCAGCCGCGCGATTTTCCGCAGCCGCGCGACCGCGTCGTCCTCGCGGTCGAGGCTCTGCCGGCCGGCGGCAATCGCCTCCCTCATCGTGCGATCGAATATGGAGATGAGCAGGTCGTCCTTGCCGCGGAAGTACAGGTAGACGGTGCCGGCCGCGACGCCCGCGGCCCGCGCGACGTCAGCCACCTGCGCCGTGAAGAACCCCCGGGCGGCGAAGGTCTCGATGGCCGCGCGGAGGATCGCGTCGCGCTTGTCAGCCTTGTCGGGACGGTCGGCGAGGGCGGGGTATGGGCGGACGCTCACTGAATGAATGGTCATTCATCTTCGGATCCCCTGTCAACCGCAGTGGCACGGCTGAGGCGGACGCTTGCGATGTCGGGAAGGGCAGCCAGGTCGTCCTTCGCGAAAAACACTTACAGCCACACGCGCCTATATCTTTGGTTTAGATCGGCGCCATGAACCACCGCGCGCGCACTCGCCCTATTTATTTACAAAAATTGAGTTTATCTCCAGCGCGTAGAATATTTTCGGTGCAGAGAAACACTCGGAGCACGGCGGGAGTATACAGTGTAACCATGCTCGACGAACTCCAGCAGCAGGCTATCGTCACACGACTGAATCGCATAGAAGGACAGGTCCGCGGAATCCGCCGGATGGTCCAGGAACCGCGACTCTGCGTGGAAATCCTCCAGCAACTCTCGGCCGCCGAAGCCGCGCTCAACCGCATCAGCCTGGCGATCTTCAAGTTCCACGTCGAGCGCTGCGTGCCGGAGGGTATCGAGCAGGGCGAGCCGGAGAAATCCAAGCACCTCGCCGAACTCGTTGATATCTTCGACCGCTTCGCAAAGTAAAGTAAGGGCCCGGCGCCCGTTTCCCAGGGCAGCGTGCGGCGCTTCTTTGAGCTACACTTGAATCCCCGGCCTCTTGCGTGTGAGTCCGGGCTTTGTACGCAGGCCAGAGGAGTCTCAACATGAAATCATTCCGTATCGTCATGGCGGTGGTGATAGCGGCGGCGTTGGCCGGAACGGCCTACGCCCAGAGCCGCGGCAATGCGCGGGTGCAGGGTAAGGTCGTCGACGCTGCCGGTCAGCCGATCGAAAACGTCGTCGTCAAGGTGCAGATGGTCGACCAGACCGAGCTGATGAGCGGCAAGACGAACAAGAAGGGGGAATGGCGGATCAACAACCTGGCCAACGGCCAGTGGAAGATCGAATTCTCCAAGGACGGCCTCGAGCCGGTGCGGCAGACGTTTGAAATCCGCGAGGATCGCACCACGCCGCTCAACGTCACGATGGGCGCGCCCAAGCCGAAGGAAGATCCGACGGCCGCGATCAATGCCGCGCTCCAGCGCGCGGTCGCCACGGCACAGGCGGGCAAGTACGCCGAAGCCCGGAAAATCTGCGAAGACCTGGTCGCCCAGACGCCCACCCTGACGCAGTGCCACGCCTTCATCGCGCGCATGTTCATTGCCGAGAACAACGCTCCGGAAGGCGTGAAGGCCGCACGGATCGCGGTCGAAAAGGAGCCGAACAGCGTGGACGACAAGCTGCTGCTTGCCGACCTGCTGATGGAAACGGGTGCCAAGCCCGAGGCCAAGGAGATTCTCGACGCCATCGACATGACCCAGGTCAAGGATCCGTTCCCCTTCATCAATTCGGCCATTACACAGATCAACGAAGGCAAGGGGGCGGAGGCGGCCGAGTCGCTGACCAAGCTGCTGGCGCAGTTCCCGGAACAGGCGGAAATCTACTACTACCGCGGCCGCGCCTACCTCAAGGCAGACAAGATGGACGAGGCCAAGGCCGACTTCGAGAAGTTCGTGACGGTGGGCAAGCCCGAATCGAAGGAAGTCGCGGACGCCAAGAGGATCCTCGAACAGATCAAGAAGTAGGCCCGAATCGCCTCTCTGGAACTCCGAGGATGCGTACCCCCCGCTGGCGGTCGGCTCTTGCGGCAACAGGGATTGCTGCCGGGCTGTTCGCCTGCGGGGGGTCGTCCAGCCCCACCCCGTCCACGCCGGTGCCTTCACCGACGACCCAGAGCCCGTGCTCCACGGCTTCCGAGGTTCCGTCCGAAGCTCCCGCGCTCTCCCCGTCCGATGCCGCCGTCCTCGCCCGGAAATCAGCCCCGGAAGTCCTCCGTGATGGCAACCCGCGCTGGCGCGTGCTGGACGATTTGTGGCGCCACCGCGCCGCGCAGGCGGGCGCCGGCAATCGCGAACCGGGGACGCCGCGCGCACTGACGACGGCGGGCGCTCCCGTCAACGCCGCCGACATCGGCGACGTGGCCGTCGTGCAGGACGCAGGGAGACCTCATCCTTCCGCCGAACATCATCGACCTGACCAACAGCGGCGTGCGCTTCACGCCCAACGGTGCCGGCGGCTACGACGTCCGCGCCATCGACGGCACCTTCCGCGCCCCGCTCGGAACGCGCGTCACGCTCGGAGACGACGACAGCGTGGGAGCTGGTGTGCCGTTCGGATTCTCCTTCTACGGGAAGAACCAGCAGAGCGCGTTCGTCAACTCCGACGGGAACATCACGTTCGAGCAGGAGGACAAGTCCAGTTCCGAGCGGAACGTCGCGCGCCTGCTGACCGGACCGCCCCGCATCGCGCCGTTTCTCTCCGACCTCGATCCGACGACGGGCGTCGGCCGCATCTTCGTGAACGCATCGGCCAGTCAGTACACGGTCACGTGGTGCAGCGTGCGAGGGTTCGACCAGAACGTCAGCATCACGACGCAGGCGACGTTCCTCCCGGACGGCACGATTGAGTTCAAGTACGAAGGCACCAATCTCGGCACCGGCATCGTCGGGATCTCGCCCGGGCATACGGGCGACTTCCTGCCGGTCAACCTGAGCGACGCCGGGCCGACCGCGGGCGGCGGCGGCGCGCTCGGGGAGCGCTTCGCGCGCCAGGCGGAACTCGACACGGTCGCCTTGACCGAGAAGTTCTACCAGTCGCACCCGGACAACTACGATCAGCTGGTCGTCTGGAGCGATCAGAACCTCATCACGGATGCGTTCGCCTACGAAACGACCATCGCCAACGAAGTCCGCGGTATCGGCGTGGACACCTACGACCTGTCGCGCGACTTCGGAAGCGCGGGACGGTTGCGCAGCTTCGTGATGATGGACTGGCTGGACAAGTACCCAGACGACCCGTCGAAGACCTTCCTCGGGGAGAACAACACCGTCAGCGTTCTCGGCCAGGAGGCGGGGCACCGGTGGCTCGTTTTTCTCGAGTTCCTCGACCGCTCGACGGGGCAGCCCTCGAACCTGCTGCTCGGACGCGACCTGGCGCATTGGAGCTTCTTCATGGACTCCGATGCCTCGGTGATGGAGGGCAACGACATCGAGGATCTCGGCGGCGGTTCGTTCATTACGACGGCGGCCGTGAGGCGCTACAGCCTGCTCGACCAGTACGCGATGGGGCTCATTCCAGACACGGCCGTGCCGCCCTTCTTCTACGTCGCGAACCCCACCAACGTCCAGCCCGCCAGCACGGCGACATCCGCGCCGCGCATCGGCGTCACCTTCAACGGCACCCAGCGCATCGTGCCCATCCAGGACATCATCGCCGTGAACGGGCCGCGCGTGCCGTCGGCGGCCGACGCCCCGAAGGTGCATCGCCAGGCGTTCATCTACCTCGTAAGCGCGGGAAAGCCGGTGGATGCCACCCTCGCGGCCAAGATCGACCGGATCCGCCGCGCGTGGGAGACGTTCTTCTTCCAGGCCACCGACGGCCGCATGACCGCGATCACGGCGCTTCGATAGTCCTCAGGACCCGGGCGGCCTGCGGCTGAAGCCACGGCCCGGCGACCTCGGTGGGCGTATAATTTCCGCGTGAATACCCGCATTCTTGCGCCATTTCTGGCCGGATTCCTCCTCGTCATACCAACGTTCTCATCTGGCGTGCATGGCCAGGCGTCCTCGCCGGGGGCGTCCGCCCGCCAGGCGGATCTCGACCTCGGGAAGCTCGACGCCATCGAGCCGCTCGTCCGGGACGCGATCGCCGACAAGAAGCTGCCGGGCGCCGTCGTCCTCATCGGCCGCGGCGACGACGTGCTCTACAGGAAGGCGATCGGGAATCGCGCCGTCGTGCCGTCCGTCGAGCCGATGACGCTCGACACGATGTTCGATCTCGCATCGCTCACCAAGGTCGTGGCGACCACCCCGAGCGTGATGATCCTGCTCGAAGAGGGCAGGATCCGGCTCAACGACCGCGTCGCCTCGTTCATTCCGGGCTTCGAGCGGTATGGCAAGGGCGAGATCACCATCCGCCACCTGATGACGCACACGTCGGGCCTGCGCCCGGACCTGGATCTCGCCGACGCATGGAGCGGCTCCGACACCGCGATCGCGCTGGCCATCGACGAGGTGCCCACTGACCCGCCCGGCACGCGGTTCGTCTACAGCGACATCAACTACTTCCTCCTCGGCGACATCGTCCGGCGCGTCAGCGGCATGCCGCTCGATCAGTTCGCCAGGACCCGCATCTTCGTCCCGCTCGGCATGAAGGACACGATGTTCCTGCCGCCGCAGTCGCTCGAGCCGCGCATCGCGCCCACCCAGAAGTGCACGCCGTTCGGCTGGCCGTGCGAGGGGCCGGACATGAAGATGCTGCGCGGCACGGTGCACGATCCCACGGCGCGCCGGATGGGCGGCGTCGCCGGGCACGCCGGACTTTTCAGCACGGCGGCCGATCTGTCGATTTATTGCCGCATGCTCCTCGACGGCGGCGTCTACAAGGGCACCCGGATCCTCTCGCCGCTCGCAGTGGCGAAGATGACGACGCCGGCGACGCCCGGCGCCGAGCCCAACGTCCGCGGTCTGGGATGGGACATCGATTCAGCGTTCTCCTCCAACCGCGGCGAACTGCTGCCTCTCGGTTCGTTCGGCCACACCGGCTTCACGGGCACTTCGATCTGGATGGACCCGGTCACGCGGATGTTCGTCGTCTTCCTGTCCAATCGTGTGCATCCCGACGGCAGGGGCGACGTCACGCCGCTGCGCGCGCGGGTGGCGACCGTCGCCGCCTCGATCGTGACGGCGATTCCGCCCGGCGTCCGGACCGAGGCGATCTGGACGGGTCGGGACTTCGGGCCGTCCGGCGCGCTGCCGCCGCCCCGGCCGGCGCAGCCGGTCCTCAGCGGCATCGACGCGCTCCGCGCCAGCGGCTTCGCGATCCTGAAAGGCCGGAAAGTCGGGCTCGTCACGAACCACACCGGCCGCGCCCGCGACGGCGCGACGACCATCGACCTGCTCCACGACGCAAAGGACGTGACGCTCGTGCGGCTTTTCAGTCCCGAACACGGGATCCGCGGCGTACTCGACGCCGCCGTGCCGTCATCGGTCGACGAGAAGACCGGGCTGCCCATCGTGTCGCTTTACGGCGAGACGCGCCGGCCCGACGACGCGATGCTCGCCGGAATCGATACGATGGTCATCGACCTGCAGGACGTCGGCGCGCGGTTCTACACCTACACGACGACGATGGCGTACGTGATGGAGGAGGCGGCCAGGCGCAGGATTGCCGTGGTGGTGCTCGACCGGCCGAACCCGATCGACGGATTCCAGATCGAAGGGCCGACCCTTGATGCGTCACAGCTCGGTTTCACCGGCTACTTCCCGATGCCGATCCGGCACGGCATGACGCTCGGTGAGCTGGCGAAACTGTTCAACGCGGAAAACAAGATCGGCGCGGACCTCACCGTCGTCGGAATGCAGAACTGGGACCGCGAAAGCTGGTTCGACGCGACCGGGCTCCCCTGGATCAACCCGTCCCCCAACATGCGCAACCTGCTCCAGGCCACGCTCTATCCGGGTATCGGCGCGATCGAGGGCACGAACGTATCGGTCGGCCGCGGTACCGACACGCCGTTCGAGCAGGTCGGCGCTCCCTGGATCGACGGCGTCGCGCTGGCCGATGCGCTGAACGCGCGCGACCTGGCCGGCATCCGGTTCTACCCGGTGCGATTCACGCCGACGGCCAGCAAGTACGCGAATGAAGAGTGCGGCGGCGTGTTCATGGTGGTGACCGACCGGACGGCGTTGCGCCCGGTGCGAGTGGGCGTCGAGATCGCGTCGGCGCTCAGCAGGCTGTACGGCGCGAAGTACGACCTCGAAGCCGCAGAACGGCTGTTCGGATCGAAGCCGGGGCTGGCGAGCATCAGGGCGGGTGAGGATCCGGCGGCGGTCGCGCGCGCCTGGGCCGCGGGAGAGGCGCGCTGGCGGTTGCTCCGGAGCAAATACCTGTTGTATCGCTGAGTTCTCCGCCGACGCCCGCCCTCGCGCCGGGCAGTCCGACGGGCGTCAGCCCGCTCGCAGCGTGCGCTTGTTTTCGTACATCCGATCGTCGGCAACCTTGACGAGCGCGATGACGTCGCTCGCATCGGCCGGCACTTCCGCGCAGCCGACGCTCAGGCCAACGCCCGCCGGGAGCGACGGCGATTCGGTGGCCGCGAACGCTTCCTGCAGGTCGCGTCCCTTGGTCAACGCTTCCTCTTCGGTGCAGGAGATCAGGATCAGGAACTCGTCACCGCCCCAGCGGAACACGTAGTCGGCTTCGCGGACGTTGCGCGCGAGGAAGTCGGCCACCTGTTGCAGCACCCGGTCACCGGCCTCGTGCCCGAGTGTGTCGTTGATGCTCTTGAAGCGATCGACGTCCACGAACACCATCGACAGCGGGATGCGATAGCGCCGATGGCGCTGGATCTCGCGGTTGATGACCTGGTCGAAGAAGCGCCGGTTCCGGCAGCCGGTCAGCGGGTCGGTCGTCACGAGCTGGCGGAGTTCCCACTGCGTGGACTCGAGGCGCCGGTTCGTGGCGCGCAGCTCGTAGGTCATGTCCTCGAAGGTCATCAACTGCATGCCCAGGGCCATCACCAGGCTGAACGCGAGGCTGAGCAGCGCGATGTGGGTCACCGCCGGCGAGTCCGGCTGCTGCGCCACGAGCGAGATCCAGACGTTCGCCGAGGCGCCGGCAACGAGCATCGTTCCCACCACGGCCGCGCCGAGCATGCCGGTCTGTCGCGCGAGCGCCAGGTAGCCGAGCCCGGCGGCGGCGAGGCCGCCGGCGGTCAACAGGTGCCCCGCCGCAAACGCAGCTGGCGGTCCGAGCCTCGTCAGCGGCGCCAGCGCGAACCAGAGCAGGATCGGCAGCAGCACGAACACGTAGCCCCGGCGCAGCCGTGGCGTCGTGCGGTAGGCCTCGGCGCTCAGCACGAAGACGAGCGCGCTGATGATGCCGAGAAACTGGGAAAGTCCGTACGAAAAGTACCCGAGCAGAACCGTTGGATAGGTGAACGCCGCGAGGAAGTTCGCTGCGGCCGCGATCATCCAGCCCGCCATCCAGTAGACGATGTAGAGCCGCCGCCGATGAACGTACAAGAGGAGCAGGAGCCCCGTAACGATCAGCGCGGCGATCGCGGCGAGGAGCCGCGGCTGGATGGCCAGCTCCTGAGGCACGATCGCATCGGCCGACGTCTGACCCCAGCCGAGGGCCATCACCGACAGCGACGCGACGACGCTCTGCGGACCCTTCAGCACCTGTCACCATTGCGCACGCGTTCTGGCAGCCGGTGCGCCCCCTGGAGCTCTTGACCTGAAAACCTGCGCCACCAGGGTCAGGTTTCTTCAGTCAAGATCGTCCGCGCGCCAGCGCGCCAAGATCAGGAATGCCGGCTGGCGAAGCGGAGCCCCACTAGATCCTACATCCGATACAGCATGAGATACACAACGACTCCGGTTACAGAAACGTAAAGCCAGAGGGGGAGCGTCCAGCGCGCGATCCGGGCATGACGATCGTACCTGGCGCGCAGTCCGCGCGACAGCGTCACGAGCGCGAGCGGAACGATGGCCGCCGCCAGGATGACGTGGGTGATGAGGATGCTGAAGTAGACGATTCGGATCGGCCCCTGACCGCCAAACCGGTGGGATCCGACGTTGGCGTGGTAGACGACGTACGAGACGAGGAAGAGGGTGGAGGTGGCAAACGCGCAGAGCATCACGGCCCGGTGCTGTCGCCAGCGCCCCCGCCGGATGAGCACGTAGCCGATCACGAGCAGGATCGCGGCAAGGCCGTTCAGGGTCGCGTTGAGGGCGGGCAGGTCGCCGATTTCCATGACGTGCCGGACCGATGGCGCCGGCTACAGCCGGCCGGCGATCATCACGATCCACAGCAGCGGCAGGTAGATGATCGAACCGAAGAACAATCGGCGCGCGTCGGGGATCGAGCGCGTCCGCGCGAACTGGAGCGTCAGCAGCAGGAAAATCAGCGACAACGCCAGGGCGCCGTAGAAGTACGTGGTGCTGTCCATGCCGGTCAGCGTCGGCACGAGGCTGACCGGGAGCAGCGCCGCCGCGTAGATGCACGCCTGGCGCGCCGTGCTCCGACCGTCCGGCTCGATCACCGGCAGCATCGGAAAACCCGCGCGCGCGTAGTCCTCGCGATAGATCCAGGCGATCGCGAGGAAGTGCGGCAGCTGCCAGAGAAACACGATGGCGAAGAGCACCCAGGCGCCCTGCGACAGGGATCCTCGCGCCGCCGCCCAGCCGATGACCGGAGGCAGCGCTCCGGGGATGGCGCCGACGACCGTGGCAAATGACGAGACCCGCTTGAGCGGTGTGTAGATGACGACGTAGGTGACCAGCGTTGCGAAGGCCACGGTCGCGCTCAGGACGTTCGCGCCGAAGGCGAGGATCAGCAGTCCGGCCCCGGCGGTCGCACTCGCGAAGATCAGCGATTCCCCTGGCTGGAGCCGGCCGTCTGGCAGCGGCCGCAGCCGTGTCCGGCGCATCAGTCCGTCGGGCTCACGTTCGATCACCTGGTTGAACGCCGAGGCCCCGCCGGCGACCAGGCCCGTACCGATCAGGGCGGACAGCAGCACCGCCACGTTCGAGGTGTCGCCGCCGGCCATCGCATACCCTGCCAGCGCCGACACCACCACGAGGAAGTTCAGCCGCGGCTTCGCCAGCGCGACGAAGTCGTGCGCGCGGCTGCGGGCGATCGGCAGGACTGCGGCGTCGGACATTTCCTGATTCGTGTCTGGTTCGTCTGTATCTGGCTGAACGCGCCGCCGGTCAGTTCGTGGCGGCTCCCGGCGACTTGAACGTAAAGGTGACTTCCTTCGATTCCTTGTCGCCAAGCGTGACGGTCTGGGTCTCGGTGCCGAGCTTCTCGTGCCAGGCCTCGATCGTATAGGTGCCGGGGGGCAGGTTCTTCAGCTCGAACTTCCCGCCATTCTTCGTGACGTCGAAATACGGATGGTTCAGGACGCCCGCATACGCGTTCATCCAGCCGTGGACGTCGCACTTGAAGGTGATCATCACCTCGGGGACGGTGAAGGTCTTCGTGTTCTTCATGCCGGCCATCGGCTGGCCGTAGTTGAATTCCTGGTTCTTCTGCGCCAGCGCGTGCACGTTGTGCAGCGTGTCGTCGTCGTTGATGATCTCCAGCGGCTGCCCGGCCCGGATGCCGAACACGTGCGGAATGTAGTGGCATCCCTTCTGGGCGAGCTCGACCGGTTCGGTCGGCACGTCGAAGTAGTAGTTGCCGAGCCCGTCCTTCACGTAGACGAAGACGTTCTCGAGTCCGCCATCGTCCACGAGGTAGGTTTCGAAGGTCGCGCCGTCCTTGTTTTCGCGGATGCAGTACGGGTCGGCCGACATCTTGATGAGGGCGTTGACGGGCGCCGTGCCTTCCAGGAGGACGCGTCCGGAGAGGTTGCCGGCGGTCGCTTCGTCCACCCTTTTCGCGTCCGCGGGCGGAGCGCTCGTCGCGGTTTCGTTCGCGCCGCCGCCGCACGCGGCGGCCAGCCCGAAGGCCAGAACCACGACGACCGGGCGCAAAGTCTTCAAAATCATAGCCTTATTTAATTATCACACTCAGCGGAGTTTGCGAAGGATCCGGTCCTGGATCCAGTGCGGATCCCACCACTCGACCGGGTTCACCATCTGTCCGTTGACCAGCATCGTGAAATGGAGGTGATCGCCCAGCGCCATGCCGGTCATGCCGCTGCGCCCGATCGGCTGCTCCTTTTCCACCATGTCGCCCGCCTTGACGTCGAAGGACGACAGGTGCCCGTACAGCGACTGCACGCCCATGCCGTGGTCGATGATGACGCAGTTGCCGTAGATGCCGAGTTCGTCCGCGAAGAGGACCTTGCCGCGGTTGGCGGCCACGATCGGCGTGTTCGCGTACGAGGCGAGGTCGAACCCGAGGTGCACCTGACGGTCCACTTCCTTTCCTTCGTAGACGTAGGTGCGGTAGTCGGCGAACGAGGACTCGACGGCGTTGTTCTGGAACGCGTGGAACACCGCGCCGCCCCAGAGCATCTCCGGCGACGTCTCCTTCCCGAACGACGCGATCTTGTCGTTGTTCTTCTTGCGCAGCTCGCTGTTGACGGCGACGAACTTGTCGATCGGCTCGCCCGTGGGGTTGATCTCCTTGGTCCCCTCGAGAATCCGGGGAACCACCTGATCCAGCAGCGCCTCACTGACCTCGATCCGGCTTTTCTTGAAGACTTTCGGGAACACGCGAAACTCGAAATCGGCGCGCGCCGTGTTGCCGGCCTCGTCGCGCGCGTACAGGTGCATCGGTGTGTTGACGTCCTGGTCGTAGCGCAGCGCAAAGAACGCGATTCTCGCGGCGGGATCCGTGAGCGTGACGCCCGGGACGGCGCTGGCGCCAGACGCCGGGAAGCCAGGGTACTCGATGTCGCCCACCGCGACGCCGGACTCGACGTCGTCTGGCGTCACCCGGTAGACGATCATCTCGGAACCGCCGAGGTTGATGTAGTGGAAGTTCGAGATGACCGCGAGGCGCGGACGCTCGAGGCGCACCTGGAGGTCCTTCGACGCCGTGGACGTGAGCGTGCGCATGCCGTACAGCACGGCGCGCGACGCCGTGACGGTGATCCGGGCGGCGCCTGATTGAAGCTCCGGCACGCCGGTCCTGCCAATGTCGCGGGTCAACCTGAGCTTGTCGGGGCCGTCCTGTTTCACGTCGGCGCCGCCCTGCGCCAGCGAATAGAGCGGCACCTGTTTGCCGTTCTGCTCCAGCACGATCTCCATGGCCGACACGTGCCCGCCTGGAGCCGCCACCGTGACCTCGAGCGGCGTGGACGCGCCGACGAATCTCTGCGGGTTGGCGATCTCGATGGCCGGAGGTGCCTGGCGCCCGGCGACGAACCAGGCCCCGGCGGCGCCGACGAGCAGAGCGACGATCAGACCGGTGACGTAGCGCATCCACCAACGATCTCACAGGATGCCGGTCAAGACGAGACTCTTTAGTCCCGGCCGTGTAACCGCCGTGTAACGCCTCGCCGGTTGAATTTACACGCCTGTGACCCGGCTGTTGCATCGACATCAAGGCCGCTCGATACGCTCGGTCTGCCTCGAAAGCGTTCACGATCATGAGGAGCAAACGATGTCATTGAGAGTCACGCGGCTGTGCGCCGTCGCAGCGATCTGCCTGATCGCCTACGTTCCGGCCGCCAGGGCGCAGGTCAACGAGGGGCGCTTCACCGGAAGCGTCATCGATCCGACCGGATCGGTCATTCCGGGGGCGACGGTGGTCGTCAAGAACGAGCGCACCGGCGAATCCCGTGCGGTGACCTCCAACACCCAGGGCCGCTATCTCGTGTCGGGCCTGCGGCCGTCGACCTACACGATTGAGTCGTCCTACAGCAACTTCGCCCCGCTCGAATACACCGGACTCCAGTTGCTGGCCGCCCAGGAGTTCACGCTCGACCTCCAGCTCAAGCCCGCCGGGTTGAGCGAAAGCGTGACGGTGCACGCCGAGAGCACGACGATCGATCTCAGCTCGGCGCGCATCGGCGTCAACGTCGGGGAGCGCGATATCAGCACGCTCCCGGTGAACGGACGGCAGATGTCGCAGTTGATGCTGCAGGCGCCCGGCTCGCTGAACTCCGGCACCGGCACGTGGCAGGACGTGCGCTTCTCGGGCCGCGCGGTCGAACAGAACGCCATCCGCTACGACGGCGTCGAAGGCTCCGCAATCATCGACGCGGCGCCAGGCAACCTGAACGGAGAAATTCCGACGCCGTTCAAGCTCCAGGCGAGCCTCGAAAACGTCCAGGAGTTCCGGATCGAATCGAACAGCTACCCGGCCGAGTTCGGCACCGGCACCGGAGGCCAGGTGAACGTCGTCACCAAGTCCGGCACGAACCGGATGCGCGGCTCCGCTTTCGAGTACTACCGTAACGACAGGCTCGACGCGCCCAACTACTTCGACAAGGCCGCCGGCCTGCCGAAGTCGAAGCTGAACCAGCACCAGTTCGGCGGCTCGGCCGGAGGGCCGCTCGCGAAGGACCGTGCGTTCTTCTTCGGCAGCTTCGAGCGCTACAAGTTGAAGGCGGGCATCAACTTCGTGGAGGCCGTGCCGAGCGACGGCCGCGTGGGCCCGCGCGGTGCCGGCCATTGCCGCGCTGCGCGGCGGATTCACCGCGCCCGGCGCCGTCGTCCTGTCCGGCGCGTCAGTCAATCCCGACTTCGACATCGCGCAGTTGCAGGGGCTCCAGGACGTGAGCGAGAACGCGTTCAGCGGCCGCGTGGACTTCCGGCTGAGCCCGAACTGGTCCTCGTACGTGCGCGTCTTCCACGACCAGGGCAAGAGCCTCCAGCCCGAAGGCGTGACCGGGCGCACGGTGCGCATCACCGACAACCCGACCAATGCCGTGTTGAACCTCCAGGGCATCTTCAAGGGCAGCATTCAGAACGAACTGAAGGTCGGCTACAACGCGGCGCCGACCAACATCGTCGGCCTGGCGCCGGTGGTCAACGGGATCGACTTCGGCGGCTTCGCGCTGAACCTGAGTGGAACGGTGGCGAACACGGGCATCGCGGGACAGGGATCCTCGTCCGGCATCGCGGTCCCGGGCGGCCTGGTCCGCGCCAACAGCGCGACCAACGGCCACGCCAACCCGTACAACCCCTACACGGTTTCGCTCATCGACGGGGTGAGCGCGGCGCGCGGCAATCACTATCTGAAGGCCGGCGGCGAAGTGCGCGCCATCCGGATGGCGACCGACCGGATCGGCGGCATCACCTACACGTTCCCCAACCTCACGGCCTTCCTCGCGAACCAGGCGTCCACGGTGCAGTACCTCGGCGACGTGAGCGCGCCCAGCCCGTTCAACGACGGAGCCACGGGCCAGCGGCACATCAAGCAGGAGTACTGCGTGGCGTACGCCCAGGACGAATGGCACCTCGCCTCGAACGCGACCCTGAACTACGGCATGCGGTACGACTACTACACGCCGCTGCGTGAGGCGAACGACCTCATTGTCAAGTTCAACATCGACACGGGCGTGATCGACCCCAATACGACGCCGTTGTACAAGTCCAGGAAGAACAACTTCCAGCCCCGCCTGTCGTTCGCGTATGCGCCGGGCCGGACGGTGTTCCGCACCGGCGTGGGGATGTTCGTGGGTCCCGGGCAGACGGAAGACCAGATCCAGCCCGTCGAGAGCGACCGCATCAGCTCGACCCTCAGCAATGCGAGTTTCCCGGTCGATACGGCGCTCCTCGTCTCGAACTTCACGAACAACCCGAACAACCGGTCGTACCAGCCGCGCGCGTACTCCAACCAGTACACGATCCCGGAGCGCATCTACCAGTACACCGCGTCGGTGCAGCAGGACCTCGGCAGCCGGTACACGGTCACGGCGGCGTACGTCGGAAGCCAGGGCCGCAACCTGTTCCTGCGCAGCGTGGCGAACAACATCGTCGACGTGGTGACCAATCCCAACCCGGCGAGCAACGCGTTCGTGATCCGCGAATTCTCGATCGTCCAGCGGGACGCCGCCGGCAACATCACGGGCGTGCAGAATCCCTACGCCGAAGTCGACTACAAGACGTCGGGCGGGAAGGACAACTACAACGCGATGATGCTGTCGCTGGCCCGCCGCGCGTCGACGGGCGTGAGCCTGAACGTTCAGTACACGCTCGGCCGGAGCCGTGGCAATACGGCGGGCTCGAACGAGGCGCAGACCGCGGCCAACAACGCCCGGACGCTGAGCGACTTCGACTACGACATCGGGTACAACAGCTTCGACGTGCGCCACACGTTCAACCTGAGCCTGCTCTATCCGCTGCCGTACGGCCGCGGGCGCGCGTTCGGCACGAACGCGTCGGGTCTGGCGCAGGTCCTCCTCGGAGGGTGGGACGTCGGCGGGATCCTGAACGCGCGCAGCGGCCTGCCCGTCGACATCAAGATTGTGCGGCCGGACGTCGTCTACCGCGATGCAGCCGGGAACATCTTCGCGAATCCGGCGGTCGATCGGGTGGCGATCGTCAACACGCCTGGCGGCGGCGCCTCGCGTAACGTCCGGCGTCCGGATCTCATCCCCGGCGTGAACCCGTTCCTGAACCAGGGGGGCATCCTTTACCTGAATCCCGCGGCGTTCGCGACGCCGGCGCCGGGCACCTTCGGCAATCTCGAGCGCAACTCGATTCACGGGCCGTCCTTCAAGCAGACGGATTTCTTCCTTGCCAAGCACTTCAGCGGGGGAAGCACGCGGGACTTCGAGCTTCGCGTGGAAGTCTTCAACATGTTCGACACCGTCAACTTCACGAACCCGGTGGGCACGCTGCCGCTGGCGCTTCCCGGCAACTCGCTGGCGGAATCGAACAAGCTCCAGCCCGGACAGCCGTACACCGCCGCCTCGGGCGGCACATTCGGGCGGCTGACGAGCACCGTCGGCCGCACCGTGGGTCTGGGGACGCCCCGCCAGGTCCAGTTCGCGCTGCGCTTCTCGTTCTGACGATCGTCGCGCCCTTCCCCAGCCGGATGCCGCAGCGCGAGCTTGCGGCATCCGGCTCTCTTCCTGACCGGCGGGCGACACGATTGACGGTGGCGACGGGCTACTCCATAATGGAGGAATAATGGAGGAAACCCGTGGCTACGTTGAACGTCAAGAACCTGCCTGACGGCTTGTACCGCAAGCTGCAGGCCCGCGCCAGGCGTGAACGTCGTTCGGTGGCCCAGGAGGTCACGCAGATCCTCAGCGATGCGCTCGAGACATCGAAACCGCTGTCGATTCTCGAGCTGCGAGGTCTCGGCAAGGAGCACTGGCAGGGCGTGGACGCAACCGAGCACGTCCAGCACGAGCGCACCGCGTGGGATTGATGGCCGACCTCGGCCCCGGCGCCGTTGCGGTCGATACGGCGGTGTTCATCTACTTCATTGAGGAGGAGCCGCGATTCCTGCCACAGAATCCTTCCGCTCTTCACCGAGGCAGACCGGGGCGAGCGGGTACTGGTCACATCGTCGCTTACCCTCCTCGAAGTGCTCGTGGTTCCGTATCGCGCAGGGCATCGCCAGCTGGCCGAGCGGTACGAACACCTGCTGACGAAGAGCCGCGGAGTTCGCATCGTCGACCTGACTCGCGATCAGCTCAGGGCAGCGGCGCAACTCCGGGCGATCAC
This sequence comes from uncultured Acidobacteriota bacterium, assembly GCA_963817635.1. Lineage (GTDB taxonomy): Bacteria > Acidobacteriota > Vicinamibacteria > Vicinamibacterales > 2-12-FULL-66-21 > CAWFPR01. The sequence goes on along the minus strand of CAWFPR010000005.1, from coordinate 114,746 downwards.
GGGAGTCAAGACGCCCGACGCACTGCAGCTCACGGCCGCGCTGGGCGCCGGGTGCAGGACGTTCATTACCAATGACCGTCGCCTGCCCTCGATTCCGGGTCTCCAGGTGATTCAGCTCGCGTCGTACGCCCAATAACCGGCCGGCGGGCCTCCTGCCGCACGCAGCTCCGCCGAGCGCGAAGACACCGCGACCAAGCTGCGCGAAGTTTCAAGAATCTTTCAAGTGCCAGCCGACCGGGATTCCGCGAACGGATTGCGGATCTGCACGCCTCGCAGCACCTGTCCGTCCTTCAGGTCCTCAGTCCAGAGCACGTCGCACCCAGACTCCGCGGCGGCGTGGACCACCATCGCATCCCAGAAACTGAGCTTCGCCTGCTGGTGCAGCGCGATGGCCGCCAGCACATCGTCGGCCGTCGGCGCGAACACTGGCCAGGCAGACAGCTCGCGAATGCGGTCCGCGACATCGCCGACCTTCAGCGGACGGGCCACCTTGGCCGTCACCGTGACGAAGAACTCCTGCAGCACCTGTACGCTGAGGCACCCGGTGCCGTCCTCCCACAGGCGGGCAAGCAGGCGCTCGGCGGTCACCTTCTTCTGGCCGGCCGACGCGTCGAACGCGTACACGAGGACATTGGCGTCGACGAACTCGTGCGGCGCCTCAACGCTCATGGAGTTCGTCGCGGGTCCAGGTGGCGCGGCCCCGCGTCCCCAGCGATCCGGCAGCCCGCATGGACGCGAGTGCGCGCTTTCGGGCCGCGTCGTAGCGGCGATCCTGGTCGGTGATGCGCGCGAGGGCGTCGATCAGGAGCCCAGACAGCGACGTGTCCCGATCCACGGCCAGCCGTTTGGCCTTCCTGAGGAGTTCGCGGGGAAGGCTCAGCGTCACGTTTTGCCTGTCGGCCACGCAGATCAGTGTAGCACGTGAATGCGTGCATGTCGTTGGGATGTCTGCGGCGGTGGTCGCCACGTTTTCAGGCGCGGAGAATCGCCGCCACAGCGCGACCCGCCTCATACCGCCGCGGCGTCGTGGACGTCGCCACGACGCTTCTTGAGGTCTTCACGATTCAAAGTATGCTCGTCGTTTCGAAGCGGGCCACGGCGCTCCCGCCGTCGCGGGCGGCGCCTCGTCCGTTTGCAGGGATCGAATGCGCAACCATGTCCCTCTTGCTGCGGCGGCCGTGAACGGTGCGGTGGTCCTGCTGGCGCCCGCCGGGCTGGTGCTGCTGTCGTCCGTTCTCCGCACCGCCCTCCCCGCTCATTTCACGTCCGGCGCCGTGCATGCGCCGGCCGTGTCGACGGTCGTGAACGCGATTCAGGCCAGCCTCATCGGGTTGATCGTGACGATGCCGCTGGCTGGGCTTGCGGCGTGGCGCACATGGGTCTACGCCATAGGATGGCTGGATCAGCGCCGCTCCTGGTGGAGAGGCGTCGTCGAGGCTGCGGCACTGGGCGGACTGCTCGTCGGAGGCATGCTTGGGTCCGCAGCGCTCGGGGCAGCGGCACGCGGGGCGGGATCGATATGGGTGATTCCGGCGATTGCCTTGTATGCGTCACTCGGCGCACTGCGATTCTCAGTACGGCCATCGCCGTCAACTGCAGGATCAGCCCGACGACCATGGCCGGTGCCTGGCAGTATGACAAGATGCGCCCGCGTTGTGTTGGGCAAGGCGTGCCGACACGTTTGTTGTGACACCCGTGTAGTATCGCGGCGGGATTTCGTTGTTCTTGAACACGTAAACAAACCGTTTGAACACGGCCGTCCACTGAGCAAGCCTCTTGCCGCGCTGAACGACACGAGATCGTGAGAGCGGTGTGATTGGGACGAGAAGATGCGGCAACCGAGGTGGCGTCGGTGGAAACTGGAGTTCACCTTCGCTCGCCGAGATTCAGCGCGAGCGACATCCTTCGTGTCGGTCGTGTGTACTCGCGGCTGCCATCCGAAGCTCGCAGCGAACGTCACTATCAGCCCACCTTCGCTCGCGGAACTGACGCTGAGCGAGCTACGGTGGGCATCCTTCGCGTGAGTCATGAGCGAAGGATGGTACCGGTACGGGGAATCGAACCCCGGTTCCGTGGCTGCGTCGGTTTTGTTCGGGTTTTCGCACTGACCTTCGGATCGTCTCTGGTCCGGACGGCCCTTTTCGTGCGCAAAGTTTCAAGAATCTTTCAAGTAGTACGCGACCATCGTGCTTGCCATCGGCTCGGATGTTGGCGTCCGTGCACGGCCAGTACGACGATGTCGTTGCCGTCAAGGCGGAAGTATACGGCGTAGGGAAATCGATTGAGGATCGCCCGCCGTGTCTCTCCTCGGACGAGTCGAAACCGCATCGGGCTGTCGGCAATCTGTGCGATCGTTTGGTCGAGCCCTTCTCGGAACTCAGCACCAAGCCCAAGCCGCCGACCTTTGTACCAGTCTCGCGTTTCAAGTGCTTCGGCCTCAGCCTCAGGCCTGAAGGTGACGCGGCGGCTCACTCTCGATCCAGCAGCTTCCGGCGGACTTCATCCCAAGGGATTGAGGACTCAGGCCGCTGAACGTGGTCCATCCAGCGCCGATCCAGCTCCGCAGCCTCGTCGGGCGTCAGCTCGAGCTCGCCCTCCTGCTCGGCTTTAGAGAGGCTTTCCCACAGAGCCATCGCGAGCTCGGCGCGTTCGCCAGCTGGGAGTTTCAGCAGTTCCGAAAGCGAAGGAGACATCGCTAATCGGCAGTATACGCCAGAGGTTCCGGTCGGTGGGTGCCGCAACCAAGGTCAAGGGTTCCGATCGACCGTGAAAAGCGGCTCGAGGTGGTCGGCGAGCCGGGACACCATCTACACGGCGTGAGGCGACGCTTCATCCGGTCAGGGCGGGCCTGCACCGCGAGGCCTGGCGTAGTAGCCAGCCCTGGCGCGCGTCATGCCGGCTCTGCCCTTCAGTCGCACGCGAAGCTGGTGCCAGCCATCGTCGCGACCAACACCGGTTGGTTCGTACGTCAGCAAGTAACGGGCGCGGTACTCGCGGAGCACCGTCACGAACCGGTCAGCCAGTTCTTCGCCTCGTCCCGCCAGAAACAGCTCTCCGCCGCTCTGCTCGACGACCTCCTTCAAGTCCTTGGGGACGAAAGACTCGCGCGCACGGTCTATGGTTTGGAGTCGCTCGCGTTCTTCCTCGGTGTCTGCCCGCACCACTCCTGGACCTGTCGCCGGGATGGGTGGGACCGTAACGGCATACACGACGGCTTCGGTATGCTTGATCACTTCCCGAATCCTCTGAGCGTCACACCAGCTCGCCGTGTCGATCCCATCGGTGAAGAGCAGCACGACCGAGGGACCCGGTTCGCGAGCTGCGAAAGACAGTCCGACAAACACTGCGTCCCAGAGGGCAGTTCGCTCTCCGGACTTAGGAGATATCGCAAGCATCTGTCTCTCCACCGCGACTCGATCTCGGACCGACGATGCCAGGAGCGATAAGCGGTCCGAGAAGGTCATGAGAGATGCCTCGTCCTCGCCCTCGAGCCTCTCAACCACCGACTGACTGGCTCTGGTAAGTGCCTGCATTTTTGCGCCCCAACCGAGGCTGCTGCTCACATCCAACAGGAGGAGAATCCTGACGCCGTTGGCGGTGGTCGCGACTTGGACGTGCTGAAGTACGCCGTTGTCAAACACCTCGAAGTCGCCAGGTGTCAGTCCCGTCAACGGGCGGCCATTCTGGCTTGCCAGTACATCCACGCGTACGACGTCGAGCGCGGTCCGGTACGTCTGGTGTTGGCCGGTGTCCCGCTCCGCGCGGATCATCTCCCGGTCGAGCACAGATGCTGACGCCGTCAAGGCAGCGACGGTCAACAGCGCCGATAGTTGCGCCGGCTTCATGGTCGCACCATCGCTCTCATGGACTGAATCCGCTGCTCCATTTGCCAGTATTGCGCCCGCCCGTAGAGGTACCACGGATCGAGCACAGGCGGAACTGGTGCGATTGGGTCTTCTATCGTGCGCCTTCCCGCCGCCCACCCGTCATCTGTATTCCCCCCGGCGACCCGTAGAATCCCCAGGGCCACGTCGGCAGCGTGCCAGTTCGGATTCACCGCGCTGGCAGCCCTGTAATACTTCGCAGCCTCTTCCATGCGGCGGTCATCCTCGTGCAGGCGACCAAGAAAGAGGAGGGCCAGGTACTCCATCACCGAATTGTGGGTATCGTGAGCGTCGCGAACAGCCCGTTGAAGCTCGCGTCCCGCCTCCTCGCCGCGACCGAGTTGGTGCAGAAGCCGGCCAAGGCGGACTCGGGCCTCGACGAGGAGCGGGTCGAGCGCGAGGGTGCGCCGAAATGTGGCCTCCTGCGCGGGGCGCCCGAAGCCGTACGAACCGACAAGCAGCAGCATTTCCGGGTCATCGCCGAAATCCACGAGCGCGGCCCGCCGCAGCGGCATGTGGCCAGGACGAAACGGAGGCACTAATGACACGGCTACGATGTACCAGCTCCGACAGAAGTCGAGGAGTGCCGCATCTCCCTGACTCCCACGCCGAACCAGGTCTCTTACCAGGAACAACGCCGTTCGTGAGTGAACATCGAAGTCGTCCAGGCTCATCACCCGTCTGTTGACGCTTGGCGGACCGAGCAGGATGTCCTTTTGCTTTTCGCTATCCCCGGACGGCCACGGCAGCCTGCGCCACTCCTCCAGACGGCGCCACCCGTCGGCGGGTGCCAGACTGACGGTCTCTGCTGGTAGACCAAACCTCCCGTTCCTGATGCCAGCTTCGGTGTACAGGAGGGCGAGAGCCGCCAGAGTTTTTGAGTCCTGGACGTCAGCCGGCGGCGTCGCCTCCCGCTTGACACGCTCGGTGTCCCATCGCGAAAACTCGTCAACTGCCTCATCCGAACCGGCGAATCGATACCGCTCGAAGAGAGCGCGAAACGCGCCAGAGTTAACTTGAGGATCCCCAACATCGATCGACGCCTGGCTGGCGGTGACCACCAGAAGCATCACTCCGAGGACCGAGCGCGACGCGAGCATAGCCATTCTCCAATGCGCCGGGAAGCTGCTTGTTCGAACATCTAACAGATCACACGGATCCGTAAATTAGACGGCCATATCAACTTCTTGCGTGCAAGCAACGGACGTGCGCCGCGGAGGGGAGCGTGGTCGATGCATTATCGCAAGTTCAGCCCAGCACGAGAACAGAAACCACCCAACAGCGCTGGACATGACCGGACGATCGGCTGGAGCATCGGGACCACCCGCATCTGCTGTTCGGTGAAGGCCCAGAAAAGACTGTCCGATTCTTCCCCGACAAGCTGCCCATCGGGATGCAGGCCTATGCCGACAGCCACGTCTTGCTCTACCTGGTCACACGACCCTCGCCGATGGACTTCCGGCTGTTCCTGCTCCGGCACGTTCCACTGCTTCGGGTGCTGGTCCGGTGGACCGTCCGGCTGCTCCTTCCCCGCAAGCTCGTGAAGGCCAGACTGGCCTACCTGCACGCCGCCCGAGAGCAGCTCGCGACACCCTTACACCCTTCGGTCGTGGAGACGCTGGAGTGGCTGTTCCCCGAACGGAAGCGGCTCGCCGAACCGGGCGCCGCGCCTGCTGACGCCCGCTACCTCAACACCTCCAGCGCCTTCCGCACGCCGCAGTATCGAGCGCTCTACCAACAGTGGCTGGACGATCCCAGGAACACGCTTTGGATGGCCGGCTCGACTGTCGTGGCGGACGCCATCGACCGCGAACACGGACGGGTCGAATGCGTCGAGCTGTCCCGGCAGTACCTGCATCTCTCCCCCCTGGTTGACGTCGCCTGACACCGACGGCAGGGGACGACCTGGGGGACGACCTCGGAAATCGAGGTTGTCCCCCCGAGCGCGGCCGAGAAGATCCCCCGGCAGTAACTACGCGAGCGAGGGATCCCCGCCCGTACGGCCGATAACCGATTCTGTGGCCGCAAGTTCCACCGTGAGGGCGCGACACCAGCACGATGGGCGGCGCTCTTTGCCGCCCACGTCCAGGTGCCGCTGTCGCAGCCAGAGGAGGAAACAATGGCGTGAGCGACCCGGGTGCGCGCGCCGGCCACGGTCCCGCGCCTGTCCGGATGGGTCGCTCACGCCATGGCTGCCGGTGTCGCTGCTGGCGTCGATCGTAACCGGTGCGCGCCGTTGTGCGTGCGCAGTACGGGGCCTGGATCGTGGCGAGATTGTGAGGCGCGTTCGTGATGGATTGCGCGAGCGTGTCAGGCCGGTTGGCAGGTCGATTCCGAGCTCGGTTCCAGCCTCGGTTCAAAGCCGCCGGCCATCGCGCGCTCACGTCTCGATCCGCGCGCAGGCGCCGTCAAGGCGCGTCGCTTCGCTCCGCCCGCGTGAGCACGAGCGGCTACGGCCTTGACGGCGCCTGCGCGCGGATCGTGTTCTGGCAATTACGTGATGGCCGGCGACGAAGGTCGTTGAGGCGGCGGTTCCGGATCTACGGCTCGATTCTGGCGATGCGCAGGGCACGTGCGATTACCGCATCGGAGAGCCACAGGGCCGTCGCGGTCACCGAGGATTCGCCCTTGCCAATCTCCCACGCGACCACTGAGGCCGGAATCGGTGGTGACGGTCGTTTCTCGAGCCACGTCGCGTCGGAGATCGATTGGGCGGCCCTGTCGGCGTGTCCGCCGGCGATCACCTCGTCGAAGACCGGCGCGGGTACGATAATTCGGCTTGCGCCCAGGGTGCGCAGGAGTTCGAGGCGCCCTGCGTTGCCGAGGAAGATCAGCGGGGAGGCGTTGATGACAAGGACAATGTCAGACATCCCCCAGCTCGCGGGCGAAGTCCTTGTCGTCGACCACGAACACATCGACACGCCGACGCGCGAGTTCCGCGAGGAACGCCGCCCGCGTCATGCCGGCGGTTTCCGCCGCGCGTTCCATTGACAGCAGGCTCTGCTGATACCAGTGGATCGCCGCGGCGAGACGGAGCTCCGCCGCCACCTCGTGTGGCGCTTTCTTCAACGCCGCAAGCAGGCCATCGGGAACCGTCACATCCACGTGCGTCATGTTGTGCCTCGCACCTAGTGTAGCTGTCGAGGGGCGCATCACCCAAACGGATGGGCCAGCTCCTTATCTTGCCCATTGACCGCGTCCCCGAGCGGCGCTAATCTCTCATCATCGTCCGTGCTCACTGCACACCCTCCGCGAGAGGAACACTCCGCGCGGAACGCTGACGGCGGTCGCTCTTAGGGCACGACCGGCAGCCCCCTCTCCTGATTTAGCACGGTTCTGAATCGAGATCGGCACTCAGTGCCGTTTCGAGTTCGGAGACTCGCAACCGCACGCGGCATCGCCCTCAGGGCATGCCGATGCGCGGTGCTCCACGGAGCGTGGCCGCATCGCCTGGCCATTCGTGAGGACAGCACGGCCAGTGTGACCCATCGCTTCGGCCCGCACGACCGGGAGTCGTGCGACATCCGCGGCGCTCAGCGCCCGGTCCTGGATGCCGGCACCAGCCCGCATCTCGCGCCACTGTTCCCGGCGCGCCGGCCTCAGGTCAGCGCGCGAGAGCGCACCCACTCTCGACACGGTCTCGACGGGTTGCGTCGACGCGGAGACGCGTCAGGAGGTTGCGCGATGAAGACCTGGTTGAACGTTGGTGAAGGGGCGGAGTACGCGGGCGTGAGCCGGGACACCATCTACACGGCGTGCGAGCGCAAAGAGCTCCGGCACGCTCGCATCAGCGGCAGGCGATCGATTCGGCTGAAGCCCGAATGGATCGACGCCTGGCTGGAACGTCACGCGTCGGGCGTTCAGGACCGGCTCGGCGAGACGCACGCCGGTCTCTCGTGACGAACATCGGAAAGGAGGTTACGAACAATGGGTCTCTACAAGATCTGCACGCACAAGGGGCGTGCGCGCGATCGCTGTGAGCACGCGTGGTGGGGCAGCTTCCGCGGCCAGCGAGTGAGTCTGCCGAAATGGACGAATCGCGAGATTGACTCCAAGGCGGAGGCGGACATCGCACTCGACGAACTGAGGGGCGCCATCAGAGACGGGACCTATGACAAGATGCGCCCGCGTTGTGTTGGGCAAGGCGTGCCGACACGTTTGTTGTGACACCCGTGTAGTATCGCGGCGGGATTTCGTTGTTCTTGAACACGTAAACAAACCGTTTGAACACGGCCGTCCACTGAGCAAGCCTCTTGCCGCGCTGAACGACACGAGATCGTGAGAGCGGTGTGATTGGGACGAGAAGATGCGGCAACCGAGGTGGCGTCGGTGGAAACTGGAGTTCACCTTCGCTCGCCGAGATTCAGCGCGAGCGACATCCTTCGTGTCGGTCGTGTGTACTCGCGGCTGCCATCCGAAGCTCGCAGCGAACGTCACTATCAGCCCACCTTCGCTCGCGGAACTGACGCTGAGCGAGCTACGGTGGGCATCCTTCGCGTGAGTCATGAGCGAAGGATGGTACCGGTACGGGGAATCGAACCCCGGTTCCGTGGCTGAGAACCACGTGTCCTGACCCCTAGACGATACCGGCACGGCCGACAGGAACTTCCAATATTACCAGTCCCCGGCCGGACCCGTCAATTCCGGCGATACCTCGTCCGCGCCTCCAGCCCTCCCGTCATCCGCCCCGTTGTGTGAGAAACTCGAAGCACAGTGCGCAAGCTCGTCGCGGGTGTACTCATTGGCGCGGGCGCCGCCGTCATCGTGGCGGTGGCCAGCTCGGCGGGGCTGCTCGAGCGCGCCGAACTGACGACGTACGACTGGCGCGTCCGGCGGGCCGCCTCGGTCGCCAACGCCAATCCCGACATCGTGATGGTCGAAATCAACGACGCCACGGTGCGGGACCTGGCGCCCGTCGTGGGGCGCTGGCCGTGGCCGCGGGTGGCCGAGTCGATGCTGGTCGACTTCCTCAAGCGCGGTCCCGCGAAAGTCATCGCGGTGGACCTGATCCTCTCCGAGGCTGACACCCGCTCGTCGAAGGTCGGGGAGGACGAATGGAGTCCCCGTGAGAGCGACGATGCGCTGGCGACCTCGGTGCGCCAGGCCGGCAATGTCGTCGATGCTCGCCGACTCCATTCCGCCCGGAACGGGGCAGGAGCAGCAGAACCTCGCGACGTGGCCGGATCCGGGCTATCGCCTCGGGCCGCTCCCGCCGGAGCGCCCGGTCATCGCGCCGCCCTACCAGGCGCTCACCGACGCCGCGCTCGCACTCGGGCACAACTACCTGCCGCTCGACCACGCGGACGGCCTGGCGCGGCGGATGCCCCCGTTCGTGCGGCACGGCGGCAAGGCGATCCCGTCGCTCGGGATTGGCGCCGCGCTGGTCGCGGCCGGCATCAGGCCGGACGAGGTGCACCCGGACGGCGCATCGCTCCGGATCCGCGATCGCGTGATCCCGCTCGATGCCGACGGCTCGATGATGATCAACTACCGCGCGCCCGCGCTGGTGGACGGGAAGCGGCCGTACAAATCGTATGAAGCACGGGTCCTGTTCAACTCCGAAATCCAGCTGCTGAACGGCCAGAAGCCGCTCGTGGATCCGGCGGAGTTCAAGGACAAGATCGTCTTCGTCGGCACGAGCGCGGCGGGGCTCTATGACGTCTTCCAGACGCCCTTCGGCGAGGGGACGCTGCCGGGCATCCAGCTGCACGCCAGCATGGCCGACAGCCTGCTGGCGAACCGGTTCATTCGCCGGGCCGCGCCGGCGTCGCAGGTTGCCGCCACCGTCGCGGCGGGCCTCGTCGTCGGTGTGGCGACGACCCTCCTGCCGTTCACCGCCGCGGCCGTCGCGGCGCTCGCGGCGATTGGCGCCTGGGCGTGGACGGCGCTGGCGCTGTTCCGGGGCGGCCTCTGGATCGATCTCGTGCAGCCAGTCGGGGCCATCGCCGTGGCGCTCTTCGGCGGCACCGCGTATCGCTACTTCGTCGAAGACCGCGAGAAGCGCAAGATGCGGCACCTCTTCGGCCGCTACGTTGCGAAAGACGTGTGCGAACAGCTCATCGCGAACCCGGACCTGGCCAGGCTCGGCGGAAAACGCCGTGAAATGACCGTGCTGTTCTCGGACATCCGCGGCTTCACGACGGTCACCGAGAAGGGGGATCCCGAGGAGCTCGTCGCCCAGTTGAACGAGTATTTTTCGCGCATGGTGGACGTCGTCTTCCGGCACCAGGGCACGATCGACAAGTTCGTCGGCGACATGGTGATGGCGCTCTTCGGGGCCCCGCTGGACGACGGGGCGCACGCGGACCATGCGGTCGCGGCGGCGTGTGAGATGGTCGCACAGCTCGCCGATCTCAACCGGAAATGGGTCACCGAGGGGCGCACGGAGCTCGATATCGGTGTCGGCATCAATTCCGGCGAGATGATCGCCGGCAATATCGGCTCGTCCTCGATCATGAGCTATACGGTGATTGGGGACAACGTGAACCTCGGGTCGCGCCTCGAATCCCTGAACAAGAAGTACGAGACCCGCATTATCATTAGCGACGCGACCCGATCCAGGCTGAAGGGGGCTTACGACATCCGCCCGCTGGGGGATGTTGTCGTCAAGGGCAAAACGAGGCCGGTGGCCATCTTCGAACTGCGCGTGCCGACCCCGCTGCAACAGGGACAAACAACATGAGGAAAACCGCACTCGCACTCGCACTGGCCGGATTGATGCTGCCGGCCACGCCGGCACCCGCGCTCGCGCAGCTGGGTGGCTTGGGCAAGGCCATCGGCAAGGCGAACAAGGCCGTGGAGACGGCCGACAAGGCCAAGGGGATGAGCGAAGCCGACGAGCGGAAACTCGGCGAGCAAATCAGCGGGCTGCTCATCGACCGATTCGGCGTCTACCAGGACGCGGCCGTCACGAAGTACGTGTCGCTCGTCGGCAAGGTGCTCGCTGACGCCAGCACGCGGCCGGCGCTCGACTGGCAGTTCATCGTGCTGGATACCGACGGGGTCAACGCCTACGCGGCCCCCGGCGGGTTCATCCACATCACGCGCGGCGCGCTCGGGCTGATCAAGAACGAGGCGGAACTGGCCTGCGTGCTGGGGCACGAGATCACCCACGTGACCCAGAAGCACACGGTGGACGCCATCGTGAAGGCGAACCGTGTCGGACTGGCGACCGAGGCAGCCGGCGACAAGGCGGGCGGACTCACGGGCGAGGCCCTGAAGCTCGCCGTCAACACGGGATACACCAGTCTCTTCGAGAACAAGTTCGACCGGAACGAAGAGATGGAGGCCGACAAGATCGGCATCGCGCTCGCCAACAAGGTCGGCTACGCGCCGAACGGCATGATCGGCGTGCTGAACCGGATTGCCGATCGCAACAAGGATCGGAAGGAGCCGAACGGCCTCTTCGCCTCGCATCCGCAGATCAAGGAGCGCATCGAGGCGATGGACAAGCAGATCAAGAAGGACAAGCTGAACGCCACCGCGACGGTGGCGCCACGCTACGCCAGTGCGATCACGTTCGACGTGAAGGACGCAGCCACGGTCGCGACCCTGGCGCCGGGAGCCAAGGGGCTGGCCGGCAGCAGCGAGCCCGCCAAGGACGAAAAGCCCAAGACCGAGGAGCCCAAGAAGAAGGGCTTCGGACTCGCGAAGCTGACAGGCGGATCCCAGGCGCAGCAGACCGGCACGATCGCCTCGGCGGGATCGCGCGGAGGGGTTCCGGACCGCGATGCGGTCGGCGGATCGAACAAGAACAAGGTCCGCGTGACGATCGGAGCCGCCGAGCTCGCCGCCTTCAGGAAGGGCATCGCGTAACGGCGCAATGTCGCACTACCCCGGGCACCTGGTAGCGGGCGTTGCCGCACTCGCGGCAACGCTCGCGATCTCCAGTCTCACGAGCAACCGCTTCGTCAAGCGGAAGCTCCGCCTCTCCACATTCCTTCTCGCCGCCTACGTCCTCCTCAATCTGGCCCTCCACTACGTCCCCGCTGCGCGGCTGAACATCGAAGACGCGGCCCTGCGCGATTTCGAGCGGCTCGCCTTCGCCGCGGCCCTGATCAACCTGGTGGTCATCGCGCTCGTCAATCCGCTGCGCGCCGACCGCGTGCCCGAGCGCTTCCCGACGATCGTCCAGGACTTCCTCGTGATCGGGCTGTTCATCCTGGCCGCCACCCTGATTTCCGATCGGCTCGTCGCCACGTCGGCCGTCAGCGCCGTCGTGGTCGGGTTCGCGCTCCAGGACACGCTCGGCAACGCCTTTGCCGGGCTCGCCCTCCAGAGCGAGAAGCCCTTCCATGTCGGGCAGTGGGTGCGGGTCGGCGAGCTCGAAGGACGTGTCGCCGAAATCACCTGGCGCGCGACCAAGCTCCGCACCAAAACCGGCAACTTCGTGATCGTCCCGAACAATATCGTCTCGAAGGAGGCGATCACCAACTACTCGGAGCCCGCCGCACCCACGCGGATAGAGGTCGAGGTCGGCGCCACGTATCTGGCGCCGCCGACCAGCGTCAAGCGGGCCATCGTCGAGGCGCTCGGCAACTGCCCACGCGTCCTCGCCGAGCCAGCGCCAGATGTGCTGCTCGTGAACTTCGACAGCTCGGCGATTACCTACCGGGCGCGGTTCTGGATCGACGACTACGAACGCGACGAGGCCGCGCGCGACCAGGTGCGGACCGCCATCTACTACGCGTTCCAGCGGGACGGCATCGAGATCCCGTGGCCCATCAAGGTCGTATACCGGCGCCGCTGGGTCGAGCCCGACCCCGTCGCGCGCCAGCAGGAGCGCGAACGGCTGCTCGCCGGCATCGACCTCTTCGTGCCGCTGACCGACGCGGAGCGCGCGGAGATTGCCGCGTCGACGACGACGCGCGTGTTCGGCCAGGGCGAGGCCATCGTGCGCCAGGGCGAGGCCGGTCATTCGATGTTCGTGATCTGCCGCGGCGGCGCGAACGTGACCGTGGACGACGGCCATCAGGTCGCGACGATCGAGGCGGGCGGCTATTTCGGAGAGATGTCGCTGCTGACAGGGCAGCCAAGAACAGCGACGGTGACCGCAGCCGTCGATGCGACCGTCCTCGAAATCGATGCCGACGTGTTCCGCCGGCTGGCAGACACGAACGCGGCCGCGGTGGAGAAAATCGGCCTGGCCGCCGTATCGCGGCGGGCCGAACTGGAGCGGGTGCGATCCGCCGGCAGGACCGCCACGGTCACCGAGGTCCCGGCCACGTTCGTGGCGCGCATGCGCAAGTTCCTCCGCTTGTAGGGGTTCGAGAACCGCCCTTGACGCGACCCGGTGCGGTTCGCGAACCGCCCTCGCCGACGGCTACTGCGACCAGACGAGGACGCGGTCGCCTTCCGGCGACGTGTGATCCACGATCAGGATGGGACCGTAGTGCTCGAGGTCCTCGACGGTCAGCCGCAGGTCCTCGAGGTCCATCGACCGTCCGTTCAGGTCGATTGTCGCGCCCCGCATCTTGAGGCGCAGCAGCCAGAACGGGATCGTCACCTTCACGATTCGCCCGTCGCCCGGATCGAAGGCAATCACGTGGACCGACTCCGGCATCGGGGCGTTCGGCTTCGGCTTGATATCCGTGTTGGATCGGATGTAGCGCCCGCGGCTGTCGAGCTCGATCAGCGGCTTCTGGCCCTGGAACTGGTTCTTGATCTGGTCGAAGTCGCGGGCCGCGAGCGCCGGGGATGCCGATCTCGTCTCGATGTGCTGCGAGAAGAAATAGAGTCCGGCGCCCGCCATCGCGACCAGGCCAAGGATGCCGATCACGAAGACGCCGGCGACGACCCAGATCCAGGTTTTGATCTTACCGGCCATTGCTGATCCTCACGAGCTCGCGGGCCTGATCCTCGCACACGGGGTCGTTGCCCGTCCTGCAGAGCGATTCGGCCTGCCGCCCTTCGGCCGCGGCGCCCGCCCGATCGCCGCGCGCCAGCGCCAGGCGACCGAGCTCGACGCGCGCCCGGCCGTTGACCCATGCCTGCGCATCGCCCGACGTGGCCGCCTCGAGATCCGCCAGTGCCCCGTCGGTCTCCTTCAGTATGACGCGCGCCGCGCCCCGCTTGTAGCGCCACAGCGCCAGCTCGCCAGGAATTTTCGCACGAGTGTCGGCTTCGAACATCCCGAGGCCCTCGGTCAGCAGCGTTTCCGCCTGCCGCGCCCGCCCGGCGCGCAGGGCCGTGGACCCCTGCTCGAGCACGACGAGGCGGTTGCGAGGATACAGGCTCCGCAGCGTCGCGATTACCCTCAGGGCGTCGTCGTAGCGCCGTTCACGGTTGTAGACGAGGATGAGTGCGAACATCGCATCCGTCCGAGCGTCTCTGCCGTTGGCCGCGGTCGCCTCGAGGAGCGCAATCCCGCGTTCGCGCCCGCCCCCGAATCCCACGAGATAGGCCATCCATCGCATCGGCAGGGACAGGGTGGAGACGACGTATCGATAGGTTCCGACCACGAGCCCGGCATCCACGAACGAGGGATCGAGCGCCAGGACTTCTTCGTGTTCGTCATAGGCGCGCCGCGCGCTCCTGAACCCCGCCAGCAGGCGTCCCTCGACAGTTGCTATATAGGAGGCCTGGAGGGCAAGGGCGGCACCGAGATCGTAATGGGCCTGCGCGTCGCGCCGTTGACGAGCCACGCGCGCCTCGGCGAGCTCCAACGCGCGCGAGATTTCCTTCCTGAATTCCGCGTCGAGATCGGCCGGCGGCTTTTCCAGATCGACCTTCGACCGCGAGAAGGACCCGAGATAGGTGTCAACCGTCACGGCACCGCGCCGGAACAATATGTGCAGCCACAGCACGCTTGCGAGTGCCCGGTGGGCGGCAGGATCGTCCGGTGCCAGCGCTACGGCGCGGCGTAGCATCGCGATGGCGCGGTCGTGATCGAGGTTATAGGCAAGCTCTATAGCCTGGCGCCGCAGATTGTCGCTCGATTCCCGGTCGCCCTGTGCTGTAATGGCTGGGGACGAAAGTACCGAGAACGCAGCAAGGGCCAGCGCTGCCGGTTTCCGGTGCCAGCCAGGGTGCATCCAGCTATGATAGCTGGTTGGCGAGTCGGGTCACGGCTGTGAAGCAGCCGATCGGCGCCCATGAACACGACGTGCAGGAGGAACGATGCCGACAGGAAGACCACGGAGGAAGCGCGGGGACGCGCTGATAAAGTCAGCGGAAATGATCGGATGGGCCCTCGGCGGGCTCGAACGGGAGATTGGACAGACCAGGGAGCGCCTTGCCGCGCTGACCGCCCAGGCAGCGAAGCTTCGCGCCCGCGTCGGCGGCCGTGGCGGGGACGCTGCCCCCGCCAGCACCCCGGCAGCGGCCACCAAGCGCAAGCGTCGCAAGATGTCGGCCGAGTCGCGCAAGCGGATCGCGGACATGATGCGGAAGCGCTGGGCCGAGACCAAGAAGGCGGGAAAGAAGCGCCTGTAGCCGCCCCGCGTTCTTCTTACAGGACGAACCCACGCCCAAGGCCGCGCTCCGCTGCCCTCACATAGGCACGGTGCGCGGCCGCCACATCCTCCACCGCCATGCCAAGCGACTTGAAGATGGTGACGTCTTCGGGTTGTCTACGGCCCGCTATGCGGCCGAGCTGCAAGCTCGCCCAGCTCGCCCACGATGTGCCCCGGCGTGATAGCCCCTTCGGCAATCGGCAGGACGATATCGCCCGCCTCGACGAGCGCGGCGGCCCTGGAGTCGACGAACAGTCGTCCGCGGCGGACGAGCGCCGTGTCCATTTCGCGCTGATCCGGCCGGCATGCACCTACCGCGCAGATGTGCGCGCCGTCGGCAATCCACTCATTCCTGACCACCGGTTCGCGCGAAGCGGTCGCCAGCACGACCAGGTCCGCGCCGTCCACGGCCTCGCGCGCGGTGTCGACGGCGCGGATCGCGGGAGCTCCCTGCTTCTGCATCTCCCACGCGAAGGCCACCCGGTGCTCCTCGCTGCGGCTCCAGACGCGGACGTCCGAGAGTGTCGCCACGCTCGCGATGGCTTCCAGGTGACTGCGCGCCTGCACGCCGGACCCGAGAATTGCGAGCGTTCCCGCCTTGTCGCGGGCCAGCAGCTGCACCGACGCGGCCGATACCGCCGCCGTCCGGGCCTCTGTGATGTAGCGGCCGTCCATCACGGCCAGCAGCTCGCCCGTTGACGCATCGAGCAGGATGATCGTCGCCAGGTGGCTGGGGAGCCCGACCTGCAGGTTGCTGCCGAACACCGTCACCAGTTTCGTGCCGAGCACGGCAGGCGTCTCGATGAAGGCAGGCATGACGCCGAAGAAGGCCCTCTGCTCGCCGACTTCGAGCACCGTGCGAAGGGGCTGCTGCACGTCGCCGGCCGAGAATTGCGCCAGCGCCTCGTGCATCGCGCGGACCAGGTCGTCCATCGACAACACGGCTCGTACATCGTCTTCAGACAGGAGGATAGGCATGGAAGAAGAAATGGTAAATGGAAAATGGGAAATGGTAAATGGGAGATGGTAAATCGGGCTCGAGGCTCAGGGAAGTACGTTTATAGTAAGGGCGCTCGCGAATCAACCCCTGGTCCGCTTGACCGTGAGCTGAAGCCCCTAAGCCTTGAGCCCTAAGCCTTGAGCCCCTCCACGATTCGCTGCATCGATGCGCATACCGCCGGTGAGCCGCTGCGGCTCATCATCGACGGATTTCCGGCTGTCGAGGGACGGACGATTCTCCAGAAGCGCGAGTTCATCCGCGAGCACCACGATCACCTGCGGCGGGCGCTGATGCTCGAGCCCCGCGGCCACCTCGACATGTATGGTGCGCTGTTGACCGAACCCGAGCATGAGGGGTCGGATGCCGGGGTGCTGTTCATGCACAACGAAGGCTACAGCACGATGTGCGGGCACGGCATCATCGCGGTGACGACCGTCGCGATCGAGCGCGGGCTGATCTCGCCGCGGGTCCCTGGCACGCTCGTGCTCGACGCACCTGCCGGCACGATCACGGCCCGGGCGAACATGCGCGGCACGCGGGTCGACAGCGTCCGCTTCGAGAACGTGCCGTCGTTCGTGCTGCACGGCGGCGTGCCCGTGCGCCTCGGGTCGCGCGAGCTGCGCGCGGATGTGGCCTTCGGTGGAGCGTTTTACGCCATTGTCGACAGCGAAGCCGCCGGCATTCCCGTGATTCCCGAGCGTCTCGGCGATCTGCGCGCTGCCGGGATGTCCATCAAACGTGCCGTCGAGGCGGCCGTCAGCGTCGTCCACCCGGACGAACCGGGACTGCACGGCATCTACGGAACCATCTTCACGGGGCCGCCGTCCGGCGAAGCGGACCTGCGCAACGTCACGATTTTTGCCGAGGCCGAGGTGGATCGCTCGCCGTGCGGCACGGGAACCGCGGCGGTCATGGCCGTGCTTGCAGCGATGGGCCTCCTTGGCGCCGGGCAGACGTTCACCCACGAGAGCATCATCGGCACGACGTTCCAGGGCCGCGTGCTGCGTGACACGGTGGTGGGTGACCATGCGGCGATCGTCCCGGAGATCGCGGGGTCGGCCTACGTGACGGGGGAGAGCACGTTCGTGCTCGACGAGCGGGATCCCCTGAGGTACGGGTTCAGACTCTGACGGTCCGTCAGTACCCGATCGCCAACCCGTCCTTTCGCGGATCGGATCCGCCCATCATCACGCCATGGAGGCGGTCGAAGAGGATGCCCTGGAATCCTCCGAACGCGCCGACGGTCTGAATGACCCTGTGGCCGCGCTGTGTGAGCCCCGCGCGCGCTTCGGCCGATATGTTCGTCTCGACCGCGACACCCCGGCTCGAATGGCGGAAACGCGCAGCCTCGCCGGCTTCCTGCACGTTCATCCCGAAGTCGATCAGGTTCAGCAGCACCTGGACGTGGCCCTGCGGCTGCATGTCGCCGCCCATCACGCCGAACGACAGCCACGGCTGGCCGTCCTTCATCACCATCGCGGGCACCAGTGTGTGGAAGGGGCGCTTGCCGGGCGCGAGCAGGTTGGGGTGGCCCGGCTTCAGGGAAAACAGGCTGCCGCGATTCTGAAGCGCGATTCCGGTGTCGCCGGCGACGATGCCGGACCCGAAGGCCTCGTACAGCGACTGAATGAGTGAGACGACGTTGCCGTTCCGATCGGCGACGGTCATGTAGATCGTGTCGCCGTGCGCTTCGGGATGTTCCTCCGGCGCGAACGACGAGCCATCGAGCTTCAGCGCCTCGTAGGCCGCCGCCGCGTGAGCGGGATCGATCGATTTCGCGCGCTCGGCGCCGTACGCCTTCGAGAGCATGCGCTTCAGCGCCTCGGGCGGCACGGACCGCGGATCGGCGAGCCAGGCGTCGCGATCGGCGAACGCGATGCGCTTGGCCTCGACGAGCAGGTGCAGGTACTCGGCCGAGTTGTGCCGCATCGACTTGATGTCGAAGTTCTCGAGGATGTTCAGCATCTCGAGCGCGACCGCGCCCTGCGTGTTCGGCGGCAGCTCGAGGACGTCGTAGCCGCGGTACGTCGTGGTAATCGGCTCGATCCAGTCCGAATGGTGCGCCGCGAGATCCGCCTCCGTGATGAGTCCCTTGCGAGCCCGCATGTCGGCGGCGATGGCCTGGGCGATCGGCCCGCGATAGGACGCGTCACGGCCGCCCGCGGCGATCTGCTCGAGCGAGGTCGCCAGGTGCGGGTTCCTGAAGACGTCCCCGGGCTCCGGTGCGTGTCCCCCGGGCAGAAACGTCGCCGCGGCCGCCGGGTCGAGCGCCAGCGTCTTTTCCTGCTCCTGCCACTGGCCCGCGATGATCTCGCTCACCGCGAATCCATCGCGCGCGTAGCCGATTGCCGGCTGCAGCGCCTGGGCCAGCGTCCGCGTGCCGTAGCGCACCAGCAGCTCGTTCCAGCCGTCCACCACGCCCGGCACACTGACGGACAGTTCGCCGCGGTACGGAATCGCCGCGAGCCCGCGCCGCTTGAACTCGTCCGGTGTCGCCGCGGCCGGCGCCCGCCCGCTCGCGTTGAGCGCCCGCACGGTCTTCGTCTTGGCGTCGTACACGATCGCGAACAGATCCCCGCCGATGCCGTTCATCGTGGGTTCGACGACCGACAGGACGGCCGCGGCGGTGACGGCGGCGTCGATGGCGTTGCCGCCGTCCATGAGGACCCGCAGCCCGGCGGCCGAGGCCAGAGGCTGGCTCGTGGCGATGAGTCCCGTTGCGCGCGAGGACCACGGAGCGCGTCGCGCGCGGGTTCTGCGCCGGCCGATCGCCGGGGAGCTGACGGGCGTCGCCGATGGTGATAGCGGTCATGGTGATGACAACGAGTGCAAGTGTACGCATAGTCGGTAGCTCCCACGCCTGAGACTCGTCTCGCGCCTGTCCGTGCTCGTTCACAGCGGCGAGCTTCCCCGTGTCGATCCGGCCGCCGGCCTCGTGCAGCACTTTGGTGTAAGGCAGACCTGCGAGCAGGATTCTACCGCCGAACGCCTGTTTCGGCTTTCGCGGATGCCGAGTCGATTGCGGCGGCCCGCGCCGGCGTCCTCGCACGAGGGATATACTTTTCCGGATGTCGATCCGCGAGCGCGTCGCCCGTCTCGTGGCTGAGTTGCCACGGGAGCCGCAGTTTCCGACCCAGGGAGCCACAATCTTCGTGGATCTGGGGCGTCGGGACGTGCAGCGCGCATTCACGCCGCTTCCGGTCATCCGGACGCTCCTCGGCGGGCGGGGTGCGAACATGTACTACCTGCATCGCCTGCTCGACGAATCGCTCGATCCTCTGCACCCGGACGTGCCGCTCATCTTCGGGTCCGGGGTCCTCACCGGGATCGTCCCGAGCGCGGCCCGCGGCAACGCGACGTCGTGGTCGCCCGAGTCCGGCGTGCCTGATGGACTGCAACGCGGGCGATTACTTTCCCTCGTTCATCCGGATGAACGGCATCGATCATGTCGTCCTGTACGGGGCGGCATCGTCATGGCTGCTGATCCGCATCCGGCAGGGACAGGTCGAATTCCTCGATGCGGCTCCGTATCTGGGCCTGGACAACATCGATCTGCGCGAGCGCGTGCCGGTCGATTTCGGCGGCACGTGGACGCGCGATCTCGCCATGGTCAACATCACGCGCGCCGGGGAGAACCTCGTCCTGACGAGCGCGATCATGGCGGGACCGAAAGCCTGCTACGCGCGCGGCGGTCCCGGCGCGAAGATGGGGTCGCTCAAGGTGAAGGCGATTGTCGTCCAGGGACAGACCCGCGATTTCGAGACGGCTCAGCCCTACAAGGGTACAACCGCGCCATCGCGCAGCAGCTGCTCGACACCTCCGTCGTCAAGCACGCGCTGAAGACGATGGGGACGCCGTTCCTCTACAAGCCCAGCCGCCTGATCGGCGCGATGGGCACGAAGAACAACCAGGAGACGACCTGGACCGACCGGCTCGACGCCGAGCACATCACGCCGTACCGGCCCGGCATGGCCGGCTGCTTCCGCTGCCCGGTCAACTGCCGGCCGCTCAACGACCTGAAGACCGTGCCGCCAGACAAGTACGTCGAGCGGCGACGGTCCGGAATACGTCACGCTCGGCAAGTTCGGTCCGAACGTCGGCATCGATCGCATCGAATCGGTCATCAGGCTGAACAACATCTGCAACGACCTGGGCCTCGACACCGCGTCGGCCGGGTCGGCCATCGCCTGGGCGATGGAGCTCTTCCAGCGCGGGATCCTCACGCGCGACAGCACCGGCGGACTCGATCTCACGTGGGGCGACGCCGAGCTCGTCGAGCGGCTGCTGTTCATGATGTCGCGCCGCCGGGGATTCGGGAACGCGCTCGCCGACAGCACGCGCGCCGTGGAGAAGGGACACTATCCGCAGGAGGCGCTGAAATACCGCATGGCGGTGAAGGGGTTGATGCAGAGCGATCCGCACGATGCGCGGATCCTCAAGGCGTTCGCCCTGGGACTCGCGGTGGCGACCCGCGGCATGGATCACCTGCGCAACCGCGTCACGCTCGAGATCAATGCGCGCATCAACGACGATCCGGCGTTCAAGGAGCGGCTGTACGGTGGACCGGTCAGCGCCGCGCCGAACAGCTACGAGCACAAGGAACTCGCGGTGCGGCAGTGCGAGAACGTCTATGCGGTCGGGGATTCGGTCGGGATGTGCCGCTTCACGACGAGGCTGTTCAACAGCCCGTCGCTGCCGGGGCTGGAACAGTTCGCCGCCCAGATCGCGAACGTGACGGGCGTCACGTTCGGCGAGGACGATCTGCAGCAGATCGGACTGAACATCATGGGCGTCGAACGGCTGATCAACCACCGCCTCGGCGTGCGCCGCACCGACGACACGCTGCCCGAGCGCTGGTTCGAGGAGCCGATCGCCACGGGCGCCTACAAGGGAGAGAAGATCGACCGGCGCGAGTTCGATGCGATGCTGACGCGCTTCTACGCCCTGTCGAAGCTCGACTCCGAAGGCGCGCCGGTCAAGGAGTGGCGGCGGGAGCTCGAAGCCGTCCTCGGATAGTGGCGACGGTGGAAATGGAAAATGGAAAATGGAAGAAGCAGAGGGTCCTGGCGAGTGACAACATGATTACCGTTCGCCTCCCGTCGACACTCGACTCGTCGGCCGGCCACACGCTCGTGGTGCACGAGCCGGTGGCGACGATCGCCGAGTTGATCGAGGTGATCGATCGGCGCATCCCGGGCTTCGGCGATCAGCTGAACGACTCGGTGTTCAACTTCGCGGTCAACGACGAGATGCTGCTGTTTCGTGCGCGGGAGCGCGCGTTGCAGGATGGCGACGTCGTGGAGGTCATTCCGACGATCTCCGGCGGGTGATGACCTCCGGCTGTCGTGTCTGGAGAGCCCGCGCGGAGACGGAGGCTCGAGCCTCCGGTCTCCGCCGGCTTCAGGAGAAGGTGACCGCGAGCAGGACGACGACGAGGAGGACCGCCACGAGCGCCTCCGCATTGCTCGAAAAATCCCAGCTGCGCATGGTGTGTACCCGTCCTTTCACCCGGGTTAGACGGCGCGGCCCGGCCGAAAGTTGTGTGACTATTTCGTGGCGGTGGCCAGGTAGCTCTTCCGCGCCCGCGCTTCCATTCCCGGCTTCTTCAGGCGCACCTCCAGCTTGTGTACCTTGCCGTCCATGACCTCCGGAGAGAATCCCAGCACGTACTGGCTGTGCAGTTCCTCGGCGACGCGCGTGAAGGTCGAGCCGAGTTCATCCGTCTTCTTCAACAGGAAAAACCCGCCGCCGGTCTCGCCCGACAGGTTCTTCAACCCGCGATCGGGATTCGAACGGACCTGACGCTGGCCGTTGAAATATTCGTTCTGCAGGCCGATCGAATAGACCATCACGTCCTCGGCGCGGGCGCGATCCGTCACCTTGCCCGCCCCAAGTCCTGCTCGCGGTGTCTTCGCCGTCCGTGAACACCAGCACCACCTTGCGTCCCTGGATGCCCTCGAGCTGCGTGATGCTCTCGTTGATCGCGTCGTACAGGCGGGTGGGATAGCCGAAGTCGAGCTCGCTCAGAAGACCGACCAGCTCGTCGCGATTGGCCGTGAAGGTGGCGGGATGGAACTCGATCTTGTCGTTGAACGCCCCCACCATCCCCATGTCGTCCGGCAGCAGCCGGATCAGGAACTGCTCGGCTGCGCGCTTCACGAGATCCAGCGCCACGGTCATGCTGCCGCTCGTATCGAGCATCACCGTCACCGTGATCGGCAGCGGGTGGTTGTCGAACGACGTGATCGGCTGGAGCTTGCCGTTGTCGTAGACCTCGAAATCTTCCTGAATGAGGTCCGGCACGAGACGCTTGTCGGCGTCCATCACCGTCACGTAGATGGCGACCGTGCTGGTGGACACTTTGAACTTCTGCTGCGCACTCGGGTGGACAGTCAGTGCGCCGGCGACAGCGGCGGCGACGAGAGGGCAGCGGCAAACGCACGCTTAGGCATATGGCTGAATCCTGAACTCCCGGAGCCTGAGGCTGGACGTCGGAGCGAACCGCGATTCCGCGCTAGATCCTGCTTTCAAGCACTCTTTGTACCGCACCTGCCATCCGGCGGTAGCCCGCCGGCGAGGGGTGCAGGCCGTCTGGCGATTCGAACAGGCGATCCGGCGCGCCGGGGGCGGCAGCCGCCGCACGGGTATCCACGAACTCGACGTTCGGATCCGTGTCGGCCTGCTGCCGGATCCACGCGTTGACGGCGTGCATGCTGGCGTTCTGGTCCGGTGTGGCGGTGTTGTAGGGGATGATCGTTCCCGCCACGACCCTGATATCCGCGGCAGCCGACCGATCGTACATCGCCCGCAGCTCGGCCGTCACGTGCGCCGCCGGGCGCCCCTGGTAGACATCGTTCACCCCGGCGATGATCACGACGACCGCCGGTGCCGCCTGGATCACGTCGCGCTCGAAGCGGGCTCGAATCTGATCGCTGCGCTCGCCGTTCACGCCGCGGTTCAGCACCGTCCATTCGGGGTGCGCCCGCATCAGCCAGTACACGGTACTGGCTGGTTTCGTCACCGGCGCCGTCGGGCGGGGCCTCGACCGGCGACTGCCATCCGGGCGTGCCGGCGGTCGTCGAATCACCCATCGCGACTATCCGCAGTCCTGCCGTCATGCGCCTGCCCGTGGACCTTCTCCGGAGGACGGCCGTCCCGCTATTTGCCCTCGAACAGCAGCGTCGAGGGCCCGCGCTCGGACTGGAGCCGCTTCGACACCTTCTCCACCTCGCGCATCACCCGCAGGATATTGCCGCCGATGATCTTCCTGATCTCGTCGTCCGTGTAGCCGCGCCGCAGCAGTTCGGCCGTGAGCGCCGGGTAGGTGGACACATCCTCGAGGCCGAGCACCACGCTCTCGATGCCGTCGAAGTCGCCGCCGAGCCCGATGTGGTCGATCCCGGCAATCTGACGGATGTGGTCGATGTGGTCGGCGGCATCGGCGATCGTCGCGCGCGGGGCGGGGTGCGCCCTCGTCCACGTATCGACGCCGTTCTTCACCGCCGCGGCGTCGGCCGGGAATTGCGCGGCCAGGCGCTCCTGCTCGGCGCTCTGGAGCGTGCTCCATGCGGCGACCTTCGCGGACAGGAAGCCGGGAACGAACGTGACCATCACGACGCCGCCGTTCTTCGGCAGCTGCCGGAGGATGGTGTCCGGCACGTTGCGCGGGACGTCGTTGAGCGCCCGCGCGTCGGAGTGCGAGAAGATCACGGGCGCCTGGCTCACCCGGATCGCGTCGTCCATCGTGTCCGGCGAGACGTGGCTCAGATCGACCATCATGCCGAGCCAGTTCATCTCGCGCACCACTTCCTCGCCGAACGGCGAGAGGCCGCCAAGCTTCGGATCGTCGGTCGCCGAGTCCGCCCAGGCCACGTTCTTCGAGTGGGTGAGCGTCATGTACTTCGCGCCGAGCCTGTTGAACATGCGCAGCGTGGCGAGCGAGTTGTCGATCGAGTGCCCGCCCTCCATGCCGATGAGCGACGCGATCCGGCCCTTCCGGAAAATCCGCTCCACGTCGTCGGCCGTCGTCGCCAGCTCGAACGTCTCCGGGTACTTCCGGATCATCGAGTAGACGGTGTCGATCTCCTCCATCGTGGCGGTCACGGCGGCCTGTCCGGCGAGTTCGGCCGGGACGTAGACCGACCAGAACTGCCCCGACAGGCCACCGGCCCGCAGGCGGGGGATGTCGGTCATGATCGACGGCTGCGGCTTCGAGATATCGAGCCTGGACAGGTCCCGCCCGGCTTTTTCGCGGACCGCCCACGGGTAGTCGTTGTGCCCGTCGATGAGCGGCGCCTGCCTGTGGAGTGCCCGGGCGCGTTCGAGCAGCGCCTGATCGGTCGGCTGCTGGGAGCTGAGGGTGGTCATGGGCAGCAGGAGAAAAATCGCGAGCAGCGTTGTGTTTTTCAACATTTCGTTGTCCCTGAGTGGCCGGCGTGCGGGACCGTTCATGTTACTGCGATTGGGTCAGGCCTCGAAGAGCCGATTCCACTCCCTAACGATATCCGACTTGACTGGTCGGATATCGGCGCGATAGGCTTGAAAACGCGATTAGTCTCATTTTGTGCGGGATCACGTCTCATGATGACAGCGTTCGTAATCACTCTCCGCGAGGGCCTCGAGGCCTTCCTGATCGTCGCCATCAGCCTTGCGTATCTCAAGAAAACCGGCCGCGGGGCCCTGCTGCCGGCCGTCCACTGGGGCATCGGGGTTGCGGTCGTCCTCAGCATTGCCGCCGGCGTCCTGCTGGCCCGGGCGAACAACCAGTCCCTGTGGGAAGGTGTCCTGGCGCTCACCGCGGCCGTCCTCGTCGCGTCCCTGACGATGCACATGTGGCGGGCGGGGAAGCGAATGAAGCGGGAAATCGAAGGACGCCTGGAGGCCTCGTCGGTCAAAGTCGGCCGCGCCGCGTTCTTCGGTGTCTTCGGATTCACGCTCCTGATGATCACGCGCGAGGGCATGGAAACGGCGCTCCTCATGAACTCGCTGCTGTTCCAGGTCAAGTCGCCGCATATCGTGACGGGCGCGGCGGCCGGAACGCTTGGCGCGGCGTTCGTGGCGTGGCTGTGGTCCCGCTATGGCTACCGCGTGAACCTGTCGCGGTTCTTCCAGGTCACCGCGATCTTCCTGCTGATCTTCGTCGTCCAGCTCCTGATCTACGGGTTCCACGAACTGACCGAGGCCAACATCTTCCCGAACAGCCAGCCGTGGCATGACGCGACCGAACCGTTCGGCCCCGATGGCGTCTACGGCCAGTACCTGACCTACATGCTCGTCGCCTTGCCGCTCGCGTGGCTGGCCATCGCGGGACTCATCGCGCGCGCGTCGCACCGCTCCCAGGCGGCTTGACGGCCGGCGCGGCCGGCGCGGCCGCGCCGAGTTAGAATCGCCCAATGCCTGACACACCCGCGGTGAAGCCTCCAACCGTCGTCGAACTGGTCTGGGAGCACGACCTCGTATTCGGCGCTCGATCCGGTGATGTCGCGATGACGCTCGACAGCGCGTCGGCGGCCGGACCGTCGCCGATGCAGGCGCTGGCCTTCGGCCTGGCGGCGTGCATGGCGATGGACGTGGTGCACATCCTCAGGAAGGGGCGCCACGACCTTCAGGGACTGCGCGCGGACCTGACCGGCACACGCGCCGATCGCGAGCCGCGCCGCTTCACCGCGATCACGCTGGCCTACACGGTCACGGGGCCGGTTCCGAGCGACCAGATCGCGCGCGCGATCGAACTCTCGCGCGACAAGTACTGCTCGGTGTGGCACTCGCTGCGGCAGGACATCGCCTTCGACGTCACGTTCTCGGTCGCATCCGTCGCCTGACGTGGCCATCGACCCCGCGGCCGGTCGTGCGCGTCCGCGACGCGGCTACCTCGACTGGATGCGCGGCCTCGCCGTGCTCATCATGATCGAGGCGCACGTCATCGACAGCTGGACCCGCGTCGGGGATCGCCAGTCGACGGCCTACGGCTGGTCGATGATACTCGGCGGGTTCGGAGCGCCCCTCTTTCTTTTCCTGGCCGGCGTCTCGGTCGTCCTGTCCGCGGCGTCCAAGGACAGGCGGTTCGGCGATCACGCGGCGGCGGCCCGCGCGGTCGTGCGGCGCGGCCTCGAAATCTTCCTGCTGGCGTTCCTCTTTCGCGCCCAGGCCTGGGTGCTCGGATGGGGATCGCCGACAACGCTCCTGCGGGTCGACATCCTCAACATCATGGGGCCGTCGATCATGGCGGCGGCCGCACTGTGGGGATGGGCGGGCGTGACGAAGCGGCGCTATGCCGCGTATGTCGCCGCGACCCTGGCCATGGCGCTCCTCACACCGATCGTGCGAGCGACGCCCCTGCTCGACGGGGTGCCCGATCCGATTCAGGCCTACCTGCGGCCGATTCCGGGCCTCACGAACTTCGCCTTCTTCCCCTGGGCCGGGTTCGTCTTCGCCGGCGCGGTTCTCGGTCTCGGGATCGACGCGTCCCGGACGCGCGAGTCCGAGACCCGGCTGAACGTGGGGTTCGTCGCCGCCGGCGCAGCGATGGCGATTCTCGCGTACGCCGCGTCGTTCGCGCCGACGCCGTACGCCACGCTCTGACTTCTGGACCAGTTCACCCAGCTTCTTCTTCCTGCGGCTCGGTCTGATGACGGCGGCGGTCGGAACGGCCTACGGGTGGGAGCTGCTGACACCGGGCTGGTGGAGCCCCATGCAGCAGTTCGGGCGCACCTCGCTTTTCATCTACTGGATCCACGTCGAGATGGTCTACGGACTGCTGTCGCTGCCATTGCACAAGGCGCTGACGTTCGGATCCGCCTGGGTCGCGCTCGGCGTCTTCACCGTACTGATGCTGATCTGTTCTGTCGCAAAGGACCGATTTGTGGGCTGGTGGCGGACCACTCCCCGCGCCGCCTGCCGAGGTCCCAACGCAACCGTAGCGTCTTCGTTCGCTCCTGAGGCCGAGGTGTCCTCCGCGGCGCTCACGCCTTGCGCATGAGCTTCAAAACAACGCCGATTTCAGTGACGTTCCCGTTGGCAGCTTCATTGCTCCGTTCGATCTCCGTGGAGGCCCTATGATCCCGAAGGCTCGTATGCTGCCCGTCTGGCTCGAGGACGAACGCAGCTTTCTCGCATATCTCGCCCATCCGCACACCGGCCACACCTACCCGGAAGATCTGCTCGACGCTGTCGCGCTGCTGACCTCATGGATGATGGTCGGAATGTCGGCCTTTCTCGTCCTCGGCGTGCTCGTCGATGTGCTGATTCGCTGAGCCTTTCATCTTCTGCACGAGGGCGATGAAGTCCCGGGACTTTCTCATGCCGTCGAAGCGTGTGTCCGATTCGAGTCCCGCCGCGTTCCTGTAACCTGCCTCGATCGCGCGCTCGAGCGCCTTGATCGCCCCGCCCTTCGATCCCATCCGCGCGCGGTCCGCGGCGAGATTCACCCACAAGGCGGGTCGATCCGCGTGGATCTGGACCGCAATTTCGAGCGACAGCGCTGCACGTCGGTAGTCCCTGGCGGCCTCCAGATCGCGCCAGACGTAGAACGCCACCTGCACGAAGATCTGCTCCAGCGTTCGCCGCGCGGAGGCCGCTTCGTAGTCGCCGCCGTCTGCCGCCTGCTGGAGGGAGCCGATGTGCAGTGCCGCGCGGAGTTCCGGCAGCGTGTCGAGCCTGTTCGGTCATGAACCGTACGAGTGCGGCGCCGAATTCCCCTTTGCGCGCCCGCTCGCGGTCGTCCGTGTGTTCCTGGTCGTTGCGCGCGCGTTTCGCGGTGTCGTCCGACTCGAGCGCACGCAGCCGTTCCCGCGCGGGCGTGACGTCGGTCAGCGTTTCGTAAGTCTCGACGGCTGAGCTGTACGCCCGGAAGGCCTCGGGCAGATTCCCCGACGCTTCGAGAACGCCTGGCTCCGGTCACGTCGTCGTCGAACAGCGCCCGGGCGAGTGCCGCGTCACGGGGGCGCAGCCCATCTTTCATCGCGAGCGCTTCGAGCCACCCGACCGCGCGCATCGCCAGGTCGGCTGGCAGCCACTGGTGAACCCCATCGAAGTACTCGAGCCGATGCGGGTTCCCCGCGGCGGCCATCCAGGCGTCGATGGCTTTTGCGTCGAGGAAGTTGAAGTCCGCCCGTCCGGCCGATCCAAACCAGGCAAAGTGCACAGGGCTCGGAGCCTTCGCCCCCGGGTCCGGCGCCCCCGATGCGATCACGCCCGCGAGCGTGCCGGTGGCGCGGCCGAGCACCCAGGCGACGGTCGCGCCCCCCGAAAAGCCCGTAGCATAGACTCGCTTCGGATCCACCGGGTAAGCGGCCGTCACATCGGGCCACATCGCGGCGAGCGCCCGGCGATTCGGCTCCCATTCGCCGTCACTCTGCGTATTGTCGGAACTGGCGATAATCCAGCCGTATTTCTCCGCCGCGTCACGGAAAATCCCGGCCGCGAGCGTGCCTCGCCCCCTGGGGTCGAAGACGAACAGCAGCGGCCAGCGGCGATCGGTCGTATAGCCGCTGGGCAGATACAGCGTGTAGGTCTGGGTCGGATCGCTCGGACACGCGACGTGCTCCACCAGGCGGCCCGGGGCTGGGGCCGCGGCCTGGGCGAGGAGGGCGAAAACAAAGAGAATGTGCATTCCGTAGCCGACCCAATATAAGATTTGCCCGGCATCCGGCTCCACCGGATTGGGATGAATGCCCTCACGCTGTGGGCGGCGTCGGGCGGTGAGTCACAAAACCAGCAAGCCTATGATTAACGTCGCCGCGATTCGGATGCAGCAGTTCGGCGTGCAGTTCTACCAGGCCTCCCTTACCGCCAACGACATCGACAAGCTCGTCAGGTTCGAAGTGCTGAGCTACGGCGACAAGGGGCAGGGGCTCCGGGGCGGGCACAGGAAGGCCGCCACGCCGACCAAGGTGAACTGGGACCTCCTCGAGCGCCGCATCGGCGCGAGCGAGAAAGCCTACCAGCGGCAGATCATCCGCAAAAAGATCGACGAACTCGTCCAGTACTACGAGCAGTGCCGCCAGGCGCGCGATCTGCCATCGATTCCGGGCGCCGTGATCATCTCCTGCGACGAAGCGCTCCGCTTCGAACCCGCCTCCGAAGGCGCATCGATCGGCACATTGAAAGTTCCCGAGCGCGAAGGCATCCTCCGCGCAATCGACGGCCAGCACCGCCTGCTCGCGCTGCACGCCGACATCGACCGCTTCGACGGAGAGACCTTTACCGTTCCCGCCGTCATCTTCGACCGGCTGCCCGACGACCACGTCGTCCAGATGTTCGTGACCATCAATGCGAAGCACACACGACTGAACGCGTCGCACCTGGTGTCGCTCTCCGGCCGTCAGCTGTACAGCGACGAGAGTCTCGCGGCGGCCCACGACATCGTCCGCGCGCTGAACGACCGCGAGGATTCGCCGCTCCACGGCGAGATCAAGCTCCTCGGCGTGGGAAAGGGGCGCGTGGCGCAGGCGCCGCTCGCGCAGGAACTGAAGAAACTCTTCGCAACCGAGGCATTCGGCGCCGGACGCAAGGGCGACGACTTCCGCGAGGAGTCGAAGCGCTTCTTCGTGAATTACCTCAAGCAGGTGGCGCAGGTCTTCGGCGCCGCCTGGAACGGCCGGAAGTACAGCATCAAGAGCGCGACGGCCCTCAGGGCCTTCGTCCGCGTGGCGCCCGACGTCGTTCGGCGACTCGACCAGGAGCACGCCGAACGGACCGACTTCCGCGCCATCGGACGCGTCATCTCGCCGTGGGGCCGGCGCATCGGCGATCTGCGGTTCGAGAGCGAAGGGGCGTGGAAGCGGGGCGGGACGACTGTCGAATCGCTGGCGAAGGAACTGCGGTTGGCCCTGCAGTATCCCGAGGGTGCCGCAGTCTGAATCACCGACCGTACGCCGCGGTGCTCGCGGGTTTTTCCCGATCGAGGCGGGAAATCTCGGGCGTAAAGAAGAAGGGCATCGTCTTGTTCAAAGACGATGCCCTGTGGTTTTGCGGGCGACCCGGCTCCCCAGCAACTCACGGCTCCCTGCCGCAAATATTCAGGCCGCCTGCACCATGTGTTAGAGCAAGTGGTGTACCGCGCCGAATGCTGGTGTTTTGAGCAAGCGGCGCTCCGGCGCCCCGACCAAACCGTAACGTCGATTACAATTCCGGCTGAACAGCAGGAGTCACCCGCGATTCGGCGGATTCGGCGGACTTCATGAACCATTTGATCGGCGCGTGCGTCGCCCTGGCGCTTTCGGCAGCCGTTTCGGCCCAGCCCGACCTTCGGGCGTCCACCCGCGCCTGGGTCGATGCCCATCGACCCGAGATCCTGCGGGAGCTGACGGCCCTGCTGTCGATCCCGAACGTTGCGGCGGATCGTGCCGGCATGCGGCGCAATGCCGACTCCCTCGCCGGGATGCTGCGGCGGCGCGGCTTCGGCGTGGACCTGCTCGAAACCGCGGGCAACCCCCTCGTGTACGGCGAACGCCGCGTCCAGGGGGCCACGCGGACGTTGCTGCTCTATGCGCACTACGACGGGCAGCCGGTCGATCCGAAGGCCTGGCAGCAGGCCGATCCCTTCACGCCCGTGCTGCGCACCGCGCGCCTGGACCAGGGCGGCCGCGACGTGGACGCGGCAACGGCGCCGCGAATCGAGGACGACTGGCGCCTCTACGCGCGTTCGGCATCGGACGACAAATCTCCCATCGTCGCGTTGTGCGCGGCGCTCGACGCCCTCGAGGCCGCGGGCCTTTCGCCCACATCGAATCTGCGGGTGATACTCGACGGCGAAGAAGAAGCCAGTTCCCCGAGCCTCGTGCCTGCGATCGGACAGTACCCGCGACAAGCTCCGCGCGGATCTGATGATCATCTTCGATGGTCCGATCCACACGAGCGGCCGCCCGACCGTCGTGTTCGGCGCGCGTGGCATCGCGACGCTCGATCTCACGGTCTTCGGGCCGAAGTCGGGCGTGCACAGCGGAAACTACGGCAACTGGATTCCCAACCCGGCGCAGCGGCTCGCCTCGCTCCTCGCATCGATGAAGA
This sequence comes from uncultured Acidobacteriota bacterium, assembly GCA_963817635.1. Classification (GTDB taxonomy): domain Bacteria; phylum Acidobacteriota; class Vicinamibacteria; order Vicinamibacterales; family 2-12-FULL-66-21; genus CAWFPR01. The sequence continues at coordinate 83,400 of CAWFPR010000005.1, read as the reverse complement.
ACGACGATGGACAGGTGACGGTGAAGGGGTTCTACGACGCCGTCGCCCCTCCCGACCCCGAGGAGCGGGCGATGCTCGACGCGGTGCCGGACGACTCGGCGCGCATGCTCCGGACGTTCGGGGTGGCGGCGCCAGAGCGCGCCTTCCCGAAGCTCCAGTACGCCGTGCAGGCGCCCACGCTGAACGTGCGCGGGCTGGTGTCAGCCCATGTGGGCGCCGGCGCGCGCACCATCATTCCTGACAGCGCGACCGCCGCGATCGATATCCGCCTGGTCAAGGAGACGCGCGGCGACGATTTGATCGAGAAGATCAAGGCTCACGTCCGGAGCCAGGGATATGTGCTGGTCGAGGGCGAGCCGGACGACGCGACCCGCGCCGCGCACGGGAAGATCGCGCGGATCGCCGTGACGGGCCCCGTGACGAACGCCTTCCGGACGTCACCCTCCAACCCGCTGGCGCGCGGCGTCGTCAATGCCATCGAACGAACGTATGGGGCGCCGCCCGTCCGTCTCCGCACGCTCGGCGGTACGGTGCCGATTGCGCCGTTCATCGACGCACTCGGTTTTCCAGCGCTCGTCATTCCGGTCGTCAACTTCGACAACAACCAGCACGACGCAAACGAGAATCTCCGGCTGGGGCATCTGTTCGACGCCGTGGTCACCATGGCGGCTGTGCTGCGGATGTAGCGCCGCGATCGGTCCTTGACACTGCTCGCCGCGGGAAAATAAGCTTCAGCCCCGCTCCGTCTGCCAATCATGCGCACCGAACCGCTCGCCGCGATTAACTCGGTGGCCCTCGCCATCGGCCGCTTCGCGTCCCTGGACGAGATGCTCGACTATGCGCTCGGCAAGGTGCTCGAGGTCGTGCAGACGGAAGCCGGCAGTGTGTACCTGCTGGACGAGGACCGCGGCATCCTCCGGCTCGTCGTCTCGCGCGGGCTGTCGGAATCGGTCCGGCGCGATTTCGATCGGCTGAAGCTGGGCGAGGGACTCTCGGGACGGGTGGCCCAGGACGGCATCCCCATCGTGATCCGCAGCCTCAAGGACGATCCCCGCCTGACCCGCATGGCGGCCCGCGACGAGGGGTTCCGGGCGTTCGCCTCCGTGCCGCTGCGATCGAGTTTCGACACGTACGGCACGCTGAACATCCACTCGCGCGCCGACCGCGAGATCACCGAAGAGGACGTGCAGCTGCTGACGTCCATGGCGGCGCAGATCGCCCTCGCGGTCGAGAACGCGCGGCTGTACCTCGACCTGCAGGCCTCCGAACGGAAGTTCCGCAGCCTCGTCGAGAACGCGGAGGACCTCATCTACCAGACCGACGCCGACGGGTGCCTGACCTATGTGAATCCCGCGGTACAGACACCTCCTCGGACGCGAGGCGCTGGACCTCGTGCGCTCCCGGCGGCCGCTCCTCTCGCTCGTGCATCCGGACGATGCCGTCCGGGTCGGGGCGGCGCTCGGCCCGATGCTCGCCGGAGAGATCATGCGATCGTTCGAGTTCCGGATGACCCACGCCGACGGGGAGACGTTCAGGTGGTTCTCCCAGACGAACGCGCCGCTGCGCGACAATCAGGCCCGCGTGATGGGCATCCAGGGGGTCGCCCACGACATTACCAACCGCCGCGCGCTCCAGGCGCAGATCGCGCAGGCCGAGCGGCTCGCGGACCTCGGACGGATGGCCGCCAGCATCGCACACGAGATTCGCAACCCGCTCGGTGCGATCGTCAACTCCGTCAACGTCCTGCGGCGGCCCGGAGGCCCGCGGGACCCCCGCCTCATGGAGATTGTCACCGAGGAAGCCGACCGGCTCGACGTAATCGTTCGAGAATTCCTGCTGTTCGCCCGTCCCCCGGCCCGGACCGCGGCGCCAACCGACCTGCCTGCGCTCATCGACGATACGGTCGTGCTGTTCCGGCGCGACCAGGGCCTGCCCGACGGGGTTGACGTGAGGACGCGGCACGCGCCGGGCGTACCGCTCGCGTTCATCGACGCCAGGCAGATCCGTCAGGTGCTCTGGAATCTGCTCAAGAACGCAGGCGAAGCCATGACCGGTCCCGGGCACATCGACGTGGAGACCATCGCCTCTCCCGCGGGCGACACACTCACGATCTCGGTGACCGACGACGGCCCGGGTGTGTCGGCGCCCGAGGCGGTCTTCGAGCCCTTCTACACGACCCGCGCGCAGGGGACCGGCCTCGGCCTCGCGGTCGTCGCGCGGATTGTCCGGGACCACTCGGGGACGGTCACGGTCCACAAGGTTGCCGGTCGGGGCGCGTCCTTTGTCATCGTGCTTCCGCTGGAGCCGTGCGCCGCAGGAGCGCGGACATGAGCCGGGTGCTGCTGGTCGACGACCAGGCGAACGTGCGGCGCTCGATGACGCTGCTCCTCGAGCACGATGGCCACTCGGTGACCGAGGCGGCCACGGCGGCCGAGGCGCTGCGCCTGGCGGATGAGAGTCCCATCGACGTGCTCGTGACCGACGTCAGGATCGGCGGCGGGCACGATGGCGTCGATCTGCTCCGTGAGCTGCGCGCGAGACACCGCGATGTCGAAGTGGTGTTGATCACGGCGTTCGGCACCATCGACGACGCGGTGGGCGCAATGAAGGCCGGTGCGTACGACTACCTCACGAAGCCGGCCGATCCGGATCGCCTGCTGATCACCGTGCGGCGGGCCGCGGAACGCGCGGCCCTGGCCAGAGAGGTGCGCCAGCTCAGGGCTCACGTGAGCGACGAAGAGCGGATCGTAGCGGTCAGCCGCGAGATGCAGCAGGTGTCCGCGAGCATCGCCCAGCTTGCGATGACCGACAGCACCGTGCTCATCACGGGCGAGAGCGGCACCGGAAAGGAGCTCGTCGCCCGCGCGCTCTACGCGCAGAGCGCGCGCCGGCAGCACCGGTTCGTGCCGATCAACTGCGGCGGCATCCCCGAAGCCCTGCTCGAGACTGAGCTGTTCGGCCACCGGAAAGGGGCGTTCACGGGCGCGGTGGCGGACAAGAAAGGGCTGTTCGAGGAAGCCGACGGCGGTGTCCTGTTCCTCGATGAAATCGGCGAGATGCCGGCGCCCATGCAGGTGCGGCTGCTGCGGTTCCTCCAGGGCGGCGAGGTGCGGCGGACCGGCGACACCGCGACGCGGCACGTGGACGTCCGCCTCGTCGCCGCGACCCATCGCGACCTCCAGCGCGAGATCGAGGCCGGTCGTTTCCGGCAGGACTTCTACTATCGCATCAACGTCGTCGGCATCCGCATCCCGCCGCTGCGCGAACGCACCGACGATATCCCGCCGCTCGCGGAGTTCTTCCTCCGCCGCCACTCGACCCGCCTGCGGCGCCCGATGGATGGGATTACCCCCGGCGCGCTGGCTCTGCTGCAGTCGCATCCATGGCCAGGCAATGCGCGGGAGCTCGAGAACGCCATCGAGCGGGCGGTCAATCTCGCGTCGGGTCCACTGCTCGCCGAAGCAGACCTGCCCGCGTCCGTCACGCTGCAGGCGAGGACGGCTGCCCCTCCGGGCCAGCCCGAAAACGACGAGCGCACGCGACTGGTCGAGGCGCTCGAGCAGGCGCGCTGGAACCAGAGCCGCGCTGCGTCCGATCTCGGGATGAGCCGGACGACGCTCTGGCGCAAGATGCGCGAGCATCGTATCCAGGCCTGATTCACCCGGGCCGTCCGCGCAACATATTGTTTCAACGTTTTGTTGCGCGAAACACCCGTGCCTCTGACCGCGCGACGGAAACGTGCGGGAGATTGGTCAATCCCCACCGGAACGTCCCTTGCTCAGGCGGGGCTCCACGACACTGACGTCAACGTGGAGGCTCCCCCGCATGACTCGTGCGCGCACCTGCCTTTGTGCTCTCGCGGCGTCTCTCTTGCTCGTCGGCGGCTGGCCACAGGCGGCGGCGCCGCCGGCCGCTGAGGGTCCCAGCCTCACCGCGCTGCTCAATCTATCCACCGGATTGGTGCGCGACACCAACGGCGACGGCATTGCCGACGCCGTCGCGGGCCGGATTGTGGTACCGGCGGCGCCGACAATCGAGGACGCGCAGGCTGCTGCGAATCTCGCCGCGCGCCTCGGGTTCGAAACGAGTGCGCTGACGCTGCCGATCGTGCTGCGCGACACGGACACCATGCCCGCCGATGTCGCGCCCGTCCTCGTCGGCCGCGCCAACGCGCTCATCCGTCCGTTCGTGGCCAGTGGCGCCCTCGACCTGAAATCGCTCCAACCTGGCCAGGGCTTGATTGCCGCGGTCGATTCCTCATCGGGACAGCGATCATCGTGATCGCGGGCGGCGATGACGAAGGCACGCTGTCGGCCGCCAACGAACTGGCCTCGCGGCTGCCCCGCGTCTGGAACATGAGCGGCATCACTCTGTCCGGAATCGAGGACCAGGTGGCGGCGTTCCTCAAAGCGCGCGGCATCGACGGCGGCCGCCCCGCCGTCGAATCCGTGGTCGTGGACAGCAACCGGCGTGGTCTCGCGGCCATCCACGTCAGGCTCGCTGCCAGCGCACCGGCCGCCCGGGTCGCCAGGGCCATCGCAGATCTGGACGTGGCGCACCGGCGCGGCCAGGAACCCACGACACTGAATTACGCCGAAGCGGCGGCGCTCGTCCTGCACATGGGGACCTCGCAGGCCGTGGTCCGACGGGCAGGCCTGAACCAGCGCACATTGACGCCGCCGATCGATCCCGACGAGCTCGCCCCCGACTCGCCCGGTGATCGCGGCCGGCCGGCCGACGCCGCCGCCGTCGCCGGGGCGGACGCACGTTCGATCTGACGAACGCCTTCTCGGTGGAGGGCTGGTTCGGGGACTGCCTACACCGACCTAATTCCCGATCGCTCCGACACCGTCGATCGTGCTCGGCGGCGCCGACGAATCACTGGGTGCGGCGCACATCGCGGCGCGGCTGGGGCTGGAAACCACCGGCATCACGCTCCCGCTGACCCGTAGCGCAGGAGAGAATCAGAACGCCGGAACGCGAGCCGAGTCCGATTCTCGTCGGCCGATCGAACGCGCTGGTCGACCGCCTCGTCAAGATCGGGCGGGCGCGGCTCGACGATCTCGAAGCCAGGCGACGGGGTCGTGCAGGTCGTGCCGAAGGCCTTCGGCGCGGCCACCGTCACCGTGGTCGCCGGCCACGACGTGGCCGGCACCGACGCGGCGGCGTCGTATCTCGCGCGCCGCGTCCCATTCGTCTGGGACAACGCGCGCGGCTCGATCAGGCTGCAGGACGTCGCGCTCCAGGCCAACCGCTTCCTGCAGGCACGCTCAGCGGCTGGACAGGCCAGCCAGATTGACACCGAGATCGACGCCATCGCGGCCGAATTGAAAGGAAAGACGCTCGAGTCGGTGGACGTGAAGCTGTTCATCGAACGGGCGGATCCGGCGCTGGACACCTACGTCGCCGACAAAATGAAGCGCGCCGGCGTGACCGCACCGGTCAAAGTGTCGAGCACCGGGATCACCGATCCGGTGACGGTCTTCGACGACACGCTCAAGGTGCCGTGGGAAGTCGACGAGTTCTGGACCAAATTCAAGAATGAGGTTCTGCCCAAAGTGAAGGCGGGCTCGAAGGTCGCGCTCGAAGCCCGGCTCAGCGAGTCGCCCGAAGTCCGCCGTCGCCTGGTTGATGAGGCGCGGGCGCAGCTGGCCGGCGCCGGCGCCGCCGATCCCAACGTGCGGGTGCTGTCGGCGTACAAGCAGGGTTATCTGTGGATGACCGAGCAGGTGATCCCGCAGTTGAAAGGAAAGCGGGTGCGCGCCGTTCGCGTCAAGGTCGCGGAATATCAGCCCGGACCTGTCCAAGAAATACAAGTTCTACATGGTGCCCAGCCGCTGGGTGCACGAGCTCTATCCGGTGGACGAAATATTCCTGCGCGACCTCGGCGTCGCGAAGGACGCATTTTCCGTCGAGCTCGTCTCCGATCCGAAGGACACCTACACCGTCGAAGCGCTCGACGCGGCGGGACAGGTCGTCTACCGCGCCGCCTTCTCGCCGAAGACGGTCGAGCGCGAATACCTAGACAAGTTTCCAGGCTGGTCGCGCGTCATCGTCACCACCGGCTGGCTGTCGGCGTCGGTGGACGGCGCGGTCGTGGTCGATCAGCGCATTGCGACCGACCCCGAGCGTTTCTGGGATCACTACCAGTCGGTGGTGTTGCCGCGCATCTACGACAACGTGATGAAGGTCACCGACAATCGGCCCTTACCGGACAAGCAGCCGTTCCACCGCGATCTCGACATCGAAGTGTGGATGAGCGAGCCGGACTTCAAGACCGGAATCGACGAGGAGCTGGTGTCGTCGCTCGAGGCGCTCCACGAAGATCTGTACTTCGTGACGCTCGATTTTTTCGATGCGCTCGGCCGCACCACCACGAAGCGGCGGCTGGCCGCGCCGGGCAAGATTTTTCCCATCGTCCACCCGGAACGACCCGGCCAGCCTGGCGAAGTGAGGGTGCATTACGCCGGCAATGCTTCGACCAAGCCGAAGCTGGAGGTCGCCTACAAAGAGAAGAATGTCGAGCGGCCGTCGCGGATCGTGCGCGATCTGCTCAAGATCGACACGACGGCTGCGGCCGTCAATCGCGTGGTCGCTCGCGCCGATCGAGTCGCCGAAGTCGAGCTCGACGTCGAAGCCAAGGATGATCGAGAGGCGGCCCGCGCGGTTGATGCGTTCGACGCTCTCGCGCGCCTGCATTCGGCGGGACTGTATCGCGACGCCCTGTCGTTCGACCACGTCGACCGCATTGCCCTCGACGTCGGGCTCAAAGACGTGCGCACCCGGCGGCTGGTCGCGTCCACCGGCGTGTTCCCCCCGTCCGGCGTCCGGACAGCGTCGGCCCACGCCGGCGGTCAGGCGAAGACCCCGCTGGTAACCTGGGATCACATCATCAGCCCGGATGAAAGCGAGGCGCTGATCGGCGCGCTCGCGGCCTATCCCGAGGTCAAGGCCTACAAAGCCGGCCACTCCTATCGCGGCCGCGACATCTCGGTCCTCGAGATCACGAACCCGGTGCCGAGCGAGCAGGTATCGCTGGCGAAGCTCTCCGCGTACAAGCCGACGATTCTCATCACTGGCCGGCAGCACGCCAACGAAGTTTCGTCGACCAGCCACATCCTGAGACTGGCCGAACTGCTCGTGACCGACCAGACCTATCGCGACATTCTGAAGAAGGTCAACATCGTCCTGCATCCGGTCGAGAATCCGGACGGCGCCCAGATGGCGTACGACCTGCAAAAGCTGACGCCATCCCACATGCTGCACGCCGGCCGCTACAGTGCGCTCGGCATGGACGTGCAGTCACAGGTGGGGCTGGCCGATCCGCTGCTGCCCGAAGCGCTGGTGCGCGGCCGCCTGTGGCGCGAGTGGCTGCCCGATATTTTCCTGAATCCGCACGGCTACCCGTCGCACGAATGGGTGCAGCCGTTTGCGGGGTACGTGCCGCCCGGCTTCCGCACGTATCTTTCGACGCGCGGCTGGTATACGACGATGGGGACGCTGCGCGATCCGCGCTACCCGGACCACGCCGAGGCGACCGAGGCATTGCGCGACGCCGTGGTCCGCGAGATCAACGCCAACCCGGACGTGCGCGCCATGGATCTCCGTCATCAGGCGCGCTATCGGAAGTGGGCGTACGGCTTCGGCCCGTATGTGTTCAATCAGGAGATCTACAAAGATACGGCGGTCTACTACAGCGACCCTGAAACCGGCGAGCCCAACGGCAGCCGCCGCTTCGGCGCTGGACGCGGTGCCGGCGGCGAAGGTGGCGGCGGCGGAAGCGGCCGCTTTTCGATGAGCGCCTGGCCCCAGGTCACCTTCTTCAGCGGCGGCACCGAAGCGCCCGATGAGACGGCGCAAGGCGAATGGCTCAATCTCGTCTCGAAAGCAGGCTTCTCGTACCTGATGGCCAACGTGAAGTACCTGCGTGACGGACACTACACCCTCCAGCGCATCGAGGAAGACAGCGCCCGCGATGCGGTCTCGCTCACCACGGTCCGGATTCGCCCGGTGTTGCCCGGCAAGGCGGCGGCGCCACCGCGCGGATTGGCGACCGGCGCGAACCCGGGCAAGTAACGCTCACACTCACGGCTAGGAGGGTCTCATGCGTCAGAGGTTGACCGGTTGTGCGGTACTGCTGTTCGTGCTGGGGCTGGCGGCATCCGCCGCGGCGCAGAACGCGCAGATTACCGGCATCGTCAAGGATTCGAGCGGCGGCATCATTCCGGGCGCGACGGTGACCGCCCGCAACGTCGATACCGGTCTCTCGCGTGTCGGGGTGACCGACGGCGCCGGGGAATTCCGCCTGCCATCACTGCCGCCCGGGCGCTATTCGCTTTCTGCCGAGCTGAGCGGATTCGGCACCGAGAGTCGCCCCGACATCACGCTGGTGATCGATCAGACGGCGATCATCAATTTCTCGCTCAAGCCGGCGACGCTGTCCGAGACGGTCACGGTGACGGGCGAGTCGCCAATCGTCGATGTGACGCGATCGGACGTGTCGACCTCGGTGTCGAGCCAGCAGATCCAGGACCTGCCGGTCGCCTCGCGCCGCTGGATCGACCTGGCGATGCTGACGCCGGGCACTTCGCAGGACAACATCCGCGGTCAGTTCTATCGCGGCAACGTCAACGTCGGGGCCGGCGGCCGCGAGTACTCGAACGGCTTCGTCGTCGACGGCGTCAACAACACGTGGGCGGAGATGGGCGAGCCGCGCCAGAACTTCGCGATGGACGCGATTCAGGAGTTCAAGGTGTCCACCTCGACCTACAAGGCCGAGTACGGGCTGGCGACCGGCGGCCTCGTGTCGGTGGTGACCAAGTCGGGAACCAACCAGGTGCACGGCTCGGGCCTGCTGTTCCTCCGCGATGCCTCGATCACGGCGCGCGAGTATTTCCAGGCCACCAAACCCGACTACCGGCGCTATCAATACGGCGGCACGGTCGGCGGGCCGATCGTGATGAACAAGACGCATTTTTTCTTCGCCTACGAAGGCACCCAGGAAAAACAGTTCCTCACCGTCAATGCGCGCGGCCTGTGGCCCCAGTACGAGGGCACCTTCCTGAGCGATCAGACGCGCTGGACCTACAACACCAAGATCGACCACGAGATCGGCAACGGCCAGAGCATCTTTTTCCGCTACGGCGCCGAGAACGAGTACCGGCCCGATCATTACCGCTGGTGGCACGGTCGCCGTCAGCAACAGCTTCGACTTTGCCGTGCCGCGCAAGTCGGCGGTGCTGGGTCACACCTGGGTCATCAACGCCAGCACCCTGAACGACGCGCGCTTTCAGTACGCCTACGCCAAGTATGAAGTCTCGCCGCCCTACAGCCATGGCGACTACGAGCCCGCCGACTTCACGGCGCGGCTGCCATTGTGCACGCCGGTCTTTTCATATCCCTCGATTACCGTCGGCGGCTGCGGCAACGCCCAGATGGGGCCCGAGTCGCGCTGGGAAGTGAAGGACGACTTCTCGTACTTGATGCACCGCTGGGGCGGCGCCCACCAATGGAAGGCTGGCGTCGACTTCAGCAGCATCCCGTTCGAGGGCGACAACACCGGATCGCCCCTCGGCATCTGGACGTTCCCGAAAGACACGCCGTACAACGCCGCCGATCCGGCCACCTATCCGACCCAGTACAGCAATTCACTGCCCACCTACGCCAACATCCCGACCAAGACCTTCGCCGCTTTCCTCCAGGACGACTGGCAGGTGCGCAGCGGCCTGACGCTGAACCTGGGCCTGCGCTACGACCTGCAGCGGGGCTCGTTCAACGAGGACGTCCCCCAACTCCTGTCCGACATTCAGGCCAAGCTCGGACGCGACGGCTCGTTCCCGCTCGATGTGTCGGTCGTCAAGCAGCCGGTTGCCGGGCGCGGCGACTTCAACAACTTCGGACCGCGCGTCGGGATGGCGTGGGATCCGGCCAACAACGGGGTCATGAATGTGCATGCCGCCTGGGGCATGTTCTACGACAACATGCGCACGCTGCAGAACTTCAACGAGCTGACGTGGCCGCAGGCCAAGCAGATCATCATCTCGCGGCCGTCGTTCCCCGATCCCTATGGCGGCAAGTCGCGCGATTCCTTCATCACCACGGCGGCGCCCAACATCACCGTCGAGTCCAACGACACCGTCAACCCCTACGCGCATCAGTTCAACGTCGGCGTCAGCCGGACCGTCACCCGCGACATCGCGATCACCGCGGACGTGAGCATCACCAATCGCTACTCCGACCGTGACGTGGTCGACCCCAACCTGCCGGATCAGACGACCAGGGCCAAGCTCTATCCGCAGTTCGCTCGGGTCAACTTCTGGACGTCGACCGCGAACAATGCCTACAAGGCGCTGCTCCTGAAGGTCGACAAGCGGATGGCGAATCGCTACCAGTTCTTGCGCTCGTACACGTTCTCGAAAGCCACCGATACGGCCGCTACCAACCTGCTCGCCGACCGCTACGGCTTCTTCGAGGTCGAACGCTATGGCGCGGCCGACCGCCGCCATCGTCTCGTCACCAGCGGCATCGTGCAGCTGCCGGCGGGCGTGCAGCTCTCGGCGATCGCCGACTTCCGATCCAGCCTCCGCTTCAACCCGACCACCTCGCTCGACCTCAACGGCGACGGCTACACCGGCGACCTGCCGGCAGGCGTGAGCGATCGGCAGCGGCTGCCGCGACATGAGCCTCGATGCGGTGAACGCATTCCGGCGGTCGCGTGGCCTCAGCGAAGTCACCACGGTCGACTGCCCGGGTTTTGCCAACGTCGACCTGCGGCTGTCCAAGACCTTCAGGATCGGCGGCGCTCGGGCCGAGGTCATTGCCCAGCTGTTCAACCTGTTGAATCGCGCCAACTTCAACGTGCCCAACGCCAACCTCGGCGCGGCCAACGATCCGTCGACTGGCCGTCCGCTGTTCGGCCGTCCACGTCGCTGCTGCCGAACATCAACGCGCCGTCGCGGCAGGCAGAGTTTGCCTTCCGCTACCGGTTCTGACCGCCGTACGGCCACAGGCGCCACGCAGGCTGCCGGGAGTTCGGCGCTCCCGGCCGCCTGGCGGCGCCCCAGCCGTACCCGTTCCGCTGCCGGCAGCACACGATCATGGCGATCCGTATCCTGGTGGTTGACGACCACCGCAACACGCGCGAGGCGCTCGCGCTGGGGCTTGCCCCGCTGGCGGTCGAAGTTCGCACCGCGGCGTCAGCCGCAGAGGCTATGCTTACGCTCGAGCATTTTGCCTGCGACTGGCTGATCTGCGACGTGCGCATGCCGGCCATGCGGCATCGAGTTCGGGACGCGCGTGAACGCCGCGCGTCCCGAGGTGCGGCTGCTCCTGATGACCGCGTACGACGTGAGCCCAGACGAGCAGGCGCGAATCGCCGCCGCGGGACGCATTCTGATCACCGTCACCCGACGCCTGACGCTCCTTCCCCTCCGGGTGGGAGGTTGAGCACGGTGCCACGATTCACGGTCGATTTGAACTGCGACATGGGGGAATCCTTCGGCGCCTGGCGCATGGGCGCGGACGCCGACGTGATGCCTCACGTGACCTCGGCGAACATCGCCTGCGGGTTTCACGCCGGCGATCCGGCCGTCATGCGCCGCACGGTGCGGCTGGCCCGCGAGCACGGCGTGGCCGTCGGGGCGCACCCGGGATTCCCTGACCTGCCAGGATTCGGCCGGCGCGATCTGCATGTCAGTCCGCGCGAAGCGGAGGACCTGGTGCTGTATCAGCTCGGCGCGCTGGCGGCGATGGCGGCGGCCGAAGGCGTGGCGATCGCCCACGTGAAACCGCACGGCGCGCTCTACAACATGGCGGCGCGCGACCCCGTGCTTGCCGGCGCCATCGCGAAGGCTGTCGCCGCCTTCGACCGCCGCCTCGTGCTCTTTGGGCTCGCCGGCTCCGTGATGCTCGCTGCCGGCCGCGAAGCCGGCCTGAACGTCGCGGCCGAAGGGTTCGCCGACCGCGGCTATGAGCCGGACGGGTCCCTGGCGCCGCGCTCGCGCCCCGGAGCCGTGATCACCGACCCGGCGGCCGTGGTCGCCCGCGCTGTGCGCATGGTGCGGGACGGCGTGGTCACCGCCACCGACGGACGCGATGTGGCGCTCGAGGTGCAGACCCTGTGCGTCCACGGGGACACCCCGGGCGCGGCGGCGCTCGCGCGCGAGCTGCGCAGCGGCTTCGAGGCTGCCGGAATCGCGGTGCGCGCCACGAGTGCGGGGAGTCCTCCATGACGCGGATTGGCGTCGACACCGGCGGCACGTTCACCGATCTCGTGCTCCTTGGACCCGATGGCATGGCGGTCCACAAGGTCCGATCGACGCCGGACGATCCGTCGCGGGCAATCCTCGCCGGTATCGGGGACATGCCCGGCGGCGAGACGCCGGCGACGTCGTCCACGGATCGACCGTCGCGACCAACGCGGTGCTCGAGCGCAAGGGCGCGCGCGTCGCGCTCGTCGCGACCGCCGGGTTCGAGGACGTCCTGCGCATCGGCCGGCAGACCCGGCCCGAGCTCTACAACCTCGATGGTGCGCGAGCGGCGGCCGCTCGTCGATGCCGGCGCTCACCTTCGGCCTCCCCGAGCGGTTGGCCGCCGACGGGAGCGGTCCTCGTTCCGCTCGACATCGAGGCCGTGCGAGGGTCTCGGCCGGCCTCGCGGACGCCGGCGTCGAGGTCGTCGCCGTCTGTTTCCTGCACTCCTATCGCAACCCGGCGCACGAGCGGCAGGCCGGCCGGCAGCGCTCGCGCGAGGCCGGCTTCATCGTCTCGGTGTCGTCATCAGGTGCTGCGCGAGTACCGCGAGTTCGAGCGCTGGAGCACGACGGTGGTCAACGCCTACGTGACGCCGCTGATGACGCGGTATCTGGGCGCGCTCGAGCGCGGCCTCGGACGTGCGCCGCTTGAGCATCATGCAGTCGAACGGCGGCTCGATCGCCGCCGCGGCGGCGCGGCGCGAGGCGGTGCGGACGGTGCTGTCCGGCCCGGCCGCCGGCGTCGTCGGCGCGCGTGCCGTCGGCGGGATGGCGGGCTTCCAGCGGCTGATCACGTTCGACATGGGCGGCACGTCGACCGACGTCAGCCTGATCGACGACGCGATCGGCATGACCACCGAGTCGACGTCGGCGACTTTCCGGTGCGGCTGCCGGTCATCGACATCCACACCGTCGGCGCGGGCGGCGGCTCGATCGCGCTACGTCGACTCCGGCGGCGCGCTGCGGGTCGGGCCGCGGAGCGCCGGCGCCGATCCCGGGCCGGCCTGCTACGGCCGCGGGACCGAGCTGACGGTCACCGACGCGAACCTGCTGCTCGGCCGGCTCGACCCGGAGTACTTCCTCGGCGGCCGCATGGCGCTCGACGTCGACCGGACGCGCGCGCGGCCGCCTCCGCGATGGCGCGCGAGCTGGAGCTCGCCGTGGCCGCCCTGGCCGACGGCATCGTGCGCGTCGCCAACGCCAACATGGAGCGCGCCATCCGCGTGGTGTCGGTCGAGCGCGGCCACGACCCGCGGGACTTCGCGCTGCTCGCGTTCGGCGGCGCCGGCGGCATGCACGCGTGCGAGATCGCCGAGCGCTCGAGATCGCGACCGTCATCGTGCCGCGGTACGCCGGCGTGCTGTCGGCGCTCGGCATGCTCGTGGCCGACGTCACGAAGGACTACTCGGCCAGCTCCTGCGGCGCGCGGACGATGCCTCGCCGACGCGGAGCTCGAAGCGCTCTTCGACGCCGCTGCGTCGAGCGCGCGACCCGCGATCTGGCCGCGGAGGGGTTCGCCGGGCGCCGGATCGGCATCGAGCCGGACGCCTCGACGTGCGCTATGTCGGCCAGTCGTACGAAATCACGGTGCCGTTCACGGCGCCGGCTACCGCGACGAGTTCGACCGGCAGCACGTGCGGCTCTACGGCTATGCGAACCCGCACCGCGCCGACCGAGGTGGTGAACCTGCGTGTTGACCGCGACCGGCGTCACCACGAAGCCGGCGCTGCCGCGACGGCCGATCGACGCAGCGCGGCGCGTGCCGCGCCGGAGCGCCGGCACCGCGGCGCTTCCGGCGGCCGGCGCGTGACGACCGCGTTCTACCGGTGGGAGTCGCTCGCGCCGGGCAGCGCGCCGACGGGCCGGCCGTCATCACCGGCGGCGAGGCGACGGTCGTCGTGCCGCCGGGCTTCGCTTTCGCGTGGACGAGTTCGGCAACGTCGTGGCCGCGCGATCGGACGCGGGCGCCGCGGCGACGCTCGGCTCGCGGCACGGCGGCGCGATGAGCATGCGCACGAATCCGATCGACTTCGAGGTCTTCAAGAACCTCTTCCTCTCGATCGCCGAGGAGATGGGCGTCACGCTGTGCCGCACCGGCTTTTCGCCGAACATCAAGGAGCGGCTCGACTACTCGTGCGCCGTCTACGACGCGGCCGGCGAGACGATCGCGCAGGGCGACCACATGCCGGTGCACCTCGGCGCGATGCCGCTGTCGGTGCGCGCCGCGATCGACACGGCCCGATGGACGCCGGCGACATCGTCGTGCTCAACGATCCGTTCCGCGGCGGCACGCATCTGCCCGACATCACGCTCGTCTCGCCGGTCTTTCTCGGACGCGGCGCGGCGGCCGGCGTTCTACGTCGCCAACCGCGCGCACCACTCCGACGTCGGCGGGATGACGCCCGGCTCGATGCCGGTGGCCCGCGAGATCTACCAGGAAGGGCTGATCATCCCGCCGGTGAAGCTGGTGCGGCGCGGCGAGATCGTGCCGGACGTGCTGGCCTGATCCTCGCCAACGTCCGCACGCCGGACGAGCGCGAGGGCGACCTCACCGCGCAGATCGCCGCCAACCGTGTCGCCGAGACGCGGCTGCGCGACGATCGTGCGCAAGTACGGCGCCGCGGCGGGTGGCCGGCTACGCGGCCGCCCTGCAGGACTACACCGAGCGCGTGGTCCGCGCGACGATCGCGGCGATCCCCGACGGCGAGTACGCCTTCGAGGATGCGCTCGACGACGACGGCTTCAGGACGCGTCGGTGAACATCCGGGTCACGCTGCGCATTGCCGGCGATCGGCGCCGAGGTGGACTTCACCGGCAGCGATCCGCAGACGACCGGCGGCGTCAACGCGAACTTCGCGATCACGCTGTCGGCGACGCTCTACGCCTTCCGCTGCCTGGTGGACGAGGACGTGCTCTACAACGCCGGCATCGCCCGCGCCGTCCGCGTGATCGCGCCCGACGGGACGCATCGTCAACGCGCCGCGGCCGGCCGCGGTGGCCGGCGGCAACGTCGAGACGTCGCAGCGCATCACCGACGTGGTGCTCGGCGCGCTCGGCCGGGCGCTGCCCGATCGGCTGCCGGCGGCGAGCCAGGGCACGATGAACAACGTCACGCTCGGCGGCACCGATCCGCGCGTCGGGCCAGCGCGTTCGCCTACTACGAGACGATCGGCGGCGGCATGGGCGGGCGCAACGGCCTGGCCGGCCTCAGCGGCGTGCACACGCACATGAGCAACACGCGCAACACGCCGGTCGAGGCGATCGAGCACTACCTCCCGTGCGCATCACCCAGTACCGCCTGCGGCGGGGAACGGGCGGCGCGGGCGCCATCCCGGCGGGGACGGGATCGTGCGCGAGTACGAGGCGCTGACCGAGACGGCGGTGACGTGCTCTCGGATCGGCGCGGAGCGCCCCGTACGGCGTGTGCGGCGGCAGCCCCGGCGGAATGGGCCGGAACACGCTCATCCGCGCGGGCGACTCGGCCGGCGAAGCGCTCGGCGGCAAGGTGCGGCTGACGCTGCAGCCGGCGATCGGCTGCGGATCGAGACGCCCGGCGGCGGCGGGTTCGGCGCGCCCGTCAGCGCCGGAAGCGAGGTTCAGTGACGGTCAGCGCAACCCAGGCGCGGGAGAGCGGCGGCGTGTTCGGCTGGTGGCGCGCGGCGACACCGCAGGCGCGGCGCGCGCTGGTCGCGGCATCGTTCGGCTGGATGCTCGACTCGTTCGACGTCATGCTCTACGCGCTCGTGCTGGCCGCGCTGCTCGTCGGATCTGGGCATCAGCAAGACGACGGCGGGCCTGCTCGGGTCGGTCACGCTGGTGGCCTCGGCGGTCGGCGGCATGGTCTTCGGCGTCATCGCCGACCGCGCCGGCCGGACCCTCGCGCTGATGGCGAGCATCGTCATCTACTCGGTGTTCACGGCGGCGTGCGGGTTCGCCCAGACCGTCGGGCAGCTCGCGGTGTTCCGCGTCCTGCTCGGCCTCGGCATGGGCGGAGAGTGGGCGAGCGGCGCGGCGCTCGTGTCCGAAACCTGGTCCGCCGAACATCGCGGCAAGGCGCTCGGATTCATGCAGAGCTCCTGGGCGATCGGCTACGGGGCCGCCGCGATCGTCACCTGGCTCGTCCTGCCGCGGTTCGGCTGGCGCGCGGTGTTCTTCGTCGGCGTCCTGCCGGCGCTGTTCACGTTCTGGATCCAGCGCCGCGTCGAGGAGCCGGCGATCTGGCGCGAAGCTCGCGCGGCGAAAGAACCGTCCGGGGGCTTTGCCGCCATCTTCGGTCCAGGTATCGCCGGTCTGACCGTCGCCGTCACCGTGATGAACGCCTGCACGATGTTCGCCTGGTGGGGATTCAACCTCTGGCTGCCAGGCTACCTGTCGCTCCCGCGGGATCAGGGGGGCGTCGGTCTCAGCACCGCCGTGATGTCGGGGTTCGTCGTCGCCATGCAGGTGGGCATGTGGTTCGGCTACGTGACGTTCGGGTTCATCAGCGACGCGCTCGGCCGCAAGCGCACCTACGTCGTCTACCTGCTGACCGCGTCGGTGCTGATCTGGATCTACGCCTCCGTCAGGACGCCGGTCGTGCTCCTGCTGCCTCGGGCCGTTCGTGGCGTTTTTTGCCACCGGCTACTTCTCCGGCTTCGGCGCCGTCACGGCCGAGATCTATCCGACGGCCATCCGCGCCACCGCGCAGGGCTTCACCTACAACATCGGCCGGGTCGCGAGCGCCGTCGCCCCCTACGCGGTCGGGTCGCTCGCCGCAGACGCGCGGCTTCGGCGTGGCGCTCTCGATCTGCTCGGCGGCCTTCCTGCTCGCGGCGGTCACGTGGATCTGGATTCCGGAGACCAGGGGCCGGGCGCTCGCGTAAGGGTCCTAGCTACGGCGGCTCGCCAGCCGGTTTCCGGATGCGTCCGCCGAACCTCCAGCCCGCGAGCGGTCCGGGTCGCGCCGAAGAAGGGCCTACCGGTCGCGCGAGCCGCCGCGATATTCTTGACGGAACTTCGACGGCGAACGCTGCCGGCGTCCAGGAACCCCCGGCAGTCGATCGTGGACCGTCGCGCGCCGGGAAGGCCTTCGCCGACGGTGGGTTCCACGGTCCTGATGGCCGGCCGGACAGACTGGATACGCGCAGATGATCCCAGCACCACGATGCCGGTTCCGCGGACCGTCACGAGACCGGTGCGGTCCGTGGGCGGCCCTCCTGGTCGCGACCGCCGCGCTGCTGGCCGGGTCCGGATGCCTGGTGCTGAGCGTGCATCCGGTGTACGACGGAGAGTCGGTCGGCTTCGACCCCGGATTGCCCGGCGTCTGGGAGGACGCCGACGACAAGGCGTCGATGACGATCGAACGGGGCGAGTGGAAGTCGTACCGCGTTCACTACGTGCACCCGATCGAAAGCGGCGATCTCACGGGCTACCTGACCGCGATTGACGATGCGCGCTACTTCGATTTGATGCCCGCCCGGGGCGAGGATCGCGGCGCCTTCCTCGTTCCCGTGCACGCGATCCTGCGGATGCGGCTGGAAGGCGATGAGCTGGAACTGACACCGCTCTCCTACGACTGGTTCTTCGATCGGCTGCACGCGGGTCCGGGGGTGCCCGGCCTCCACTCCCCGCTAACGTGGCGCTCGATCAGAAGGAGAACGCGCTCATCGTGTCGCCCGCGGCGCGGCTCCGCGCCTGGTTGCGGCGTCAACTGCCCGACGGACCGTCGTTCGGCGCGTCGGCGCGGTTCGTGCGCCGCCATTGACCGTGGGTACGATGGTCGCGCACGATCGAGGGGCGTCGGTGGACAGTGGATCGAAAGGGCACCATGCTCAAGGGAACGCGTGAGGGAGTCGTCAGGAAGATCCAGCCTGTCAGTATCCACGGCCAGATCTCACTCGACGTGTACTTCGTCGATCCCGAGGACCTCGACGGCCAGGTCAGCCTGGCACGGATCGGTCCCGAAGCGATGCCCCGCAACCTCGAGCCGGGCGATCGCGTCACGCTCCACTACCTGCTCGGCGTCGTCACGACCATCAGCCGCACACGTCCGCCCGAGGCCGGCTGACCGCGAGGCGCCGGCCGGGACGGGCCCGGGTCTGCGGTTGCATTCGGGGCAGGGATTGCGCACACTGGAGATCCCACCCTCGCCTGAACTGGAGCGTTCCGCATGCGTGTTGTCGTGTTTGTCGCGGCGCTGGCCGCCGCGTCTCTCCCGCCGTCGGCCGGTGTGGTCGCGCAGGCGCCGCAGGCCGCCACCCAGCCGGCAGCGCTGCCGCTGGCGCGGACGATCATCGATCGCCACATCGAGGCCATCGGCGGACGCAAGGCGGTGCTCGCGCACACCTCGACGCGCGCGACCGGCGCTCTCAGCGTTCCGGCTCAGGGAATGGGCGGCACCTTCGAGATGATCGCGGCCAGACCGAACAAGGTGCTGCTCCGAATATCGATCAGCGGCATCGGTCAGCTGACCGACGGGTTCGACGGCACCAACGGCTGGAGCTCTGTCGCCTATCACGGGTCCCGTGCTCTCGCAGGGAAAGGAGCTCGAGCAGAAACGGTTCGACGCGGATTTCTACGGCGAGCTGCACGACCCTGCCCGGTACAGCTCGATCACGACGGTGGCGAAGACCGACTTCGCCGGGCGCCCCTGCTACAAGATCAGCCTCGTGCGGAAAGACGGCGGCGAGGACGTCGAGTTCTACGATGTCGCGACCGGCCTGAAGGCGGGAGGCATTGGGTCGCGCGAGACGCAGATGGGCACGATCACGGCCACCGAAACGCGGGGGGAGTACAAGAAGTTCGGCGATCTGCTGCAGCCCGTATCCGTCACGCAGAGCGCCATGGGTGTCGAGCAGGTGCTCACGTTCACCGCGTTCGAATACGATACCGTCCCGCCGGACGCCTTCGCGCTGCCGGCGGAGATCAAGGCGCTCATCAAGTGATCGGCCGTCGCGCGGCCGCGGCCGCGTTGTTCGTCGTCGCCTGCGCCGGCGCCGTGGCGGCGCAGGTGCCCCGTGGAATCGAGACCTTCGACGCGGCGTGGACGATCGTCCGCGACTCGTTCTACGACAAGTCGATGAACGGCGTTGACTGGGACGCCGTGCGCGCCGAACTCCGGCCGCGTGCCGCCGCGGCTCAGAACAGCGGGGAGGTGCGCGCGGTCATTCGTGAAATGATCGGCCGGCTGGGCCAGTCGCATTTCGCGCTCCTCCCGTCGAGCGCCGACACGCCGGCGTCAGCCGCGACCGGGCCTGACAGACGGAAGCGGCGATCCCGGCTTCGACGTGCGGCTGGTCGAGCGCGACCTGTTCGTCACCAGCGTGACCGCGGAGGGTGGCGCGGCGCGGGCCGGCGTGCGAACCGGCTGGCGGCTCACGGCGGTCGGGCAGACGCCGGTCGACGAGCTGCTCCGCGCGCTGCCGGAGGCCGCCAGCGATCGGCTGCGGAACGTCGAAGCGTGGCGCCTTGCGGAAACGCGCCTCCGCGGCCCCGTGGGATTGCAGGTCACTGTGTCGTTCGAGGACGGCACCGGCCGCATCGTCACGCTCGCGATCGCGCGCAACCCGGAGAAGGGGCGCCCCGTGACCGTCGGCAACCTGCCGACGATGTTCGTGCGCGTCGAGAGCGAAAGCCGGAAGACGCCCCGCGGCCTGACGGCCGGCGTGATCGCGTTCAACGTCTGGATGCCGGCCGTCGATGCGCCGTTCCAGGAGGCCGTCGACCGGTTCAGGAACGCTGACGGCATGGTCATCGACCTGCGCGGCAATCCTGGCGGCCTGGCCGCCATGCTCATGGGGATTTCCGGACACTTCATCGGCGAGCGGGTCGCACTCGGCACGATGAAGACCCGCGACAACGAGCTGCGATTCACCGTCAATCCACGGCTCGTGGACGCGCGCGGCGAGCGCGTGCCGGTCTACGCCGGCCCGGTGGCGATCCTGGTGGATGCGATGAGCGGCAGTGCATCGGAGTGTTTCACCGGCGGGATGCAGGCGCTCGGTCGCGCGAGAGTGTTCGGCCAGGTCTCGATGGGACAGGCGCTGCCGGCGCTCTTCGACGAGCTGCCCAACGGCGACGTGCTGATCCATGCCTATGGGGACTTCGTCACCGCCACGGGGGTCCGCCTCGAGGGCCGGGGCGTGGTGCCCGACCAGCTCGTGCCACTTCGCAGAGAGGACCTGCTGGCCGGGCGCGATGCGACGCTGGATGCCGCGCTGGCCTGGATCGATACGGCCGGAGTGCAAAGGTAAGAGGCTGGAAACAGGACACTTGCGCGTCCTGCTGTTGCGCTCGATGAGATGGTCTGGTAAACTCAATGGACCTGCATCACCGATCTTCTTTCCAGCCAAACACGGACAATCAGGGGAGTTTTAATGGAGCAGCGCCGGCTGCGTCTGGGTGACACATTGGATGATTACTGTCCGCGCGAGCGGCGAGTAACCAACCATGCGATTGTCGCGATGATCGAAGATGACATCAAGCAGACCCGCTGCACGACCTGTGACGCGGAACATGCCTACAAGGGAGCGCGCGTCCCGCGGCGTCGCAAGAAGGAAACGCCAGCGTCGCTCTTCAAGGAAGTCCTTGCCGGGATGACCGATGCGGAACCGGCTCCGGTCCTCACGGCGCCTGCCGCTGTCTCCCACGCCCCCGAGTCCCGGGATTCGAACTCCGCCCACGATACGGCCGAAGAGCCCGAACAGCCTCCTGTTGCCGACGAGTCCCGCGCCGAACCGGCCGGCGCGCAGCCGATAGCGGCCACCCAGGCAGACGACGCGGAGCCGCAGCCCGAACCGCCCGGCGCGGAAGACTGGCCCATGCACAGGCCGCTCATCCGCGCGCAGTTGCCACGAATCGAGGGGCAGAAAGAGGAACGCCGGCCGACAGACTTCACGGTCCGCCAGCCCGGCGGACGCCCCAACTTCCGCGGCGACGGCCGGCCGCGCTTTCGCGGACATGGCGGTGGGGCAGGCGCCGGCAACGGCGACGGCAACAACAGCCGCGGACATGCGGGTCAGCGATTCGCCGGCGGAGGACGGCCGCCCGGTCAAGGCCGCGGCCCTGCGGGTGGTTCCGGCCGCGGTCCGGCTCGCGGCGGACCCTCCGGCGGATTTCGCGGCGGTCCTCCGCGTCAGGGTAACGGGAAGAAGCGCTCCCGGTAATGGCTGATCTTCACGGGAAGACCGGCCTCATCGTTGGCATCGCGAACAAGCGCTCCATCGCATGGGCGATCGCGCAGGCGGCCGCGGCGGCGGGTGCGCGGCTCGCTATTACCTACCAGGGCGAACGGCTCGAGGAAAATGTCCGCGAACTGTCCGCCGGCCTGACCAATCCGCTCATCCTCCCTTGCGACGTCACCGACGATGCGCAGATCGCGCACGTCTTCTCCGAAATCGATCGCGAATTCGGCGGGCTCGACTTCGTCGTGCACGGTGCGGCCTTTGCCCCGCGCGAGGAACTGTCCGCGCCTTTCGTTCAGACCACGCGCGGCGGGTTCAAGCTGTCGCTCGACATCAGCGCCTACTCCCTCATCGCGCTCGCGCGCGGCGCGATGCCCCTGATGGAGCGTCGCGGCGGCGGCAGCATCGTCACCCTCACCTATCTCGGCAGCCATCGCGTTTTCGACAACTACAACGTGATGGGGGTCGCCAAGGCGGCGCTCGAGGCCTGCGTGCGGTATCTCGCGGCCGACCTTGGCGCCAAAGCGATCCGCGTCAACGCGATTTCCGCGGGCCCGATCAAGACGCTCGCGGCCTCGGGCATCTCCGGCTTCAGTTCAATCCTCCAGTTGTACCGCGACCGCGCGCCCCTGAGGCGTACCGTCGAGACCGCTGAGGTGGCCGACGCCGCGATCTTCCTGATCAGCGACGCGGCGCGCGCGGTCACGGCCGAGGTGCTGATGGTAGACGGCGGATACCACGCGACGGGCATGTAGCTTGCAGCTTCGGCCGGCCGGGGCGGCGACGGCGCGAACACCCGCGCGAACGCCCGCTCTCTGGAGGCTGGTTCGATGAAGAAATCGCGTTATTTCGCCACGCTGTTCCTCGGGCTCGTGCTGATCGCGCCGTTGCTCGTCTCGGCCTGCGGCAAGACCGTCGGTGAAACGATTGACGACGCCACCATCACCACCCGCGTCAAAACCGCATTCATCAACGATCCCGTCGTGGGCGCGCTGCGCATCGACGTGGACACGTTCAAGGGCGTCGTGACCCTCTCGGGCGCCGTGAAGAGCAAGGCCGAGGAGACGAAGGCCATCGCCATCGCCCGCTCGATCAGAGGGGTGACCGACGTCAAGAGCACGCTGCAGGTTCAGCAGCCCTGACGCCGGTCGATCACCATTCCTGCACCCGGATGCGCGAGCGTCCGATGCCCAGTTCTTCCAGCATCACCGGGACGTCGGCCACCATCTGGGCGGGGCCGCAGATGAAACAGAGCGTCGCCGCCTCATCCAGGAGCCACGCGAGTTCCCCCTTGACGATGCGGCCGCGCCTGCCCTTCCAGCGCGGCGTGGAGTGTCGCGTCGCAGTCACCACCAATGAGATCTCGCCGTGCCGGGCCAGTTGGCGCAGTTCGGTTCCGTACGCGAAGTCGTCCGGCGTCCGCGCGCTGTAGAGCACGCTCACCCGCCCGGCGGCCAGGGGCCCGGCCGCGACGCGCTCGGGTGTGCGCGCACCGGCGGGTCCGCCCATGTCCTCCACGCTGGTGGACCACGTGACGCAGCATCGAGCGGAGCGGCGAGATGCCGGTTCCGCCCGCGATGAAGAGGAATGAGTGCTCGCGCGGGTGTTCGGGAAACGTGAATGCGCCGATGGGGCCGCGGATTGCCAGGCGCGCACCGCTCCGAAGGGGCGCGAAATCCGACCCCCACAGCCCCGCCGAATCGTGCTTGATCAGGAATTCGAGCGTCCGATCCGCGGCGGTGTCTTCCGGCGCCGACGCAATCGAGTAGGGGACGTGCTCGCCGGCGCCCTCCGGCGCGATCATGACGGCCTGCCCGGCCAGGTACGGAAACGACACGTCGCCGAGCGCGACGCGGACGATGTGCGTCGACGGTGTCGCCCGCCGCACGCTGACCACTGGCGCGATCAACTCCACGGCGCGATTTTATCCCGTCCGCTTTTCAGGTGCGCCCGACCCTACAGGATCCCTGCCGCCGCACGCTGGATCTCGCGGTCCGAGATCTCGGCGAACGGCGCCCTGGGGATTTCGTCGTGGCGGCTGGCGGTGCGCCCGGGACGCTTGCGCCCTGACTTGTCCTGATACATCCGGGCGTCGGCTGTGGCGAGCAGCGACTCGTACGACCCGCCGTCCTGCGGAAACACGGCCGCGCCCACGCTGATGCCGAGCTGAACCCGCTTGCCCGGACGCGCCTCGAAGAAGACGTCGTCGATGTCCTTCTGCAGTTCCTGGCGCTTGCGCTCGGCCTCGTCGGCACTGCAGCCGGAGAGCACGACGATGAATTCGTCGCCCGCGTATCGGACGCAGATGTCGTACGGGCGGATTGCCGCGCGGAGCACGCGCGCAACCTCGCAGAGCGCCCGGTCGCCAACGTGATGTCCGTGGCTGTCGTTGATGTCCTTGAAGTGGTCCAGATCCATCACCAGCAGCGATACCTCACCCTTGAGGCGTTCGGCGCGGGCGAGTTCGCGCGTCAGGTGCATGAACAGGAAGCGCGTGTTCGGCAGCCCGGTCAACGGGTCGGTCAGCGAATCTTCCTGCGTCTGTTCGAAGAGCATCGAATTGTTGATGACGGCGCCGGCCTGCTCCGAGACCCGATCGAGCAGCCGACGGTGGTCGTCCCGGTAGAAGGCGGCGTCCAGGTGGTAGACCGACAGGGTGCCGATGAAGCGCTCGTTGAAGACGAGCGGGCAGACGAGCGCCGACTGCAGGCTGGTGTGGACGCCGCCGAGCCCGGCGGCTTCGAGATCGGCGCTCGGGCGCGCGTTGACCAGCGCGCGGCGATTGCGCGCGACCCACCCCGTCAGCCCCTCGCCCGAGTGCACGGCCACCTGCTGGATGACCTCGGCATCGACGCCCGTCGCGAAGCGGCAGCGAAGCGATTCGGTCTCTTCGTCGTACAGGAACAGCGCGGCACACGAGTAGGGCACCAGGTTGCTCAGCTTTGCCGTAATGAGCGCCATCGTGTCGGCGACGCCGAGGCTCGTGCCCATCGCCTGCGCGATCTCGTACAGGGCGTAAATCTCGCGATGCGCCAGTGCGATGTCGTCGAAGACGTTCTTCTTCGTCGACTCCGGCACCAGGCCCGTCGCGGGCAGCCCGGGCGCGCCGGCGGGGTCCTCGTGCGCCGGGCGGCGCATGGCCTGCTCCAGCTTCGTGGCCTCGAGCTGCAGCACCGGCAGCAGCTCGACGAATTTCTCCACGACAACGGGGTCGAGCGCCTTGCCCGCTTCCTGCTCCAGCAGGCTGACGGCGGCCTCGAAGCCCATTGCCTTGTGATACGGCCGGTCGGCCATGAGCGCGTCGAAATAGTCGACCACCGACAGAATGCGCGCGCCGAGCGGAATCTCGTCAGCCTTGAGGCCGGCGGGATAGCCCTTCCCGTCCCACCGCTCGTGATGGCTGAGGATCAGCGGCGCCACGGGATAGGGAAACGGCACCGCGCTGATGATGTCGGCCCCGACCTTGGGATGTGCACGGATCTTCTGGAACTCTTCCGGGGTGAGTGGCCCCGGCTTCGCGAGGATGTGCTCCGGCACGGCGAGTTTCCCGATGTCGTGCAGCAGCGCCGCGGTCTTGACGCCCTGGATGTGGTTCTCCGTCATGCCGAGCGCGCGCGCGAGCGCCGCGGCATAGAGCTGCACGCGCCGGATATGCGACTGCGACGTCTGGTCCTTGGCGTCGATGGCGAGCGCGAGGGCCTCGATCGTCGCCAGATGCAGATCGGCCATTTCGCGCACGTGTCGCTGCTCGTCGTCGATGCGGCCGAGATAGACCTTGTAGCTGCGGTAGGTCAGGTAGAGCGGCGCGACGCCGAGCGGCACGATCCACTTCATCGACAGCACCGTGATGCCGACGGCGCCCGCCGCGACGAGGGCGCCGACGAAGTAGCTCGGCGCGCTCCACAGGAAGTTCTCGTTCCAGACCTTCGAAACCGGCTGGTGGGTCGACAGCGCGATCGCCGTCGCGACCATGGTGGTGTTGACCAGGAAGTAGGTCGTCGCGGCGCCCACGAGCGGCTTCGGCAGCGACCAGAAGTCGAAGGGCCCCGGTACTCCGCCGAGCAGTCCGTAGACGAAACCGGCGGCCTGCACGGTCACCACCAGGCAGCACATGCTGAACAGCGTCCGGTAGACCGGGTTGCGCTCCTTGATGCGGAACGTGCACTGGCTCCACGCGCTGGCCGCCGCGACGATCATCGTCTGGTGTGGACCGAGCAGCAGCAGCGACGCGAAATCCACGGCGTAGGACACCGACATCGTCGATCCGCTGCGCGCGAGCGGCAGGTTGACCTTGAAGACCGACGTCACCGACGAGAGCGCCAGGAGCACGAGGAAGAGCCAGAACGCCGTGTCGGGCTTGAAAGGAACGAACGCGCGAACCGGGAAGAACCCGACCAGCAGGCTGAGGCCGGCCGTGATGACCGCGATGACGAACAGGCGGGCGCCAACGGGCAGCGACTTCATCGCCTGCGTTCCCTGGCGATCGGGCGCGGCTCCCGGTTCCAGACGAGGTCAGCGCACGACGGCATGAGCGTCTCGCAGGTGGCCGCGCCGAGGGCGATGCCGGTCGCCTCGCCGGTTGGCCAGCCCACGCGGCCGCAGTCGCCGGCGTCGCACCATTCCGACGACCTGGCTGCAGTCGTTGCCGCCGCAGGTTGCGCCCCACACGATGTTGTCTGTCGAGTCGCGGGTACCCCACACGACGGTCGCGCATCCGCCTCCGTCCGCTGGCGCGCACGCGGTGCCCCAGATACGCCGATCGGACAGGTCCGGCGAGCCGGTGAGGCTGCCCCGGCAGTCCGCGGTCGCGCACACGGCGCCCCACGTCACGTGATCGCCAGACCTCGTCGTCGAGGCGCCCCAGGTGACGTCGGTGGGCCATGCGCTGCCGGTGGGTTGCAGCCGCCCGCCGCCGATGCGGTGATTGCCCCAGTTGATGTGGTGGCTCCACGGGGTCGGGTCGGGTGCGTCAGGTATCTGGTCGGGATGGGCCAGCGAGCCGGCGAGCTGCACCGCGCCGCGCGCGTTGAGGAATCCGCCGCCCTGAGTCAGATCGTCAATCGACGCGCGATGCTCGGCCGTGTACTGGAGGATGGCCTTGACGAGGTTCGGGGTGAGAGAAGGATTGGCCTGGATCATCAGCGCGACAGTGCCGGCGACGACAGGCGCGGCCATGCTGGTGCCGCTCAGGCTGAGATACGGAGGCGTCGCCGTGTCGACCGTGCCCCACAACCGGGCGGCGGGATGCGCCGTGTAGAGCAGCGTCCCGGCTTCGGTCAGCGACTCGATGCCGACGCCCGGTGCGACGATGTCCGGTTTGGCCGCGTAGTCGATCGCGGTCGGTCCCCGCGAGCTGAACGGCGCGATCGAATCGTCCGCACGCTCGATGGTGCCGTTGTGGCTGGACGCCCCGACGGTCAGGACCCACGGTGCGTTCCCGGGGGCCGTTACGCCGCCGGTACTGGGCGCCGCCGCCGGCGTCCCTGCCGAAGTTGCCCGCCGCCGTGATGACGACGATGCCCGCCTCGACGGCTCGTTTCGCGGCCAGCGTCAGCGGGTCGGTGGTGTACGACTCGTAGACGCCCGCGGCGACCGACAGGTTGATGACGCGGATGCGCAGCTCGACCCGATGCTGCACCGCGTAGTCGAGCGCGGCGATGACGTTGCTGATGTACCCGAAGCCGTCGCCGTCGAGGACTTTCAGCACCACGAGATTGGCGCCGGGCGCGATGCCCATGCGGGCACCGCCTGAATCGTAGCCGGTGCCGGCGATGATGCCCGCGACGTGGGTGCCGTGGCCGTAGTCGTCGTAGGCGGAAGTCCGGAACTCGACGAAGTCCACGAAGCGGAGGATGTGCTGGGGGTTCAGATCGTCGTGCCACGAGGCGACGCCCGAGTCGATGATCGCGACGCTGACTCCGGAGCCGTCCACGCGCAGATGCTCGCGCACCCAGGTGGCGCCGATCGTGGCCCCGGTGCGCTCCAGAGTCCCGCTGACGCGGCGGTCGAGACTGACCGCGCGCACGCCGCGGTGTGCCGCGAGCGCGTCGAGTTCGTAATCGGGGATTTCGGCGACCTGTCCCAGGATGCCGCCAAGTCGGCGGCCGGCCTTGCCGTGCAGCGACCGGATCAGCTGGTCGGCTGGAAGGCCGTCCGCGGTCTGGATGATGACCCGGGAGGCGGCAGCGCCCCGCGGCGCATGCGCGCGGACGAGCAGGACCGCGTCGAGTTTCCAGTCACCCTCGTGGGCGAGCGCAAACCCGGGCGTCGCGAACGTCGCCAGCAGCGCGAGAACGAGGAATGCTCGTCGGGCCATTTCGGAGGGTGATCGTTTATGCCTGAACGGGCACGCGGCTGCAAGGCCGCTGCCTCCCGCACGGATTCGACGCTATATTACTGGTCTATCGGAAGTTATGGGACTCCGGTAGAGGACGAAAGGCCCTTTTCCTGAACATTTTTCCGTCGCCTGGATGCACCATTTCGGCACAGCGAGCACAATTTCAGCGACTAACCGCTTCTGGCTCAGCCTTTTGTGAGCATCAATCGGCCGAACTGGACGAGGGCTGTCTGGCGGGCTTCGGTTCGGCTTCCAGGCCGTACTGCGACGATCTTGCGATAGAGCGTCCCTCGGCTGATCTCGAGCACGGCTGCCGCCTGCTTCTTGTTCCAGCGCACGGCTTCGAGCACCCGCACGATGTGCGTGCGTTCGGCATCCGCCAGCGAAGGCAGGCGTTCCCCCTTCGCACCGCCGGCCGACTCCCTGGCGTGCAGGAACTCGACGTCCGCCGCGCGGATGATGCGCCCGTTCGACGAGAGCGCCGCGCGCGAGACCGTGCTTTCGAGTTCGCGGATGTTGCCCGGCCAGTGATAGTGCATCAACTGGTCGACCGCCTCCTTGGCAAACGACTTGGAGTCGAGCGGCAGACCGTTCGCCGTGCAGTAGCGCGCCAGGAAACGCTGCGCCAGCACGGGAATGTCCGTCGCGCGCTCCCGGAGGGAGGGGAGGCGAATCGAGAAGGCGTTGACGCGATAGTAGAGATCTTCGCGGAATCGCGTATCGCGCACGAATTGATCGAGAGGGCGGTTCGTCGCGGAGATCAGGCGGAAGTTCACTTCGATCGGGTCGTTGCCCCCCAGCCGTTCGAAGCGCCGCTCCTCGAGCGCGCGCAGCAGCTTCGCCTGCGAGACGAGCGCCAGGTCGCCGATCTCGTCCAGGAAGAGCGTTCCGTTGTTGGCCATTTCGAGCCGGCCCTGCTTCCGGTCGTTGGCCCCGGTGAACGCTCCCTTCTCGTAGCCGAACAGTTCCGATTCGAACAGCGTGTCCGGCAGGGCCGCGCAGTTGACCGCCTGAAAGCGGTTGGTGCCCCGCCGGCTCAACTCGTGAATCATGCGGGCGACGACTTCCTTGCCCGATCCCGTCGGTCCGAGGATGAGCACCGAGATGTCGGACTTGGCGGCGGTCCGGATCCACTCGAAGATGACCAGCATCTTCTCGTCGCGGCCGATCATCTCGCGGAAGCGCTGGACCGCTGGAGAGCGATCTTCGTGAGTGACCGTCGCGCGGCGCTCCAGGAACTGGTCCACCAGTTCGCGGCCGGTGCGGTCGATCGGTGGCGTGAACCCGTAGCGCGGGGCGCCGGGGCCGGCCACCTGTGCCGCCACGCCGAAGCCGACCAGCTCGCGCAGGCAGTTCTCGATGTCGAGACGCATCCGCCCGAACGTCTGCATCAGCGTTTCGACGTCGAAAATCTCCTCGGCGCGCGCCGACAGGAACCGCAGCAGGCCGGCGCGCAGGGGCGACTGCACGAGCGCGTGAAATCGTGTCTCGGTCTGCGCCGCATCAGGGCGTCGGACGACGGCATTGTCCCCGTTGCCGCTCATGCGACAGGGCGCTCCCCGCCCCGTGTCGCTGTCGCGGAAGTAGTCCGACTGGAACTGTTCGATGAGCCGCTTCATCTCCACCGCGTCATGTTTGCTGTGACCGTGGCACCGCACCGGGCTCGCCCCGCCGGAGCTCTCTATCATCACGTCCGCGAAAAACAGGTTCCGGTCGATCAGGACCGACGCCACGTGCGCCAGGTGAATGGACTGCTCGCGCCCGCCGAACAGCTCCGGCGTGTAGTGTACGACCGCGTGCGGCGTAACGGATACCTGCGTCGGGAACCACAGGTTACCGCGACTCAGGCGGCTCGCGCGAAATACGTGCGGTCCCGCCATCTTCCGGCCCTTCGCCCAGAACAGCAGGACGATCAGCAGGACAACGACGCCGGCGCCCACGATCCACCACGTGGCGCCAGAACCCAGGCTGGTCTCAGGCATTGGTTCACTCGATGCGGGTAAGGAGCGGGCTTACGTTGGCTCCTGACACGGGTTGATGTCAAGTCTGGGATGCCCGAGCCCGGAGCCCAGCGCCTCGAGCCCGCGTTCAGTGCTACTCTAAGCGGGCGTCGTAACCGAGGAGGATCGTCAGTGCCCCACCGAGCGCCCGGGTCTCCGAGCCACGGCCCCGGCCATTATCTCAGCGGAAAGCCGATCAAATACTACCGGCCGCGCGGCAGCGCCGACGTGCGTCAGTTGATTGACGGCAGCTTCCAGGCCTTCAACGCCGGACGGCTGTCCGAGGCGTGCCATATCTTCGCCGACAAGATGCTCGCGCCTGAGAACGACACCACGATCGGCCTGACGGTCGCCGGCGCGTTGACGCCGGCCGGCCTCGGCGGCTGTGTCATCGAGTTGATGGATCGCGGGTTGATCGACTTCATCATCAGCACCGGGGCGAATCTCTATCACGATCTCCACTACGCGCTGAACTTCACGCTGCACCGCGGCTCGCCCTTCCTCGACGACGTGGATTTGTACGAGCAGGGCATCATCCGCATCTACGACGTGCTGTTTCCGGCCTCGGTGCTGCTCGAGACCGACCTGTACATCCGGGATTTCCTGTCGCGCACCGGCATGTCGGGTCCGGTCACGAGTTCGGAGTTTCACTATCAGCTCGGACTCGACCTCATCGCCCGCCATCCCGGCTGCGAGGAGTACTCCGTCGTCGCGCGCGCGGCGAAGGACGGCGTGCCCATCTACACCTCGTCGCCCGGCGACAGCTCGATCGGCATGAACATCGCCTACCACGAGCTGATGAACGGCAGTTCGCTGATGATCGACCCGAACAGGGACGTGAACGAGGTCTGCGCGATCATCCTGGCCGGCCGGAAGAACGGGTGCGTGATCCTCGGGGGCGGCTCACCGAAGAACTTCTACCTGCAGGGGCAGCCGACGCTGTGGGAGGTCTACGGCATCCCGAAGGGCGGCAACGACTATTTCATCCAGATCACCACCGACCAGGTCGTGTGGGGCGGCCTCTCCGGCGCCACGCCGTCCGAGGCGGTGAGCTGGGGCAAGGTCAACCCCGGCGTGCTCCCCGACACGGTCGTCGCGTACTGCGACTCGACGATTGCGTTTCCGCTGTTCAGCGAATACGCGGTCGGGTCGCCGAACGGCCGCCGCGAGCGCAAGGCGCTGGTGCACAAGCGCGACGCGCTCGTCGCGGATCTCAAGAAGCAGGCGAGCCGAGACCAAGGCGCCGACGCCGATGGAACATCGGGGAGCGGAAGTCGACCGGCGCCGCTAGCCCGTCGCCCGGGCCAGGGGATCAGGGCCGCGGAGAGTGCCGACAGCGGCCGATCGGAGCGCGGAGGGATGGGGACACTCTCGTCGGAGCTGAACGTCCACGTGGCGCGCGTCGCCGACACGCCGCGGATCTATGCCGACGCAAACCTGCCCAACGGGGTCGTCGAATACATGCGCGCGCGCCTGCACTGGGACGTGCTCTTCGTCATCGAGCACGAGGACCTGCGCCGCGCCAGGGACATCGAGCACTACCGTCTCGCGCGCCAGCTCGGACGGACGCTCGTCACGCTCGACCGCGATTACATCGACGACCGGAACTTCCCGCCAGAGGAAGGCGCCGGCGTCATCGTGTTCTCCGCGCCGGACGAAGTGCGTCTCCGCCAGCTGTTGAAGGAGGCGGATCGCACCCTCTTCCGGGCCGGGGGGGCGGCGGCGCTGCCGCTCGAGGGGCGTAAACGACACTGGCAGATTGGCGAGTGACGATGCAGGCAGTCGGAGTCGACGCGATCGAAGGCCGCATGCGAATTGCCGTCGTGGACGGCGATGGCCGTCTTGTCGCCAGCGGCACGACGGACCAGTTCCAGGCCCGCGGCATCGGCCCCGTCACCGCCATCGGGTTCGCGCTGGATTCCGACGCGCCGCCGGCGGGAGGGCTCGGGGCGGTGCGCGCCGGGTTCGAGACCGAGTCCGGCGCCGGAGGATTGCCTGACCCGTTCGTCTGCGCTCCGGGAGCCGCGGCCGTCGCGGCGGAGGTCTGGATCGGCGCTGCGCGAGGCGCGCGCGACGCAGTCTGCCTCGTGATTGGCGAACGCGTCCTGGCCGGCATTCTCCTCGACGGCAGGCCGTGGAGCGGCGCGCACAACATGGCCGGCGCGGCCGCGTGGTTCGCGATCAACCCCGTGGAGCGGCAGGACTACCGGAAGTACGGCAGCCTCGCCGCCGAGGTCAGCAGCGCCGGCGTGGCGCGCCGGCTCTCCTGGCGGATTCAGGCCGGAGACGAATCGAGCGTCCTCGAGCGCGCGGGAGACCTCGACTCGATTACCGTGCAGCACGTCTTCGACGGCGCGCGCACGGGCGACGGCGTGGCGATTTCCGTCGTGCGCGACACGGCCAGATACATTGCCATGGCCGTCGCCAATCTCGTCGCGACGCTCGATCCCGAGGTCGTCGTTCTTGCCGGGACCGTGGCGGCCACGAGCGACCTGCTCCTCGATCCGGTGCGTCATGACTGTGCCCGCCGGTTGCCCGCGGGATTGGTCGACAAGGTGCGCATCGAGGTGTCGCCTCTCGGCCAGGACGGGATCGCCATCGGTGCCGCTCGACTGGCGATGCTCGCGCGGCCATGATCGTGCTCTCCGGCGCGGACGTCGTTCTGCCCGACCGCGTGCTCAGCCCCGGCACCGTGATCCTCGAGGGGAACCGCATCGTCGATGTCGCGCCCGGCGAACGACCCGCTGACCGCGCCGCGACCCGCTTCGACCTGCGCCACCACTACGTCGTCCCCGGGTTCATCGACGTCCACGTGCACGGCGTGCACGGCACTGACGTGATGGACGACATCGACGCCGTCCGACGGGTCGCCCGCGTCCTGCCGGGGCATGGCGTGACCGCCTTCTGTCCGACAACGATCGCGTGTCCGCCCGCAGCCCTCAGGCGTACGCTTGCCGCCGTCCGGGACCTGCGGACGTCCCGCCAGGAGGGCGGCGCGCGTGTGCTGCCGGCGCACCTCGAGAGCAACTTTCTCAATCCCCGGTTCAAAGGGGCCCAGCCGCTCGAGTGCCTGCGCCTCCCCGGTGCAGCGGCGGTTGACGGCGCATTCAGCGCGGCCGAGATCCTCGACGAGATCGCGGCAGCGCGGCCGGACGTCGGCATCGTGACGGTCGCCTCAGAGCTGGACGGCGGCCTCGAACTCATCCGGGAACTCGTGGCCCACGGGCACCATGTGTCGCTCGGCCACTCCGGCGCCACGTTCGACGAAGCCATGGCCGGCATCGACGCCGGCGCGCGACAGGCCACGCACCTGTTCAACCGCATGACGCCCCTCGGCCATCGCGACCCCGGCCTCCCGGGCGCCGTGCTGACAAACCCCGATGTGATCGCGGAAATCATCTGCGACGGCGTTCACGTCCATCCCGCGATGGTGCGGCTCGCCGTGGCCGCCAAAGGACCGGCCGCCGTCATGGCCATCACCGACGGCACGTCGGGCTCGGGCCTGCCCACCGGGACGGTTGCCTCCCTCGGCGGTCGCCCGATCACGGTCGGCGACGTCGCACGGCTCGAGGACGGCACGATCGCCGGCAGCGTCCTGACGATGGATCGGGCGTTTGCGCGGCTCGTCACCGCGATGGGACTGTCGTTCGTGGATGCCGCCACGCTCTGTGCGACGACGCCCGCGCGCGCCCTCGGGCTTCAGGGGTTTGGCCTGATTTCTCCCGGCGCCTTCGCCGATCTGGCCGTCCTGGACAGGGACCTGCGCGTCGTCCAGACGTGGATCGGGGGGAATCTGGGCTGGCGGTCCGGGTCGCCGTCCGCCTGGAGCCCGAAGCGAAGAGAGGGAGAAGACTGAGGGAACGGTCCCGCAGCCTGACCCGTCTATCCGGGTATGAAGTTCACGAGCGCTGCCGGTGTCCTCGTCCTCGCCGCCGTAACAGGGGCTGCCTGCACCGTCACGCTCGATTCCCAGAGCCAGATCGCCCGCGAGGAGAAGCGGTTTCCGGCGTCCGGGACGCCGGATGTCCGGCTGACGACCTTCGATGGGTCCATCCAGATCGAGTCGTGGGACAGGCCCGAGGTGCTGATCGAAATCGAGAAGCGAGGCGCCACCCGCGAGGCCGTCGATGCCCTGAAGGTCACGGCCGAACAGCACGGCAACACCATCGAAGTCGAGGTCAAGCGCCCCGCGCGCGAGTCATTCTCCGGGATCGGATTCCATCAATCGGCCAGCGCGCGGCTGATCGTATCGCTGCCCAGGCACTCGGACGTGCGCGCCCACAGCGGCGACGGCTCGATTCGAATCCAGCGGGTCAACGGCCACATCGAGCTGCGATCCGGTGACGGCGGCATCCGGGCCGAAGACGTGGCAGGGGACGTGACGCTGAATACGAGCGACGGCAGCGTGACTGTCGCCGGCGCCGAAGGACGGCTCGACCTCGATACCGGCGATGGTGGCGTCAACGTGACCGGAAAGCTCAGCTCGGTGCGCCTGCACACGGGCGACGGATCGATCGTCTACCGGGCCGAGCCAGGCAGCACGATGACCGAGAACTGGGAAATCTCAACCGGCGACGGGGGTGTGTCGCTCTTCCTGCCGCGCGACTTCGACGCCGACCTCGACATTCACACCGGCGACGGGTCCATTCGCAACGAGCTGAACGTCTCGGCGGCCACCGGCGGTGAAGTCAGCAAGCACACCGTGCGCGGAAAGCTGAACGACGGCGGCAAACTGCTGCGCGTGCGCACGGGCGACGGATCGGTGAAGCTGCGCGAGTCGTAATCGCCAATCGCCAATCGCCAATCGCCAATCGCCAATCGCCAATCGCCAATCGGCAATCCGTCAATCAGCAACCCGCAATCATCAAACCGTCAATCTGCAATCTGCAACCTGCAGTCTGCAGTGCTTACTCGCCGTCGTACGTGGCAACGGATGACGGCGTTTCCCAGACCCTGACCGCAACGATGTCCAGCCCCTGCGCGCGACCCTGGTCGTAGATGAGCCGCGCGATACGTTCGACCGTCGGGTTGCTTTCGAGCAGGTACATCGGCTCGCCGAGCGCCCTCAGCGGCTCGACGAGCGGATCGTCCTGCCGCAGGATCATCTTGTGATCCAGCTCGCGGTCAATCCACCCCTTCACGATTCGCTTGATATCGCTGAAGTCGGCCACCATGTTCCGGTTGTCGAGGCGGGCGGTCCGCACATCCACCTCGACGACGGCGTTGTGCCCGTGCGGGTGCTTGCAGATGCCGTCATAATCGAGCAGCCGATGGCCGTAGCAGAAGTCGATGCGCTTGGTGACGAGGTACATGATAAGTTCCAATACTACCTGAGGAATGCCTGTGGATGAACCGCTGGCCGTCCTGTTTTCAGGCGGTCTCGATAGCGCCGTGCTGCTCGCCATCGCGGCGCGGCGCGCGCCCGTCCAGCCGATCTATGTCACTGTCGGGCTCGCATGGGAAGGCGCGGAGCTCGCCGCCTCTGCGCGCCTCTTCGCGTCGCATGAATGGGGCGGCCAGGTCCTGCCGCTCGTGACGCTGGGCGTCGACATGCGCGACGTCTACCCGGCAACGCACTGGGCGATCCGCGGCGAGGCGCCTGCCTTCGATACGCCGGACGAGGACGTCTACATCGAAGGACGCAACATCGTGCTGCTCTCGAAGGCGTCGGTCTTCATGGCACGCGCGGGTATCCCGCGTGTGTTGATGGGCCCGCTGGCCGGCAACCCGTTTCCCGACGCGACGCGTCCGTTCTTCGACGCCATGGAGCAGGCGCTGTCGCTGGGACTTGCCGCGCCGATTCGCATCGAGGCGCCGCTCTCCTCGATGCACAAGGCGGAGGTCATCCGGCGCGGCCTCGACCTCGGCGTTCCGCTCGACCTGACGCTGTCGTGCATGCAGCCGCAGGGCGGACTGCACTGCGGCCGATGCA
Organism: uncultured Acidobacteriota bacterium; assembly: GCA_963817635.1. GTDB lineage: Bacteria > Acidobacteriota > Vicinamibacteria > Vicinamibacterales > 2-12-FULL-66-21 > CAWFPR01. Next base: position 47,720 of record CAWFPR010000005.1, on the reverse strand, counting down.
GCAAGTGCCGCGAACGGCGCCACGGATTCCGCGAGGCGGGCGTCGACGACGCGACCGTGTACGACTCGGTGCCCGTGCGGTAGTCAGGGCTCAAGGGCTCAGGGGCTCAAGGCTCAGGGCTCAAGGTTCAACGCTCACGGTTCAAGGAGGGCATTGCAGCAGCTCGACTCTCCCGATACGAAGCGGCCGTACGTGCGCCGGTTGTTCGCGACGATCGCGGATCGCTACGACTTCATCACGGTGCTCCTCTCGTACGGACGCGATGCTCGCTGGAAGCGCCGGCTGATCGAGCTGTCGGGAGCGTCTCCCGGCATGACGGCGCTCGATCTGGCATGCGGAACTGGCGACCTCGCGTTCGCGCTCGCCGATCGCGGCGCGCAGGTCATCGGTCTCGACATCACGCACCGCATGCTCCAGCTCGCCCGCGCGAAACGAGGCGGCGTGCCGCTGGTCGCGGGGGACATGATGGCGCTGCCCTTCCCGGATGCCCGTTTCGACATCGTGAGCACCGGTTACGGCATCCGCAATGTGCCGGAGATTCAGCCTGCGGTGGCGGAAATCGCCCGCGTGTTGAAGCCGGGTGGCGTGTTCCTTTCGCTCGACTTCAATCGGCCCGCCAATCCCGTGGTGCGTGCCGTCTATCTCGCATATCTGACGGTGGTCGGGTCCGCGCTTGGGCTCCTCCTGCACCGGGATCCCGACACCTATCGCTACATTCCCCAGTCGATCAAGCGGTATCCGGGCGCTCCGGCGGTCAGCCGGCTGCTCCGGGAGCAGGGCTTCGCGAGCGCCGCACATATCCCGGTGCTCGGCGGCCTCATGGCCATTCACGTCGCCCGCAGGTGACGTCCGCGACGTCGCGTCTGGCCGGCCGCGACGCATCCGCGACCCATTCCCAGGTCCCCGCAGGGGCCCCGGGAGTTATGATCCTGTCGTGGACGTGGATGCTGCCGGCTGGTCCGGGGAGGGGGACTTCACACGTCGGCTGATGGAGGCTATCGGCGGGCTGGCTGGCGTGCACATGCTGAAAGTCGAAGACGCGCCCGCCTCGCGGGCAGACGCCGGATTCAGCTTCATCAGCAACGAGCTGTTCGTGGTCTTCGAGACGGTCGCCCGGCGCGTGCCAGGCCGGCGCTTCGTGATTGTGCCTGCGTCACGCACCGTCTACGAGAAGCGGCTGACGCTGGCGGGTCTCGGATCCGCCCTCGCGCGCCTCGATGACGTGGGCGAGCCCGACTACGAAGACGAGGGTATGCTCCAGTACCTCAGGACACAGCGGATCGTGGCTCCATACCAGACGAAGGGCTACAAGCTGGTCGAACTGGTCCGAATCTACGATGGAAGCGCGGCCTACAGCGCCGGCCCCGATTGACCGAAAGACAAGTGGATAACGTGACGCTTCTCGACTCGCTCCTCGACGCGATCATCCGCCTGGATGGCGACTCGCTGGTCATGCACGTCGGCGAAAAGCCGTACGTCGTGACGACGTCGACCGCGATGAACTCGCTGCGCGGGCCGCTCTCCTGGGGGCAGGTCGAGCTGTCCTCGCGGCCGCTGACAGCCGATGCAATTCTGGGCATGCTCGTGCAGATCCTGCCCGCCGAACAGCGCCGTCTGCTCGACGAGCTCAGCGCGATCGAATACGAGCTCGAACCGACCATCGAGGGCGGACAGCCCTTCATCGTCACCGCGGCTCGCGGCGGCGACGATGTGTGGGTCGAAGTCCGGCGGAAGCTGGCGGCGGTCGAACCGGCGATCGTCGAGCCGGTAATTGAAATGCCCGCCGCGGAGACGGCGGCGATTGCGCCGGATTCCGTGTCGGAGCTTCCGGGAATCGAGGAGCCGCCGGCCGTTGAGGAAGCCCCGGAGGTCCTCGCGGCCGGGCCGTCTGCCCCGATAGTCGGGCTGACGCCGCAGGACACGATTCCCGTCCTTCCCGAAGCAGCCCCATCGCTCGAGGACGTCGCCGTCGCGGGGCCGGATGCCATGCCGCCTGCCGACGTCGAGCCCGTCGTCGAGTGGCAGGCCATGGAAATCGTGGCCGACGTGGAGGTCGCCGACTGGGAGTCCATCGAGATCGGGGCCGACCGAGGAGGAAGACGTCGAGCACTGGGAGCTTGTCGGGATCGAGCCGCAGGTGTCCGTCGTCGAGGCGGTCGCGCAGGAACCCGTAGCTCCGCCGCCGGTTGTCGAGACGGTCGCGCAGGAACCGGTCGCCGAGCCGCCGGCACTCGAACCTGTCGCGGAAGCCCCGGTCGCCGCGAGCCTCGCGAAGTCCGATCGCGAGCCGCCGGTCGTCGAGGCGGTCGCGCAGGAACCCGTAGCTCCACCGCAGGCTGCGGAACCCGTTGCCGCAGCCCCGATCGCCGAGCCGCAGGTCGTCGGGCGGTTGCGCAGGAACCCGTCGCTCCGCTGCAGGCAGCCGAACCGGTCGCCGCAGCCCCGGTCGCCGAGCCGCCGGTCGTCCCGGTGGTTGCGCAGGAACCCGTGGCTCCGCCGCAGGCCGCCGAACCTGTCGCGGAAGCCCCGGTCGCCGCAGCCCCGGTCGTCGAGGCGGTTGCGCAGGAACCCGTGGCTCCGCCGCAGGTTGTCGAACCCGTCGCCGAAGCCCCGGTCGCCGAGCCGCCGGTCGTCCAGGCGGTTGCGCAGGAACCCGTGGCTCCGCCGCCGATTGTCGAGCCCGTCGCCGCAGCCCCGGTCGCCGAGCCGCCGGTCGTCCCGGTGGTTGCGCAGGAACCCGTGGCTCCGCCGCAGGCTGTCGAACCCGTCGCCGAGCCCCGGTCGCCGAGCCGCCGGTCGTCGAGGCGGTTGCGCAGGAACCCGTGGCTCCGCGGCCGGCTGTCGCAACCCGTCGCCGAGCCCCGGTCGTCGAGCCGCCGGTCGTCCCGGTGGTTGCGCAGGAACCCGTCGCTCCGCCGCCGGTTGTCGAGCCTGTAGCCTCAGCCCCGGCCGCTGGCGCCGAAGCGGTGCCCGTTCCGGAACCGGTCGCGGCCACCGTCGTGCCCATTGCCAAGCCGACGCTGAAGCTGCGGCCGCAGCCCGCCGTGGCGGCACCGGCCGCCTCGACCGAAGCTTCGCTCCTGGCGCTGCTGAAGACGGCAGCTGCCCGTGGAGCCTCGACTCTGTATGCCGTCGCGGATTCCCGCCCGATGGTCAGGATTGACGGCGGAATCGCGCTGCTCGGCACCGAAGCCTGCGTGCCCGGAGCCGAGATCGATCGATTCACGTTCGAGTTCGCGCCGCGCGACCAGGTGGCCGAAGCGACATCGGAATGGACGTGCGTCGTCAAAGGCGTCGGCCGCGTCCGGTGCGTGACGTTCCGCGACGACTCCGGCACGGGGCTCATCTTCCACCTGGCGTCGCCGAACGTGAGCAGCGCCGACGAGATTGGCCTCAGCCCGCGAATCCAGGCGCTCTGCGGAGAGGCCGACGGGCTCGTCGTCATCGCCGGACCGCGCGGCAGCGGCAAGTCCACGATGCTCGACGCCTTCGTGGATTTGATCAACCGCACGCGCAACGATCACGTCATCACCATCGAATCGCACATCCGGACCACCCACGAGAAGCGGCACTCCTTCATCAGCCAGCGGCAATCGGCTCCCGACGGCGAAGCGATCGCGTCGGCGGCGCGTGCGGCGCTTCGCGAGGGGCCGGACGTTCTGGTCATCGAGGATCTGCGCGCACCCGAGGCCCTTTCGGTAGCGCTCGATGCCGCACGCGCCGGACGGCTCGTGTTCGGCGGCATCTCCGCCCCGACGGCCTCGGCGGCGATCGAACGGCTCATCGGCGCCTTTCCGGCAGACCGGCGGGCGCCGGTACGCGCCCTGCTCGCCGGATCGCTGCGCGCGGTTGTGGCGCAGACGCTCGCGCGCAAGCCGACAGGCGGCCGGATTGGCGCGCGCGAGCTGCTGCTCAACAGTCCCGCGGTGGAGAAGCTGATTCTCGACGGGCTGTTCTCGCAGCTGCCGATCGCCATCGACGGCGGCCGCCGGCTCGGGATGGTGACGATGAACGATGCGCTCGGCGCGCTCGTGCGCGACGGCGCGATCGAAGTTGCGGAAGCGTGCCGCTGCGCACCCGACCGCGCCAGCCTGATTGCCGCCCTCGAGCGCGACGGCATCGACGTGTCGGACGTGGAGAGGTGGGGCTGACGGATGGAAGTGTCCGACATCCGGCGCCGCGTGCGCGCCGCGATCGAAGCGGCGCGTGTGAGGGCTGCCGAACGCCGCGCGCGAACGGCTGAAGCCGTGCGCGACTATGACGTGTTCCTCACCGGGCTCGCGGTGCCGGCGTTCCACAGCGTCGCTGCGGCGCTGGTCGGCGAAGGGCACCTGTTCAAGGTCTCCACGCCGGCCGGGTCCGTTCGCCTCGCGGCCGAGCGCTCTCCCGACGACTTCATCGAGCTCGCGCTCGACGAGACGACCGACCCGCCCGAGGTCGTCGTACGCACGAGCCGTGGCCGCGGCCGCCGCATGGTGACCGCCGTCCATGCGCTGCGCGAACGCGCGCCGGTGGCCGGGCTGACCGAAGAGGATGTCCTCGGCTACCTCCTGAACGAAATCATTCCCTTCGTGGAGCGGTAGCGGCGGCCGGCGTCGCCGCATCCTGCCCCGGCAATCCGGCCCTTAGATCGCTCCGGCGGCTCGCAGCCGCGCGATCTCGTCGTCCGGCGCACCCAGTTCCCGAAGGATGGCGTCCGTGTGCTGGCCGAGTACGGGCGGCGCGCTTCGCACGCTGCCGGGCGTTGCCGAGAGCTTGATCGGCACGCCCGTGACGCGGACCACGCCGGCAGTCGCGTGCTCCACTTCCTGGATCATGTCGCGCGCGCGCAGCTGCTCGTCGCCAAGCACCTCGGCCACGTCCCGCACCGAGCCGCACGGCACGCCGGCGGCCTTGAGCGCGCTCACCCATTCGGCGCGCGGACGCGCGCGCAGGCGCTCGACGAGGTGGGGCCTGAGCGCCTCGTAGTTCGATACGCGCGCGCGGTTGGTGGCGAATCGTTCGTCCGCGACGATGTCGTCGGCGCCGATGACCCCGCAGAAGCGGCGCCACAGATCATCGTTGCCGACCGCGACGACGAAATCGCCGTCTGACGCCGACAGCGTCTCGTACGGGACGATCGTCGGGTGCCGGTTGCCCATCCGCGGCGGCGGCGCGCCGGTGGCGAAGTAGATGCCGGCTTGATAGGTCAGCAGAGCGGCCGTCGCATCGAGCATGCCGACGTCCACGAGCTGGCCGGTTCCCGTGCGCTCGCGCGCGAGCAGCGCGAGCGTGATTCCCTGGGCGGCGAACATGCCCGTCGCGATGTCGGAGATCGCGACACCCAGCCGGTACGGCGGGCCGTCGCCCGCCCCGGTAATGCTCATCAGTCCGCCCTCTGCCTGCATCACCGCGTCGTAGCCCGCCTCGGCCCGCCGCGGTCCCGACTGACCGAACCCGGAGATCGAGCAATAGACGAGCCGCGGCCATCGCGCGGCCATGTCCGCATAGCCGAGGCCGAGGCGCGACATCGTTCCCGGCCGGAAATTTTCGACCAGGACGTCGGCGCGATCGAGCAGCCGCTCGAGCACGCGCCGCGCGCCCGAATCCTTCAGGTCGAGCGTCAGGCTTTCCTTGTTCCGGTTCACGCTCAGGAAATAGGCGCTCTCTCCCTCGACGAACGGCGGCCCCCACCCTCGGGTGTCATCGCCCTTGCCGGGCTGCTCGACCTTGATGACGCGCGCGCCCATGTCGGCGAGCTGCATCGTGCAGTAGGGGCCCGAGAGCACGCGGGTCAGGTCGACGACCGTGAAGCCGGACAGCGGGGGATACAATTGATTCATGTCGCTCGACATCATCGTGTACAGCGGCTCGCACTGACGGGCCTGCGATCTGGTGAAAGAGTTTCTTTCACGCGAGGGTTACCCGTTCACCCTGAAGAACGTCGACGAAGACGGCGCGGCGTACGACGAACTGCTGGCCCTCGGTCTGCGGACGGTGCCCGTGACGGTCGTCAACGGCACGCCAGTCGCCGGCTTCAACGAGGCCGCGCTCCGCTCGCGGCTCGCTTCCGGATCGTGACGAGGTCGCTCAGCAGGGCGTAGGCGGTCTGGGTCAGGCTGCCGTCGAGCTGACAGATCGCGATCTCTCCGAGCAGATCCGTCCGCAGCACGAGCGCGTTGGCCTGCCCGCGCAGCCCGGCCAGCAGATCGGCCGCCGGCAGTTCCATCGGCGCAACCGCGGTTTCAACCAGGCCGCCGGCGGTGCGCGCCGCCGAAGCCACCAGGCGCAGCCGGCGTCCCTGTTCGATCGCGCGTCTGGCGACGTGCGCCGCGCCGGCGTCGAGCCCCGTGCGGTGTACCTCATGCGGGGTCGTCCGCGCATCCATCAGGACGTTCGCGAGCGCGGCCGTCTTGGCGGCGGCATCCCAGCCGTCCACGTCGAGGGAGGGATCGGCCTCGGCGATGCCGAGCTGCTGCATGCGCGCCAGCGCGGGTGCGAACTCGTCGCCGTCCTCGAGCGCCGACAGGATGTGATTCGTCGTGCTGTTCACGACGCCGCGAAAACCCAGGATCTCGACGGCCGGCAGCGTCTCGCGCACCAGGTTGAAGACCGGGATGCCGTCCATCACCGCGCCTTCGAAGAGGAACGACACGCCCCGCGCGTCCGCCCGGTCCCGAAGCTCCGCGTAGGCAAACGCCGCCGGTCCCTTGTTGGCCGTTGCGACGTCGCAGCCGGCATCAATCGCCGCGCGCACGTGATCGATCGCCGGCTGTCCCGCCCGGATGTCGAGCACGGTGGTTTCGACGACGACGCGCAGATCGGCGGCCGACCGTCCGAGCCGGCCGATCAGATCGAAGGAACTCGCCGGGGGAACGGCCTGCCCGAGGCCCGCCAGCGACCCGCCCCGCCTGACTGTGTCGATCGCGCGAGCGATGTCCACGCCGTCATCGCTCCAGGTGGCATCGTGGCGTCCGGTGGAGATGCCCACGATCCGGGTGTCGAGGTCGCAGTCCGCGGCGAGACGGTCCGAGCGCTCGGCCAGCAGCGTGGCGAACCGCTGTCCGACGTGGCCGAAGCCGACGAGCGCAAGGTCAGCGCGCATGCGCCAGGGTGTCCAGCGTGTCGCCGACGCGCTCGAGCGCCAGGGCAAGGTGCGCCGGATCCGATCCGAATCCGATGCGAAGGTACCCGTCCATCTCGAAGTGATCGCCGGGCACGACGAGCACGCTTTGCTGCTCGCGAAGCCGGTCGATGAGCGCCGTCGAGTTGACGGGATAGGCGTAGCGCACGAACACGATCGCGCCGGCCTCAGGCGCAACGTGCGAGAGCGCGGGCGACCGCCGCTCGATCCACTTCCGGACGAGCGGATAGTTCGACCGGATCATGCCGCGCGTGCGGGCCAGCAGCCGCTCACGCCGGTCCGGCGCGAGGGCAATACGCGCCAGCCGGTCGTTCAGCGCGCCGGGCGCGATCGTCGTGTAGTCGTGCACGGCCCACAACTGCTCGATCGTGTCCGGCGGGCCGACGACCCATCCGATGCGCAGCCCCGGCAACCCGTACGCCTTGGAGAGGCCGCTCGTCACGAGCACGCGTTCGTATCGGCCGCACGCCGACGCCGTCTCCTTTCCGTCGAGCTCGGCGCCCCGGTAGATCTCGTCCGAAAGGACCCACGCTCCGACGCGGGCGGCGACGGCGCAGATCGCGTCGAGTTCGCCGGGGGTGAAACGGGCACCGGTCGGGTTGTTCGGGTTGCAGATCAGGATCGCCCGCGTCCTGTCCGTCACCATCGCCCCGAGGCTGTCGAGATCGGGGCGCCAACGGCCTTCGGCTTCGCCGGTGAGCGGCCACGGGCGCACGTTCGCCCCGAGTCCACGCGCCAGGCCGGGGGCCTGCATGTAGTTCGGCACCATCACGATCACGTCGTCGCCAGGCTGGACGAGGTGACAGAGCGAGATGCAGTTGGCCTCGGCGCCGCCGTTCGTGACCTGGATGTGCTCGACGGTGGTGGCCGGATACATGGCGGAGATGGCCTGGCGCAGCTCACCGGTCCCGTTGGTCTGGGGATAGCCGAGTTCCAGGCCGAAAATCGCGATTCGGTCTGCCTCGGTGTCGGCGAGATCCTCGAGACGAAGCGGGTGCACGCCGCTCTCTGACAAGTTCCAGGCCACGCGGTTTTCCCAGGTGGACTGAAGCCGCTCCATCGCAAACCGGTCGAGCCTCATGGGGCAGAAGTGTACATGAAACGAGTTGAGCTATTCTGATGGCTCTTCTGACACATGCCTGCCGACCTGCTGCCCGAATTCGCGTCGATCCCGGCTGGTGAGTTCCTGATGGGATCTCCCGATGCCGATGAGGACGAGCGCCCGGCGCGCCGCGTTCACGTCGACGCGTTCCTGCTGGCCGTGCACGAGGTGACGCACGCGGAATACGCGCGGTTCGTTCAGGCGACAGGCTGGCGCACGCCAGCCATTTACGAGTTGCCGGTGGTGGTCACGGCGGGTGGTCTCGAGCGTGAGCGCGCCTTCCGGACGATCGGCCAGCCCTACGTCTGGGTGGATGGGGCGCCGCCGCTCGACCGGCTCGACCATCCGGTGACGCTCGTACGCTGGACCGACGCCGTCGCCTACTGCGGATGGCTGGCCGAGGCCACGGGCCGCGACGTGCGGCTGCCGAGCGAGGCGGAGTGGGAGAAGGCGGCGCGCGGCGGACTCGACGGCAAGCGGTATCCGTGGGGCGACCGGCTCGACCGGAACAGTGCGAATTTCCTGACGGATCCGTCCCAGAAAACTGCGCAGGGCACCACGCGGTGCCGGACCTACCCGCCGAACGGCTACGGCCTGTTCGACATGGCCGGCAACGTGTGGGAGTGGGTCCAGGATCGCTCCGATCCGTTCTCCTATGGCGGGCCGCCAGCCCAGCCGGGAGGGCCGCGCACCGGCACCATGCGGATGCTGCGCGGCGGCAGCTGGCTCAGCGCCGACATGAAAATGCTCACCGTCACCCATCGCCACCAGGTGCCCCCTGACACCTACTCGTACGGGATCGGTTTTCGCATCGCCTGTTCGCTGTAGTCGGGGAATAAGAAATGGAAAATGGAAAATGGAAAATGGAAAAGCGCGCAGAGCGTGGGAGGAGTTGTGAAAACACTTGTTCTGGCGACGCTTCTGATGGCGCTTGCGGTGCCCGCCGCCGCGCAGGCGCCTCAGCCGGATCGGCCGGTCGTCATCACGAGCGGAGAGGGCACCGTCAAGCGCGCGCCTGACAGGGCGTGGGTTTCGATTTCCGCCGAATCGCGCGCACGAAACCCCCGGGAGGCGCAGCGGGCCAATGCGGAGGCGATGGCCGCGGTCACGGCGAAACTGAAGAACGCCGGCATCGCGGCCGACGCGATCCGCACGGTGGCGTACGACATCCAGCCGGAATTCGACTACAGGGACGGCAAGCAGACGCTCCGGGACTACGTGGCGCGCAACGCCGTCGAGGTCCGGCTCGACGACCTGTCGCGCGTCGGCGAAGTCGTCGACCTCGCCGTCGGCTCCGGAGCGACGTCGGTCGGCGGAGTCCGGTTCGACTTGAAGGACCGCGACGCGGCGGAACGCGAGGCCGTGCGGCTGGCGGTCGTCGACGCACGGGCGCGGGCGGACGCGGCCGCCGCGGGCGCGGGGGCGCACGTTGACGCGGTGATCCGGATCGAAGAGCAACGACAGGGGATTCCGGCGCCACGGCAGCCCGTGCTGATGCAGATGCGCTCCGGCGGCGCTGCCGCCGCGGAAACACCCATTACGGCGGGGGATCTCGAAATCCGCGCGGCCGTCACCCTGACGGCGACGATCAGGTAGGCACGGTCTCGTCGGCGACGACAATCTCGGCGTCGATGAGGGATTCCTGCACGGGAACCCGCAGCTCGGTCGATCGCGGTTCGCGCGGTTCGATCTCGAGCGGGGCTGCCGGTTCGGTCATTTCCTTTGCGGGACTGACGCCCAGATCGCGGAAGCGCCGCGCGGTGACGAGCACGCGCGATTCGAGCGAGCCGAGGAACCGATCGTACGCCGCACCCGCCTGCCGCAGGTTCGTCCCGACGTCCTGCACGTGATCGGCCATCTGCGCGAGACGCTCGTACAGCTCCACGCCGAGCGCGCGAATCTGTTCGGCGCTGTCCGCGAGCCGCTGGTGCTGCCATGCGGAGGCGACCGTGCGCAGCAGCGCGAGCAGCGTCAGCGGCGACGCGGGAATCACCCTGAGGTCCGCGGCGTAGTCGAACAGGGTCGGGTCCGCCTGGAGCGCCACGCTGAAGAGCGGCTCGCCCGGCAGGAACATCACGACCAGCTCCGGCGTAGGCGTGAACCTGGCCCAGTAGGATTTCGCCGACAGCCCCTTGATGTGCTCGCGTACCTGCCGCGCATGGTCCTTGAAGAGCGCGGCGCGCTGCGCCTCGTCGGTCACGTCGATCGCGCGCAGGTAGGCGTCAATCGGCACCTTCGAGTCGATCACGACGCACGAGCCGTTCGGGAGCCGGATGGTCATGTCGGGGATCGCCCGGCGTCCGTGCTCGTCGGTGACCGAGTCCTTCTCGTTGAAGTCGCCGCAGTACCTCCGCCATGCCGGCGCGCTCGATGACGTTGCGCAGCTGGACTTCGCCCCAGCGGCCGCGCTGGTTGGGCGATTTCAGCGCGCGGACGAGTCCCTCGGTTTCGCGCCGCAGGCGCTCCTGCGCGTCGCCCATCGATCGGAGCTGCGTCGTGAGCGCCTGCGCGGTCGTCGCGCCGTCGCGATCCACCTGCTTGATGTGTTCGCTGATCTGGCTGAGCGATTCACGCATCGGCTCGACCAGCCCCGCGATCTCCTTCTGGCGGCCCTCGAGGTCCGTGTGCGACGCCTGCTGGATTTTCTCGAGCGAGAGCTTCGCGAGCTGGAGGAACGCCTCGTTGTTCGTCTGCAGCGCGCTGGCCGAGAGCGCGCCGAAGCTGTCCTTGAGGGCCGCGCGCGCCTCGTCGAGCAGCGCGAGCTTCTCGGCCGCCGACCTGCGTTCTCCGTCGAGCTCGGCAGCGAGCCGCGCGCGATCCTGTTGCGCCGAGGCGAGTTCGCGCTGCGCCGAAGCCCTGCCGACGAGCCACGCTGCCGCGGCGACGGCGAGGCCGATCGCGAGCCCGGCGGCGAGAGAGTTGAGATCCACGATAGACGAAGTTTAGGCGAAGGTCGGTGGAATGACAAGGTAGTCCGTCCCCGATCGGCGCCGGTTCACCACATTTCGGCAGTGGCCTGTCGCGGCCTCTCGGCATAATCGGGACCCACGAGGTGGCCGCATGAGCGTGATGATCGACGCGGTGCGCGAACTGCGACTGGGCTGGCGGGGATTGCGGCGGGACGGCGGCCTCGCGACGACCGCCGTGGCGACGCTGGCCATCGGGCTGATGGCGGCCACGTTGATGTTCGCGGTGGTCTCGACCGTGCTGTGGCGTCCGCTGCCGTACAAGGATCCGTCCCGCCTCGTGATGGTCTGGGGCCATATTCCGCACCTGTCGCTCGGCTTCGATGCGTATCCGATTCACGGCATCCACGTCGCCGACATCCAGGCTCACGTGGCCGCGCTCGAATCGGTCGACGGCTTCAAGGCGGATCTCTTCAACGTGGCGGGACCCGGTGGCGAGGTCGAACGCGTGGAGGGCATCAGGACCACGGCGGGGTTGTTCGCCACGATGGGCGTCGATCCGGTGGCGGGCCGCATGTTCGCGCCGGGAGAAGATTCGCCCGGCCGCGATCACGTCGCGGTGGTTGGATACGGTCTGTGGATGCGCATGTTCGGCGGCTCGCCCGCGCTCGTCGGCCAGACAATCCGCATCAACAACGAGCCGTACGAGGTCGTCGGCATTGCGCCGCGCGGTTTCGACTTCCCCCGCGGCGGTGAGATGCCGGCGAACTTCCAGTTTCCTCCGCGCGCCGAGCTGTGGGTGCCGGCCGCGCTTCCGAAGCGGGGTCCGTCCGATCTCGCCGTCATCGCGCGCCTCGGTCCCGGCGTGAGCCTCGCGCAGGCGCAGGCCGCCCTCGACGCCAACATGGATCGGCTCGAAGCCGAGACGCCGGCCGCGAAGGGATGGCTGGGCGTTCGCGCCGTGCCGCTCGACGTCCAGACGATGCCGCGTGAAGCGCGCTCGACGGTCGAACTCCTGTTCATCGCCGCGGTCGCGCTCGTGCTCGTGGCGTGCGGCAACGCGGCGCAGTTGCTCGTGGCGCGCGGCCTGCGACGGCGGATGGACTACGCGGTGCGATCCGCGCTCGGCGCCTCACGCGCGCGGCTCGTATCCGGCGCCCTCGTCGAATCCGCGATAGTTTCCGCGGTGGCGTCCGCCCTTGGACTGGGGGCGGCGGCCTTCGGGATCGATCTCATGAAGGCCATAGGGCCGTCGCGTTTCCCGAGGCTGTCGGATCTTGCGCTCGACTGGCGGCTCGGCGGCTTCGCGATCGTCTGCGGCGCCTTGACGGCGATCGGCACATCCGCCTGGCCCGCCATCGCCCTGACGCGCCCGGCGCCCGCTTCGGTGCTCCGATCGACGGGCCGCGGCACCGTGGGCGGCGCGCGACGCCTCCGGCAGACGGTGCTGACGGCGCAGGTCGCCGTGTCAATCGTGCTGCTCGTCGCCTCCGGGCTCCTGGTGCGCAGCTTGGTCGAGCGGTTGCGCGTCGACACGGGCTTTCACCCGGAACGCGTCGTCACGTTCGAGCTGACGCTGCCGCCCTCGTCGTATCCCGAGGAGCTGCGCGGTCCGATTCCGGCGAGCCGGCCGAGGATCGTCGGCGCGGTCGATGCCGTGCTGGCGCGCCTGCGCGCGATGCCGGGCGTGGCGTCGGCCGCCGCCGGCAAGCCGCTGCCGATGAGCGGCGCGCAGGAGGCGACCGTCTACACCGTCGAAGGCGTCGCGCCGCTTCCAGGCGAGCAGCGTCAGGTCGCCGAATACATCGTGGCGAGCGGTGACCTCTTCCGGACGCTGGGTGCGCGCATCGTCGCCGGGCGCGAACTCGCCGATTCGGATCGCGCCGACACGCAGCCGGTCGTCGTCGTCAACAGGGCATTCGCGGAGGCGACCTGGCCGGGCCGTGAGGCGATCGGGAGGCGACTGCGGCTGGGAACGGGCAATTCCCCGGGGCCGTGGATGACGGTGGTGGGCGTCGTGGACAACATGAAGCGGTATGCGCTCGACGAGCGGCCGCTTCCCGCGATGATCGTGCCGTACACGCAGGGTGCGTATCCCACGCTCGCCACGATGCCGTTCGCGGTGCGGTCGGCGGGGGACGACCCGGTCGCGCTCGTTCCCGCGATTCGCGCGGCGGTCGCCCAGGTCGATCCGATGGTGCCGGTTGCCTCGGTCGCGACCATGACGCGGCTGGTCGCACGCGTGTCGGAGGAAGCGCGTTTCGCGATGGTCCTGATGGCGCTCTTCGCGGCGACCGCGCTGCTGCTGACAATCGGCGGTCTCTACGGCGCGGTGGCGTTCGCCGTTGCCGAGCGGCGGCCCGAGATCGGGCTCCGTATCGCGCTCGGTGCGGCGCCGTCGCGCCTGGTCGCGCTGATGTGCGCCGATGGGCTCCGCCCGACACTCGCCGGCATCGCCGGCGGCATTGCCGCCGCTTGGTTCACGAGCCGCCTCCTCAGCAGCATGCTGTTCGGCGTGGCGGCACACGACGGGCTCACCTACGTGGCGGTCCCGGTGATTGTCCTGGCCGTCTCGGTCGTGGCGTGCCTGATCCCCGCCTCGCGCGCAGCGCGGGTCAATCCGCGCGAAACGTTGCAGTGAGCGCTTCAGCCCACAGGGTCGAACCGCACGCTCCGATGGCCAGGCACGAAGCGACAGCGGCATGTCGAACCGCACGCTCCGACGGACAAACACGAAGCGCACGCTCTCCGGCCGTTTGCAGGTGTGGCTCTCTCCGCACGTGTAACGCCGGCCTCCCGGCCGGCGCTCGACTGGCCGCACCAGGCAGCCGTCCCAGATCGACTCAAACCGTCCGTTTCTCCGTTTCTCCGTCCCTCCTGTGAGGCCCGTGACAGCGAAGACAGCTCGACTCCACCCTCGGTTTCTCCGTTTCTCCGTCCCCTGTGAGGCCCGTGGACAGCGAAGACAGCTCGACTCCACCCTCGGTTTCTCCGTTTCTCCGTCCCTCCTGTGAGGCCCGTGGACAGCGAAGACAGCTCGACTCCACCCTCGGTTTCTCCGTCCCTCCGTCCCTCCTGTGAGCGGCCCACGCGATGGGATCGCGATTCGACACGCGAGAAACTGCGGGAGGGGCACGTGCGTAGAATGGAGGCCTCCGGGAACCGAGCCCGACCCGCCACTGGTGCGTGGGTGCCCGTCTGTGAGCGTGGGCCGGGGATTCGCGGCATCGTCACTGGTGACCCGCCGTTGACGCGGCGGGATCCCGTTTAGGAGAGTGCCCCTCATCCGCATCCCTGTTCCCGGAGGCTATCGCCAGTGTAAAGGAGCCTCGCATGCCACACCACCCCCGTCGCCGATCTCCGAAGCCGCGCACGTCGCCGGCCGCCCTCGACCGTCTCCATCCGGACGCCGCCGGCATTGATTGCGGGTCGGCCGAACATTTCGTCGCGGTCCCGCCGGATCGAGACCCGACACCGGTCCGCTCGTTTCCCACGTTTACGGGCGATCTGTACCGACTCGCCGACTGGCTGACCGCGTGTCGGGTGACACACGTGGCGATGGAAGCCACCGGCGTCTACTGGATCGCCATCTTCGAGATCCTGGACGCCCGCGGCTTTCAGGTGATCCTCGTCAATGCCCGGCACGTCAAGAATCTCCCGGGCCGCAAGAGCGATGTCTCCGACTGCGAATGGCTCCGCGACCTGCACACCCTGGGGTTGCTGCGCGGGAGCTTCCGTCCCGCCGACGGGATCGTGGCGTTGCGCGGCTATCTGCGCCACCGCGCGACGCTGATCGAAAGCACGAGCGCCCTCGTGCAGCGCATGCAGAAGGCGCTGGTGCAGATGAATGTCCAACTCCCCCTGGTCGTCAGCGACATCACCGGCGTGACGGGCCTGAAGATCCTGCGCGACATCGTCGCCGGCCAGCGCGATCCGCACCAGCTCGCGCAGCATCGCGATCCGCGCTGCCGGGCGTCCGTGGACGAACTCGTCGCCGCGCTGACAGGCCACTACCGCCCCGAACATGTGTTCGTCCTGCAACAGAATCTCGAGCTCTACGACGAGTATCAGCAACGGATCGCCGCGTGCGACACCGCGATTGCGGCGCACCTGACGCACCTGACCGCCACCGTCGCGCCGCCCGCCTCGCCGCTGCCCCCCGCCCGTCGGGGCCGCACCCCGCGCGAAAACCAACCCCGCTTCGACCTCCGGACGCCGCTCCATCAGCTCACCGGCACCGACCTCTCGCAGATCGATGGCCTGGGGCCGTACAACGCGTTACGCCTGGTCGCCGAAATCGGCACCGACATGACCCGATGGCCGACCGAGCACCACTTCACGTCGTGGCTCACGCTCGCGCCCCACAACAAGATCTCCGGCGGGCGCCTGCTCGATAGCCGCACCCCACGGTCCGCCAATCGCGCGGCCGCCATCCTGCGCCTCGCGGCCACGTCGCTCGGGCGCACGCAGACGGCCCTTGGCGCCTTCTATCGACGCCTCGCCTTTCGCGTCGGCGCCCCCAAGGCGGTGACCGCCACCGCCCGCAAGCTGGCGATCCTCGTCTATCGCACCCTGAAGGACCACCTCGTGTACGCGGACCCGGGCGCCGACGCCTACGAGGCCCAGCACCGGGCTCGCGTCGTCCGCCGCTTACGGCAGCGCGCCACAACGCTCGGATTGGGACTCGTCGATCTCTCGACGGGCGAGCTCGTCAATGCAGCAGTTTCTTAGAGGCCCGTGACAGCGAAGACAGCTCGACTCCACCCTCAGTTTCTCCGTCTCTCCGTTTCTCCTCCCCTGTGAGGCCCGTGGACAGCGAAGACAGCTCGACTCCACCCTCGGTTTCTCCGTCTCTCCGTCCCTCCTGTGAGGCCCGTGGACAGCGAAGACAGCTCGACTCCACCCTCGGTTTCTCCGTCCCTCCGTCCCTCCTGTGAGGCGCGTGGACAGCGAAGACAGCTCGACTCCACCTGTTATATTCAGTGTGTGGATCTCCCCGATCTGACGCACGCGGAATACGAACGCTATAGCCGTCACCTGGCTTTGCCCGAGGTCGGACTCGACGGACAGCGGAAGCTCAAGGCGGCCCGCGTGCTGTGCATCGGCGCGGGCGGGCTCGGATCGCCGGCGGCGCTGTACCTTGCCGCCGCGGGAGTCGGGACGCTGGGACTCATGGATTTCGATGCTGTGGACGCGAGCAACCTCCAGCGCCAGATCCTCCATTCCACCGCCGACGTCGGCCGCTCGAAGATTGCCTCGGCGTCGGCGCGTCTCGAAGCGATGAATCCCGGAGTGCGCATCGAAGCGCACGACTGCGCGCTGACAGCGGCGAATGCGCGGCAGATCGTGGCCGCGTACGACGTCATCCTCGACGGGACCGACAACTTCCCCACCCGGTATCTCGTGAACGACGCCTGCGTGCTGGAGGGGCGTCCCAACGCCTACGGCAGCATCTTCCGCTTCGAGGGGCAGGCGTCCGTCTTCGCGACGAAGGACGGTCCGTGCTACCGCTGTCTGCACCCCGAGCCGCCGCCCCCCGGTCTGGTGCCGAGCTGCGCTGAAGGCGGCGTGCTCGGTGTTCTGCCGGGCGTGATCGGCACCATCCAGGCCACCGAGGCCCTGAAGCTGATCCTCGGGATCGGCGAACCGCTCGTCGGTCGTTTCCTGATCTACGACGCGCTTCGGATGCGCTTCAGGGAAATCAGGCTGCGCAAGGACCCCGACTGTCCGGCGTGCGGCGTCCATCCCTCCATCCGCGATCTTCACGAGTACCGAGCAGTACTGCACGCCGGCGCGGCCCGACGGGCACGCCGCCCCGGAGCCGTGGGACATGACCGTCGCCGAACTGAAGGCCCGGCAGGATCAGGGCACCGCTCCGCTCCTGATCGACGTGCGCGAGCCTTACGAAGCCGCCATCTGCCAGATCCCCGGGGCGACGCTCGTTCCGCTGGCGCAGTTTGCGGGAAAACTCGCCGAGCTCGACCCGACCACGGAAATCGTCGTGCATTGCCGGATTGGCGCCCGCAGCGCCCAGGTTGTGGCGGCGATGCGCGAGCGAGGGTTCCTGCGCGCCCGCAACCTGGCCGGCGGCATCCTCGCCTGGATCGACCAGATCGACCCCTCCCTGCCTCGGGTACCTGAAGGCCGTCCGGCGGCAATTGAGCGCCTCAACTTGATCCCGTTTCCCGGTCCGGACTAAAATAGGACTGTTCTGGTCCTACATTGGAGCCGGACAGTGGGAGCGGGCACGCAGACCATGGTGCACATCAGCGAGAATGCTTCTAAGCTCATCAGGAAAATGACCGAAAAGAACGGCATTCCTGGCGGCGGCCTCCGCATCGGCATCAAGGCCGGCGGCTGTTCCGGGCTGAGCTACACGTTCGCCTGGGAAGCCTCTCCGCGCGACGGGGACCACGTCTTCGAGGGGCTCGAGGGATCGAAGGTCTTCATCGATCCGAAAAGCTACCGGTTCATCGACGGGACGACGCTCGACTACGACACGAGCCTCGTCAGCAAGGGATTCATCTTCAACAATCCGAACGCCAAGGCATCCTGCGGCTGCGGGACGTCGTTCAGTGTCTGAGCCGCTCCGGCCCTTCGCGCGGGCGCTGCCGGGCAGCGTCCGGGGGCCGGCGGCAGTCTGGTTGGAAACGAAATGTCCACATCAACTGAAACCATCGAACAGCTCGCCAATCAGGAATACAAGTACCGGCTTCGTCACCGACGTCGAGGCCGAGACGATTCCCAAGGGGCTCAACGAGGACGTCATCCGGCTGATCTCCGCGAAGAAGAACGAGCCCGACTGGCTGCTCGAGTGGCGCCTGAAGGCCTACCGGCTCTGGCTGACGATGAAGGAGCCGACCTGGCAGAACGTCAAGTACGACCCGATCAACTACCAGGACATCGTCTACTACTCGGCGCCGAAGAAGAAGAAGGTGCTGAACAGCCTCGACGAGATCGATCCGGAGGTGAAGCGGACGTTCGACAAGCTGGGCATCCCGCTCGAGGAACAGAAGCTGCTCGCGGGCGTTGCCGTGGACGCCGTGTTCGACAGCGTCTCCGTCGCGACGACCTTCCGGGCCAAGCTCGCCGAGAAGGGCATCATCTTCATGTCGTTCTCGGAGGCGGTGCGCGAGCATCCCGATCTGGTGAAGAAGTACCTCGGCTCGGTCGTCCCGCATTCCGACAATTTCTTCGCGGCGCTGAACTCGGCGGTCTTCAGCGACGGCTCGTTCGCCTACATCCCGAAGGGCGTGCGCTGCCCGATGGAGCTGTCCACGTACTTCCGCATCAACGCGAAGGACACCGGGCAGTTCGAGCGGACGCTCATCATCGCCGACGACAACGCCTTCGTGAGCTACCTCGAAGGCTGCACCGCGCCGATGCGCGACGAGAACCAGCTCCACGCGGCCGTCGTCGAGCTCGTGGCGCACGAGGGCGCGACGATCAAGTACTCGACGATCCAGAACTGGTACCCCGGCGACAAGGAAGGCAAGGGGGGCATCTACAACTTCGTCACCAAGCGCGGCCTCTGCCAGGGGCGCGGATCGAAGATCACGTGGACCCAGGTCGAAACGGGATCCTCGATCACGTGGAAGTACCCCGGCTGCATCCTCCAGGGCGACAACTCCATCGGCGAGTTCTACTCGGTCGCGACGACGAACAACTGGCAGCAGGCCGACACCGGCACGAAGATGATCCACCTCGGGAAGAACACCCGCAGCACGATCGTCTCCAAGGGCATCTCGGCCGGCCACGGGCAGAACACGTATCGCGGCCAGGTCCGGATCGGCCGGAACGCGAAGAACTCGCGCAACTATTCGCAGTGCGACTCGCTGCTCATCGGCGACAAGTGCGGCGCGCACACGTTCCCGTATCTCGACATCCGCAACTCGACCGCGAAGGTCGAGCACGAAGCGTCAACCTCCAAGATCGGTGAAGACCAGATCTTCTACTGCCGCCAGCGCGGCCTGACGACGGAGGATGCCGTCAACATGATCGTCAGCGGCTTCTGCAAGGAAGTGTTTCGCGAGCTGCCGATGGAGTTCGCGGTCGAAGCGCAGAAGCTGCTGAGCGTGTCACTGGAAGGATCGGTCGGGTAGGCAATGAAAAACAGCATGTTGGATATCACGAATCTCCAGGTCAAGGCGGAGGACACACAGATCCTGAAGGGGATCGACCTCCACGTGAACGCCGGCGAGGTGCACGCCATCATGGGCCCGAACGGGTCCGGCAAGAGCACGCTGGCGCGCGCCCTCTCCGGGCATCCCGAATACGTCGTGACGGGCGGCGAAGTGAGGTACCGAGGGGCGCGACCTCCTCGAGATGGATCCGGACGAGCGCGCTCGCGAAGGCGTGTTCATGGCGTTCCAGTACCCGGTCGAAATCGCCGGCGTGAACAACGCCTATTTCCTCAAGGCCGCGCTCAATGCCAAGCGGAAGCACCACGGCGAGCCGGAGCTCGACGCCATGGAGTTCATGCAGCTCATCAAGGAGAAGTCGGCGCTGCTCGACTTCGACCAGAGCATGCTCACCCGGGCGGTCAACGAAGGGTTCTCGGGCGGCGAGAAGAAGCGCAACGAGATCTTCCAGATGGCGCTGCTCGAGCCGAAGCTCGCGATTCTCGACGAAACGGACTCCGGGCTCGACATCGACGCCCTCAAGCTCGTGGCCAACGGCGTGAACGCGATGCGCAGCCCGGAGCGCGCCATCATCGTCGTCACCCACTACCAGCGGCTGCTCGACTACATCATCCCGGACTACGTGCACGTGCTGAGCGCCGGACGGATCGTGAAATCCGGCGGCAAGGAGCTCGCGCTGGAGCTCGAGCAGAAGGGGTACAGCTGGATCGAGACCGGCACCGAGCCGGTCGGAGCGTGAGCGCGATGACGCAGGTGATGGAAAAGCTTCAGCCGTGGCTGGCCGCCGTCGAGGACCGTCCGCAGGGAGGTCCCCGCTGGCTCCAGGACCTGCACGACCGCGGGGCGGCGCGGTTTGCCGCGCTCGGGTTTCCGACGACGCGCGACGAGGAATGGCGCTTCACGAACGTGGCGCCCATTGCCGCGGGCGAGTTCAAGCCCATCGGCGCGATCGCGGCCGAGGCGGATTTGTCCGGCGCGATCTACGGCGACGTGCCGAACCGCGTGGTCGTGCTCAACGGGCGCTTTTCGCCCGAACTCTCGCGCACCGGCGGCCTTCCGGCCGGCGTGCGCGTCGGATCGCTCGCGGCGGCCGTCGGCGAGCAGGCCGAGATCGTCCAGCGCTATCTCGGGCAGCTCGCGGAATTCGGTTCCCGCGCCTTCACGGCGCTGAACACGGCGCTGGCGGGCGACGGCGCATTCGTGTACGTCCCTGACGGCGTCGTCATCGAGGAGCCGCTCGAGCTGCTGTTCGTGACGGCCGCGGCAGCCGGCGCCCCCGTCATGTCGTCCGCCCGCGCGCTGGTGGTCGTCGGCGAGCGCGCGCAGTGCCGTCTGGTCGAGACCTACTTCGGCACGAAGGACGCCACCTACTTCACCAACGGCGTCACCGAAGTGTTCTGCGACGAGGGCGCAATCGTCGATCACTACAAGGTGCAGCAGGAGAGCCTGGCGGCGTATCACGTCGCGAGCATGCACGTGTACGCGTCGCGCAGCGCGTCGTTCTCCTCGCATTCGTTCTCGCTCGGCGGCAGGCTCTCCCGCAACGATGTCTTCGCCACCCTCGACGGCGAGGGCGCGGAGTGCACGCTGAACGGCCTGTACCTGGCCGATGGCGATCGTCTCGTGGACAATCACACCTCGATCGACCACGCCAAGGCCCACTGCCCGAGCCACGAAATCTACAAGGGCATTCTCGGCGGCACGGCGCGCGCGGTCTTCAACGGGAAGATCATCGTGCGCCAGGACGCGCAGAAGACCGACGCGAAGCAGACCAACCGCGCGCTGCTGCTGTCCGACACCGCGCAGATCAACACCAAGCCGCAGCTGGAGATTTTCGCCGACGACGTGAAATGCACCCACGGGGCGGCGATCGGCCAGCTCGACGACGACGCGATTTTCTACCTGCGGGCGCGGGGCCTTACGTATTTCGAGGCGCGCGACATGCTGATCCACGCCTTCGCGGGCGACATCCTCGATCGGGTGAAGATCGACGGACTGCGTCGCGCGCTCGAGGGCGAGCTCTACACGCAACTGGCGAAGGACCTCGTGGAGGCGGACTCGGCATCATGACCACCGTGGCAGGCGTGCGGGGTTCGGCGTCCGGCGCGCGGCGCGCGGTGGCCGCAGGGGGAGGCTCGACTCCCTCGTTCGACGTCCAGCGCGTGCGCCGCGACTTCCCGATTCTCGACCAGCAGATCCACGGAAAGCCGCTCGCCTATCTCGACAACGCCGCGACGACGCAGAAGCCGCAGGTGGTGATCGACGCGATGGTGTCGTACTACACCGGCTATAACGCGAACGTGCACCGCGGGGTCCACCGGCTGAGCGAGCGCGCGACCGACGCCTACGAAGGCGCGCGTGAGAAGATCCGTGCGTTCTTCAACGCGGCCAGCCCGCGCGAGATCATCTTCACCCGCAACGCCACCGAGGGGATCAATCTGGTGGCGTCCACCTTCGGACGCGAGCGCGTGGGCGCGGGCGATCACATCGTGATCTCGGCGATGGAGCATCACTCGAACATCGTGCCCTGGCAGATGCTGTGCGAGCGGACGGGCGCCCGCCTGGTCGTGGCGCCAATCGACGACCGCGGGGAGCTCCTGCTCGACGAGCTGGAGCGCCGGCTGGACGGGCCGGTGAAGCTGCTGGCCGTCACGCACATGTCCAACGCGCTCGGGACGGTGAATCCGATCGCCGAGATCGTCGCCATGGCCCACCGCCACGGCGTGCCGGTCCTCGTCGACGGCGCGCAGGCGGCGTATCACATGGCGGTCGACGTGCAGGCGCTCGACTGCGACTTCTACGTGGCCACGGGGCACAAGCTGTACGGCCCGACGGGCATCGGCGTGCTCTACGGCAAGGAGGCGCTGCTGCGCGAGATGCCGCCCTACCAGGGCGGCGGCGACATGATCGAATCGGTGACCTTCGAGCGGTCCACCTGGAACGTGCTGCCGTACAAGTTCGAGGCGGGAACGCCGCACATCGAAGGGGCGATTGTCCTGGGCGTCGCGCTGGACTACATACGGGCAATCGGGTTCGAGGCCATCGGCGCCCACGAACGGGCGCTGACGGAGTACGCGACCGGCGCCCTGACGGCGATTCCCGGTCTGCGGCTGATCGGCTGCGCGAGCCGGCGCTCCAGCATCCTGTCGTTCGTCATGGACGGGGTGCACCCGCACGACATCGGGACGATCGTCGATCGCGAAGGGGTAGCCATCCGCACTGGGCACCACTGTGCGCAGCCCGTGATGGAACGGTTCTGCGTTCCTGCGACGGCGCGCGCGTCGCTGGCGATGTACAACACCCGGGAGGACATCGACGCACTCGTCCGCGCGATCGAACGGGTGCGCGAGGTGTTTGCCTGATGTCGGACCTGAGCGATCTCTACCAGGAGGTCATCCTCGACCACAACAAGCGGCCGAGAAATTTCCGCACGCTCGAGCACCCGAGCCACTCGGCGGAGGGCTACAATCCGCTCTGCGGCGATCGTCTGAACCTCTTCGTGAAGGTCGAAGGGGATGTCATCGAGGACATCGCCTTCCAGGGCTCCGGCTGCGCGATCTCGAAGGCCTCGGCGTCGCTGATGACCGACGCGATCAAGGGACACACCGTCGAGGAGGCCCGGCAGCTGTTCGAGCGGTTTCATCGCATGGTGACGACGCCTCCCGATGCCGCCGTCGAGGACATGGGCAAGCTGTCGGTGCTGGCCGGCGTGCGCGAGTTTCCCGTTCGCGTCAAGTGCGCCAGCCTCGCGTGGCACACACTCAAAGCGGCGCTCGAACGCGCGCCGATCACGAGCACCGAATGATGAAGCCGCTGCCCATGATTCCACCCGACCAGCCTGACCTGCCGGCGCCGACGATTGAGACCGCGGGACTCGTGCCCGACGCGGCCCGGACGCGCGAGCTCGCGGCCGTCGATCGTGGAGGCCATCTCCACGGTGTTCGATCCGGAAATCCCGGTGAACATCTGGGAGCTGGGCCTCATCTACGACATCGCCGTGGACGAGGGCGGCGTGGCGGGCATTCGCATGACGCTCACGGCCCCCGGATGCCCGGCGGCGCAGTCGCTGCCCGTCGAGGTCGCCGCGAAGGTGAAGGCGGTGCCCGGCATCGCCGACGTGAAAGTGGACGTCGTGTGGGAACCTGCGTGGGACAAGGACCGGATGTCCGACGCCGCGAAGCTGCAACTGGGCCTCTGGTAGATCGATCTGATTCGTGTCGCGTTCGTCTTCAGCCGCAAGGGGATCCGCAATGCTGCGTTTATCGAAGAAAGCCGACTACGCGCTGATGGCGATGAAGCACCTGGCGACGCGTTCCGACGCGGCGTCGGCGAGCGCGCGTGAAATCGCCGAACAGTACGACATCCCGATCGAGCTGATGGCGAAAGTGCTCCAGCGGCTCGCGCGGCGCGGACTGCTCACTTCCCACCAGGGCACGCGCGGCGGGTATCGGCTCTCGAGGCCCTCGGGCACGATTTCCGTGGCGGACATCATCCAGGCGATCGACGGCCCGCTCACCGTCACCGCCTGTTCGAGCGAAGCGGAGAACTGCGGCCAGTTCGCCAAGTGCAGCGTGCGCGACCCGCTCTGGCGCATCAAGGACCGCATCCTCTCGGCACTCGCCACCTGCAGCCTGCAGGAAGTCGCCACCGACCCGGTCGAGGATCCCGCGATCCCGCTGGCATTGGCCGGCCCGAAGCGCGGCCACTTGAAGTTGTAACCAATCGGCAATCTGCAATCTGCAATCTGCAATGGTGTATTTGGACCACCACGCTACCACCCCGGTAGACCCGCGTGTCCTCGACGCGATGCTGCCGTACTTCACGGAGAAGTTCGGCAACCCGGCGAGCCGCCAGCACGCCTACGGCTGGGACGCGCAGAAGGCCGTCGACGCGGCCCGCGCCCAGGTCGCCGCCCTCATAGGCGCCTCCGCCCGCGAAATCGTGTTCACGAGCGGCGCGACCGAATCGAACAACCTGGCGATCAAGGGCATCGCAGAATCGCACAAGGAGCGAGGCGATCACCTGATTACGGTGACGACCGAGCACAAGTCGGTGATCGACTCGTTCAAGCGGCTCGAGCGCGAGGGCTGGCGCGTCACCTGGCTGGGCGTCGACGCGAGCGGGCTGATCGATCTGTCGCAGCTCCGCGAGGCGATCACCGATCGCACGGTCCTGATCTCGGTGATGGCGGCCAATAACGAAATCGGGGTCGTCCAGCCCCTGGCGGCGATCGGAGCCATCGCCCGGGAACGCGGCGTGCTGTTTCACTCCGACGCGGCGCAGGCGGCGGGGAAGGTGCCGATCGACGTCGCCTCGATGGGGATCGATCTCCTGTCGCTGACGGCGCACAAGTTCTACGGACCCAAGGGCTCCGGCGCGCTGTACGTCCGGCGCCCCAAACCGCGCGTGGCCATCGCCAGCCAGATCGATGGCGGAGGACAGGAAAATGGCCTGCGCTCCGGCACGCTCAACGTTCCCGGCATCGTCGGCCTGGGCAAAGCGGCGGAGATTTGCGGCGCGGTCATGTCAGAGGAGGGCGTCCGCCTGTCGGCGATGCGCGATCGCCTGCTCGCCTCGCTGCGCAGGGAGCTCGATGGCGTCCGGCTCAACGGTCCCGAGGCGGCCTGCCGCCTTCCGCACAACCTGCACGTGAGCTTCGAGGACGTCAGCGGTGAGGACCTGCTGATGGCGCTCGGCGATCTGGCGGTCTCGACCGGAGCGGCCTGCAGTTCGGGCGCGCAGGCGCCGTCGCACGTGCTGCAGGCCATCGGCGCGATTGGCGAGCGCGCGGGCGCCTCGATCCGCTTCGGCCTCGGCCGCGCGACCACCGACGCGGACATCGATCTGGCCATCGCCCGCGTCACCGCCGTCGTCCGATCGCTTCGCGCGCGCGCATCGGCCCGGCCGTAGCGGCAGCCGGCCCGCCGTTTGCCATCATGGATTCGCAGCGCGGCGCGAGCGCCGTCAGACGCGATCCATCCCTCCGATTTCGCCAGCCTGCATCAACGCGGTCCTGAAGAGCACCGGCCCGGCGAGCTGGTGAATCGCGATGAGCCCGACCATGAGCGTCTGCAGCGTCGTGCCCCATGTCGGATATTCGCCCGCGACGATCAACGTCAGCCCGAGCGTGACGCCTGCCTGCGACACCAGGCCTTTCCAGACCAGATGGCCCGTGTCCCTGGGAATGCGCGCATAGCGGACGCCGACCCTCGTCGCGAACCAGATCAACGCCGTCCGAAGCAGCGCGACCGACGCCGCGACGCCGCCGATGGTCGCCAGCGCATTGAGCTGCAGCGAGGCGCCGGCCGCGGCGAAGAACACGACCAGAACCGGGAGCGCCCCGCGCTCGACCGCCTGCTTCAGGAGGTCGCCTCGCGGCGGAGCGATGTTCTCGACGACGAGTCCGGCGGCCAGCGCGGCCAGCAGCGGCTCCAGATGGAGCTGTTCGCCGAGGCCCCCGATCACGGCGCACATCGCGAGCAGCACGATCGGCACTTCGCGCCCGACATGCCGCAGATAGAACGCGAACAGCGCGCCGACCACCGCACCGAACGCGAACGAACCGAAGATCTCCCACGACAGGCTCACGAACAGCCCGGTTGCCGCGCTCCCGCCGAAGGCATGGCGCACCAGCTGCATCACGAGCGTGAAGAGCAGGATGAGCACCAGGTCGGCGAGGATCACGACCGCCAGCGTGAGTTCACTGAGCGGCCCGGCCGCGCGGCTCTCGGCGATGAGTGCGATGGTGACGGTGGGGGAGAAGCTCGCGACGACCGTCGTCAGCAGGATCGCGACGGCCGTCCGCTGCAGCCCGGTGAGCTGAGGTGCGATGCCCATCCAGGGCCATGCAGCCCAGAAAACCACGAAGAGCGCGACGTACATCGTGAGGATCGTGACTCCACCGAGTTCCAGCATGGCGCGCAAACGCGGCCGCAGCCGTTGCACGTTCATCTCGAGGCCGGCAACGAAGGCGATGAGCACCACCGCCAGGCCGTTGAACAGCTGGAGGTCGCGCGCCATCTCGTGCGTGATGATGTTGGCGAGATACGGGCCGCAGATCATGCCGAACAGCAGGTAGCCCGTGACGCGCGGCAGGCCGGTTCGCTCCAGCAGCGAGCCGCTGAGCGCGGCGGCGATGAGCGCGAAGCCCAGCGCCAGGGCGGTGACGCGCGGAAGCCCGGCGCCGGTCGAGGGACCGCCGGCGACCAGCCAGACCAGCCCGAGCGTCAGGGCGAGTGCACCCAGACGCCGCATCAGTGTGACGACCGCGGCGCGGGCGCGACGACGACCGACAACAGTTCGCTGGCGATGGCGCCCAGCGACGCGGCGAACGCAATCACGCCGGCCGACGCGGGGGCCACCTGTTCGACGTTGAGCGCGAAAGCGACCCCGATCACTCCCGGAGAAATCAGGTAAGCGCCCAGATCGGACGGCGCGATGCCGGGCGCGATTCTGGACGCCGCCCAGCCGCCAATGAGCTTGCCGGCCAGGCGGAACAGCACGTAGGGGGCGAGCACCCACACGCCCGCCACCGAGGGCGTGAGCGCGGCGCCCGCGACGATGAACACGAGGACGATCAACGGGTGCTGCAGCCGCTCGAGGTCGTCGTGCACGATCCGATCGGCGCGTCCCGGCGCCACCGCCCAGAACCAGCCGGCGGCCAGGCCCGCGAAGAGCGGTGACCAGTCGAGATAAGCCGCGCACCCGCCGAGCAGCGACAGCGTGCCGAGCACGAGCACGCCGCGTTCCGCGCCGTCCACCCGATCGAAGAGGAGCCACCCGGCCACGCCGGCCGCGATGCCGATGCCGCCCGTCAGGGCGGCGGCGACGAAGGGCGAGGGCCCGTTCGGCGAAATCATCGCGAGCACGACCGCGCCCGCGATGATCGGCGCGACGTCATCCAGGTCCGCGACACGGGAGGCCACTTTCGGCGCACTTGCCGGAGCCGCGGACGCCGAGGCACAGATGCCGAGCAGGAGCGCAACCGTGGCCGGTGAGATGTGGAGCGGAACCTGCCACGCGCGCAGCAGCACGAACAAGGCACCCGTCACCACGAGGACCGTCGCGCCCGCCTCCACGCCCGAGGCCGCCGCCAGCCGGCGGACGACGCGCCCTTCAGTGCCCGCGGCGATGCCGATGAACACGCCGAGCGTGGCGAGGGCGATGGAGATCACCACGTCGAGGTGGGCGACCACGCCAGCCGACAGCACGTTGAGCGCTCGCGGGCCCGAGTAGGAACCCGAGCGGAATGAAGATCATGACCGGCGCCGCCAGCGGGCGCAGTCCGAGCGCCGCCCTGACGCGGAACGCAGCCGGGATCGCCCGGATCATCGCTTCTCCAGCGCGAGCACGCGGCGGCCCCCGTCACGTTCGACGGTCACGAGGAATCCGGTCCCGGCCGCCAGCGCGCGGAACGCGCGAGTCAGATCGCCCGCCTCCGGCTTCGCATCGGTCGCCACGATCACGTCGCCGGCTTCGAGTCCAGCGCGCGCGCCTGCGCTTCCAGGCCGCACGGTTGTAATCGTGCGCCGGTTGCGGGTCGTCCGTACGGTCACGCCGAGTTCGTTGTCCGACGGAGCCGGCTGGGCCGATTCGGGCTGTGGCCTCGGCGTCAGCTCCACCGTGGCCGCCGTTCCGCGCCGCACGTACACCACAGGAATTGCCCGGCCGGGCGCCCGGCCTTCCTCCACGGCCGCGAATTCCCGCGGCGTCGTCACGGGCCTCGAGTCGATGGACTGGACGACGTCGCCCGGCGCGAGGGCGCCGTCCGCCGGGCCGCCCGTCGCGACATCCGAGACCATGACGCCGCTTGCGGCGCCCGCAATACGCGCAAGCGCAGCCGTGAGCGGCTGCACCTTCACACCGAGATCTCCCCGTACGACGGGCGGCGGGTTCTCGGCGAACGCCGTCAAGGCTCCCGCGGGAACCACCGTGGTCACTGGCCCCGTGGCCGAGACGATGCCGAGAAACGACCCGGCAAAGCTGAAGAGCGCCGAGCCCGGAGCCACATCCGCCGGCGACGTCGTCAAGGTCACCAGCGTCAGGCCGCTCACCGCATCGTCCACGCTGGCCGTGTCGGCGACGAAGTGCGGAAGGAGCGCGACTCCACGCCGAGTGGCCGAGGCCACCGCGATGTAGCGAGGGCCCATCCTGGGAGGCCCAATCCGTGGTGCGGCCACGCTGCCCGCATCCGGCACGACGGAGACCACGGCGATGCCGGTGATCGGATCCCGACCGATGACCGAAGGCGGCGGCAGGTCGTCGAGCGGTCCAAGGGACTCGCCGTCGGCGAGCCGCAGGACGGCTCGATCCGGCGTGACGCGCGCCGCCACGGTCAGCGTCCCTGACGGCTCGACACGCACGAGCATCAATGCGGAGCCTACCCGGCGATTGAGGTCAGCCACCGACGACGCCAGGTCGTCGAAGGAGCCCTGCGACGCCAGCCGCTCGAGCGGAGCCGGTGCCGGCTCTACGCTTTCGGCCCCTCTCTGTTCCGGAAACCTGAACCGGGCGAGCACGAAAAGCATCACCACCGACACGGCGATGGTGGCCAGCAGCAGCCGCGTTTCGCGAGAACTGGAGCCGGGTGACGCCTGCTCGTCCATCTGGGCAGGGTACTGCACCACCTGCCCTCCAGCCAACTCATCATTGGCCCCCTGAGCTGGAGTACGGAGCCCGTGTGTCAGAATTGTCCCGGGGATGCGTCCGCTGATCGTCGTCTCGAATCGTGAGCCATACATGCACACCCGCCGCCCGGACGGCACGATCCAGTGCGCCCCGACGGCGGGAGGTGTCGCGGTCGCCCTCGACGCGCTCATGCGGGAGCGCGGCGGAACCTGGATCGCGCACGGCGCCGGGAACGCCGACCCCGACGTGGTGGACGCACACGACCGGGTGCGGGTGCCGCCCGACGCCCCCGCCTACACCCTCAGGCGAATCTGGCTGTCGGCTGAAGAGGAACAGCGCTACTACGGCGGGTTCGCCAACGAGGGATTGTGGCCGACGTGTCACATCGCGCATGTGCGCCCCGTCTTCCGGTCCGAGGACTGGGCCGAGTACCAGTCCGTCAACGCCAGGTTCGCCGAGGCGATCGCCGGCGAGCTGACCGAGCCGTCCGCGGCTGTCTTCATCCAGGACTACCACCTGGCGCTCGTGGCTGGAGAGTTGCGGCGTCGCGCGCCGGGCGTGCGGACGGCCCTCTTCTGGCACATTCCGTGGCCCCATCCCGACCGGTTCCGCATGTGCCCCTGGCGCCGCGAAATCATGGCGGGGCTGCTGGCCAACGACCTGCTTGCGTTTCAGCTCGAGCGGGATCGGCGCAATTTCCTGCTGTGTGCCAGAGACGAATTGCCCGTGCAGATCGGCCGCGGGGTCGTCCGGATGGCGGGCCGCGAGGCCCGGCTGGTGTCGGCGCCGATCGGCGTCGATTTCGATCGCATCGCGAAGGTGGCGTCCGATCCGTCGCTGCCGGCTGAAATGGCACGGCTGCGGCGGGAGCTCCGGCTCGAGGACCCGCGCATCACCACCATCGGCATCGGTGTCGACCGGCTCGACTACACGAAGGGCATCCCGGAGCGCCTCGAGGCCATCGACCGTCTGCTGACCGTGCACCCGGAGCTGGTCGGGCGGCTGGCGTTCGTGCAGGTCGGCGTGCCCTCGCGATCGAAGCTCGAGAGTTACGCGGCCATCGAGAAGCAGATCGACGACCAGGTCGCCGGGATCAACTCGCGTCACGGTGCCGGGCCGGAGGACGGACCGATCCGCTACCGGAAGTCGGCGCTCAAGATCCGGCGCCTCGTGGCGCTCTTCCGGCTCGCGGACTTCTGCGTCGTCAGTTCGCTGCACGACGGGATGAACCTGGTTGCCAAGGAGTTCGTGGCCGCGCGCGACGACGACGACGGCGTGCTCGTGCTGAGCGAGATGACAGGCGCGGCGCAGGAACTGGGCGACGCCGTGATCATCAATCCGTACGACATCGACGGCTTCGCACGGGCGATCGCGCGCGCGATTGACATGCCTCGCGAGGAGCGCCGCTCGCGCATGCACGCGCTGCGCAGCGCCGTTGGCGGGCACGACGTGTTTCTCTGGGCCTCCGACATCCTTCAGGGGCTCGAGGGCCTGACGCCGCGCATCGTTCGCGGACGTCTCCCCCGGCGGGATCCGCTGTGGCAGGCGGCCTACGGCCGGCAGGGCAGGCGCCAGTGATGCGACTCGCCGTTCCGAGCCGCCTCGGCGAGCAGATCAAGGACCAGCGGGGCGAGCGTCCGCTGCTGCTGCTCTGCGATTTCGACGGTACGCTTTGCGAATTCCGTCCCGATCCCACGGCCGTGTGGCTGCCGGCGGCGCGCCGCGAACTGCTCGAGCGCATCGCGGCCGGGCCGCGCGCCACGGTGGGGATTGTCAGCGGCCGGCGCCTCGACGACGTCCGGCTGCGCGCGGGGCTGCCCGCGGATCGACTGTTCCTGGCCGGCCTGCACGGGCTCGAGATCGAAGGCCCCGGCGAGCACTTCGTGCACCCGGAAATCGGCGACGCCCGCGGCCGTGCGCAGGCCATCCGAGCCGCACTCCAGCCGCAGATCGCCGCGATGCCGGGAGTGCACATCGAAGACAAGGATCTGTCGGTCGCGCTGCACTACCGCGAAGCCTCGTCAGACGACCAGCGCCGCGCCGGCGACATCTTCTCCCGCACGGTGTCGCCCTGGCTGTCGGGAGGCCAGGTGCGCATCATGCGCGGCGCGTGCGTGCTGGAGGCGCTGCCGAATATCGCCTGGAACAAGGGCAGCGCGGTCGACTGGATCCGTCAGGCCGTGGCCCGCCTCGACGCCGCGCCACTTGTCATCTACATGGGAGACGACGTGACTGACGAGGACGCGTTCCGCGCGGTGAAGGCGCATGGCGTGAGCATCGCGGCGTCGGACCGCGTCACGGGCGCCGACTACAGTCTCGACGGCCCGCCCGCCATCGAGCAGTTCCTCGACGAGCTGTCGCGCTGAGGCCTCAAGGGCTCAGGGCTCAGGGCTCAAGGCTCAGGGCTCAGGGCTCAAGGCTCAAGGCTCAAGGCTCAGGGGTCGAGGGCCTCTCGCCCTGGCTTTCGTTGTTCAACCACCACGTGTGCGGTACGATAGGCGTTTTCCGGACACGAGAGAGGCCATGCCAGAGACACGCATCACGGTCGCGCACAGCCCGGATTCCGACGACGCGTTCATGTTCTACGGACTGGCGAGCGGCGCGGTCGAGACGCACGGCATCGTGGTGGAGCAGGTGCTCTCGGACATCGAGTCGCTGAACCGCGCGGCCTTCGAAGGGCGATACGAAGTGACGGCCGTGTCGTTTCACGCCTACGCGCACCTGGCCGACCGTTATGCGCTGCTGCCGCACGGCGCGAGCATGGGAGACAAGTACGGCCCCATCGTGGTGGCGCCCGAGGGGCACGGGCCGACGTCGGTGAAAGGGGCCCGCATCGCGATCCCCGGCACGCTCACGACCGCCTATCTTGCGCTCCGCATGTACGAGCCAGACTTCCAGTACATCGTCGTTCCCTTCGACGAGATCCAGCGGGCGGTCCTCGACGGCCACGCCGAAGCGGGCCTGCTCATTCACGAGGGGCAGCTGACGTATCAGGAGGAGGGTCTGCGCAAGATCGTGGACCTCGGCGAATGGTGGGCGGACCGGACCGGCGGCCTGCCGCTGCCGCTCGGCGGCAACGTCATCCGCCGCGATCTCGGGCCCGACATGATTCGCAAGGTATCGAAGATGCTGCACGACAGCATCGCCCACGCGCTGAGCCACCGTGAAGAAGCGGTCGAATATGCCCTGAAGTTCGGCCGCGGCCTCGATCGGGCGCGGACCGACACGTTCGTCGGGATGTACGTCAACGACCTGACGCTGTCCTACGGCGACCGCGGCCGGCGCGCGGTGGAACGGCTGATGAGCGACGCGTTCGAGAAGGGGCTGATTCCGCAGCGCGTCGTGGTGAAGTTCGCGGAATAGAGGCTTCGGGCTTCAGGCTTCAGGCTTCAGGCTTGGGCTCAGGGCTCAGTTGCGGCATCGGCCGTGCACACCGGCCTGTCATGCCGAGAGACCATCGCAAGCTCCGCGTCTTCAAGATCGCTGACACCCTGATTCTCGATATCTACAAGACAACAAGGATCTTGCCTGTCGAGGAACGCTACGGACTTCAATCCCAGATCCGCCGTGCTGCGATATCGACCGCGACGAACATCGTTGAAGGATCTGCACGCCGGACGGAGGGCGAGTATTGCCAATTCCTCAACGTGGCCATCGGTTCCGCCAGGGAGACACAGTATCTGCTGAGCGTTGCCACCCGACTTGGCTTCATTCCCGCCGAAGCCGTCGCGGAGCTGGAGCCCGCGCACGATGAACTCATTGGCAGCCTCGTGCGGCTCGTTGACGCGATTGAAGCCCGGAGCTGAACCCGCGTCCCCAAGCCCCAAGCCTGAAGCCTGAAGCCCCTTTACGGGTGCAGCACTCTGGCGATCAGCCCAATCCCCTCGGCGACTCTGGGCCCGGGGACGACCGTGCGCGAGTCGGTCAGCAGGTAGACGCGGTGAGTGCGCACCGCGGGGAGGGAGGAGAGCCGATCCCAGTTCCTGATTTCGCTTTGCACCTGGCCGGGTGAGATTTCCCAGGCGCGCAGCTCCAGGATGACCTCTGGACGGCGGGCGAGGATCAGTTCGGTCGTCGCCTGGACCGCCTGCTGCTTCACGTCGCCGAAGACGTTCTCGCCTCCCGCCGCCTCCACCATGTCGTTGATGAACCCGGTGCCGCCGCTCGCGTAGATGCCGCGCAGCGCGCCGGCTTCGCGGCCGAACACGATCAGCGTTCGCGGCCGCCGCGCGCCGGCAACCCGCGCGCGAATGGCGTCGATCTGCTGCTCGATCGAGCGTGCGAGCGCGTCAGCCGCGGATTTGTGCCCCACGCGCTCGCCGAGTTGCCGGATCGTGGCGGTGACGTCCGCCAGCCCGGCATGCGAGTAGACGTAACTGGGGATGCGCGCGCGTTCGAGCTGTGTCCTCAGGTCGGTCTGGCTGGCGTAGACAGCCACGAGATCCGGCGCGAGGGAGATGATCCGTTCGAGATCCGGATCCACCAGGGCGCCCACGCGCGGCAGCGTCTCCACGGCCGGCGGGTAGCGGTCGAAGCTCCCGACCGCGACCACCTGCGGTCCCGCACCGATGGCGAACAGCATTTCGGTGACGGCGGGAATCACCGAGATGATGCGTCGCGGCGGCGCCACCTGTGCGGCCAGGGTCACGACGCCGGCGGCCAGCAGGACGAGGGCGCGCGTCACGAAGCGATTCACGTTCGACTCCGCCCGCCGCGTCATGGTGCACCTCTGTCCTTCTCCGTGCATGCCGCCCCGACCGGTCCCGTGCGCGCTCCTCACTACTTCTTCCTCACGAGCAGCCAGAGGAAGAACGGGCCGCCGATGATTGCCGTGACCACGCCGACAGGGAGTTCGACGGGCGCCATCACGGTGCGCGCGAGCACGTCGCACCCAACCAGGAACGCCGCTCCGAACAGCGCCGAAGCGGGCAGCACCACACGATGATCCGAGCCGACCATCAACCGCACGAGGTGCGGAATGATGATGCCGACGAAGCCGACCGGACCTCCGACTGACACCGCTGCTCCCGTGGCCAGCGAGGCGCTCACGAACGCCGCGCGCTGGGCCCGGGTCACGTCGAGCCCGTGCGTGCTCGCGCTTTCCGCGCCGAGGTTCAGCAGGTTCAGCGGCCGCGCGAGCCACGCGAACACGGCAAACGAGACGACGACCAGCGGCAGCGCCGTCAGGAGCGGCTGGTAGCTGCTGACGTCGAGGTCTCCCATGAGCCAGCGCAGAATCCGGTAGGTCTCCGCGTAGCCGGCGAAATACTGCACGAAGAGGATCAGCGCCGAGAAGAACGCGTTCATCGTGACGCCCGCCAGGAGCAGGACGTTGGTCGACATCCCGCTGTGCCGCGCGCGCGCCAGGGCGTAGACGATGCCGACCGCGAGGAGGGAGCCGGCGAAGCTGGCGGCGGGCGCCGCGGGAATGCCGGCCCACGCGAACGTCCACCCGAAGGTGATCGCGAGCATCGCGCCGAGCGCCGCACCCGCCGAGACGCCGAGGGTGAAGGGCGTCGCAAGGGGGTTGCGGAGCAGGCCCTGGAAGACGACCCCGGCCGAGGCGAGCATCGCGCCGACCAGCGCGCCGGCGAGCGTCCGCGGCAGCCGCGCGATGAAGAAGATCTGCGCGTCCACGTTGTCGGCGAACGGGATGCTGAAGTCGAGCGCGCGGCGGAGGCTGATCGACGTGGATCCGACGAGAGGGCCGAGCGCGACAGCGGCCACCGCGAGCGAACCAAAGATCGCCAGCGTCGTCGCCAGCCGGCGCCCGAGCGAGGTCGTCACGGCCGTGCTTCCCCGCGGCTCCGCGACAGGGGCACGACGACGAGCCGCCCGGACGCGTGACGCTGGACGTCGGCCTCCACGCCGTAGAGCGACCGGATGGAGGCGGGCGTCAGCACGTCGGCGGTGGGTCCCGAGGCGAGCACCCGGCCGCTCCGGAGCAGGACCAGGGAACTGCACAGCCCGGCGGCGAAATTGAGGTCGTGGGTCGACACGACGATCGCCATCGGCAGCCGTGCCTGCAGCGACCGGAGCAGGGTCGCGAGTTCGAGCTGGTAGGCGAGGTCGAGCGCGGCGGTCGGCTCGTCGAGCAGCAGCACCGGGTGCGGCGCCGGGGCGCCCGTGCGGTCCGCCTGGATCTGCGCGAGCGCGGCCGCGATGATCACGCGCTGCTTCTCGCCGCCGCTGAGCGTCTGGAACGGGCGGTCCTGGAGCGCCAGCGTGCCGGTGGCGGCGAGCGCCTCGCGCGCAATCGCGAAGTCCGCGGGTCCCTCGATCTCGAACGCGCGCAGGTGCGGGTAGCGTCCCATGAGGACCACCTCGAGCGCGCTGTAGTCGAACACGAGCCGCGTTTCCTGCGGGACCACCGCCATGCGCCGCGCGAGCGCCGCGCGCGCCATGCGGGCGAGATCCTGGCCGTCGAGCACGACGCGGCCGCGCGTCGGCGCGAGCGATCCCGCCAGCACGCGGAGCAGCGTCGTCTTGCCGGATCCGTTGGGACCGAGAATGCCGACGAACCCGCCGGCCGGCACCGTCATCGAGACGCCGTCCAGCACCGGGACCTCCCGGTCGTAGCGATAGTCGATCTCAGCGGCGTGCAGCAATGCGCAGCCCCGCGAAGGCGCCGCGGCCAGCCGCGGGGAAGCCGAGCGCCTCTTCGTATGCTCGGTCGAACAGGTTCTCGACCCGCGCGAACAGCTCCGCGGAGCCCAGCACGCGCCACGAGGCGCCCGCGCTCCAGGACTGGTACCCGCGCGCGTAGAACAGGCCGCCGAACGTGCCGTAGTTCGGCTCGACGTCGAGCACGCGCCCGCGGCCGCCGCCCTGAAGCCAGGCGGACAAACGGCCCGTGCGCGCAGTGAGCCAGGTCGAGATCTGGTGGCGCGGCCGGCGCAGCAGCGGATCGCCCACGGCAAATGGCAGCGGCGCGCCCGCGGCGCCGTCGACCGCGAGCACGGCGGTATTCAGCCACGTGTAGGCCACGCGCCATTCGACGTCAACCGGCGCGGCCGCCGGAATGCGCGCGTGGGTCGTCGCCGCCAGTTCCAGCCCGCGGGACCGGGCGTTCGAGATGTTGTCGGTCCGATACCGGCTGGCCTCGACGAACGAGCCGACGGCGACGATCAGGTCGTCGTACCGGTTGAAGAAGCCCGTCGCCTCGACGAGCCCGTGGCCGCCGGCGAACGCCTGGTCGATGCCCGCTTCCACACTGACGCTGCGCTCCGGCTTGAGCGAGGGATTGTCGGTGAACGCGATCTCGAGGCCGTCCGGGGGACGGATCCCGGTGCCGGCCGCCGCGCGCAGCTTCGTGAAGCTCCCTGCCGCCGTGCGCGCGAACCACGCCCCGGCGATTTTCGGATTCACCGAGAGGACGCTGTCGGCCGCGAAATCCGGCCGGGGCGTGAACCCGTTCGGATCCCCTTCGAGGGCCTGCCGCCGGATGTCATCGACGCGCACGCCGCCCGTCACGAACAGGCGGTCCGCCCAGCGGGCGCGCGCTTCGGCGAACCAGGCCGCCACGCTCCGCCGCACGGGGATCGCCTGGTTCGCCGTGCCGGTGATGTAGGTACTGCCGGCGCGCTCGCGCTCGAACTCGAACCCGGCGGACACATCCACACGGGGCGAGATGACGACGTCCGACTGCACGCGCGCGTTCCACCGCCGCGACGACGATGCGCTCACGACCGGGGGATCCGAGGGGCTGACGAACGACGGGCTCTGGTAGGTCCCGTCGATGCGTCCCTGCGCGATCTGCGCCTGGAGTCGGACGCGCGGGCCGGCCGGGATCGACGTCGAGAGCGACGAGAGCCACCGGTCGTCGGTGCCGCGCGACACGGCGTCGATGCCGGCGTACGCCCCGATTGGATTGGTGCCGAACGGGCCGGGGAATCCGCGTTCGTCACGCGAATAGCGGAGGCTGCCACGAACGTTCCGCCCGGCCGCATCGTGCCATCCGGCCGACAGCGCGGCCGAGTGCCGGGTGTAGTCGTCGTTCACGATGGTTTCGGCGGCGGCGGTCTGCTCGCCGTTTCGCCCGTTGCTCGCCAGGCGCTCGGTTGACCCGCCCCATTCCCACGATCCGCGGGAGCCCGACGCGGACGCGACGGAGCGCGTGGTTCCGAAGCTGCCCCCTTCGAACGCGGCGCTGCCCGACAGCGGTCCGCCTCGGCGCGTGACGATGCGCACGACCGATCCGATGGCGTTCGAGCCGAAGAGCGCGCTCTGCGGTCCGCGGACCACTTCGATCCGCTCGATGTTGTCGGTCGAGAGGTGGGCGAAGTCGTAAATGCCGCCGAACGCATTCGCCTGGACGCCATCGACGACGACCATCGTGTAGTCCGACTCGCCGCCGCGCGGGAAGACCGCCGTCACGGCACCGGCGCCGCCGGTTGACACGACCGAGAGTCCCGGCACCGTGCGAAGCGCGTCGGCGACGGTGTGCGTCTGCCGGGCGGCGAGCTCGGCGCCGGTGATGACCGTCACGCTCGAGGAGGCCTGCGAGAGCGGGATTTCGACCTGCGCCGCCGAGACGACGAGCGATTCCGCGACCGCGCTGACGGCGAGTTTGATCACGCCGATGTCCTGCGCTTCGGCCCGCGCCGCGACCGGGACCGGGTCGGCCCGGAAGCCGTCGGCCGCGATGCGCAGTTCGAACCGGCCCGAGTCGGGCGTCCGGGCCGAGAACTCGCCGCGCTCGTTGGTCGCGGCGGCCACCGAGGTGGCGTCGCCCAGCAGGAGCACGCGCGCCGACGGGACCGCACGGCCGTCGGGATCGACGACACGGCCGCGCACGGGACCGGCTTCAACCGACGCCGAGAGACACGAAAAAATGGAGAGGCAGGCGAGAACGGACTGGGACCGCACGGGGGCTCCTTTTCGGCGTGCATGCGCGC
Source organism: uncultured Acidobacteriota bacterium (assembly GCA_963817635.1). Taxonomy (GTDB): domain Bacteria; phylum Acidobacteriota; class Vicinamibacteria; order Vicinamibacterales; family 2-12-FULL-66-21; genus CAWFPR01. The sequence continues at coordinate 9,924 of CAWFPR010000005.1, read as the reverse complement.
CGATGGTCAAGGACGAGCCCGGCGTCAGGTATCCTGGCTTGCGGATCGTTGCCTGCATCCCGGGCCTTCCCACGAGGACATATTCCTCGCAGTGGCCGCCGGCCGAGCCGGCACGGGGGATGCGGCTCCCCGCTTACAGTGGCGGCACCGCGTGGGACTTGCACCCACTTCGCGTGACCGCCGGGCGGAACGTCAGTTCGATCGCAAAGTATAGCACGGGGGTGCGATACACTTGAGCAGACGAGGGACGGCGGAATCCGGCCGGGGCCGGACGCGAGAGCGATGAGCAAAAGTTCGATTCAGAACACCCGGGAAACGCCCGCGGACGGCGTATCGACGGCTGGCGCCGGGTTCGTCATCGTGGCCGAGATGCTGGTCGTGCAGACCGACGAGCGCATCGAACTCACGGACCTGACCGAGCGCGTGTCGGCTCTCGTGCGGACGTCCGGCGTGCGCGAGGGCATCGTCAGCATCTGGTCGATGCACACGACCTGCGCGGTGTTCATCAACGAGGCGCAGCGCGCGCTGCACACCGATATCCGCACGTTCCTGGAGCACGTGGTCGCACGCGACGCCGAGTGGCTGCACAACGATCCCGACCACTCCGACTGCGACCGCTTCAACGCCGACGCGCACCTGCGCGCGATGCTGCTCGGCCATAGCGTCACCATGCAGATCACCGGCGGCGAGCTGGTCATCGGACAATGGCAGCGCGTGCTGATGGCCGAACTCGACGGCCCGCGCGCCCGCTCGATCCGCATCCAGGCTCAAGGGCTCAGGGCTTAGTTAAGTTAGGGCTTCAGGGCTCAGGGGGCAGGGCTCAGGGTACGAACACTTTCATGTACGAGCGGCTTACTACACTTGGTCTTTCCGCGATTGCCGGCAAGCTCGATGCCGGCGAGCGCCTGTCCTTCGACGACGGCGTGCAGTTGTTCGAGTGTCCGGACCTGCTGGCCCTGGGGTGGCTGGCGAACCGCGAGCGGGAAAAGCGGCACGCCGGCCGGACCTACTACAACTTCAACATACGCCTCGAGGCGACGAACGTCTGCGTCGCCAACTGTCTCTTCTGTTCGTTCGCCCGCCTGAAGCCAGGCGACGCCGGCTCGTACACGATGACGCTCGAGCAGGTGTTCGACAAGCTGCGGCAGCGCGCCAGCCAGCCAATCACCGAAGTGCACGTCGTCAACGGGCTGCACCCCGATCTGCCGTTCGAGTACTACCTGGACCTGCTGAGCGGGCTGAAGCAGATCCGTCCGGGCATTCACCTCAAGTGCTTCACGGCGGTGGAGATTGCGTTCTTCGCCGATCTGTATGGGAAGACCGATGAACAGGTCCTGCGGGAGTTGCAGGCCGCGGGGCTCGATTCGCTGCCCGGCGGCGGCGCGGAGATCTTCGCCGAACGGGTCCGGCGCAAGATCTGTCACGACAAGTGCGGAACCGAACGCTATCTCGAAATCCACCGCACCGCCCACCGGCTCGGCATGCGCACGAACGTGACGATGCTGTACGGCCACATCGAGACGGCGGCGGAGCGCGTCGATCACATGCTGCGCACGCGCGCGCTGCAGGACGAAACGGGCGGCCTCCAGGCATTCATCCCGCTCGCGTTTCACCCGGACAACAACCAGATGCGCAAGCTGCCGGCGCCGAGCGCCGCCGAGACGCTGCGCGTGCACGCCGTCTCGCGGCTCATGCTCGACAACATCCCCCACGTGAAGGCGTTCTGGATTGCGACCGGTGTCGAGGTGGCGCAAATCGCGTTGTGGTTCGGCGTGGATGACCTCGACGGAACGGTGCAGGAAGAGAGGATCTACCACATGGCCGGAGCGCGCACGCCGGAGGCGATGACGACCTCGGCCATCCGCCGCCTCATCCGTGCCGCGGGCCGCGATCCCATCGAACGCGACACCCTCTACAACGTGATCACCGGCGCCGACTCCCCAGAAGTACAATACGTGTAGGGGCGGCTCGTGAGCCGCCCTTGACGAATTGCCGCCCCAACAGAGATGGATATTCACCTCCTGACCGACGTCGAGAACGCGAGCATCGGAGAGCGGCAGCCGCTCCCGGAGCGCTATCTTCGTCTGTCGGACGACGAGATGGACGCGCGGATTGCCGCCGCGAAGGCCACGCTCGGCGAGCGCGTCGTCATTCTCGGGCATCACTATCAGCGCGACGAGGTCATCAGGTTCGCCGATTTCACTGGCGACTCGCTGCGCCTCTCGCGCGCTGCGGCGAGCCGCACGACCGCCGAGTTCATCGTGTTCTGCGGCGTGCACTTCATGGCGGAGAGCGCCGACATCCTTCGCGCGCCGCACCAGAAGGTGATCCTCCCCGACCTCGCGGCGGGATGTTCCATGGCCGACATGGCCGCGCCCGATCAGCTCGAGATGTGCTGGCGCGAACTGGGCGAGATGGGCATCCCGACCGGACCCGCTGGACGAGGGGCGTCAGGGCGTGATTCCGGTCACCTACATCAACTCGTCGGCCGCAATCAAAGCCTTCGTCGGCGACCACGGCGGGATCGTCTGCACGTCGACGAATGCCGCCGCCGTCATGGCCTGGGCCTGGGAGCGCGGCGCGAGACTGCTGATGCTTCCCGATCAGCACCTGGGGCGCAACACGGCTTACCGGATGGGCGTGCCGCTCGACGAGATGGTCGTCTGGGATCCGGAGGAGACCTGGGGCGGCCTGAAGCCGGAGGATGTCGCGCACGCGCGGCTGATTCTCTGGAAGGGGCACTGTTCGGTCCACACGCGCTTCACCGTGCCGCAGATCGAGGCGTTCCGTCAGAAGCACCCTGGCGGCCGCGTGGTCGCCCATCCCGAGTGCACCTTCGACGTCGTCCAGGCGGCCGACGAGAGCGGATCGACCGACTACATCATCAACACGGTGCGCGACAGTCCCGCCGGCACGCCGTGGGCGATCGCGACCGAAGTGCACCTCGTCAACCGGCTCACGCACGAATTTCCCGGACAGGCACATCGTCACGCTCGATCCGTTCGGCTGCCTGTGTTCGACGATGTTCCGCGTGTCGCCCAATCATCTTCTGTGGATCCTCGAGGGGCTCGTCAACGGCGAGATCCACAACCAGATCATCGTTCCAGACGACCAGAAGCGCGCCGCGCGCCTGGCGCTCGATCGAATGCTTGACATCAGGAGCTAGCCGGCGGCGGATCGCCCGGCTCTGGGCTTCCGGCCTCCTGACATGACGCAGCGAAGAAGGAGACAGCAAAAATGGCTTACGCAGTTCCGCCGCTTCCGTACGACTACGCCGCCCTGGAGCCGCACATCGACGAACAGACGATGCGGATCCACCACGACAAGCACCACGCCGCCTACGTGAACAACCTGAACGCCGCGCTGGAGAAGCATCCCGAGCTCCAGCAGAAGAGCGCCGAGGATCTGGTTCGCGCCGTCAACAGCGTCCCCGAGGACATCCGCACCGCGGTCCGCAACAACGGCGGCGGGCACGTGAACCACACGATGTTCTGGGAGATCATGGGGCCGGGCAAGGGCGGCGCGCCGTCGGGCGCGGTCGGCGACGCGATCAAGTCGTCGTTCGGCAGCTTCGACAGCTTCAAGGAGCAGTTCGCCAAGGCCGCCGGCGGCCGCTTCGGCAGCGGCTGGGCGTGGCTCCTCGACGCGGGCGGCAAGCTCGCGATCGAGAGCACCGCGAACCAGGACAGCCCGCTGATGGAAGGCAAGAAGCCGATCCTGGGCCTCGACGTGTGGGAGCACGCCTACTACCTGAAGTACCAGAACCGCCGGCCCGACTACGTGGCCGCGTGGTGGAATGTCGTGAACTGGGACGCGGTGGCGAAGCGCCTCAAGTAGCCATCCGGATACGGGAGCTGGCGCGTCGGCGGGCCGCCGGACGGGCCGCGTCACGCCTGCTCCCGCCCGCCACGTTTCATCCAGGAATCGTCGCCGCCGCCCCGGAATCGTAATCACCCTCGCCGCAACCTGTTGATTTCCCGTCGCCGGATGCTGGCCCGCAGTTCGCACCGGGGAATCCGCTCCCCGGGCGGAGGACCGCATCATGACGTGGCGAACCCGCGCCCTTCCGTTCCTGGCGGCGGCGCTGGCTGTGTGGCCAGCCGCACCCGCCGGCCAGCAGGATCCACCTTCCCGCCCGACGCTTGCCGCGCAGGCTTCCGTAGTCGCTCATCAGCGCGTGGTGTCCGCGCCTTTCCTGCTGGCCAGCGGGCGTCACGACGTCTCGCCGGCGCTGCGGGACATTCCGCCGCGGCAGCTGGCCGTCGAGCGCGAGCCTCATGAGCCTCTGCTGCTCCGCGGCCCGAGACAACAGCGGGTTCGCCAGCCGGATCCCGCGCTGCAGACGTCGGCGCCATCGGCGTTCGTCCCGAGCCCGTTCCTCAATTTCGAAGGGGTCAACAACGTGGACGGCGTGCTCCCGCCGGACACGAACGGCGACATCGGGCCGAACCACTACGTGCAGTGGGTGAACAAGACGCTGGCCGTCTACAGCCGATCCGGTTCGCTGATCTATGGCCCCGCGGCCGGGAGCACGATCTGGGCCGGCTTCGGCGGGCCGTGCGAAACGCAGAACGACGGCGATCCGATCGTGCTCTACGACCACCTCGCCGACCGCTGGCTCCTCAGCCAGCTCGCCATACCGAACAACCTGTTCGGGATCCTGTTCGCGCCGTTCTACCAGTGCATCGCGGTCTCGCAGACACCCGATCCCACCGGCGCCTACTACCGCTATCGAGTACCAGTTCTCGAAACTGAACGACTATCCGAAGTTCGGGGTGTGGCCTGACGGCTACTACATGGCGATCAACCAGTTCACGCCGTTCAGCCTGCGGTTCGCCGGGCAGGGCGTGGCCGCGTTCGACCGTGACGCCATGCTCGCCGGGCGTCCGGCCAGCATGATCTACTTCGATCTCGCCGGCGTCGATCTCACGCTTGGCGGGATGCTGCCGTCCGATCTCGACGGTCCGCCGCCCCCGGCAGGCTCGCCGAACTACTACGTCCAGATGGACGACGACGCGTTCGGCTATCCGCGCGATCAGCTCGAGCTGTGGCGCTTTCATGCCGACTGGGCGAACCCGCCCGCCTCGACGTTCACGGGGCCGTTCGAGGTGCCCGTCGCCGCCTTCGACTCGAATCTCTGCAACGCGGCGCGTGCGTGCATCCCGCAGCCCGGCACGACCGCCAGGCTGGACGCGCTGGCCGATCGGCTGATGTATCGCCTGCAGTACCGCAACTTCGGGACGCACGAAAGCCTCGTAGTGAACCACACCGTTGACGTGGACGGGAGCGACCACGCGGGTGTGCGCTGGTACAGCTCCGCGATCCCGGCGGGACGCCGGTCGTGCAGCAGCAGGGCACCTACGCGCCCGACGGGTTCCACCGCTGGATGGCGAGCGCCGCGATGGACGGCGCGGGCAATCTCGCCGTCGCCTACAACGTGTCCGGCTCGACGCTTGCGCCGTCAATCCGGTACGCCGCGCGTCTGGCGACCGATCCACCGGGCGTGCTGGCGCAGGGGAAAACGATCTGATCGTGGGTTCGGGATCGCAGACGCACACAGCAAGCCGCTGGGGCGACTACAGCATGCTCAGCGTCGATCCAATCGACGGATGCACCTTCTGGGCGACGGCGGAGTATTTCGCGGTGACCAGTTCGGCGGGGTGCAGACCCGGATCGGAGCGTTTCACCTGCCGGGGTGCGGTCCGGCCGTTCCGCCTCCCGACGCCCCTTCAGCATTGACGGCATCATCGTCGTCTTCCGCCCGGATCAACCTCGCGTGGACCGATCGATCGAGCAACGAATCGGGGTTCAGCATCGAGCGCTGCACGGGATCCAGCGCCGCGTGCACCGCGTTCGCCCTGGCCGGCCAGGCCGGTCCCGGCGTGGCCGTGTATTCGGATACGCTCGTGCAGCCAGGCACGACGTACAGCTACCGCGTTCGCGCGTTCAACACCGGCGGCAATTCTGACTATTCCAACGTCGCCGACGCCACTACGCAGCCGGCGCCGGCCGTGACGGTCGCCGCCACCACGCCCACGGCCCGCGAGGCCGGTCCCGAGAGCGGCGTCTTCACGATCGCTCGCGCCGCGGCCGAGGACACCGCGCTCACTGTCACGTACTCGCTCGGCGGCACGGCTGCCGGCGGAACTGACTACGTGGCCCTCCCGGGCACCGTCACGATTCCGGCGGGCGCCGCAACGGCGACCGTCACGATCGTGCCAATCGATGACACGGCGATCGAGCCGGACGAGACGGTGCTGCTGACCGTGACGCCGGCGTCGGGCTATGTTCCGGGCACGCCGGCGTCCGCGACGGTGACGATCGTGAGCGACGACCTGTCGGTGGACCTCACTGTCACGTCGCTCGTCGTGCCAGCCACCGCGGGCGCGGGGAAGACGTTCGCCGTGACCGACACGACCTCGAACCAAGGCACCGACGGAGTCGGTCCGTCCACCACGTTGTACTACCTGTCGTCGAACTACCTCCTGGATGCGCAGGACACCCCGCTCGGCACGCGCGCGGTCCCGGCGCTTGCGGCGGGCGCGACGAGCACGGCGTCCGCGACGCTGACGCTTCCAGCTGACCTCACACCCGGCCCCTACGTCGTGTTTGCCAAAGCGGATGGTCCCGGATCGATTCTCGAAACGTCCGAGATCAACAACACCCGAGCCCTGGGTACACGGATCGGGCCCGACCTCGTGGTAGGCGCGATAACGACTCCGGCAGCCGTTGGCGCGGGCACGCCCTTCGCCGTGACCGAGTCCACCACCAACGCGGGCGGCGGTCCCTCCGGAGCGTCGTTCACGCGACTCTATCTGTCGGCCAACTACCTCCTCGACGCGAGCGACACTCCGCTCCAGGGGCACACCGTTCCGGCTCTCGCCGAGGGGGCCTCGTCGTCGGCGACAACGATGGTGACGATTCCCGCGGGCACAGTCGCGGGCTACTACTATCTGTTTGCCAGCGCGGACGACGGAAACGCGGTCGCCGAGCACACCGAGACGAACAACACGAAATACGCCTTCGTCCGCGTCGGCGGCGATCTACTCGTGAGCGGGCTCACGGCACCGCCGAGAGTGGCGGGTCGATCGACAATCGTCGTGTCCGACACGACGAAGAACAACGGCGAGGGGGCGGTCGGGCCGTCCACGACCGCGTTCTACGTTTCGTCGAACTATCTCGTTGACGCGGGCGACGTCCGGCTCGCGCAGGTTCGCGCCGTGCCGGCGCTTGCCGCTGGCGCCTCCAGTGCAGGATCGACGGACGTCACACTGCCGCCCCTGACGCCAGGCACCTGGTACCTCTTCGCGATGGCCGACGACGCGAACGTCGTCGCGGAGACCTACGAAACGAACAACAGCCGGTTCACGACGGTCGTCGCGGGTCCCGACCTGACGGTGTCCGCGCTCTCGGCGCCGTTCAGCGGCACCGCGGGAACCTCAATCACCGTGACGGACACGGTCCGGAACGTCGGGGCCGATACGGCAGGCCCGTCTACCACGCGCTTCTACCTGTCCTCGAACGGCCTGCTGGACTCGAGCGACATCCTGCTGCCCGAAGCACGGCCGTTGGCGGCCGTGGGCCCGGGTGCGACTGACACCGGTTCGACCAGCCTCACACTGCCGGCAGGCATCTCGGGGGTGTACTACATCATCGCGGTGGCGGATGCGGGAGGCTCCGTCGTCGAATCGAGCGAAACGAACAACATGCTCGTACGGGGGATAGTCATCGGATCGTAAAAGTCGCGGGCTTCGCATGGTCTCGTCGGGGGCTTCGCATCGTCAGTCGGGCTGCGCGTGTCAGTCGCGGGGCTTCGCGTGCGCGACTGGCGGATCGACCCTGTCCGGCAGCGCAGCGGATCAGGGCCGTCGCCGAGCGCGTCGATCGCGCTCGTGCGCCCGACGGGAATTGATCCTGCCGATCCGCGATAAACGAATAACGGATCCGCCCTTCCCGATCGATCAGGAACACCGCCGGCCGCGCGATGTTCCACGCGTCGAAGCCGACGTGGTGCCACACGCCGTACGCCTTCAGCACCTCGCGCGATTCGTCGATCAGGATGTTGAACGGCAGCCCGGTGTCCTCGACGTAGCGCCGCACCTTTTCGGACGACTGCGCGACGACCGCGACGACCTGCACGCCGCGCGCCTCGTATGTCGGGGAGTTGTGTGCCAGTTCACCGAACCGGCGTTTGCAATTCGGTCACCAGGTGCCGCGATGGAACGCGAGCAGCACCGGGCCTTTCTCGAGAAACTGCGCGAGCGACCGCGGCTCCCCCTTCTGCGTGGGCAGCGTGAAATCCGGCGCCGTCGTGAGCCCTGATGTATGCATGTTCTCAGTCCGTCGAAGAGGCTGAGTGAACGTCGCGCGGTCGCCCCCCCGCAGCCTAGCCCTAGCCTTAAGCCCCCTGAGCCCTAGCCTCAGAACAGCTTCACATCCACCATCTCGCCCGCTTCGACGATGTCCGTCTGCGCGGGGATTTCGATGTAGCCGTCGGCGTGCGCCATGCTCGTGATGTCGCCCGACGCCTTGAATGCGGGCGTCGCGCTGCCGTCCTCGATGCGCACGGTGTAGAACTGGTGGCGGCCCGTGGTCGAGACGACGCGGCGCGAGAGCGGCAGCCGGACGATCGTCGGTCGATAGGCCGGCAGGCGCGCCATCCGACGGAGCAGCGGGACGAGCAGCATGTAGGCGTTCGAGAGGCACGATGTCGGATACCCGGGCATCCCGAGCACCGGCTTCGCGCCGATCCTGCCGAACACGGTTGGCTTGCCTGGCTTCACGGCGATCCCGTGGAAGATCACCTCGCCGACCTCCTTCAGCGCGTCCATGATCAGGTCGCGTTCGCCCACCGAGCTGCCACCGGAGAAGACGACGATGTCTTCCGCTGCGGCTGTCTCGATCGCCGCCTTCAGCTCGGGCAGGCTGTCGGGCGCCGTCATGCCGGTGACCGCGATGCCGCCGTGCGCCGTGATGATGGCGGAGAGCGTGAACTGGTTGATGTCGTAGATCTGTCCGGGGCCGAGCGGCCGGCCGGGATCGACGACCTCGTTGCCGGTCGAGAGGATCGCAACGCGCGGCCTGGCGAACAGGCTGACATCGAGCACGCCCGTTGCCGCGAGCGCGCCGATCCGTCCCGGGTTGAGTACCGTGCCCGCCGCGAGCAGCGGCTGGCCCGCCGCAATGTCGCCGGCGCGGCGTCCGACGTTCTGCCGCGGATACACCGGCGTGAACACACGCACGCTTCCGTCGTCGCACTTCTCGGTCTCTTCGACCATGACGACCGCGTTGGCCCCTGCCGGCATTGGCGCCCCGGTCGCGATCTCGGTGCACTCTCCGGTGCCCACCCCGCGCACCGGCACCTGGCCGGTGTAGACCTTCTCGACGCATCGCAGGATCTTCGGGTCGTAGCGGCCCGCGCCGAAGGTGTCCTCGGCGACGACGGCATAGCCGTCCATGGCGGCGCGGTCGAAGGGCGGGACATCGCAGGACGAGGTGGCGGCCTCGGCGAGCACACGGCCGTTCGCGTCGCGGATCGAGGCCCGTTCGGTCCGCGCGATTGGCGTCGCCAGCTCCAGCACGAGCACCGTCGCCTCGTCGAACGGGATCGTCTCCGGATCGGCCGCATCGTTGTCATCGGCCGAGCTCGCGGACGACGTGTCCGACTTCCGGAAGGATGAGCTTTGTCATCGCGAGACGCACGGCGTGCTCGGAGCCTGGAAGGGAAAAGACGATCGTGCGGCCGACCGTGCCGGCGCACGCGCGGCTCAGCATCGCGGCCGAGCCGATCTCGGCGTAGCTGAGCATCCTGAACAGTTCACCGAAGCCGTCGAGCCGTTTTTCGATCAGCGACGAGATCGCCTCGAAGGTGCTGTCGCGCGAGGTGATGCCGGTGCCGCCCGTCGTGATGATGACCTGCGTGTC